>NZ_CP119520.1:2481539-3722308 GCF_029223865.1 Telluria mixta
GTTGATGTGCAGGGTGACCGGCTTGGTCACGCCGTGCAGCGTCAGTTCGCCGTCGACGGTCGACGGTGCGTCGCCCTTGAACACGATCTTGCCCTTGTAGGTGGCGTTCGGGTACTTGGCCACGTCGAACATGTCCGGACCCTTCGCATGCTCGTTCATCTTGGCGTGGCCGAAGTCCAGGCTGTTCGCATCGATGGTGATGTCGACGGTGCCCGTCTTGTTCGCGCGGTCGACGACGATGCTGCCTTCCGTCTTGTCGAACTTGCCGCGCCAGTTCGACAGGCCGCCGAAGTGGTCGGCCTCGAAGCTCGGGTAGGTGTGGTTCGAGTCGATCTTGTAGGTATCGGCGGCGAAGGCGGCGCTGGAAGCGAAGGCGACGGCGAGCAGGGCGAGGTGCTTGAGTTTCATGTAAGGCAATCCTTTAACGATGGGTAGGTGTTGACTGTTACTGTCCCGCGGCGACGCGGAATTTGATGACGACTTCGTCGGCGACCATGCTCGTGTCCTTCCACTCGCCTTCGCCGATGTTGAAGGCCAGCCGCTTGATCGGCAGCTGTCCTTCGAAAACCTGTTTGCCGCCTTCCGGCTTGATCGTGACGGGGAAGGTCACGTCCTGGGTCTTGCCCTTGATGGTCAGCTTGCCCGAGACGGCGAGCTTGCCCGCGCCGGCCGGCTTGATCGCGGACGACACGAAGGTCGCCTTCGGAAACTTGGCCGCATTGAACCAGTCCTTGCCGGCCACTTCCTTGTTGTACTCGGCCTCGCCGATGTCGAAGCTCGCGGTGTCGATGTCCACGCGCGCCGTCGCTTTTTCCGGGTGCGCCGCGTCGTAGTCGATCTGCGCGTTGAAGCTCTTGAACTTCGATTCGACCGGCACGTTCATCTGCTTGAACACGGCCGAGACGCTGCTGTGCGCGACATCCGTTTTCAGGGGGACGGCGCTGGCGATGAGGGTGACGCCGGCGAGCAGGGCGGCGATGCCGCCACGGGTGAATTTCATGATGATCTCCTTCAGTGGGAACGGCCGGGCAGCATGCGTCCGAGCGTGCCGTCGCGGTCGACGAATTGGTGCTTCAGGGCGGCGACCACGTGCAGGCCGACGAGGCCGGCCATGATCATGTTCAGCCAGTAGTGGATCGGCTTCAGCGTCTCGGCCAGCGCCGGATTCTTGGCGATGAATACCGGTAGCTGGAACAGGCCAAAATAGACGACCGGGAAGCCGGCCGCCAGCGTGTAGAAATAACCGGACAGCGGCACGGCGAAGATCAGCACGTACAGCAGGTGATGCAGGCCGTGGGCGGCACCGCGCTGCCACGCGGGCATCGTGGCGGGCAGCTCGGGCGGACGGTTCTTCAGGCGCCACAGCAGGCGGATCGTCGCGAGCAGCAGCACGGTCACGCCGGCCCATTTGTGCCACGAAAAATACTTCAGCTTGGTGGGCGAGATGCCGGGAATGTCCGTCATCACGAGACCCAGCGTGAACGCACCGATGATCAGCACGGCGATCAGCCAGTGAAGCACGATGGCGGTCGTGGTGTAGCGCTGCATGACGGGTCTCCGATGAATTAGTACGAATTAGAACTAAATCTTACCAAACAACTAGCACACTAGCATGAGTTGCGGGTAAGCGTGGTTTTGCAATAGGGATACTTTAACGGTTCCAAAAATTACGCGGAAGCTATCCATACGGATATCTTTGTTCAGCCAGTGGGATAATCCGTTGTGCATATACCATTTCACCGTGTGCACGTACCGGGCTGTGCAGGCGCGAAGGTAAAATGTTGAAAAAATAAATTTATAAAACATAATGAACCACACGCCCGGTCTGCTCCTGTTATTGGCGGCGCTGGTGCCGACCCTGCCGGCGCATGCCGATGACGCGGCGCGGCGCGCCGAGTTCGCCGACCTGTCGATCGAAGAGCTGGCGAACATCGACGTCACGTCCGTCTCGCGCCGGCCCGAGCGCCTGCAGGATGCACCGGCCTCCGTGTTCCTGATCACGGCGGAAGACATCCGCCGTTCGGGCGCCCGCAATCTCGTCGAAGCGCTGAACCTTGCACCGAACCTGCAGGCCGCGCGCAGCAGCAACGCCAACTATTTTATTTCCGCGCGCGGCATGAACGGTACGAGCAACAGCCCGGCCAACAAGCTCCTTGTGATGATCGACGGCCGCTCGGTCTATTCTCCGCTGTTCTCCGGCATGTTCTGGGACGAGCCCGACGTGATGCTGGAAGACGTCGAGCGGATCGAGGTGATCAGCGGCCCCGGCGGCACGTTGTGGGGCGTGAATGCCGTCAACGGCGTCATCAACATCACGACCCGCCACGCGCGCGCCACGCAGGGAGATCTGCTCGTGCTGCGCGCGGACGACAACGGCGCGCAGGCTGCATTCCGCCACGGCGGCACGATGAATGGTGGCCATTGGCGCGCCTATGGCAAGGTGTTCGCACTGGGGCACAGCGAACTCGCCTCCGGCCGCGCGATCGACGACGACTGGACGCAAGGCCAGGTGGGCTGGCGCGGCGACTGGGAACGGGGCGCGGAGCGGTTCAGCGTCAACGCCAATGCGTGGCGCGGCCGCGAAGGGCAGCCGGCGCCGGGTGTCATCGCGGCGCCGGGAGCGGATGTCGGCCTGAACGACATCCAGCTCCACGGCGCCAACGTCACGGGACGCTGGGGCCACGTGCTCGACGGCGGCGGCAGCGTGACCGCGCAGGCGTATTACGACTACCGCTACCGCAAGGTGCCGCCCACGTTCACGGACACTGTCGACATCGTCGACCTGCAACTGCAGCACACGCTGCCCGCGCACGGCCGGCACAGCATCGTGTGGGGCGGCGAATACCGCTACAGCCGTGACCACGTCGACAACAGCCGCTTCGTCGCCTTCCTGCCCGCGCGCGCCAGCCAGGCCTGGGGCAGCCTGTTCGCGCAGGACGAGGTGGCGTTGCGCGACGACCTGCGCGTCACGGCCGGCGTGCGCTGGGAGCGCAATCCGTACACGGGCACGGCATTCCTGCCGAACCTGCGCCTGTCCTGGCGCGCCACGCCCGAGCACGCGTTCTGGGCGGCCGCGTCGCGTACCGTGCGTGCGCCGTCGCGGCTGGACGTGGATGCCTACGTGCCCGGTGCGCCGCCCTACCTGCTGGCGGGCGGCCGGGGCGTGCGGACGGAGACCGCGCGTGTGCTCGAACTGGGCTATCGCGGCCAGGCGGGACAGATCGTGTCGTATTCCGTGACGGCGTTCCGCAACCTGTACGACCACCTGCGCACGCAGGATCTGACGCCTGCCGGACAGATCGTGTTCGGCAACCTGATGGAAGGCCAGGCGCGCGGCATCGAAGCGTGGGGCAATGTGCAGATGACGCAGGCGTGGCGCCTGGCGGCCGGCGCCACGTTGCTGCACGAGGAATTCGCGCTGAAGCTCGGCAGCCAGGACCTGGGCAGCCTCATGACGACGGGCCGCGACCCCGCGTACACGGCCCAGCTGCGCTCCAGCCACGTGATCGACGCGGCGCGCGAACTGGAGCTGGCCGTGCGCCGCAACGGCGTGCTGGGATTCCCGGACGTGCCGGCCTACTGGGCTGTCGATGCCCGCTTCGGCTGGCGTTTTGCGCCGGGGATGGAATTGTCGGTGATCGGGACGAACCTGAATGGCGGCCACGCGGAATATGGCGTGGCGTCCGTGCGGACCGAGGTGCCCAGGACGGTGGGCGTCAAGTTCACGTGGCAGAGATAAAAAAACCGGGGACGCGCCCCGGTTCGTTTGATCAGATGGCTTTCGCCAGCTGCGCCGCCAGGCCGGTGTAATTCGCCGGCGTCATCGCCAGCAGCAGGTCCTTGGCATCCTGTGGAATCGCCAGCTTGCCGATGAATTCCTGCAGCGCGTCGCGGGTGATGCCCTTGCCGCGCGTGAGTTCCTTCAGTTGCTCGTACGGGTTCTCGATGCCGTAGCGGCGCATCACGGTCTGCACCGGCTCGGCCAGCACTTCCCAGTTCGCGTCCAGGTCCTGCTCCAGGCGCGCCGGATTCACTTCCAGCTTGTTCAGGCCGCGCAGGCAGCTGTCGTACGCGAGCAGCGCGTAGCCGAAGCCGACGCCGATGTTGCGCAGGACCGTGGAGTCGGTCAGGTCGCGCTGCATGCGCGAGACCGGCAGTTTATCCGCCATGTGGCGCAGCACGGCGTTGGCCAGGCCCAGGTTGCCTTCCGAGTTCTCGAAGTCGATCGGGTTGACTTTATGGGGCATGGTCGACGAACCGATCTCGCCGGCCTTCAGCTTCTGCTTGAAGTAACCGAGCGACACGTACGTCCAGATGTCGCGGTTCAGGTCGAGCAGGATCGTGTTCGTGCGCGAGATCGCGTCGAACAGCTCGGCCATGTAGTCGTGCGGTTCGATCTGGATGGTGTACGGGTTGAACGTCAGGCCCAGGCGCTGTTCGATGACGTTCTTCGAGAACGCCGGCCAGTCGAAGCCCGGATAGGCCGAGAGGTGCGCGTTGTAGTTGCCGACGGCGCCGTTCATCTTGCCGAGGATTTCCACGTCGGCGATGCGCTTCACGGCGCGCTGCAGGCGGGCGACGACGTTGGCGAATTCCTTGCCGAGCGTGGTCGGGCTGGCGGTCTGGCCGTGCGTGCGCGACAGCATCGGCAGGTCGGCGTTCGTGTGCGCGATCTCGGTCAGCCTGGCGATGACAGCCTGCAGCGACGGCAGCAGCACGCCGTCACGCGCCGCCTTCAGCATCATGCCGTGCGACGTGTTGTTGATGTCTTCCGACGTGCATGCGAAGTGGATGAACTCGGAGGCGGCCACCAGCTCCGGCACGTCCTTCACTTGTTCCTTCAGCCAGTACTCGACGGCTTTCACGTCGTGGTTCGTGACGGCCTCGATGTCCTTGATGCGGGCGGCGTCCGCGTCGGAGAAGTCGGCGGCCAGCTTGTCCAGCAGGGCGCTTGCCTCTGCGGAGAACGGTTTCAGTTCGGCGAAGCCGACCTGCGACAGCGCCTGCAGCCAGGCGATCTCCACTTTCACGCGGTGGTGCATGAAGCCGGCTTCCGACAGGATCGGGCGCAGCTTGTCGGTCTTGGCGGCGTAGCGGCCGTCCAGCGGGGACAGGGCCGACAGGGTCGAGGAGGATGCGGTAGAGGTCATGGGAGGAGGGAGGCGGTGAGTGCAAAAACGAGATTCTACCATCGGCGAGCTGGGGTTGGCCGCTTTGTCAAGTCTCATTTGGCCACCGTTGCAGGCGGTTCCCCGGCGTTCGGCGGGCGATAGGCCGATGCTATACTGTCTGCCAATCCACATGACTGAGCATCTATGAAACTCATCGGTTCCTTCACCAGTGCCTACGTGCGCAAGGCGCGTGTCGTCTTGGCAGAGAAAAAGCTCGACTATCAGTTCGAGCTGGAAAACGTCTGGGCGCCGGAAACGAAGATCGCTGCGTCGAACCCGCTGGGCAAGGTGCCGTGCCTCGTGATGGAAGACGGCAGCACGATGTACGACTCGCGCGTGATCGCGGAATACCTCGACACGCTGACGCCCGTGTGCAAGCTGCTTCCGGCGAACAGCCGCGACCGCGCCAACGTCAAGGTGTGGGAAGCGCTCGCGGACGGCGTGCTGGATGCCGCCGTGCTGGCCTACCTGGAGCGCAACTGGCGTCCGGCCGACCAGCAGAGCCAGGCCTGGTTCGACCGCCAGTTGGGCAAGGTGCACGGCGGCCTCGCCGTGATGTCGGAAAACCTGGGCGAGCAGCCGTTCTGCATGGGGATCCATTACACGCTGGCCGACGTCGCCGTCGGCTGCACGCTCGGCTGGCTGTCGTTCCGCTTCCCGGACATCGACTGGCGCACGCCGTACCCGAATCTGGCGCGCCTGTTCGACAAGCTGTCGGAACGGCCGTCGTTCAAGGACACCGTCCCGCACTGACCCGATGTCCTCGACGTCCCGGCGGTTGCAAATGGCCGACATCGCACGCCTGGCGGGCGTGTCGACGTCGACCGTCTCGCGCGCGCTCAGCCACAGCCCTCTCGTCAACCAGGAAACGCGCGACCGCATCCTCGACCTCGCGCGCTCGCTGAACTACACGATCAACATCGGCGCGCAAAACCTGCGGCTGCAGCAGAACCGCACGGTGGCCGTCGTCATCCCGATCGAGCAGGCCACGCGCCAGCAGTTGTCCGACCCGTTCTTCCTGTCGATGCTGGGCAGTCTCGCGGACGCGCTCAGCGCCCAGGGCTTCGACATCCTCGTCTCGCGCGTGGATGCCGATGAGGTCGACGCGGCCGCCGCGCCGTTCGACGGCGGGCGTGCGATCGGCGTGATCCTGATCGGCCAGGGCCGCCACCACGATCAACTGAACAAGATGGCCGCGCGCGGCGTGCCGTTCGTCGTCTGGGGCGCGCAGCTGCCGCAGCAGTTGTACACGACGGTCGGCGGCGACAACGTCACGGGTGGCCGCCTCGCGACGGAACGCCTGCTGGCGCAGGGCCGGCGCCGCATCGCCTTCTTCGGCGATACGAGCCTGCCCGAAGTCGAGCAGCGCTACCGCGGCTACGTGGAAGCGCTGGCCGCGCACGGCCTGTCTCCCGATCCGCAACTGCACGTGGCCTCGTCGTTCCTGCCCGAGAGCGGCGGGCAGGCCGTCGCGGAGCTGGCGCGGCGCGGCGTCGCCTACGATGCCCTGTTCGCCAGCAGCGACCTGCTCGCGATGAAATCCATCCACGCCATGCGCGAGCAGGGGAAGGACATTCCGGCCGACGTGGCCGTCGTCGGCTACGACGACATCGAATTGTCCAGCTACTTCCATCCGCCGCTCACTACCGTCGCCCAGCCGCGCGACGTGGCCGCGCGCGCGCTCGTCGATGCGCTGCTCGTCCTCGTCGACGGCCGCAGCGCACCCTCCGTCCAGCTTCCCACCGAACTGATCGTCCGCGCCAGCGCCTGACCGGGCGTTGTCCCGGCGCTTCCGTCCGGCCCTCGTTGCACATTGATTTGCAAACGTTTGCAAAATGCGCCGCCGATTATCTATCGTTGGCGCCAATCTAGCCTGTTCAGCCACTTGCGGCGTTTTTGCAACGGTATTGCAATCGTTTGCAATTTTCCAAAAATCGCGAAATAATGGCCACGTGCCTGACAAGGTGCCAACAAATCGAATACAAACGGAGGAGACATGGAAGTTCGCATGAAGCACACGGCGCGTGCCGTGGCGCTGGCTTTGCTGCACCTGGGTGCGGCGTCCGCACAGGAAGCCGCCGCGCCGGCGGCATCGTCGACCGATGGCCTGAAGATGGAACGCGTCGTCGTGACGGGCACGCCGACCGGTTCGAGCAAGATGAAGTCGAGCGTCTCGGTCAGCACGCTGGAAGCGGACGCCATCCAGAACCTCGCGCCGACCAGCGCCGCCGAAGTGCTGCGCTCGATCCCCGGCGTGCGCTCGGAATCGTCGGGCGGCGAAGGCAATGCCAACATCACCGTGCGCGGCGTGCCCATCTCCGCGGGCGGCGCGCGCTACGTGCAGATGCAGGAAGACGGCCTGCCGGTGCTGCAGTTCGGCGACTTCAACTTCATCACCCCCGACAGCTACATCAAGATCGACGGCACCCTCGACCACGTGGAAGCCGTGCGCGGCGGCTCGGCCTCGACGCTCGCCACCAACTCGCCGGGCGGCATCATCAACTTCATCTCGAAGGACGGTGCGCAGAAGGGCGGCAGCATCGGCCTGACGCGCGGCCTCGATTACGACAGCACGCGCGTCGACTTCGACTACGGCGCGCCGATCTCGGAACGCGACCGCTTCTTCGTCGGCGGCTTCTACCGCCGCGGCGAAGGCATCCGCAACGCGGCCGGCAAGGACGAGCGGGGCGGCCAGCTGCGCGCGAACTTCACGCACGATTTCGACGGCGGCTACCTGCGCGTCTCGCTCAAGCACCTCGATGACCAGAGCCCGACGGCGCTGCCCGTGCCGGTCCTGGTCAACAACGGCCACATCTCGGAAATCGCCGGCATCGACCCGCGCTACGCGTCGTTCTATTCGCCGTACTGGGTGCAGGATGTCTCGCTCACCAAGGGCAACGGCCACGTCGCGAGCGACGTCAACGACGGCCTGTCCGTGAAGAGCAATGCGATCGGCCTGGAAGGCTCGTTCGACCTGGGCAACGGCTGGACCGTGACGGACAAGTTCCGCAAGGCGTCCAACAGCGGCCGCTTCGTGGGCGTCTTCCCGGCCGACAGCGGCACCGTCGGCAGCTATACGTTCGCCACGGGCCCCGACGCCGGCAAGGCCTACAACGGCCGCGCGTTCAACGCCGTCGTCTTCAACACGTCGATCGACGACGCGGGCAACACGCTGAACGATGCCCGCCTGACCAAGACTTTTAAAATCGACGGCGCGAAGCTGAACGTGACGGCGGGCTGGTACTCGTCGTTGCAGAAGCTGGGCCTGACCTGGAACTTCAACCAGTACCTGATGCAGGCGACCGGTGACAATCCGGCGTTGCTGAAGACGGGAAGCAGCACGCCGGGCTACGTCGGTCCGGCTTTCGGTGGCTGCTGCTCGCGCGCCGTCGACGTCGAATACCGCACCAATTCGCCGTACGCGAACATCGGCTGGGAGCAGGGCACCGTCAACGTGGACGCCAGCGTGCGCCGCGACCGCCAGCACGCCGGCGGCAGCGCCAACATCGCCACCAATGCCGCCAGCTACCTGCCGGGCACCGTGCAGCACGTCGACTACGACATCGGCCACACGTCGTATTCGGTGGGCGGCAACTGGAGAGTCACGCCGTCGCTGGCGCTGTTCGCCCGCACGAGCGAAGGCGTCGCGTTCAACGCCGACCGCATCCTGTTCGGCACCCCGCTGGACGGCAGCGCGCCGATCAGCATCAACACGGTGAAGCAACTGGAAGGCGGCGTGAAATGGCGCAGCGGCGGTCTGTCCACGTTCCTCACGCTGTTCCATGCGAAGACTCGCGAGAGCAACTACGAAGCGACGACGCAGCTGTCGACCGCGAACAGCTACGACGCGAAAGGCGCCGAACTGGAAGCGGCCTATCGCGTGGGCGACTTCCGCGTCACGGGCGGCCTCACCTTGACCAATGCGAAGATCACCGCGACGGCACCGGGCGGCGAAGCGACCATCGGCCACACGCCGCGCCGCCAGGCGCACGCCGTGTACCAGCTCACGCCGAGCTACGACCTGGGCGCGGCCAACTTCGGCCTGGCCGTCGTCGGCACGGGTAAAAGCTGGGGCGACGATGCCAACACGCTCGTCCTGCCCGGTTACACCGTCGTGCACGCGTTCCTGAACTACCAGCTGACGCCGAAGGTGCAGCTGTCCGTGAACGCCAACAACCTGTTCAACCGCATCGGCTACACCGAGATCGAAGGCGACGGTCACGCCGCCCGCTCGATCACGGGCCGCGCCGTGAAGGCCAGCGTCAAGTACGCGTTCTGATGCACTGGGCCGGCCTCAAAGCCGGCCTTTTACTTTCGATTCCCAGAGATTCATGACGACGA
The DNA here is from genome assembly GCF_029223865.1 of Telluria mixta. Lineage (NCBI taxonomy): Bacteria > Pseudomonadati > Pseudomonadota > Betaproteobacteria > Burkholderiales > Oxalobacteraceae > Telluria > Telluria mixta. The sequence continues at coordinate 2,491,052 of NZ_CP119520.1, forward strand.
TGTCCCATTCCCTGCGCCGCCTGCTCGAGGTGCTGCCGGCTGGCCGCCACGCCGACGCCGAGCGCCGTTTCGCGCGCCACGAGGCCGTGCTTTCCGACCGCCTGCACCGCCTGTACGGCCATCTGCCCGGCCACACGGCCTGGTTCGACAACCTGCTGGCCGGGATCGGGCGCCTGATGGCCGCGCGCCCGGCCGCGCTGCAGGCGCTCGACGCCGCCCGCGAGGACGATCCCAACTGGTTCTGCGCCCCGACGATGCTGGGCTACAGCGCGTACGTCGACAAGTTCGGCGGCGACCTGCGCGGTGTGAAGGAACGCATCCCGCACCTGCGCGACCTGGGCGTCACGTATTTGCACCTGTTGCCGTTCCTGCGCCCGCGCGCGGGCGAGAACGACGGCGGCTTCGCCGTCGCCAGCTTCGACGAGGTCGACCCGCGCTTCGGCACGATGGCCGACCTGGAAGACCTGACGGCGGCACTGCGCGAAGCGGGCATCAGCCTGTGCTCCGACCTGATCCTGAACCACGTGGCCGACGACCATCCGTGGGCGCAGGGCGCCATGACCGGCGACACCGCCATGCGCGCCTTCTTCCACGTGCTGGACGAGGACAAGGCGCACGCCTATGAACGCACCCTGGGCCAGGTGTTCCCGCAGGCGGCGCCCGGCAATTTCACGCACGTCGATGCGATGGGCGGCTGGGTGTGGACCACGTTCTATCCATTCCAGTGGGACCTGAACTACGCCAACCCGGCCGTGTTCGAAGCCGTGGCGGCGGCGCTGCTGCGCCTTGCGAACCGCGGCATCGACGTGTTCCGCCTGGACTCCACCGCCTTCCTGTGGAAGCGCCTCGGCACGGACTGCATGAACCAGCCGGAAGCGCATCTGCTGCTGCAGGCGCTGCGCGCCATCGTCGATATCGCCGCGCCGGGCGTGCTGCTGAAGGCCGAGGCGATCGTGCCGACGCGCGAACTGCCCGCGTACTTCGGCGACGCGGCCGCGCCCGAATGCCACCTCGCCTACCACAGCACCCTCATGACGGCCGGCTGGGCCGCGCTGGCCGAGGAAGACGCGGGCCTCGTGCGCGCGGTCGCCGCCGCCACGCCGCCGCTGCCATCCGGCGCGAGCTGGCTGACCTATGTGCGCTGCCACGACGACATCGGCTGGAAACACCTGCTGGCCGAGGCGGGCAATCTCGATCGCCTGGCCGCCGTCGCGCGTTGTTATAACGAGAAGGGCGGCATCGGCTTCCAGGGCGGCCTCGCCACCAACGGCACGGCCGCCGCGCTGTGCGGCTTCGATGGATCCGATGAGGGCTTGCGGCGCCTGCTGCTCGTGCACGGCCTGGCGCTGTGCTTCGGCGGCCTGCCCATGCTGTACATGGGCGACGAGCTGGCGATGGCCAACGACGACAGTTATCTCGCCGACCCGGCGAAAGCGCACGACAGCCGCTGGATCCAGCGCGCGCCGTTCGACGAAACGCGTTACGCGCAGCGCGACGATGCATCGACGCCCGCAGGTCGTGCGTACGCGGGCCTGCGCCGCCTGATCAAGCAGCGCCGCGACACGCCGGATCTCGCGGCCGGCGCGCCGTGCACGGTGCTGCCCGCCGGCGACCCGGCCCTGCTGGCGCTGGCGCGTGGCGAGCGCTTCCTGGGTCTCTTCAACTTTTCCGGCCGCGAGCTGACCGTCGACCTGGCCGCGTACGGCCGCGCCGGCACGGTGAGTCTGGCGCCGTGGGACCAGGCGTGGCTATGACGAGGGATGACATGACGCAGAATGTGCAAGGACCGGTCGCCGTCTTCGGCGAAGCGCTGGTCGACGATTTCGGCGACCGCCAGGTGATCGGCGGCGCGCCGTTCAACGTGGCGCGCCACCTGGCCGCGCTAGGACAGGATGCCCTGATGCTGACCCGCGTGGGCCTGGACGAGAACGGTGCCCGCATGCGTGCGGAGTTCGAGCGCTTCGGCCTGTCGATGGCCGGGCTGCAGGTGGATGCGACCTTGCCGACGGGCCGGGTGAGTGTGGAACGCCACAGCGACGGCGGCCACCGCTTCACGATCCTGCCGCACCAGGCTTATGATGCGATGGAGGCCGATGCCGCCGTCGCCGCCATGACGGCTGCGGCGCCCGCGACGCTGTATTTCGGCACGCTGGCCCAGCGCGAGCCGGCATCGCGCGATGCGCTGGCGCGGCTGCTGGCCGCGACGGATGCCTGCCGCTACCTGGACCTGAACGTGAGGGAAGGGCAGGTGACGGAGCGGTGCGTGTTCGCGTCGCTGCACGCGGCTGACATCGTCAAGGTCAACGAAGAGGAGTTGCAGGATTTGTTCGGCTGGTACACCCACATGCGGCTCCCGACGGACGACATGGGATGCAATGACGTGCGCCACGCGTGCGCGACCTTGCTGCGCGTGTTCAACCTGGCGGGCCTGATCGTGACGCTGGGCCCGCGCGGTGCCGTCTGGTTCGGGGCCGATGGCGCATACCACGCCACGCGCGCGCCGACGGCACCGGTGCAGCTGGCCGACACGGTCGGCGCCGGCGACGCCTTCTCCGCCGTGTTCCTGCTGGGCCGCGCGCGCGGCTGGCCGCTCGACGTGACGCTGGCGCGCGCCAACCAGTTCGCCGGCGCCGTGTGCGGCATCGTCGGCGCCGTCCCGGACGACCGCGCGTTCTACCGTCCATTCATCGAACGCTGGGAGATATGATGGCCAAGCCGCGCATGACGTTCTGGCAGATCGTCAACATGAACATCGGATTCTTCGGCATCCAGTTCAGCTTCGGTCTGCAGCAGAGCAGCATGAGTCCCATCTACAAATACCTCGGCGCCGACGAGGCGAGCCTGCCGTATCTGTGGCTGGCCGGCCCCGTCACGGGCCTGCTCGTGCAGCCGCTGGTTGGCGCGATGAGCGACCGCACCGTCAGCCGCTGGGGGAGACGGACGCCGTACTTCCTCATCGGCGCGATCCTGTGCAGCCTCGGCCTGCTGGCGATGCCGTACAGCCCGACGTTGTGGATGGCCGCGAGCCTGCTGTGGATCCTCGACTCCGCCAACAACGTGACGATGGAGCCGTACCGCGCGTTCGTCAGCGACAAGCTGCCCGCGAGCCAGCACTCGCTCGGCTTTCTCACGCAAAGCGCGTTCACGGGCCTGGGCCAGACCCTGGCCTACCTGACGCCGTCGCTGCTCGTGTGGATCGGCATGGACAAGGACGCCGTCAACGGCAGCCATATCCCGCAGGTCGTCGTGGCCGCGTTCCTGATCGGGGCCGTGTGTTCGCTCGTGTCCGTCCTGTGGTCCGTGAAGACGACGCCGGAAGATCCGCTGCCGCCGCAGGTACTGGCCGCGCTGCGCGCCACGCCCGGCGGCTGGCGGCATACGCTGGCGGAGATCGGCGCGGCGGTGCGCGACATGCCGGTGACGATGAAGCAACTGGCCCTCGTGAAGCTGTTCCAGTGGTATGCGATGTTCTGCTACTGGCAATTCATCACGCTGTCGCTGGCGCGCACCCTGTTCGGCACGAGCGACGCGGCGTCGCCGGGCTTTCGCGACGCGGGCCTGCTGAACGGCCAGATCGGCGCGTTCTACAACTTCATCGCCTTCCTCGCCGCGTTCGCGCTGGTGCCGTTCGCGCGCCGCCACGGGCCGCATGTCGTGCACGCCGTGTGCCTGCTGCTGGCCGGCGCCGGCATGCTCGCGATCCCGCACATCCACACGCCGGTGCTGTTGCTCGTGCCGATGGTGGGCATCGGCCTGGCATGGGCCAGCATCATGGGCAATCCGTACGTGATCCTCGCGTCCAGCCTGCCGCCGGAACGCACGGGAGTCTACATGGGCATCTTCAACATGTTCATCGTGATCCCGATGATCATCCAGATCTTCACCCTGCCGCTGTACTACCACAGCTGGCTGGGCGGGAATCCGGAAAACGTGATCCGCCTGGCCGGCGCGCTGCTCGTCTGCGCCGCTTTCGCGATGCGTCTGGTGCGCTACAATGCCCCGGGTACGATCGAACGGACGGAGATGGCGTATGGTGAAGTGGAACGGGATGGCGGTGGTGTTCGGCGAGGTGCTCGTTGAGGAAGGCGCGGGCGCCCCGGTCGTGGGCGGCGCCCCGTTCAACGTGGCGCGCCACCTGGCCGCCTTCATGGCACCGCCCCTCCTGATCACCCGCATCGGCGACGACCGCAACGGCGCCGCCGTGCGCGCCGAGTTCGAGCGGTTCGTGATCCCGGAAACGGGCCTGCAGATCGACACGATGGAAGAAACGGGCCGCGCCGTCGCCGAGCGCCAGGGCACGAGCCAGCGCCTCACCTTGCTGCCGCGCCAGGCCTACGATTTCATCGACCCCGACTCCGCCGCGGCAAGTGTTTCGGGCGGCGCGTACGACACCGTGTATTTCGGCACGCTGGCCCAGCGCGAAGAACGCTCGCGCGGCGCGCTGGCGGCCGTGCTGGACGCGACGCCGGCGGCCAAGCGCTTCCTCGACCTCAACTTGCGCGCCGGCCACGCGAACGAGCCTGGCGTCACGAAAGCGCTGACGGCGGCCGACATCGTCAAGGTCAACGAGGAGGAATTGCAGGCGCTGTTCCAGTGGTATTTCCAGATCGGCCCGGACGACGCGGCGCTGTCGACGGAAGAAGTGCACGCGGCCTGCCGCGCGCTGATGGACCGGTTTGCGCTGGAGGCGCTGATCGTGACGCTGGGCCACCGCGGCTCCGTGTATTTCGGCGCGGACGGTAGCTACATCGCCACCCGCGACAACCCGGTGCCGCCGTTCGTGATCGACACGACGGGCGCGGGCGACGCCTTCGCCGCCATCTTCCTGCTGGGCCGCGCGCGCGGCTGGCCGCTGGAGCTGGTGCTGGCACGCGCCAACGAATTCGCCGGCGCGATCTGTGCCGTCAGCGGCGCGGTGCCCAATGACATAGGCTTCTACGACAAGTGGGTCGCGCGCTGGCGCGACGCGGCCTGATTCAATCTGCCTGCCGTAGGGTGGGCGGCCTCCGCCCACCATTGCACGCGAATTGCCGACGTATTATTCGCCCATCTGCGATTGCAGGTAATTCTGGATGCCGACCTTGACGATGAGGTCGAGCTGCGTTTCCAGCCACTCGATGTGTTCCTCGGTGTCTTCCAGGATTTCCAGCAGCAGGTCGCGCGACACGTAGTCGTGCGCGATCTCGGCGGCGGCGATGCCTTCCTTGACCGTGACCTGGGCCGCGCGCTCCAGCTTCAGGTCGCATTCCAGCATTTCCTGCGTCGATTCGCCGATCAAGAGCTTGTGCAGCGCCTGCAGGTTCGGCAGGCCGTCCAGCATCAGGATGCGGTCGATCAGGCGGTCGGCGTGTTTCATCTCGCCGATCGACTCGTCGTATTCTTTCTTGCCCAGCTTGTCGAAGCCCCAGTGCTTGTACATGCGCGCATGCAGGAAGTACTGGTTGACTGCGGTGAGCTCGTTGGTCAGCTGTGCGTTGAGCAGCCGGATGATGTTGGGATCGCCCTTCATGGATTGCCTTTTTCGTGCGGTTGTCGTCACAGCATCATAGCAAACCGCGAGGCAGGCGGGCAGGGGCATGCGCCATATGTCGCATGCCGGTGCCGCCCGCTGCAAATCGTCAGATCGCCGCCAGTGCCAGGCCGCCCGCCGCCAGCAGCGACACGGCCCCGATCACGATGCCGACAGTGCGGCGCCGGTTGGTGAGCGACCACAGCACGACGCCGGACAGCGACAGCAGGATGATGGAGCCGGCCAGCGTGTCCACGAGCAGGATCCACGCGGCATTCATGCCCACGCCCTTGTGCAGGTTGACCAAGGTGCCGAAGAAATTGTTCTCGGCACGCTTGACGGTCACATAGCTGTTGCCGACCCAATATTCGGCCTGGACATTGCCCGACGGTGAAGTAAAACTGGCGCTCCAGCGCGCGGGCTGGATCAGGGACTTGTCGCCCCACGCGACGGGCCGCGCCGCCTCGGCTTTTACGCGCCCCGGTTCCGGTTCCAGCCGTAACGAGCGCTTGAGCCAGGTCGCCAGCGCCTGCGGACTGCCGGGTGCCGGACTGGGCAAGGGAACCTGGACCGTGGCCTCCTGCGCCTGGACGGCAGGAATTTTCATTACGGCACGGTGGTTGAGGAGGATGCCGGTGCTGCCGAACAGCAGGCCGAGCACCGCGCCCCAGAGACCGATCCAGCCATGCGTCTTGCGCAGCCATTTGACGATGACGGCGCGGCGCGTGGGCTGCGGAGGCGGCTGGACCGTAAAGGGCGCTTGGGGTGGGCGGAACGGGATTACGGGCATGGGAGTGAAATCCGGATGCGTCGGAAGTCACATATTACCAAGACCGGGTCGCGCATGGTCGGTCGCACGTATCGATTGTGCATAGCAACATCGACGGCGTGGCCGCCGCCGGGAAGAGATCAGGCGACGATGCCGTCAGCCGGCGCGCGGCGCAGCTCGGTAACGACGGTCTTGCTTTCCAGGTGTTCGTGCATCACTTCGCGCGCATAGCTGACGCATTTGCCGCAGCAGGTGCCGACACCCAGTTCCTTGTACAGGTCGGCCATCGACGTGAGGCCGAGGTCGACCGCCTGGCGGATTTCGCGGTCGGAGATGTTATTGCAGACACAGACGATCATGGACGGTTCCGATGGTGGATGCATCACAGGCCGTTGCTACTTGGTCTATAATGCGAATCATTCTCATTACCCTTCGTATTCTGCTCAAGTTGGATCGCGAATGCAAGCGTTTTTGTTGCGTTGTTGCGTTAAATGAAGGCTGAGAGAGCGGAAGTAGATAAACCGCAAATAGAAATAATTCGCATTTAGGTTTATGATGTACCCATCCGTTACTGCATCGCACCGTTGATTGGAAGCGACACCATGACTCTTGCTCCTACCCTGACCACGCTCGACAGCCTCAAGGCCGGCCAGAGCGGCACCGTGATCCATCTCGCACCGAACGCGGTCGGCAGCCGCGACGGCGGCATCGACGTGTCGCGCCGCCTGATGGAACTGGGTTTCGTGCCGGGCGAGCGCATCCGCATGCTCAAGCGCGGCCTGCCCGGCGGTCCGCTGGCGGTCAAGGTCGGCCAGTCGACGTTCGCCCTGCGCCGCTTCGAGGCGGCGCTGGTTTCGATCCAGCCGGAGTAATGGAACCGACATGGGAGCAGTAGATCAGCAGGTCCAGGCGGCCGCAAAAACGCCGCTCATCGCCCTGCTGGGTAATCCGAACTGTGGCAAGACCGCCCTGTTCAACCGCCTGACCGGCGCGCGCCAGAAGGTCGCGAACTACGCCGGCGTCACCATCGAACGCAAGGAAGGCAGCTTCACGCTGCCGGGCGGCCGCGCATTGCGCGTGCTCGACCTGCCGGGCGCCTACAGCCTGAACGCCCACACGCCCGACGAGGCGATCACGCGCGACGTCGTCGCCGGCCTGCGCGCCGGCGAGCAGACGCCGGACGCCGTCGTCTGCGTCGTCAACGCGACGAATTTGCGCCTGAACCTGCGCCTCGTCCTCGAGATCAAGCGCCTCGGCCTGCCGATGGTGCTGGCGCTGAACATGGTCGACGTGGCGAAAAAGCGCGGCATCGAGATCGACACCGCGCGCCTGTCGAAAGAGCTGGGCATGCCCGTCATCGAGACCGTGGCCGTGCAGGCCGGCGGCGAGAAGGGCCTGCTGGCGGCGCTGGAAGCCATGCCGTTCGAGCTGCACGTCAAACCGAATCCGCTGTCCGCCATCGACGCCGTCCCGGTCGAGGAAACGCAGCGCGAGGTGCGCCGCATCATCGACGCGACGGTCAGCTTCGACAACGACAAGGGCAACCTGAGCGAGCAGATCGACCACGTCGTGCTGCACCCGGTGATCGGCCCCGTCATCCTCGCGGCCACGATGTTCCTGATTTTCCAGGCCGTGTTCAGCTGGGCCGCCGTGCCGATGGACCTCATCAAGAACGGCGTCGACGGCATCGGACTATGGGTCGGCGGCGCCATGGCCGACGGCCCGCTGCGCAGCCTGATCGTGGAGGGCATCCTGGGCGGCGTGGGCAGCGTGCTCGTGTTCCTGCCGCAGATCCTGATCCTGTTCCTCTTCATCCTCGTGCTGGAGGATTGCGGCTACCTGCCGCGCGCTGCGTTCCTGCTCGACCGCATGATGGGCGGCGTGGGCCTCTCGGGCCGCGCGTTCATCCCGCTGCTGTCGTCGTTCGCCTGCGCGATCCCGGGCGTGATGGCCGCGCGCACGATCCAGAATCCGCGCGACCGCCTCGTCACGATCATGATCGCTCCCTTGATGACGTGTTCCGCGCGCCTGCCCGTTTACGCGCTCGTGATCGCGGCGTTCATCCCGAACCGCGAACTGGCCGGCGGCGTCAACCTGCAAGGGCTTGTGTTGTTCCTGCTGTACGCGGCCGGCATCGTCAGCGCGATGGCCGTCGCGTACGTGTTCAAGCGCACGATGGGCGCCAAGGGCCACCAGCCGCTGATGCTGGAACTGCCCGCCTACCACTGGCCGCACATGCACAACCTGGCGCTGGGCCTGTGGGAACGCGCACGCATCTTCCTGACCCGCGTGGGCACCGTGATCCTGACCCTGATGGTGCTTGTCTGGTTCCTGTCCAGCTTCCCGGGCGCACCGGAAGGCGCGACGCATCCGCCGATCTATTACAGCATCGCGGGCATGCTGGGCCGCGCGTTGTCCGTCGTGTTCGAGCCGATCGGCTTTGGCTGGCAGATCTGCATCGCGCTCGTGCCGGGCATGGCCGCGCGTGAAGTGGCCGTCGGCGCGCTGGGGACGGTGTATGCGCTGTCGGGCGGCGGCGATGACGTCGCCAGTTCGCTGACCCCGATCATCGCCGCATCGTGGGGCCTGCCGACGGCGCTGTCGCTGCTCGCGTGGTACGTGTTCGCACCGCAGTGCCTGTCGACCTTGTCCGTCGTGCGCCGCGAAACGGGCAGCGTGCGCTACGCGCTGCTGATGGCCGGCTACATGTTCGCGCTCGCGTACACGGCCTCGTTCCTGACCTTCCACATCGCACGGTCCGTGCTGGGGAGCTGAGCATGATCCAGTATCTGATCGTCGCAGTCATCGTCGCCTTCGCTGCGCTGTATGCGGCGGTCAAGTACCTGCCCAAGACGTGGCGCGAAAAGCTCGTCTACAGGCTGTCGGGCGGCACCGGCAAGGGCCGCATCGTGCAGTGGCTCGGCACGGATTCCAGCTGCGGCAGCGGGTGCGATACGTGCGGCACGTGCGAGACCGAGCCGCTGCCCGAGAAGGATGCGCAGGGCCGCAAGGTCATCCAGGTGCACGTCCAGCGCTAAGTCGGGCTGACCAACTCGATCAGGCGCTTCGCATCGAACGGCGCCCTGACCTTGATGTCGTTGTCGAAGTAGCAGTACACGTCCCCATGTTCCGCCCACGTGCGGATCCGCGCTGCCCAGCGCTCCAGTGACTCATCCTCGTAGCCGCTCGCATACAGCTCGTGCTCGCCGTGCAGGCGGATGTAGACGAAGTCCGCCGTCACGTCATCGACCTCCAGCCATTTACCGGCCGTATCGGCCACCACCAGCGCCACGTTGTACTTGCGCAGCAGCGCGAGGAAGGCGGGGTCGCGGAAGCTCTCGTGACGCACTTCGACGGCGTGGCGCAGCGGGCGCACGGCGTCGATCTCCAGCAGCGCGCGGCCCGCCAGCTTCTCGTCGTGGCCGCACGCGATGGCGAGGGCGTGCTCGGTGTCGTGCGGCAGCAGGGACAGGAAGTGTTCGACCTTGTCGGCATCGAAACGCAGCTGCGGCGGGAACTGCCACAGGAAGGGCCCGAGTTTCTCGCGCAGCGCGAACACCCCCGACGCAAGCACGTTGGCGAGCGGTGTCTCGATGCCGCGCAGCTTGAGCATGTGGGTGAGGAAGCGGTTGCCCTTCACGGCGAACACGAAGCCGGGCGGCGTCGCGTCGTACCACGCCGCGTAGCTGGACGGGCGCTGCAGCGAATAGAACGAGCCGTTGATCTCGATGGTGGGCAGGAAGCGCGACGCGTAATCCAGTTCGCGCGCCTGCGCGAGGCCGGGCGGATAAAACACCCCGCGCCAAGGTTCGTAACGCCAGCCCGAGATGCCGATGTAGATTGCGCCCATGCCCCCAGTCTAGGGCAAACCGCGGAAATCAGGCGCGCCGGCGGCGCCACAGCCCGATGCCGCCCATGCCCGCCAGCAGCATCGCCCACGTGGGCGCTTCGGGCACGGCCGGCACCGATTCCATGCCGGGGAGGGCGGACGACATGGCCAACGCCGTGCCGTCCGTCCAGAGCAGGTGGTGTTCCGATCCGCCGTACGGATTGAACTGGTAGTCGTAGACCATCTGGCCCGTCGTGGCGAAGTGGCCGCCGCCGTACAGGCCTTCCGGATCGCTGGCATACTCGCTGACGCTGAACGACAGCCCGCTCTCCGCGGAGAAGCGGAAGCTGTCGGCGTCGCAGTGGTAGTTGATATTGCTGCCGGCCGCGCAGGCCACGTAGCCCTTCGCATCGACCAGCAGCGACGTCAGCTCGCCCCGTTCGAGGACGCCGTCGCCGTTGGCATCGACGCCGGAGAACGACCCGTCGATGCGCAGGTCGGGCAGGAAGGCGGCGGCTTCCTGGTCGTAGAAACCGGTGTAGCTGAAGGCCCAGTGGGATGCCTGGGCGTGGGCGAGTGTGCTGGCCAGCAGCAGGGCGCCGGCGGTGACGATGAACTTCATGAAAGGACCTCGTGAATCGACAAAGTACAGCCTACCTTGCCGTCCACGAAAGTCCTACGGATTTAACATATGTGTCGCCGCTCAGCCACAGTGCATGGATTACTTCCCTGCCTGCACCACCGGCAACTCGATCGCACTCTCCAGTCCCGGCGCGTGATAGACGCGCTGCGTCGCCTTGCGGTAATCGCCCGGCTTGGCGTAGAAGATGTTCGGCACGAACGTCTGCGGGTTGCGGTCGTACAGCGGGAACCAGCTGGACTGGATCTGCACCATGATGCGGTGGCCCGGCAGGAACACGTGGTCGACGTTCGGCAGCGCGAAGCGATAGCGCTCGGCCTTGTTCGCGGGGATTGCGGCCGGCTTGTCCAGGCCCTGGTAGTAGCGGCCGCGGAAAATGTCCATCGCGATCGGCAGCTGGTAGCCGCCCATCTCCGGCTGCGCCGCCGATTCGTCCGGGTACACGTCGATCAGCTTGACGACCCAGTCGCTGTCCGTGCCCGACGTCGATGCGTACAGGTCGACCATCGGCTGGCCGGCCAGTTGCAGCGGCGCGGTGAGCGGGGCGGTCGTGTAGGTCAGCACGTCCGGGCGGTCCGAGTAGCTGCGCTGGTCCGTCACGAGCCACGGCTTCCACACGTTGGCGTCGGTCATGTGCACGGGACGGGGCACGAACGGCACCGGTTTCGCCGGGTCGGACACGTATTCGTCGAACGCGGCCGTCTTGTCGGCCTTGCCCTGCGCCTTTTCGAACGCGAGGCCGAAGCCCGGCTTCAGGTACAGCGGCGTGGAAGACGGCACGAGCGGCCACTGGTCGAGACGGCGCCAGCGATTGACGCCGGTCTGGTACGACCACACGGGCGGCGTGTCGAACGCCGGTGCGCCATCCTTCAGGTACTGGTTGAAGAACGGGAGCATGACGTCGCGGCGGAATTCGCGCGCGGTGTCGCCCGTGAATTTCAGCGCGCCCAGCGTCGAGCCTTCGTAATTGACGCCGCTATGGCGCCACGGGCCCACCACCAGCGAATTCAGTTTATTCGTCTTGTCCTGCGGCTCGACGGCGGCGTACGTCGCGTAAGCGCCGTAGATGTCTTCCTGGTCCCAGCGGCCGACGACGGTCATCGTCGGGACGGCCAGCGGACGCTTGGCGAGAATCCTGTCGAGTGCCTGTTCCTGCCAGTAGCTGTCGTAGGCCGGATGCTCGAACAGCTTCTTCGTGAAGTTCAGCTGGTCGATGCCGTAGAGGTGCGCGAAGTCGGACGTGGAGCCCGCGCGCAGCCAGGCGTCGTAGTCGTCGTTGATGCCGGTGACGATCTTCTCGCCTTCGCCGCGCGCCGCGTTCTGGCTGGCGATGTAGGCGAGGTTCGGGTTGCGGAACGCGCCGTTGTGGAACCAGTCGTCGCCGCGCCAGCCGTCGACCATGGGGCTCATCGGCACGGCGGCCTTCAGCGCCGGGTGCGGATCGACGAGGGCCATCAGCACCGTGAAGCCTTCGTACGACGAGCCGACCATGCCGACCTTGCCGTTCGATTGCGGGATGTTCTTGATCAGCCAGTCGATCGTGTCGTACGCGTCGGTCGTGTGGTCGACTTGCGTGTTGTTCAGCGGGCCGCGCACGGGGCGCGTCATCACGTAGTCGCCTTCGGAACCGTATTTGCCGCGCACGTCCTGGAACACGCGGATGTAGCCGTTCTCGATGAAGGCGTCGTCACCGTCGCCGAGGATCGACGTGATGTGCGGGCTCTTCATGCGGCCCGCGCGGCCCGACGCGTTGTACGGCGTGCGCGTCAGCATGATCGGCGCCTTGCCCTCCGCGATGCTCTTCGGGATCACGATCACGGTGTGCAGCTTGACGCCGTCGCGCATCGGGATCATGACGTCCTGTTTGACGTAGTCGGCGTTCGGGACCGTCGTCTCGAACTTCCCGGCCGGGATGTCCGGCGCCATCGGTGACGTCTGGGCGTGCGCCGCGCTGGTGAAGGCGGCGGCAAGCACGAGGGAAAGGACGGACAGGGACGGCAGGCGGTAACGCGGCATCGGATTGGTCTCCACGGGACGGTTGAGTGAGCAACCTTGGATAAAGATTGCAACCGAGCATGGTACCGAACCGTGGGAAAGTCTGCAAACGCGCCACCAAAACACCGGGGTCAGAGCCCGGTTTTTGGAAATTGCCCAAAAACGGTCTCTGACCCCGGTTTGAAGAAATGGCCGGTGGGAACCGGCCGGGAGGGTCAGGCGGCCAGGAGCTTGCGGCCTGCCGGTGCGGCGAGCGCCGGCGTGGTTGCCGCCAGCTTGAAGGTGCTGACGACGGCATCCAGTTCGCGCGCCTGTTCCTGCAGCGCGGCGGCTGCGGCGGCGGCTTCTTCGACGAGCGCCGCGTTCTGCTGGGTCGCGTCGTCCATCTGCGCGATCGCCTGGTTGACCTGCGCGATACCCATGCTCTGTTCCTGGCTGGACGCGGCGATGTCACGCATCAGGACTTCCGCGCGGCGCACGGACGTGACGATCGCTTCCATCGCTTGGCCGGCGCCGTCGGCCAGCGTGCTGCCCGCGTCGACCTTGGCGACCGAATCCAGGATCAGCTGGCGGATCTCTTTCGATGCCGCCGCCGAGCGCTGCGCCAGCGTGCGCACCTCGCCCGCGACGACGGCGAAGCCGCGGCCCTGTTCGCCCGCACGCGCGGCTTCCACGGCCGCGTTCAGCGCGAGAATATTGGTCTGGAAGGCGATGCCGTCGATGACGCCGATGATCTCGGAAATCTTGCGCGAGCTTTCCGTGATGGCGCCCATCGTGCGCACGACTTCCGCCACGACGGCGCCGCCTTTTTCGGCCGACTGCGCCGTCTCGGACACGAGGCGGTTCGCTTCCATCGCGTTATCGGCGTTGTGGCGCACCGTGGTCGTCAGTTCTTCCATCGCGGCCGCCGTCTCTTCGATGCTCGACGCCTGCGCTTCCGTGCGCGCCGACAGGTCCATGTTGCCGCGTGCGATTTCCTCGGTCGCGCCGGCGATCACATGGCTGCTGTCGCGCACCTTGCCGATCGTGCCGCTGAGCGAGCCGACAAAGCGGTTGAACGCCTGCGCCAGCTTGCCGACTTCGTCCTCGCCATCCGCTTGCAGACGACGGCTGAGGTCACCTTCGCCGTCGGCGATCTCGCCCAGCATGCCGGCGGCGCCCATCACCGGGGCCGAGATGGCGCCGGCGACGAACCAGATCGCGGCGAGGCCCACGGCACCGCCGACGAGGGCCGCGATGATCGCGGACACGGCCGCGGTACGGCCGATATTGCCCAGTACTTCGGTTTCGGGCACCTCGGCGATGACGTAGAGGTTCAGCTCCGGCACGTACGACGACGCGACGAACTGGCGGCCCGCCGGCGCATCGTAACGCGCGGAGGCGAACGCCTGCTTGCCCAGCAGCGAGCGCGCCAGCTCGGGCGTGAAGCCGGGCTGCTTGTCGAGGGCGTGGCGGCCGTCGAGCAGGCTGCGGTCGCGGTGCACCAGCAGCGTGCCGTCGTTGCTCACCAGGTAGACGTAACCGGATTTGCCAAGGCGGTAGTTGCGAATGCTGTTGGCCAGTGCTTCGGCGGAGAGGCCCAGGCCGGCAACCGCCAGCTTGCCGCCCGGCGTCTTCACGCGCGCGTCGATGAACAACATGTAGACGCCCGTGGTGCCATCCTTGTCCAGGTTGATGGTGTAGGGCGCGCCGCTGTCGAGGAATTTCTTGAACCAGGCATCCTTATCGGACGTCTTGTCGATCGTGCGGTCGAGACCCTTTTCGGTGAAGTATTTCGAGGTGCTGTCCGACGCCCATAACACGGTGGCGGCGTGGTTGGCCTCATACAGGCGCTTGGCCTGCGCGGTCCAGGCCGCGAGACCGTCGTCCGGATTGCCGGCGTCTTCCCACGCCTGCAGGAACGTGTTGTTGGCCAAGGTCAGCGAGATCGCGGCGGGTTCCGCGATCTGGCGCTGGATGTCGTTGCGGATCGCGCTGACCTGGGCCGGCAATTCGTTGCCGACGACGCGTTCGCGCATCTGCGCACTGGTCATCGAGATCGAGAGGGTGGAGGAGATGGCGATGAATACGAGCAGACACACGCCCATGCTGAGCATGAGCTTGCTGCGGATGCCGAGATGACGGAAGTTCATGAACGTGAATTGTTTCGTGGAAAGGTCTATTGAGTGTAATCAGGGAGGTGTTGGATGACGCCCGTAATTAGTGATTTTCCTCAAATCTGGGACCTTGACGCGGCATCTCTACAACATTCTTTTATAGTCTTGTAAATGTTCAGACCGCTGATCTGGCCAGCGATATACAGGGTATCTCCCCTGAGTATGTTGTCGGTTTGCTTCTGATCGGTACGCAAGAATGCTAAGCTACCGCCTTTCCCACGCTGGTAACTATCGATGATCATCGTCCATCACCTGAACAACTCGCGCTCGCAGCGCATCCTGTGGCTGCTGGAAGAACTGGGCCTGGACTACGAGATCAGGAAGTACCAGCGCGATCCGAAGACGATGCTGGCACCGCCCGAACTGCGCGCCGTGCACCCGCTCGGCAAGTCGCCCGCGATCCAGGATGGCGACACGATCGTGGCGGAGTCGGGCGCGATCGTCGAATACCTCGTCGACCGTTATGGCTCCACGCTGGCACCGAAGCCCGGCACGCCCGAGCGGCTGCGCTACACGTATTTCCTGCATTACGCGGAAGGTTCGGCGATGCCGCCGCTGCTGCTGAAACTCGTGTTCGACCAGGTGGAAAAGAGCCCGGCGCCGTTCTTCGTGCGCCCGATCGCGAAGGCGATCTCGAACAAGGTCAAGGACAGCTACGTGCTGCCGCAGATCCGCCAGCACCTCAGCTACCTGGAAGGGGAACTCGGCAAGCACGCGTGGTTCGTGGGCGACGATTTTTCCGCCGCCGACATCCAGCTGAGCTTTCCGCTGGAAGCGGCGGCATCGCGCGGCGGATTGGGAGGACAATATCCGAATCTCGTCGCGTTCCTCGACAAGATCCACGCGCGGCCGGCCTACAAGCGCGCGCTTGAACGGGGCGGGCAATACGACTTTCTGAAGTAAGGGACACATGGCGAAGCTGCTGGCCATCGACGGCCTGAACATCGTGCGGCGCGTGTACGAGGCGAGTCCCGAGCCGGACTCCGACCTCAAGGCGAGCATCGCGCTGCGCCACGCATTTTCGTCGTTCCGCAACCTGCTCGACGCGCACGCGCCCACGCACGTGCTGGCCGCGTTCGACTACGGCGGTCCGACGTGGCGGCACGCGCTGTATCCGCGCTACCGCGAAGGCCGCGCGCCGATGCCGGGCGTGCTGCGCGAGGCGCTGCCGGAATTCCACGAGCGCCTGCGCAAGGTGGGCCTGCACGTGCTGATGCTGCCCGAGGTCGAGGCCGACGACGTGATCGGCACGGGCATCATGCGCTGGCTGGCGGAAGGGCGCGGCGATGCCGTCGTCGCCACGACGGACAAGGATTTGCACGCGCTGATCGCGCACGGCGCGCTCGTGTGGGATCATTTCAAGGGCGAGTGGCACGACGACGCCTGGGTGCGCAACAAATTCGGCGTCGCGCCCGAGCGCCTGCACGACCTGCTGGCGCTGATGGGCGACCCGACGGACGGCGTGCCGGGCGTGTCGAAGGTCGGCATGAAGACGGCGGCGCGGCTGCTGAATGCGTACGGCGACCTGGACGCCGTCATGGCCGGCGCCGGCATCCTCAAGACGCCGCTGGGCGAACGCCTGCGCGCGGAACGCGAGATCCTCGAGGTGTCGCGCAAGCTGGTGCAACTGAAGACCGACGTGCGGCTGGGCGTCACGTGGAACATGCTGGCCTACGAGTCAGACTGAAGAAAGGAAACCGATGCTCAAGGCGATCATCGTCGACGGCAGCGCCGTAGCGCGCGGCCTGCTCAACACCGTGCTCACGGACGGCGGCTACGACGTGGCCGGCCAGGCCCATACGGCGGCGGCCGGCTTTGCGCTCGCGCTCAAGCACCAGCCGCACATCTTCTGCATCGCGCGCGAGCAGTTCGAGGATGGCCAGGAAGCCGTCGACCAACTGCGCGCGCAACTGCCCAAGACGCTGATCTTCATGGTCTCCGGCTCGCTTGACGCCCCTGCCATCCAGGCGGCGGTCGCGGCCGGCGTGCACGGCTTCATCGTCAAGCCGTTCAAGGCCGACACGGTGCTGCGCACGATCCGCAATACCGTCATCTCCATCGTCAAGAAGCACCGCGGGCCCTGAGCGCGCCGTCCTAGCCCCGGCGCCGCAGCTCCTCCACGGCGATGGCCGCCAGTTCCTGCAACGCCTTGATTTCGCGCGCACGCAGGCGGCGCGGTTCGCGGTCCAGCACGCACAGGGTGCCGAGCGCGTGACCGCCCGCATCGACCAGCGGCACGCCGGCGTAGAAGCGCACGTGCAGCGGTCCCGTGACGAGCGGGTTGGCCGCGAAGCGCACATCGCGCGTGGCATCTTCCACCATCAACGGTTCTTCCTGCACGATCGCGTGGCTGCAGAACGCCCAGTCGCGCGGCGTCTCCGCGAGATCGATGCCGATGCGCGACTTGAACCATTGGCGGCGCGACGTCAGCACCGTGACGAGCGCCATCGGGCAATCCGTCACCTGCGTGGCGAGCCACGTCAGGCGGTCGAACACGGGCTCCGGCGCCGAGTCCACCAGGCCGCTCGCCGCGACGGCGGCCAGGCGCGCCTTTTCGTCCTGCGGCAGCGGGTGGCCCGGCGCGGGACCGGGCCGGAACTCCGGATCGGTGCCCGGGCCGACGTGTGCCGGTTGCGGCTGCCCGGCCTTGGCGGCCAGCAGGCGCTGCACGGACGACTGGCGCACCCGCCGGTGGCCGCCCGGCGTCTTCCACGACGGCAGGGCGCCGCTTTCCAGCCACAACTGGGTCGTGCTGACGGCCACGCCGAGCAGGCGCGCGGCGGCAGCGGTGGTGAGGACGGGATCGTCGGAATCGTCGATGCGGGATGTCGGCATGGTCACGGCATTCTACTTGCATGTGTCTCACGCATCAACAAAATTGACGGATTTGAGTTGTTGCTTTCCGGTTTATCCAGCAAGTATTTGATTATATGATCGAAGTATTTATTGACCTTGGGAAATTTGACGCTCAGAATCCAATAAATTAGTCAAATTCGTCAAATCAAATAAGGCAACCATGCCCCTGTCCCATCTGCGCCCGCGCGGCGAAACGGCCCGTCTCGATGTGTTGCGCAAGCTGAACCTGCTCGACACGCCCCCGAGCGAGGCCTTCGACCGCATCACCCGCATGGCCGCCCAGTTGTTCGGCCTGCCGATCGCGGCGGTGTCGCTGACGGACAGCAATCGCCAGTGGTTCAAATCGCGCGTGGGCGTCGAGCACGACTCGATCCCGCGCATGAAGGCGCCGTGCGCGCAGGTGGCCGACGAGAGTGCGATGCTCGTCATCGAAGACCTGCAGGCCGACGCGTGCTACCACGACAGCGTGCTGGCTTCGTCGGGCGTGCGCTTCTACGCGGGCGCGCCGCTCGTCACGCACGACGGGTGGTGCCTGGGCGCGATCTGCGTGCTGGGCCCGAGCCCGCGCACGATCACGGATGCCGAGCGCGTGGCGTTGACCGACCTTGCGGCGATGGTGATGGACCAGATCGAGCTGCAGCACGCGCTGGGCCGCGTGGACGCCGTCAGCGGCCTGCCGAACCGCACGCAGTTCCTCGACGATTTCAAGGACCTCACCATGGACAGCCCGCGCGGCGAACACCGTCTCGCCGCACTCGTGAACCTGGCGAGCCCGGAACAGCTGGGCAGCGCGATGCGGGCGATGGGTGCGTCCTACCTCGACGAGATCGTCGGCGAGGCCGTGCGCATGCTGGGCGCGACGATCGGCAGGACGAGCACCGTGTACCACATCGGCGCGACGGAATTCGCCTTCATCGCGCCGGCGGGCAGCGAACTGGACGCGTTCTACGCGGAACTGGGAGACTGGCTGCGCCAGCGCGCGCAATCGGTGACGTCGCGCTTCGTGACGACGGCCACTGTGGGCATCGTGCCGTTCCAGATCGGCGCCACGGCGTGCGCGGACCTGCTGCGCAACCTGCACTCGGCGGCGCGCCACGCGTTCGAGATGGACCGCGGCATGTCCGTGTTCTCGTGGGAGCAGGACGCCGTGTACCGGCGCCGCTTCTGGCTCATCAACGAATTCGGCGCGGCGCTCGAGAGCAGCGGCCAGCTGCGCCTCGTGTACCAGCCCAAGGTCGACCTGGGCAGCGGAGCGTGCATCGGCGCGGAAGCGCTGCTGCGCTGGACGCATCCGACGTTCGGCGACGTGTCGCCGGCCGAGTTCATCCCCATCGTCGAGCAGACGTCGATGGTGCGCGCGACCACGCACTGGGTGGTGGAGACGGCGTTGCGCCAGCTGGCGGCGTGGTGGGAAGCGGGTATCGAACTGCAGGTGGCGGTGAACGTGTCGGCCGTGAACCTGCAGGAGCCGGACTTTTGCGAGCACATCGTCGACGGCCTGCGCCGCCACGGCCTGCCGGCATCGAGCCTCGCGCTGGAGATCACGGAGAGCGCGCTGATGAAGAATCCGCGGCTGGCCGAGGCCACCTTGCGGGCGCTGGATGCGGCCGGCGTGCGGCTCGCGATCGACGATTTCGGCACGGGCTACAGCAGCCTGGCCTATCTGCAAAGCCTGCCGGCGCAGGTGGTCAAGATCGACCAGTCGTTCGTGCGCGGCATCGAACGCGACGAGCGCAAGCGCTCACTGGTGGCGGCGATGATCAAGCTGTCGCACGACCTGGGACACCGCGTGGTGGCGGAAGGGGTGGAGACGGCGGACGTCGTGGACGTGCTGAAGGAAGCGGATTGCGACGAAGCGCAGGGCTATCTGTATGCGCGGCCGCTGGCGCCGCAGGCGTTCGTGCAGTGGGTGGAAAAACGCGGGAAAGTAGAAGCAGTCGCGCTTTAAAACAACGTCGCCCCCGGACTAGCCGTCCGCCTTGGCGGGGGCCTAATTTTGCATGTGTTTCGATGCGCGTAAAACTTGGGTCCCCGCCTTCGCGGGGACGACGGCTATCAGGCCGCGTCTTTCGCAGCAGCCAACAGCCCCATCTCTTCCGACCCCATCAGCCCGTCGATATCGAGCAGGATCAGCATGCGGTCGTCGACGGTGCCCAGCCCGCGCAGGTATTCGCCCGACACGGTCGAACCCAGGTCCGGCGCCGGCTTGATCTGGTCCGGCGTCAGCGTGACGACGTCCGAGACGCTGTCCACCACCATGCCGATCGTGTGGTTGTTGATGTTCAGGACGATCACGACGGTGAACGCGTCATAGGTCGGCGCGCCCACGTTGAACTTGATGCGCATGTCGACGATCGGCACGATGCTGCCGCGCAGGTTGACGACGCCCTTCAGGTACTCGGGCGCGTTGGCGATGCGCGTGACGGCGTCGTAGCCGCGGATTTCCTGGACCTTCAGGATGCTGATGGCGTATTCCTCGCCGCCCAGGCGGAACGACAGCACTTCGGTCGCGTTGTTGACGATGTCTTCGGCCATTGATAATCCTCGCTAATTTCCGTGTGGCAATATACCGAGAGGTTACGACATTTTTGTGTCAGATACGATGGACAAATGACAATCGTGAACAAAAATGCCGTGGCTGGGGGATGAACGCAACAATCAGACGGCGCTGGCCGTATCGATGATGCCGCCGCCCAGGCAGACGTCGCCGTCGTACAGCACGGCCGACTGGCCCGGCGTCACGGCCCATTGCGGGTCCGTGAAGTCCAGCGTGAAGCGGTCGAGACCTTCGGCCGCGACCGTGCACGGCACGTCGGCCTGGCGGTAGCGGGTCTTGGCCGACAGGGCTCGGGGCTCGGGGGCTCACCGGCGATCCAGCTGGCCTGGCCGGCGCCGAGACGCTCCGACAGCAGCCACGGGTGATCGTGGCCCTGCACGATGTACAGCGTGTTGGTGGCGATGTCCTTGCGCGCCACGAACCACGGCTCGCTCGTGCCGTCGGCGTTCTTGTGCGACTTCAGGCCGCCGATGCCGATGCCCTTGCGCTGGCCCAGCGTGTAGAACGACAGGCCCACGTGCTCGCCCACCGTCTGGCCGTTATCGAGCTTCATGGGGCCCGGCTTGTGCTGCAGGTAGCGGCCGAGGAATTCGCGGAACGGGCGCTCGCCGATGAAGCAGATGCCCGTGGAGTCCTTCTTCGCCGCGTTCGGCAGGTTCAGCTTTTCCGCGATCTTGCGCACTTCCGTCTTGGCGATTTCGCCCAGCGGGAACAGCGATTTCGACAACTGCGCCTGGTTCAGGCGGTGCAGGAAGTAGCTCTGGTCCTTGGTCGAATCGAGCGCTTTCAACAGCTCGAACTTGCCGGTCGAGACGTTCTGGCGCGCGCGCGCGTAGTGGCCGGTCGCGATCAGGTCGGCGCCCAGCTTCATCGCGTGGTCGAGGAAGGCCTTGAACTTGATCTCGGCGTTGCACAGCACGTCCGGGTTCGGCGTGCGGCCGGCCTGGTATTCGCGCAGGAATTCCGCGAACACGCGGTCCTTGTATTCGGCGGCGAAGTTGACCGCCTCGATGTCCACGCCGACGACGTCGGCCACGCTGGCCGCGTCGATCCAGTCCTGGCGCGTGGAACAGTATTCGGAATCGTCGTCGTCTTCCCAGTTCTTCATGAACAGGCCGATGACTTCATAGCCTTGTTCCTTCAACATCCAGGCCGCGACCGAGGAGTCGACGCCGCCCGACATCCCGATCACGACTTTCTTTTTGCTCATTTCAGGTTACGTCCGGTTTGATGGTGAGTCCGCCGTCGAAGACCGAGTGGTCCGTGTACAGCAGTTCGAGCGGGGTACGCTTGCCCGCCAGGTAATCGTCCACGCACCGCAGCACGATGGGGCTGCGGTGGCGCTCCTGGCACGCGGCCAGTTCGTCGCGCGTGAGCCACAAGGTGCGCAGGATGCCGTGGTCCAGCGCCTGGTCGTACTGCCTGCCGGCCTTGCCGCAGAACGTGAAGCGCAAATACGTCACATCGTGCCCGCGCGACTTCGAGTGGTAGCGCGACAGATACATGCCGACGAGGGCTTCCGGGATGAACTCGTGCGCCGTCTCTTCCATCGCCTCGCGGATCACCGCCTGTTCGAGCGATTCGTGCGGGTCGAGGTGGCCGGCGGGCTGGTTCAAACGGATGCCGTCGCTGGTTTCTTCTTCGATCAACAGAAAGCGGCCATCGCGCTCGATGATCGCGGCGACGGTGACTGACGGTCTGAAGGTATGGGTCATGCGCGTCCTTGTAGTGAGCCGACATTCTACCTTGATGGAACGTGCGTTGCTCGGGCGCACGCTGCGGTGCAACAGTTTCGGACAAGTTTGAATATTGATTTGAAACAAAAAGCTTGTAAGTTCGTCTAGGTTCTGGCGGGCTATGCCATGAGAATTGCCGATCTGTTTACGAAAAACCACTTATCTGTATTGATCGGGGCATTACATGCTAGATTGTGGACAGTTTATCAATTTTACGGAGGCATCATGAGAATTGGTGTGCCGGCCGAAACGAGGCCGGGCGAGACGCGCGTCGCAGCAACTCCCGAAACCGTCAAGAAGCTGGCGGCCCAGCATGAAGTGATCGTGCAGTCCGGGGCCGGCGTGCATGCTTCCGTGATTGATGACGCCTACGTTGCCGCCGGCGCCCGCATCGGGACCGCGGCGGAAGCGCTCGGGGCCGACCTCGTCCTGAAAGTACGTAGTCCGAACGCGGAAGAGCGTGCGCTGATGACGCCGGGCGCCGCCCTCGTCGGCATGCTGAACCCGTTCGATACCGACAACCTGGCCGCACTGGCCCAGCAGCGCATCACGTCGTTCGCGCTGGAAGCGGCGCCGCGCATCACGCGCGCGCAATCGATGGACGTGCTGTCGTCGCAGGCCAACATCGCGGGTTACAAAGCCGTGATCACGGCCGCGAACGCATACGGGCGCTTCATGCCGATGCTGATGACGGCTGCCGGTACCGTGAAAGCGGCGCGCGTGCTGATCATGGGCGTCGGCGTGGCCGGCCTGCAGGCCATCGCGACAGCCAAGCGCCTGGGCGCCGTCATCGAGGCGTCCGACGTGCGTCCGCCCGTGAAGGAGCAGGTGGAATCGCTGGGCGCCAAGTTCATCGACGTCCCGTTCCTCACGGACGAGGAACGCGAGATCGCCAAAGGCGTTGGCGGCTATGCGCGTCCGATGCCGGCCGACTGGATGCGGCGCCAGGCGGAGCTCGTGCACGAGCGCGCGAAGCTGGCGGACATCGTCATCACGACCGCGCTGATCCCGGGCCGCAAGGCGCCGGTGCTGATCTCGGAAGAGACGGTACGCGCGATGAAACCGGGCTCCGTGATTGTCGACATGGCCATCGAGCAGGGCGGCAACTGCCCGCTGACGGAACTGGATAAAACGGTCGTCAAGCACGGCGTGACGATCATCGGCGAGCCGAACCTGCCGGCGCTGGTGGCGGCCGACGCCTCGGCCCTGTATGCCCGCAACGTGCTGGACTTTCTGAAACTCGTGATCGACAAGGACGGGAAGCTCGTCATCGACCGCGAGGACGAGATCGTGCGCGCGGTGCTCGTCGCCATCGACGGCGACGTGCTGCGCAAAGCGGCGTAAATCAAGGAGACGCGTCATGGAAATCAGCCATACCATCATCAACCTGATCATTTTCGTGCTGGCGATCTACGTCGGCTACCACGTCGTGTGGACCGTCACGCCCGCGCTGCACACGCCGCTGATGGCGGTGACGAACGCCGTCTCCGCCATCATCATCGTCGGCGCCATGCTGGCGGCCGGCCTGACGGAAGGCCTGACCGGCCAGATCGCCGGCACCATCGCCGTCGCGCTGGCCGCCGTGAATGTGTTCGGCGGCTTCCTCGTCACCCAGCGCATGCTGGAGATGTTCAAGAAGAAGGAACCGAAGGCGAAGCCGATGCCGAACGCCAAGGATGCCGCCGACGCCGTCCATGCCAAGGAGGCCGCATGAACATGATCAGCATGAACGTCGTGACGCTGCTGTACCTCGTGGCGTCCGTGTGCTTCATCCAGGCGCTGAAGGGCCTGTCCTCGCCGTCGACCGCGCGCATGGGCAACGCGTTCGGCATGACGGGCATGGGCATCGCCGTCATCACCACCATCGCCCTGATGTTCAAGCTGAAGGAGCAGATGCAGACGGGCGGCATGGGTTTTGGACTCGTGCTGCTGGGTGTCGTCGTCGGCGGCGCCATCGGCGCCATCGCGGCGAAGCGCGTCGAGATGACCAAGATGCCGGAACTGGTCGCCGCCATGCACTCGCTGATCGGCCTCGCGGCCGTGTGCATCGCCATCGCGGCCGTGTCCGAGCCGTGGGCTTTCAATATTGCCGCCCGCGGCGAAGGGCTCCCGTTCGGCAACCGGCTGGAACTGTTCATCGGCACGTTCGTCGGCGCTGTCACGTTCTCCGGTTCCGTGATCGCGTTCGGCAAGCTGGCCGGCAAATATAAATTCCGGCTGTTCCAGGGCGCGCCCGTGCGCTACCCGGGCCAGCACATGATCAACCTGATCGTCGCCCTCGCCATCGTCGGCCTGGGTCTCGTGTTCTGTTTTTCGGACGGCGCCGCGCCGGCATGGACGCCGTACATCGTGATGGCCGTGCTGTCATTCGTGCTGGGCGTCCTGATCATCATCCCCATCGGCGGCGCGGACATGCCCGTCGTGGTGTCGATGCTGAACTCGTACTCGGGCTGGGCCGCGGCCGGCATCGGCTTCTCGCTGAACAATTCGATGCTGATCATCGCGGGTTCGCTCGTGGGCTCATCCGGCGCGATCCTGTCGTACATCATGTGCAAGGCGATGAACCGTTCGTTCTTCAACGTGATCCTCGGCGGCTTCGGCGGCGAGGCGGCAGCGGCAGATACGGGCGGCGCGAAGGAACAGCGCCCCGTGAAATCGGGCTCGCCGGAAGATGCGGCGTTCATCCTGCAGAACGCGGAATCCGTGATCATCGTGCCGGGCTACGGCCTCGCGGTAGCGCGCGCGCAGCACACGGTGAAGGAGCTGGTCGACAAGCTGACGGAACACGGCGTGCAGGTGCGCTACGCGATCCACCCGGTGGCGGGCCGCATGCCGGGCCACATGAACGTGCTGCTGGCGGAAGCGGAAGTCCCGTATGACCAGGTGGCGGAGATGGAAGACATCAACGGCGAATTCGGCCAGACGGACGTCGTGCTCGTGCTGGGCGCGAACGACGTCGTGAACCCGGCCGCGAAGGATCCGAAATCGCCGATCGCGGGGATGCCGATCCTGGAGGCCTATAAAGCCAAGAGCATCATCGTCAACAAGCGGTCGATGGCGTCGGGGTATGCGGGGCTGGACAACGATCTGTTCTATCAGCCGAACACGATGATGGTGTTCGGCGATGCGAAGAAGGTGATCGAGTCGATGGTGAAGGCGGTGGAGTAATCAGCGGCGGCCGAACATCATCAATTCGGCCAACAACATCCGCGCTGGTTTGACGGTATCCAGCGCCGCCAGCGCGAGCCCGAACAGGGGCTGCAGCGGCCCCGTATCCGCGAACACGCGCGCCATCGCATCCGTCGTGCGGATGATGGCGCCGCGGTCACGCGCACGCTCTTCCGCGAAGCGCGCCAGCGCGTCCGCGATGCCGTGATCCTGGTCGATCCCGCGTGCCAGCAGGCGCGCCAGCACGGCCGCATCGCGCAGGCCGAGATTCAAACCTTGTCCCGCGACCGGGTGCAAGGTCTGCGCCGCATTGCCGATGGCGACCGTGCGTGCGCTGAAACGCGGATCGGCATTCAGCCCGAGCGGAAACGCCGCCCGTTCCGAGGCGCGCGTAAAGGTGCCGAGACGTTCGCCGAATGCGTCGCCCAGCTGGCGCAGGAAGTCGGCTTCGCCCAGGTCCAGCAGCTGCTGCGCACGTTCCGGCCGCACGCACCACACGAGCGCATATTGATGGCCGTCCGCGCCGTCCTGCGGCAGCAGCGCGAGCGGGCCCTCGTCCGTAAAGCGTTCGAAGGCGCGGTGCGGGATCGGCTGGCTCGTCGACACGCGTGCGATGACGGCAGTCTGCGCGTAGTCGCGCCGCTGGGTGCGTTCCGCCTGTTCGCCGAACACGCCGCCCTCGGCCTGCACGGCCACCTTCGCATGCAGCTTGCGTCCATCGTCCAGGTCGAGCACGACGCCGTCGCGGTCTTCGTGCAATGCCGCCACGCGCACGGGCCGCAAGCTCTGCACGCCCGCGCGGTCGCAGGCGCGCACCAGCGCGTCGACGACGTCGCCGTAGCGCGCCACATAGCCCAGCGCGTCGAGATCGTGTTCGGCACGGTCCATCATGCTGCGGCCCAGGTGACCGCGGCGCGACACGTGGATCTGGTGGATCGGTGTCGCGTGCGGCTGCACGTTGGCCCAGGCGCCCACGTCGACCAGCAGCTGGCGGCTGCCCCACGACAGCGCGATCGAGCGCGGGTCCGAGATCGCCTGGCCCAGCGCCTTCGCATCCACGAGCGCGATGCGCTTCGGCTCGACGCCGCGGCGCGCCATCAGCGCGGCCAGCGCGAGGCCGACCGGTCCCGCGCCGCAGATCGCGACATCGACGTGCAGATCCAGATCTTCAGCCATGCGCCGTCCCCACGATCGCCTCGATCTCGGCCACCGTCTTCGGCGCGGACGCCGTCAGCAGGCGATAACCGTCCTGCGTCACGACGACGTCGTCCTCGATGCGGATGCCGATGTGCCAGAAGCGTTCCGGCACGCCGTCCGCCGGGCGCACGTAGATGCCCGGTTCCACGGTCACGACCATGCCCTCTTGCAGCGGCCGCGAAGGTTTTTCGGGCACGGTCACGTCGCGGTAAGCACCCACGTCGTGCACGTCCATGCCGAGCCAGTGGCCCGTGCCGTGCATGTAGAACGGGACGTGGGCCTTGTTTGCGATGGCGTCGTCGACGGTGGCATGGTTCGATATCAGGCCCAGGTCCAGCATGCCCTGCACGAGCACGCGCAGCGCCGCTTCGTGGAAGGCGCTGTACGGCCGGCCCGGCGCGATGGCGGCAAAGGCGGCGTCCTGCGCGGCCAGTACCAGTTCGTACAGCGTGCGCTGGGCGTCCGTGAACCGGCCATTCACCGGGAACGTGCGGGTGATGTCGGATGCGTAGCCATCGAGCTCGCAGCCGGCGTCGATCAGCACAAGGTCGCCGTCCTGCATCTGCCGGTCGTTGACGTTGTAGTGCAGGATGCAGGCGTTCGGGCCGGACGCCACGATCGGCGTGTAGGCCGGGAACTGGGCGCCGTGCTTGCGGAAGGCGTACAGCAGTTCCGCTTCCAGTTCGTACTCGAACATGCCGGGCTTTGCCGCGCGCATCGCGCGGGCGTGCGCGCCGCCCGAGATCTCGCCGGCGCGCAGCATCAGCGCCTGTTCGTCGGCGTCCTTGATCAACCGCATCTCGTCCAGCAGCGGCACCAGGTTGACGAACGTGTCGGGCGCCGTCGTGCCGGTGCGGCCTTGCGCGCGCACGGCCTTGATCCAGCCCGTCACCTGCGCATCGAGGGCGGCGTTCGACGCCACCGCGTAGTACAGCGCGGGCGCGTTGGCGAGGATGCGCGGCATGTGCGTATCCAGTTCGCCGATGGGGTAGGCGTCGTCGACGCCGAACGCCGTGCGCGCCGCTTCCGGGCCGTGGCGGTAGCCGTCCCAGATCTCGCGCTCGACGTTCTTCTCGCGGCAGAACAGGATGGAACGGGCCGGTTTGTCGTCCGTTGCCGCGACGAGTACCAGCACGCTTTCCGGCTCCGTGAAGCCGGTCAGGTAGTAGAACGAACTGTCGTGGCGGTACGGGTAGTCGCTGTCGCCGTTGCGCAGGACTTCCGGTGCGGTATGCAGCACGGCGACGGCGCCCGGCTGCATCTGCGCGGCCAGGCGCGCGCGTCGTGCGGCGTAATCCATCAGGCGCCCGCCTTCAAAACGGAGCCGGGCGGCGCGTTGAGTTCTTCGAGCTGGCGCACGGTGCCGACGTTGACCCACTGGCCGTCGTAGATCTCGCCGCCCACGCGACCCTGGTCAATGAACTTGCGCATCAGCGGGCCGAATTTCAGGAACTCGCCAGCCTTGATCCCGTCAAACATTTCAGGACGATAGACACCGATGCCGGCGAAATTCCACTTCGGGCTGCCCTCGTTGGACAAGGTGTACATCGTCAGGCCGAAGTCGCCGTCCGGGTTGTGCCACGGGTTCGGCGTCAGGTACAGCCAGGCGATGTCGCGCTTTTCGGGCGGGATGACTTGGCCGACGGCGTCGACGTCCTTGAGCGCATCGAGGACCTGTTCGAAGTCGAAGTAGGGCGCGTAGATGTCGCCGGAGACGGCCAGGAACGGTTCGTCGCCGAGCAGGTGCAGCGCGTTGGCGATGCCGCCGGCCGTTTCCAGCGGCGTCGGCTCGTGCGAGTAGACGATGCGCGCGCCGTAGCGGCTGCCGTCGCCCAGTTCTTCCTCGATCATGTGGCCGAGGTGGGAATGGTTGATGACGATGTCCTTGATACCGGCGCGCACGAGGTTCAGCACGTGCCAGGTGATGAGAGGACGGCCCCGCACCTTGAGCAGGGGCTTGGGGCAGGTGTCGGTCAGCGGACGCATCCGCTCGCCGCGGCCGGCGGCGAAGATCATGGCTTTCATCGGCTTGTCTTCAGAAGGTGTAGCCGACCTGCGGCGCCTTGTCCTCGAGCGCGTCGAGCAGGCGCAGGAGCGGCTTGAGTTCGGTGTAGCGGTTGGCGGTCTTGCGCACGTAGTCCATCACCGTGGGCAGGTCGCCCATGTAGTTGGATTTGCCGTCGCGGTAGTTCAGGCGGCAGAAGATGCCGAGGATTTTCAGATGGCGCTGCAGGGCCATGTATTCGAAGTCGCGGTAGAACGCGTCGATGTCCGGATTGACGGGCAGGCCGACCTGCTTCGCGCTTTGCCAGTAACGCACGACCCAGTCCAGCACGAATTCCTCGTCCCACTGGATGTAGGCGTCGCGCAGCAGCGAGGCCAGGTCGTAGGTGACGGGGCCGAAGACGGCGTCCTGGAAATCCAGCACGCCCGGGTTGCCCTGGTCGAGGAACATCAGGTTGCGCGAATGGAAATCGCGGTGCATGTAAACCTGCTGTTGCGCCAGCACGTTCGCCGTGATCGCCTCGAACACCTTGTCCAGCTGGGCGCGCTGGATGTCGTTCAGCTGCGCGCCCAGGTGACGCTCGATGAACCATTCGGGGAAGATGTTCAGTTCGCGCAGCACGAACGCGCGGTCGAATTCCGGCAGCACGCCGGCCTGGCTGGCCATCTGGAACTTGATGAGGGCGTCGATGGCGTCCGAGTACATGAACGGGGCGTTGTCGACGTCCAGGCGTTGCAGGTAGGTCGTCGTGCCGAGGTCGGACAGCACCAGGAAGCCGGCTTCCACGTTGCGGGCCACGATGGCGGGCACGGTGACGCCGGCGTCGCGCAGCAGGCCGTCGACGTGGATAAAGGCCGGCACGTTTTCGCGCTCCGGCGGGGCGTCCATGGCGATGAGCGTATCACCCAGCTTGTCGCGTAGCGCCGGCACAACATCGAGGCGGAAGTAACGGCGGAAACTCGCATCGGCCGACGCGGGGCGCAGGCTGGCGACGTCGACCAGGTCCAGCGAGACGAGCCATTCGGTCAGCTGGGCGAGGCGGGCATCCTTGTCAGAGGCGGAGGGAACGTGTTGAGGCGAAGAAGACATGAAGCGTCCCGGTGAACGGGTTGGTGACTGGAGTTGTAAGTTTGCCCATGCAATCGGGCAGGGGCGGTTCGGGTGTAATGATACGCCATTTCCCTGTGCGTCGGACTATCCGGGGCCGAGGTGGGAAAGATCCCATTGTTAAAATTGTATCTATCGGTAAAAATCATTTCCCTTTGAAAATCAAAGGGTTATGGTCTGCCGTCGCGATCAGGGATCATTACCGCTGGGCCGACTAACGCGACCGTGCCGCACGAATTCCCCTATAATAAGGGATTCAATCCAAACAATCGCCCTCCATGGTGCAACGCGATCTTTCATGAGCTGGATGACGGCCCTACCTTTCCCGCCGCGGCGAATTGCCGCCGCTGTGTCCGCCCTCGTGGCCGTGGCCACGGGACCGCTGTATGCTCAGACGGCGACACCGGCGTCCCCCGCCCCGACGAGCAGGACCTGCCGATCACGATGCGCGCCGAGGAGTTCGACGGCCGTCCGGACCGCATCCTGAACATGGTGCGCAACGTCGAGATCACGCGCGGCGCCACCGGCGTCACGGCGGACACGGCGTGCTACCGCCGCGTCGACGACGAGGTCACGGCGGAAGGCCACATCACGATGTGGCGCTTCGGCGACCGCTACAAGGGCGACGCACTGCAGCTGAACCTGGAAACGGGTAAAGGCTGGGTGCTGCACCCCGAATATCGCCTGGCGCTGAACAATGCGCAGGGCAAGGCGCAGCGCATCAACTTCCTGGGCGAGGACCAGGCCGTCGTCGTCGACGGCACGTACAGCACGTGCGAAGGCCCCGATCCGGACTGGTATCTTAAATCCAGCACGTTGCGCCTGGACCAGGGCCGCGACGTCGGCACGGCCGGCAAGACGATCATCTATTTCAAGGACGTGCCCATCATCGGCCTGCCCGCGATGTCGTTCTCGCTGTCCGGCGCGCGCCGCTCCGGCTGGCTGCCGCCCACGCTCGGCGCCGGTTCCAAGGGCTCGGCCGAACTGATGGTGCCGTATTACTTCAACATCGCGCCCAACCGCGACCTGACGGTGTTCCCGCGCTACATCTTCGCGCGCGGCCTGCAGCTGGGCGCGACGGGACGCTACCTGGGCGAGACGGACCGCGGCCCGTACCACGGCGAGACGCACGTCGAATATCTCGCCAACGACCGGCTGGCGCACCGCAACCGCTGGTGGGTCGACACGCTGCACAACCAGTTCCTGGCGCCCAACTGGACGTACGGCTGGAATGCGCACGCGGCGTCCGACAACGAATACCCGTCCGACTTCTCGCGCACCGTCGCGGCCAGTGCGGAGCGCCAGCTGCTGCGCGAGCTGCGCACCGACTACTACGGCAAGTACTGGAACCTGACGGCCCGCGTGCAGAGCTACCAGGTGCTGCAGGACCCGGGCGCCGTCGCGAATCCGGACCTGACCGTGGCCACGCCGTACAACCGCCTGCCGACGATTAACTTCCACGCCGGCCGCTACGACGTGCTGGGCGGCTTCGACTGGGCGGTGGACGCGGAAGCCACGCGCTTCACGCACCCGGACGACAAGCAGGTGCAGGGCGACCGTGCCAACATGGTGGCGCAGGTGAGCTATCCGTGGGTGCATCCGGGCTGGTTCGTCACGCCCAAGCTGATGCTGCACGCGACCCAGTACAACCTGACGCACAACGCCGTCGGCGCGGACGACAAGATCTCGCGCGTGCTGCCCACGTTCTCGCTGGACAGCGGCCTCGTGTTCGAGCGCAAGTCGTCGCTGTTCGGGCCGGACGGCACGCAGACCCTGGAACCGCGCCTGTTCTACGTGCGCACGCCGTACAAGGACCAGGCCGACATCCCGAACTTCGACACGGGCATCGCGGGCTTCAACTATGCCCAGCTGTTCACGGAAAACCGCTTCGTCGGCGCCGACAAGGTGTCGGATGCGAACCAGTTGACGGCGGCGATCGTCTCGCGCTTCATCGAGTCCAACGGCGCCGAGCGCCTGCGCCTCGCGGTCGGCAGCCGCTATTACTTCGCCGATCCGCGCGTGCGCCTGAACGCGAACGAGCAAAGCAACCAGAAGCGGTCGGACGCGCTGGTGGCGGCGTCGGGCCGCATTTCGGAGTCGTGGACCTTCGACAGCGGCGTACAATACGATGCACAGGCGCGCAGCCTGTACAGCTCGAACGTCGGGATGCAGTGGCAGCCGGCCCCGATGAAGGTGTTGAACGTCGAATACCGCTTCCAGCGCGACACCTTCGGCCTCGCCAACGGCTTCCGCAACGCCGACGTCTCCGGCCAGTGGCCGCTGTCGCAACGCTGGTATGGCGTGAGCCGGGTCAGCTACTCGGTGCGCGACCGCAAGCTGCTCGAGAGCCTCGTGGGGCTCGAGTACAAGGCGGATTGCTGGGTGTTCCGCATGGGCGCGCAGCGTTTCGTGACGGCCGCGCAGACCGTCTCGACGACGAGCTTCTTCCAGCTCGAGCTGAACGGCCTGTCGCGCCTGGGCTTCGGTAACGCGCTGGACACTTTCAACAAGAGCATTCCCGGCTACACCCGGCTGAACACCAACGTCGGCCGCCCCTGACCGGGCCATGGACAACCAGATACCTGAAATGAGTGCTTCCCTGAATATGCGTACTACCCGTCTGTCTCCGCTCCGCCCGCACCAGATCAAGCTCGCGGCGGTGCTGCTGTGCGCCCTCGCCACCGGCGATGTCCTGGCCCAGGCCAAGCCGGCGGCTCCTGCCGCGGCTGCACCATCCACCGGAGCGCCGGCCGCCAAGCCGGGCACCGGCTTCCTGCCGCCGGCGTCGAGCAGCGCCCACGTCATCGATTCCGTGTACGTGATCGTCAACGACGAAGTCATCACCAAGCGCGAAGTCGAGCAGCGCATGGCCGAGATCACCCAGCGCCTGAAGGCGCAGGGTGCCCAGATGCCGGCCGAGGAAGACCTGCGCCGCCAGGTCGTCGAGGCGATGATCACCGAACGCGCCCAGCTCCAGCTGGCCAAGGAAATGGGCGTGCGCGTCGACGACACGACGCTCGACCGCGCCATCGGCCGCATCGCCGAGAACCAGAAGATGACCGTGCAGGACATGCGCAACGCGATGGAGAAGGACGGCCTGGCGTTCTCCCAGTTCCGCGAGCAGATCCGCAACGAGATCATGATGCAGCGCCTGATCGAGCATGAAGTCGACAGCAAGATCCAGGTGACGGACGCCGAGATCGACACGTACATGGCCGCCGAGAAGGCCGCCGCCGCCGACCGCGTGGAGATGGACATCTCGCAGATCCTCGTGCGCATCCCGGAAAACGCGTCGCCCGAACAGATCGCCGCCCGCAAGGCGCGCGCCGATGAAGTGGCGCGCCAGCTGCGCACGGGTGCCGACTTCGCCAAGATCGCCGCCACGTATTCCGATTCGCCGGACGCGCTGAAAGGCGGCTCCGTCGGCTGGCGCGACCCGGACCGCCTGCCTCCGATCTTCGCGAGCGAACTGCACAAGCTGAAGCCGGGCCAGGTGACGCCGGTGATCCGCACCAACGTCGGCTTCCACATCATCAAACTCGTCGACCAGCGCAAGCTGGCCGATGCGCAGAAGGCCGACCAGGCCGTCGTGCAGCAGACGCACGCACGCCACATCCTGCTGAAGATCACGCCGACGCAGAGCGAGGACGACGCCCGCAAGAAGCTCGCCGAGATCAAGCAGAAGATCGACAGCAAGCAGGCGACGTTCGAAGACATGGCACGCCAGTTCTCGAACGACGGCTCGGCCTCGAAGGGCGGCGACCTGGGCTGGCTGTTCCCGGGCGACGCGATGCCGGAATTCGAGAACCCGATGAACGCGCTGAAGCCGGGTGAAGTGTCCGACATCATCAAGACGCCGTTGGGCCTGCACCTCGTCCAGGTCATCGAGCGCAAGGCGGAAGACGTGTCGAAGGAGAAGGAACGCTCGGCCGCGCGCCAGGTCCTCACCGACCGCAAGCGCCAGGAAGCGCTGGAAGACTGGAGCCGCCAAGTCCGCGACCGCGCCTACGTCGAGTTCCGCGAGGACAAGTAAGTGGCCTCGAGCCTACGTCCCACGCTGGCGATCACGGTCGGCGAGCCGGCCGGCATCGGTCCGGAGATCTCGATCCGCGCCGCGTGGGCGCTGCGCGGCGAGTCCCGCTGCGTGCTCGTGGGCGATGCCGCCTTCCTGTCTCTCACGGCGAGCCTGATCGACCCAAGCATCCGCCTGTCCGCGATCTCCACGCTGGCCCTGCGCCACAGCGGCCTGCCGCACTTCGGTCCGGACATCATTCCCGTCGTCGACGTGCCGCTCGATGCGCACGTCGTGCCGGGCAAGCTGGATGCCGCCAACGGCCGCGCCGTGCTGGTCACGCTCGATCTCGCGATCGAGGGTACCCGGGCCGGCTGGTGGGATGCCATCGTCACGGCGCCGCTGCAGAAGAGCACCATCAACGATGCCGGTGTCGCGTTTTCCGGCCACACGGAATACCTGGCCGAGAAGACGGATACGCCCAAGGTCGTCATGATGCTGGCCGGTTCGCCGGGGAACGATCAACCGTATCTGCGCGTGGCGCTGGCCACGACGCACCTGCCCTTGAAAGACGTGCCCGCGGCGATCACGAAGGACAGCCTCACGCAGGTGCTGGACATCCTGCACGCGGACCTCGTGCGCAAGTTCGGCATCGCGGCGCCGCGGATCCTCGTGACGGGGCTGAACCCGCACGCAGGCGAGAACGGCTACCTGGGCCGCGAAGAGATCGACGTGATCACGCCTGTGCTGGAAGACGCCCGCAACCGCGGCATCGACGCGCGCGGCCCGTATCCGGCCGACACGCTGTTTCAACCAAAATACCTGCAGGATGCCGACGCCGTGCTGGCCATGTACCACGACCAGGGCCTGCCCGTGCTCAAGTACGCCACGTTCGGCCGCGGCGTCAACATCACCCTCGGCCTGCCGCTGATCCGCACGTCCGTCGACCACGGCACGGCGCTCGATCTCGCTGCCCAGGGCCTCGGCCAGGCCGATTGCGGCAGCATGGAAGAGGCGATCCGCGTCGCCGTCGCCATGGTGCGCGCACAACAGCAACAACCCGCATAAGACAATGAAACATGTAGCCCGCAAGCGCTTCGGCCAGAACTTCCTGACCGACGACCACGTCCTCCACGACATCATCGAAGGGATCGATCCGCGCCGCGGCGATACCATGGTCGAAATCGGCCCGGGCCTGGCCGCGATGACGGCGCTGCTGCTCAAGGAGCTCGACCACATGCACGTGGTCGAACTGGACCGCGATCTCGTCGCGCGCCTGGAAAAAGCGTATCCGCGCGAACGGCTGACCATTCACTCGGGCGACGCGCTGAAGTTCGACTTCGGCAGCATCCCCGTCCCGGAAGGGAAGAAGCTGCGCGTGGTGGGCAACCTGCCGTACAACATCTCCAGCCCGCTGCTGTTCCACCTGGCCGACTACGCCCACGTCATCGAGGACCAGCACTTCATGCTGCAGAAAGAGGTCGTGGAGCGCATGGTGGCGGAGCCGGGCACGAAGGCCTATGGCCGCCTGTCCGTGATGCTCCAGTGGCGCTACGACATGGCGCTGCTGTTCATCGTGCCGCCGACGGCGTTCGATCCGCCGCCGCAAGTCGATTCCGCCATCGTGCGCATGGTGCCGACGAAGCGCCAGCTGCCGGCCGATGCCAAGACGCTGGAAGCCGTCGTGCAGAAGGCATTCTCGCAGCGTCGCAAGGTGATCCGCAACTGCGTGGCCGGCATGTTCACCGAACAGCAGCTCGTCGACGCGGGCATCGACCCGGGCGCCCGTCCGGAAGCCGTGGGGCTCGAGCAGTACGTGGCGCTGGCCAACATCCTCAAGCCGCAAGCCTGACATTTATCGGCCGGGCTGCCAGCCGCGCGCCCGCGCCGCTTCCTCACCCGCAGCGTCGAGCGGCTTGCCCGCGATGCGCGCGTCGATCGCGTCCAGCACGGCCGGCGGCAACGCGCTGCCGGCCTGGCGGTAGCCGCCCGACGCTTCCTTCTCCGCCTCGGTCAGCACGGGAATCCGCCATTGTCCGCCTTCCCGGCACGCGAGGCCGGCCGACGCGCCCATGACGAAGCCGCGACAATAGGCGCCGTCGCGGGCGGCGAAGCTCACACCGACCTTCACCGTGCCATCGGTCTTGCCGCCGACCTGGCGGTCGAGCGCGGACGCCAGTTCCCCGCGTGCCACCACCTGGTTGCCGTTGCCGGCGATGGCGGGACCGCCGCCGGGGATCATTTTCCCGGCAAGGACGCCGACGACGAGCGTGGCCGCCAGCGCACCCCATTCCGGCCACGACCAGCCCCGGCGCTCAGTTCGTTTCTCACGCGCCGCTTCCAGCGATACCACGTTCGCAGGCGCGGGCGGCTGCAACCGCGCGGGCACGGGCTCGTCGAGGATGCCGGCAAACGCGGCGGCCACGTCCATGCGCAGGGCGCAGTGGCGCTCCACGGCGGCGGCGATGGCGGGATCGGTGCGCATCGCCTGTTCGATGGCGGCCCGTTCGGCGGGATCGAGCTCGCCGTCGGCATAGGCCATCAGGGTGTCATCGGAATACGTCATGGTGTCCTTCGTGTCGGGTCGGCGAGGAGTTGCTGCAGGGCGTCGCGGGCGCGCGCGAGGCGGCTGGTGAGGGTCCCGACCGGGATCTCGAGCACGTCGGCCGCTTCCTTGTACGGCAGGCCGTCCACGAGCACGAGGCCGACGACGAGCCGGTGCTCCTCGGACAGCAGGCTGATCGCCTTCTGGAGCGCGAGCCGCTGCTGGTGCGCCTGCGCCGTGTCGTCGCCCACATGTTCGCCTTCCTCCTCGGGCGCGAACAACTCCGCGCGCCGCGTCCGGCTGCGCACTTCGTCGATCCACGCGTTCTTGATGATGCGGAACAGCCAGCTGTCGAGCCGCGTCCCCGGTTCCCACTGCTCGCTGCGGCCGAGCGCGCGCTCCATCGCGATCTGGACGAGGTCGTCCGCGTCTTCGCGATGAAAGGTCAGCGCCCGCGCGAAGCGGCGCATGCGGGGCAGCAGGGCGGCGATGTCGTCGGCAAGCATGGTGTCTCTTCAGGTAAACGATCCGCACATGGATTTTCTTCCCTGCGCCGTTCGTTGATCAGGTATTCCGGTTAATCATATATGATCCGCCCATGAAATTCCCCCTTGTAAATATGCGTGGTGTCGTTGCCGTGGCGCTCCTGTGCAGCATGGCGTCCGCGCATGCGCAACTGGGCCTGCCGTCGCTGCCGCTGCCGAACCGGATCGGTCCGCTGGGGCTGGACGGGCTGCGGCGCCCGGTCGACCGGTTGCTCGACCGCGCGCCGTTGCCGGATCTCGGCAGCCTGCGCCTCGACACCGTCCGGCGCCTGCTGCGCGACCATCCGGACCAGGTCGAGGCCGACCCGCGCGGCGAGCCTGCATTGCGCGGCGAGGTGCTGGCGGGCGCGCCGTCGGAGGCGGCCCTGCAGGCGGCGCGGGACGCCGGCGCGACGGTCGTGCGCGACGAGATGCTGCCGGGGCTGGGCGAGCGCATGGTGGTGCTGCGCCTGCCGTCCGGCGCGTCGACGGCGGCCATGGTCGAGCGGCTGCGCGCGATCGATCCGGCAGGCAGTTACGACTTCAACCACGTCTACACGGGCAGTGGAGAAGCGGGCGGCACCCGCGCCGGTGAGGGGGCTGCCGTGCGCATCGGCCTCGTCGACAGCGGCGTCGACGGCGCCCACCCCGTGTTCGAGGACGCCGCGATCGTGCGCTGGGGCTGCGGCGGCCAGGAGATTCCCGCGCCGCACGGCACCGCGGTGGCGGCGCTGATGGTCGGGCGCTCCGACCACCTGCGCGGCGCGGCGCCGGGGGCCAGCCTGTACGCGGCCGACGTGTACTGCGGCAGCCCGGTGGGCGGCGCGGCCGACCGCATCGCCGCCGCGCTGGGCTGGCTGGACCAGCAGGCCGTCGGCGTCGTCAACATCAGCCTCGTCGGCCCGGCCAATGTGCTGCTGGCGCGCGCCGTCGCCGCGCTGCAGGCGCGCGGACACCTGCTCGTGGCCGCCGTCGGCAACGATGGGCCGGCGGCGCCGCCGCTGTACCCGGCCAGTTACCCCGGCGTCGTGGGCGTGACGGGTGTCGACCGGCGCGGACGGCCGCTGCCGGAAGCGGCGCGCGGACCGCAGGTGAAATTCGCCGCGCCGGGGAGCCAGATGGTGAGTGCCGCGCCGGGCACGCCGCCGTACCGCCAGGTGCGCGGCACGTCGTTCGCGGCGCCCATTGTCGCGGCCCTGCTGGCGCAGCGCCTGCCCCGGCCGGACCGGGCCGCCGCCGCGCGTGCCGTGGATGCGCTCGCGCGCGAGGCCGGCGGGGCCGTCGCGAACGACGAGACCGGCTACGGCATCGTCGGCGCGAGCCTGCGCACGGACCCGGCGGACCTGCGCTGAAAATTTTTTTCGAAGGGATGGAAGAAAACGGCGAGCCCATCCGTTTTCCTTGTATCGGCGGTGAGATGCACCGCCCCATCACAAGGAGAACAGTCATGAAAGCCAAATACCTCGCCCTCGTCCTCGCCCTCGGTCTCGCCACCCAGGCCCACGCCCAACTGCTCGGCGGCGGGCTCGGCGGTTCATTGGGCGGCTCGCTGGGCGGTTCCGTTGGCGGCCTGGGAGGGATGAGCCGGATGAACGACATGGGCCGTATGCACACGATGGGCGGCACGCTGCGCGATACGGCGGATGGCGTGCGCGGCGAGGCGGCCGGCCGCGCGAGCCGCGCCGCCAGCCAGCAGGCGGCGGACAGTGCGTCCGGTAGCGCCGCACCGGCACAGCGGCCGGGCCTGCTGGCAGGTACCGGCAACCTCACCGGCAGCCTCGCCGGCACGGCCGGCGCCGAGCGTTCGGCATCGGTCGATGCGGGTAGTGGCCGGGCATCGGGCCGCGCAGACGGCTCCGGCTCGGCGAGCGTCGATAGCGGTGCCATCACCGGTGCGCTGGGCGGAGCGGCGGGCCAGGCACGCGAGCGTATGGCGAGTTCCGGCAGCGAAGCGGCAGGGACCGTCCGCGGTGCGGCAGGCCAGGCACGCGACCGCGCGGCCGCGGCCCGTGGCGAGGCGGCAGGGACCGCGCGTGGCGCCGTCGGCTCGGTCCGTGACACGGCGTCGTCCATGAACGGCAGCGTGGCCGTCGAGGGCAGCGCGAGCGGTTCGGCGAAAGGCAGCGCCGGCGGCTCGGGCACCGGCGCGAGCCAGTCGTCCGGTACCACGTCGCGTCCGTAAGACGCGTTACAGCCGTCCTTGCCAGTACCGGCGCGCCTTGTCGAACACGCGCGCGCCGATCTTTCTTCCCACTTCCTGAGCGGGGCCAGCGCCCGCCTGCCGGGCCACGTCCGTGAACGTGGCGGCCGCGTCCAGGCGGTCGCTGCCCGTGAAGCGGCGCAGCACCTCGGCGGCCGCAAAGGCGGCGCCAGGGCCGTCGCGCGCGGCGTCGTCCGCGTCGGCCAGCGCATTGGCCAGCGCGAAAAACAGCAGCACGTCGCGGTCGTCGTCATGTCCGTCACGGATGGACACGCGCTGCGCCACGTCGCACCAGACCTCGACGAGTGCCAGCGGCCGTGCGGCGACGGCCGGGCGGACCTCGGCCGGCATCAGCGCGAACGGCTGGTCGCGGTGGCGGACGTCGAGGATCGCCGCCGCCTGTGTGCGGCCGATGCCCTCCGGCGTGAACGGACCCGCCTCCGTGCCGGCGTCGGCGTCCAGGCCGGCGAGGACGGCATGGGCTGCATGACCCATCGCGGCGGCCTTGCTGGCGGCGTCGCGCGCGGCATGTGGCAGCCGCACGGCCACGCCATGCGCGGTCTGGCGGGCGTTGTCATCGTAGGCCGCCCACGCGTTGTACATGCAGGTATGCACGAGGGCGAGCGCACGCGCGGATGGCGCGGCGCCGAGCGTGCGCAGCGCCAGCGCATTCCAGGCCCGCACCGTCGCCAAGTGCGTTCCGGCCCCGTCTGCCTCGAGTTCCAGGATGTTTTGCCGATCCATGTTCCCCCCTTTGTGCCCTCGACGAGTATCGCCAGCGAGTCCGGCCCGGTTGTTGAGCGTTCTCATGCGTCCGCCGCGCATGCGGCAACGCACCATCCGCCTTTTACACCTTTTATCCCGTGTTTTTTGCGTTTCGTCGCACACCGGTGGAAGGGAAGGGGGCGCGCGCCTAAAGTGACACCATCAACGAAACGAAACCTTCAAGGAGAGCCAAAATGAACGTCCTCAAACACATGGAAGCCATCTTCCTCGCCGCCGCCGTCCTCGTGGGTGTGACGAGCGCCGCACACGCCGCCAGCATCGCCAAGCACGAGCGTTACGACGCGCAGGTGACGATCGAAGGCCAGCAGATGGCCGTCGTCAAAGTGACCGCGAAGCGCCTGGGCGCCGTCGACAAAGCCGCCATCTGAACACGTCAAGGAGAACGCAAATGAACATCCTGAAAAACATGGAAGCCATCTTCCTCGCCGCCGCCGTCCTCGTGGGCGTCACCAGCGCCGCGCACGCCGCCAGCATCGCCAAGCATGAGCGCTACGATGCGCAAGTGACGATCGAAGGCCAGCAGATGGCCGTCGTCAAGGTCACCGCGAAGCGCCTGTAACACGCCATATCGAAGCAGCTGCCGCCCGGCAGTGAAGACGAAGAACGCGCAGCTCGAGAGCGCCGTTCGACCTTGGCCCCAGAGGCCATCGCACCAGAAGATACAGAAACTTGGCCGGCACCTCCGCCGGTACCCCGCAGACCTTGATCCGCCGCGACGGCAGGCCGCCGCAGGGACGATTATTGCCTGCCCTTTGCCGCATGGGCGAAAAAAAAGCCCGCTGTTGAGGCGGGCTTAAATCCAATTCTTTCTGAGGAGAGTTGGAGGAGACAGGTACTATTATGCTGCGCTACAGCATATCAGTCCAATTTTTGTTTCGCATATTCGTTATAAGAATTTGCGATATCTCATCCATTCTCTCGAGGCTTAGTTATTGACGCAGGTCACGACCAGGTTCTTCACGCCACCGGCCGCTTCCGCCGCATCGTCCATCGTGCCGCCGCCCGAGCCGTTCGCGCCGCCGGTGACCTTGCAGGTCTGGGCGGGGTTGGTCGGCTGCGTCAGGACCGTCACGCCATAGGTCGTGTTGTACGGCACCGGATTCATGAAGAGCTGGATGTCGGCGCCGGTCGGCTTCTGGTTGGCGTCCAGCACCGGGCTGACGGCGATGGTGCCGGTCGTGCTGCCGTTTGCCAGGACAAGGCCGGTACCGGTCAGGCCCTTGACGGTACCCGAGAGCTCGTAGGTGTTGATCGAGCAGACGAAGCGGATGTCGATCTTGGCCAGCTGGCCGGCCGTGCCGTACGCCGGGAACAGGCTCTGCGAGCAGGTCTGGTGCTTCGGCTGGGCGCCACCGGAGGCAGTGTGGTTGACGACGGTCGCGCCTTTCGGGATGACCTCATATTCCTGGCCGTATTCGAGCTGGTTCGGGAAGGTCAGGACGACATCCTGGCCGGCCGTGGCCGGCGGATTGACGGTCAGGTCCTGGCCGTTCGTGCTCAGGACCAGGCCCGAGTACTGCAGGTTGCTGACCGTGACGTTGATCGGGAACGTGGCCTTGCCGCCACCGCCGCAGGCGGCCAGCGTGGCCAGGACCGCGAGGGCGAGGGCCGGACGCGCGAGGGAAAACTTCATGTGGGTCTCTCCAGATTCCAGATTTAAGCGCAGGTGACGGTGACGGTCGTGGTTTCGGTCGCGCCCATGATGCCCGAGCCGTTGCCGCTGCTGCCGCCGCTGACGGTGCAGGTCTGGCCGGTCGGCTGGGTCAGGACGGTGACGCCGTAGGCGCCGTCTTCGTTCACGGGAGACATCGTCACGGTTTTCGTGCCGGCCGCGACGGTCTGCTTGTCGGAGCCGTTGATGAG
This sequence comes from Telluria mixta, assembly GCF_029223865.1. Taxonomy (NCBI): domain Bacteria; kingdom Pseudomonadati; phylum Pseudomonadota; class Betaproteobacteria; order Burkholderiales; family Oxalobacteraceae; genus Telluria; species Telluria mixta. The sequence goes on from NZ_CP119520.1 coordinate 2,532,506, forward strand.
CACGAGGCCGCTGGTCGTGAGGTTGTTGATGGCCGCCGTCAGTGCGCGCTTGCGGATCGTGCAGGTCACGCTGATCTGCGCGATCGTGTAATAGTTGGCGCGCGCCCTGCCGTTGTTGACGACGCAATCCTCGACCTTGGCGACGTTCGACGGGACAGCCTTGACCTTGATGTCGAACTGGTCGTCGGTCGAGATGCGGTCGCTGAACTGGAACGAGGTGTAGGGCGTCGTCACGGCCAGGTCGTTGCCGCCATTATTCGTCAGCACCAGGCCGTCCTTGGTGACGTTATAGACGCTGCCGGTCAGGTACAGGTCGCCGCTCCCGCCGCCGCAGGCGGACAGGCCCAGCGCGCATGCCAGCGCTACAACGCCGGCACGCAGGATCGAGCTCTTCATAAAATCTCCACAGTGGAATGGGTGGCGCGCGGACGCTGCGCCGGTACGGCTGAATAGAAAAATACCCATCATTTTAGTGCATTTGGCAAGCCGCGGCCCTATTTGGCTTTGTATCACGGTGTAACCATGAGCCCGTGTCCGGGGCGCCATTGCTTTTCGGCGCTGCCCTCGTTATGCTTGGACCGCCCCTTTCCACTCTCCAAGCTTCGTTTCCGGAGCCGCAATCCCGACCATGAACCCGCGCCGCGCCTGGCCCAAAGCCATCCTGTTCGACCTCGACGACACGCTGTGGCCCATCGCTCCCGTGATCCTCCAGGCCGAAGAGAAGCTGTTCGCCTGGCTGCGCGAGCACGCGCCGCGCGTGGCGGAGCGCTTCACGATCGACACCCTGCGCCAGGCGCGCCTGGAACTGCTGGCGCGCAAGCCCGAGTTCCAGCTCGACCTCGGCAAGCTGCGCTATGCCGGCCTCGTCGACGCCTTCCAGCAGGCCGGCGAGGATGCCGCCAAGGTCGAGCACGCGATGGCGCAGTTCTTCGCCGCGCGCAATGCCGTGATCCCGTACGATGACGTGCTGCCGGGCCTCCTGAAACTGAAGAACCGCGTGCTGGTCGGCTCGATCTCGAACGGCAACGCCGACCTGCGCACGATCGGCCTGTCGCACCATTTCAAGGTGTCGGTGGCGGCGTCCCAGTTTGGCGTGGCCAAGCCGGACGCGGCGATCTTCCTGGCCGCCTGCAAGGAACTGGGCGTGGCACCCGAGGATGCGGTCTATGTCGGCGACGACGTGCTGCTCGACGTGCAGGGCGCCCAGCGCGCCGGCCTGCGCGCCGTGTGGATGAACCGCACGGGGTCGACGAAGCACCTGGAGCACGAGGTGGTGCCGGATGCGATCGTGCGCGACTTCGACGAGTTGCTGGACTGGCTCAAGCGCGAGCACGGATAAAGCACAACCGTCGATCGAACGTGCATAATGACATAAATGAAACGAAATCCTGGCTAGACCATGCAACTCGATAACCGTGCACAAACCCTGTTGAAAGCCCTGGTCGAGCGCTACATCGCCGACGGCCAGCCGGTCGGTTCGCGCGCGCTGTCGAAGATCTCCGGCCTCGATCTCTCTCCGGCCACGATCCGCAACATCATGGCCGACCTCGAGGAAATGGGCTACGTCGCCAGTCCGCACACGTCGGCCGGCCGTATTCCGACGCCGCGCGGCTACCGCCTGTTCGTCGACACCCTGCTCACCGTGCAGCAGATCGACGAGAATGCGGTGGAAGCCGGCATGCGCCTGCCCGCGCACCAGCCGCAGAAGGTGATCGCGAACGCGGCCCAGATGCTGTCGTCGCTGTCGCAGTTCGCCGGCGTCGTGCAGAGCCCGCGGCGCGAATCGGCGTTCCAGCAGATCGAATTCCTGCGCCTGTCGGAAAAGCGCATCCTGCTCGTGATTGTCGACCCGCGCGGCGACGTGCAGAACCGGCTGCTGCTGACCGACGTCGATTATTCGCCGGCGCAGCTGATCCAGTCCGCGAATTACCTGAACCAGCATTTCGCCGGCCTGTCGTTCGACCAGGTGCGCGCGCGCCTGACGGGCGAACTGCGCCAGCTGCGCGACGACATGGGGCGCCTGATGCAGGCCGCGGTGGAGGCGGGCAGCGAAGCGCTGGCCGAGACGGACGACATGGTCATCGCGGGCGAGCGCAATCTGCTCTCGGTGGCCGACCTGTCGTCCAACATGAGCTCGCTGCGCCAGATGTTCGAGATGTTCGAGCAGAAGACGGGCCTCATGCAGCTGCTCGACGTGTCCAGCAAGGCCGGCGGCGTGCAGATTTTTATTGGCGGCGAATCGAAGCTCGTGCCGATGGACGAGATGAGTGTCGTCACCGCGCCGTACGAAGTGAACGGCAAGATCGTCGGCACCCTCGGTGTCATCGGGCCTACGCGCATGGCCTACGAGCGCGTGATCCCGATCGTCGACATCACGGCCAAGCTGCTGTCGAATGCGCTGAGTCACTCCTGACGGGAGCGCCGGGCTTCAATGCCGGTGCGGACAATCCGTCTTCTGGCAGTGGCCGTAGATGGCCAGGGCGTGTTCGGCGATCTTGAAGCCGCGTTCGCTGGCGATCTTCTGCTGGCGGCTTTCGATTTCGTCGTCGTAGAACTCTTCCACGTGGCCGCAGTCAAGACACACGAGGTGGTCGTGGTGTGAGCCGGCATTCAGCTCGTAGATCGCCTTGCCGGTTTCAAAGTGATTGCGGTTCAGGAGGCCGGCCTGTTCGAACTGGGTCAGCACCCGGTAGACGGTCGCCAGGCCCACGTCCATGTTTTCGTTCAGCAGGGTCTTGTAGACGTCTTCCGCCGTCAGGTGCCGCACCGCGCTGTTCTGGAAAATTTCCAGGATTTTCAGCCGAGGCAAGGTCGCTTTCAGGCCGCTGGCTTTCAGGTCGGTTGGATTGTTGCTCATGTTTTGTTACTCGGATATGGGCGGAGTGCTTTATGATATAGCGTTTTACAAGCTCCCGCCTCATCGATTTTAAGGTCAGATATGCGCACTAAAGCCGTTTTCCATCGTTCCCACGCACGGGCAGCGCTCGTGGCCGGCCTCGCCTGCATGACGCTGGCGCTGTCCGGCTGCGCGGCCTGGCGTAACCAGACCAAGCCGGCCGAGCCGGTGAGCACCGCCCCCGCCGCGGTCGCCGCCGATGCCGGCAAGTCGGCGGCAATCGCGAATTCGGGCGCGCAGACGACGACCGTCACCCAGCTGCAGAAATTCCTCTGGATCTTCTCGCCGTACCGCCCGGACATCCAGCAGGGCAATTTCGTGTCGCAGGAAATGCTGAACCAGCTGAAGGTCGGCCAGACCCGCGACCAGGTGAAATTCATTCTCGGCACCCCGCTGCTGCAGGACGCCTTCCACAAGGACCGCTGGGATTACCCGTTCTACCTTGCGCGCGGCAACGGCGAGCTGACCACCAGCCGCGTCACCGTCTACTTCAAGGACGACAAGGTCGACCACTTCGACGGCGGCAACCTGCCGACGGAACGCGAATACATCAATCGCCTGATCGGCATCTCGAAATACGAAACCAAGACCGAGCAGGAATCGCTGGACGAGCTCAAGCGCAAGCGCGACGAGGCTGCGAAAGGCGGCGGAGGACAATAATATGACCCAACTGAAAATCGCCGTTGCCGGCGCGAGCGGCCGCATGGGCCGCATGCTGATCGAAGCCATCGCCGCCGCACCGGACGCCGTCCTGGCCGGCGCCCTCGACCGCGAAGGCAACCCGTTCATCAATTCGGACGCCGGCGCGTTTTCCGGCCAGTTGACCGGTGTCGTGATCCAGTCCGACCTGGCCAAGGGCCTGGCGGACGCCGACTTCCTGATCGATTTCACGCGCCCGGAAGGCACGTTGCACCACCTGGAATACTGCGCCGCGCACGGCATCAAGATGATCATCGGCACCACCGGTTTCGATGACGCCGGCAAGGCCGCCATCCGCGCCGCCGCCGAAAAGACCGCGATCGTGTTCGCCCCGAACATGAGCATCGGCGTGAACGTCACGTTGAAGCTGCTGGAAATGGCGGCCAAGAATTTCTCCGAGGGCTATGACATCGAGATCGTCGAAGCCCACCACCGCCACAAGGTCGATGCCCCGTCCGGCACCGCGCTCAAGATGGGCGAAGTGATCGCCGACGCCCTCGGCCGCGACCTGAAGGAATGTGCCGTCTACGGCCGCGAAGGCGTGACGGGCGAGCGCGACCCGTCGACGATCGGCTTCGCCACCGTGCGCGGCGGCGACATCGTGGGCGACCACACCGTGCTGTTCGCCGGTATCGGCGAGCGCATCGAGATCAGCCACAAATCCAGCAGCCGCGTCAGCTACGCCCAGGGCTCGCTGCGCGCCGCGCGGTATATTGCCGACAAGGCAACGGGTCTGTACGACATGCAGGACGTCCTCGGCCTCAAGGCCTGACCCGCACACGCCCGCCGAACTGGACGGCTTTGCCGGCGATCTGCTGGCATACTGGCATATATCTCCGTCGTTCCCGCGAAGGCGGGAACCCAATTTCGTACGCGGATCGACAACGCCTGCAGAACTTGGGCCCCTGCCTCCGCAGGGGCGACGTTGTTTTACGTTACCTAACAGGAGACTTTCCATGGCCACCGTCGAGCTCAACGGCGCCGCGATCACCGATGCGGAAAGCTTTCACGTCGAGAGCCAGCGTGCGTTCGGCTTTCCCGATTCGTACCCGCACACGATGGATTCCTGGGTCGATTGCCTGAGCTATCTGCGCGACGAAGACGGCATGAGCAGCGTCCGCCTGAAGAAGGACGAGGTGCTGCACATCGTCGTGACGCACTCGGAGGCCCTGCGCGAACGGGCGCCGGACGTGCTGGAAGAGATGGCCTTTTGCATTATCGGCATCAACGAGCGCTACGAGGACTATGGCGAGAAGGCGGCGCTGGAGCTCGAACTGCGATAGGTCGCTTGTCATGTGACACGATATAATGTTCTGCTCACCTCTTTCAGTCTGCAGAACATCATGCAAGAAAAATATAGTCCAGCCGAAGTCGAACAGGCCGCGCAGGCCTACTGGAAGTCGATCGACGCGTATAAAGCCGTCGAGAACGACCCGCGTTTCCCGAAAGGCAAGTATTACGCCTGCTCGATGCTGCCCTATCCGTCGGGCAAGCTGCACATGGGTCACGTGCGCAACTATACGATCAATGACGTGATGTACCGCTACCTGCGGATGAACGGCTACAACGTGCTGATGCCGATGGGCTGGGACGCCTTCGGCATGCCCGCCGAGAACGCGGCGATGGCGAACAACGTGCCGCCGGCCCAGTGGACCTATTCGAACATCGCCCACATGCGCGGCCAGATGGAGTCGATGGGTCTCGCGATCGACTGGTCGCGTGAGATGACCGCCTGCAAGCCGGACTACTACAAGTGGAACCAGTGGATGTTCCTCAAGATGCTCGAGAAGGGCATCATCTACCAGAAGACCGGCACCGTGAACTGGGACCCGGTCGACCAGACCGTGCTCGCGAACGAGCAGGTCATCGACGGCAAGGGCTGGCGCTCGGGCGCGACCGTCGAAAAGCGCGAGATCCCGATGTACTACGTGCGCATCACGGACTACGCCGACGAACTGCTGGACCACGTCGAACACAAGCTGCCGGGGTGGCCGGAGCGCGTGCGCATCATGCAGGCCAACTGGATCGGCAAGTCGACCGGCGTGCGCTTCGCATTCCCGCACGTGATCATGGACGAGCAGGGTGAGCTCATCAACGAGGGCAAGCTGTACGTCTTCACGACGCGTGCCGATACGATCATGGGCGTGACTTTCTGCGCCGTCGCGCCGGAACACGCATTGGCCCAGCACGCGGCCAAGGACAATCCGGAACTGCAGGCGTTCATCGCCGAGTGCAAGCAGGGTTCCGTCATCGAAGCCGACATGGCGACGATGGAAAAGAAGGGCATGCCGACCGGCCTGTTCGTGACGCATCCGATCTCCGGCGAGCAGGTGCCGGTCTGGGTCGGCAACTACGTGCTGATCACCTACGGCGACGGCGCCGTGATGGGCGTGCCGGCCCACGACGAGCGCGACTTCGGCTTCGCGAAAAAATACGACCTGCCGATCAAGCAGGTGGTGGCCGTGGAAGGCGAGACGTTCTCGCTGGACGGCTGGCAGGAGTGGTACGGCGACAAGGAACGCGGCGTCGTCATCAACTCGGGCAAGTACGACGGCCTGGATTACACGGCGGCCGTCAACGCCGTCGCGGGCGACCTCGCGAACCTGGAGCTGGGCGACAAGAAGGTCACGTTCCGCCTGCGCGACTGGGGCATCTCGCGCCAGCGCTACTGGGGCACGCCGATCCCGATGATCCACTGCGAGAAGTGCGGCACGGTGCCGGTCCCCGAGAAGGACCTGCCGGTCGTGCTGCCGGAAGACTGCGTCCCGGACGGTTCCGGCAACCCGCTGAAGAAACACGAAGCGTTCCTGAAGGTCGACTGCCCGTGCTGCGGCGCGCCGGCACGCCGCGAGACGGACACGATGGACACGTTCATCGACTCGTCCTGGTACTACATGCGCTATACGTCGCCGGGTTCGAACGACGCGATGGTCGACCCGGCCCGCAACGATTACTGGATGCCGATGGACCAGTACATCGGCGGCATCGAACACGCCGTGCTGCACCTGCTGTACGCGCGCTTCTGGACGAAGGTCATGCGCGACTTCGGCCTCGTGAAATTCGACGAGCCGTTCGTCAACCTGCTCACGCAGGGCATGGTGCTGAACGAGACCTATTATCGCGAAGAGGAATCCGGCAAGAAGACCTGGTACAACCCGGCCGACGTGAGCCTGACGTTCGATGAGCGCGGCCGTCCGCAATCGGCGGTGCTGAAGGAAGACGGCCAGCCGGTCGTCATCGGCGGCACCGAGAAGATGTCGAAGTCGAAGAACAACGGCATCGACCCGCAGGCGCAGATCGAGCAGTACGGCGCGGATACCGCCCGCCTGTTCACGATGTTCGCCGCGCCGCCGGAGCAGACCCTGGAATGGTCGGAATCGGGCGTGGAAGGCGCGAGCCGTTTCCTGCGCCGCGTCTGGGCATTCGCTTATGCCCAGCGCGAGCGCGTGGCCGCCGCACTGGCCGGCCAGCAGGCAGGGACGCTCGACGAATCGCAGAAGACGCTGCGCCGCGAAGTGCACAAGGTGCTGCAGCAGGCCGACTACGACTTCAAGCGCATCCAGTACAACACGGTCGTCTCGGCCTGCATGAAGATGCTCAATACCTTGGAGTCGGCGAAGCTGGCGGAAGGCGCTGCAAGCGACGCCGTGATCACGGAAGGCCTGTCGATCTTCCTGCGCATGCTGAACCCGGTCGCGCCGCACATCACGCACGCGCTGTGGCAGGAACTCGGCTACGCCGGCAAGTACGGCGACATCCTGAACGTGGCCTGGCCGGAAGTGGATCCGGCCGCGCTGGAACAGGCCGAGGTCGAGCTGATGATCCAGGTGAACGGCAAGCTGCGCGGTTCGGTGAAGGTGCCGAAGGAAGCCGACAAGGCCGCCATCGAAGCCGCCGCGCTGGCGTCGGAAGCGGCGCAGAAGTTCGTCGAAGGCACGCCGAAGAAGGTCATCGTCGTCCCCGGCAAACTGATCAACATCGTGGTGTAAGCCATGCGCGCCCTGACCCGGAAGTTGGCGGTGCGCGCGGTCGCGGCCCTGCTGGTGGCAAGTGTCACCACAGGCTGCGGCTTCCAGCTGCGCGGTTCGAACGGCAGCTACACGATGCCGTTCCACAGCATCTATCTCGGCTTCCCGGACACGTCCGCGCTGGGCACGGAACTCAAGCGCAACCTGCGCGCGTCCGACCAGGTGGTCATCGCCGACAAGGCGACGGATGCCGAGGCGCAGTTCGTGCTGCTGGGCGAGTCGCGCAACAAGTCCATCCTGTCGCTGAACAGCCTGGGCCGCGTGCGCGAATACCTGCTGACGTACACGATGTCGTTCACCGTGCGCGACGCGAAGGGCGCGGAACTGGTGCCGCCCACGCAGATCTCGCTGCGCCGGAACATGGCGTTCGACGAGACCCAGGTGCTGGCCAAGGAATCGGAAGAAGCGCTGCTGTACCGCGACATGCAGGCGGACCTCGTGCAGCAGATCATCCGCCGCCTCGCGTCGATCAAACCAGCGACTTAACTAAAAAGGAACACCATGCAGTTGCGGCCTGAGGCGCTCGACGGGCACCTCGCCAAGGGGCTCGCGCCCCTGTACGTGATCACGAGCGACGAGCACCTGCTCGCGCTGGAAGCGGCGGACAAGATCCGCCGTGCCGCGCGCGCGCAAGGGTATTCCGAGCGCGACGTGCTCACGGTCGAGCGCAACTTCAAATGGGGCGAGCTGCTGGCCGCCAACCAGGCCATGTCGCTGTTCGGCGACAAGAAGCTGATCGAGCTGCGCATCCCCGGCGGCAAGCCGGGCAAGGACGGCAGCGCGGCCCTGCAGAACTATGCGAAAGACCTGAATCCCGACAACCTCACCCTGGTCACCCTGCCGAAGCTGGACTGGCAGACGGCCAAGGCGTCGTGGGTGGCGGCGCTGCAGCAGGCGGCGGTCTACGTCGAGATTCCGAACGTGGAACGGGCGCAGCTGCCGGGCTGGATCGGCATGCGCTTATCAAGCCAGAACCAGAGCGCGGACCGCCAGAGCCTGGACTTCATCGCCGACCGCGTCGAGGGCAACCTGCTGGCGGCGCACCAGGAAATCCAGAAGCTCGGCCTGCTGTACGAGCCGGGCAAGCTCACATACGAGCAGGTGCATGACGCCGTGCTGAACGTGGCGCGCTACGACGTCTTCAAATTGTCGGAAGCGATGCTGGCCGGCGACCCGGCCCGCCTCGTGCGCATGCTGGAAGGGCTGAAAGGCGAGGGCGAGGCGTTGCCGCTGGTTTTATGGGCCGTCTCCGAAGAAATCCGCACGCTGCTAAAATTAAAGGCAGGGATGGCGCAGGGACGCCCGCTGGGGGCCCTGCTGAAGGAATATCGCATCTGGGGCCCGCGCGAGCGCATGATGGAACCGGCGCTGCGCAGGATTTCGCTGCCGACCCTGGAAACGGCGCTGCAGCAGGCGGCGCAGGTCGACAAGATGGTCAAGGGCCTGCGCGCGAAGCAGTTCGCGGGCGATGCGTGGGATGCGATGCTGCAGCTGGCGTTGAAAGTCGCATCGACATAACGAATTCACTGGAAGAAGCACGATGGACATCACCGAGTACATGCAAACAATCGGCCGCCAGGCGCGCGCGGCCTCGCGCGGCATGGCGCGCGCAGACAGCGCCACCCGCAACCAGGCCTTGCTCCTGATCGCCGCCGCCATCGAGCGCGACGCCGACCAGCTGCGCGCCGCCAACGCGCGCGACATGGAAGCGGCGGCCGCCGCCGGCCTGGAACCGGCGCTGCTGGACCGCCTCGCGCTGTCCGACAAGGCGATCGCCACGATGGTCGACGGCCTGCGCCAGATCGTCGCGCTGCCCGATCCGATCGGCGAAATCACCGACCTGAAATTCCGCCCGACGGGCATCCAGGTGGGCCGCATGCGCGTACCGCTGGGCGTGATCGGCATCATCTACGAAGCGCGCCCGAACGTGACCGTCGACGCGGCCGGCCTGTGTATCAAGAGCGGCAATGCCGCCATCCTGCGCGGCGGCTCGGAAGCCATCCACTGCAACCGCGCGCTGGCCGCGCTGGTGGCCGAAGGCCTGCGCGGCGCCGGCCTGCCGGAGCACGGCGTGCAGGTCGTCGAGACGACGGACCGCGCCGCCGTCGGCGCCCTGATCACGATGCCGGAATTCGTGGACGTGATTGTCCCGCGCGGCGGCAAGGGCCTGATCGCGCGCCTGATGAAGGAAGCCACCGTCCCGATGATCAAGCACCTGGACGGCATCTGCCACGTCTACATCGACGCGAAAGCGGACATCGCCAAGGCGCTGCCGATCGCGATGAACGCGAAAACGCACCGCTACGGCACGTGCAACACGATGGAGACGCTGCTCGTCGCCCGCGCCATCGCGCCGACCGTGCTGCCGCAACTGGCCGAGCTGTACGCGACGAAGGAAGTGGAACTGCGCGCGGATCCGGAAGCGCTGGCGATCCTGCAGGGCTATCCGCATTTGACGCCCGCGACGGAAGAGGACTGGAGCACGGAATACCTGGCGCCGATCCTCGCCGTGAAGATCGTGGACGGCATCGACGCGGCCATCGAGCATATCAACACGTATTCGTCGAAGCACACCGACGCCATCGTTACCGAGGATTACACGGACGCGATGCGCTTCCTGCGCGAGGTGGATTCGGCCTCGGTGATGATCAACGCGTCGACGCGCTTCGCCGACGGCTTCGAATATGGCCTGGGTGCGGAGATCGGCATCTCGAACGACAAGCTGCATGCGCGCGGGCCGGTTGGGCTGGAAGGCCTGACGTCGCTGAAATACGTGGTCTTTGGCCACGGCGAAGTGCGCAAATAAATTCGGGGTCAGAGCACATTTTTCGGAAAATTCGGGGTCAGAGCACATTTGAGGACAATTGTTCCTACGTGCCTCTAATTGCGGCAGCCTGCATCCGCGAGGCGGGGCAGAGGGACTTTGTCGATCTCTTGGCGCCCGTTGATTCTCAAGAGCCATTGCACTAAAAAGTGCTCTGACCCCGAATTTTTGCGAAAACGTGCTACGACCCCGAATTGGAGCTCTTGAATAAAGGAATTGCATGTACCTCTGGATCAAAGCGCTGCACATCGTCTTCGTCGCCTCGTGGTTCGCCGGCCTGTTCTACCTGCCGCGCATCTACGTGAACCTGGCCCAGGAAAGCAACCCTGCAGTAGTCGAGCGCCTGCTCGGCATGGGCCGCCGCCTGTACCGCTTCACGACGATCCTGATGGTGCCGGCGCTGTTGCTGGGCCTGTGGCTGTGGCTGGGCTTCGGCATCAAGGGCGGCTGGCTGCATGCAAAACTGGCGCTCGTGATCCTCGTGATCGGCTACCATCATGCGTGTGGTTCGCTGCTGAAAAAATTCGAACGCGGCGTCAATACGCGCAGCCATAAGTGGTTCCGCGTGTTCAACGAGGTTCCGGTTCTGCTGCTGCTGGCCATCGTAATCCTGGTCGTCGTAAAGCCGTTCTGACCTGAAGATTCAACAAGTTTGATTGGCGGCCGGGCCTACATCCCCGGCCGCTTCGTTTTTAACCAACGGATAAAGGGTACCCCCATGACTTCTTATTTCTGCCCCTGCCCGCGCGGCATGGAACAGGCACTGGCCGACGAGCTGGCCGAGATCGCACAAACCACCGGCAGCACGTCGCTGAAGGTGCACAACCAGGTGCCGGGCGGCGTGCACTGCTCGGGCACGGACGCCGACGCGTACCGCATCAACCTGCATTCGCGAATCGCGTCGCGCGTGCTGCTGCGCATCGCCAACCGCACCTACGCCAACGAAAACGACATCTACGACCTCGTGCTCGAACAGCCGTGGGAAGACTGGTTCAGCGTCGACCACACGATCCGCGTCGACATCACCGCAATCAAGTCGCCGCTGACGAGCCTCGAGTTCACCACGCTGAAGATCAAGGACGCCGTCTGCGACCGCTTCCGCGACCAGTTCGGCCGCCGCCCGTCCGTCAACACGCGCACGCCGGACATGCGCATCATGGGCTTCCTCGACCAGCGCAACTTCACGATCTACCTCGACACGTCCGGCGAAGCGCTGTTCAAGCGCGGCTGGCGCGAGGAGACGGGCGACGCGCCGCTGCGCGAAAACCTCGCCGCCGGCCTGCTGCGCGTGGCGGGCTGGAAGCCGGGCATGACGCTGTTCGATCCGATGTGCGGCTCGGGCACGATCCTGATCGAGGCCGCGCAGATGGTGCAGGGCATCCCGCCCGGCGCGCGCCGCCGCTTCGCGTTCGAGAAATTCAGGAACTTCAATACCAAGGCCTGGCAGGAGATGAAGACGGCGATCAAGCCGAACCCGCTGCCGGAGACGCCAACCATTTTCGGCTCCGACATCTCCGGCGACATGGTCGCGATGACGCGCCATAACCTGCGCTCGGCCGGCATCCTGTTCGAGGTGCCGCTGAAGCAGATCGAGGCGCAGCAGGTGCAGCCGCCCACCAGCGAGCCAGGCCTCCTGGTGACCAATCCCCGTACGGCGAGCGGATCGGCGTGCGCGGCGACTCCACCATTCCGCAGGACGAGATGGCCGTCGGCTTCTACCAGCAGCTCTCCGCCACCCTAAAGCAGCGCTTCGCCGGCTGGACGGTGTACCTGTTCACGGCCGACCTGGGCCTGCCGAAGATGCTGCGCCTGAAGGAATCGCGCAAGACCCCGTTCTTCAACGGCGCCCTCGAATGCCGCCTGTTCCGCTTCGACATGGTGGCCGGCTTCAATCGCCGCGACGCGGCAAAACCGAAAGAAGAATAACGATGCTGCCCGAACCCGAACCGGACAATCTACCGAAAGACCCCGTCACCCCGATCCCGCTGCCGGCACCGCACAAGATCGCGATGCTCTCGGCCGGCGGCCTCGCCACGCTGCTGGCCGCGCTGTCGATGCTGGGGCCGTTCTCGGTCGACGCCTACCTGCCCGCGTTCCCGGCCATCCAGGCGTCGCTGAACGCGACCGGGCTGGAAGTGCAGCAGACGCTGACGGCGTACATGCTGGCCTTCGCCGGGATGTCGCTGTGGCATGGCGCGCTGTCGGACGCGTTCGGGCGGCGCAACGTGGTCCTCGTCGGATTGATCGTGTTCGCGGTCGGCACGCTCGGCTGCGCGTCCGCGCATTCCGTGCACTACCTGTGGATCTTCCGCATCATGCAGGGCGTCTCGGCCGGCGCCGGCGTCGTCGTGGGCCGGGCGATCATCCGTGACCTGTATTCGGATGCGCCGGCCGCGCGGCTGCTGTCAATGGTGACGATGATCTTCTCGATCGCGCCGGCCATCGCGCCCGTGCTGGGCGGCTGGGTGGTGGCCGCGTTCGACTGGCGTTCGATCTTCCTCGGCCTGCTGGCCTTTTCCGTCGTGCTGTGGTGGGTGTGCTGGCAGCACCTGCCGGAGACGATGCCGGTGGAGCGCCGCCAGCCGTTCAACCCGCGCTTCCTGGCGCGCAGCTACTCGGACATTTTCAGTTCCGTGCTGTTCCAGATGAAGTCCGGGATCGTCGCGTTCAACTTCGGCGGCATGTTCCTGTTCATCGCGGGCGCGCCCGTGCTGCTGCCCGTGCACCTGCACCTCGGGCCGTCGGATTTCGCGTGGCTGTTCGTGCCGGCAGTGAGCGGCATCTTCCTGGGCGCGCTGGCCGCCAACCGCCTGGCGGGGAAGATGACGTTCTCGCGCCAGATCGCGATCGGCTATGCGCTCATGCTGGCGGCCGTCACCGGCTCCGTCGCGTACCACGCCGTGCTGCCGCCGGCGCTGCCGTGGACCGTGCTGCCGATGTTCTTCTATAACTTCGGCAGCTCGATCATCAACCCCAGCGCCACGTTGCTGGCGCTCGACCTGTTCCCGCACATCCGCGGCACGGTGGCGTCGTGCCAGTCGTTCGTGACGACCTTGATGGGTGCACTGGTCGCCGGCATCATCGCGCCGGCGCTGACGCATTCCGTGCTGGCGATGGCGCTCGGCCAGGCCGCGTTCGCGCTGGCGTCGCTGGCGTGCTGGATGACCTCACGCCAGTATCGCCGGTACAAGGCGCTGGCCTGACGGTCAGTTGGCCTTCGCGCCGCCGGTATAGCTCAGCGTGGCGAGTTCTTTTTGCGCCTCGTCCGGGCCGACCAGTTCCGGCACGATGTGCCCGGCCATCAGGCCCATCGACACCCTGGTGCGCACGTACTTGACCTCGCCCTTGTCGAGGGCGAAGCTGAGTTTGTTGCTGACTTCCGTGCTGGTGACGGCTTCGTGGCTGCCGGGCGCGGCGTCCACATAAAAATAGCCGCCCGGCTGCGATTTGCCGACGGTCGCGCCGTCGAGCATCACCTGCGGCTGGATCGCCGCGCCCAGCATGCTGTCGGTGCGGTAGAAATACACGCGGCCCTGCTCGGCGCCCAGCTTGGGCGTGCTCGCTTCCTGCTGGGCGAACTTGGGGCCGCTGGCGGCGCAGCCGGCCAGCACGAGGGCGAAAAGAGGCATGGCAATGAGGTGCAGTTTCATCCGGGGTTCCTGATCAAGGGTTGGTAAAGCGAAGCGGCGCGGTCGCGCCGAGCGGTGAATAGCCGTGTTCGGCGGGCAGGTAAAACCCGACCAGCACGCCGTCGCGCACGACCAGCCAGGCTTCGTGGATGTGTGCGCCCTCGAGCGTGAACACGTCCCCAACGGGGCGGTAGACGTCACCCTGGTCGACGGTGCCGGCGGCCCGCCATCTGCCACCAGCCTTGAGCGTGCGCGTATAACCGGTGTCGAGGGTGATGCGGGTTGCTTGCGCCAGTACACGCGTGGCTGGCTGGCCGGACAGGGCGAGAGGCTGGAGCCGCGCCGGTGAATGCCGGACCGCCGCACACGCCGTCAGTGTCAGTGCAAGGAGCAGGCAACAAGATCGGGCGCCGAGAAATTTCATGGCGCGATGGTAATGGTTGTTTCTTGCGTAAATACTCACACAAAGTCACTATCGCAATATAATTTCTCCCTCGTGTGTGCTTTCATGGCAAACATGATGTTGAGCAATCGTTTTTCGAGATAAATTTGTTTTTTGTCAATACGAGCGACTCGAAGTATGACTCTAAAACACGTCACTTTTGTAGGAAAATATTGTTCCCGGCCAGAAATGTATATATGCTAAGATAAGTTTTTCATGCTTGGAATAACGATGTAAGAATTGCTCTGTTCCAGGGACCGCAAGAACGCAACTGTGGCAGCTTCCGCACAAGGGAGGGCGGCCATTACCCAAAAACCAAGTTGGCGGCCGTGCTTGAATCCATACATCAACCTGACCAGGACATCCGCAATCGCCTGCTGATCGCGCGCTTGCCGGCCATGCCCCAGATCCTCATCAAGCTGCTTGCACACCTGCAGGCGGACGATCTGGGCATGCCCGAACTGGCCGCGCTGGTTGCCAAGGATGCCGGCATGACCGGCAAGATCCTCACCGTCGCCAACAGCTCCGCGTACCACCGCAACAGCCGCCAGCCGAACCTCGAGCAGGCGATGGTGGCGCTGGGCACGGACATGATCAAGACGCTGGTCATCAGCGACTCCGTCTTCCAGACCTTCAACAGCTTCCCGAATTCCAGCGCCACCGACCTGCGGGCGTTCTGGAAGAACTCGTTGACGGCCGCCGTGCTGGCGCGCGAAGTCGCGCGCCGCATCGAGTATTCGCAGCCGGAAGAAGCCTATCTCGCCGGTCTGCTGCACAACGTCGGCCGCCTGGCGCTGCTCGCGACGGCGCCCAAGGAATACGCCTTCAACTTCACGGCGCGCGACGACGAGGACCTGTGTGCCGTCGAACAGCGCACGCTGCAGATCACGCACGCGGAAGCGGGCGCCTGGCTGATCGAGCGCTGGCAGCTCGATTCCTTCCTCGCCGATTCCGTGCTGTACCACCACGAGCCGAGCGAACGCCTGGAAGCGGCGCATCCCCTGATCCGCATCGTGCGCGTGGCCCACGTGCTGGCGAGTCACGCCAACGACGACGCCCTCGTGGACGAGGCGCGCGCGCTGTGCGGCCTGGGGCCGGACGCGCCGGACGAATTGCTGGGCCTCGCCGCGCGCCAGGTCGAGAAGGCCGCGATCCATCTCGGCATCGATCTCGCGGGTGCCGACGATCTGCCCGTGCCGGCCGCGTTCGCGCCGCCGCCGCCCGTCGATCCCGTGCAGCAGCGCCTGTCCGAGGAAGTCCGCAACCTCGTGCTCGTGTCCGAAGTCGGCCAGACGTTCGCGCGCCAGCAAGGCGAATCGGGCCTGCTGGAAGCGATGACGCGCTCGGCGCGCATCCTGTTCGATTTCGAGAACGCCGTCGTGCTGCTGGAGAATCCGACCGGCCAGGCCCTCGTGGGCGCGCCGACCGCGAACCAGCAGCGCATCGCAGAATTTACGGTACCGCTGGCGAAGGGCGGCGCCGTCGCGCAGGCCGCGCTGGACCGCCGCCTCGGTTTCATCCGCCGCGACGGCCGTCCGCTCGGCCTCGCGGAAGAACAGCTGCTGCGCATGCTGGGCACGGAGTCGCTCGTGTGCCTGCCGCTCGTCGCGGGTGCGCGCTGTCTCGGCGTGATGATCGGCGGCGTCGCGGCCTGGCAGCTGCCGGCGTGCCAGAAGCGCGAGCGCTTCCTGCAGGCGTTCGGCGCGCAGGCCGCGGGCGCGCTCGAGACAGCGATGTCGGAGCGCGGCCACGCGCGCCGCCAGCTCGCCCACGTGGCCGAGGAATACAGGGAGGCTTCGCGGCGCGTCGTGCACGAAGTGAACAACCCGCTGTCGATCATCAAGAACTACCTGTCGGTCCTGGACAGCAAGCTGGAACGCCAGGAACCCGTCAGCGCCGAGCTGTCGATCCTGAACGAGGAGATCGACCGCGTGGGCCAGCTGGTGGGCAGCCTGACCGAGATCCAGCCCAAGGTCGACAGTGCGCCGGCGGCCGACGTGGCCCGCGTCGTGGACGACGTGCTGCGCCTGTTCCGCACGACGAATTTCATTCCGGCGAACGTGGAAATCGTCGTGAACATGCTTGACGCCGAGAGCCGCATCGAGGGCGATCCGGACATCCTCAAGCAGATCCTCGTGAACCTCGTCAAGAATGCGATCGAGGCGCTGTCCGGCAGCGGCGGCCGCATCGAGATCGCCAATCGCGGGCACGTGAACCGCGAGCGCAGGCTGTACCTGGAACTGGTCGTCTCCGACACCGGTCCGGGCCTGTCGCGCGAGGTGCTGGCCAATCTGTTCTCGGCCGTGAAGAGCACCAAGGAGGGACCGCACCACGGTCTCGGCCTGTCGATCGTGCACAGCCTGGTCAAGAAGCTGAACGGGCATATCGCCTGCCGCAGCGGCACGACCGGCACCAGTTTTGAAATCCTGCTGCCGGCGCATGCCGGCGCCGGCGCCCCGGCCATTTCGCCGGTGCGCGCGCTTGGATCCGTATAAGGTAACAATGAATCCATTCTCCGCCAGCGCCACGTCGTCCAGCCCCCACGACACGCAATCCTCGCTCGGCATCGACCAGCCCCGACTCCTGCTCGTCGACGATGAACCGCGCCTGCTCGCCTCCCTGTACGAGTTGCTGCAGGGCCGCGGTTACCAGCTCGTCACGGCCGCCACCGGCAGCGAAGCCCTCGCGCACCTGTCGCGCCTGCGCTTCGACCTCGTGCTGCTCGACCTGCGCCTGCCCGACATCGGCGGCCACGAGATCATGGACTTCATTAACGAGAAGGGCATCGACGCAGACGTCATCGTGATGAGCGGCGAGGTCGGCATCGACGCCGCCATCGGCGCGCTGAAACGGGGCGCCTACGATTACCTGCGCAAGCCGTACAGCCGCGAGGAACTGCTCAAGACCGTCGCGAACGCGCTCAAGCAGCGCCGCCTCGAGCAGGCCAACGCGCGCATCGCGAGCCAGCTGGAAAACTCGGAAAAGATGTACCGCTACCTGGTGGATTCGTCGCCGGACATCATCTACACGCTGAACCACGAAGGCAAGTTCACCTTCATCAACGACCGCGCCTACCAGCTGCTCGGCTACAAGCGCGAAGAACTCATCGGCCAGCATTACTCGATCCTCGTGCACGACGAAGACCTGGAGCGCGCGCGCTACGTCTTCAACGAGCGCCGCGTCGACGAGCGGGCCTCGCGCAACGTCGAGCTGCGCCTGAAGTGCCACGCGGGCGCGAACCAGGAACGCACGTTCAACAACACCCTGATGACGATCTCGCTGAACGCGATCGGCATGCACGTGCCCGATCAGGAAGTCAGGAAGCTCGAGTTCTACGGCACGTACGGCGTCGCGCGCGACATCACGGACCGCAAGCGCGCCGAGGAAGTCATCTCGTACCAGGCCTACCACGACATCCTGACCGACCTGCCGAACCGCATCCTGTTCAAGGACCGCCTCGGCCTCGCCGTCATCCAGGCCAAGCGAAAGCAGACGGAACTCGCCGTCATGTTCATCGACCTGGACCGTTTTAAACTCGTCAACGATACGCTGGGCCACGTGAAGGGCGACGAACTGCTGCAGCAGGCCGCCGGCCGTTTGAAGGAATGCCTCCGAAAAGGCGACACGCTCGCGCGCCAGGGCGGCGACGAATTCACCATCGTGCTGCCGGAACTGCGCGACCGCGACGACGCGCGCATGGTGGCCGACAAATTCCTCGAAGTGCTGCAGGAGCCGTTCGACCTGGACGGCCACGCCGTGCACATCTCGGCGTCGATCGGCATCGCGGTCTATCCGGTCCACGGCGAATCGATCGACGAGCTGCTGCGCCACGCCGACATCGCCATGTACCAGATCAAGGGACAAGGCAAGAACGGCCACGCGTTCTACGACCCGTCGATGCAGGACGTGTCGCACCAGAAGATCGCGCTGGAACAGAGCCTGCGCCGCGCGCTCGAGAACAACGAGCTGGAGATGTACTACCAGCCGCAGATCGACGCCATCAGCGGCCGCATCGTCGGCGCCGAGGCGCTGATGCGCTGGAACCACCCCACGCGCGGCATCGTGTCGCCGGGCGAATTCCTGCCGTTCGCCGAAGAGAACGGCCTGATGCTGCCGATCTCGGACTGGATGATCGGCGCCCTGTGCCGCGACATGCTGCAGTGGAAGAACATCGGCAACCAGGTGCGGCTGTCGCTGAACCTGTCGCCGCAATACCTCGACCGCGGCGATTTCTACGAAAAGATGCGCAACGCGCTGCTGCGCTACGGGATCGCGCCGAGCCAGATCGAAGTCGAGATCACCGAGAACATCTGCATCCGCAACCCGCAGCACGCGATCGAGCAGCTCAACAAACTCGGCCAGCTGGGCGTCTCCGTCGCGATCGACGACTTCGGCACCGGCTATTCGTCGCTGGCCTACCTGCACCGCTTCCCGGTCCACACGATCAAGATCGACCAGTCGTTCGTCAAGGAGATCCACGACGAACACGGGCACTATCCGGTCGTCCTGGCCATCATCTCGATCGCGCGCGGCCTGGGCCTGAACCTGATCGCGGAAGGCGTCGAGACCGACTCGCAGGCACGCTACCTGCGCGCCAACGGCTGCCTGACGATGCAGGGCTACCTGTACCACCGCCCGATGCCGCTCGGCCGCTTCATCGACGTGCTGCGTACGCAGGGGCTGCCGGCGGGTGCGTCGAACGTACTCGCCTTCCAGGCCTGATGCGTTATGACCCCCAGCGAGATCGACGCTCGCCACACCGCTGAGTTCCTGCGGGTGAAGGCGCTGGCCGAGCGCGGCGTCGCCACGGCCCAGCACAGCCTGGGCTTCATGTACGTGAACGGCCAGGGCGTGCCGCGCAATTTCGAGCTTGCCGTCGCGTGGTACCGCATGGCCGCCAGCAGCGGCCTCGAACAGGCGCAGTACAACCTCGGCGTGATGTACCAGAAGGGGCAAGGCGTGGCGCAGGACCTGGGCCAGGCGTTGTACTGGTACCGGCAAGCCGCGGAGCAGGGCTACGTGCAGGCCCAGTACAACCTGGGCTGGCTGTATGCGAAAGGGCAGGGCACGCCAGCCGACGTGCACGAGGCGCTGCACTGGTTTAACAAGGCCGCCGAACAGGGCGATCCCGGCGCCCAGCACAATCTCGGCATGATGTACGAGGGCGGCAAGGGCGTCGCGCAGGACGTCGCGCTGGCCGTCGAGTGGTATCGCAAGGCCGCCGAACAGAATTACGCCCGCTCACAGTTCAATCTCGCGCTCCGGTACGACAGCGGCCAGGGCATCGCGCGCGACGTGCAGCAGGCCATCCACTGGTTCCGCAAGGCTGCGGAGCAGGGCTATGCGCCGGCCCAGTTCAACCTGGGCCTCCGCTACGACAAGGGCCAGGACCTGCCGCAGGACAGCGAGAAGGCGATCCTGTGGTATGGCCGCGCGGGAGAACAGGGCCACGCCAGCTCGCAATTCAACCTCGCGCTGATCTACGATGCCGGCCACGGCGTCGCGCGCGATCGGCAGCTGGCGCTGGCCTGGTTCCGGCGCGCGGCCGAGCAGGGGCACGCTGCTGCGCAGGACAACCTGGGCCTGCGTTACGAAATGGGGACAATGAGCGGCCAGGGTGTCGAGCAGGATCACGCACAGGCCGCGCACTGGTATGCCCTCGCGGCGGCGCAAGGCTTCGCGGGCGCGCAGTACCATCTGGGCCAACTGTATGACGCGGGCCACGGTGTGGCGCAGGATCCGTCGATCGCGCTGGACTGGTATCGCAAGGCCGCGGAGCAGGGCCACCTGCGCGCGCAGTTCGATCTCGCGCTGCGTTTTGAAAGCGGCAACGGCGTGCAGCAGGACGAGCGCGAAGCCGCGTACTGGTACCGCAAGGCAGCCGACCAGGAGTACGCGCCCGCGCAGTACGCGCTGGGCCAACTGCTGGACCGCGACGACACGGGAACGGTCGATCCGCGCCAGGCAACGATGTGGTACCGCAAGGCGGCCGAGCAGGGCCACGCGCTCGCGCAGTTCGCGCTGGGCCTGCGCCACGACAGCGGTCACGGCGCCGAGCGCGATTACGAGGCCGCCCATTTCTGGTACCTGTGCGCCGCGCGCCAGGGCCACGCGCGCGCCCAGTTCAACCTCGGCGTGATGTATGCGGCGGGGCAGGGCGTGCCGCTCGATCTCGTCGAAGCCTATGCATGGCTGCACCGCGCGGGCGCCGCAGGTATCGCACCTGCCGCCGGTTACATCCGGCGCGTGGCGGCGCGCATGGAACCTGCGTTGCTGGCGCAGGCCAACGGTTACATAGGTGCGGCGTAGCGCAGCGTACGCGCGAGGAAGGTTTCGATCGCGACCGAACTCGCCGTCGGCGCGCTCAGGTGCGGGCAGTGGCCCACGTTGTCGATGACCTGCAGCGTGCTGTGCGCCAGGTGCTCGTGCAGCCACTCGCCCACTTCGCGCGGCACGATCAAATCGTCGCTGCATTGCAGGATCAGGGCGGGGACCGTGGAGCGCTCCACCTCGGCGCGGATATCGGTCTGGAAGGTCACGCGCGCGAAATGCTTGGCGATGGCAGGGTCGTTGCGGCAGAAGCTGCGCGTCAGTTCCTGGCCCAGTTCCGGGCGGTTGGGCGCGCCCATGATCGCAGGCGCCATCTTGCGCGACCAGTCGATGAAGTTGGCCTCCATCGCCTGCAGCAGGCCGTCTATGTCTTCGCGGTTGAAGCCGCCGATGTAGTCGTCGTCGTTGATGTAGCAGGGCGACGGTCCGACGAGCACCTGGGCCACGAAGCGCTCCGGTGCGGCCACCGTCGCCAGCAGCGCGATCGACGCGCCCACCGAGTGGCCGACGACGACGGTCGGGCCGGCCACGCAGGCATCGAGCACGTCCAGCAAGTCGGCCACGTGGCCGTGCAGGCTGGCGTACTTCGTGCGGTCGTAGGCCGCCCAGTCGGAGAGGCCGCTGCCCGTCAGGTCGTACAGCACGACGCGGAAGCGCTCGGCAAACGCCGGCGCCACAAAACGCCACATCGTCTGGTCGCAACCGAAACCGTGCACGAACACCATCGTCGTGGACCCGGTGCCGATGACGTGGACGTTGTTGCGGAACTGTACAGACATGGCAAATCCTGGTCGAAGCGTGAAGCAATCCATCGATATTACCATTGTGAAATCAAAGCCAGATGAACGCACTTTGATCTGGCGCAAACCCTGCAACAGTGCGTTCGCGCACGGCACGGCGGGGTCGATTCGCGATATACTGTTCATATATACAGTATTTATCCCACGATGGAACTCAAAGACAAGCTCGAGATCCTGGCCGATGCAGCCAAGTACGACGCGTCCTGCGCCAGCAGCGGCGCGCCCAGGCGCGATTCCGTCGACAAGGACGGGCTGGGGGCGACGAACGGCATGGGCATCTGCCACAGCTATACGCCGGACGGGCGCTGCGTGTCGCTGCTCAAGATCCTGCTGACGAACTTCTGCGTCTACGATTGCCAGTACTGCGTGAACCGGCGCACGTCGAACGTGCCGCGCGCCCGTTTTTCCGTCGACGAGGTCGTGAAGCTCACGCGCGATTTTTACCTGCGCAACTACATCGACGGCCTGTTCCTCAGCTCCGGCATCATCCAGTCGAGCGACTACACGATGGAGCAACTGGTGGAGGTCGCGCGCCGCCTGCGCGAAGAGCACCAGTTCCGCGGCTATATCCATCTGAAAACGATCCCGGATGCCGATCCGCGCCTCATCGAGCTGGCCGGCCGCTATGCCGACCGCCTGTCGGTGAACATCGAGCTGCCCACGCAGGACAGCGTGACGAAGCTCGCGCCCGAAAAGAACGTCCACACGATCAAGCTGGCGATGGGTTCCATCCGCACGAAGCTGGACGAAAAGGACGACCACCCCAAGGCGCCCACGTTCGCGCCGGCGGGGCAGAGCACGCAGATGATCGTCGGCGCGGATGCCAGCGACGACCAGACGATCCTGAATACCGCGCAGACGCTGTACGGCAGCTACAAGCTGAAACGCGTGTATTACTCGGCCTTCAGCCCGATCCCGCAAAGCCCGTCCAGCGTGCCGTCCGCGCCGCCGCCGCTGCTGCGCGAGCACCGGCTGTATCAAGCCGACTTCCTGTTGCGCGGCTATGGCTTCACGGCGAAGGAGCTGATGCCGCAGGCCGGCAACCTGGCGCTGGACATCGACCCCAAGCTGGGCTGGGCGCTCGCGAACCGCGACCACTTCCCGCTCGACCTGAACCGCGCGGACGAGTCCATGATCGCGCGCGTGCCGGGTATCGGACTGCGCACCGCGAAGCGCCTGATCGATCTGCGGCGGCTGCGGCGCATCCGCTGGGAAGACCTGTCGCGCCTGCGCTGCAGCCTGAAAAAGCTGGCGCCGTTCGTGATCACGGCGGACTACAGGCCGGCGCAGGGCGCCGCATCGACCGACCTGCTGCGGCGTAACCTGGCCGACGCCCCGCAGCAGATGAACCTGTGGCCGGAACTGCAGGCGGCGTGATGACTGCGGATGCGCTGGTCCGGACAGGGCAGCCGGTGCTGGTCGAGACGTTCGCGGAGTGGCGCGAAGCGGCGCGCGAACTGCTCGTCCACGGCATACCGCCCGACCAGGTGACGTGGGGCGCGCCGCACATGGGCGACCTGCTGGCGGGCGGCGACCTGTTCACGGGTGCGCCGGCCGCCGCCGGGGCACCGCATAATCCTTCCATACCGCCGACCGAGCCTTTGCACCCTGCGCCGCACATCCCGCGTTCGCTGATGGAGATGCTGCAGTCGGCCGCCTGCTGCCGCGTGCCGGACCGCTGGGCTTTCCTGTACCGCGTGATCTGGCGCTGGCAGCAGGGCGAGCACGACGTGCAGTCGCCGGCCGACGAGGATGGCGCACGGCTGCACGCGATGGTAAAGGCGGTCCACCGCGAGGAACACGACATGCATGCCTACATCCGCTTCCGCGAGCGCCCGGAAGAAGCCGGCCCGCCGCGCTTCGTCGCCTGGTACGAGCCGCGCCACGACGTGCTGCCCCAGGTCGCCGAGCATTTTATTTCCCGCATGGGCAAGGTCAGCTGGATGATCGCCACACCGGAGGCGAGCGTCCTGTGGGATGGCCAGACGCTGCACAATACCGGACCACTCGTGCGCGATGCGGCCGACCTCGAAGACACTGGCGAGGCCCTGTGGCTGACGTATTACCGCAGCGTGTTCAACCCCGCCCGCCTGAACACGAACGTGATGCACCAGCATATCCAATCGGACCGGTGGAAGAACCTGCCGGAGGCGAAGATCGTGCCGCACATGGTCAGCGAAGCGGCGCTGGGCGCACGCAAGGTGGGCCAGTACGAAGCCGTCGGCCAGCGCAAGGGCACGACGATCCCGATCGCCCCCGAGGACGCCCAGCCGGAACGCCAGCAGCCGTCGAAACTGGACGAATGCCGGCGCTGCGAGCTGTGGCAGTTCGCCACCCAGGCCGTCGGCGGCGAGGGACCAAGGCGCGCGAAGATCATGTTCGTCGGCGAGCAGCCGGGCGACCAGGAAGATCTCGCCGGACAACCGTTCGTCGGCCCGGCCGGCAAGCTGCTGGACCGCGTGTGCGAGGCGGCCGGCGTCGACCGCGACACGATCTACGTCACCAACGCCGTCAAGCATTTCAAATGGGAGCCGCGCGGCAAGCGCCGCCTGCACAAGACGCCGGTCCAGCGCGAGATCGAGGCCTGCCACTACTGGCTCGACAAGGAGCTGGCGAGCGTCAAGCCGACCGTCATCGTGGCCCTGGGCGCCACCGCGCTCAAATCCGTGCTGCGCACGGCCAACGTCACGCTCAAGAATTCCCTCGGCAAACCGCTGCGCCACGAGGGGCACTGGGTCGTCACGACGTACCACCCGTCGTACGTGCTGCGCGTGCCGGGCGAGGAGGCGAAGCGCGAGGCGTTCAACACGATGGTCGAGGGCCTGAAACTGGCGCACGAGCTCCTGGAGCGGCCGGTCGACGTACCCGACGCGTGAATATTGCTGTTGCGACATATGCATGTCAAAGTTGTAACACTTCGTTGCCCGATAGGCTAAGCTCATCCGTGGCGCTAATCTTTTGCGCACACAACAACAACGATGGGATGCCCGATGAGCAAACGATATGCATGTGCGCTTTACCTGAGTTTCCTGACCCTGCCGGTTCTGGCCCAGACCACGCCCCAGCCTGAACCCGCACCCACAGCCCAGCCCGTTACCGTCGAGGCCGCCGATGCCGTCCCCGCCACCGTCGTCGTCGAAGGCCGCCGGCCCGGTCCCGGCGTCTGGAAAGTCTCGAAGGGCGACCACGTGATGTGGGTGTTCGGCCTCTACGCCCCGCTGCCGCAGAAGATGGAATGGGATGCGTCGCGCGTCGAACGTCTCGTGGCCAGGTCGCAGGAAGTGCTGCTGCCGCCCGGCGCCAACGTCGAGGTCGGGTTCTTCCGGGGTCTGACTTTGCTGCCGTCCATGATCGGCATGGAAAAGAATCCGGACGGCGCCCGGCTGCAGGACTTGGTGCCGGCCGACGCGTATGCGCACTGGCAAGTCCTGAAAGACAAATACATCGGCAAGGACGACGGCATCGAGCGCGACCGGCCGGTCTTCGCGGCCGACAAACTGCTTCACGCGGGCCTGAAGAAGAACGGCCTCGCGCCCAACAACGACGTGCGCGGCGAAATCGGCAAGATCGCCAGCCAGAACAAGGTCAAGCTGACGCCCACCATCCTGCAGCTCGAACTCGACGATCCGCGCCGCACGCTGAAGGAATTCAAGAAGACGCAGATGGCGGACCTGAGCTGCTTCACGAAGACGCTGGACCGCCTGGACACCGACATCGAGACGATGCGGGTCCGTGCCAACGCGTGGGCCAACGGCAACATCGCCGACATTGCCCGCCTGGACTTTGCCGCACGCGACGAGGCATGCGGCGATGCACTGCTGAACAGCGACCTGGCGAAGACGACGCCGGCCTTCCAGAACCTGCGCGAACGCATCCGTGCCAACTGGATGAAGATGGCCGAAAAATCGCTGGCCAATAACACGTCGACGTTCGCGCTGCTGATGATGAAGGACCTCGTCGGTCCGGCGAATTACCTGGCCGACCTGCAGGCGAAAGGCTACACGGTCGAGAGCCCAAGATAACAAGGACATCACGCCCATGAGGAAGAGAACCAACCGATACGTGCTCTGGCTGGGCCTGCTGGCCCTGCCGGCGTTCGCGCAGACCCTGGAGCAGGCCGTCGACCCGAACGCCATCCCCGCGACCGTCGTCGTCGAAGGCCGCCGACCCGGCCCGGGCGTGTGGAAGGTGTCGAAGGGAACGCACGTGATGTGGGTCTTCGGGACATATGCGCCGCTGCCGCGGAAGATGGAGTGGGATGCGTCGCGCGTGGAGCGTCTCGTGGCGAAGTCACAGGAAGTCCTGATGCCGCCCGTCGCGAAAGCCCATATCGGTTTCTTCAGCGGATTGACGGCGTTGCCGAGCCTCATCGGCATCAAGCGCAATCCGGACAATGCGGTCCTGCACGACGTCGTCCCGGCCGACGTCTACGCGCACTGGACGGTATTGAAGGCCAAATACATCGGCGACGACGACGGCATCGAGCATTATCGTCCCGTCTTCGCGGGCGAGGAGTTGCTGCTCGCCGGCCTCAAGAAAAGCGGCCTCTCCTATGGCAACGAGGTGCTCGGCAAGATCGAGGACATCGCGAAAAAGAACAAGGTCAACATGACCGACTCGGGCTACGACGTGATGGTCGACGACCCCCGCAAGCTCGTGCGGGACTTCAAGAATTCGCAGGTGGACGACCTCGTCTGCTTCACGAAGACGCTCGACACCCTGGACACCGATCTCGAAACGATGCGCGTGCGCGCGAATGCCTGGGCCAACGGCGACATCGCCGAGATCCGCGGGCTGAATTTCGCCGAGCGCCGCGATGCGTGCCTGGACGCCGTCATGAACAGCTCGATCGCGAAGGATGCCGCGGCCTTGCGCCAGGTGCGCCAGCGTCTGCGCACGTCCTGGCTGAAGGCGGCGGAAAATGCGCTGGCCAGCAACGCCACCACCTTCGCCGTGCTGGAGATCCAGGACATCGTCGGCCCGACGAGCTACCTCGCCGGGCTGCAGGCCAGGGGTTACACGGTCGAAAGTCCCAGATGAACTACGCAGGTTCGCCCGGCACCCCCAGGCCGTCCTCGCGCGACGCGGCCTGGGCCACGCGGGCACCCGGCGGTACGTCGTGCGTCACCCAGACATTGCCGCCGATGACGGCGCCCTTGCCGATCGTGATGCGGCCCAGCACGGTGGCGCCGGCATAGATGACGACGTCGTCCTCGACGACGGGATGGCGCGGCAAGCCCTTCTGCAACGTGCCGTCGACATTCGCGGGGAAGCGCTTGGCGCCGAGCGTGACGGCCTGGTACAGGCGCACGCGCTGGCCGATGACGGCCGTCTCGCCGATCACGACGCCCGTGCCGTGGTCGATGAAGAAGCCGGCGCCGATCGTCGCACCCGGGTGGATGTCGATGCCTGTTTCCGCATGCGCCTGCTCGGCGATGATGCGCGCCAGCAGCGGCAGGCCGAGCCCGTACAGGCAGTGCGCGAGGCGGTGGTGGATCATTGCGTGGATGCCCGGATAGCACAGCAGCACCTCGTCGACGCTGCGTGCGGCCGGGTCGCCCTGGAAGGCGGCGATCACGTCGCTGTCGAGCAGGGTGCGGATGCCGGGCAGCGCAGCGCCGAACGCGCGCGTGGCGTCGAGCGCCTGGGGTTCGATGTCGGTATGGGTCAGGTGGCGCAGCGCGGCGCCGTAGCGCAGTTCGATGCGCACCTGGCGCAGCAGCGCGTGCAGGGCGGTGTCGAGGGCGTGGGCGACATGGAAATCCTCGCTTTCCTGGCGCAGGTCGGGCGGCCCCAGTCGCAGCGGAAACAGCACGCCTTTCAGCTGCCCGACGATGGTCGCCAGCGCTTCGCGTGACGGAAACTCGATGCCGCGCACTTCGCCGGCCGGACGATGGGCCTGGCGCCATTGCCGGCGCGCTTCGTTCAAGTCGCGCACGATCGCGCCGATGTCGAAGTCGGCCATTATTCGTGCTCCCGGAGGTAGTGCCCGTAGGAAAGATATGGCTTCACGGTGCCTCCGCTGTGCTGATGGACGAGTGTTCAATATACGAGCCCGTCCATGGGTAGCCCAACGAATTTTTCGACACTAGCTCATGCTCAAAACATCTAAGCGGGTTCGAGGTGGCTTGTGTGCCGTCAACGGCAGTTTGCAAAGGATAGTGTTGACGCGATGATACGCGACAGGAAAGAGTGTTGCGCTCGGTTTAGAGACGGCCTGATAATACAAAGTCCGTTTAGGCAACGGTGCGGCCGTGGCCTGCATGCTATTCTAACGCCCGTTCGTTAAGGCAACTCATCGGTACGGAATAGCTACCTCTCTAAGGTCAGGCATGATTGATACTGCAGCAATATTGCTCTTCAGCTCGCTCGTCGTGTATACGGTCATCCGGGCCATCAAATTCGACAAGCTGCTTCCCTGGTTTTCCAAAGACGCCCAGCAACCGCCTCCGCCGGTGAAGAAGAGCTTCCGCAAATAACAATAATTCGGCGTCATACTATGCAGAGTCTTTTCTTGTCGGCGGTCTTTGCCGCTTTCATGGTGGCGGGTGCCTACGCCCCGTTTGCCGCCGCGCTCGGGTTCATCTGGGTCGACATCGTCCGGCCCCAGCAGCTCGCCTATTCGATCATCAATGGGCAGCCGCTGTCGTTCATCGCGGCGGTGGTCACGCTGGTGCTGTTCGCCGCCAAAGACAAGAAGGCGCCGCCGAAGTTCGGCCCCATTTTGACCCTGATCGCGCTGTTCCTCGTGTGGATAACGTTTACGACCGCCCTGTCGACGTTTCCGACGCAAGCCTGGTCGAAATGGGACTGGGCATCGAAGGTCGTCATCTTTGCATTGCTGATTCCGTATATCTTCCGTTCGCGGGTGCAGATCGAAGCGTTTCTGCTGGTGTTCGTGTTTTCCTCGGGGACGATCCTGTTTTCGGCCGGCATCAAGACGCTGCTCGGCGGCGGCGGTTACGGCACGCTGGCCGTGCTGGGAACGGGTAACACCGGCCTGTCCGAGAGCAGCACGCTGGCGGTGGTGTGCGTGATGCTGATCCCGCTGATCATGTTCCTGATGCGCTATACGATGATATTTCCGCGGAACAAGCTGACGCAAGCGTTGTTCCTGGGAATGATCGTCATCGCGCTGTCCGCGGTGGTCGGCACGACGGCACGCACGGGGATCATCGCGGTCGGCGTGATGTGCCTGATGTCGCTGGCACAGTCGAAAAAGAAAATGTGGTGGATTGCCGGTTTTGCGCTCACCGCCATCGTCATCATGAATCTCGATCTGTCGTCGACGCGCTGGGGCAACCGCATGTCGACCATCGAAACCTATAATTCCGACGGGTCCGCGATGGGCCGGATCAAGGTGTGGCAGTGGACGGTCGAGTATGTAGGCAGCCATCCGCTGGGCGGCGGATTCGATGCCTATCTGCATAACCGTATTCTCGGTGCCGGGCCCGACGGCGAAACGCAGTATCTGCCGGACGGTCAAATCGGCGGCAAGGCTTTCCACAGCATCTATTTCGAAGTGCTGGGCGAACAGGGCATCCCCGGTTTCATCATGTATTACCTGATGATCGCGCTGGCGCTCATGAAACTCTTCAAATTGAAGAGAACCTGGAAAGACGATCCCGGGCTGGGGTGGGTGTCCGCCCTGGCCAATGCCATGGTGACCATGATCATGGTATTCCTCGCCGGCGGTTCGTTCGTCGGCATCGCCTACCAGCCCTACATTTTCTACATCGTCAGCCTGACCGTGGCACTCGACCAGTATGTGGCGCGCGTGGTGCGGGATGAACTCAAGACAAAAGGACGTGGGTTATCGTGAAGCTCAACCAACTTGCAGGATTGCGGGGGATCTGTGCCTGGTGGGTGGTGTTTTACCATTCCCTCGCGTTGATGGATGATTCGGTGCCGCTGCCGGTCAAGCACTTCATCTCGCACGGCTACCTGGCCGTCGACCTGTTTTTCCTCCTGAGCGGCTTCGTGATCTTCCTGAGCTATCACGCCTCGCTGTCGACGAATTTTCCGCACAGCGTCGGCAAATTTTACTGGAACCGGTTTTCGCGCATCTATCCGCTGCACGTCGTCATGCTGGCGGGCTACCTGATCCTCTTCGGCGCCTTCACGTTCCTGTCGACCAGCCACACCGCGCCGGAATCCTATACCTGGGGCGCATTTGTCCAGAGTATGTTTCTGGTGCACATGTGGTTCGGTGGCGATCTCACCTGGAACGTGCCGTCGTGGTCGATCAGTTCGGAATGGTTCGTCTACCTGTTCTTCCCGCTGATGGCATACAGCCTGCGCAAGCTGCGCGGCGGTATCGTCGCGCACCTGCTGAGCATTGCGCTGGCCGCCGTCGTCCTGCACGTGATCTACTCGCTGAGCGGGCTCCATTCCATCGGCGCCGACATTTCCCATATGGCCCTCGTGCGCACCATGTTCGAATTCCTGATGGGCGTGTTCGTCGGCTCGCTGTTCGTCAACCACCGGGATTTCCTGGTGCGCAATGCCCGGGTGGCGCTCGCGGGCTTCGTCGCGCTGTGCGTGCTGTACGCCACGACGCCGACGCCCGATTACGCGCTGATTCCGATCATCTTTGCGCTCCTGATCGCGTACCTGAGCGTGACGACCTCGTGGATGACCGCCATCCTGTCCACGCCGGTGCTCGTCTATCTGGGGGAAATCTCGTATTCGACGTACATGGTGCATTACCTCGTCTACGATCTGCTGAAAGCCGTCTTCATGTCCGACCCGCACCACATCGACCAGTTGTACCTGTGGCTGTCGTTCGTGGTCGTCTTCGTCCTGTCGGTGCTCCTGCATCACGCCGTGGACATGCCGTCCCAAAAATACTTCCGGCGCCGCCTGTCGACGCGCTAGGCAACGTTGTCAATCCATGCAAAACCCGCGTAGAATGCGGGCAACGCGGGTGTAGCTCAATGGTAGAGCAGAAGCTTCCCAAGCTTACGACGAGGGTTCGATTCCCTTCACCCGCTCCAGTCTGAAATAAAAAATGCCTGCATCAGCAGGCATTTTTTTATGGAGCGACAGTCGCGTGCGATCAGCCCTGGCGCTTGCGGCGCAGCGCGCCGAGGCCGGCCAGGCCGAGGCCCAGCAGTGCCAGCGAGGCCGGTTCCGGAACGGCGCGGGTGACGTGGTCGACGACCACGTTGTCCAGCGAGTTATAGCCGGGGTCGTTGCGGGTGATGAAACTCAGCGTGGCATTGTCCGCCGCGGCGATGAACGACGTCGTAAAGTGACCGCCGGTCGAGGTGCTGAAGAATTGGGTGCCATTCAGTGCCACGGCCATCGAGCCCCAGCTCACCGCGATGTCGAAATTGATCGTATAGGTTTCGCCGGCAATCGTGGCGATGACCTGGTTCAGGAAGGCATTGCTGCCCACGGCGCCGTCGTTCCACCGGCTGTTATTGAAGTTGGAATACCCGGTATTGCCCGTCAGCGTCCAGTTGCTGCCGCCGGCGGCGAAATCGCCGTTCGTGACGAGGTTGGCGCTCGCGGAGGTGCTGACGGCCAGCAGGGCGATGGCAGAGAAAAGTTTTTTCATGAGACTCTCCAGGAAATTATCGTTATGAAACGGTAAAAGCATCTTCCGTGCCAGAAATCTATTTCCTAGCATTTATAAGGACTTATCCAAGGGGAAATTTTAATTGCAGATATGCATGTAAAAAAAGCCGACACATGGCCGGCTTCGGTTGAGCTGCATTAAAAAAGGTGCCGGTCTTTACCCGTAATGCGTTTCGGCCCGGCCGTCCCGCCGTGCGCGCCCTGCGGCTAGCCCTTATGGCACACTGGTGTTGTCGCTCCATCCAGTATCAATCATGCAAGAACACGGACGCCAGTCTGATGAACGTATCACCCCTCCGGACATGCCCGAGCACGCCGGCGCCCTGATGTTCCTGAGCGGCGGCGGCGAAGTCGGCGCGATGATGCGCGCACACGACTGGTCGACGTCGCCGCTGGGCCATCCGCGCACGTGGCCGCAGGCGCTGCGCACGGTGGTCGGCCTGATGCTCAACTCGAAACTCCCCATGTTCGTTGCGTGGGGGACGGAACTCGCCTTCCTGTACAACGATCCGTATCGCGAGGTCCTCGGCGACAAGCATCCGGCCGCGCTGGGCAGGCCGTTCCACGACATCTGGTCCGAGATCTGGCACGACATCGGCCCGCTGATCGAGCGCGCGCTGCGCGGCGAGGCCACGTATGCCGACCGCCTGTACCTCGTAATGAACCGCCACGGCTACGACGAACCGACTTGGTTCACGTTTTCGTATTCGCCCGCGCGCGACGAGAACGGGGCCATCGCCGGCATCTATTGCGCGTGCGTCGAGGTCACCGACCAGGTGCTCGCCGAGAAATACCGCAACGAGGAGAACGAGCGGCTGCGCGGCCTGTTCTCGCAGGCGCCGGGGATCATGGCCGTGCTGCGCGGTCCCGAGCACGTGTTCGAGCTCACGAACCAGTCGTACATGCAGCTGGTCGGCCACCGTCAGATCGTCGGCAGGCGCGCGCGCGAGGCGCTGCCGGAAATCGTCGGCCAGGGCTTCCTCGAACTGCTCGACCGCGTGTACGCGACGGGCGAACCGTTCGTCGGCCATGCGCTGCCCGTGCGCCTGCAGCGCGAGCCGGAAGGGCCGCTGGAAGAGCGCTACATCGACTTCGTCTACCAGCCGATCCGCGACGAGAACGGGGCCGTCAGCGGCATTTTCGTGGAAGGCAGCGACGTCACCGACCGCAAGCTCGTCGAGGACGAACTGCGCGCCGCCAACCGCCAGAAGGACCAGCTCCTCGCGATGCTGGCGCACGAACTGCGCAATCCGCTCGCGCCCATCATGACGGCGGCCCAGCTGTTGAAACTCGGCCGGCTGGACGCCAAGAGCGTGGCCAACGCCAGCGAGATCATCGTGCGCCAGGCCGAGCACATGACGGACCTCGTCAACGACCTGCTGGACGTCTCGCGCGTCACGCGCGGTCTCGTCACCCTGGAGAGGGACGAGCTGGACCTGAACGTGATCGTGTCCGCCGCCGTCGAGCAGGTGCGGCCGCTGATCGACGCGCGCCGCCATGCGCTGACCCTGCAGCTCTCGGGCCAGCCGGCGCACGTGACGGGCGACCGCACGCGCCTCGTGCAGGTCATCTCGAACATCCTCAACAACGCCACCAAGTACACGGCGCCCGGTGGCCGCATCGTGCTGGCCGTGACCGTGGGCGACGAGCAGGTGACCGTGTCCGTGCGCGACAACGGCGTCGGCATCGCGCCCGAAGTCCTGCCGTACATCTTCGACCTGTTCACCCAGGCCGAGCGCACGCCGGACCGGTCGCAGGGCGGGCTCGGGATCGGCCTGGCGCTGGTGAAAAGCCTCGTCGCGCTGCACGGCGGCACCGTGCACGCCCACAGCGAGGGGCTGGGGCAGGGCAGCGAGTTCTCGATCTGCCTGCCGTGCGCGGCGCGCGCGCCGGCGGAGGCGGCCAACGATGGCGGCGGGGCAGCGGCGGGCACGGCCCCGGACAATGGCAGTCTGCGCGTGCTGGTCGTCGACGACAATGCCGACGCGGCCCAGATGCTGGCCGCGCTGCTCGAAGTGCAGGGCCACGCGGTCAGCGTCGAATACGACGCGCGCGGGGCGCTGGCGCGGGCGAGAAGCGAGCATCCGGACGTCCTGCTGCTCGACATCGGCCTGCCCGACATGGACGGCTACGAACTGGCGCGGCGCCTGCGCGCGCAGCCCGAGAACGCGGGCGCCACGCTCGTCGCCCTGACCGGCTACGGCCAGAACCAGGACCGCGAGGAGGCGCAGCAGGCAGGCTTCGACCATTATCTCGTCAAGCCGGCCGACCTGAACGAGGTCAACGAGGTGCTGGCCCAGGCGGAAGCGCGGCGCTGAACGTTCACGCGTGCGCGTATTGCCGCGCGGAACAAGGAGCGCTATCCTAGGTGCATGCCTCCCGCGTGCGTTGCGCGCCGGGGCGGCGTATTTTCGTACCATGGTAAAAGCGGGCGAATACGGGGACCAGCGTATGTACGAAACCATCGAAGAACCGCAAGTCAGCAGCCTCCTCGAACGGCGCGGCGGGCAGGCCGCGCCGCAGGTCGTGGGGCCGGGCATGGGGGACGCGGCGGCGTCCCGGCCGGCGCATCCGGTGCCGGCGTCCGTGCCGGCCGACATGGCGCGCGGAACCGCGGCGCAGCCGGGCGTGCGGCGCGTGCTCGTCGTCGACGACAACGCCGATGCCGCGCAAACCGTGGCGATGCTGCTGGAAGTGCTGGGCCACGAGACGGCCGTCGAATACGACCCGCTGCAGGCGCTCGCCGTCGCGCGTGAACAGTCCTTCGACGCGTTCGTCCTCGACATCGGCTTGCCGGGCATGGACGGCCACGAACTGGCGCGCCAGATCCGCGCGCTGCCGCGGGCGGCCGGGGCGCTGTTCATCGCGCTCACGGGGTATGGCCAGCAGCAGGACCGCGACGCCTCGAAGGCCGCGGGTTTCCATTACCATTTCGTGAAGCCGGCCGACGTCGATGCGTTGGCGAAGGCGCTGGCGAAGGGGACCCCGGCCTGAGGTGGGGCTCTGAACTCTGGGGCCTGTCATCATCCTGTCACTTTCACTTCTTACACTGCGAGTTGCTGAACAGTAATTGAGCGTGCATCCCGGCACGCCCTTCTGACGGAACCCGCATGTCCAAGTCCAGTGCGCACACCGCCCCGCGCACCCACCGATTCCTCGCGCTGCTGTGGCCCGCGCTGGCCCTGCTCGTCTGTGCTTCCCTCTGGACCGCCACCATCCTGCATGCCGGCGCGGAACGCCGGCGCGCCGGGGAGCAGGCGTTCAAGGAAGCCGACGCGTATGCCGAAGCCTACGAGCAGTACGTCACGCGCTCGGTCGCCCAGGTCGACCAGATCACCATGCAGCTCAAGCACAGCTGGGAGCACGCACACGACCGCAGCCTGATCGAGAACATGCGCCGCGACGGCATGTTCACCGACGCCGCCTTCGTCAACGTGAGCGTGATCGGGCCCGACGGCGCGGTCCGCTCCTCGAGCCGCATCCACCAGCGCGGGCTGAATTTGTCCCGGGCCGACTTCTTCGTCCAGCACCGCAACGCCATCTCGACCGCCCTGCGCATCGGCACGCCGCCGCCGGAACTGGAAGAAGCGCGCGGCACGATCCTGTTCACCCGCCGGCTCGACACGCAAGACGACGGGTTCGACGGCGTGCTGCTGATGGCCGTCGACGCCGCGTATTTCACGTCGTTCGTCAGCTCGCCCACGCTGGGGCCGGGCAGCCTGCTGGCGCTGGTCGGCACCGACAACGCCCTGCGCGTCGAGCAGGACGCCAGCGGCACCGTGCGGGCCATGGGCACCGCCTCGCTGCTGCCGGCGAACGCCGACCGCTGGCCGGTGGCGCGCGGCGTGCAGTTGGTCGCGGGACAGGGCGGCTTTGCCGACGGCGAGCCGCGCGTGCTGGGCTGGCGCCGTTCCGGCGCGTATCCGCTCGTGGCCCTGGTCGCGCTGTCGCACACGGCCGTGCTGGAAGCGGCCGATGCCTACTGGACGGACAGCCGCAACCACGCGCTGGTGGCGACCGCCGTGCTGACCCTGCTGGCGCTGGGCGCGAGCATGCTGTCGCTGCGCGCGGCGGCGCGGGCGCGCGAGCGGGCCGAGATCCAGCGCGCCTACCGCACGGCCACGGAAAGCGGCAACGACGGCTTCTATATGGTCGCGCCGGTGCGCGACCGCAAGGGCCAGACGGTCGACTTCCGCATCGTCGACTGCAACGAGCGCGGCGCCTTCTTCTACGGCAGCACGCGCGCGCAGCTCGTCGGCAGCCTGCTGTCGACGCTCCACCACGGCAAGTCCTTCGACGACCTGGCCGCCAACTACCGCACGGCGCTGGCCGTCGGCTTCCACCAGGAAGACCGGCGCATGCCCGACAACAACCGGCTGAACATCCGCTGGGGCCACCGCCGCATCGTGCGCGTGGGCGACAACCTCGCCGTCACCTTGCAGGACATCAGCGAGCGCAAGGAACACGAATCCCAGCTCGCGCGCTTGGCCAACGAGGACAGCCTCACGGGCCTGCCGAACCGTCACTGGTTCCTGAACTTCGTGCCGGTGGCGCTGGCGCGCGCGGAGGACGGCGACCACGGTGCGGCGCTGCTGTTCATCGACCTCGACGAATTCAAGCAGGTCAACGATACGCACGGCCACGCCGTCGGCGACCGCCTGCTCCAGCTGGCGGCCGAGCGCCTGCTGTCGCAACTGCGTCCGGGCGACAGCGTGGCGCGCTTCGGCGGCGACGAATTCGTCGTCCTCCTGAGCCCCTTCGACAGCGACCAGCAGGTGGGCGTCGTCGCCGGGCGCATTGTCGACGCCTTCAGCAAGCCGTTCCCGATCGCGGACGACCAGCACATGATCGGCGCCTCGGTCGGCATCGCCGTGTACCCGCGCGACGGCCTCGATGCGGCCACCCTGATCCGCCACGGCGACATCGCCATGTACGCGGGCAAGGCCGAGGGCAAGGGCCAGTACCGCTTCTTCGACCCCGCGCAGTCGAACATCCTCAAGACGCGCACCCAGCTGCGCCAGCGCCTGCTGGAAGCGATCGACAAGCGCCAGTTCGTGCTGCACTACCAGCCGCGCGTGGACACGCGCACGGGCGAGCTCCTGAGCATGGAAGCGCTGCTGCGCTGGGAGCATCCGCAGCTGGGCATGATCCGCCCGGACGAATTCATCCCGCTGGCCGAGTCCAGCGGCCTGATCGTGCCGATCGGCGCCATCGTCATCGACCAGGCCTGCGCCCAGCTGGCCGCCTGGCGTGCGCACGGCGGCGTGCCGGTGCCCGTGTCGATCAACGTCTCGCCGAAGCAGTTCCTGCGCGGCAGCGTGCAGCGCGAGCTGGAAGACGCGCTGGCCCGCCACGCCGTGCCGGCCGGCCTGGTCGAAGTAGAGATCACGGAATCCGCGATGATGGGCGACCAGGCCGAGATCCTCGCCGAGCTGGCCGCGATCCGCGCGCTGGGCGTCAAGCTGCACGTCGACGATTTCGGCACCGGCTACTCGTCGCTGTCGCAACTGCAGCGCATGAAGATGGACGTGCTGAAGGTCGACCGCTCGTTCACGGCCGAGCTGGGACGCTCGCGCGAGGGTACGGTGTTCTTCCAGGCGATCGTGTCGATGGCGCACGCGCTCGGGATGGAAGTCGTGGCGGAAGGCGTCGAGAACGAGGAGCAGTTGCAGATCCTGCGGGCGCTGAACTGCAACGAGGTGCAGGGGTATTTCGTCGCACGGCCGCTGCCGGCGGCGGGCATCGCGCCGTTGCTGGCGCAGCGGTACCTGTTCAAGGAAGCGCTGGCCGCATAACACCCGTAACGCTTGCTACGTCGTCCCGCGAAGGCGGGGACCCAATGTTGCAAGCGCCGTCGCAGCGCATGAAACTTGGGCCCCTGCCTTCGCAGGGGCGACGGTGCATGCGTTTCCGTTCAGGCGCCCAGCAGACTCCCCGTCCGCCACGCATCCGCCCCCGCGATCTTACAGACGTGCATCCCGCGCAGCAGGTGCCGGTGCGCCGTGCTGGCGAACAGCACGCCGGACTGCGTGGGCCGCAGGGTCGTCGTCCTGCCGCTGACCGGGTCGACGATGTCGGCGACGGCGTCGCCCGCCTGCACCTGGTCGCCCAGCTGTTTCAAAAACACGAGCACGCCCGCATGCGGCGCATGCAGCGGTTCCACGCCTTCCAAAGGTGTCGACTCGCACAGCGGCGCCGGCAGCGGCTCGACGGGCAGGTCGACGACGCCTTCGCGCGCCAGGTATTGCAGCAGCGCGTGCGCGTCCTGCTCGGCCAGGTCGTAGCGCACGTCGTTCTCGCCGCGCAGCTCGACCGTCACGCCCACGCAGCCGGAGGGAATCGGGAAACGGTCGCCGAAGTGTTCCGCCAGTTCCCACCATACGCGGCTGCAGGCTTCGTCGAACGGCTCGCCGCCGGATTCGGTCGCCAGCAGCACAGCGTGCGCGCCCATCAGCGCGGCCAGCGGTTTCACCCGTTCGGCCAGCGGCGTGCCCGTGTACATGTGCAGCACGGCCTCGTTGTCGCAGTGGAGGTCGAGCATGATGTCGGCGTCGATCGCCATGCCCAGCAGCGTCTTCTTGAGTTCTTCCGTCGCGTTCTTCGGCAGCCAGGCCGCCACCTCGCGGCGCGCGTGCTCGCGCACGAGAGCTGCGTTGGCGGCGGGGTCGGAACCCAGCTTGTCCTCAAGCGACGTCTTCAACGCCGCGGCCACGTGCCGGTACGAGCGGTTGAAATTGGTGCCGGTGGCGAGATCGAAACGCCCGAACGGCGCGCCGTGGATCACCTGCGACAGCCCGATCGGATTCGCGGCCGGCACCAGGATGATCTCGCCGGTGACTTTGTGTTCCGCATCCAGCCGGTCGAGCTCACGGCGCAGGACGTGCGCGACGAGCATCGCGGGCACCTCGTCCGCGTGTAGCGAGGCCTGGATGTAGACCTTTTTTCCGCTGCCGGGTGCGCCGTAGTGGAAGGACGTCAGGCGGTAGGCCGCGACGTTGTCCTCGGTGGCGATGGGATGGATGATGGTCTGCATGCGGGCTCCTTCGGTGACACGTCATTATGTCCGAGATCGGCTCCGCACCCCGCTCCATTCCACCCGGCCGCGCCGGACGCTGCGCTCAGCCCTTGCGACGGCGCGCAGCGATTGCGCCCAGGGCGCCCAGGCCCAGCAGGGCCAGCGATGCCGGCTCCGGCACGTCGCCGGACGGGCCGGCGGCGGTCACGTTGAAGTTGCCGTACAGGTTGCCGGAATAATGGGTGTCGTCGCCGATGCTGCCGCTGACGGCCATGAAGCCCCATGCCTGGCCTGCGGTCAGGTTCAGCGTCACGTCCGCGCGTTCGACGGCGTCGCCGGTGGCACCCGCAAGGCGCGTCTTGTGATCGGTATCGCCCTGCCAGATGTACATGTCGGTCGCCGAGTTGGCCCACAGTCCGTTCGACGACAGATCGATGACCAGCGCCAGGTCGCCGCTGTGCGCAGCCGTCGTGGCGAAGACATAGGTCTGCGTCGGGGTGCCGTTGTACGCGTCGCCGGGGCGCGGCGAGCGGAAGCTGTATCCCAGGTCCGGGCCCTCGATCGCGACGTCGCTGCCCATTTCGTAGGCATTCCAGCCCGACCACGAGACGGTCCAGGTCTGGCCCAGCGCGCCCGTATCCGTATAGGTGTCGTTCGTCCAGATGTTGGCGACGCCCGCGGCGGCGGGCAGGGACAGCGCGGCCAGGCAGGCGGCCATCGACAGGTTGCGTACAAAGGAAATCATCGCGGTTCTTCTCTGAGGTAAAAACCGAATGTTTTCACATTGGCAATTTACATGTCAAGAAGTAATTTTTAGGCTGCGTCGGTGCCCATGTTTCCGATAGGGCTTGGGCTATAATGTCGACCCTTTCAGTCCAGTCCAAACCGATCATGTCTTCCGATACGCCTACCAACGAGCAGGGCCGCGCCATGCTCTACGACCCGACCGAACGCCGCATCCGCAGTTTCGTCACCCGCGCCGGCCGCCTGTCGACCGGCCAGGCGCGCGCGCTGGAAGCGTACGGCCCGCATTACCTGATCGAGTACCGCAAGGCCCAATTCGATTTCCACGCCCCGTTCGGCCGCACCGCGCCGCTGATCCTGGAGATCGGCTTCGGCATGGGCGACACGACGGCGCACATCGCCAAGGCGACGCCGGACAAGGATTTCGTCGGCGTCGAAGTGCACACGCCGGGCGTGGGCAGCCTGCTGAAACTGGCCGGCGAGCAGGACATCCAGAACCTGCGCATCATCCAGCATGACGCCGTCGAGGTGCTGAACAACATGATCGCCGATGGGACGCTGGCCGGCGTGCACATCTTCTTCCCCGACCCGTGGCACAAGGCGCGCCACAACAAGCGCCGCCTGATCCAGCCGCCGTTCGTCCAACTGCTGTGCCAGAAGCTGGCGCAGGGCGGTTATATTCACTGCGCCACCGACTGGGAAGATTACGCGGTCCAGATGCTGGAAGTGCTGGGCAACGAGCCGGCGCTGCAGAACACGGCCGAGGGCTATGCGGAGAAGCCGTCGTACCGGCCGCTGACCAAGTTCGAGAACCGCGGCCTGAAACTCGGCCACGGCGTGTGGGACCTTGTCTTCACGAAGAAGTAACGGTCACACCATTTCGCTGATGATCCCGACGATCTCGTCGCCATAGGACGTCAGCTTCTTCTCGCCGACGCCCGAGACGCCGCGCAACTGGTCGAGCGACACCGGCTTGACCTTGGCGATCTCGCGCAGGGTGGCGTCCTGGAACACGACGTATGCGGGCACGCCGTGCGCGCGCGCCGTCTCCACGCGCCACCAGCGCAGCTTGTCGAAGATGGCCTGTTCCGACTTCGACAGCTCGACTTCCTCGTAGCTGCCGCGCGGCGTGGACGTGCGCTTGGGTTTCACGGGCTTCTGGTACTGGCGCAACTGCACCTTCTGCTCGCCTTTCAGCACGGGCCGCGCCGCTTCCGTCAGCTTCAATGAGCTGAACGCGTCGTGGTCGACGGTGACGAGGCCGAGGGCGATCGTCTGGCGCACGATGGCACGCCATTCCTGCTCGCCGCGCTCGGCGCC
The DNA here is from genome assembly GCF_029223865.1 of Telluria mixta. Lineage (NCBI taxonomy): Bacteria > Pseudomonadati > Pseudomonadota > Betaproteobacteria > Burkholderiales > Oxalobacteraceae > Telluria > Telluria mixta. The sequence goes on from NZ_CP119520.1 coordinate 2,572,815, forward strand.
GACGCCGAACACGGTCAATTTATCGTGGTGCCACTGGACGATGCGCTCGGACGAGACGCCGCGCAGCACGTCGATCACGTGCCCGGCCGCGAAGCGCTGGTCGACGCGGTAGATGGCCGACAGCAGCTTTTGCACGGGCACGGTCGCGTCGAACGACGTCGGCGGAATGAGGCACGTGTCGCAGTTGCCGCACGGACCGGAGCGCTCGCCGAAGTATTCGAGCAGGCGCATGCGGCGGCAGCTGAGCGTCTCGCACAGCCCCAGCATCGCGTCGAGCTTGGACGACAGCACGCGCTTGAAATTCTCGTCGGCCTCGGATTCGTCGATCATCCGGCGCTGCAGCACGACGTCCTGCAGGCCGTAGGCCATCCACGCGTTGGACGGCAGGCCGTCGCGGCCCGCGCGGCCCGTTTCCTGGTAATAGCCTTCCAGCGATTTCGGCAGGTCGAGGTGGCAGACGAAGCGCACATCCGGCTTGTCGATGCCCATGCCGAACGCGATGGTCGCCACCATCACGATGTTGTCTTCGCGCAGGAAGCGCGCCTGGTTGTCGGCCCGCAGCGAATACTCCATGCCCGCGTGGTAGGGCAGGGCGCGGATGCCGTTCTCGTTCAGGAATTCCGCCGTCTCCTCGACCTTTTTGCGCGACAGGCAGTAGACGATGCCGGAGTCGCCCGGGTGTTCCGCCGTGATGAAGTCGAGCAGCTGCTTGCGGCCGTTCGTCTTTTCGACGATGGAATAGCGGATGTTCGGGCGGTCGAAGGACGACACGAACTGGCGCGCCTCGTCCAGCTGCAGGCGCTGGGCGATCTCGGCGCGCGTGAGCTGGTCGGCGGTCGCCGTCAGTGCGATGCGCGGCACGTGCGGGAAGCGCTCGTGCAGGATCGACAAGCGGATGTATTCGGGCCGGAAATCGTGGCCCCATTGCGACACGCAGTGCGCCTCGTCGATGGCGAACAGCGAGATGTGCGCGGACTCGAACAGTTCCAGGCAGCGCGGCGTCATCAGGCGCTCGGGCGCCACGTAGACGAGGTCCAGCTCCCCGGTGCGCACCATGCGTTCGATGCGCAGGGTCTCTTCGAACGTCTGCGTCGAGTTCAGGAACGCGGCGCGCACGCCCACTTCGGCCAGCGCGTCGACCTGGTCCTGCATCAGCGCGATCAGCGGGGAGACGACGACGCCGACGCCGTCGCGCAGCAGCGCGGGAATCTGGTAGCACAGCGACTTGCCGCCGCCGGTGGGCATCAGCACGAGCGCATCGCCGCCGGACGCCACGTGCTCGACGATGTCGGCCTGCTGCCCGCGGAAGGCGGGATAGCCGAAGACCGTCTGCAGGATTTGCAGCGCGCGTTGCTCGATGTCGCTCGTCATGATGGTGCTTGCTGCTTTCTGATTATTCGGCCCAGACCACCCAGCCGAAATGGGCGGTGATCAGAACGACCACACCGAACACGATACGGTACCAGGCGAAGCCCGTGAAGTCGTGCGTGCTGATGAAGCGCAACAGCCAACGTACGCACAGGAAGGCGGAAATGAACGCCGCCACGCCGCCGATCAGGAACAGCGGCAGGTCGGACGCATGCAGGTCGTGGCGCGCCTTGAAGACGGAGTATACGGTCGCGGCCAGCAGGGTCGGAATCGCGAGGAAGAACGAGAATTCCGTCGCAGCCGTGCGCGACAGGCCGAACAGCATCCCGCCGATGATCGTCGCACCCGAACGGCTCGTGCCAGGGATCAGCGCGAAGCATTGGGCGCAGCCGACCTTGAACGCGTCGAGGACGGTCATGTCGTCCACGGTCTGGATGCGGTGCGCGCCCGGCAGCACCTTGTGGCGGCGTTCCGCCCACAGGATCACGAACGCACCGACGATGAACGCCAGGGCCACGGGCACCGGCGCGAACAGGTGCGCCTTGATCGCCTTGCTGAACAGGAAGCCCAGCACGGCCGCCGGCAGGAACGCGACGATCAGGTTGATGACGAGCTTTTGCTGGCGCGGATCGGACGTGATGCCACCCAGCACGGCACCGAGGCGCGCACGGTATTCCCACATCACGGCCAGGATCGCGCCGGCCTGGATGGCGATTTCGAACACTTGGGCCACTTCGCCAGTGAAATTGATCAGACTACCGGCCAGGATCAGGTGTCCGGTGGACGAGATCGGCAGGAATTCGGTGAAGCCCTCGACGAGGCCCATGATGATCGCTTTCAGGGCGAGAATGATATCCATTGGTGTATGCGGTACGGTAGGGTTGGGGACGCGTGCGCGGCAGGTATTGCGCGGGCCGCAAGCTTACCATGAGGAAGGGGACTGCCGTCGAGTTACCGTGTCGCCATGTCAGGCTGTCAAGCGCTCCAGTTCGGCCAGGAAAAACATCGCGTGCTCGCGCGTGTCGCCGCACATGTCACGTGATGGCGGCAGGCTGCCGCAGACGCGGGGCCGTTCAGGGTGCCCAAAAATGCGGCAACCGTCGTGCTCGTCCAGCTGCACGCAGCGCACGCCCGCTGGCTTGCCGTTCGGCATGCCTGGAATAGGAGACGTGATCGACGGGGCGATACAGCAGGCGCCGCAGCCGGGGCGGCAGGAAACAAGGGAAGACGGGGTATGCATGTAAAGACCAGAGGCGGGCAAGCAGCCAGTATACTACCGCTTAGTACGACCGCTAATGGCCGCCGTTCTTGACTGGCCCTATCCCCAGGTCTATATTTGCTGACTCAACAGTTAGTTGTCGGACAGAAGCATGCCATGCCCTTTTGACACCAAGCCGCGCTGGGAGCGCCGGAAGGACGCGCGGCCCCAGGAGTTGCTGGAGGCGGCCATCGACCTGTTCGTCGAGCGTGGCTACGCCGCCACACGCCTGGAAGACGTCGCGCGCCGCGCCGGCGTGTCGAAGGGCACCTTGTACCTGTATTACGAAAACAAGGAAGAGTTGTTCAAGGCCGTCGTGCGCAGCAATATCGTGCCCGTGATCGGCGAGGCGGAAGCGTCCGTCGCCGAGTTCGACGGCCACAGCGCCGACCTGCTGCGCCAGCTGATCCACTCCTGGTGGCAGCGGCTGGGTGCGACCAAGGCATCCGGCATCATCAAGCTCGTCATGGCCGAAGCGGACAATTTTCCGGAACTGGCCCGCTTTTACCAGGAAGAAGTCATTACCCGCGGCACCAAGGCCATGGCGTCGATGCTCGAACGGGGCATCGCGCGCGGTGAATTCCGCCCGATCGACGTCAATACGATGACCCAGGTGCTCGTCGCCCCGATGCTCACCCTGATCATCTGGAAGCATTCGGTGGGCCCATGCCCCCGCGCGGAACTGGAACCGCAGGCCTTCCTCGATACCTTCCTCGACATGGCGCTGCATGGTCTTTTACCGGCCGCGCCTCCCGTTTGACCCCTGTTTTCCTACGTCAAGACGCCGAATTCCGGGGTTCATGCCCCGGAAACTGCAGACTGTCGCAATTTCCCCTGGCACTCAGCCGCATGTCGTTAAGATATGTTTGCTGAAGCCGTTCAACGATAAAATATCGGATTATTTATTTCCACCGAGTCTAAAGATGAATATCGAACAAGCCCGCTTCAACATGATCGAACAGCAGATCCGTCCGTGGAACGTGCTGGACCAGGATGTGCTCGACCTGCTGCACGTCGTCAAGCGCGAACAGTTCGTGCCGGCGGCGTACCAGAACCTGGCGTTCGCCGACGTCGAGATCCCGCTGCCGGGCGGTGAAGCCATGCTGGCACCCAAGTTCGAGGCGCGCATCCTGCAGGAAACCGGTGTGAAGAAGCACGAGACCGTGCTGGAAATCGGCACGGGTTCGGGCTACATGGCCGCCCTGCTGGCGCACCGCGCCGCCAAGGTGACGACCGTGGAAATCAATCCGGAAACGGCGGAACAGGCCAAGAAGAACCTGGCCAATGCCGGCGTACACAACGTGACGGTCGAAGTCGGCAACGGCGCCCAGGGTTGGGAAAAGGGCGCGCCGTACGACGTGATCGTGATCTCGGGCGCGCTGGAAGTGCTGCCGGAAGCCATCCTGAAGCAGGTGAAGGTGGGTGGCCGCGTCGCCGCCATCGTCGGCCAGGCGCCGGTGATGGAAGCATCGATCATCACCCGCACCGGCGAGGACGCGTACAGCACGGTCAAGGTGTTCGAGACCAACGTGCGCTACCTGAGCGGCGCCCCGGTGCCGTCGCACTTCCAGTTCTGAGGCGGGCACAAGGATGCAGCATATTACCGCTCCCGAGCTGGCCACCTGGCTGGCCGACCCGTCGCGTCCGAAGCCGTTGCTTCTCGACGTGCGGGAAAACTGGGAATTCGAGACCTGCCACATCGAGGGCTCGACCCAGATTCCGATGAACCTGATTCCGGTCCGCGTGAGCGAACTGGAGGACGGCCAGGACATCGTTTGCGTGTGCCACCACGGCGCACGCAGCATGCAGGTGGCCGCCTTCCTGGAACGCAACGGATTCAGCAACATTACCAACCTTACAGGCGGGATACACGCCTGGGCCGTGCAGGTCGACCCTTCGATGCCGAAGTATTGACGCTGCGTCCTTAACTATTGATGACTCCGACGGAGAAAGTAATGCAGAAGCCCCTCATCGCCGTACTGTTGGCCAGCGCGTTTTCGCTCAATGCCCAGGCGGCCGATCTGATCCAGGTGTACCAGCAGGCACTGGCGAACGACGCCAGCTATGCCAGCGCCCGCGCATCCGCCGCGGCAGGGCGCGAACGTATCACCCAGGGGCGTTCCGGCCTGCTGCCGACCGTCGGCATCAATGGCGATATCACGAAGAACAACAGCGATTTCTCGCCATGGAACAACACACCGTCCTCCGGCAGTAACCTGCGCACCAACGAAATCCAGGTGACCCTGCAGCAGCCGCTGTTCCACTGGGACCGCTGGGAGACGTACCAGCAGAGCAAGCTGGCGCAAGCCATCTCCGAAGCCCAGTTCGCACAGGCCCAGCAAGACCTGATCACGCGCGTCGCGCAGGCGTATTTCGACGTGCTGGCCGCCCAGGACACGCTGGAATCCACGCGGGCGCAAAAGGTCGCAGTGACGGAGCAGCTGGCTTCCGCCAAGCGCAACTTCGAAGTCGGCACGCAGACCATCACCGACACCCATGAAGCTCAGGCCGCGTACGACCTCGTGGTGTCGCAGGAAATTGCTGCCGTCAACGATCTAGAAACCAAGAAGACGGCGCTGCAAGCCATCATCGGCACGGCGCCGGCCACGCTGGCCACGCTGCGCACGGGCGTGTCCCTGACGGCGCCGCAGCCGATCAACGTGGACCAGTGGGTGTCCGCCGCCGAGAACCAGAACTACGCCGTGACCGTGGCCCAGCTGCAATTAGAATCGGCCAAGCGCGACATCTCGAAGAACCGCGCCGGCCACTATCCGACCGTGGACCTCGTCGCATCGTCGCTGCACCGCGACGTCAATGGCCAGACGATCCAGTCGGGCAAGAGCACCAGCAACTCGATCGGCATCCAGTACAGCATCCCGATCTTCAACGGTTTCGCCGTGACGAGCAAGGTGCGCGAATCGATCGCGCTGGAAGACAAGGCCCGCAACGACCTGGAAGCGAACCGCCGCAACGCCGCGCTGGTGGCGCGCCAATCGTTCCTCGGCGTGAACAGCGGCCTCGCGCAAGTGAAGGCGCTGGAAGCGGCCGAAGTGTCGAGCAATTCCGCGCTGGAATCGAACAAACTCGGTTATCAGGTCGGCGTGCGTATCAACATCGACGTGCTGAATGCGCAGCGCCAGTTGTACCAGACCCGTACGGACTTGGCCCGCGCGCGCTACAACACGATCCTGGCCGGCCTGAAGCTGAAGGCCGCCGCTGGTTCGCTGCGCGAGGAAGACCTGCAGCCCATCAACGCCCTGCTGCAACAGCCTTGAACACCGGGGTCAGAGCCCGAATTTTGGCAATTTCCTGAAAACGGGCTCTGACCCCGGTTTTGAAAACGGCGCTACGTGCGCCGTTTTTTATTGCCCTCGAAAATCTCGCTTGAGACGCCCGAAGCAAGCTCTGCATTCATCGAACTCGCGCGACACGCACTCCTACACTCAAGCGTGAACCATTCGAAAGCGAGGTCGCCATGTTCACGTTCTCCCGCGCATTTGCATCCGCCGCTGCGCTCGCAATGACACTGACGCTGTCCGCCTGCGGCGGTGGCCACCATCACGGCAATCCGGGCGGGCCCGGACCGGGGCCCATCAGCAACGGTCCCACCTACGACGTCATCCCGATCGGCCTGCCCGGCGCCACGTATGGCGAGGTCACGCGCCGCGGCATCGCGAACGGCGGCGTCGTCGCCGGCACATCGCGCGGCGCGGACGGCACCGGGCACGCTTTCCTCTACAACGGCAGCAAGACGATCGGGCTGGGGACGCTCGGCGGCGATTTTTCGCAGGCCCTGGCCGTGAACGCCTGTGGCCATGTAACGGGCTGGTCCGCGACAAAGGCCGGCACCGCGCACGCCTTCCTGTACGACGGCACCATGCACGACCTGGGCACGCTCGGCGGCAGCGATTCCGAAGGCACCGTGATCACCCACTGCGGACAAATCACGGGCTGGGCGGCGACGGCCGCCGGGCAGACCCATGCGTTCCTGTACGACGGCAGGAAGCTGAACGACCTCGGTTCGCTCGGCGGCAATTCGTTCGGCAACGGGCTGAACAATCTGGGCGTAGTAGTGGGCTATTCGTTTGGACCGCACAATGCCTGGTTCCACGCCTTCCTGGTCGACAGCCGCACGGGCGGGCCGTTGGTGGACCTCGGCTCGCCGGTCGGCAATTCCGTCGCCGTCGACATCAATGACGCCGGCCAGGTCACCGGCTGGTTCCGCAACGGCGAGGGGGCGCCGACCGGTGCCTTCCTGTACGAACTGGGCAAGATCCGCGACATCGGCACGCTCGGCGGCGCCAGCGCGGAAGCCTTCCAGATCAATGGTGCGGGCCTCGTTATCGGCGCCTCCGCGACTGCCGACGGCAGCAACCGCGGCTTCGTCTACGACGGCACGACCATGACGAGCATCGGCTCTCTCCCGGGCGGCAATGTCTCGATCGCGGAAGCGATCAATGGGAGCGGCCTCGTCGTCGGCTCGGCCGCGACGGCGACCGAGGAGCACGCCGTGTCCTGGACCCGCAAGGACGGCATCGTCGACCTGAACGGCCGGCTCTACGCGCCGCCCGCCGGCCTCGTGCTCGTGCGCGCGCTCGCGGTGGCCGATGACGGCTACATCGTCGTGCGCACGAACCAGGGCCTGGCGCTGCTCAGGCCCTGGAAGTAAAGCCTTACGCGGCTTGCTGCTCGTTGCGCGACCGCCAGGCGATCAGCTCGGCGATCGTGAGGATCGGAAAGCCGCGTTCGCGCGCGAAGCGTTCGATGGCGTCGCCGCGCATCATCGTGCCGTCCTCGTTCATCAGCTCGCACAGCACGGCCGCCGGTTGCAGGCCGGCCAGCACGGCCAGGTCGACGGAGCCTTCCGTATGGCCCTTGCGGCCCAGCACGCCGGCCGGATTGGCACGCAGCGGGAACACGTGGCCCGGGCGCACGAGGTCGGAGGGCTTCGCATCCGGGGCGATGGCCGCGCGGATCGTCGTCACGCGGTCCGCCGCGGACACGCCCGTGGTCACGCCGTCGCGCGCTTCGATCGAGACGGTGAACGGCGTGCCGTAGCGGCTGCCGTTGTCCGCCGCCATCGGCGGCAGGTCGAGCGCACGGACCTTGTCGGCCGACAGGCACAGGCAGACGATGCCGCTGCATTCGCGGATCATCAGCGCCATGGTTTCGACGGTCAGTTTTTCGGCGGCGACGATCAGGTCCGCTTCGTTCTCGCGGTCGAAATCGTCGAGCAGGATCACGGGAATGCCGGCGCGCGTGGCATCGAGGGCGGCGGCGATGCGGCCGTCGAGATCCTCGCTGAAGAGAGTAAAGGTTTGGGTGGTCATTGAGACGCTCCTCGCAAAAAATATAAACGCAGCGAAAAACGCATCAGGGCAAAGCGAAACGACGCGCGCGACCATGCCGGACGGCACAGCGCACACATGATGACGCACATCTTCTTTCATCCGGACTATACCGTCGGCCCTGGCTTCTCACCAGGTCTGCTGACCCTGCAACCGCAGGCGCTCGCGGGCTCGGCCACCGTGATGGCCATACCGCCGGTGGGGAATTTCACCCCGCCCCGAAGACGTAGTTAAATTGTCGCCCGTCGCGAAACGGGCGCGGTGATTGTAGCAGGGTGGGAGATCAGCTGCTGAGGCCGCCGCCGCCGGCGTTGTCGGCACGCTCGATCAGTTCGACCTTGTAGCCGTCCGGATCGGTGATGAAGGCGATCACCGTCGTGCCGCCCTTGACGGGGCCCGGCTCGCGCGTGATGTTGCCGCCGGCCGCGCGGACCTGGTCGCAGGTTTTGTAGATGTCGTCGGCCGAGATGGCGATGTGGCCGTAGGCCGAGCCCATGTCGTATTTGTCGACGCCCCAGTTATAGGTCAGCTCGAGTTCCGCGTGGTCCGGATTGTTGCCGTAGCCGACGAAGGCCAGGGTGTATTTGTATTCCGGGTTCTCGCTCGTGCGCAGCAGTTTCATGCCGAGCACCTTGGTGTAGAAATCGATGGAGCGCTGCAGGTCGCCGACGCGAAGCATGGTGTGCAGGAGGCGCATTGTTGTCCTTGTTGGTTCGTGGGGAAAACGGGAATTTTATGCGCTCGTGTGGATTCGTGCAGGCGTGCCGCGCGCGGCACGCCCCGTGTTTACGCCTGGAGTTTTGCGTCCAGCGTGATATTGGCATTGAACAGCTTGGATACCGGACACCCTTCCTTGGCCTTGCGCGCCGCTTCCTGGAACGCTTCCTCGCTCGCGCCGGGAATCGTGGCGACGAGCTCCAGGTGCACGGCCGGAATGGCGAAGCCGCCGTCGGCCTTGTCCAGCGACACGGTGGCCGTCGTCTCCAGCTTCTGCGCCGTCATGCCGGCTTCGCCCAGTTGGGCCGACAAGGCCATCGTGAAGCAGCCGGCGTGCGCGGCCGCCAGCAGTTCTTCCGGATTCGTGCCCGCGCCATTCTCGAAGCGGGTGTTGAAGCCGTATTGTGCCTGGTTGAGGACGCCACTCTGCGTGGACACGGTGCCCTTGCCATCTTTCAGTCCGCCGCTCCAGACGGCGCTTCCCTTACGTTTGATCATTGTTTTGCTCCCTGGTTGGTGGCGGCCGGTGTGATCCGCCAGACGATGTTGCCGACGTCATCCGCCAGCAAAATGGCGCCGGTCCGGTCGACCGCGACCCCGACCGGGCGCCCGTACGCGTGCTCGTCCTTGCCGAGGAAGCCCGTCAGGACGTCCTGTGGCGGACCGCTCGGCTTGCCGTTGGTGAACGGCACGAACACGAGCTTGTAGCCGGAATACGGCTTGCGGTTCCACGAGCCGTGCTGGCCGATCAGCGCGCCGTTCTTGAACTGCGGCAGCAGGTCGCCGTTGTAGAACGCGAGGCCCAGCGAGGCCGTGTGTGCGCCCAGCGCGTAATCCGGCGGGATTGCCTTCGCGACGAGTTCGGGGTTCTGCGGCTTGACGCGCGTGTCGACATGCTGGCCGTAATAACTGTACGGCCAGCCGTAGAAGGCGCCATCCTTCACGGCCGTCATGTAGTCCGGCACGAGGTCGTTGCCCAGTTCGTCGCGCTCGTTGACGGCGGCCCACAAGGCCTTCGTCTGCGGCTGGAAGTCCATTCCGTTCGGATTGCGCAGGCCGCTCGCGTAGATGTGCGACTTGCCGCTGGCGATGTCGTACTCCCAGATGGCGGCGCGGCCCTTTTCGATCTCCATGCCGTTCTCGGCCACGTTGCTGTTCGAGCCGACCGTGATGTACAGCTTCTTGCCGTCGGGCGCGGCAACGACGTTCTTCGTCCAGTGGTGGTTGATCCCGGACGGCAGGTCGAGCACCTTGGTGCCCTTGGCCGTGATGCTCGTCTCGCCGGTTTTATACGGGAACTTCCACAGCGCATCGGCATTGGCGACGTACAGGTCGTTGCCGACGAGGGTCATGCCGAACGGCGACGTCAGGCCCTGCATGAACGTGGTCTTCGTGTCGGCCGTGCCGTCCGGTTTGAAGCCGCGCAGCAGGATGATTTTATCGGGCGATTCGACCCCCGCGCCCGCTTCCTTTTGCGCCAGGCCCTGTACCTTGGCGCGGATGCCTTTTTCCTTGGGCGCGTTGCCGGGCTTGTTGCTCTCGGCGACGAGCACGTCGCCGTTCGGCAGCACGTACAGCCAGCGCGGATGGTCGAGGCCGGTCGCGTACGCGGTGACGGCCAGGCCCGCGGCCGGCGTCGGACGCGTCCCTTGCGGCCACGCGTCCGCCTTGGCGATGTTGATGGTCGGGATCAGCGATTTTTCGGGTGCCGGCAGGGCCGGATTCGGCCCCCAGCCGACGGGATATTGCTGGGCCTGGGCGGCGCCGGCGCCCAGCAGAGGAAGGAGCAGGAGCGCAAGCCTGGCCGGTGTTCTCATCGATTCTTCCCTCCGTCCGGAATGGTCGAATCGTGGTCGCGCATGTCGCGGTGGCGGTCGGGCTGCGGGTTGGCCTGGCCCGTGGCATCCGGTGCCGGGTTCACGGCTTCGCTGACGCCCGGGGTCGCGCGCGCGTCGGTATCGACGAGGCCTTGCTCGAGGTCTTCCGCCGCCTGCTTCATGATGCCGCGCGGCCTGACGCCCTGGCCGTCCGGCGACTCGTCGCGCTCGTGCGGCTCGCGCTTGTAGCTCTGCTCTTCGATCTTCCGATCGGTATTCACGACGCGGTCTTTTTCTTCCTGCACCATAGCAACCTCCTTCGATTCAATTGATTAAATCCTAATCCTTCAAATCGAACGCGGTCGCGCAATTGGAAGATGCTTTTTTGCAATGAACTGTTTAACATGTTGGTTCATATGACAAACCTGACGAACGTCGTGAACACGCCAGCCCATCTCCATCACACTGCCAGCGATTGCCCGAACTGCAGCGCCATCGTTTCCGGTAATTTTTGCCACGAATGTGGTCAGGAAACGGTTCTGCATCCGCCCAGCACGCGCGAGTTCCTGCACGAGTTCATCGGCCATTACGTCGCGTTGGAAGGCAAGCTTTGGAAGTCGCTGCTGCTGCTTTTGTTCCGGCCAGGACAGCTGACTTTGGAATACATCAATGGCCGCCGTGTGCGTTACATCCAGCCGCTGCGCCTGTACCTGACGTTCAGCCTGATCTTCTTCGCCGTCGCGAAATTCGGCGGCCACGACCAGGTCCCGGCACCGGCCGGGCAGGAACACGCGCCCGCGGCCGCACACGGCAAGGCGGACAAGCAGGGCGGGCTGATGCGCGAAGACGCGCCGGGTGAAATCGCCGAGGGGACGGTGGACCTGCGCAAGAGCATCGGCAGCGTCAACGAGCACTGGGGCGAGCAGGCGGACCGGTTCGCCAGGATGTCGCCGGCGGAGCGGGACAAGGTGATGCGGACGGCCTTCAGCAGTTATGTGCCGTATGCCGTCTTCCTGATGATGCCGCTGTTCGCGCTGTACCTCAAGATACTGTACCTGGGATCGGGACGGCGCTACGGCGAACACCTGCTGTTCGCGCTGCACGTGAATGCGTTCGCGTTCCTGGCCCTGACCCTGCTGATGGTGGTGCCGGATATCGTCGGCATCGTCTCCTTCGTGCTGTGGGTGTGGCTCCTGCTCTACACGCCCATCGCGATGCGGCGCGTGTACGGCGGCTCGCGCCTGGTGACCGGCCTGCGCTGGTTCGTGCTGATGGCGCTGCACGTGACCGGGGTGGGGGTGGCGATCGGCGCCGCGTTCGCGTTCGGCATCCTGCATTGAAGCGAGCACGACCGTCCGCTTGCCGGAAGTCCATCCGCCCAACTATACTGTGCGTTTGTACAGTATTTGCTGAGTTGCGATAGTGCAGAAGCCGGGCGAATCGGTTAATCTTCTGTCTCCCTATCACCTGCTGCCGAGAGTCGTAATGTCCGTGACGCCTGAACCGCAACAAACCATCGCGCTCGTCGTACGGCACAACACGGCCGGGATCGACGAGCACGTGCAGGCCATCGTCGACTTCCTGCAGGGGGCCGGCTACCGCGTCGTGTTCGAGCAGGAAACGGCGGGGCACGTGAAGGTCGCCGGCGTGGACGCCATGACGGTGGACGAGATCGGCGCGCACTGCGGCACCGCCATCGTCGTCGGCGGCGACGGCACGATGCTCGGCATCGCCCGCCAGCTGGCGCGCTACCGCGTGCCGCTCATCGGCATCAACCAGGGCCGCCTGGGCTTCATGACCGACATCCCCATCGACCGCATGCTGCCCGCGCTGGGCGAGATCCTCAGCGGCAAGGCCAAGGCCGAGGAGCGCTCGCTGCTGGAAGCGCGCGTCGTGCGCGACGGCGTCGAGATCCACTGCTCCGTCGCCGTCAACGACGTCGTCGTCGCGCGCGGCACGGGTGCCGGCATGGCCGAGCTGAAGGTGACGGTGGACGGCAAGTTCATGTACAACCAGCGTTCGGACGGCCTGATCGTCTCGACGCCTACCGGCTCCACGGCGTACGCGCTGTCGGCCGGCGGTCCGCTGCTGCATCCCACGCTGGCCGGCATCGTGCTGGTGCCGATCGCGCCGCACGCGCTGTCCAACCGCCCGATCGTCGTGCCGAACACGAGCGACATCGTCGTCGAGATCATCAACGGCCGCGACATCAGCGTGAACTTCGACATGCAGACGTTCACGAGCCTGCAGCACGGCGACCAGATCATGATCTCGCGCTCGCCCAACACCATCACCTTCCTGCATCCGGAAGGGTGGAGCTACTACCACACCCTGCGCGAGAAGCTGCACTGGAACGAATATCCGTCCGGTGACGGCAAGCTCAAGTAAATCAGCATCCATCAGGAGATGAGTTTCTTCATGTTGCGCACACTGACCATCCGCGACTTCGTCATCGTCGACACGATCGAGCTCGAGTTCTCGAACGGCTTCACGGTGCTCACCGGCGAGACCGGCGCCGGCAAGTCGATCCTGATCGACGCGCTTCAGCTCGCGCTTGGCGGCCGCGGTGAGGCAAGCATGGTGCGCGAAGGCGCGGCCAAGGCCGACATCAGCGCCGACTTCGCGCTGACCCAGGCCGCGAGCATCTGGCTGGAACAGAACGAGTTCGAAACCGACGAAGGCGGCGCGCTGCTGCGCCGCGTGATCGACAACGCCGGCCGCTCCAAGTCCTATATCAACGGCATCGCCGCCACCGCGAGCCAGTTGCGCGAGCTGGGCGAACTGCTCGTCGACATCCACGGCCAGCACGCGCACCAGTCGCTGTTGAAACTCGACGCCCAGCGCGCGCTGCTCGACAACCAGGTCGCCGTGCGCGATCCGGGCGCAAGCGCGCAGGTGCAGGAAGTCGCGCATGCCTATAAGGCGTGGAAGGCGCTGGCGCGCCAGCGCGAGGAATTCGAGACGAACGCGAAGAACGTGCTGCTGGAACGCGAGCGTCTCGAGTGGCAGGTCGGCGAGCTGGATAAACTCGCGGTGAAGCCGGGCGAGTGGGCGGAGATCACGAATGAACACAGCCGCCTGTCGCATGCCGCGAGCCTGATCGAAGGGGCGCAGGAAGCATTGGAAGCGCTGTCGGAATCGGAGCAACCGATCCTGTCGCAGCTGTCGTCGCTGAACCAGAAGCTGTCGAAGCTGGCCGGCGTCGACGCGGGCCTGCAGGCCGTGCTCGATTGCATGGAGCCGGCGCGCATCCAGTTGCAGGAAGCCGTGTACGCGCTGAACACGTATGTCGACAAGGTCGAGCTCGATCCGGACCGCTTGTCCCAAGTGGACGCGCGCATGGACGCCATCCACAGCACGGCCCGCAAATTCCGCGTGACGCCGGAAGAACTGCCGGAAGAACACGCGACCCTGAAGGCCAAGCTGCAGCAGCTGGCCGACGCGAGCGACGTGGACGGCCTGCGCAAGCAGGAAGAGAAGGCGAAGGCGGTCTACCTGGCGGCCGCGCAAAAGCTGTCCGCGACGCGCGCACAGGCGGCCCAGCGTTTGTCGTCGCAGGTGTCGGAAGCGATGCAGGAACTGTCGATGAGCGGGGGCCGCTTTGTCGTCGCGCTGAACCCGTGCGAACCGGCCGTGTACGGCTGCGAGCAGGTCGAGTTCCTCGTGGCCGGCCACGCCGGCGTGGCGCCGCGGCCGCTGGCCAAGGTGGCGTCGGGCGGCGAACTGGCGCGCATCTCGCTGGCGATCTCCGTCATCACGGCGAACGCGACCACGGTGCCGACCTTGATCTTCGACGAGGTCGACACCGGTATCGGCGGCGGCGTGGCGGAAGTCGTCGGCCGTCTGTTGAAGCGCCTGGGGCAGAGCCGGCAAGTGCTGTGCGTCACGCACCTGCCGCAGGTCGCGAGCCAGGCGAACCAGCACTTCCAGGTGGCCAAGGGCACGACGGATGGCGGCAAGACCGTGTCGCGCATCGACGTCCTCGACAACAAGGCCCGCGTGGAAGAGGTGGCGCGCATGTTGGGCGGCATCGAGATCACCGAAACGACGCGCAAGCATGCGCGCGAACTGCTGGCTTCCTAAGGACCTTCATGCCCTTCAATAAAGAACCGGTGCACCAGCACGGCACCGTCGCGAAGAGCGCCATCGTCCTCGTCAACCTCGGCACGCCCGACGCGCCGACGCGGCCCGCGGTGCGGCGCTACCTGAAGCAGTTCCTGTCCGACCCGCGTGTCGTGGAAATCCCGCGCGCCGTGTGGAATCTGATCCTGCACCTGGCGATCCTGCCGTTCCGCTCGGGGCAGTCGGCGCAAAAATACGCGACGATCTGGAGCCGCGAGGGCTCGCCGCTGAAGGTCTACACGGAACGGCAGGCGAACAAGCTGCAGGCGCTGCTCGAACAGCGCGGCCACCACGACGTCGAGGTGGCGATGGCGATGCGCTACGGCTCGCCCGCGCTGCCGGACGTGCTGGATGAACTGAAGGCGCGCGGCGTCGAGCGCATCGTCGTGCTGCCCGCGTACCCGCAATACTCCGGCACGACGACCGCGTCGATCTGGGATGCCGTCTTCGACCACTACAAGAAGGTGCGCAACATCCCCGAGCTGCGTCTCGTGAAGCACTACCACGACCACGAGGGCTATGTCGATGCGCTGGCCGCGTCCGTGGAGACGTACTGGGAGACGCACGGCCGCGGCGAGAAGCTGGTGATGAGCTTCCACGGCGTGCCCAAGCGCACCCTGCTGCTGGGCGATCCGTACCACTGCGAATGCCACCGGACGGCCCGCCTGCTGGCGGCGCGCCTGCGCCTGGCGCCGGACCAGTACATGGTGACGTTCCAGTCGCGCTTCGGCAAGGCCGAGTGGCTGCAGCCGTACACGGCGCCGACCGTGCAGCAGCTGGCGCGCGATGGCGTCAAGCGGATCGACGTCCTGTGTCCCGGTTTTACGAGCGACTGCCTGGAGACGCTGGAAGAGATCAACATGGAAGTCCGCCACGACTTCGAATCGAACGGCGGCCAGGAATATCACTACATTCCCTGCCTGAACGACAATCCGGCCTGGATCGTCGGCATGGCCGAGATCGCCGAGCAGCACCTGATCGGCTGGCCGACGATGCTCACGCCCGCGCAACGCGAGGCGCAGCGCAAGGATGCCGAAATCGCACGCGAGCACGCGGTGAAACTCGGGGCATAAGCGCCGTCGCCCGATGGCGAAATGCTAGAATGCCACGTTTTGCGGCGCCGACCCGAGCTCCGCCAGGCAGATCGCAGCCAGCGCAAGCAGGGTGTAGATGAGCACGGCGCCGCTGATCAGATGCAGTTTCATGTTCTTTCCCATCGGGTCGATAGACGGATGTCTTAACGACAGGATAGTAGAACGGCTGGCTGTCGATGGTGACTACGAGCAAGTAAATCTTGTAACAAAAGAATACGCGCGTCTGCATATTATTTCTGCAATTCCCCTTGAAAATGTAGGCGAATGCCCAATATGGGGCGCTGTGTGACTGCAACAGTCGTCCGACCAATCAGCCAAGTCCTTGATTTCAGGAGTTTTTTCGATGCAAGACCAAGAAAACCAAGAGGTGAGCAATCAGCCGGAAGCCGCCGATGCGGCTGCAGCCGCGGCAGCGCAGGCCGCACCGGCCAACGAGCCCGGCCTCGAAGAGCAGCTGAGCGCCACCGAAGCCAAGCTGGCCGAGATGCACGATGCCTTCATGCGTGCCAAGGCCGAAGCGGACAACATCCGCCGCCGTGCCCAGGAAGATGTGAGCAAGGCCCATAAATTCGCCATCGAAAGCTTCGCCGAGGCCATGGTGCCCGTGCGCGACAGCCTCGAGATGGCGCTGAAAGTCGAAGCGCCGACGGTCGAATCGATCAAGGAAGGCGTCGAGATGACCCTGAAGCAGCTCACCGCCGCGTTCGAGAAGAACCGCCTGGTCGAAGTGATGCCGCAACCGGGCGACAAGCTCGACCCGAACAAGCACCAGGCCGTGGCCGTGGTGCCGTCCGACCAGGAAGCGAACACCGTGGTGGCCGTGCTGCAGAAGGGTTACATGATCGCCGACCGCCTGCTGCGCCCGGCCATCGTGACCGCCGCCGCACCGAAATAATGTTGCTTCAAGGCTGAATAAGCTCTTGAAACTAGGCGACATTTCCCAATATTCGACACATCTGAAAAACTGAGTACTAAAAAGGAAAATATTATGGGCAGAATCATCGGTATCGACCTGGGCACCACCAACTCCTGCGTGGCGATCATGGAAAATGGTCAGCCCAAGGTCATCGAAAACGCGGAAGGCGCCCGTACGACGCCTTCGATCATCGCTTATCAGGAAGATGGCGAGATCCTGGTCGGCGCGCCGGCGAAACGCCAGGCCGTCACCAACCCGAAGAACACCCTGTTCGCCGTCAAGCGCCTGATCGGCCGTAAATTCGACGAGAAGGAAGTCCAGAAGGACATCGGCCTGATGCCGTACTCGATCATCAAGGCCGACAATGGCGACGCCTGGGTGCAGGTACGCGACAAGAAACTGGCACCGCCGCAGATCTCGGCCGAAGTGCTGCGCAAGATGAAGAAGACCGCCGAAGACTACCTCGGCGAAGAAGTGACGGAAGCCGTCATCACGGTCCCGGCGTACTTCAACGACTCGCAGCGCCAGGCAACCAAGGACGCCGGCCGCATCGCCGGCCTGGACGTCAAGCGCATCATCAACGAGCCGACTGCGGCCGCGCTGGCATTCGGCCTGGACAAGACCGACAAGGGCGACCGCAAGATCGCCGTGTATGACCTCGGCGGCGGTACGTTCGACGTGTCGATCATCGAGATCGCCGACGTGGATGGCGAGAAGCAGTTCGAAGTGCTGTCGACCAACGGCGACACGTTCCTGGGCGGCGAAGACTTCGACCAGCGCATCATCGACTACATCATCGACGAATTCAAGAAGATCAACGGCCTCGACCTGTCGAAGGACCCGATCGCCCTGCAGCGCATCAAGGCGTCGGCCGAGCGCGCGAAGATCGAACTGTCGTCGTCGCAGCAGACCGAGATCAACGAGCCGTACATCGCCATGGCGAACGGCGCGCCGGTCCACCTGAACCTCAAGATCACCCGCGCCAAGCTGGAAGCCCTGGTCGAGGAACTGATCGTCAAGACCATCGAACCGTGCCGCATCGCCATCAAGGATGCGGGCGTGAAGGTCTCGGACATCGACGACATCATCCTGGTCGGCGGCATGACCCGCATGCCGAAGGTGCAGGAGAAAGTTAAGGAGTTCTTCGGCAAGGATCCGCGCAAGGACGTCAACCCGGACGAGGCCGTCGCTGTCGGCGCCGCCATCCAGGGTTCGGTCCTGTCGGGCGAACGCAAGGACCTGCTGCTGCTGGACGTGACCCCGCTGTCGCTGGGTATCGAAACCCTGGGCGGCGTGATGACCAAGATGATCCAGAAGAACACCACGATCCCGACCAAGTTCTCGCAGGTGTTCTCGACCGCCGACGACAACCAGCCGGCCGTGACCATCAAGGTCTACCAGGGCGAGCGCGAAATCGCCGCCGGCAACAAGGGTCTGGGCGAGTTCAACCTGGAAGGCATCCCGCCGGCACCGCGCGGCACGCCGCAGATCGAAGTGACCTTCGATATCGACGCCAACGGCATCCTGCACGTGGGCGCGAAGGACAAGGCCACCGGTAAAGAGAACAAGATCACCATCAAGGCCAACTCGGGTCTGTCGGAAGACGAGATCCAGAAGATGGTGAAGGACGCCGAGCTGAACGCGGAAGAAGACAAGAAGGTCAAGGAACTGGCCGAGTCGCGCAACCAGGCCGACGCGCTGGTGCACTCGACCAAGAAGTCCCTGACCGAGTACGGCGACAAGCTGGACGCGGGCGAGAAGGAAAAGATCGAAGCCGCAATCACCGACCTGGAAGGTTCGATCAAGTCGGGCGACAAGGCCGAGATCGACGCCAAGGTGGCTGCACTGTCGACCGCCGCCCAGAAGCTGGGCGAGAAGATGTACGCCGACATGCAGGCCCAGCAGGGCGCCGCAGGCGCACAGGCTGGCGGCCAGCAGCCGGGTGCCGAGTCGGCCAAGCAGGATGACGACGTCGTCGACGCCGACTTCAAGGAAGTCAAGGACGCCAAGTAATGACGTCCTGACGGGGCGGGCCTGGTGACAGGCCGGCCCCGTCGCCGCAACCCGCCGAGCCGAAGCGACCTCATGGTGCACGGCTCGGCTTTTTTGTGGTGTCCAACATCATCGGGCCCGCGCCAGCCGTTGTTTTTACGGCCGAGTCGCGCAAGCCCGTAATGCTCACTGTATACTCGTATCCTTTTGGGCTGTGCGTTCGCAGGTCGTTGCCTGGTCCGCCACAGTTCTTTTGTAGATAGACAGCAAGGTGCCGACAAATGGCAAAGCGTGATTTTTACGAGATCCTCGGCGTCGCGAAGACTGCTTCGGAAGACGAGATCAAGAAGGCCTATCGCAAGCTTGCGATGAAGTACCATCCGGACCGCAATCCCGATAACAAGGAAGCGGAAGAGAAGTTCAAGGAGGTCAAGGAAGCCTACGAGATGCTGACCAATCCGGAAAAGCGCGAGGCTTATGACCGCTACGGTCACGCTGGCGTCGATCCGAACGGCGGCATGGGCGGCGGCTTCGGTGCCGGCGGCTTCGGCGATGCGTTCGGCGACATCTTCGGCGACATCTTCGGCGGCGGTCGCGGCCGCAGCTCGGGCCCGCAGGTGTACCGCGGCGCCGACCTGCGCTACAACCTGGAAATTACGCTGGAACAGGCAGCCGCCGGCTTCGACACGACGATCCGCGTGCCGAGCTGGGACAAGTGCGACACCTGCCACGGCAGCGGCGCCAAGCCGGGCACGTCGCCCGTCACCTGCACGACGTGCCACGGCCACGGCCAGGTGCGCATGCAGCAGGGCTTCTTCTCGATCCAGCAAACTTGCCCGAAGTGCCACGGCAGCGGCAAGATCATCCCGGAACCGTGCGCATCCTGCGGCGGCGCCGGACGCATCAAGCGCAACAAGACGCTGGAAGTCAAGATCCCGGCGGGTATCGACAGCGGCATGCGCATCCGCTCGACCGGCAACGGCGAGCCGGGCACGAACGGCGGGCCGCCGGGCGACCTGTATGTCGAGATCCACATCAAGCCGCACACCGTGTTCCAGCGCGAAGGCGACGACCTGCATTGCGAAATGCCGATCTCGTTCAGCAAGGCTGCACTGGGCGGCGAGATCGAGGTGCCGACCCTGGCCGGCAAGGTCTCGTTCACGATCCCTGAAGGTACCCAGACGGGCAAGACCTTCCGCCTCAAGGGCAAGGGCATCAAGGGCGTGCGCTCGGGTTACTCCGGCGACCTGTTCTGCCACGTCGTGGTCGAGACGCCCGTCAAGCTCACCGAGAAGCAGAAGGACCTGCTGCGCGAATTCGATCGTCTGACGGTCGAGGGCGGCGCGAAGCACAGCCCGCAGAGCAAGGGCTGGATGGACAAGGTAAAGGACTTCTTCGAGTAAGATGTCGGATGGACCGCCGGGCGCGCGAGCCCCGGCGGTTTTTTTTGACCAGAATGTGGTCGATTAAACAAGTTTTAGAGCAAGGTAAAACGCCATGGCAAAGACCCCCACCGGCCTCACCGCCGCAGACCTCTTCGAACGCAACCGCCAATGGGCCGCGTCGATGATCCAGGAGGATCCCGACTTCTTCAAGGACCTGGCCTCCCAACAATCTCCGGAATACCTGTGGATCGGCTGCTCCGACAGCCGCGTGCCCGCGAACGAACTCGTCGGCATGGCGCCGGGAGAACTATTCGTCCACCGCAATATCGCCAACGTCGTGTCGCACTCCGACCTGAACTGCCTGACCGTGCTGCAGTTTGCCGTCGACGTGCTGAAGGTCAAGCACATCATCCTGTGCGGCCACTACGGCTGCTCCGGTGTGGGCGCGGCACTGAACAACACCCGCGTCGGCCTGGCCGACAACTGGCTCGGCCACGTGCGCGACGTGCGCGACAAGCACGGCAAATACCTGGGCAATGTCGCCGGTACGGCCGCCACCAACCGCCTCGTGGAACTGAACGTGGCCGAGCAGGTCATCAACATCGCCCAGACCACGGTCGTGCGCGACGCGTGGGAACGCGGCCAGGACATCACCATCCATAGCTGGGTCTACGGCGTGCACGATGGCCTGCTGCGCGACCTCGGCGTCACCGTCCGCAGCTACGAGGAGATCCAGCCGAAGCTGGACAAGATCCTGCAGGGTTACCTCAAGTGATGCAGCCCGGCGGCGAACTCGACCAGCTGCGCGCCATCGTGCGCCAGTTCGTCGAGGAGCGTGACTGGGACCAGTTCCACACGCCCAAGAACCTGGCATCCGCGCTGACGGTGGAAGCGGCCGAGCTGCTGGAACACTTCCAGTGGCTGCAGCACGGCCGTGCCGACGAGCTCGGCGCGGACAAGCTCGTGGAAGTGCGTCACGAGATGGCCGACGTGCTTGTCTATCTCGTGCGCCTGGCCGACAAGCTGGACGTCGACCTTCTCGCCGCCGTGCAGGAAAAGATGGTGCTCAATCGCGCCAAGTACCCAGCCGATCAGGTGCGCGGGGACGCTCGCAAGTATTACGAGTACAAGCCCAGGTAATACGTCAGCACCCCCTCGGAACGCTCGATCCCGAGAATATCCATCAATTGCCTGAGCCCCGCGGCGACGCGTTCGCGCGTCTCTGCGGGCGCGTCCCGGGCATCCTCCAGCGCAGGCTGGAACTGTTTCAGCACCCAGAATTTCGTCGGGTGCGCCGCGACCCCGGCGAGCAGCCGGTCCGCAACGCGCGCGAGATTATCGTCCAACCCGGGCCCATCCCGGAACGCCCGCAGCGCCTCCACCGTACGCGGTACGATGAACAGCGGCGCGTCGCGCACCCGCTGAAACGGATCCTCCGCCATCACATCCCGCCCAGGCAGATGTACTTGATGACGAGATAGTCGTCCATCCCGTACTTCGACCCTTCGCGCCCCAGGCCGGACTGCTTGACGCCGCCGAACGGCGCGACCTCGTTCGAGATCAGGCCCGTGTTCACGCCCACCATCCCCGACTCGATCTGCTCGGCGACGCGCCACACGCGGCCGACGTCGCGTGCGTAAAAGTACGACGCCAGCCCATATTCCGTCGCGTTGGCGAGCGTAATCGCTTCCTCTTCGGTCTTGAAACGGAACAGCGGCGCCACGGGGCCGAACGTTTCCTCGTCGGAGATCAGCATCTGCGGCGTGACGTCGGCCAGCACGGTCGGCTCGAAGAAGGTGTGGCCGAGCGGATGGCGCTTGCCGCCCAGCAGCAGGCGCGCACCCTTGCCGAGCGCATCGGCGATGTGGTGTTCGACCTTCTCGACGGCTTTTTCTTCGATCAGCGGCCCCTGGTTCACGCCCGGCTCCATGCCGTTGCCGACCTTCAGTTTCGCGACGGCGGCCGTCAGCTTTTCCGCGAACGCCTCGTAGACGCCATCCTGCACGTAGATGCGGTTGGCGCACACGCAGGTCTGCCCCATGTTGCGGTATTTCGAGGCCATGGCACCTTCGACGGCGGCATCGAGGTCGGCGTCGTCGAACACGATGAACGAGGCGTTGCCGCCCAGTTCCAACGACAGTTTCTTGACCGTCGGCGCGCATTGCTCCATCAACAGGCGGCCGACCGGCGTGGAACCCGTGAAACTGAGCTTGCGCACGATGGGGTTCGCACACATCTCCGCGCCGATCGTCCTGGAGTCGCCGATCACGATGGAAAACACGCCCTTCGGCACGCCGGCCCGCTCCGCGAGTACGGCGAGCGCGAGGGCGGAATAGGGCGTCAGCTCCGCCGGTTTCAGCACGATGGGACAGCCGGCCGCGAGCGCCGGCGCGACCTTGCGGGTGATCATCGCTGCCGGGAAATTCCATGGCGTGATCGCGGCGCACACGCCGATCGGTTCCTTCGTGACGACGATGCGGCGGTCGCGCGCGGGCGATTCCAGCACGTCGCCTTCGATGCGCTTGGCCTGCTCGCCGAACCATTCGAGGAACGATGCGGCGTACGCGATCTCTCCCTTCGATTCGGCCAGCGGCTTGCCCTGCTCGGCCGTCATGATGGCGGCCAGGTCGTCGGCGTCTGCCAGCATCAGGTCGTTCCACTTGCGCAGGATGAGGGCGCGTTCGCGCGCCGTCTTCTTGCGCCAGGCGGGCCAGGCGGCCTGCGCCGCCTCGATGGCGCGCCGGGTTTCCTGTGCGCCCATGTGCGGCACGGTGCCGAGCGTTTCGCCAGTGGCGGGGTTGATCACGGGGACGGTCTTGCCGTCGTCGGCATCGCACCAGGCGCCGTCGATGTAGGCCTGCTGGCGCAGCAGGGCAGGATCTTTGAGGTTCAGCATGGGAAAAACGATAGCACGATGCCGCGAATCGGGTCGTTTGTGTTGGCATCGTTCTTCAGTTGACGTTAAGCTTTTGCTACGGGTTACAACAGCGAACCCGCTCAACTAGCAGATCCCAGGAAGCGTTGGCATTGGGAACGCGGTTTCCTTGATCTGAAACAACGGCCACTCGCATTCGGACCACTTTGTACGTATGATGGTTCCTGTGCGCTCACTACAAGGTAGAGACCATGCGCCCGATCGTTTTCGTCCCCGCTTGCACCCGCGATTTCGGTGAACACCCTTACCACGCGGCCCAGCACAAGTATGTCGACGCCGTCGTCCTCGGTGCCGACTGCGCGCCGCTGATCCTGCCGTCGCTGGGGGAGGCGCTCGACCTGGAGACGATGCTCGCCCTGTGCGACGGGATCATGCTGACGGGCTCGGCATCGAATGTGCACCCCAGCTATTACTCCGAAGAATTGCTCGATCCGTCGCTGCCGCAGGACCCGGCGCGCGACCAGACCACGTTGCCGCTGATCCGCGCGGCCGTGAAACGCGGCATTCCGATCATCGCGATCTGCCGCGGTTTCCAGGAAATGAACGTGGCGCTGGGCGGCAGCCTGTTTCAGGCTGTGCAGGCGGTGCCCGGGCACTTCGACCACCGCGAGAATCCCGAACTGGGCATGGACGAGCAATATGGCGACGCTCACAAGGTCCAGCTCGTCGAGGGTGGGATGCTGCACGAGATCATTGGCCTGCCGGAAATCCCAGTGAATTCCCTCCATGGACAGGGCGTGAACGAACTGGCGCCGGGCCTCGTCGTCGAGGCGACGGCGGAGGATGGGCTCGTGGAAGCCTTCTCGGTGAAGGGTGCGCCCGGTTTTACCCTGGCCGTGCAATGGCACCCGGAATGGCGCATCGTCCACAATCCCCATTCGATGAAGATGTTCGGCGCATTCGGCGCCGCCTGCCGCGCCTACAGATCAACCAAACGGACACCGACATGACCCCCGACGCGAAATGGGCGGTCACGCCCGTCCCATAGCTTCCCTGATCCCTGCTCGATCCCACGCAGCCCGCGGGCGGCGCGCTTGCGCTCGCGTGCAATCCATTAACGGACAGAGAGAACATCATGGCTATCCGCGACAATTTTTCATACAACGACATGGACGAGTGGCTCAACGGTAAACGAGTCACCGAAATCGAATGCCTGGTGCCCGACCTGACGGGCGTCGCGCGTGGAAAGATTCTTCCGCGCGTAAAATTTACCGAAGACCGCGGCATGCGCCTGCCGGAAATCGTGCTGGGCATGACCGTGACGGGCAATTCGCCGTCCGACGACGACGCCTTCGACCGCGCGATCTCGACGACGGACCGCGACATGATCCTGAAGGCCGATCCCGGCACGATCACGATGGTGCCGTGGGCCGTCGACCCGACGGCGCAGGTGATTCACGACTGCTATTTCTCCGACGGCAAATTGGTCGATTTCGCGCCGCGCAGCGTGCTGCGCCGCGTGCTGAAACTGTACGAGAAAAAGGGGTGGAAGCCGCTCGTCGCGCCGGAACTGGAGTTTTATCTCACGGCGAAGAACATCGACCCCGACTTGCCGCTGGCCGCGCCGATCGGCCGCAGCGGACGCTCCGAGACGAGCCGCCAGGTCTACAGCATCGACGCCGTCAACGAATTCGATCCGCTGTTCGAGGACATCTACGATTACTGCGACATGATGGGCCTCGACGTCGACACCCTGATCCACGAGATCGGCGCGGGCCAGATGGAAATCAATTTCCAGCACGGCGAACCGCTGGGCCTCGCGGACAAGGTTTTCTATTTCAAGCGCACCCTGCGCGAAGCGGCTTTAAAACATGACATGTACGCCACCTTCATGGCCAAGCCGATGGCTGGCGAGCCCGGCTCGGCGATGCACGTGCACCAGAGCGTCGTCGACGCGGAATCCGGCCGCAACATCTTCAGCAATGTCGACGGCTCGCCGTCGGATCTCTTCCGCCACTACATCGGCGGCCTGCAGAAATACATGCCGTCCGCGATGGCGATCGTCGCGCCGTACGTGAATTCGTACCGCCGCATCGTGCGCCACACGGCCGCCCCCATCAACCTGCAATGGGGCGTGGACAACCGCACCGTGGGCTTCCGGGTGCCCGTGTCCGGCTCGCAGGACCGACGCGTGGAAAACCGCGTGATCGGTGCCGATGCGAACCCGTATCTCGCGCTGGCCGTTACCCTGGCCTGCGGCTACCTCGGTATCCAGGAACAGCTGGAGCCGACGCCGATGGTCGAAGGCAGCGCCTACAAGATGAAGGTCGAGCTGCCGCAGGGCCTGTCCGAAGCGCTGACCCTGCTGCGCGGCGAGGACCGCCTGCGCGACATCCTCGGCGAGCGCTTCATCGACGTCTATTCCGCGGTCAAGGAACTGGAGCACCAGGAATTCATGACCGTTATCAGCCCGTGGGAACGGGAGCACCTGTTACTGCACGTATGACCATGCGACGACGACGACAAGGAGATCATCATGACTTTCGACACCATGGCATTCGAGGCAGGCCTGCGCGCGCCGGTCCGTGAGGACCATGACACCCGGACTTTGCAACAGCTCGACAGCGCCCACTTCCTGCACCCGTTCACCGACCACGGCGCCCTGAGCACGAAGGGCGCGCGCGTGATGGTGCGCGGCGAGGGCGTTTATTTATGGGATTCGGACGGCAATAAAACCATCGACGGCATGTCCGGCCTGTGGTGCGTGAACGTGGGCTATGGCCGCACGTCCATCACGCAAGCCGTCGCGCGGCAGATGGATGTTCTGCCGTTCTACAACAGCTTCTTCAACACGACGAACGTGCCGGCCGTGAAGCTGGCGGAAAAGCTGGCGGGCCTGGCACCGCCCGGCTTCGAGCACGTGTTTTTCACCAGTTCCGGTTCGGAAGCCAACGACACGGCGCTGCGCATGGTCTGGCGCTACTGGCAGTTGATGGGGCAGCCGGAGCGGCAGATCGTCATCAGCCGCCGCAACGCCTACCACGGCAGCACGATCGCCGGGGCGTCGCTGGGCGGCATGGCGGCCATGCACGCCCAGGGCGCGCTGCCGATCCCGCACATCCACCACATCGAGCAACCGAATTTCGCCGAGCATGGCCGCGGCCTCTCGGAAGCGGAATTCGGGCTGCTGGCGGCCGACTGGCTCGAACAGAAGATTTTGGAACTGGGACCGGAGAAGGTCGCGGCGTTCATCGGCGAACCGGTGCAGGGCGCGGGCGGGGTCGTCATCCCGCCGCAGACATACTGGCCGCAAATCCAGCGCATCTGCGACAAGTACGGCATCCTGCTCATCTCGGACGAGGTCATCTGCGGCTTCGGCAGGCTGGGCACGTGGTTCGGCTGCGAGCGCATGGGCACGCGGCCGGATCTGATCCCGTTCGCGAAAGGCGTTACGTCAGGCTACGTGCCGCTGGGCGGGGTGCTGGTCGGCGAACGGGTGGCGCGCGCGCTGATCGAGCGCGGCGGCGATTTCAACCACGGTTTTACCTATTCCGGCCACCCCGTCGCCTGCGCGGCGGCGCTGGAGAACCTGCGCATCGTCGAAGAGGAAAAACTGGTCGACAAGGTCGCACGCGAGACGGGGCCGCATTTGAAAGCCGCGTTCGCCCGCCTGGCCGAGCACCCGCTCGTCGGACACGCCGAGAGCATCGGCATGGCGGCCGGACTGAACCTCGTGCGACGCAAGGCCGCGACGCTGCACGACTGCGAACCGTTCGCGCGCGACCTGGCGGTGGGCATGGTGTGCCGGCAGCACATGTTCGACAACGGCGTCATCATGCGCGCCGTCGGGGACCGGATGATCGTCGCGCCACCGCTCGTGATGACCTGTGCGCAGATCGACGAGATGGTGGCGCGGATACGGGATTGCCTCGACCTGACGCTGGCGGACGTCGTGGGTCGCGGCTGGATGGATTAAGTTAAGCGCTGACCGCCGTCTTGTGCGGCTCGTGCCGGTTCTTGAGCACCTGCGGCGCCAGCGAACCGATGAACATGCCGGCAAACGCCGCCAGCAGGCCCGCCAGCTGGCCCGGGAAGACTTCGCCCAGCGGCGAGATCTGCGGGAAGAACACGATCCACGTGGCGATGCCGGCGACCAGCGACAGGATCGCGCCCTGCGTCGTCGCGCGCTTCCAGTACAGGCCGGTAACGAGCGGCACGAAGGCGCCGACGAGGGTCACCTGGTACGCGGACGACACGAGGTCGTAGATCGACGTGCCCTTCATCGCGATGGCGTAGGCCAGCACGAGCGAGGCGAACACGACGATGGTGATGCGCATCGCGAGCAGTTGCTGGCGGTCGTTCATGCCCGGGCGCAGGTTTTTCAGGATGTTTTCCGTGAAGCTCGTCGACGGGGCCAGCAGGGTGGCCGACGACGTGCTCTTGATGGCGGACAGCAGGGCGCCAAAGAACAGGATCTGCATGATCAGCGGCATCTTCGTCATCACGAACGTGGGCAGCACGCGCTGGTAATCGCTCTTGGCCAGTTCCATCGCATCATTGCCCATCACGATCACGGCGCACGCGACGACGAACATCGGCACGAACGCGAAGATGATGTAGCTCGCGCCGCCGATCACGGCACCCGCGCGGGCGGTGGGGGCGTTCTTGGCGGACATCACGCGCTGGTACACGTCCTGTTGCGGGATCGAGCCCAGCATCATCGTCACGGCCGAACCGACGAAGAAGGCGATGTCGGTGAATTTTGCTTCCGGCAGGAAGTGCCACAGGTTCGCGTTGTGGGCCATGTCGATGACGGCACCGGTGCCGCCGGCCAGTTTCGCCGAGAACACGGCGATGATGGACAGGCCGACCACGAGCACGATCATCTGGATGAAGTCGGTGATGGCGACGGCCAGGAAGCCGCCGATGACGACATAGATCAGCACGGCGAGCGTGCCGACGATCATGCCGGCCGTCTCCGACATCGCGCCGCCCGTCAGCACGGAGAACACGAGGCCAAGCGCCGTGATCTGCGCCGCCACCCAGCCGAGGTAGGACAGGATGATGGCGGCCGAGCAAAAGACTTCGATGCCCTTGCCGTAGCGGGCGCGGTAGTAGTCGCCGATCGTCAGCAGGTTCAGTTTATAGAGGCGGGCGGCGAAGAACAGGCCGACGAGGATCAGGCAGGTGCCGGCGCCGAACGGGTCTTCCACCAGCGCGCCCAGGCCGCCCTGCACGAATTTCGCCGGGATGCCCATCACGGTTTCGGCGCCGAACCAGGTCGCGAACGTCGTCGTGATGACCATGATCAGGGGCAGGCTGCGGCCGGCGACGGCGAAGTCGGACGTGTTCTTGATCCGCGTGCCGGCCCAGACGCCCAGGCCGAGCGTACCGAGCAGGTAGAGCACAACGGACGTAATCAGAATGGTGTTCATATCGGTGTGCTCCGGGCGCGGAATAGAAAATGCGGGTGGGAAAAATTCGCGATTATAGCGGCAGAAATCGGCATTTGGATCGATTTTGTTTGCTAGTATCGGCCTGACAACACGTTGTAATCTGCACGGAGTCATTATGACCACGCAAAGCTGGCATGAGCGTTCCAAAAGGGTGCAAATCGACGGCCGCGCCGTCATCGGAGGCCGGCGTGCCGACGCGCTCTCCGGCGCCCGTTTCGACAATATTTCTCCCATCGACGGCCGTAAATTGGGCGACGTGGCCCGCTGCGATGCGGCCGACGTCGATGCCGCCGTCGCCAGCGCCCGCGCCGCCTTCGAGGATGGCCGCTGGGCCGGCAAGGCCCCCGCCGAGCGCAAGCGCACCCTGATCCGCTTCGCCGACCTGATGCTCGCGCACGAGGACGAACTGGCCCTGCTGGAAACCCTCGACATGGGCAAGCCCATCCGCTACAGCAAGAGCGTGGACGTGCGGCTCGCCCAGAACTGCATCCGCTGGTACGGCGAGGCCATCGACAAGATCTACGACCAGGTCGCGCCGAGCCCGCAGGACAGCCTGGCGCTGATCACGCGCGAACCGGTCGGCGTCGTCGCCGCCATCATCCCGTGGAATTATCCGATGCTGATGGCTGCGTGGAAGATCGGGCCGGCACTCGCCGCCGGTAACAGTGTCGTGCTGAAGCCGTCGGAAAAGGCGCCTTTGAGCTCTCTGCGGCTGGCCGAGCTGGCGCTGGAGGCGGGCGTGCCGGAAGGCGTATTCAACGTGCTGCCCGGCTACGGCGACGAGGCAGGCAAAGCGCTCGCGCTGCACATGGACGTCGACTGCATCGGTTTTACCGGTTCCACGCGCGTGGGTAAGCAGATCCTGCAGATGGCGGGGCAGTCGAACCTGAAACGCGCGTGGACGGAACTGGGCGGCAAGTCCGCCAACATCGTGTGCGCGGACTGTCCCGACCTCGACGCGGCAGTGGCGGGCGCCATCGGTTCCATCTATTTCAACCAGGGCGAAAGCTGCAACGCGCCGTCGCGGCTGTTCGTCGAAGAGTCGATCCGCGAAGCCTTCCTCGACAAGGCCCTCGCCTTGATCCCGCAGTATGCGCCGGGCGACCCGCTCGACGAATCCACCGTGATGGGCGCCATCGTCGATTCGATCCAGATGAAGACCGTGCTGGGCTTCATCGAAGACGGCAAGGCGGCCGGCGCGCGCCTGCTCGCGGGCGGCAACGCGGCGCGCGCGGAGACGGGCGGCCTGTACATCGAACCCACGCTGTTCGACGACGTGGACGCGACGATGCGCATCGCGCGCGAGGAAATCTTCGGGCCCGTGCTGTCCGTGCTGTCGTTCACGGACCTTGACGAGGCCGTGCGCCAGGCGAATGCGACGCCGTACGGCCTGGCGGCGGCCGTGTGGACGTCCGACATGAGCAAGGCAATCCGCACGTCACGCAAGCTGCGCGCGGGCACCGTGCATGTGAACCAGTACGACAACGACGACATCACGGTGCCGTTCGGCGGGTATAAACAGTCGGGCAATGGGCGGGACAAGTCGCTGCATGCGTTCGACAAGTACACGGAACTGAAAACCACGTGGATTCAAATTTGACAGCTACATGCAAAACCGTCGCCCCTGCGCAGGCAGGGGCCCAAGTTTTTTGCGTGGCCATGTACGCGAAATTGGGTCCCCGCCTCTGCGGGGACGACGTTTCATGTGCGCAGGCGACGTTTTAAATCGCCATCTCCCGCAGCACCTTCGACGCCTCCCGGCTCGCCGTCAGCACGGCGCCATCGCGCATCGTGATCTCGAGCTGCGATTGGTCGTCCGCGCGCATGGAGTCGACGAAGTCGAGGTTCACGAGCGCCGAGCGGTGGATGCGGATGAAGCGGCCCGGGTCCAGTTGCGCTTCCAGTTCCGAGATCCCGATGCGCACGAGGAAGGTGTGGCCGCGCGCGGCGATCGCCGTGTATTTCGCATCCGCCTTCAGGTAGGCGATCTCGTTCACGGACAGCGGAAAGATGCGGCCGCGGTCGCGCACGAGGATGCGTTCGATGCGTGCCGGCGCATGCTGCACCGCCTGCGCGAGCGCGCCGTCGACGAGGTCGCGCGCGGGGACGGACGATCCCGGCATCTCCAGCAGGCGCGCGACGGCCGCGTCGAAGCGGGCACGCGTGAACGGTTTGAGCAGGTAGTCGACGGCATTCAGTTCGAACGCGGTGACGGCGTACTGGTCGTACGCGGTCGTGAACACGATGTCCGGCACGACGGCCAGGCGGCGCAGCACGTCCAGGCCCGTCATCTCGGGCATCTGGATGTCCATGAAGACGATGTCGGGGCGGATGCGGTCGATCTGCGCGAGCGCGCTGGCGCCGTCCGCCGCTTCGCCCACGAGGCGCAGGCCCGCATGGGCGTAGATGAAGTCGCGCAGGACGTCGCGCGCGAGCGGTTCGTCCTCGGCGATGAACACGGTCCGGGCATTCATGTGAATTCCTTGTCGTTGGCGGGCAGGGGAATGGCCATCGTGACGACGAAGCCGGCGCCCGGTGCCGTCTCGATGGCGAGGCCCTCGTCGGTGCCGTATTCCAGTTGCAGGCGGCGCTCGACGGTGCGCAGGCCCAGGCCGTTCGACGCGCGCACGCGGCCGATGTCGGCGCCGGGGCCGTCGTCGCCGACGGACAGCACGAGCTTGCCCGTGCGCGCATCGAGGCGCGTGCGGATCAGCATCCGGCCCGGCCGGCTGTGCGGATTGAAGGCGTGCTTGATGCTGTTCTCGACGAGCGGCTGCAGCGACAGCGCGGGCAGCAGGTGGCTGGAGGCGGCGTCGTCCAGTTCCCAGTCGACGTGCAGGCGCGATCCGAGGCGCAGGCTTTCCAGTTCCAGGTAGTCGCGCACGAAGCGCAGTTCGTCGTCCAGCGTCACGCGGTCGTTGCCCGTCTTTTCCGTGTCCAGCACGTAG
Organism: Telluria mixta; assembly: GCF_029223865.1. NCBI lineage: Bacteria > Pseudomonadati > Pseudomonadota > Betaproteobacteria > Burkholderiales > Oxalobacteraceae > Telluria > Telluria mixta. The sequence continues at coordinate 2,604,111 of NZ_CP119520.1, forward strand.
CGCAGCATGTCGGAGAACTGGAACAGCGCGGTCTCGGCGGCGTTCGGGTCCTTGCGGGTCAGGGCGATGATCGAGTGCAGCGTGTTGAACAGGAAGTGCGGATTGAGCTTGCTGCGCAGCGCGTTCAGCTCCGTCGCGACGAGGAGCGCGTGCGCCTGCTGCACCGCGACTTCCTGGCGGCGGCGGGCATCGTTGGCGCGGATCATGTGGAACGTCGTCGCGATGACGCCGTAGCTCATCATCGCGTACAGCACTGGCCAGACGTAGAACGACAACGGCTGCGTCGCGCCATAGATCAGCGCAGGCAGGGCGTACGAGAGAATGCCATAGGCCGGCGCACCCACGCCGTGGATCAGGCATCGCGTCGCGAACGAGGTGTTCCTTCGCTCCATCCACCCGCTGAGCGGCCAGTGCAGGGCCAGCACGAGGGCCTGCGGCACGATCCACAGCATCGGGACCAGGCCGCGCCAGCCGTAGCCTTGCTGGCTGGGGTCGGCGAGCCGCAGCACCACCGCGAGCAGCAGCATGTACGCGAGCCAGCCGCAGGCGTAGTTGCGCCACATGCGGGCGGTCGGCGTCTTCATGGTCGTCGTCAGCTGTTCCATGCAGAAAGTATGACGCAGGACGGCGGCGGGCGCGATGTCCTTGACGCGAAGTGCGGTATCGCGGCAACGAATTGAGGAAACGGGACAGTCCGACCCGCGCGCGGCCTAAAAATCGCCGATGCTATATTGACCCGCATCGAGTCAAGCGAGAGCGTGATGGATTCCGAAGCGCATAATCCGATGCGCGATTTTCTGCGCGAACACAATATCCACGAAGTCGAGTGCGTCATCGCCGATATGACGGGCATTGCCCGCGGCAAGATCCTTCCGAAAGACCTGTTCCTGGCGGGCGAGCACATGCGGCTGCCGAAGAGCGTACTGCTGAACACGGTCCACGGCGAACAGCCGAACAACACGCCGTATGTCGGCTCCATCGATCCCGACATGGTCTGTGTCCCCGACCCTGCCACGATCCGCGTCGTGCCCTGGGCCACGGAGCGCGTGGCGCTCGTGATCCACGATTGCACGAACTTCGACGGCACCCAGGTCGACCTGGCCCCGCGCTCCGTGCTGCGCCGCGTGCTGGGCCTGTACGCCGAACGGGGCTGGCGACCCGTCGTGGCGCCGGAAATGGAGTTTTACCTCGTCGCACGCACGACGAATCCGCACGAGCCGCTGAGCCCGCCGACGGGCCGCAGCGGCTTCACGGAGCAGGGCCGGCAATCCTATTCGATCGATGCCGTCAACGACTTCGATCCATTCTTCCTGGAATTGTCGGCGTTCTGCAAGCAGCACGAGCTCGGGGTCGAGACGCTGATCCACGAGGCCGGCGCCGGCCAGATGGAAATTAATTTTACGCATGGGGACGCGCTGGAACTGGCCGACCGCGTGTTCCTGTTCAAGCGGGCCGTGCGGGAAACGGCGCTGCGCCACGGCATCTTTGCCACATTCATGGCCAAGCCGATGGAGACGGAGCCGGGCAGCGCCATGCACGTGCACCAGAGCATCGTCGACGCGGACGGCCGCAACATCTTTTCCAACGAGGACGGTTCGGAAAGCGTGCTGTTCCGCCACTTCATCGGCGGGCTCGAACGCTACGTGCCGGCGGCGACCCTGCTGTTCGCGCCGCACGTGAATTCCTACCGGCGCCTGTCGCGCTTCCAGTCGGCGCCGATGAACGTGCACTGGGGCTACGACAACCGCACGTGCGGCATCCGCATCCCGAACTCGAACCCGGCCAGCCGCCGCGTGGAAAACCGCGTGCCGGGCGTGGATGTGAATCCTTATCTCGCGATGGCGGCCACGCTCGCCTGCGGCTTGCTCGGCATGGTCGAAGGGCTGGAGCCGTCGGCGCCGACGCCCGAGAGCGCGGAACACATCCACGGCGACCTGCCGCGCAACCTCGAGGATGCGATCCTGCAGCTGCGCGGGTGCCCGGCGCTGGCCGACATGCTGGGGCCCTTGTTCGTGCAGGCGTTCTGCGAAGTGAAGGAACTGGAGTTCGCGACGTTTTCGCGCGTGATCAGTTCATGGGAGAGAGAACACCTGATGTTGCTGGTGTGATCACACGCACGGCAGGGTGATCGTCAGCCGCGTATGTCCGTCGCCGGTCTCCATGGTGGCGTCGCCGCCTTGCACTTCGGCCATCAGGCGGATCGAATACGTGCCGAGACCGATGCCGCCCTGCTTGCCGGCCGTCGCGTACTTGTCGAAGAAGCGGCCGCGCATGGTGAGCGGGACTTCGCCCTCGTTGTCGATCACGACATGAAGGCTGCCGGGGCCCGGCGCCACGTCGACCTTGATCGTGCCGCCCGGCGGCGCCGCCTCGGCCGCGTTCTTGAAGGCGTTCGAGAACATCGAATAGCACAGCAGCGATTCGCCCAGGCAGACGGTGTCGCCCGGCGCGGCGAAGCGGATCGCGATGCGGCGGTCCGTGAACGCGAGCTCGGTCTGCTGCGCGACGCGCGACAGCAGGGCGCCCAGGTCGAACGGCTGCAGCGCCGGCTGGTACTCGCCTTTTTCCATCTTGTGGATGTCGAGCGTGCGGTTGATCATGTCGAGCGCGTGGTTGGCGGCCATCTCGATCATGTGCGCATGGTCGCGCTGTGGATCCGGCAGGTCGCCGGCGAGCAGCGCCTGGCTCGCGTGCAGGGTGACGGCGATGGGGCTCTTGAGGTCGTGGCGCGTCATGCGCTCCACGTCTTCGCGCAGGTGCGCGTTCTCGATCAGCAGTTCGTTCTGGCGCTTCAGGTCGCCCATCGCCGTGGACAGGGCGAGGTGCGTGGCGATGCGTGCCTTCAGGATCGTCGGATCGGCCGGCTTCGACACGTAGTCGACCGCGCCCAGGCGCAGGCCGCCCACGATGTCGTCGACGGCATCCTTCGCGGACAGGAAGATGACCGGGATGTGCGCCGTCCTGGGGTCGGATTTCAAATGGCGGCACGTCTCGAAGCCGTCCATCACCGGCATCATGATGTCGAGCAGGATCAGGTCGATGGGGAAGGCGCCCGCGATCTCCAGCGCCTTGCGGCCGCTGATCGCCACCTTGATCGCATACTCGTCCTTCAGCGCGCCGGCCAGCACCTCGATATTGGTCGGGACGTCGTCCACGATCAGCACCGTGCAGCGTTTCAGGCGCTCGGCCAGCGGCGCCTGCAGGCCGATGACGTCGGCCTGGACGGGCGTCGGCTTCAGCACCGGCGGCGGGGCGCTGTCGGGGCGGGGCACGGGCTCCGGAGCGGGCTCGGACTCTTGCACCGTGCCGATCATCGCCATGAACTTGCTGGCGAAGCTGTGCACGGTGAACGGCTTGATCATGTAGGCGTTGACGCCGGCCTGCAGCGCGCTGCGCACGGAGGCCGGATTCGCTTCGGCCGTCAGCATCATGAACGGCGTCTTCGCATAGCGCGCGTCGCGGCGCATCCAGTGCAGCAGGTCCAGGCCGCTCATCACCGGCATGCCCCAGTCGCCGATGACGATGTCGATCGGCTGCTTGCGCATGAGGTCTTGCGCGGTCTTGCCGTTCTCGGCCTGGAACACGTTGGAAAAGCCGAGTTCCGTCAGGACCTGGCGCACCGCGGTGCGGATCAGGAGATAGTCGTCGACGATCAGGATGGCGGCGGACTTGTGCATATTTTTCTAATAATGAATGCCGCGAGTGTAGCAACGATTGCAGCGCGAACCAACCATCAGGTCGCTGATATGCATGAATGTGCATGTTTGTATTGATTCTTGCAGGTTCGTGCGTAAACGTGTACAGTGCGTGCATTCTAGGAGAAACACATGCAATTGGCGGAAGAACGACGGCAACACATCGTCGACACGGTCGAGCAGCAGGGCAAGGTGCTGGCGGCCGAACTGGCGCAGCGGTTCAACACATCGGAAGACACGATCCGGCGGGATTTGCGCGACCTGGACGCGGCGGGCCTGCTGCGCCGCGTGCACGGTGGCGCGATGCGGCGCACGCAGCCGGTGCCCAGCTTCGGCCAGCGGCTTGACGCCGACGAAGCGCGCAAGGAGATGCTCGCGCGTGCGCTGGCCGACAGCGTGCAGCCGGGCGACACGGTCCTCGTCGATGCCGGCACGACGAATCTTGCGTTCGCGCGCCAGCTGGAAGACGGCCGGGCCGCGACCATCATCACCAACAGTCCGCAGATCGCGCTGGGCCTGGGCCACCTGCGCAGAACGCGCGTCGTGCTGCTGGGCGGTGTGTATTCCGCCCACGTCGGCGCCGTGATGGGCGCGCAGACGCTGGCCGAGATCCAGCGCCTGCGCGTGGACGTTGCGGTCGTAGGCGTGTGCAGCGTCGAGGCCGAGCGTGGCCTGGGCGCGAGCGACCCCGAGGAAGCCATCCTCAAGCAGGCCATCCTGGCCGCGGGCAGCCGGCGCGTCGTCGCCGCGCTGAACGAGCGGCTGGAAGCGCCGGCGCCGTTCCCGATCGCGCCGCTGGCGGACATCGACCGCCTCGTGCTGGAAGCGGATGCGGCGCCCAGCGTCGTCGCACGCCTGCGCAAGGGCGAGCGCGCACCCGACATCGTACTGGCCGCAAGGAGCCGCGCATGAGCCGCATCGACGATACCAAATCCCTCGAACGTGCCCCTGCCGTCGGCCTGAATGCCGCGCGCTGGTCCGTCTCCACGATCTTTTTGCTGAACGGCGCCGGCATCGGCGTGTGGGCCGCGCACGTGCCGCTCGTGCAGGCACGCGCCGGCATCGACACGGGCGTGCTCGGCTTCCTGCTGCTCACCATCGCGGGCGGCGCGATCTCCGCGATGCCGCTGTCCGGCTGGATGGCGGGACGCTGGGGCACGCGCGCCGTCGTCGTCGGCAGCGGCCTGCTGTTCGCGCTCATGAGCGCCGTGCTGATGAACGTGGGCGGCCTCGTGCCGCTGTTCCTTGCGGCGTACGTGTTCGGCGCCAGCAACGGCGTGCTGGACGTGGCGATGAACGCCAACGCCAGCGAGGTCGAGGCGGCGCGCGGCATTCCGACGATGTCGTCGTTCCATGGCTTCTACAGCCTCGGTGGCCTGATTGGCGCGGCGCTCGGCGGCCTGCTGATCGGCGCGGGCCTCGGCGACGGCCGCGGCGCGCTGATGGTCAGCGCCGCCATCTTCGCGGCCGTGCTGGCGTGCGGCGGGCGTTTGCTGGCCGTGCCGCCGGCACCGCATGCGAGCCATTTCGCGCTGCCGCGCGGGCCCGCGCTGTTCCTTGGTTTATTGGCCCTGCTGTGCTTCGCCATCGAGGGCGCGCTCGTGGACTGGAGCGCGCTGCTGCTGAAGGAGCGCACGCAGGTCGACGCGGCGACCGCGGCCCTCGGCTACTCGGCGTTCTCGGTGACGATGGCCGCGTGCCGGTTCGCGGGCGACCGGCTCGTGCTGCGTTTCGGACCGCTGCGTGTGATGATCGTCGGTGGTCTCGGCATGTTCGCGGGCCTGATGCTGGCCGTGGTCAGTACGCAGTTCTGGCTGTCGGCACTGGGCCTCGCGCTGATCGGCCTCGCCGCGGCGAACGTCGTGCCGCTGATCTTCGCGGCGGCCGCGCGCATGCCGGGAATGTCGGCGGGCGGCGGCCTCGCGACCGTCGCCACGCTCGGTTACGCGGGCCTGCTGATGGCGCCGCCGCTGCTCGGGGCGATCGCGGCGCACACGAATATCGCCATGGCGCTGGGCATCCTGTCGTTGTCGGGGATCGTGATCGCGGCGAATGCGCGTCGCGTCAGGCCGTAACGTATTCCCGTAATACGGTGTAGCTGCGGGCGTGCGATGCGACCAGTGCGTAGTGCATGATCGCCCAGTCGATCGCGGGACCGGCGGCGGAAATGACCGCCCCGTTCGCGCGCCGTGCCATCGTCACGTGCGGGCGATAGGCGCGGGCTTCCGGCGTGAGGCCCAGCGCCAATAAGGCATCGGACAGGCGCGCATGCAGGTCCAGCAGCGCCTGCGGTTCGCCGAGCGGCTCGATCCACGCGATGCCGCTGCGCTGCAGCGTGGGGCGGCCGAACTGCAGGTCGAACGGTTCGAAGGGCACCTGGAAGCCGTCCAGGAATTCGGGCAGCCGCGCGGTGGGCTGGTTGCCGAGGAAGTGCAGGGTCACGTGCAGCTTGTCGGTGTGGACGGGCGCCGCGCCGCGCGGCCACGTCCACGCGTCGCGCCACGCGCGCAACTGGTCACGCACGGCATCATCCGGCCACAGGGCCAGGAAGAGGCGGGTGGTGTCCCCTTGCGCGCTCATGGCATCAGAAGCAGTGTTCCGGCGCCGGGAAGCTGCCGTCCTTCACGGCGGCGACATAGGCCTGCACGGCCGCGTCGATGCTCGTCTGGCCTTCCATGAAGTTCTTCACGAAGCGCGCCTTGCGGCCCGGGAAGACGCCCAGCAGGTCGTGCATCACGAGCACCTGGCCGGAGCAGTCCGGACCCGCGCCGATGCCGATCGTCGGCACCTGCAGGATGCCCGTCACTTCCTTGCCCAGTGCCGCGGGCACGGCTTCCAGCAGCACCATCGCCGCGCCGGCCTCCTGCAGCGCCAGCGCGTCGCGCTTGAGCTGTTCCGCGCCTTCGTCGGTCTTGCCCTGCACGCGGTAGCCGCCCAGCTGGTGGACGAATTGCGGCGTGAGGCCGATGTGCGCGCAGACGGGGATGCCGCGCTCGGTCAGGAAGCGCACGGTCTCGGCGAGCCAGGCGCCGCCCTCGATCTTGATCATCTGGGCGCCCGCGCGCATCAGCGCGGCGCAGCTGTCGTAGGCCTGCTGCAGGGTGCCGTAGGTGCCGAAGGGCAGGTCGGCCAGCACGAACGCGTTCTTGCGGCCGCGTACGACAGATGCCGTGTGGTAGGCCACGTCGGCCACCGTCACGGGCAGCGTGGAGTCGTAGCCGGCGCACACCATGCCCAGCGAATCGCCGATCAGCAGGATGTCCACGCCGCAGCGGTCCATCAGCGACGCGAAGCTGGCGTCGTAGCAGGTGAGCATGGCGATCTTCTCGCCGGATGCGCGCATCGCCAGCAGCGCGGGCAAGGTCACGGCCTTGCGTGCCGGTGCTTCGTTCGTCGAGGTGCCGCCCAGATAAGCGCTCATAGTATTCCTTTGCAAATCAAAATAAGCCGTGCCGGAGGATCGCCCCGGCGTGCCACGCGTCCGGGCAGGCATGCGGTCACAGGCGTGCCCGGTATCGTTTGTTAAGATGCGCGATCTTACCCGAAAACGCTGCCCGCCAATGGCCACGACCATCCTCATCATCTTCCTCATCGTCTATCTTGGCATGATTCTCGGCGGCCTGCCGTTCCTGCGCCTCGACCGGACCGGCGTCGCGCTGCTCGGCGCGATCGCGCTCATCAGCATCAACGCGCTGAGCCTGGAGCAGGCAGTGGCCTCGATCCATTTGCCGACGATGGCCCTGCTGTTCGCCTTCATGGTCGTGTCGGCACAGATGCGCCTCGGGGGATTCTACGACTGGGTCACGCAAAAACTGGCCGGCCTGGCGCTGAGTCCCGCCAGCCTGCTGGGCGTGCTGATTGGCGTCTCCGCAGCGCTGTCGGCCGTCTTCAGCAACGACATCGTCTGCCTCGCGATGGCGCCGCTGCTCGTCGACGCCTGCCGCCAGCGCCAGCTCGCGCCGGTCCCGTATCTGCTGGCGCTCGCGTGCGCCTCCAACATCGGCTCCGCCGCGACGCTGATCGGCAATCCGCAGAACATGCTGATTGGCCAGACGATGCGGCTGTCGTTCGACGGCTACTTCCTCGATGCGATCCTCCCGGTTGCACTGGGCCTCGCCGCATGCTGGGTGCTGATCACGTGGCAGACGAAGGGACGTTGGGAAGAAAAGGCAGCCGTCGTGGAACCCCGGGCCGCAACGGTCCCTTTCGATGCGTGGCAGACGACCAAGGGCCTGCTGATCGCGGGCGCGCTGCTGGTGGCCTTCCTCGTCGCGCCGTGGCCCCGCGAGCACATGGCGCTGATCGGCGCGGGCATCCTGTTGATGAGCCGCCAGCTCCGTTCGCAGAACATGCTGGGCCTCGTCGACTGGGAATTGCTGGTGCTGTTCATGAGCCTGTTCGTCGTGAACGCCGCCTTCCAGAGCACGGGATTCACGGCGCAGGCGATCGCCTGGCTCGCGTCGCTCGGCGTGGGGCTCGATGAGCCGGGAACGCTGTTCGCCGCCACGTTCGTGCTGTCCAATCTCGTGTCCAACGTGCCCGCCGTGATGCTCCTGATGCCCGTCGTGCACCACCCGCTGGGCGGCGTGATGCTGGCACTGGTCAGCACCCTGGCGGGCAACCTGCTGATCGTGGGGAGTATCGCGAACATCATCGTCGTCGATGCGGCGGCACGGCGCGGCATCGTCATCGACTGGAAGCGCCACGCGCGCGTGGGCGTGCCGGTCACGTTGATGACCCTGGCCGTTTCCGGCGTGTACCTGGCGCTGCGGTTTTAAGCGAGGCGGGCGATGCCCTGGTCGCCGACCGTTGCGAGCAGGGCGCTCACGGCACCGCGGCCGGGGATGACGAGATCGGGTGCCACTTCGGCGAGGGGCGCGAGCACGAACGCGCGCTCGTGCATGCGGGGGTGAGGGACGATCAAGGTCGGCGCATCGTCGATGATCTCATCGCCGTAGAGGAGCAGGTCGAGATCCAGCGTGCGCGGCGCGTTGCGGTAGGGGCGTTCACGGCCGTGCGCCTGTTCGATGGCGAACAGCGCCTGCAGCAGGGCGTGCGCATCGAGGTCGGTGTCGAGCATTGCTACGGCGTTGACGTAGTCGTCGCCCGACGAATCGATGGGGGCCGTGCGGTACAGCGACGACGTCTGCACGAGCCGCGCACCGGGCAGGCGCGCCAGGCGCTCGAGCGCATCGAGCACGTTTGCGCGCGCGTCACCGAGGTTGGCGCCGATGCCGACCCAGGCGATCATTCGCCGCTCGCCGCCTGCGGTGTGTCTACCGGTGCCCCGCCTTCACCCTCGGCGCGGCGCGGACCGCGGCGGCGCGGGCGTTTCTTCTGGCTGGAGGATGGCGTGTCGCGCGTCGAATTGATCAGGCGTTCGCGCTCGGCGATGTCGCCGGCGTAGAACGTCGCCCACCAGTTGCCGATCTCCGCATCGAGCTCGCCCGATTCGCAGCGCAGCAGCAGGAAGTCGAAGCCGGCGCGGAAGCGCGGATGCTCGAGCAGTTTATAAGGCGTCTTGCCGGTGCGGCGCTCGAAGCGCGGCTGCATGGCCCAGATGTCGCGCATGTCGGTGGCGATGCGGCGCTGCAGGGCGAGGTTGTCCGTCTGGTTGTCGAGGACGTCGTCCGCCGCCAGGTGCAGGGCGGGGATCGGCGCTTCGCCGGCCGCGCGGTAGGCGTTCCACTTTTCCAGCACCTGGTGCCACAGCAGCGACGCGAACAGGAAGCCCGGCGACACGCCCTTGCCGGCTTTGACACGCGTATCGGTGGATTCGAGGGCCAGCGTCACGAATTTCATGCCGATCGGCTGTTCCAGCACGACGTCCAGCAGCGGCAGCAGGCCGTGGTGCAGGCCGGACGAGCGCAGCTCCTTCAGGCAGGCCAGCGCGTGGCCGCTCATCAGGAGCTTGAGCATTTCGTCGAACACGCGCGCGGCCGGCACGTTGTTGATCAGCGGGGCCATCACGGGGATCGGCGCGCGGGTCGCGGGCTCGATGGTGAACTGCAGCTTGGCCGCGAAACGCACGACGCGCAGCATGCGGACCGGGTCTTCGCGGTAGCGTGCTTCCGGCTGCCCGATGATGCGCAGGACCTTGGCGCGGATGTCTTCGATGCCGCCGTGGTAGTCGAGCACCGACTGCGTGGCCGGGTCGTAGTACATGGCGTTGATCGTGAAGTCGCGGCGCTCGGCGTCTTCGTGCTGCGGACCGAAGTTATTGTCGCGCAGGACGCGGCCATGCTCGTCCTTCGGCGCGTTGTCGCTGCCCTTGCCGCGGAACGTGGTCACCTCCAGCAGGTCCTGGCCGAACATCACGTGCACGATCTGGAAGCGGCGGCCGATGATGAAGGCGCGGCGGAACAGCTTTTTCACTTCCTCGGGCGTCGCGTCGGTGGCGATGTCGAAGTCTTTCGGCTTCACGCCCAGCAGCAGGTCGCGCACGGCGCCGCCGACGACGAACGCCTTGAAGCCGGCTTCCTGCAAGGTCTGCGTGACGCGCACCGCGTTGTTCGACACGAGCTTCGGATCGATGCCGTGCTGCTCGGGCCCGAGGATGACGGGTTCGGTCGGGTCGCGCTCGTCTTTGACGCCCAGGATTTTGCGGATGAATTTTTTAATCATTGAAGAGATGCAGTGAAGTCCAGCCGAGGGCGGTGGCGTGTTGGCTCAGTTTCTCGCTCGGATTGGTCGCGACCGGGTGGGAGACGACCGACAGCAGCGGGATGTCATTGTGCGAATCGCTGTAGAACCAGCTGCGTTTGAAACTGTCGAACGGGCGGCCCAGGCCGTCCAGCCAGGCGTGCATGTGCGTCACTTTACCGTGGCCCTGCGTGGGCGTGCCGGCCAGCTTGCCGGTCGGGTGGCCGCGCCCGTCCAGCTCGGGACGCGCGGCGATCAGGTGCTCGACGCCGAATTCCTGTGCGATCGGCGCGGTGACGAACGCGTTGGTCGCGGTGATGATCGCCACGAGGTCGCCCGCGTCCTGGTGCTTGCGCACGAGGTCGAGCGCCTTCGGGCGGATCGCCGGCTTGACCACGTCGCGCATGTATTGCGCCTGCAGGTCCTTCAAGTGGGCCGGGTCGAAGCGGGCCAGCGTGCCGAGGGCGAATTCGAGGTATTCGACCGGATCGAGCGTGCCGGCGTTGTACTGCGCGAAGAAGGCGTCGTTGCGGCGCTGGTGTTCGGCCGCGTCGACGACGTTCTCACGGACGAGGAACTGTCCCCATTCGTAGTCGGAATCGATCGGCAGGAGGGTGTGGTCGAGGTCAAACAGCGCGAGGTCGTTCATTCTTTTGGTTCGGAGTGTGGACTGCCGGGATTGCCCTGAAGCAAGAGATCGCGCAGCAGCGGTACCGTGACCGGACGCTGGGTCTCGAGCGAATACTGGTCGAGCGCATCCAGCATGGTCGACAGGGAGCGCATGTCGCGCTTGAAATGGGACAGCAGATAGGGTAACACGCTGGCGGACAGCGTCAAACCGCGGGCCTCGGCGGCCTGCGTGAGCGCGGCGATCTTCTGGTCGTCGGACAGGCCGTGGATCTGGTACACGAGACCCCAGCCCATGCGCGTCCGCAGGTCTTCGCGCACCGGGAGCACGGCCGGCGGCACCGGCCCCGTGCAGACCATGTAGGCGCCATGTTCGCGCACCTGGTTGAACAGGGCGAAGGCGTCGATCTGGCGCTCGGGCGAGAGCTGGTCGACGTCGTCGACGAGGTACAGGCTCACGTCCGGTGTCAATACGAAGTCGTCCGCACCGGCAGTGGCTGCGATGTAGCGCGCGCCATCGGTGGCGGCGAGGCCCTGCAGCAAATGCGTCTTGCCGGCGCCCGTTTCTCCCCACAGGTAGCAGAAATGCTCGCGCGATGCGCGCTGGGCGAACTGGTGCATCAAATGCGCCATTTCGGCATTTTCCCCTATCTGGAAGGTGTCGAGGCTTTGCGCCGGCTCGGCGCCCAAATCGAGCACCAGCTGTTTCATGGCTCGGTTCTCATCCTGTCGTGTGCGTATGAACTAGGCATTATAAAAGCTGCTGCGCAGATAGTGGCGTTTCAAGTGACGGAATGCCACCATCAGCACGGCCGACGCCGGCAGCGCCAGCAGCACGCCCACGAAGCCGAACAGCTGGCCGAAGGCGAGCAGGGCGAAGATTACGGCCAGCGGATTCAGGCCGATGCGCTCGCCCACGAGACGCGGGGTGAGGAAAAACCCTTCGATCACCTGGCCCGCGCCATAGATCACCGCGACGGCGATCACGCCGCTCCAGTCGGAAAACTGCAGGATGGCGGCCGTCAGCGCCAGCACGAGCCCCAGGCCGTAGCCGAGATAAGGGATGAAGACGAGCAACCCCGTCAGGATACCGACCGGCAGCGCCACCTCGAAGCCCGCCAGCGCCAGCGCCGCCGAGTAGTACAGGGCCAGCACGAGCATCACGAGCAGCTGGCCGCGCAGGTACTGGGCCAGCAGCGCGTTGACTTCCTGGGCCATGCCCACCGTCTGGCGCACCCAGCGGCGCGGCACGGCGTTTTCCAGCTGCAGCAGCAGGCGGTGCCAGTCCAGCAGCAGGTAGAACAGCACGACGGGGATCAGGATCGCCGTCGCAATCCAGCCGAGCAGGGCGCTGCCGCCCACGCGCGCGGACGCGAGCACGGTGGTCCAGATCTCGTCGCTGGACGTCATGATCTGCTGCGTGAGGATGGTGCGCAGGCTGCTGCCGTCCAGCTTGATGTGGATGCCCAGCTGCGCGAGACGGGGCGACAGGATGGTGTCGACGCGGGCCAGCGCGTCCGGGATCTGGGCCTGCAGCAGCGGCAATTCCGTGCGCAGCACCGGCACGACGATCAGCACGAGGGCGGTGACGGCCGCCAGGAACGCGACGATCACGACGACGACGGCGAGCGAGCGCGGCAAATGGAACTTGCCGAGGCGCGTGCGTTCGAGCCGGTCGACGGCGCCGTTCAGGGCGTAGGCGAGGATGGCGGCGGCGATGAACGGGGTGAGGATGGGCCCGAGGGCGTACAGCAGCAGACCGCAAGCCAGCCAGACTGCCAACCAAAACGCCGACTGTTTTTGCTCCGGGCTGAGGGAAAAAGGCATGTAGTTGTTGTTCTTGACCGTTAAAACGGTGCCTTGGCAGGCCGTTTTGATAAAATAATGGATTGACCGACTGGCTACCACCGGTGCACGCCGTCTAATGCCCAGTTGTCAACCGCCTACTATTTTACCGCCTCCGCTGCCAAATACCATGAGCCAACCATCTAATGTTTCTCTCTCCTACCGCGACGCTGGTGTCGATATCGATGCCGGCGACGCCCTGGTCGAAGCGATCAAACCTTTTGCCAAGCGCACCATGCGCGAAGGCGTGCTCGGCGGCATCGGCGGTTTCGGTGCGCTGTTCGAAATCAGCAAGAAGTACAAGGAACCGGTCCTCGTGTCCGGCACCGACGGCGTCGGCACCAAGCTGAAACTGGCGTTCGAACTGAACCGCCACGACACGGTCGGCATCGACCTCGTCGCCATGAGCGTCAACGACATCCTGGTGCAGGGCGCCGAGCCGCTGTTCTTCCTGGATTACTTTGCTTGCGGCAAGCTGGACGTGCCGACCGCGACCGCCGTCGTCAAAGGCATCGCCACCGGCTGCGAACAGGCCGGCTGCGCCCTGATCGGCGGCGAAACGGCCGAAATGCCGAGCATGTACCCGGACGGCGAATACGACCTGGCGGGCTTCGCCGTCGGCGCTGTGGAAAAATCGCAGATCATCGACGGCACCAAGATCGCCCCGGGCGACGTCGTGCTGGGCCTGGCTTCGTCGGGCATCCACTCGAACGGCTACTCGCTGGTGCGCAAGATCATCGAAGTCTCGAAGCCGGACCTGGAAGCCGACTTCCACGGCCGCAAGCTCTCCGACGCGCTGATGCAGCCGACCCGCATCTACGTCAAGCCGCTGCTGGCGCTGATGCAGTCGATGGAAGTGAAGGGCCTCGTGCACATCACGGGCGGCGGCCTCGTCGAGAACATCCCGCGCGTGCTGCAGGATAACCTGACGGCCGTGCTCGACAGCAAGTCGTGGACCCTCCCGCCGCTGTTCCAGTGGCTGCAGCAGCACGGCGGCGTGGCCGACGCCGAGATGCACCGCGTTTTCAACTGCGGCATCGGCATGACGGTCATCGTCTCGAAGGAAAACGCGGACGCGGCCGAAGCGCAGTTGAAGGCGGCCGGCGAGACCGTGTACCGCATCGGCGAGATCCGCGCGCGCGGCGAAGGCCAGGCGCAGACGATCGTCGAATAAGTTCGCGCATGCGATGAAAAACGGGCGCCGCGTGGCGCCCGTTGTCGTTGCAGGGTATGAAATCAGCCGCGCTGGCGGCGGCGCAGGCGGAAGGCGGCGCCGCCCAGCGCGAGCAGCGCCAGGCTGCCCGGTTCCGGCACGTCCGCCGTCACCTCGCGCGTCGTGTACTGGAAGACGGCGCTGCGGCCGGTGAAATAAAAGCCGTCCGGCGTGTCGTACAGGATGCGCAGGCTGTTCCCCGTGAACGTCAGGACCGGGTCGACGGCGACGTCTTCGGTCAGGTCGTTCGAGACCAGCGACAGCCCGGAGATGACCTCGTTCTTGTCGAACTTGATGTTGGAAATCAGGGCCGTGAAGTTCTCGAAGTCGAACAGGTCCTGCGACGTGAGGGTCAGCGTCTGCGCGACCGGATCGAGGTCGATCCAGACTTCGCCGCCGCCCCAGCCGGACGGGTTGCCGACCACCGCGCCCGCGCCCAGCTCGACGCCGGCGCCGACGGCCTGGCCGGCGGCCGTGAATGTCTTCGGCCCGAAGTTAAAAGGCGCGCAGACGGCGCAGTAGGGCAGACCGGCGGACGTGCCGAAATCGGCCTTGACGATCGCGGCGTTGGCGCTGGCGCCGGCCAGCGCGAGCAACAGGAACATGAGTTTTTTCATCGTTGTTTTCCTTGGTGGATTAATGGAGGGCCGGCTCGGCCTGCGCCACGCCGACGACGACGGCGCCATCGGTGACCGGCGTAAAGTTGGGTGAGAAATTGCTGGCGTTGAGCGCGCCCGCCGTCACGTTCTTCAGCAGCAGCAGCGTCGTGAAACTCTGGCCGTTGGCGGCGCCGTCCTGGTCCCACTGGAACTCGGTGTCGGTGCCGTTCTGGTGCAGGCGCAGGAAGCCGCCGGCGAACGGGTCCGAGCCGCCGGCGTAGCCGCTGGAATAGGCGAGGATATTGCCGATGTCGACCTTGTCGCCGCCCGTGCCGGCCGTGAAGTCGGCGATGGTGACGACGGCGTTGGCGCTGTTCGGGTAGTAGTAATAGATCAGGTCGTTGTCCGCGCCGGTCGTGATGGTCTGGGCATTGTTCGAACCGTAGACGTAGAACGTGTCGCTGCCACTGCCGCCGTCGATGACCGATTGCGACGACGTGCCATTCAGGTCGAACGTGTCGTTGCCCGCGCCGCCGTGGAACGCGTTGACGCCCTGGCTGTCGGACAGGTAGTCGTCGCCGTCGCCGCCCATGAGCGTGTCGTTGCCCGCTTCACCGGACAGGTAATCGGCATCGCCGCCGCCCAGCAGCAGATCGTTGCCGGCGCCGCCGTACAGTTGGTCGTTGCCGAGGCCGGCGTCGAGCGTGTCGTTGCCCTGGTAGCCGTAGAGATAGTCGTTGCCGTCCAGCGCATTGAGCGTGTCGTTGTTGACCGTGCCTTGCATCTGTTCGCCACTGGTCGTGCCGGTGAGCGTCACCCCGACGCCCGTGCCGTTGGGGTTGTATGCCGGGTTGAAGTTGTCCAGCTTGAAGTTGGTCGCGGTCGTGTTCTGGAACGTCATCAGCGTCTTCCACGTGCTGCCGCTGCCGGCACCGTCCTGGTCCCACTGGAGCCAGGTATCGTTGCCGTCCTGCTGCAGGCGCAAATAGCCTGTGGCGAACGGATCGGTGTCGCCGGCGTAGCCGCTCGAGTAGGCGATGATGCTGCTGAGGTCGACCCGGTCGCCGCCGGCGCCGGTGGCGAAGTCGGTGACGGTGACGACGGCATTCGTGCTGCTCGGGTAGAAGAAATAGAGCAGGTCGCTGTCGGCGCCCGTCGTGATGGTCTGGGCATTGCTCGAACCGTAGACGTAGAAGATGTCGCTGCCGCTGCCGCCGTCGATGATCGATTGCGACGACGTGCCGTTCAGGTCGAACGTGTCGTTGCCCGCGCCGCCCTGGAGCGTGTTGACGCCCTGGCTGTCGGACAGGTAATCGTTGCCGTCGCCGCCCATGAGCGTGTCGTTGCCCGCGTCGCCGTACAGGTAGTCGTCGTCGGCGCCGCCCAGCAGCAAATCGTTGCCGACGCCGCCGATCAGATAGTCGTTGCCGGCACCGCCGTCGAGCTTGTCGTTGCCCTGGTAGCCGTAGAGCGCGTCGTTGCCCTCCAGCGCATTGAGCGTGTCGTCGTTGACCGTGCCGTCCAGTTGCTCGCCGCTGGTCGTGCCGGTGCGCGTCACGCCGACGCCCGTGCCGTTGGGGTTGTACGCAGGGTAGAAGTTGTCCAGCCTGAAGTCGGTCGCGGTCGTGTTCTGGAACGTGATCATCGTCTTCCACGTCCCGCTGCCGCTCGCGCCGTCCTGGTCCCACTGGAGCCATGTATTGTTGCCGTCCTGCTGCAGGCGCAGATAGCCCGTGGCGAACGGGTCGGTGTCGCCGACGTAGCCGCTGGAGTAGGCGATCAGGTGGCCGAGGTCGACCCTGTCGCCGCCGGCGCCCGTAGTGAAGTCGGTGACGGTGACGATGGCGTCGGCACCGGCGTTGGTCGGGTAGAAATAATAGATCAGGTCGCTGTCCGTGCCGGTCGTGATGGTCTGGGGATTGCTCGAACCGTAGACGTAGAACGTGTCGCTGCCGCTGCCCCCATCGACGATGGACTGTGACGGCGCGCCGTTCAGGTCGAGCGTGTCGTTGCCCGCGCCGCCGTAGAGCATGTTGATGCCCTGGCTGTCGGACAGGTAGTCGTTACCGTCGCCGCCGATCAGCGTGTCGTTGCCCGCCTCGCCGTACAGGTTGTCGTCGCCGTCGCCGCCGATCAGCGAATCGTTGCCGGTGCCACCTGCCACGTAATCGTTGCCGAGGCCGGCGTCGAGCGTGTCGTTGCCCTGGTAGCCGTAGAGATTGTCGTTGCCGTCCAGCCCGTGGATCGTGTCGTTGTTGACGGTACCTTCCAGCGAATCGTTGGCCGTGGTCCCGGTGAGGGTGATGCCCTGGCTCGTGCCGTCCGGGTTGTACGCCGGGTAGAAGTTGTCCAGCTTGAAGTTCGTCGCCGTCGTGTTCTGGAACACGATCATCGTCTTCCACGTGGTGCCGCCGCCGGCGCCGTCCTGGTCCCATTGGAGCCAGGTGTCGTTGCCGTCCTGCTGCAGGCGCAGATAGCCCGTGGCGAACGGATCGGTGTCGGGGACGTAGCCGCTGGAGTAGGCGATGAAGTGGCCGAGGTCGATCTTGTCGCCGCCGGTGCCCGTGGTGAAGTCGGTGATGGTGACGACGGCGTTGGCGTTGGTCGGGTAGTAGAAATAGACCAGGTCGCTGTCGGCCCCCGTCGTGATGGTCTGGGCATTGCTCGAGCCGTAGACGTAGAACGTGTCGAGGCCGCTGCCGCCGTCGATGATCGATTGCGACGACGAGCCGTTCGCGTCGATGATGTCGTTGCCGGCCCCGCCGTACAGTGCGTTGATGCCCTGGCCGTCGGACAGGTAGTCGTTGCCGTCGCCGCCGATCAGCGTGTCGTTGCCCGCTTCGCCGTACAGGTTGTCGTTGTCGTCGCCGCCCAGCAGCGAATCGTTGCCGGCGCCGCCGAACAGGACATCGTTGCCGAGGCCGGCGTCGAGCGTGTCGTTGCCCTGGTAGCCCTGGAGATTGTCGTTGCCGTCCAGCCCGTAGATCGTGTCGTTGTTGACCGTGCCGTCCAGCGCTTCGCCGACGGTGGTGCCGGTGAGGGTGATGCCCTGGCTCGTGCCGTCCGGGTTGTAGCCCGGGTTGAAGTTATGCATCGTGAAGTCGGTCGCGGTGGCGTTCTGGAACACCATCATCGTTTTCCACGTGGTGCCGCCGCCGGTGCCGTCCTGGTCCCACTGGAGCCAGGTGTCGTTGCCGTCCTGCTGCAGGCGCAGATAGCCTGTGGCGAACGGATCGGTGTCGCCGACGTAGCCGCTGGAGTAGGCGATGAGGTGGCCGAGGTCGATCTTGTCGCCACCGGCGCCGGTGGTGAAGTCGGTGATGACGATGGCGGTGCCGGCACCGGCGTTGGTCGGGTAGTAGAAATAGACCAGGTCGCTGTCGGCCCCCGTCGTGATGGTCTGGGTATTGTTGGACCCGTAGACGTAGAACGTGTCGCTGCCGCTGCCGCCGTCGATGACCGATTGCGGCGACGAGCCGTTCGCGTCGATGGTGTCGTTGCCCGCGCCGCCATAGAACGCGTTGATGCCCTGGCCGTCGGCCAGGTAGTCGTTGCCGTCGCCGCCCACGAGCGTGTCGTTGCCCGCTTCGCCGTACAGGGTATCGTGGCCGTCGTTGCCTTCGATGGAGTCGTTGCCCTCGTGGCCGAAGATGACGTCGCTGCTTTCCAGGCCGTAGATCAGGTCGTCGAGCGCGGTGCCGTACAGCGTGTCGGGGCCGGGCGTGCCGCGGATGGCGCCGACCACGCTCAGCGTGAAATGATCATGCGCCGTGGCGCCGTTCTGGTCGGTGGCCGCGATGTCGAGCGCGAACGGCGTGACGTTGGTCGTCGCCGGTGCCGTGCCGCTCAGCGTGCGGGTGGCCGCGTCGAAGTGCAGCCAGGACGGCAGCGCGGTGCCGTCGTCGAGCTTCAGGCTGTACGTCAGCGCCGCATTCGCGTCGACGTCGGCGAAAGCCGTCGCGGGGACCGTGTAGCTGAAGGCCGTGCCACCCTCCACGAGCTGGTCGCCCACCGGCGTGACGAGGTAGGGCGTGTCGTTGCTGCCGGCGATCGTCCACTTGACCGTGCCCGTCGTCGTGGTTGCGCCGTCGGACACGTCGTATTCGACCTGCACCGTCGTCGTCTGTCCCTGCGCCAGCGATTGATAGGCAGCGTTCGACGGGTCGAGGGTGAAGCTGTGCGTGGCCGCGTCGTACGTCACGCCGGCCGGCAGGCCGTTATGCAGCGACCCGACCGTCAAGGTCGTGCCGGCATCCTGGTCGCTGGCGTTGGCCAGCGCGTTCAAGACGACCTTCTGGCCGTCTTCCGTCGCGTTGCCGGTGACCGGGCCGCTGACGACGGGCGCATGGTTCGTGGGGACATCCGTGACGCCCGCGATCGTCCACGAGACGGAAGCGGGCGTCGTCGTCGCGCCGTCCGATACGCCGTAGTTGACGGTCACGACCTGCGACTGGCCGTTGTTCAGGGCCTGGTACGCCGCGTTGGACGGATCGAGGCGGAACGTGTGCGTGGCCGCGTCGTACGTCACGCCGTCGGGCAGCGTGGCCGGCATGTTCACGACGGCGAGAACCGCGCCGTTGTCGACGTCCGACGCGCGCGCCAGCGCATCCAGCACGACTGCCGGACCGTCTTCGGTGGCACTGGCCGTGACGGCGCCCGTCACGACGGGGGCATCATTGGCGCCTGTGAGGGTCCAGGAGGCTGTCGCGGCCGTCGTGGCGGTGCCGTCCGAGACACCGTACGTCACCGACACCGTCGTCGTCTGGCCTTGCGCCAGCGCCTGATACGCCGCGTTGGACGGGTCGAGCGTGAACATGTGCGTGGCCGCGTTGTACGTCACGCCGGCCGGCAGCGTGGTCGGCACGTTCACGACGGAGAGGGTGGTGCCGCTGTCGGCGTCCGATGCCCTGACCAGCGCATTCAGGACGACAGTTGCGCCGTCTTCCGTGGCATTGCCCGTGACGGCGCTGCTCACGACGGGCGCATCGTTGGCGCCGGTGACGGTCCAGGACACCATCGCGTTCGTCGTGGCGGTGCCGTCCGAGACGCCGTACGTCACCGACACCGTCGTCGTCTGGCCCTGCGCCAGGGATTGATACGCCGGGTAGGACGGATCGAGCCGGAACGTGTGCGTGGCCGCGTCGTACGTCACACCGGCCGGCAGCGTGGCGGGCACGTTCACGACGGAAAGGGTGTTCGCGTCCGGATCGGACGCGTTGGCGAGCGCGTCCAGCACGGCGGCCGCGCCGTCCTCGGTGGCGGTGCCGCCGACCGGGCCGCTGACGACGGGCGCACGGTTCGTCGGCACGTCCGTCACGCCCGCGATCGTCCAGGAAACGGACGCAGACGTCGTCGCCGTGCCGTCCGACACGCCGTAGTTGACGGTCACGACCTGCGACTGGCCGTCGTTCAGCGCCTGGTAGGCCGCGTTGGACGGATCGAGGGTGAAGGTGTGCGTGGCGACGTCGTAGGTCACGCCCGGCGGCAGCGTGGCCGGCACGTTCACGACGGTCAATGTGGTGCTGCCGTCGACGTCCGACGCCTTCGCCAGCGCGTTGAGCGCGACCGCGCCGCCATCCTCGGTGGCATTGGCCGTGACGGCGCCGGTGACGACGGGCGCATCGTTGACGCCGGTGACGGTCCACGACGCGGTCGCGTTCGTGGTGGCCGTGCCGTCCGAGACGCCATACGTCACCGACACGGTCGTCGTCTGGCCCTGCGCCAGCGACTGGTAGGCGGCGTCGGTGGGATCGAGGCGGAAGCTGTGCGTGCTCGTGTCGTACGTCACGCCGGCGGGCAGCATGGCCGGCACGTTCACGACGGAGAGCGTCGCGCCGCTGTCGGCATCCGAGGCCCGGGCGAGCGCATTCAACACGACGGCCGTGCCGTCTTCGGCCGCATTTCCCGTCACGGCGCCGCTGACGACAGGCGCGTCATTCGTGCCGGTGATGGTCCAGGAGGCCGTCGCGGCCGTCGTGGCCGTGCCGTCCGAGACACCGTACGTCACCGACACCGTCGTCGTCTGGCCCTGCGCCAGCGATTGGTAAGCGGCGTTCGACGGGGCGAGGCTGAAGCTGTGCGTGGCGGCGTCGTACGTCACGCCGGCCGGCAGCGTGGCCGGCACGTTCACGACGGAGAGGGTGGTGCCGGCGTCGACGTCCGACGCCTTGGCCAGCGCATCCAGGACGACGGCTGCGCCGTCTTCCGTGGCATTGCCCGTGACGGCGCTGCTCACGACGGGCGCGTCGTTCGCGCCGGTGATGGTCCACGACGCCGTCGCGCCCGTCGTGGCCGAACCGTCCGAGACGCCGTACGTCACCGACACCGTCGTCGTCTGGCCCTGCGCCAGGGATTGATACGCCGGGTAGGACGGATCGAGCCGGAACGTGTGCGTGGCCGCGTCGTACGTCACACCGGCCGGCAGCGTGGCGGGCACGTTCACGACGGAGAGGGTGTTCGCATCGGGATCGGACGCGTTGGCGAGCGCGTCCAGCACGGCGGCCGCGCCGTCCTCGGTGGCGGTGCCGCCGACCGGGCCGCTGACGACGGGCGCACGGTTCGTCGGCACGTCCGTCACGCCCGCGATCGTCCAGGAAACGGATGCAGACGTCGTCGCCGTGCCGTCCGACACGCCGTAGTTGACGGTCACGACCTGCGACTGGCCGTCGTTCAGCGCCTGGTAGGCCGCGTTGGACGGATCGAGGGTGAAGGTGTGCGTGGCCGCGTCGTAGGTCACGCCCGGCGGCAGCGTGGCCGGCACGTTCACGACGCTCAGGACAGCACCGCTGTCGACGTCCGACGCCTTCGCCAGCGCATCCAGCGTCACGGCCGTGCCGTCCTCGGTGGCATTGCCCGTGACGGCCGCGCTGACGATGGGCGCGTCGTTACTTCCGGTCACAACGATCGTCAGGGTCGTCGTCGCGCCGGCACTGCCGTCGGTCACGCCGTAACTGAAGATATCGGTGCCGGTTTCTCCCTGTTTCAAAGCCTGGACGGCCAGGCTGGCATTGTTCAGGGTGTATTCGTAGGCGCCATCGGCGCCGATGACCAGGGTGCCGTATTTGCCGTTGAAGGTACCCGGCTGGACCACGTTCAATACCGTCCCCGCATCGGGATCCGTATCGTTGGCCAATGCATTGCCGACGAGTTTCAGGATGGCCGAGTCTTCGCCGATCGTCCCCTGATCCGGGTTCGCCACGGGGACGCCGTTCACGAAGGCGGCGACGCCGAGGAAGTCCTTGGTATCCAGCGTGACCGCCACGTTCTTCAGCGCGATCTTCAGGTCGGCCACGCCGTCGCCGTCGGTGTCCGCGAACACGTGCACGTCTGCCCCGGACTGCGCCTGCCAGACGCCGTGCGCCGCCGGATTCGTGCCGGTCCAGCGCAGGCCCGTGAAGGCGCGCAAGTCGATCTTGTCCTGGCCCGACTGGAAATCGAGGATGGCATCCGTGGCGGCGGCGGTGGAATCGCCGGCGGTTTCATAGACGAAGAGATCGCCGCCGGCACCGCCTTCCAGCACGTCGGCGCCGCCGCGTCCCGCCAGCGTGTCCGCCGCGGCGCCGCCGCGCAGCACGTTGGTGCCCGCGGCACCGGCCAGCCAGACGGCTTCCGCGGAGGTGCCGGCATCGACGTTCTCGAAGCCCGTGACGGTGACGACGCGTGCCGTGGCATCCTGGTTGCCCAGCGCCAGATCGATGCGCACGGCCTGCTTCGCGAGCAGGGTATCGGTGCCGGTGCCGCCGTCGATCACGCTGCCGCGGTTCGAATCGTTCTGGTACACGATCGTATCGTTGCCGCCGCCGCCTTTCAGCGTGTCGGTGCCCCCGCCGCCATCGATATAGTCATCGCCGTCCGTGCCGTTGAACACATCGGTCCGCCGGGTGCCAGTGAAATTCGCCATCGTTCGTTCCCTCTCAGTGAGTACAGCAATCGAATGAAACTCAGCAAAAACGCGGGAGCAATGCCAAAAAAATGGAATTGCGGAAATATTTTTTTTGCTGTGGCGAATGCAATTAATGTGCCAAAAAGACAAGCCATTGATTTTTATCAAGGTTTCTTTTGGGCTTGGTAATGGTTGTAACAAGTTGTAAATAAAACCGACAATCACAGTGGGTATAACCGACGGGCGGTTACAAGGATGCGGCGCGCGGGAAGGGAGGAAGGGAATGAAAACGGGGCGCCGTAGCGCCCCGTCGGTCGTTATCGGCCCGCGTTCGGGCCGATGTTTTTGTCGAGGAAGGCCTCGACCCGGTTCCAGAAATCGACAGAATTCTTCGGCAGATGCCAGCCATGGCCTTCTTCCGGATATTCGATCCACTCGACGTTCCGGTTGGTCTTCGTGACGGCGTCGTGGAACTTCTGGCCGTGGTACAGCGGCACGCGGCGGTCGACGCCGCCGTAGGCCAGCAGCACCGGCTGCGTGATGCGGGCCGCCTGCTCGATGGGCGACGTGGCCTTCAGTTGCGCCGCGTCCTTCACACGGTCGCCGATCAGTTCCGGCATGCCGTAGGCCTTCCACTGGTCCGTCAGGTCGGATGCGCGGCTCCAGGCACCCGTGTACATCAGGTTGATGTCGGTGACGCCGACCCGGTATAGAGGTGTTCATCGCCCCCATCCCGGATGGGACGGGACACATAGATCATGTCGTCCTTGCGTGGACGCTGGGGCATGAGGAAGGTGTTCCACGGTTGCATCGGCACCTTGCCGATCAGTTCATGGCGCGAAGCGGAGTCGAAATAGCGGTCGGCCAGCTGCGCGAAATGCTGGCCGTCGCGGTCGACGGCGTACAGGCCGGGAGCATGCCGCACGTCGCCCTCGCCGATGCTTTTTTCGGTCAGGTCGAAGACGAGCCGCGTGCCGTTCACCCATTCGAAGTCGTCGATGTCGGCATCGTCGAACGCGGCCACCACGGTCGGCTTGTTGGTGGCGAGGTCGATCACGGCGAGATAGTCGTTGCGGTCGGGCGCGCCCGCGCGGACGGCCAGGTAACGCGCATCGGGCGACAGCGCGACGCGATGGATGGCGGCGTGCTGGAAAAAGGCGATGGCTGGCGGCGCGGTGTCAGCGGCCGGCGCGGCCCAGGCGGCATGGGCGAGTGCGGCGGAGAGAGCGAACAGATACGGCAGGGTACGGCGCAGGAACATGCAAATCCTCATCGAGAACATTGCATAAAGATAACATTTATTCCGGCGCCCGGATATGCGCCACGAGCCCCCCGCTCTCGCGCGGCGGCGCCGCCGTCAGCAGGCTGGCGACGACCAGCGCCAGCGCCCCCGCCGGCACGCCGAACACGCCCGCGGAGATGGGCGCGATGTGGAACCAGACGGCGTCCAGGCTCCCGCCCAGCATCGGATTCGTGTGCAGCATGTAGTAGATGCAGACGAGGAAGCCGGTCGCCATGCCCGCGATCGCGCCCGCGAAATTGGCCCGTTTCCAGAACACGCCCGCCACCAGCGCCGGGAACATGGTCGACCCCGCGAGCGAGAACGCGGCGCCGACGAGCGACAGGATGTCGGCCGGCTTTTGCGACGCGACATACGCGGCGATGAACGCGACCGCGAGCAGCAGCAGCTTGGAGATCGTCACGCGCTTCTGCGTGGAGGCGCCCGGGTCGACGATCTTGAAGTAGATGTCGTGCGACAGCGCGTTCGAGATCGCCAGCAGCAGGCCATCCGCCGTGGACAGCGCCGCCGCCAGGCCGCCGGCCGCCACCAGCCCGGAAATCACGTACGGCAGGCCGCCGATCTCCGGCGTGGCCAGGGTGAGCACGTCGCCGTCGATCGCGATCTCGGCCAGCTGCACGATGCCGTCGCCGTTGACGTCGACGATGCTGATCAATGGATTCGACTTGTCGACGTTGGCCCAGTACGAGACCCAGGTCGGCAGGGAATTGAAGTCCGTGCCGACGAGGGCCGTGTAGATATCGTACTTGGCCAGGACGGCCAGCGCCGGCATCGTCAGGTAGATCAGCAGGATGAAGAACAGTGTCCAGAACACGGACACGCGCGTCTCGTGCACGGACGGCGTCGTGTAGGAGCGCATCAGAATGTGCGGCAGCGCCGCCGTGCCGAACATCAGGCAGAACACGAGGGACAGAAAATTGTTGCGGCGGATGTCCGATTCTTCCCGCGTCTTGCCGGGGAACGGTTCCGCGTGCGGCTCCGGCGGCTGGGCGCGCGCCAGGTTGGCGGCGCGCAGTTCGGTCCACACGCGCGCGGCCTCGTCCGCGGTGCGCGGATAGTCGAGCAGTTCGCGTTCCGCGCTGCGTACCTCGGTCAGCGGCGCGTTGCGGCCGCGCGCCTTGTCCAGCCGGCGCTGCGCTTCGATCTTGCCCGCTTCCCAGGAGTGGGGCAGGGCGGCGATGCGCGCCGCGTAGTCGTCGGCGCGGGCGCGGAAACGGGCGCGCACTTCGGCCTCGCGCGGATCGGCCGCCAGCTGGGCTTCGCGCGCCGCCAGCTTGGGCAGCACGGAGCCGTACGCGACTTGCGGCACCGGGTTGCCCGCGAATTTCATCGACAGCCAGATCGTCGGGATCAGGAAGGCGACGAGGATGATGATGTACTGCGCAACCTGCGTCCACGTGATGGCGCGCATCCCACCCAGGAACGAGCACACGAGGATGCTGGCGAGGCCGAGGAAGATGCCGACCGAGAAATCGACGCCGGTGAAGCGCGACGCGATCAGGCCCACCGCGTAGATCTGCGCGACGACGTACGTGAACGAGACGACGATGGTGGCGCCGACCGCGAGCGCGCGCACGATGCTGCCCCGGCGCGTGCCGGTCTCGCCGCCGTAGCGCGCGGCGAGGAAGTCGGGGATCGTGTACTGGGCGAAGCGGCGCAGGTAGGGCGCGATCAGCAGCGCGACGAGGCAGTAGCCGCCCGTCCAGCCCATCACGTAGGCGAGGGCGTCGAAGCCGTGCAGGTACAGCGTGCCCGCCAGGCTGATGAAGCTGGCGGCCGAGATCCAGTCGGCCGCCGTCGCCATGCCGTTGAACAGCGCCGGGACCCGCCGCCCCGCCACGTAGTATTCGGACACGTTCGACGTGCGGCTGACGACGCCGATGATCGCGTACAGGACGATCGTCGCGAACATGTACAGGTGGCCGATCCACTGGCGCGGCATGCCCTCGTGTTCCAGGATCGCCAGCGCGCCCAGGAACAGCGCGAAGCACAGCGTGAACCACAGGTAGTAGCGGGACAGGCGGCGGAAGTAGGAGCGGGTCCTGGCGGCGGTGACGGTCATGGATGCCGCCCCAGCATCCGGTCGAAATCGCGGTCGAGGATGCGCATGCGCCAGGCGTACGCGCCGATGATGGCGAGGTAGGTCAGCGACGCACCCTGGGCCGCGAGGTAGAAGGACAGCGGCCAGCCGAACACGGACAGGTGCGCGAGGTCGCGCGCGAAGAACACGGTGCAGAAGCTCGTGGCCAGCCACAGCGCCAGCAGCAGGGCGATCAGGCGGCGCGCGCGCGCCCAGTGCGCGGCGCGCGCGGCGACGATGTGCTGGCGCTCGCGATCGGGGTCAGAGGAAAGAACGGTCTCGGTCGGCATCGGGGACAAGCGTGACGGTGGGCGGGAAGGTCAGCCGGAACAGGCTGCCCGGGAATTTCTTGTGCGTGCTGCGCGGGTTGTTGAAGATCTCGATGTCGGCCCCGTGCTGCTGCGCGATCTCGCGCACGATGGCGAGACCGAGGCCGGAACCGGAGGCGCTCGAACCGAGGATGCGATAAAAACGTTCGAACACACGGTGGCGCTCGGACGGCGCGATGCCGGGGCCCGTGTCCTCGACTTCCAGCAAGGCTTGATTGCCGTTGCCGATATTGGTTCCGCGCACGCGCACGGTGACGCTGCCGCCCGGCGGCGTGTAGCGCAGCGCGTTGTCGATCAGGTTCGACAGCAGCTCGCGCAGCATCATGGCGCTGCCGTCGATTTCCGGCGGGTCGCCGATGACTTCGTAGCCGAGGTCGATCTCGTGTGCGAAGGAGGCCTGTACCCAGTCCTGCACGACGTCGCGCGCCAATGCGGCAAGGTCGAGCGGCTCCAGCGTCTGGCCTGCATGCGGCTGGTTTTCCGCGCGGGCCAGCGCAAGCAACTGGTTGACGAGGCGCGTGGCCGATTCCGAGCTCTTGGCAAGTTGTTCGAGCGAGCGGTGGATCTCGTTCGGATCGACCTGGCGCAGCGCCAGCTCCGACTGCATGCGCATGCCCGCGAGCGGCGTCTTCATCTGGTGCGCGGCATCGGCAATGAAACGCTTCTGCACGGCTATCGTGTGCGCGAGGCGCGCCAGCATGTCGTTCAGCGAGCCGACGAGCGGCGAGATCTCTTCCGGCACCTGGCGCGAATCGATGGGCGACAGGTCGTCCGGCGGGCGCGCGCGGATGCGTTCCTGCAGTTGTGCGAGCGGCGACAGCCCGCGCGACAGGGCGAACCAGACGAGGGCCAGGATCACGGGCAGGATGATGAACTGCGGCAGGATCACGCCCTTGATGATCTCGTTGGCCAGCTGCGCGCGCTTGTCGAGCGTCTCCGCCACCTGCACGAGCGCGAGGCGCGGTTCCTGCGTGGCGTCCAGCAGAGGCTGCAGGTTCACCCAGGCATAGGCGATGCGCACCGGCGCGCCGTGCAGGGTCTCGGTGCGGAAGTGCACGCGGCCGCTGCGCTCGGCGTCGTCCGCGTTCGGCGGCGGCAGGTCGCGGTCGCCGTCGACGATCTCGCCGCGCGGGCCGCTGATCTGGAAATAGACGCTGTCGACGTCGTCCGCGCGCAGGATGTCGCGCGCAGTGCCGGGCAGGCGCGCGACGACTCTGCCGTCGACTTCCTTGACCTGCTGTGCGAGCACCGTGACGCTGTCTTCCAGCGCGTGGTCGAATGGCTGGTTCGCGATCGATTTCGCGACCAGGTACGTGATCGCGATGCTCATCGGCCACAGCAGCAGCAGCGGGGCCAGCATCCAGTCGAGGATTTCGCCGAACAGCGAGTGCTGGATGCTTTCTTCGGGCTCGGGCCTGGGCGGAACGTAGAGGTCGTCGACCGGTTCCGTGACGGCGAGCGGATCCGGTCCGGCCGCGCGCCGCTTGAAGGGTTTCACTTGTGGCCGCTGGCCGCGTCGGCGCTCTTGCGGGCGCTGTCACGGGGGGTATCGGAAAAACGTTCCAGGCAATAGCCCAACCCGCGCACGGTGGCGATGCGGATGCCGCCCGTCTCGATCTTCTTGCGCAGGCGGTGCACGTAGACCTCGATGGCGTTGTTCGACACTTCCTCGCCCCATTCGCACAGGTGGTCGACGAGCTGTTCCTTCGATACGAGGCGTCCCGTGCGCGCCAGCAGGATTTCCAGCAGGCCCAGTTCGCGCGCGGACAAATCGAGCATCTGGTCGTTGATGTACGCGCTGCGTCCGACCTGGTCGTACACGAGCGGGCCGTGGCGGATGACGGTCGAGCCGCCGCCCTGGCCGCGGCGGGTGAGGGCGCGCACGCGCGCTTCCAGTTCGGACAGCGCGAACGGCTTGGGCATGTAGTCGTCGGCGCCGGCGTCGAGGCCGCCCACGCGCTGCTCGATGGAATCGGCGGCCGTCAGGATCAGCACGGGCAGCAGCGAGCCGCGCGCGCGCAGGCGGCGCAGCACGTCCAGGCCGGACAGCTTGGGCAGGCCGAGGTCGAGGATCAGGAGATCGAATTCCTGGGTCGACAGCGCCGTGTCCGCGTCCTGGCCGTTCTTGACGCAATCGATGGCGTAGCCGGACTGGCGCAAGGAGCGCGTCAGCCCATCGGCCAATACGCTATCATCTTCGGCTAGTAAAATACGCATCTTTTCTCCCGGCTTTCGTTGTTCGACCCCGCTCACCCGCGTATTGTGTGTGAAGTTTCGCAACATGTCGAATCGGTCAAGCGACAGTAAATATCGCTTGCCAAAACCACTGGGATTTTATACAGTACTTCCTATTGAAATCGCGCGAGCGGCCCACACCTTGGTTCACTCTAGGACAGAAAGAAAGTTATGGACGACAAAAAATCCGCAGTAAATGCAGCCGAGAAGGGCAAGGCGCTGGCAGCAGCCCTCGCGCAGATCGAAAAGCAATTCGGTAAAGGCTCGGTGATGCGCATGGATACCAATGCGCCCGTCGAGGAAGTACAAACCGTCTCGACCGGCTCGCTGGGCCTGGACATCGCACTCGGCGTCGGAGGCCTGCCGCGTGGCCGTATCGTCGAGATCTATGGTCCGGAATCGTCGGGCAAGACGACGCTGACCCTGCAGACCATTGCCCAGATGCAGAAGCTGGGTGGCACCTGCGCGTTCATCGACGCCGAGCACGCGCTGGACGTGACCTATGCGCAAAAGCTGGGCATCAAGCTGGACGAGCTGCTGATCTCGCAGCCGGACACGGGTGAACAGGCGCTGGAAATCACGGACGCCCTCGTGCGTTCGGGCAGTGTCGACATGGTGGTCATCGACTCGGTGGCGGCACTGACGCCGCGCGCCGAGATCGAAGGCGACATGGGCGACTCCCTGCCGGGCCTGCAAGCCCGCCTGATGTCGCAGGCGCTGCGCAAGCTGACCGCATCGATCAACCGTACGAACACCCTGGTGATCTTCATTAACCAGATCCGTATGAAGATCGGCGTCATGTTCGGCAGCCCGGAAACGACGACCGGCGGTAACGCGCTGAAGTTCTACGCCTCCGTGCGTCTGGACATCCGCCGTACCGGCTCGATCAAGACCGGCGACGAGGTGATCGGTAACGAAACCAAGGTCAAGGTTGTCAAGAACAAGATCGCGCCCCCGTTCAAGGAAGCGCACTTCGACATCCTGTACGGCGAAGGCACGTCGCGCGAAGGCGAGATCATTGACCTGGGCGTGGACAACAAGATCGTCGAGAAGTCGGGTTCGTGGTACAGCTACGGTGGCGAGCGCATCGGCCAGGGCAAGGACAATGCCCGTATCTTCTTGAGGGAGCGTCCGGCACTGGCACGCGAAATCGAGAACAAGGTCCGCGCCGCCCTCGGCGTGCGCGAACTGCCGCCGGCCCCGGCCGGTGACGGTGCCGCCCAGCTGGCATCCGTCGGCGACGACGAGTAATCGTCGCTGATGCCGCGCCAGCAGCTGAGCCTCAAGGCTCGCGCGTTGAAGTATCTGTCGACGCGCGAGCACAGCCGGCTCGAACTGGCGCGCAAATTGTCGCGATATGCGGAGGAGGGCGACGACGTCGAAGCCCTCCTCGATTTCCTTGAAAAGAACAACTGGCTGTCGCAGGAGCGTTTTGCCGAATCGCTGGTCCACCGGCGCGCAGGACGCTACGGCAACGCCCGGGTGCTCGCCGAACTCCAGCAGCATGGCGTCGACGGCGACGCGTTCGACGAACTCAAGTCCGAACTGAAGGAATCCGAAACGGCACGGGCCCGCGAAGTCTGGCGCCGCAAGTTCGGCAGGGTTCCGCAGGATGCCGAGGAGCGCAGCAAACAGATGCGCTTCCTGATGCAACGCGGCTTTTCCCAAAGTGCGGTGCGTGCCGCGCTCAAAGGCAGCGACGACGAGGACGACCTCTGATCTCACCGTCGTGAATACCCCACTATCGTTCTGTTTATGACCGTGAGCTTGCGCTTTCGGCATCTCAACTTCGCAACATCTTCCCTTATCTTCCCTGCAAAAACCCTTCTGTAACCGGGGAGACGGTGCACAGCCCGGCACCCTGTGCTAAACTTTCATGGTTTAAGCAGCGCCGCAAGAGCGGTTGTTGCCGTAGAAGCTGCGGCAACGTGCATCAGGCACAACGGCTGCAAATTTTTTCGCCGCATACCGGCATTGGTGTTTATGCCCCTGTCTCCTCCCGCTCCGCGTAAGCCAAGGCACACGCGCGCCATTACCGTCGAAGCGTTCGCGCGCGACGATGGCCTGTGGGACCTCGACGCGTGCATCCGCGACACCAAGACGCATGATATTGCCCTGCCTTCCGGCTCCCGTCCGGCCGGCCTGCCGGTGCACGAACTCAAATTGCGGGTGACTATCGACCGCGACATGAACATCGTCGACGCCGAAGCCGCGTCCGATGCCGTACCCTATCCCGGTTTCTGCGACACCATTGCTCCTGCCTACAAGAAGCTCATCGGCTTGTCGCTGCTGAAACATTTCCGATTGCATCTGAAGGACCGCCTGTCCGGGGTACTCGGCTGCACCCACCTGACCGAACTCGCGCAAGTCCTGCCCACCGCGGCAATCCAGGCCTTCGCCGATGACGCGATGGCCAACCGCCCGTCCGATACGTCGGCCGAGCGGCCTTACGAACTGGACCGCTGCCACGCGCTGCGCCTCGACGGCCCTGCCGTCGAAACGTATTACCCGCGCTGGGCTCTCAAGGCGGTGCCGGGGTAGTGTCGTCCGGAGTAGACTCCGGGTTTGTCGCTTTTTTATTCAACCGCATTTCTAAATCAGTAACAGAAGAAGGGAAGCCAGCATGAAAATCCATGAGTATCAGGGCAAAGAGATCCTCCGAAAATTCGGAGTGACCGTTCCGCGCGGCATTCCGTGCCTGTCGGTCGACGAGGCTGTCAAAGCCGCTGAAGAGCTGGGCGGACCGGTCTGGGTGGTCAAGGCCCAGATCCATGCTGGCGGCCGTGGCAAAGGCGGTGGCGTGAAAGTCGCCAAGTCGCTGGAACAAGTGCGCGAATACGCGAACCAGATCCTGGGCATGCAGCTGGTGACCCACCAGACCGGTCCGGAAGGCCAGAAAGTCCGCCGTCTGCTGATCGAAGAAGGCGCCGACATCAAGAAAGAACTGTACGTGTCGCTGGTCACCGACCGCGTCACCCAGAAAGTCGTGCTGATGGCCTCGTCGGAAGGCGGCATGGACATCGAAGAAGTTGCACACAGCAACCCGGAAAAGATCCACAACGTCGTGATCGAGCCGAGCGTCGGCCTGACCGATGCGGATGCCGACGACATCGCCCGCAAGATCGGCGTGCCGGAAGGCTCGATCGCCGCTGCGCGCGCGAACCTGCAAGGCCTGTACAAAGCGTACTGGGAAACCGACGCATCGCTGGCTGAAATCAACCCGCTGATCATCACCGGCGACGGCAAGGTCATCGCCCTGGACGCCAAGTTCAACTTCGACTCGAACGCCCTGTTCCGTCACCCGGAAATCGTCGCCTACCGCGACCTGGACGAAGAAGATCCGGCCGAAGTCGAAGCATCGAAATTCGACCTGGCGTACATCTCGCTGGACGGTAACATCGGCTGCCTCGTGAACGGCGCCGGTCTGGCAATGGCCACCATGGACACCATCAAGCTGTTCGGCGGCGAGCCGGCCAACTTCCTGGACGTCGGCGGCGGCGCAACCGCCGAGAAGGTCACCGAAGCCTTCAAGATCATGCTGAAGAACCCGGGCCTGAAAGCCATCCTGGTCAACATCTTCGGCGGCATCATGCGCTGCGACGTGATCGCCGAAGGCGTGATCACCGCATCGAAGGCCGTGTCGCTGCAAGTGCCGCTGGTCGTCCGCATGAAGGGCACCAACGAAGACCTGGGCAAGAAGATGCTGGCCGACTCCGGCCTGCCGATCATCTCGGCCGACACCATGGAAGACGCAGCGAAGCAGGTCGTTGCCGCTGCAGCTGGCCAAGCCTAATTCGCAAAGGAAATAACATGTCGATTCTGATTAACAAAGACACCAAAGTCATCACCCAAGGTATCACCGGCAAGACCGGCCAATTCCACACCCGCATGTGCCGCGACTACGCGAACGGCCGTGAAGCCTTCGTCGCAGGCGTGAACCCGAAGAAAGCCGGTGAGGACTTCGAGGGTATCCCCATCTTCGCGAGCGTCAAGGAAGCCAAGCAGAACACCGGCGCCACCGTGTCGGTCATCTACGTTCCGCCGGCAGGCGCTGCCGCCGCCATCTGGGAAGCCGTGGAAGCCGAGCTGGACCTGGCAATCTGCATCACCGAAGGCATCCCTGTCCGTGACATGATGGAAGTCAAGGACCGCATGGCCAAGGCCGGTTCGAAGACCCTGCTGCTGGGCCCGAACTGCCCGGGTCTGATCACCCCGGACGAGATCAAGATCGGCATCATGCCGGGTCACATCCACAAGAAAGGCCGCATCGGCGTCGTGTCCCGTTCGGGCACGCTGACGTATGAAGCCGTCGGCCAGCTGACCGCACTGGGCCTCGGCCAGTCGTCGGCAGTCGGCATCGGTGGCGACCCGATCAACGGTCTGAAGCACATCGACGTGATGAAGATGTTCAACGACGATCCGGACACGGACGCCGTCATCATGATCGGCGAGATCGGCGGCCCGGACGAAGCCAATGCTTCGTACTGGATCAAGGACAACATGAAGAAGCCGGTCGTCGGCTTCATCGCCGGCGTCACCGCGCCGCCGGGCAAGCGCATGGGCCACGCCGGCGCGCTGATCTCGGGCGGTGCCGATACCGCCGACGCCAAGCTGGAAATCATGGAAGCCTGCGGTATCAAGGTCACCAAGAACCCGTCGGAAATGGCTCGTCTGCTGAAGGCGATGCTGTAATCCTGCGGATTCGCATCCGATGAACGGGACGCTTCGGCGTCCCGTTTTTTTTGTACTGACAATTTTTGTCGCAACTCAACAAAAACGGTCGGGGTGACAATTTTCGCCAACCCAGCGTGACAAAAATTGTCATGCGGCAATGCAAAAAACACGCAAAAACCCACAATTCGATGGCACCGTGCTAACGATTCCGTACGGAAATGTCCTGGCACGCCGATTGCATAGTGTAAAGGGCAGAAGCAAGCAGTAACCGGATACGAAGTACCCCTTTAATTTTGCAGTGCCCCCACCTGGAGAGACATCATGAAAGCACCGAAAATCGTCAAGAAAGCCCAAGCCGGCTTCACCCTGATCGAACTGATGATCGTTGTCGCGATTATCGGTATCCTGGCCGCCGTGGCCATCCCGGCTTACCAGAACTACGTCGCCAAGTCGAAGTTCACGGCTGCGCTGGCTGAAGTGTCGGCTGGTAAAACTGCCTTCGACGTCAAGCTGAACGATGGCGCAACTATTGCCGCCCCGGCAGATATCGGCCTGCCCGCCAGCACCGCCCCGACGACGAACTGCAAGTTCGGCGCCGGCTCCGACAACATCGTTTGCAAAATCCAGGGCGGCCCGGCTACCGTCAAGGATAAAAACATCAAGCTGACGCGCGGCACGGATGGCGCCTGGACGTGCAGCACCAGCGTGACCGCTGACGACGCAGCCAAGGTCATTCCGACCGGCGCCTGCCCGACCAGCGCTGCAACGATCACCGACCCGACCTAATCGGGCTGAAGTATGAAAAACCCGGCTGCGGCCGGGTTTTTTTTCGTTTACCGCGCAGTACGTCGGATCGCGCAATCGCCATCCATCCAGACGATCAGACGATCTTCTGCCGATCCGCCAGCAACGCCTCGTACGTCAGGTTCTGCAGCAGCGTGTAGTGCACGGGATCGAGGTCCACGAACTGCACGCCGTACGCAAACCCCTCGGCCTGTTCCGTCCCGCCCGAGAGGGCGCTGATGTTGCGCACGGCCGCGCGCGTACGGACGCGGATTTCCTGGTTATTGGGCGGCGCCAGCAGGGCGAATTCCAGGTCGATTTCGTCCTCGTCCTGGGGCAGGCTCTTCTTCGATTCGATGCGGGCGCCGTTCACGCTCAGGTTCGTCAGCAGGCAATCGGCGCCCGGCACGGTGGCGTTTTTCGGGATGACCTTGGCGGGAATGTCGACCTTGACCCGCATCGCCGTGCGCAGGCTCGTGCCCTGGATCGTGCGCGGGAACGAGATGTGGGCGTACAGCAGCGGCCGCCCGAACACGCGTTCGACCGTGCACGCGAACGAGCACACGTGGATGCCCGAGAACACGCGCATCGTCACCCGCTCGCCCTCGACCAGCGGGATCGGCGCGCCGTTATCCATCGGGATCTTGACGATCAGGTATTCGTCCTTCAACCAGCCGATCAGCGTGGAGAAGTGCTGCACGGGTTTCAGGCGCCGGTGCGTGATGAATTGCAGGCGTACGCCCACCTGCAGGTTCATCGACTCGAATTCGAATTCCTGGGGTTTGAGTTCGCGGTCCGCTTGCGGGTCGTTCATGATGTTTTCATCTCAGAAGCGGGCAATAGTAGCACCGAGGCAATTCTTTGGAAACGAAAAAAACGCCTGTACGTACAGGCGTTTTTCGTCATCCAGGCAACAATTACACGTGGATTTACTGCTTCAGGTGCTGGTCCAGCCAGCCGATCACGGTGTGATGCCACAGCACGGAATTGGCCGGCTTCAGCACCCAGTGGTTCTCGTCCGGGAACACCAGCAGCTTGCTGTCGATGCCGCGCCGCTGCAGCGCCGTGAACGTGGACAGGCCCTGGGCCGTGGGGATGCGGAAGTCGAGGTCGCCCTGCACGACGAGCATCGGCGTCTTCCACTTGTTCACGTGCAACACCGGGTTGAAGCGCTCATGCTTGTCCGGCACGCTGAAGTACGGACCGCCGTTTTCCCAATCGGTGAACCATTGTTCCTCGGTCGAATAGGCCATGCCGCGGGTGTCGAACACGCCGTCGTGGTTGACGATGCACTTGAAACCGTCGGACCAGTTACCCTCGATCCAGTTCATCATGTAGCCGCCATACGACGCGCCCAGCGCGCACGCGTGCGGGCGGTCCAGCCAGGCATATTTCGCGGTGGCCGCGGCCAGGCCTTTTTTCAGGTCCTCGAGCGGCTTGCCGCCCCAGTCGCCGCTGATGGCGTCCGTGAACTTCTGGCCGTAGCCGGTCGAGCCATGGAAATCGATGAACACGGTCGCATAGCCCGCACCCGCGTACACCTGCGGGTTCCAGCGGTAGCTCCAGCCGTTGCCGAAGCTGCCCTGCGGGCCGCCGTGCACGAGGAAGGCGATCGGATACTTTTTGCCCGGCTCATAGTTCCACGGCTTCATCACATGGCCATAGACGGTGTCGCCGTTCGCGCCCTTGAACGAGAACTGTTCATAGTCGCCCCAACGCACGTCGGCCAGCTTCTCCTCGTTCACGTGGGTCAATTGCTTGGGTTGGTTAGTGCCCAACTGCATGCCAAACAATTGCGCGCCCGATGCCAGATTCGCTTGCGTGAACGCGACGGTATCGCCGCGCACGTCGAAGCCGCCGATGGAACCCTTGTCGGTCAGCGGAGAGACTTTACCGCTGGCCACGTCGATGGCGAACAGGCGGTGCTGGCCGATGTCCTCGGCATCCGCGATGAGCGTCTTGCCGTCGGCCGTCCACTGGATGCTGCCCGGCGAGCGGTCCCAGCTTTCGGCCACGTTGCGCTTCTTGCCGGTGGCGAGATCGAGCAGCACGATGTGGTAGCGGTCTGCCTCGAAGCCGGGGCGGCTCATGGCCAGGTAGGCGAGGGTGCGGCCGTCCGGCGAGAACACGCCTTTCGTGTCCCAGGCGTGATTGTCGGCCGTCAGGTTGCGCGGCGTGCCGCCCGTGGCGGGGACCGTGTACAGGTCGAAGTTCGTCGACCACGCCTCCGTCTTGCCGGCGATGCGCGCCGAGAACACGACGGTCTTGCCGTCCGGGCTGAAGCGGAATTCCTCGCGGTCGCCGAACGGTTTCGATGGCACGTCGCCGTCGAGGGCGCCCGACAGGCTGACCGGCGTGCCGTTCACGCGGCCGGACGCATCCAGCGGCGCCGCGTACAGCACGTTGTTGCGGCCGTCTGACCACGTGTCCCAGTGGCGCACGAACAGGCGGTCGTAGACTTTGCCGCTGGCCTTGTCCTTCTCTTTCGCATCGACGCGCGCCTTCGTGCAGGCAAGGTCGGCGCAGTCGCGGAACACGGCCATGCTCAGCAGCATGCGGTCGCCCGTCGGCGCGACGCGAAAGGCGTCCACGTCGAGCGGCAGATCGGTCACGCGGACCGCGTCGCCGCCGGCCGCCGGTACGCGCCACACCTGGCCCGAGCCCGAACGTGACGACAGGAAATAGATCGCGTCGCCGTTCGGCGACCATTCCGGATCCGTGCTGCTGGCAGCGTCCGACGTCAGGCGTTGCGGGGCCGGACTGGCGGCGCGCAGGTCGACCAGGTAGAGGTCGGTATGGCCGCGGTTCTTGCCCATGTCGGTCGTGCGCACCGTGTACACGACGCGGCCGCCGTCCGGCGACACCGCCGGGCTGCCGACGCGTTCCATCGTCACCAGGTCTTCGACCGTGAATCCGCGCAGTGCGGCCGTCGCGCCGAACGCCGTGCCCGTCAGGGCGGCGGCCAGCGCCAGCATACGTAATTTCATCCTGTCCTCTCGCTTGTGGCTTGTGAATACGCGGCCTGCCGGTCAGGCGCGGCCGCGGAAAGCCAGCAATTTACCACGTGCAAGATGACGCGGGAAATGGAGGTTAGAACTCTTCCCACTCGTCCGCGGTGGCCGCCGTTTTCACGGGCGCGCGCGCGGGGGCCGGCTTGACGCTCGGCGCCGGCTTCGGTGCCGCCAGTACCTTGGCGGCCTTCGCGGCACGGATCGGCGCCACGGGTGCGGCCGGCGCAGTCGCCGCTGCGCGGTCGTCGAGGCGGAACACGCTGACCAGTTCCGCCAGCTTGGCCGCCTGGCCCTGCAGCGCTTCCGACGCGGCCGCGGCTTCCTCGACGAGACCCGCGTTCTGCTGGGTCACGTTGTCCATCTGGCTGATCGCCTGGTTGATTTGCTCGATGCCGCTGGTCTGTTCCTGGCTGGCGGCGCTGATCTCGGCCATGATGTCGGTCACGCGCTGGATGCTCGCGACGACCTCGTGCATCGTGCTGCC
The DNA here is from genome assembly GCF_029223865.1 of Telluria mixta. Classification (NCBI taxonomy): domain Bacteria; kingdom Pseudomonadati; phylum Pseudomonadota; class Betaproteobacteria; order Burkholderiales; family Oxalobacteraceae; genus Telluria; species Telluria mixta. The sequence goes on from NZ_CP119520.1 coordinate 2,641,510, forward strand.
GGCCTGGGCGACGAGCCTGGTGCCGGTCTCGACCTTGTCGACGGAGTCGCCGATCAGGGCCTTGATTTCCTTGGCGGCGGCCGCCGAGCGCTGGGCCAGGGTCCGCACTTCGCCCGCGACGACCGCGAAGCCGCGACCCTGCTCGCCGGCACGCGCGGCCTCGACCGCGGCGTTCAGCGCCAGGATGTTCGTCTGGAACGCGATGCCGTCGATGACGGTGATGATGTCCACGATCTTCTTCGACGAATCGTTGATCGAGCCCATCGTCTGCACGACCTGCGCCACGACGTCGCCGCCCTGGCCGGCCACGGTCGACGCCGTCTGCGCCAGCACATTGGCCTGGCGTGCGTTGTCCGCGTTCTGCTTCACGGTCGACGTCAGCTCTTCCATCGACGACGCCGTTTCCTCGAGCGAGCTGGCCTGTTGTTCCGTGCGCGACGACAGGTCCAGGTTGCCGCTCGCGATTTCGGCGGAGGCGGAACTGATGGCATCCGTGCCGTGGCGCACTTCGCTGACGATGCTGGCCAGGCGATCGCGCATGGATTTCATCGCGAACAGCAGGCTCGTCTCGTCACCGGGGCGCAGCTGCACGTGGGTGCCCAGGTCGCCGTCGGCGATGCGGGCTGCGATGTCGGCGGCATAGGCGGGTTCGCCGCCCAGCTGGCGCGTCAGGCTCCGGGTGATCAGGATGCCGAAGGCGGTGCCGACCAGGGCGCTGAGCGCGACCAGCACGAGCAGCGTGGCGCGGCTGTTTTCATAGGCGTTCTTGTTGCTCAGATTGGTTTCCTGGGCCATCTGTTCCTTGTTGTGGGCCAGCTCCGCCAATCTGGCGTCGAGGTCCTGCGACTTGGGCAGCATCGTGCCGAACAGGTAGTCGACGGAATCGCGTTTGGGCTGGAGCGGCTCCGCCTTCACGCGCTTGACCAGCTCCGCGATGATGCCATCGTAGTCGCGCAGCTGGGCGTCGGCTTCGGCAAAGATGTGCCTGCCTTCGTCCGAGTGGAACAGTGGACGCGCCTTGTCGAGGTTTTCCTTCAGCTGCTGCTTGTACTTGTCGGCGTCGGCCAGCAACTTTGCGCGCTGTTCGTCGGTCGACGCCAGCATGGCGCCGCGCAGCGAACGGCCGAGGGAAACCTGGTCCAGGTCGGCTTCCTTGACGTAGGAAATGCCCAGCAATTCCTTTTGGTACATACGCTTGGCCCGCTCGTTCATCTGGGTCATGTTGTACACCGCAATGCCGGCGACGATGGCGCCGAGCACGACGACGGCAAGAAAACCAAGGGTCAGCCGGGTCGCGACCTTCATCTGCTTGAACATGGCACGTCTCCTGATGATGAGTTCAGGTAAATGTTAATTGATGTTTGGAAATAATTTGTGAGAATTCGGACGCGTACGTACGATCTGGCGCGTTTTCCCAACACTTACTTTGATGCCTGTTTTGTTCAATATTTGGTCGATAAAGGATTGTTTAGCAGGACGATATTTTTAGTGATTTTTCTGTCTATTTCTCTCATTACAATGGTCGGATTGCCTTTTGACAAAGGATGTACAGCATGACCACTATCACCATGAAGTTTTCGCAAGCCGTGATCGATCAGGATCACGCGCTGGAATTGCAGGACCATGCGTTCACGAACTCCTTCGCCGGCCTGTTCGGCAACATCGAAAAATACGAACAAGAGCTGAACCTGGGGGAGCCCGTCAGCTCGACGCTGAGCGGTTCCACACTGACCGTCCGCTATACGAGCGGCGCCACGGAGACGTACAAGAACGTGGTACTCGACAATCCTGGCGGCGCCAGCGGCCATGGCAGTGCCAACGATTACGAACTTCTTCAAAGTGGCGTTGCCGGGGTGTACGGCACGGGCAAGATCAATTTCGACTACAAGGTCGAGGGCGCCAACACCTGGCTGCTGGTGTCGACGCAAGGGGATGTATTCGACACCCTGGGCGTCGCCACCGACCTGAAGGCCGGCAGCTCCGGCTATGACCCGGTGTTCGGCAACTTCGGCGTCGGACTCAAGGGGAACCTGAACTTCACGCCGCAAGGCGACATGATCGGCTCCATCGGCAGCATGACGCTGTACGCGGAAAAATTCCTGGACTCGACTAGGATAGATGGCAATTTTTATATCGACAGTTCCCGTCCGGACCCGGTCGGCGGCGTGATGACCGGCTACAAGGAGCTGTACCGGGACGGCAGCGTGCTGCAGATCAGCGGTTTCTCGACCACGTTGAACGCGCAGCAGAACCTGGATGACGCGTGGTCCGACGGCCGTTATTTCAACGGTGACGACGTCCTCTCCGTGGACCTGCCGGCGCACGTGTACGCGCCCTTCATGCTGCAGGCCGGCGCCGGCAACGACCGCGTCAGCCTCAACGGCGGTGGCGGACAACTGGGCGTGATGGCCGGCGACGGCAACGACCAGGTCACGCTGTTCGGCGGCGCGCATACCGTCGATGGCGGCGGCGGCATCGACACGGTTCGGCTGTCCGTTGCGCGCGCCGATGCGACCGTCCAGCGGATCGGCACGTCGGGCAGCTCATACACCGTGACCGACAAGGCGGGCACGGTCGACCAGCTGTCGGGCGTCGAACGCATCGCCTTCAGCGACGCGACCATCGCGCTGGACATCGACGGCACCGCCGGCCAGGCTTACCGCATCTACCAGGCCGCGTTCAACCGCACGCCCGACAAGGCCGGCCTCGGTTACTGGATCAACGCGATGGACCGCGGCGCAAGTTTTACCAGTGTGGCCAAGGGTTTCCTCGATTCGGACGAATACCACAAGGCGTACGACGGCGTGGCGTCGAACCGCGCACTGGTCACCAAATACTACGAGAACATCCTGCACCGCACGCCGGACGCGGGCGGCCTGGATTTCTGGGCCGGTGTACTCGACAGCAAGGCGGCCGGTACCGCGGACGTGCTGGCTTCCATCAGCGACAGTGCCGAGAACAAGGCCGGCCTGATCGGCGTGATCGGCAACGGGTTCGAGTACACGCCTTACGGGCAGGGCTGAGGTACCTTGCGCGAATTGACGTCGGACCGGAACACGATCGGTTGCGCGGGCCGCCACACGGCATCCTGCTGTGCGCGCTGCGCATGCATCACGATCGTCTGCACGTCGCCATGCCGTGCCGACTTCGCGCATACGGGGTCCGCGTTCGCGGCATCGCCCGTCAGCGCATGGGCCTGGCAGCGGCAGCCGCCGAAGTCCTTCCCTTTGTCGTCGCACGTGCGGCACGGATCCTTCATCCAGGCATCACCGCGGTAGCGGTTGAATGCGTCGCTGTCGTACCAGATGTCCTTCACGCTTGTGGTGCGGACATTCGGGAAATCGATGCCCGGCAACGTGCGGGCCGCGTGACAGGGCAGGGCGGTGCCGTCCGGCGCGATGCCGAGGAACACGCCGCCCCAACCGTTCATGCAGGCCTTGGGGCGCGCCTCGAAATAGTCGGGCACGACGAACAGGATGCGCATCCGGTTGCCGATCCGCGCGCGGCACGCATTCACGACGCTTTCCGCACGCTCGACCTGCTCCCGCGTCGGCATCAACTGGTCGCGGTTGACGAGCGCCCAGCCGTAATACTGCGTGTTGGCCAGTTCCAGGTACTCGACACCCATCTCGACGGCCATGGCTATGATCTTTTCCACATGGTCGAGATTGAAGCGGTGCAGCACGACATTCAGCACCATCGGATAGTCGTACTGCTTGATGAGCCGGGCGACACGCGCCTTCAGGTCGAACGTTTTCGTGCTCGACAGGAAATCGTTCAGCTCGCGCGTCGAATCCTGGAACGACAGCTGGATGTGGTCCAGGCCCAGTTCCTTCATGCGCGCGAGACGCGATTCGGTCAGGCCAATGCCGGACGTGATCAAATTCGTATAAAACCCCAGCCGGCGGCCTTCGCCGACCAGCTCTTCGAGATCGTCCCGCAGCAGCGGCTCGCCGCCCGAGAAGCCGAGCTGTGCGGCGCCGAGCTGGCGCGCCTGGCGCATCACGTCGAACCATTGCTCGGTCGTCAGTTCGGTGCGGTCGTTGGCGTAATCGACCGGGTTGTAGCAGAACGGGCAGTGCAGCGGGCAGCGGTAGGTCAGCTCGGCCAGCAGCCAGAGCGGCGGCGCGATGGCCGCGCGGAAGGTCGGGGCGTTCATGGCGCGCTCACACGATCCAGCCGCGTTCGCTGGCGACGCGCAGGAAGTCGTCGACGTCGTCACGCAGGCCGCCGCAGTTGAACGCCTGTTCGAGTTCGCCGACGATCGCCGGCACGGTACGGGCGCCATCGCAGCGTTTCAGGATCTCGGCCGCGCTCTGGCTCAACTTCACCATCCCTTCCGGATACAGGAGCACGTAGTTGCCTTGGGCCTCTTCCCACTGCATGCGGAACAGGCGCGACAGGGCGGGTTGGTCGGGAACGGTGTACATGGAATCCTCCTCAGGGATAAGCCTTCTCGATCGCGTCGAGCATGGTCCACAGGATGTCGAGCTTGAACTGCAGGATCTCGAGCGCGCGCTCCTGCTGGGCGCGGGTGGTGAAATGGCCGAGCGTCACTTCGAGCCCGTGTTCGACGTCGCGCTCCGCCAGCGAGATGCGGCTGCGGAAATATTGCAAGCCGTCGGGATCGATCCACGCGTAATGCGTCGGCCAGTTGGCCAGCCGGTCCTTGTGGATCTTCGGCGCGAACATCTCCGTCAGCGACGAGCAGACGGCTTCCTGCCACGGCGCCTGGCGCGCAAAATTGACGTACGCATCGACGGCGAAGCGCACGCCCGGCACGACGTGCCGCTGCGACCACAGCGCCTCGCGCGTGAGCCCGACGGCTTCGCCGAGCCGCACCCACGCCTCGATGCCGCCCTCGTTCTCTCCCCAGCCGTCATGGTCGAGGATGCGCCGCACCCACCGGCGCCGCGTGGCGCGGTCCGGGCAATTGGCGATGATGGCGCCATCCTTTTGCGGGATATTGACCTGGTAATAGAACCGGTTGGCGACCCACCCGCGGATCTGGTCCGGGCCCAGCAGGCCGTCATTCATTTTGACGTTGAACGGATGGTAGATGTGATAGCCGGCGCCTCGTGCGCGCAGTTGCGCCTCGAATTCGTCGCGGCTCCATGCGTCGATGCTCATAGCGTGATCTCCATGCCGTCGAACGCGACCTCGATGCCGTGGTGTGCGAGCAGGGCGCGCTCGTCCGAGTCTTCGTCCAGGATCGGATTCGTGTTGTTGATGTGGATGAGCACCTTGCGCCGCGCCTTGACGCCGTCGAGCACGGCGATCATGCCGTCGTCGCCCGATTGCGGCAGGTGGCCCATGTCGGCCGCCGTTTTTTTGGAAAACCCCAGCGCGATCATTTCGTCCGCACGCCAGAACGTGCCGTCGACGAGCACGCAATCCGCTTTCTGCAGCGCGGCGTCCACGTGCGGATCGATCGCGCCGAGTCCGGGCGCGTAGAACACGGTTTTTCCCGTTTGCGTATCCTCGATCAGCAGGCCGATGTTGTCGCCCGGGTGCGGATCGTTGCGGTGGTCGGAATACGGCGGTGCCTTGCTGTTCAGCGCCAGCGGCGTGAAGCGGATGCCGTCGATGCCGGGCACGTGCATGCCGCCTTCGATCGGCAGCTCATGCCAGCGCACGCCGCAATAGTGCGACAGCACGGGCACGAGCGGCAGACCCTGGTTGAGTTCGCGCCAGACCTGTGCGGTGCAATAGAGAGGTAGCTCTTTCCCCTCGCGCAGCATCAGGAGGCCTGTGACATGGTCGATCTGCGCATCCATCAGCATGACGGCGGCGATACCGGAATCGCGCCGGGCGCGCGCCGGCTGCAGGGCCGGTGTCGCGCGGATCTGCGCGAGGATGTCCGGCGACGCGTTGATCAGGACCCAGTCGGTCCCGTTGCCGGACACGGCGATCGACGATTGCGTGCGCGCCGTTGCGCGGATGGTGCCGTTGCGCAGTCCGGCGCAATTGCGGCAATTGCAGTTCCACTGCGGGAAACCGCCTCCGGCCGCGGAGCCTAATACGACGATGTTCATGACGGGATCCGGTAAGCCCGCGGCAGCGCCGCGGGCGGGTGCTGTGTCAGCGATTCGCGATGTACATCGTGATTTCGAAACCGAAACGCCAGTCGATGAATTCAGGTTTGGTCCAGGCCATGGTTGTCTCCTTGATCGTTGGATGGGTTATGAATGCGCGACGCGCAGTCAAGGAGGAATTCGCAATATCCATGCCACATGGTGTGGCGCGGTATCTCAGGGGCGGGGCTGTGTCAAAGATGAACAGTTGTATTGCACGACGATACATCTGTGACAGAATTGTCCAGTTTCGATGATCACCTTCATCTCAAGGAGACGATATGGACGATGGGTACAAGCCGGATGGCTATAACGCGGTGTCGCCGTACTTGTTGGTGAAAGATGTGCGCGTCATGCTCGATTTCCTCGTGCACGCGTTCGGCGCGACGGAACTGCGGCGCCAGCCCGATGCCGAGGGCGGGATCCGGCATGCGGAAGTGCGCATCGGCGATTCGGTGGTGATGATGGGATGCCGGCCTGGCGCTGACCTGATCGCCTCGGTACACGTGTATGTCGAGGATGTCGACAGGGTCTACGCGCGGGCGCTGGACCACGGTGCGACGAGCCTGTCCGAGCCGCGCGACCAGCCGTATGGGGACCGGACGGCGGGGGTGCAGGATGGGCAGGGGAATTACTGGTGGATCGGGACGCGGTTGTGAGCTTACACCTGCGCCGTCCAGTCCCCGCTCTTGCCCCCGTGCTTTTCCAGCACGCGCACATTGGTCATGACCATCCCCCGATCCGCCGCCTTGCACATGTCATAAATGGTCAGCAGGCCGACCTGCACGGAAGTGAGCGCCTCCATCTCGACCCCGGTCTTGCCGTAGGTCTCCACCTGCGCCCGGCAATGCACGCTGTTGTTCGCCTCGTCGATCTCGAAATCGACGGCGACCCGCGTGATGGCCAGCGGATGGCACAGGGGGATGAGGTCGCTCGTCCGCTTGGCTGCCATGATGGCCGCGATGCGCGCCACGCCCAGCACGTCGCCCTTCTTGGCCGAGCCTGACGTCACCAGTGCCAGGGTGGCCGGCTGCATGCGGATGGTGCCGGCGGCGACGGCGATGCGGTGGGTTGCGTCCTTGGCGCCCACGTCGACCATGTGGGCTTGTCCGGTGGCGTCGAAGTGGGTTAGGGGGCTGTCGGCGGGGGATGTTGTCATGTTGTCGAGGGAGCGAAGTCACAAAATTTGACCCAGCAGTAGTAACGGCCGGGAAGCGGTTATCATAGCATCGTGAAACCTAACCCGATTTCAGCGATGTTGCAGCTTTCACCAAGGTGGCCGTGGCGCCGTGTCGCGGCGGCCGCCGCCGGCCTGGTCGTGGCCACCGCCGGCGCGCTTGCCGCCCCCACTGTTCCCGTCCTGCGCGGCGGCGCCGATACGACCGGGTTGCCGACGCTCGGCGATACCGCGCGTGCCGACTTGTCGCCCTTCCTGGAGCGCAAGCTGGGCGAGGAAATCATGAACGATATCCGGCGCGATCCCGATTACCTGGACGACGACGCGATCATCGAGTTCCTGAACAACTTCGGCGAAAACCTCGTGTCGTTTGCGCCCGGCGCGCGCGGGGAGACGAACGCCGATTTCTTCTTCTTTGCTGTGCGCGATCCGATGATCAACGCGTTCGCGCTGCCCGGCGGCTTCATCGGCGTGCACTCGCAGTTGCTGATCTCGGCGCAGAACGAATCGGAACTGGCATCCGTGCTGTCGCACGAGATCGGCCACGTGCAGCAGCGCCACATCGCGCGCATGATCGGCCAGCAGAAACAGGATGCGCTGCTGCCGCTGGCCGCGCTGCTGCTGGCGGCGCTCGTCGGCAAGGCGGGCGGCGGGGCCGATGCTGCGATGGGTGTCATGCTGGGCGGACAGGGTCTCGCCATCCAGCGCCAGCTGAATTTCAGCCGCGACGCCGAGCGCGAGGCCGACCGCGTCGGTTTCCAGACGATGCGCGCGGCCGGCTACGACACGTCGGGCATGGTGGCGTTCTTCAAGCGCCTGCAGAGCACGACGCGCGTCTATGGCGAGGCGCCGGCCTGGCTCAGCAGCCACCCGCTGACGGGCGAGCGCATCGCCGACATCCAGGCGCGCATCCGCGACAATCCGAAGCTGATGCACATCCGGCCGGACAGCATCGAATTCCACATCGTCCGCGCCCGCGCGCGGGTGCTGCAGGACGAAAGCCAGAAGGGCCGCGACGAAGCGAAATCCACGTTCGACAGCCAGTTGGCCCAGCCGAACACGCAGCAGCAGACGGCCGCGATGTACGGTCTGTCGTTCCTCGCGCTGAGGCAGGGCGACCTGAAGGGGGCGCAGAGCTGGCTCGACAAGGCGAAGGCATCGACGAAACCGCGCCCGGGCGTGTTTTCGAGCGAACGCAGCGGCACGGACGGCAGCGCCCTGTTCGCCGGCCTCGCCACCGAGATCAAGCTGGCGCCGGGCCAGCCGCCCGAGGTCGTCCGCCAGGCCGTGCAGGACGCGGAAGCTGCGTACCAGAAATTCCCGCTGTCGCGCATGCTGGCGCGCCAGTACGCCGACGCGCTGATCGCGGACGGCAAGCTGGACAAGGCGGCCCAGTTCCTGCGCGACCAGGTGCAGCAATACCGCGAAGAGCCCAAGCTCTACGACCAGCTCGCCAAGGCCTATGCGGCCCAGGGCAGGATCGCGCTGCAGCACATGGCGCTCGCCGAATCGTATGTGCTGACGGGTGCGTTGCCGGCCGCTGTCGACCAGCTCAATCTCGCGCGCAAGGCGAAGGATGTGTCGTTCTACGACCAGGCCGTGATCGATGCGCGCGAACGCGAACTGAACGAGCGCCAGAAGGACGAGAAGAAAGAGAAGAAGGACAAGGATCGCTGATTCATGGGGTGGGTTGCCGCACGAACCCGAAGCGCGCCGGCACCTCGTCCGCCGTCAACCGTCCGACGGCGATGCGCCTGTCCTGCCAGCGCAGGGCCAGGTCTCCCGCGCCGCCTTCCAGCCACGCCATCACGTCCTCATCCGCGGCAGGACGGCCATCCAGCTCGAACGCCTGCAGCAATTGCGCCGCGTCGCGGTCGTCCACTTGCGCCACCGTCTGCCCGGCACGCAGCACGATGCCGCCGGCATCCGTCATGAACGCTTCCTCCGGCGCGCCCAGCGGCTGCCCCGTGTGCAGCACGAGACCCTGCGCCGGATCCGTGCGCGCGACGAAGGGCGTCGTCTCGAGGTTGATGTACACGCGCTGCGGACCGTTCTGGAAATACCAGCAGCCACGCTCATCCGATAAATAATTGCGGGCGATGAAGCCGACCAGCGCGGCATTCGTCAGCTTGTCGCCGGGGGCGCCCGCGCGCTGGGCTGCTTCGTCGCGCATGCGCCAGGTGCCGCGCGCGTCCAGTGCCAGCCAGCCGTAGCAGTACGGCACGTTCGGCCACTTGGCCATTGCCTGTTTTACGATGTCGTCCATGGAGTCAAGCTTCGCACAGCCGCGCGGGCGTCGGCGCGCGCATGGCCGTGTCGTCGAAAAATGTCAGGATGCGTTGCGGCAGCCAGTCGAGCTGGCCTGGGAAGGGGCCGACGGAAAATCCGACGTGACCGCCTGTTGCCGGATATTCCAGCGTCACCGCGGGCGCGGCCGTTCGCGGCAGGTGGCGGCCGGGCAGGAACGGGTCGTTCTGCGCGTTCAGCACGAGCGTCGGTACGACGATGTCGTGCAGGACGTGGCGGGCGCTGGCGCGGTGCCAGTAATCGTCCGTGTCGCGGTAGCCGTGCAGCGGGGCGGTGACGACGTTGTCGAAACTGTATAAATCGTGTGCGGCGAGCAGCCGGTCGCGGTCGAACAGGCCAGGGAAGCGTTCCAGCTTGGCCAGTGCCTTGGGTTTCAGGGTCTGCAGGAACATGCGCGTGTACAGCCGGTTGAAGCCGGCCGACAGCGCGGCGCCGCCGGCCGCCAGGTCGAGCGGGGCGGAGACGGCCACGGCGGCGTCGACGATGCCCGCGCCATGGCGCTGTTCGCCGAGCCAGCGCAGCAGCGCATTGCCGCCCAGCGAGACGCCGGCCACGTAGAACGGGCCGGGATAGCGGGATCGCAGGCGGCGGATGATCCAGTCGAGTTCTTCGGCGTCGCCGGAGTGGTAGAAGCGGGGCGCGAGGTTCGGCTCGCCCGAGCAGCCGCGGAAATGCGGGATCGCGCCATGCCAGCCGCGCGCCGCAACAAGCGCCATCAGCGACCGCGCGTAATGGCTGTCCGACGAACCTTCCAGGCCGTGGAACAGCAGTACGCAGGGAGAAGCAGGAGAAGTGCCGTCGACGAGGTCGACGTCGATGAAATCCTGGCCGCAGGGTGTGTCCCAGCGCTCGCGCCGGTAGGCGACGGCCGGCTTGCGAATGCAGACGGCGGGATAAATCGTCTGCAGATCACCGCCCGGCAGCCACCACGGAGCCCGGTAGCCTGCTGCGCCCGCTTGGTTCACGGCAAGCTCCCGGAAAGGAAAGAAATCAGTGATGCGCCAGCACGGTGCCCGGCTTCAGGCGGTACTGGGTGCCGCAGTACGGGCACTTGGCGTTGCCGTCATGATCGAAGTCCAGGAAGACGCGCGGGTGGGACGACCACAGCGGCATGGCAGGGTTCGGGCAATAGGCCGGCAGGTCCTTGGCTTCCAGTTCCACGACCGGGATGGTCTTGTCGTTCATTCATTTCTCCGTCAGCTAATAGGCAAGGGAAGCCGTCACATTGAAAACACAGCATTCCCAAAACCACGATTCTAACGGATTCGACCTGATTGCCGGAATGGTCCGGTAGAATAGCAATCTTAATACTGTCGAGTAGAATTTCCTGTAGAGAAATCTACGCGCATTTTCACAACACCGTTTCATGTTCGAACGCTGCCTGTCCGCCATGCTTGTCGACCGCTTTTGTTGCAGGAACGCGACATGAGCAGGGCTCGCATGGAGAGGGGCAGCGACGTCGACGGCCACGATCCCGCCGCCTGGCGCGAAGGTTTCCAGGTTGGCCTGCCCACGCTGTTCGGCCTCGGCGCATGGGGCATCGTGGTCGGGGTCGCGATGGTCAAGAGCGGCCTCACCGTGCTGCAGGCCAGCGCCATGACGCTGATCGTGTATTCCGGCTCGGCGCAACTTGCGTCGTTGCCGTTGATCGCCACCGGCGCACCCATCGGCGTCATCTTCGCCACCGCCTTCGTCGTCAACCTGCGTTTCGTCATCTTTTCCGCACTGCTCGCTCCCCATTTCTCGCAGCTGCCCCTGCTGCAGCGTTTTTATCTCGGCCATATCTCCGGTGACCTGACCACGGCGCTCTTCCTGCAACGCTATCCCCGCACGGCGCCCGAACGGGGCAAGCTGTCGTTCCTGAAGGGCTTGCTGTATCCGAGCTGGGTCGCGTGGCAGGTCGGCACCTTCATCGGTATCTTCCTGGGCAGCGCCGTGCCGACGGAATGGCAACTGGGCTTTGCCGGCATGCTCGCCATCCTGTGCATCCTCGTTCCCCTCGTCATGAACAGCGCGGCCCTGTGCGGCGTGCTGGTGGCAGCCGCCGTGTCCGTGCTGGCGCATGGCCTGCCGTACAAGCTGGGGCTGCTGGTCGCGGTTCTCGTCGGCATGGTCACCGCCATCGCCATCGAGGAAACGCAGGATCGCCGCAAGGTCCGCCATGGCTGACTGGGAAATCTGGACCGTCATCGTCGTGCTGGGCGTCGCCACCGCGTGCTGCCGCAGTGCCTTGTGGATGGTGGGCCACCGCGTGACGATCCCCCGGCGCGTGCAGGAAATGCTGCGCTATGCGCCCGCCTGCGCGCTGGCCGCGATCGTCGCGCCCGATTTCCTGCTGGGGCCGCAGGGCGAGATCGAACTGGCTGTCACGAACCCGAAACTGCTGGCCGGTATCCTCGCGCTTGCGTACTACCTGTGGCGACGGAACATGTTGCAGACCATCGTTATCGGCATGCTGGTATTTACTGCCCTGCGTGTTTTCGATGTTTTCCATGGGGTCGGCTAAGGTAAAATAGCGTTTTTTAAACATTCCAAGATTGTTGACAATGGCCGTTCTCAATTTCACCCGCTTGCAAGACCTGATCGACCAAGACGCGCTGAAAGGCAAGCGCGTCTTCATCCGCGCCGACCTGAATGTCCCGCAGGACGACGCCGGCAACATTACGGAAGACACGCGCGTGCGTGCTTCGGTTCCCGCGATCCGCGCTGCGCTTGATGCAGGTGCGGCCGTGATGGTCACGTCGCACCTGGGCCGTCCGACCGAAGGCGAGTTCAAGCCGGAAGACAGCCTGGCGCCGGTCGCCATGCGCCTGTCCGAGCTGCTGGGCCAGCCGGTCGAACTGAAACAGAACTGGGTCGACGGCGTCGACGTCGCGCCGGGCCAGGTCGTGCTGCTGGAAAACTGCCGCGTCAACAAAGGTGAGAAGAAGAATTCGGACGAGCTGGCCCAGAAGATGGCCAAGCTGTGCGACATCTATGTGAATGACGCCTTCGGCACCGCGCACCGCGCCGAAGCGACCACGCACGGCATCGCGAAGTTCGCGCCCGTGGTCGCCGCCGGTCCGCTGCTGGCGGCCGAGCTGGATGCGCTGGGCAAGGCCTTGGGCGCGCCGCAGCGTCCGCTGCTCGCGATCGTTGCCGGCTCCAAGGTGTCGAGCAAGCTGTCGATCCTGCAGAGCCTGGCCGACAAGGTCGACAACCTGATCGTCGGCGGCGGCATCGCCAACACGTTCATGAAGGCCGTGGGCCTGAACATCGGCAAGTCGCTCGTGGAACTGGATCTGGTCGGTGAAGCCAAGACGATCATCGAGAAGATGGCCGCCCGTGGCGCGCAAGTGCCGATCCCGGTCGACGTCGTGTGCGCGAAGGAATTCGCGCCGACGGCCGCCGCGACCATCAAGGACGTCAAGGACGTGGCCGACGACGACATGATCCTGGACATCGGTCCGAAGACCGCGGCCCAGCTCGCCGAACAGATCGGCACCGCCGGCACCATCGTGTGGAACGGCCCGGTCGGCGTGTTCGAGTTCGACCAGTTCGCCGAAGGCACCAAGACCCTGGCCCAGGCCATCGCCGCATCGAAAGGCTTCTCGATCGCGGGCGGCGGCGACACCCTGGCTGCCATCGCAAAATACAATATTGCCGACCAAGTCGGCTATATCTCGACCGGCGGCGGCGCCTTCCTCGAGTTCCTCGAAGGTAAGACGCTTCCGGCAGTGGAGATCCTGCTGCAGCGTAGCGCTGCGAAATAACACCTCACGGTCACCGGCGCAGCCCACGGGCTGCGCTTTTCACTTCAAGGATAGATCAATGTCTCGTGGTACCAAGATCGTCGCAACCATCGGCCCCGCTTCCTCCGACTTCGATACGCTCGTCCGCATGATCCGCGCGGGCGTGGACATCGTGCGTCTGAATTTCTCGCACGGCCGCGCCCAGGACCATATCGACCGTGCCAACCTGGTGCGTCGCGCTGCCGCCGAGTGCGGTCGCGAAGTGGCGATCATGGCCGACATGCAGGGTCCCAAGATCCGCGTCGGTAAATTCGAAGAAGGCAAGATCCTGCTGAACAACGGTGACCGCTTCATCCTGGACGCCCGCTGGGGCGAGAACGGCGAGCTGGGCAACCAGGAACGCGTCGGCCTCGACTACAAGGCACTGCCGAACGACGTCCGTCCGGGCGACACGCTGCTGCTGAACGACGGCCTGATCGTGCTGATCGTCGAGCGCGTGGCCGGCAGCGAGATCCACACCATCGTCAAGGTGGGCGGCGACCTGTCCAACAACAAAGGCATCAACCGCATGGGCGGCGGCCTGACGGCACCGGCGCTGACCGCCAAGGACATGGAAGACATCAAGACCGCGATGACCTTCCAGGCCGACTACCTGGCGATCTCGTTCCCGAAAACGGCGACCGACATGGAAATGGCGCGCCAGCTGGCGAACATCGCCGGCGAGCCGTTCGGCCACAAGCCGATGATGATCGCGAAGATCGAGCGCGCGGAAGCGATTCCCGTGCTGCAAGAGATCCTGGACGCCTCCGACGGCATCATGGTCGCCCGCGGCGACCTCGCCGTCGAAGTGGGCAACGCGGCCGTGCCGGCGCTGCAGAAGCGCATGATCCGCATGGCGCGCGATTGCAACAAGCTGGCGATCACCGCCACGCAGATGATGGAGTCGATGATCGTCAACGCCGTGCCGACCCGCGCCGAAGTGTCGGACGTGGCCAACGCCGTGCTGGACGGCACCGACGCTGTGATGACGTCGGCCGAGACCGCCGCCGGCAAGTGGCCGGTCGAGACGGTCGAGATGATGTCCGCGATCTGCGTCGAAGCGGAACGTTCCGAATACAACAAGCTGGAAGCCGACTTCCTGAACGTGCAGTTCACCCGCATCGACCAGTCGATCGCGTACGGCGCCCTGTTCACCGCGCACCACCTGCGCGTGAAGGCGATCGTGGCGCTGACCGAGTCCGGTTCGACCGCGCTGTGGATGAGCCGCCACCGTGTCGACACCCCGATCTTCGCCCTGACGCCAAGCGTCACCACCCAACGCAAGGTTGCGTTGTATCGTAACGTGCATGCGTACCACCTGACGCAGCGCGGCGACAGCGCCGCCGTCCTGAAACAGGCGGAAGACCTGCTGGTGGCCAACGGCATCGTCAAGAAGGGCGACACGATCGTCGTCACGTGGGGCGAGCCGATGGGCCAGGTCGGCGGTACGAACGCGCTCAAGATCGTTCGCGTCGGTGAATTCAATTAAGAGGGAGCTCAACACCTGTGCGCGCGGCCGCAACCGCGGCCGCGCCAGACTGTCGAACGGATGATGTGCATGGCTGACGCGCCTTCGCGCGAGGCCAGACGCACGCACGCGCAGAAGGTGTGAGACCCGGAAAGGTTTCTTTATTCCTATGGAGCTAAACCATGGCACTCGTATCAATGCGTCAACTGCTGGACCACGCCGCCGAACACGGCTACGGCCTCCCGGCGTTTAACGTCAACAACCTGGAGCAGGTCCAGGCCATCATGGCCGCGGCCGACCAGACCGGCAGCCCGGTGATCATGCAGGCCTCGGCCGGCGCCCGCAAATATGCCGGCGAAGCCTTCCTGCGCCACCTGATCGACGCCGCCGTCGAAGCCTACCCGCACATCCCGGTCGTCATGCACCAGGACCACGGCCAGTCGCCGGCCGTCTGCATGGCCGCGATCCGCTCGGGCTTCACGTCCGTCATGATGGACGGCTCGCTGGAAGCGGACGGCAAGTCCGTCGCCTCCTACGACTACAACGTCGAAGTGTCGAAGGAAGTGGTGAAATTCGCGCACTCGATCGGCGTGACCGTCGAAGCGGAACTGGGCGTGCTCGGTTCGCTGGAAACGATGAAGGGCGACAAGGAAGACGGCCACGGCGCGGACCGCACCATGACCCGCGAAGAGCTGCTGACCGACGTCGCGCAGGCCGCCGACTTCGTCGCGCGCACCCAGTGCGACGCGCTGGCCATCGCCATCGGCACCTCGCACGGCGCCTATAAGTTCACGCGCAAGCCGACCGGCGACATCCTCGCCATCGACCGCATCAAGGAAATCCACGCGCGCATCCCGAACACGCACCTCGTGATGCACGGTTCGTCGTCGGTCCCGCAGGACCTGCTGGCGATCATCCGCGAATTCGGCGGCGACATGAAGGAAACGTATGGCGTGCCGGTCGAGGAAATCCAGGAAGGCATCAAGCACGGCGTCCGCAAGATCAACATCGACACGGACATCCGCCTGGCGATGACGGCCGCCATCCGCAAATACCTGTTCGAGAACCCGTCGAAATTCGACCCGCGCGACTACCTGAAGCCGGCCCGCGAAGCCGCGACGCAGATCTGCAAGGCGCGCTATATCTCCTTCGGCTGCGAAGGCATGGCGGCCAAGATCAAGCCGATTCCGCTGGAGAAAATGGCGGAGCGCTATAAGGCTGGCGAACTGGCGCAGATCGTTCAGTAACACCAAAACCGTCATTCCCGCGAAAGCGGGAATCCATGCTGAGCAACAGGATTCGGTATGTCGGAATGTGCCGAAATCTTCCTGGAATTCGAACTTCGGAACCTCAGCATGGGCCCCCGCTTTCGCGGGGGCGACGATATTCACGCAATATTCGCGTAAAATATCGCTTTGGCACCGGCTCTCCCGAGCCGCCGCCCATCCGACCGGCTCCTTCGCCGGTTTCGCTTTATCAAGATATCCCCTCTATGAAAAGCCTCTACCAATCCACTATTTCCTCCCTGCCACTGCTGGGCCATGGCAAGGTCCGTGACAACTACGCCGTCGGCGACGACAAGATCCTGATCGTCACGACCGACCGCCTGTCGGCCTTCGACGTCGTCATGAACGAACCGATCCCCGGCAAGGGCATGGTGCTGAACCAGATGAGCGATTTCTGGTTCGAGAAACTCGGCCACATCGTGCCGAACCACCTGACCGGCGTGGCGCCGGAATCCGTGGTCGCACCGGAAGAAGTGGAGCAGGTGAAAGGCCGCGCCGTCGTCGCCAAGCGCCTGAAGCCGATCCTCGTGGAAGCCGTCGTGCGCGGCTACATCATCGGTTCGGGCTGGAAGGATTACCAGGCCACCGGTTCCATCTGCGGCATCCAGCTGCCGGCCGGCCTGCGCCAGGCCGACAAGCTGCCCGAGCCGCTGTTCACCCCGGCCGCGAAAGCCGACCTGGGCGAGCACGACGAGAACATCAGCTTCGCCGACATGGAACAGCGCATCGGTTCGGAACTGGCGAATAAAATCCGCGACATCAGCATCCAGCTGTACAAGACCGCCGCCGACTACGCGGCCACGCGCGGCATCATCATCGCCGACACCAAGTTCGAATTCGGCCTGGACGAGAACGGCGTGCTGCACCTGATGGACGAAGTGCTGACCGCCGATTCCTCGCGCTTCTGGCCGGCGGACTCGTACGCGCCGGACATGTCGCCGCCGTCGTTCGACAAGCAGTTCGTGCGCGACTACCTGGAAACGCTGAAAGACTGGAACAAGGCCCCGCCGGCACCGCCGCTGCCGCAGGACGTCATCGAAAAGACCCAGGCCAAGTACTTCGAAGCCATCGAACGCCTGACGGGCGAGAAGCTGAAGGTCTGACGATGGCCGATCAGACGAATTCGGCAACTGCGCCGCTGGTCGGCGTGATCATGGGTTCCAGTTCCGACTGGGATGTGATGCAACATGCCTGCGCCATGCTGAAGCAGTTCGGCGTGCCGTTCGAAGCGCAGGTGATCTCGGCGCACCGCATGCCGGACGAGATGTTCGCGTATGCGGAATCCGCCCGCCGCCGCGGCCTGCGCGCCATCATCGCCGGTGCCGGCGGTGCGGCGCACCTGCCGGGCATGGTCGCCGCGAAGACGGTCGTGCCGGTGCTGGGCGTGCCCGTGCCGTCGAAATACCTGCGCGGCGAAGACTCGCTGCTGTCGATCGTGCAGATGCCGAAAGGTGTGCCTGTGTCGACCTTCGCCATCGGCGAGGCCGGCGCCGCGAATGCCGCGCTGACCGCGATCGCCATCATCGCCACCACCGACGACGCCCTGGCGGGCCAGCTTGAACAGTTCCGCCAGCAACAGACCGCCGCCGCCAAGGCCATGACCCTGCCCGTGAACGAGTGATGAGTAATACGAAGTCCCTAGCCTACCTCCCCGCAGCCGGTGAACCGGCCTGGCTCGGCGTGATGGGCGGCGGCCAGCTGGGCCGCATGTTTGCCCACGCCGCACAGGCGATGGGCTACCGCGTGGCCGTACTGGAGCCGTCGACCGACTGCCCGGCCGGCCAGGTGGCCGAGCGCCTCGTCGAGGCCGGCTATGAAGATGCGGCCGGCCTGGACGCGCTGGCCGCGCAATGCGTGGCCGTCACGACGGAATTCGAAAACGTCCCGGCCGCCAGCCTGTCGCGCCTCGCGCAGCAGGTGTTCGTGGCGCCGAACGCGCATGGGGTGTCCGTCGCCCAGGACCGCATCGCGGAAAAATCCTTCTTCGTCGCCTGCGCCGGTAAATCCGGTGTGATGCCGGCGCCGCACAAGGTGATCGCGAGCGATGCCGACATCGACGCCATCGCCGACGACCTGCTGCCCGGCATCCTGAAAACGGTGCGCATGGGTTACGACGGCAAGGGCCAGGTGCGCGTGCGCACGCGCGAAGACGTCCGTGCCGCGTTCGAATCCATGGACCGCGTGACCTGTCTGCTGGAAAAGATGCTGCCGCTGGCCTATGAGGTGTCCGTGCTGACGGCGCGCGGGGCGGATGGCCAGTCGGTCGTCTACCCGATCGCGGAGAACGTGCATCGCGACGGCATCCTGTTCACGACGACCGTGCCGGGCCCGAATGTGTCCGATGACTGCGCCCGCAAGGCGCAGGATGCGGCCCGTGCCATCGTGGCCGAGCTCGGCTATGTCGGCGTGCTGTGCATCGAATTCTTCGTGCTTGCCGACGGCTCGCTCGTCGTCAACGAGATGGCGCCGCGGCCGCACAACAGCGGCCACTACACGATCGACGCGTGCATCACGAGCCAGTTCGCCCAGCAGGTCCGGGCGATGGCGAAATTGCCGCTGGGCGATGTGCGCCAGCATTCGCCGGCCGTCATGCTGAATATCCTCGGCGACGTGTGGTTCGAAGGCGAGACGGTCCGTGAACCGGCGTGGGACGCCGTGCTGGCGTTGCCCGGCGCCAACCTGCACCTGTACGGCAAGACGGACCCGCGCCGCGGCCGCAAGATGGGCCACGTGACGTTCGTCGCGCCGACCCTGCAGGAAGCCCAGGCGAATTTCGCGCAGGCGTGCAGCGTGCTGGGAATCGCGCTGTGACGGATGATGTGATCAAAGCGGCCGCGCGCGCGCTCGAGGCCGGCCGCCTCGTCGCGCTGCCGACCGAGACCGTGTACGGCCTCGGCGCCGATGCGGAAAATCCGGCTGCCGTTGCCGCGATCTATGCCGCCAAGGGCCGCCCGCAGGATCACCCCGTGATCGTGCACGTGGCGCCTGGCGCGGATCTCGACTACTGGGCCGCCGACATTCCGTCGGAAGCCCGTCAGCTGGCCGACGCCTTCTGGCCCGGCCCGCTGACGATGATTGTAAAGCGCGCGCCGCACATCCCGGACGCCGTCTCGGGCGGCCAGGACACGGTCGGCATCCGCTGCCCGTCGCATCCGGTTGCCATCGAACTGCTGCAGGCGTTCAAGGGCGGGAAGGGCGGCATCGCGGCCCCGTCCGCGAATAAATTCGGTGCCGTCAGCCCGACGACCGCGCAGCACGTGCGCGACGAGTTCGGCGACGATATCGGCGAACACGGCCGCATCGCGTTCGTGCTGGATGGCGGCCAGAGCGAGGTCGGCATCGAATCGACGATCGTCGATCTGTCCCGTCTGGCCACGCACGGTCCGGTGCTGCTGCGCCCGGGTCATATCTCGGCGGATGCCATCGCGGCCGTGATCGACCAGGTGCCAGCACGTCCCGATGCCGCGGCACCGCGCGCGTCCGGCACGCTGGAATCGCATTACGCGCCGCACACGCCCGTCGCGATGCAGGACACGGCGACCCTGGCCGATACCTTGTCCAGGTTGCAAGGCGCCGGACGCAAGGTCGCCCTGATCCATTATTCGGACTTGCCGGCCACGCACGCGGCCGTCCGCCTGCCGAATTCTCCGGAAGGCTTCGCGCACGCGCTGTACGCGGCACTGCGCGGGATGGATGGCACGGGCGCCGACGTGATCCTCGTCGAGGCGCCGCCGCAGGATGGCCCATGGCTGGGCGTCAACGACCGCCTGCGCCGCGCTGCGCATGGTTCGACTGGCATCGTCCACGGGCTGATAAACAACACCCCTGCGCTGTAATCCGTCGGGAAACTTCCCATAAACGCCTGTCCGGTGGCATGCTACACGGCAACCCCCGGTCTGCCTCCTGCGCGGACCGTCATCCGTTAGCCGAAGGACATCCATGCGTTCCCTCTTTACCCTGGCCTGCAGCCTCGGGCTGGGCTATCTGCTTGCCGCTTGCAGCGGCGGCACCACTGCCGGCGGCACGCCGACCGGCGTCTCGAATCCTGAACCGCTGCCCGTCGCGACGCGCGGCAGCCTCGTGGGGCAGGCCGCCTCCGTGGCCGTCAACGTCGGCGGTGCCAGCCTTCCCACCTTGACCCCGACCGTGCTGGCCGGCTTCCTCGAATCGGCCCAGCAGGGCACCCTGGCCGTGGCGGGCCAGCCGCAATGCTCGGTCTCCGTGTACAAGGTTCACTACAACACGATCGGCGGTGCCGGCGAAGCCACGGATGGCAGCGCCGCCATCTACGTGCCCACGGGCGGCGGCGCGTCGTGCAGCAACTCGCGGCCTGTCGTGCTGTATGCGCACGGTACCTCGTTGCAGAAATCCTACGACATGGCCGACATCGCCAGCAATACGGAAGCGCGCCTTGCCGCGGCCGTGTTCGCGGCCCAGGGCTTCATCGTCGTCGCGCCCAACTACACGGGCTACAGCGGTTCGTCGCTGGGCTACCACCCGTACCTGGACCGCGTCGCGCAGGCTGCCGACATGATCGACGCGCTGCGCGCCGCGCGCACGTCGTTCGGGGCGATCGGCGCCAAGGATTCCGGCAAGCTGATGGTCACCGGCTATTCCCAAGGCGGCTATGTCGCGATGGCCACGCAGCGCGCCATGCAAGACCTGGGCACGAACGAGTTCACGTTGACGGCGGCGTCCGGCATGTCGGGCCCGTATGCCATCGCCCGCTTCGGCGACGACCTGTTCGGCGGCGCGCCGCGCAACGGTGCCACCGTGATCGTGCCAATGATCATCAACGCAGGCCAGCACGCGAGCGCCGCGCTGTACGGGACACCGTCGGACGTCTACGAGACGCAGTACGCCGCATCGATCGCCGACCTGGTGCCGGGCAGCCTCGGCAGCGGTGACCTCGTCGACCAGGGCAAGCTGCCGGCGACAGCCCTGTTCGCTGCGGATTCGCAGCCGCAAACGGCCGGCTACACGGCATATTTCGGCGCCAACAACCTGATCCGTACGGCCTACCGCGGCAGCTACCTCGCCGATCTCGCCGCGCACCCGTGCGACCAGAGCACGAGTTCCCCGCTGGCCTGCTCTCCGGCCCACAGCCTGCGTAAATGGCTCGTGCGCAATGACCTGCGCAGCTATATGCCCAGCGCGCCCACGATGCTGTGCGGCGGCCATGACGACCCCGTCGTGCCGTTCTTCAACGCGACGGCGGCCGCGAGCTATTTCAGCGCACGCGGCAGCAACATCACGCTGCTGGACATCGACGATACGCCGGGCCTGAACGACCCGTACCGCTCGGCCAAGGCAGGCTTCGTGACGGCGAGGTCGGTCCTGCGGGCGGCGTCGGGGGACGGTGCCGTCGCGTCGGCTTACCACGCGGGTCTCGTGGCGCCGTTCTGCATGGCGGCGACGCGTGATTATTTTCAGACAACATTGTCACATTAAGACATGAACTCGCCTGCGGCGTTGCTATAATCGGCCGCGCTGCCGGCCGTGTCTCCCAGCCGTCACGACATGGTGTTGTTGCCGGTGCACGACAAAGGTTTTCGCTATACAACGATGTCGAACACTGGCATATTATCCAAGACACGAATAGCACGGCCGTTCGTTGTAAAAGAAAAATTTCTTTAGGAGACACAATGCGTAAGACCTCATTCGCGCTCGCGCTGTTGACCGCTGCTGTCCTGTCGGCTTGCGGCGGCAGCAGCACCAGCCCTCGCGGCGGCGACCAGACCCCGGGTACCAAATTCAGCGCACAGGTGTCGTTCGGCGACAGCCTGTCCGACGTCGGCTCGTATGCCGTCGGCGGCGTCAAGGCGCTGGGCGGCGGCAAGTTCACGATCAACGGCGACAACACGTCGATCAACGCCGACCTGACGGGCAAGAACTGGACCGAATTCGTCGCAGCCCAACTGACTCTGCCGGCACCGTGCGCGGCCCAGACCGGCCTGCAGGGCGACGCGACCAAAGGTTTCTCCGTCCCCATCAGCAACAACGTCAACTGCCTGAACTATGCGCAGGGCGGCTCGCGCGTGACGAACCCGATCGGCCCGAACAACAAGGCCGTGAACCCGACGCTGGGCCTGACCACCGTGCCCGTGGTGACGCAGATCGCGAACCACCTGGCGAAGACCGGCGGCAAGTTCAGCGGCACCGAACTGGTGACCGTGATGGCCGGCGGTAACGACATCCTGTTCCTGCTGGGCCAGCTGTCGACGAACGCCACCGCTGCCGGCACCGCCGCCGGTTCCCAGGCCTTCGCCGTGTCGCTGACGACCCAGCTGGCCGCCGGTGCGACGAACCCGGCCACCGCAGCGCAATCGATCGGCCTCGCGATCCAGACGGAAGCAGCGCGCGCCGGCCACACCGACGCCTCCATCGTGCAAGCCGCCGTCACCGCCGCCGTCATGGCCGGCAACACGGCAGCCGCGCAGGCGACGGTGTATGGTCCGATGGTCACCAAGGCCCAGGCCGACGCCACGGCCGCCGGCCAGAAGGCGGGCGCCGACTACCTGACCGCCAACGCCGCGGGTGTCGTCACCGCGATGGCAACGGCCGGCGCCGAGCTGGGCGCCCTGGTCAAGTCGCAGATCGTCGCCAAGGGCGCGAACTACGTCGTCGTGAACAACCTGCCGGACGTGGCCTCGACCCCGGCGGGCAAGTCGAAGTCGGCTGACGTCCAGGCCCTGATCGTGAAAGCCGTCGACGCCTTCAACGCGCAGCTGAAAGCCGGTGTCGCGAACGAACCGAAGGTCCTGTACGTCGACCTGTGGACCGTCAGCCACGACGAAGTGATCAACCCGGGCCCGTACGGCCTCACCAATACGTCGACCCCGGCCTGCGGCGCGAACGCCCTGGGCAACACGTCGCTCGTCTGCAATGCGAAGAACGTGATCGCCGGCGACGTCAGCCGCTACATGTTCGCCGACGAGGTGCACCCGACGCCGTTCGAGAACTGGCTGGTCGCCCGCTACGTCCTCGAGCAGATGGCCGTGAAGGGCTGGCTGTAATCGTCACGACAGGCCCGTCTGCGCGCGCGGACGGGTCATCAATAAGAATCAGGAGATAACATGAAAGTAAGTTCCAATGTCGTGAAATTGCTGGTCGCCGCGGGTGCCCTGGCCGTGGCGGGCGGCGCCGCGGCACAGGCCAAAGGGAAGTGGGCCGTGTCGGTCGGTGCCATCGAGATCGAACCGAAGGTGGAGAGCGGTGCGATTTCCGCCCCGGCCCTGCCCAATTCGCTGGGCGACGTCGGCAAGGATACGGAACCGGTGGCGATCATCAACTACGGGATCACCGACAACATCACCGCCGAATTTACCATCGCGAAACCGTACAAGCACAGCATCTACGGCGCGGGCTCCATCGCCGGTACGGGCGAGCTGGGCACGACGCGTGCCCTGCCGCCGACCCTGTTCGCGCAATACCGTTTCTTCTCGCCGAACGCGGCCTTCCGTCCTTACGTCGGCCTGGGCGTCACCTATGCCTACTTTTACAAGGAAACCGGTTCGTTCCGCATGACGGCGCTGACGAACCCGGGCGGTCCGGCAACGACGTTCAGCATCGACAACAAGTGGACGTACTCGGGCCAGATCGGTGCCGTGTGGAATTTCAACGAGAAATGGTTCCTCAACGCCGCACTCGTGAAGACCCGCCTGCGGACCGACGTCCACTTCTCGACCGGCCAGACCCAGCACATGAAGCTGGATCCGAAGTCGACCGTACTGACGCTGGGTTACAAGTTCTGATTGGACGGTCAAGTTCGCCAGGCAGCCAAGGCCTGAGTCCTGTATTGAACAGGGCTCAGGCCTTTTAGTTTGGGTGCCACCGCCGGCTGCAAAGTTCTCGCAAACTTAGCGCCTCTGATTCCTCTCAAGTGCAACGTCCGCCGTTGTCGCTCCATCATTCTGAATGCGCCGGCGCCTGCCTATGCTGGTTGCCTGGACCTGGGGGGCACGCAGCTCTCCCACGGTTTTGACAAGCATTTCCGAGGAGGACAAGCGATGTCTCTATCAATTTTTTCCTGCAGGCGCAGCCGCGTGCTGGCATCCGTGCTGCTGTGTTCGGCCACCGTCTCCGCCTGGGCCTGGGAAGGCGGGCGCATGACTGGCGGCGGTTCCATCATCTGCTCCGGTCCGGCCTACCGGGTCACGTTCGGCTACGAGCTGCACTGCCAGCGCGAAGGCACGCCGATCTCCGCCCCGAACAACCTGGAGGTGAATTTTTCCACCGGCGAGCACTTCCACCTGACCGCGCTGACCTCGGCGGTCTGCTCGGGTCCGGACAACGGTAGTCCCGACGCCCCGTTCACGACCATGACCGGTACAGGCACCGGCACACTGAACGGCGATCCCGCCACCATCAGCTTCAGGCTGGTCGACAATGCCGAGCCCGGCGTCGGCGTGGACTTCGCCAGCTTCACGATCCGCCAAGGCTCGACCACGGTCCTGCAATGTAGCAATAAACTCGAAGGCGGCAATAACCAGGCGCATCGCACGACCGGGAGCAAACCCTGAGTCTGGCGGGTAGCCGAGCCGTTCGAATTGCCCGATCTTGCGCAGTCGCTGAGCCGTGGGTCGTATGACGACGGCTCAGCGGGATTTCGAGGTTAAAACGCGGCAATACCGGTCTGCGCACGCCCCAGGATCAGCGCATGGATGTCATGCGTACCTTCATACGTGTTGACGACTTCCAGGTTGACGAGGTGACGTGCCACGCCGAACTCGTCGCTGATGCCGTTACCGCCCATCATGTCGCGCGCCATGCGTGCGATGTCGAGCGCCTTGCCGCAGGAGTTGCGCTTCATGATCGATGTGATCTCGACCGCGGCCGTGCCCTCGTCCTTCATGCGGCCCAGGCGCAGGACGCCCTGCAGGCCCAGCGTGATTTCCGTCTGCATGTCGGCGAGCTTCTTCTGGATCAGCTGGTTGGCGGCCAGCGGCTTGCCGAACTGCTTGCGGTCCAGCACGTACTGGCGGGAACGGTGCCAGCAGTCTTCCGCGGCGCCCAGCGCGCCCCAGGCGATGCCGTAGCGGGCCGAGTTCAGGCAGGTGAACGGACCCTTCAGGCCGCGTACTTCCGGGAACGCATTCTCTTCGGGGCAGAACACCTCGTCCATCACGATCTCGCCCGTGATCGACGCGCGCAGGCCGACCTTGCCGTGGATGGCCGGCGCCGACAGGCCTTTCCAGCCCTTTTCCAGCACGAAGCCGCGGATCTTGCCTTCGTCATCCTTGGCCCAGACGACGAACACGTCGGCGATCGGCGAATTCGTGATCCACATCTTCGAGCCGGAAAGCGAGTAGCCGCCGTCGACCTTGCGCGCACGCGTGACCATCGAGCCCGGGTCGGAGCCATGGTTCGGCTCGGTCAGGCCGAAGCAGCCGATCCATTCTCCGGTGGCCAGTTTCGGCAGGTATTTCTGCTTCGTTTCCTCGTTGCCGAATTCGTAGATCGGCACCATCACGAGCGACGACTGCACGCTCATCATCGAGCGATAGCCGGAATCGACGCGCTCGACTTCGCGCGCGATCAGGCCGTAGCTGACGTAGTTCAGGCCAGGGCCGCCGTATTGCTCGGGGATGGTCGGGCCCAGCAGGCCGAGCTCGCCCATCTCGCGGAAGATGGACGCGTCCGTGGTTTCATTGCGGAAGGCTTCGAGGACGCGCGGCAGCAGCTTGTCCTGGCAATAGGCCGCGGCGGCGTCGCGCACCATGCGCTCTTCGTCGAGCAACTGCTCGTTCAGCAGCAACGGATCATCCCAATGGAACTGGGCTTTGCGGGGCGTATCGGAACGGCTCATGGGGCTCCTGTCTCAATCTTTGTAAGAATGTGGCGGGCGAATGGATGACCGCCCGGATCGAGCCATTATAGAAACCCCGCCCCGCCGCATCTTTTCAAACTGCGACAGGCATTTTCATTTTTCAAACAAGGATCACGTGCTGCCGAAGCGCCCGCCATGGAACAGCAGGGCGGACTGCGGATGCACGGCGCAGTCTTCCACTTCGCCCACGAAGATCACGTGGTCGCCTTCGGGATAGCGGCTGCGGTTGTGGCATTCGAACCAGGCGGAGACGCCTTTCAGGATCGGCTGGCCGGTGCGCGACAATTCGTACTCGACGCCTTCGAACGGATCCTGGCCGCGCCGCGAGAACCGGCGCGCCAGCTCTTCCTGTCCGGCCGACAGCACGTTGATGACGTAGTGCGAGTTGCCGGTGAAGATGGGCAGGCTGTTGGCGACGTTCGACAGGCTCCACAGCACCAGCGGCGGCTCCAGCGACACGGAATTGAAGGACGACGCGGTCAGGCCGCGGAATTTGCCGTCGCCCAGGCGGGTCGTGATGACGGTGACGCCCGTCGCGAATTGGGACAGGGCTTGGCGGAAATGGGCGGAATCGAAACCGCGCGTGGCGGCGCGAGGTGAGCTGGTGTTCATGCGCGCATTATGCCATCAATGGCCAGAGGGTCCCCGAGCCTGCACGAGCGCGCACTTTCGTTTACAGTGAAACCATGGACAACTATTTATTCCTCGAGGAGTCAGCATGAGCCAGCAATCAGCAACCGAAGTGGCCATCCTGGGCGGCGGGTGTTTCTGGTGCCTGGAAGCGGTTTATCTGGAAGCGCGCGGGATTCTCCGCGTGGAATCGGGCTATATGGGCGGCGCGACTCCCGCACCGACCTACGAGCAGGTGTGCGCGGGCACGACCGGGCACGCGGAGGTCGTGCGCCTGGAATTCGATCCGAACGTGATCAGCTATCGCGACATCCTGGAAATCTTTTTCACGATCCACGACCCGACGACGCTCAATCGCCAGGGCAATGACGTCGGCACGCAATACCGCTCGGTGATCTTCTTCACGTCGCCGGAGCAGGAAGCGACGGCGCGCAAGGTGATGGCCGAGATGGCCGCGGTGTGGGATGCGCCGATCGTCACGCAGGTGTTGCCGGCCGAGCAGTGGTACAAGGCCGAGGATTACCACCAGAATTATTTCGCCCAGCACCCGCTGCAGGGGTATTGCGCATTCGTGGTGGCGCCCAAGGTGGCCAAGTTCCGCAAGGTCTTCACGGACCGGGTGAAATAAGTCACGGGTACATGTAGCGCCGCGACCACGGCATCAGGTCCGGCGTCTCGCCCGCCTTGCCGCACACGATCTGGTACAGGCTGACCCAGTCGTGCGCGAAGCCGTAGGCGCAGCCGGCCAGGTAGACGTGCCAGATGCGGAAGGTCTTCGGATCGCACGTCGCCCGGATGCGGTCGGCATTGTTCTCGAAATTCTCGGTCCACAGCGCGCACGTGCGGGCGTAGTGGCGGCGCAGGTTTTCCACGTCGCGGACCTCGAGGCCGCCTTCCTGCATCGTGCGGATGACGGTGGACAGGTGCGCCAGCTCGCCATGCGGGAACACGTATTTGTCGATGAACTCGCCGCCGCCGTACGGGCTGTTGCGCTGTTCGACGTCGGACGTGGTAATGCCGTGGTTCATCACGACGCCACCCGGCGCCAGCAGCTTGCCGATGCGGGCGAAGTACTCCGGTAAATTGTCCACACCCACGTGCTCGAACATGCCGACGCTGGTGATACGGTCGAACTGACCGGCGACGTCGCGATAATCCTGCAGCCGGATGTCGATGCGGTCCTGCAACCCGGCCTGCGCCACGCGCTCGCGCGCCAGCTCGTACTGTCGTTCGGACAGCGTGACGCCGACGCAGCGCGCCCTGAATTTGCTGGCTGCGCGCATCACGAGCGCGCCCCAGCCGCAGCCGATGTCGAGCAGCGTCTGGCCCGGCTGCACGCCGATCTTGGTGAGGATGTGGTCGATCTTCTTTTGCTGGGCCGTGGCGAGGTCCTCGTCGCCATTCTCGAAATAGGCGCAGGAATAGACCATGGCCGGGTCGAGGAACAGGCTGTAGAACGCGTTGGAGACGTCGTAGTGGTAGCGGATGGCTTCCGCATCCTTCTCGCGCGTGTGCGGCGAGACGAGGCGCAGGGCGGCGCTGGCGACGCGGCTCGTGCGCGCAGGCTTGCCCGTGGTTTCCGCGAGGGCGGAACCCACCTGGATCATGTCGGCCGCGCGTCCTTCGATCTCGAGCGCGCCTTCGACATAGGCCTCGCCGAGGTTGCCCAGCGACGGCGCGAGCAGGTAGCGCAGGCCGCCCGGGTGGGGTACGCGGATTTTCACGCGCGGCTGGTGGTCGGATGACAGGTCCACCTGCGCGCCGTTCCATAGCTCCACGCGCAGGGGCAGGTTGAATTTGCTGCGTATGCCTGAAGTCCAGGCGGAAAGCTTCAGTTGGTCGAACACGCGATTTCTCCGGCTGATCCTGAGCCGGATGCACCGGGTCAGGGTTGCAAACGTTGCCGCGTCCAGCTGCCGTCTTCCTGCCGCGTGTAGACGATGCGGTCGTGGAAGCGTGAACGCCGCCCCTGCCAGAACTCGATCCGTTCCGGCACCAGGCGAAAACCGCCCCAGTGTTGTGGCCGTGGCGGTGCTTCGCCATATTGACGCGCCACCTCCTCGTAATGTTGCTCGAGGGCGGCACGGTTTGCGATCGGCTCGCTTTGTTCGGACGCGATCGCCGACAGCCGGCTTTTCAACGGCCGGCTGTTGAAATACTTATCGCTTTCCTCGGCACTCGTGCGCTCAACTCTGCCTTCGATCCGCACTTGCCGTTCAAGTTCACTCCAGAAGAATAGCAGAGCTGCAAACGGCTTGCTTGCCAACTGCTTGCCTTTCTGGCTGTCGTAATTCGTGTACCAGGTGAACCCGCGCGCATCGAATTGCTTGACGAGAACAATGCGCGACGTCGGCCGCCCATCCTCGCCCACGGTGGCCACGCTCATCGCGTTCGGCTCGTTCACTTCGGCCTTCAGCGCTTCCTCGAACCAGCGCGTGAACTGGTCCATCGGATCGCTGGCCACGTCGCTTTCGTCCAGGCGCGCCTGGCCGTAATCCTTGCGCAGGTCGGCGACCGTCTCGCCGATGGATGGCGCCGGGGTTGCCGGGCTTGTTGTCTGTTCCAGGCCGCGGCGCTGGCGCATGGCGCCGCCCAGGCGCGCCATCTGATCCGGACCAAAGAGGCGCAGTGCCATCGGCGCGACGATGCCTTCTTCGCGTTCCATATGGCCGTGGTAGCTCTGCACGAAGCGGCGCACGATGGAGGCCGACAACTGCGTGCCGCTGCCGTCCGCGATGCCCATCAGCTGTTCGTGCAGGTCTTGCCACATCGCATCCATGTCCTTGTGTTCCTGCAGGATCACGGGTACGAGGGCCTGCAGGGTCGCCGCATCGTCTCCCTTGGCGACGGCCAGCAGCATCGGCAACAGGTCCTGTTCCTCGTCCTCGTGGTGCAGGTGGGCGGCCTTGTCGAAGTATTTCAGCACGGCCGTCGCCGCCTGGCGCGCTTGCTCGTCGGCACCGTGTTCAGGCAGGTGGGCGACAAGTTTTTCCAGCGTGGCAAGCTGCTTACGGATGCGGCCGTGGCAGTGCTTGAGGACGGCGACGGGTTGGTCGAAATCGGGAGCGGGGTCGGCAAGAAGGTTGTTCATGATCGCTGTTGTGGACGTGCAGAATGCGGAGAATTTTTTGATTGACTGAAAGTTATTTTAGAGCAATGAGCGCCGTTCCGTCCGGTAAAATGAAGGGATCATGACTACGACTACCACCTCTCTTTTCGATGACGTCGACTTCGAGCGGCGCTTCGGCGGCATTGCCCGCCTCTACGGCGAGCGTGCACTGGAACGCTTCCGCGCGGCGCACGTTTGTGTGGTCGGCGTCGGCGGCGTCGGCTCCTGGATCGTCGAAGCGCTGGCCCGCAGCGCCGTCGGCCGGCTCACGCTCATCGACCTCGACAACGTGGCCGAATCCAACATCAACCGGCAGATCCAGGCCCTGTCGACCACGGTCGGCATGCCCAAGATCGAGGCGCTGAAACAGCGCATCGCGCTCATCAATCCGTACTGCGAAGTCGAGCTCGTCGAAGACTTCATCGATCCGGACAACATCCCGCAAATGATCGGGACCGACCGTTTCGACTACGTCGTCGACGCGATCGACAGCGTCAAGGCCAAGGCCGCGCTGATCGCGTACTGCAGCCAGCATGCGATCCCGCTGATCGTCATCGGCGGCGCCGGCGGCCAGCTTGATCCGACCAAGATCGAAGTGCGTGACCTCGCCCGCACCGAGCAGGAACCGCTGCTGAAAAAAGTGCGGAAGATCCTGCGTGCCCGCTACGGCTTCGCCCGCGGCGAAAAGAACAAGTACCACATCGACGCCGTGTTCTCGATGGAACCGCTGCGCTATCCGCAGTCCGGCGACGGCGACGCCTGCGAAGTCGACGCGAACAGCATCACGGGCCTGAACTGCGCCGGCTTCGGTTCGAGCATGGTCGTCACCGCGACGTTCGGCATGGTCGCGGCCGGCCACATGCTGCGCAAGCTGGCGGAGGAGGCCAATGCCGTGCGGGTGCCGGACCATGTAACCGAATCCGTCGACGCTGTGCAACTGGAAGACGCCTTGTTATCATAGGATCAGTGGGGCACCTCGCAAAACCGTCGCGAGCGGCCGCAATGCTGTTCGAGAAGCGCAGCTGTACGAGGAGTACAGCGAGCATCGCAGGACAGCAGTGCAACGCGCAGCAGGTTTTGCGACGTGCCCTGGTTTTTACTGATTCGTGAAAAGAGGCTCCATGATCCGTCGTATCGCCTTAGCCAGCCTGCTGCTGGCGGCCGTCGCCGCCAACGCGCAGGACGCATCCCAGCAGGCCGGCGACGGCCTGCAAGGTCCCAAGGACCCGGCCCAGGCCACCGCCAACGCCGCCAATCCGGCCAATCCGAACAATCCCGTCAATCCGGCACCCGAAGCGCAAGCGGAGCAGGGGCCGAAGGTGCAGGTCATCGACCACGTGATCGGCAAGGGTACCGAGGCGATGGTCGGCAGCACGGTCGTCGTCAACTACACGGGCTGGTTCTACAAGCCGCTGGCCGCCAAGCAACGCGGCCGCAAGTTCGACTCGTCGCTGGACGCGGGCCGCGAACCGCTCGAGTTCCAGCTCGGCGCGCGCCAGGTCATCAAGGGCTGGGAGCAGGGCGTGCAGGGCATGAAGGTGGGCGGCAAGCGCACCCTGATCATCCCGAGCGAACTCGCGTACGGCAAGCGCGGCGCCGGCGGCGGTTCCATTCCGCCGGATTCCGACCTGATCTTCGACGTCGAACTCTTGAAGGTCAAGTAAGTCCAATTCACTCAACCGGGAGGACTCTGCATGCGCATCGCGAACGACGTGACGGAACTGATCGGCAATACCCCTTGGTGCGGATCCGCCGCCTGGCGCAGGGCGCCGGCGCGGATCTCACCGCCAAGCTCGAGTTCTACAATCCGGCCCACAGCGTCAAGGACCGGATCGGCTGGGCCATGATCGAAGCGGCCGAGCAGGCCGGCAAGATCGGCCCGAACACCATCATCGTCGAGCCCACCAGCGGCAACACGGGCATCGCGCTGGCGATGGTGTGCGCGGCGCGCGGCTACCGCTGCCGCCTCGTCATGCCGGAGACGATGAGCAACGAACGGCGCATGCTGCTGCGCGCCTACGGTGCCGAACTGGTGCTCACGCCGGGGCCGGAAGGCATGCTGGGCGCCATCCGCCGTGCCGAGGAAATCGTCGCGGCCGACCCGAACTGCTTCATGCCGCAGCAGTTCAACAACCCTGCCAACCCGGAAGTCCACCGCCGCACCACGGCCGAGGAAATCTGGCGCGACACCGACGGCAAGGTCGACATCCTCGTGGCCGGCGTCGGCACGGGCGGTACGATCACGGGCGTGGCCGAAGTGATCAAGGCAAGGAAGCCGTCGTTCCAGGCGATCGCCGTGGAACCGGAAGCGTCGCCGATCCTGTCCAAGGGCACGAAGGGCCCACACCCGATCCAGGGCATCGGCGCCGGCTTCATTCCGGACGTGCTGAACACGAAAGCCTACGACGAAGTCATCACCGTCAAGAACGACGATGCCTTCGAGACGGCCCGTGCGGCCGCGCGCGAGGAGGGGCTGCTGGTCGGCATCTCGTCCGGCGCCGCGTTGTGGGCCGCGATCCAGGTCGCCAAGCGGCCGGAGAATGCGGGCAAGCTGATCGTGACGATCATTCCGTCGTTCGGCGAGCGTTATCTCAGTACGGCGTTGTACGCGAACCTGGCCGGCTGATCCGGCTTCCCTCTACGAAATGGCCCGCTTGTATGCGGGCCATTTTTTTTAGTGTGCGTGCGAGTGGCCGTGATGATGGCCGTGGTTATGATCGTGGTCGTGATCATGGTCATCGTGCGCATGCGCCTCCAGTCCGTCGTGCAGGCAGCAACTGCTGTGCTTGGTCGTGCCTTGTTCCACCTGCAGCGTGCAATGGTGGATGGCGAAATCCTCACGCAGGTGAAGGGTGATGTCGTCGAGGGCCGCATCGCCCGGATAGCCGTCCGGCATGACGAGGTGGGCCGTGAGGGCCGTCTCCGTCGTGCTCATCGCCCAGATATGGACGTCGTGCACTTCGGTCACGCCCGGTTGCGCGGCCAGGAAGGCCGTGACGCCGGTCGCGTCGACGCTGGCCGGCACGCCCGCCAGCACCATCTGGATCGATTCCTTGAGCAGCGACCACGTGCCCGCGACGATCACGACGACGAGCACGAGGCTGACGACCGGGTCGAGCCACGACCAGCCCGTGTAGATGATCACGACACCGGAGATGACGACGCCCAGCGACAGCAACGCATCCGCCGCCATGTGCTGGTAGGCGCCGCGCACATTGATGTCGTCCTTGCTACCGGCCACGAACAGCCAGGCCGAGAAACCGTTGATCAGCACGCCGACGAGGGCGACGATGGACACCGTCGTGCCGGCCACCGGTTCCGGATGGGCGAAGCGGTGCACGGCTTCCCATGCGATGGCGCCGCAGGCCACCATCAGCAACAGGACGTTGGCGAGGGCGGCGAGGATGGTCGTACCGCGCATGCCATACGTGAAGCGGCGCGTGGGCGCACTCTTCGTCAGCAGCGCGGCGCCCCAGGCGAGGCCGAGACCCAGCACGTCGGACAGGTTGTGGCCGGCGTCGGCCATCAGCGCCGTCGAGTTGGCGATGAAGCCGTAGATGAATTCGATGGCGACGAACGCGGTGTTCAGGCCGATGGCGATGCCGAACGCGCGGCCGTTGTCGCCCGGCGCCGGGTGGTGGTGATGGCCATGTCCATGGCCGTGGGAATGGGAGTGACTCATGCGTCCAGTCCGGTGGTGGGTTCAGCGATGTGTTCGAACATATTGGAGAGCAGGCTGCTGATGTGGGCATCGGCGGCCGCATAGAACACCTGCTTGCCCTGGCGCTCCGCCTTGACGATGCGGGCCGCGCGCAGCAGGCGCAGGTGGTGGCTGACCAGCGAACTGGACAGGTTCAACGCGCCGGCGATGTCGCCCACGGCCGTCGGCTGCGCCAGGCAGGCGAGCACGATCCGCAACCGCGTGGGGTCGCCCAGCAGGTGGAACAGGTCGGCGAGCTCGTCGACCGCGTTGTCGATGTCGGGTGGGATGCTCATGCTTAACGTTTGAAGAACTGTTCACATGTTAAGCGCATAGCGGCCGCGGGTGCAAGCCATATCGTACGGACGTGGGGAACACGTAATATGGGCGGCGCCGCGTTACGGCACCTGCCCATCCACGTCGCGCACTTCCGGCGTCCCGAGCCCCAGCTTCTGCAACTGCGGCAAAATCGCCGCCCTATCCCCGACGGCGATGACCTTCAGCTGATCGGGTTTCAAATATTTCTGCGCCGCCGCCTGCACCTGGGCCGCCGTCACGGCGCGATAGCGGTCGGGCAGGGTGCGCCAGTAATCCGCCGGCAGGTCGAACACAAAGGTGTCGGCCAGGCTCGCCCCGATGCCGCTGTTCGTTTCGAACTGCCCCGGCAGCGAATACACCTGCGAATCGCGCGCGCCCGCCAGCTCGGCCGCAGGCAGCGGCTTGTCGCGCATGCCGTTCACTTCCCGGAAAATCTCGGAGACGGATGGCCCCGTAACGTCCGTGCGCACGCTGCCCGCGATAATGAACGGGCCCGGCGTACGGTCGTAGCGGAATGCCGAGAACACGCCGTAGCTGTAGCCCTTTTCTTCGCGCAGGTTGAGGTTGATGCGGCTCGAGAACAGGCCGCCCAGCGCCGCGTTCATGACCTGCATGGCCGGGTAGTCCGGCGTCCTGCGTGGGGCCCCGATGGCCGTCACGCGCAGTGCCGTCTGCGGCGCGCCCGGTTTGTCGACGACGACGAGGCGCGCTTTGGTGCCGGCCGGATCGCCGACCGCCGTGATGGCCGCGTCGGCCCGTCCCCAGCCGCCGAAGCGCGCCGTCGCCAGCGCGCGCAGCTCGTCCGCCGTGATGTCGCCGGAGACGACGAGGGCCGCATTGCCCGGCAGGTAGTGGCGGCGCCAGAAGCGCACGAGGTCTTCGCGCGTCGTCGCGCGGATTGCCTGTTCCGTGCCCAGCTGGCCGTAGCCGTACGGGTGATCCCGGCCGTACAGCGCGCCGGCCGCGGCGACGGCGGCGACCAGCGCCGGATCGTCGCGCTGCTGTGTCAGTTCGCCGATGCGTGAGGCACGCTGGCGTTCCACTTCGGCCGTCGGGAAGGCCGGATGCAGCACGACGTCGGCCAGCACGTCCAGCGCCTGCGGGAACGTGGAACGCAGCGCCAGCAGCGACACCGTCGACGCGTCGGACGACGCGGCGCTGCCGAGGAAGGCGCCGAGCTGCGCGATCTCGTCGGCGATGCGCGGCGCGCTGCGTGTGGCCGTGCCTTCGTCCAGCATCTGCGCCGTGAAGCCGGCGAGGCCCGGCTGGTCGGATGGATTGGCGTCGGAGCCGCTTTTCACGACCAGTTCCGCCGCCACGAGCGGCAGCGCGGGATTCGGGTGGACGATGACCGTCAGGCCGTTCGGCAGCTTGAACGATTCGCCCTGCGGCAGCGTGAAGCGCGGCGCCGGTCCCGGCTTCGGCGGCGTGCGGCGCCACGCTTCGTCGCGGTTGATGCCGGCGGCGCGGTCGGTCCTGCCGGCCTTCGAGACTTGGGGCGGTGGCGGCGTCGACACGTCGGGGCCGAGGTCCGGCTTGCCCGGCACGCCGGACACGATCACGCGCGCGTTCGGCTGCAGGTAGGCCTGCGCCACGCGGCGCACGTCGGCGGCGGTGACGCGGCGCAGGCGCTCGATGTCCTTCGGCAGGTAGCCAGGGTCGCCCGTGTACTGGTTGTACTGGTTGATCTGGTTCGCGAGGCCCGTGCCGCCCAGCTTTTCGATCGACGTCAGCATCGCCGTCTCGATCGTGTTGCGCGCGCGTTCGACTTCCTGCTCGGACGGTCCCGTGTCGCGCAGCGCCTTGAGTTCCGCATCGATGGCCGTCTCCAGCTCGGACGGTTCGTGGCCGGGGCGCGCGGTGGCGTCGACGATGAAGGTCGACGTGAGCGCGTTCGAATTCTGCGCGGCCGCCGCTTCCTGCGCGATCTGCCGCTCGTACACGAGGGTTTTATACAGGCGGCTGGACTTTCCGCCGGCGAGGATCTGCGCCGTCACCGCCAGCTCGGCGTCGCCCGGCTGGAAGGCCGGCGGCGTGAGCCACGCCATGTACAGGCGCGGCAGCTCCACGCGGTCCGGCACCGTGATGCGGCGCTCGCGCGTGATGGCGGGCGTGGCCACCTGCGGGTGCACGACCGGCGGACTCTTTTTGAAACTGCCGAAGTATTTCGCGACGAGGGCGCGCGTTTTCGCCTTGTCGATGTCGCCGGCGATCACGATGCTGGCGTTGTTCGGGCCGTAGTAGCGCTTGAAGAAGTCGCGCACGTCGGCCAGTTTCGCGTTCTGGATGTCGGCGTGCGAACCGATGACGGCGGCGTAATAGGGGTGCGTCTTCGGGAACAGCGCGTGGTTCAGCGCTTCCTCGACGACGCCGTACGGGCGGTTCTCGACGCTCTGGCGGCGCTCGTTGCGCACGACGTCCTGCTGGTTCGACAGCGCCGTCTGGTCCAGCACGTCGAGCAGGTAGCCCATGCGGTCGGCGTGCACCCACAGCGCGAGTTCGAGCTGGTTCGACGGCACCGTGTCGTAGTAATTGGTGCGGTCGTAGTCCGTGCTGCCGTTGCTGTCGGTGGCGCCGGCGCCTTCCAGCAGGCGGTCGGCGAGGCCGCGCGGCAGGTGCCGCGTCCCGGCGAACATCATGTGCTCGAACAGGTGGGCGAAGCCGGTGAGCCCTGGCGCTTCGTTGGCGGGGCCGACGTGGTACCAGATGTTGACGGCCACGATGGGCAGGCGGTGGTCCTCGACAAGGATCACCTCCAGGCCGTTGGGGAGCGTCGTTTTGTCGTAGCGGATCTGCTGCGCGGCCGTCGGCCCTGCAAGCAGCAACGACAACAAGAGCAGGGACAGGAGGCGTGTCATGCGGACTCCGTTTTATTAATGACAGGCGGCGCTGCCGCGGTCGGGCGGGACGACGCTGAAGGTGGAGAGCCGCGTGGACTCGACGAATTCCCAGCCGTAGCCGCCCGCGTACAGGCGCAGGCGCAGCACGCCGGTGCGGTTGCTGTCGCGGACTTCGCTGTGCGCGACGGTGAACAGGAACGGCGTCGGATAGGCGCCGCCCGTGCCGACGACGAACTGGCGGATGCCGTGCGTCGGGTCGAGCCGGCCATCGGCATCCTGCGGGGCGAAGCGTTCGTAGTCGTGGTCGTGGCCGGACAGCACCAGCTCGGCGCCGGCTGCGTACAGCAGCTGCCACGCGTCGCGCATCTTCGAGATGCTGCCGTGCCCGCCCGAGCTGTACAGCGGATGGTGCCAGTAGGCGAGCGTGCAGCGCGCGGGGTGGGCGGCGAGGTCGGCGCGCAACCAGTCCAGCTGGGCCGCGTGCTGGGCCGGGGCGAGGTTACTGTCCAGCGAGATGACGTGCCAGGTGCCCAGTTCGAAGCTGTAGTAGCCGCGGCCGGCGCGCGCGCCCCACCAGTCGAAATAGGGTTTGGCGCCCGGCGTGTAGTACTCGTGGTTGCCGGGCGCGGGCCACGTGCGGTCCTTGAAGCGGCCCCACGTCGGCGCGTAGCAGTGGGTGAATTCCTTCATGGCGCCGCGCGGATAGGTCAGGTCGCCCAACGCCAGTACGACGGCCTGCGGGTCCTGCGCGAGCCCGGCGGCGACGGTGGCGGCCGTGTCGGCCGCGCCCGAATACGCCGGGTCGCGATGGGCGCAGCGCGCGATGTCGCCGGCCGCGTACACGGTGATGCCCTTGTCCGGATCCGCGGCGGCCGCATTCACGGATACGGCCGCCAGGAGCGCGGCCGCAGCACGCAACGGCGGGCGGCGCATCCTTACTCGAGCAGTCGCAGGAGGCCGGCCAGCGCGTGCGCCACCGTCTGCTCGCGTACCGCGTGGCGGTCGCCGGAGAACACGAGGCGTTCGGTGTACGTCGTGTCGCCCTTCGACCAGCCGAAGCACACCGTGCCCACGGGCTTGCCGGGCACGGCGCCGGTCGGGCCGGCGATGCCGGTCGTGGATACGGCCACGTCGGCATTGCTGTTCGCGACCGCGCCTTCGGCCATCGCGCCCGCGACTTCCTCGCTGACGGAACCGAATTGCGCGATCAGCGCGGCGGGCACGTCCAGCATCTCCGTCTTGGAGGCGTTCGAATACGTCACGAAGCCGCATTCGAACCAGCCGGTCGAGCCGGGAATTTCCGTGATGGCCTGGGAGACGCCGCCACCGGTGCAGGATTCGGCGGTGGCCAGCAGCAGGTTCTTGGATTCGAGTGCCCGGCCCACACGGGTGGCCAGGTCGATGATGTCGTTCGTCACGTGTCGCTCCTCCTTGTAATGGCGGTAGCAGAGAACCGCCAGGTCTCCAGGATCCAACCGGGCGCGCCGCCGTGTGCCGGTCGCGGAAGATCCGCTGCGCGCTCGCGTCCATTCTAGCGCGCCTTCCCGCCGTGCGGCGTCGGAATCTTAACGAAAAGCCATTCTTGCGGTTATGTCTTTGCCGTCCTTACAAACGCAAATGTCTTTACCGGTGCAAATACCCGGCTCCGTTCTGTGCGACATCACTTCCGGTCGTGCTGCTATGCTGCTCGCCTTGCGGGCAGCCCCGCAGTGTTGTTCATTGACCGAACCAGGACCTTGCATGCCGCTCGACCGTTTCGCGCATGACCATCCGGGGCCGGCATTCTCGTGATGGTCTTGTCCCTTGCAGCCGCGCGTCCTGTCCGCCGGGTGGCGCTGTGCCTGCTGATCCTCGCGGGTGCCGCCCAGGCCGGCGCAGCCCCCCTGGGCGCGCCTGAGCACAAGCTCAAGGCGGCCTACCTGTACCGTGTGGCCACGTTCGTCGACTGGCCGGACGCCGCGTTCGCGCGCGCAGGCACGCCGTTGCTGGTCGGCGTCGCCGGGAACGACGCGCTGGCCATCGAAGCCGCACAGTTCATGACGGGCCGCCTCGTGCATGGCCGCCCGCTGGCCGTCCGCCGCGTCGACCCGCGTGCGCTGCCTCCCGGCCTGCACGTCCTGTTCGTGGCCGCATCGCCCGCGCGCGCCCGGCTGCTGGAAGCCGTGCGCAGCCGGCCCGTATTGACAGTCTGCGACGGCATCCCCGAACCCGGCTGCGTCGTCGGACTGGTGGCGGACGGCGACCGCCTGCGGCTGCGCATCGACCGGCTCGAAGCGATGGCCGCGCAGCTGCGCATCAGCGCGCGCCTGCTGGCGCTGGCGACGCGGTGACGTCCATGATCCGTCCGCGCCGCTCGATCCGCGAAAAACTCGTCACGATCGTGATGTCGACGACGCTCGCCGCGCTGGCCGTCTCCGTCGGCACCGTCGTCGCCTACGACCTGCGCAGCTATAAACACGCTCTGCTCAACGACCTGGCGACGCAGGCCGAACTGGTGGGTCACATGACGTCGGCCGCGCTGGCTTTCGACGATGCGCGCCTGGCGCGCGAGAACCTGGCCCTGCTGCGCAGCCGGCCGTCGGTGCGCGCCGCCGCGATCTACGACGAGAAGGGCGCGCTGTTCGCGACCTATCTGGCGCCCGGCGCGGACAGTACGTTCCCGGTGCGGCCCGCGAAGGGCGGCCGGCCCGTGCATGCGGGCGGCACGGAAACCTATGTCGGGAGCGGCGACGAACTGGTGCTGTACAAGCCGATCAGCGAAAACGGCGACCTGCTCGGTACCGTCTACCTGCGCTCCGAAAACCAGCTGATGGAACGCATGCGCGACTACCTCGTCATCTGCGTGTGCGTGACGGTGCTGGCCCTGTTCACCGCGTGGCTGCTCGTGCGCCGCCTCGGCCACACGATCACGACGCCCATCGACGCCATCACCCGCATCGCGCGCGACGTGGTGACGCGGCGCGATTATTCGCGGCGTGCCCCGCGCATCAGCGAGGACGAGGCGGCGGAACTCGTCGATTCCTTCAACGCGATGCTGACCGAGATCGAGCAGCGCACGCGCGCGCTGGAAGACTCGAACCGCGAGATCGTGCGCCTGAACGAAGGCCTGGAAGCGCGCGTGCAGGAACGCACGGCCCAGCTGGAGCTGGCCAACTCGGAACTGGGACTGGCGATCGACGAAGCGAGAAACGCCAACCAGGCCAAGTCCGCGTTCCTGTCGTCGATGAGCCACGAGCTGCGCACGCCGCTCAACGCCATCCTCGGCTTCGCGCAGATCCTGGCATCGAAGGACATGCCCACGACGCCCGAGCAGAAGCTGGAATTCTCCGGCCACATCCTGAAATCCGGCCGGCACCTGCTCACCTTGATCAACGAGATCCTCGACCTGGCCAAGGTCGAGGCGGGGGCCGTGAGCCTGTCGATGGAGCCGGTGCTGCTGGCCGAGGTGCTGGCCGAATGCGAAGGCATGATCGCGCCGCTGGCCGCCGCGCGCGGCGTGCGCGTGCTGTTCCCGGCAGCGCCCAGCGTACGCGTGCAGGCCGACCGCACGCGTCTCAAGCAGGTCTTGCTGAACCTGTTGTCGAACGCGGTGAAGTACAACCGCGACGGCGGCGCCATCGTCGTCGACTGTGCGCAGCCGGCGCCGCAACGCCTGCGCGTGTCCGTGCAGGATACCGGCGTCGGATTGACGCCCGAGCAGGTGGCCGGCCTGTTCCAGCCCTTCAACCGCCTGGGCCAGGAAGCGGGCACGCAGGAAGGCACGGGCATCGGCCTCGTGGTGACGCGCCGCCTCGTCGAGCTGATGGGCGGCGAGATCGGCGTCACCAGCAGCCCGGGCGTCGGCAGCGTGTTCTGGATCGAGCTGGCCGTCGCCGGTGCGGACGGCGCGCTGCCTGCCGCGCCGCCTGCCGCACGGTCGGCGCCTGTGTCGGCGGACGGCGCCGCGCCTGGGCAGCCGCATACGGTGCTGTACATCGAAGACAATCCGGCCAACCTGAGGCTCGTGCAGGAGATCGTGCGCTTCCGGTCCGAC
This sequence comes from Telluria mixta, assembly GCF_029223865.1. NCBI lineage: Bacteria > Pseudomonadati > Pseudomonadota > Betaproteobacteria > Burkholderiales > Oxalobacteraceae > Telluria > Telluria mixta. The sequence goes on from NZ_CP119520.1 coordinate 2,682,051, forward strand.
CTGCACCTCGTGAGCGCGCCCGACGTCCACTTCGGCCTGTCGCTCGCGCGCAGCCAGAAACCCGACATCATCCTGATGGACCTGAACCTGCCCGGCCTCTCCGGGTTCGAGGTCCTGGCGCAACTGCGCCGCGAACCCGAGACCGCGCGGATCCCGGCCATCGCCGTGTCCGCCAACGCCATGCGCGCCGACATCGACCGCGCGCTGGCGCTCGGCTTTGCGTACTACCTGACCAAGCCGATCGACATCGGCCAGTTCAACGAGGCCATCGACGCCGTACTGTCAGCCCGAATGAGGACGACCCCATGATTTCCCCCACCGACATCCGCCGCGCGCACATCCTCGTCGTCGACGACGAGCCGGTGAACGTGCAGCTGCTCGAGTTCCTGCTCAAGACCAGCGGCTACGAGAACGTCGCCAGCACCACCGATCCGCGCCAGGTGGCCGCGCTGCACCTGCAGCACCGCTACGACCTGATCATCCTCGACCTGCAGATGCCGCACATGGACGGCTTCCACGTGATGGAAGCGTTGAAACCGATGGAGCGCGAGTCCTGGCTGCCCGTGCTCGTGGTGACGGCGGAGCCGGACAAGAAGCTGGCCGCGCTGGAAGCGGGCGCGCGCGACTTCATCGGCAAGCCGTTCGACACGGTGGAGGTCCTCACGCGCATCCGCAACCTGCTCGAAGTACGGCTGTTCCACAAGGAGTCGCAGGACTACGGTGCGCGCATGGAGCGCACGGTGCGCGAGCGGACGGCCGAGCTGCAGCGCTTCCGCGGCGCGATGGACGCGACCACCGACGCCATCTTCCTCGTCGACGCGCGCACGATGGCGATGGTCGACGTCAGCGACGGCGCCTGCCGCATGCTGGGTTTTTCGCGCGAGGCGCTGCTGCGCATCGATCCGGTGGCGCTGGGACTCGCGGAACGCGTGCAGCTCGAACGCTATGCGGACCCGGCTTCCACGTCGCGCGAGCACGACATCGTCGAGACGGAGCTGCTGCGCTCGGACGGGCAGGGCGCCGTGCCGGTCGAGATCAGCTGGCAGCTGCAGCAGCAGGACAACAGCCACCGCATCCTGATCGCCGTCGCGCGCGACGTCAGCGAGCGCCTGCAGGCCGCGCAGCGTTTGAAACACATGTCGAACTACGACAGCCTGACCGGCCTGCCGAACCGCAGCCTGTTCTTCCACACGCTGCGCGACGCCATCGAACTCGCGCAGGATAAAAACTGGCGCATCGCCGTGCTGTTCATCACGCTCGACCGTTTTAAAATCGTCAACGACTCGCTCGGTCCCGCATTGGGCGACGAGCTGCTGCGCCAGTTCAGCACGCGGCTCGTGCGCTGCGTGCGCCTGCGCGACACGATCGGGCGCCTCGGCGGCGACGAGTTCGCGCTGATCCTCACGATGACGCGCGAGCAGACCGAGGACGAAGCGGTCAGCGTCGCCAACGAGGTGCGCGAGGCGCTGCGCGCGCCGTTCGACCTGAACGGCCAGCAGGCCGTGCTGACGGCCAGCATCGGCATCGCCATGTACCCGGACGACGCCACCGATCCGGGTACGCTGGTGAAATACGCGGACGTGGCGATGGTGCGCGCGAAGGAGGCGGGCCGCGACGGCTACCGCTTCTTCACGGCCGGGATGAACGTGCAGGTGCTGGCGCGCCTGGACCTGGAACTGGCGCTGCGCGCGGCCATCGACGGCGACCAGTTCGAGCTGCACTACCAGCCCAAGCTGGACCTGAACACGGGCCGCGTGACCGGCGTGGAGGCGCTGCTGCGCTGGCGCCGTCCCGGTGTCGGTCTCGTGTACCCGGCCGAATTCGTGCCTGTCATGGAGGACACCGGGATGGTCGTGCGCGTGGGCGCGTGGATCATCGGCGAGGCCTGCCGCCAGATCGCCGCGTGGAACGCCGAGGGTGTGCGCGACGTGCGTGTGGCCGTGAACGTGTCGAGCCGCCAGTTCGTCGAAGGGGACCTGGAAGGCGACATCCGCGCGGCGCTGGCGGAGCACCGCGTGGACCCGGGCCTGCTCGAACTGGAGCTGACGGAAAGCGCGCTGATGTCGAACTTCGAGCATACGGTGCAGGTACTGGAGCGCCTGAAGACGCTGGGCATCCGCATCGCCATCGACGATTTCGGCACCGGCTATTCGAGCCTCGCGTACCTGAAGCGCTTCCCGATCGACAAACTGAAGATCGACATCGCGTTCGTGCGCGACATCACGACGAACCCGGACGACGCGGCGATCGCGCTGGCCATCATCAGCATGGCGCACAGCCTGCACATGCAGGTGATCGCGGAGGGCGTGGAATCGCGTGCACAGATGGCGCTGCTGCGCCGCCACCGCTGCGACGAGATCCAGGGCTTTCATTTTTCGCGCGCGCTGCTACCCGCCGACCTGGCCCGGCTGGTGCTGGAAAACCGCGCCCAGCCCACGCGGCCGGCGGAGGACGACCGCAATGTCCAGACGCTGCTCCTGGTGGACGACGACATCAACGTGCTGGGCGCGCTGCACCGGCTGTTCAGGCGCGACAACTACCGCGTGCTGACGGCCGCGTCGCCGTCCGAGGGCTTCGAGCTGCTGGCGCTGTACCACGTGCAGGTGATCCTGTGCGACCAGAAGATGCCCGGGATGAACGGCACCGAATTCCTCAGCAAGGTCAAGGAGATGTATCCGGACACAATGCGCATCATCCTGTCCGGCTACACGGGCGTGGAGACGGTGCTCGATTCGATCAACCGCGGCGCCATCTACCGCTTCTACACGAAGCCGTGGAACGAGACGGAATTGCGCGACAACGTGCGGCTCGCGTTCCGCCAGTACTGGCTCACGCACGGGCCGTACGATGACCGCAAGACGCCGCGGGGGGACGAGGAAGCAGCGTGAATCAACCCGGGCTGAAGTGGTCCCACCCCGCCAGCTGCAAATCAAGTTCTGCGCCGTCCCCATCAACGAGACGCAAGCCCGGTTCGGAAGTGATCGACCCCACGCGCGTCACCGCCGTCCCGCAGGCCGCACCGGCCGCTTGAATCGCCTCGCGCTGCGCCACCGGCGCCGTGAAGCACAATTCGTAATCGTCCCCGCCGGCCGCGGCGAAGCGGCGGCGCAGGCCGATCGGCTGGCGCGCCAGTGCCGGGCCGGCCGGCAGCGCATCGACGTCCAGCACGGCACCCACGCGCGACGCGGCGAGGATGTGCTTCAGGTCCCCGACGAGACCATCCGAGATGTCCAGCGCCGCGTGCGCAAGGTTCCCTTCCGCGAGCAGGCGCCCCAGCGCTATGCGCGGCGCCGGCGCGTGCATGCGCTGGCCGGTGGCAGCGTGGTCGGCGGCGTCCAGTGCGACCTCGCTGCGGCGCGCGGCCAGCCACAGGCGCGCATCGCCCAGCGTGCCCGAGATCCAGATATCGTCGCCCACACGTGCGGCGTCGCGCCGTAAGGCCTGGCCGGGCGCCAGTTCGCCGAAGATCGTGATGCAGACGTTCAGCGGACCCTTGGTCGTGTCGCCGCCCAGCAGTTCGCAGCCGTGGGCGTCGGCCAGCGCGAACAGGCCGCGCGAGAAGGCGTCGAGCCAGTCGGGCTCCGCGGCGGGGAGCGACAGCGCCAGCGTGAAGCCGAGCGGCCGGGCGCCCATCGCGGCCAGGTCCGACAGGTTCACGGCGAGACACTTGTGCCCGAGCGTGTACGGATCGGCGCCGGCGAAGAAATGGCGGTCCTCGACCAGCATGTCGGACGAGATGGCCAGCACCTTGCCGGGCGTGGGCGACAACAGCGCGCAATCGTCGCCGATGCCGAGGGCGGTGTTCGGGCCGGGGGCGCGGTCGCGCTGGAAATAGCGTTTGATGAGGTCGAATTCGGAGAGCATCCCGCGATTCTAATCCGGCGCATGCAAAACGTCCCGGGCAGGCGCTCCCCGTCTGCCCGGGACCCTGGTGCCGGCGCGCGGGCGCGTCAATTCCGCAGTACGATGTCGCCGCTCTCGATCGGCGTCCGCTTCGTACGCGTTGCAGCGGATATTCCCGCCGCGGGTACCACGCCATTATCGTAGTCCACCACTTCCTTGCCACCCGCATCGGTATGCGTGATGCGCACGCGCAGGCTGTCGCTGCCGCCGGCCTGCCGCTGGCCGCCGTCGGTGGCGTCGACGACGAATCGATATCCGGTGCGGCCATTCAGGCTGCCCGTGCCTTCAAGGTGCGCCTCTGGCCCACTGCGCGTCGTCGTGCCGATCCGGTCGCTGCGGAACTGGAACGGGCCGTCGAAGCGGACGAATGGCTTGCCGCTCTTTCCCGCCGCCGTATTGCCCACCGGCGTCCAGAATGTGAAATGCACGGGCGGCACCCTCGACCCGCCGGGAGCGCCTGCCCGTACCAGATTGCCGCGGCCGCCGACCGTGGCGAGCCCGGGCGAATTGACGACCACGTCCCTGCGCGTCTCGGTCGTCCGGCCGCCGGAATCGGTTACGCGTACCGTCAGGAAGTAATAACCGTCCGCGCAGAAACGGTGCTGGAATGTAACCTGGCCCGTGCCGCCCGACTCGGTGACCACGGGAGCGGGCGAGGGGCAGCCGTCGTTCCAGTCGACCACGGCCTTGTGGGTCTGGGTAGCGGAATTGTCGACGAAGCTTAGTGTCAGGTGGACGTCCTGGCCGACGTCGACGGCGAACGGCAGGCCCGTGACCGGGCCGAGCACGGGCGCGTCCGTGCCTCGCGTGCCCGGCCGCAGCATGACCAGTCCGGCATTCGAATAGGCCAGGATGACGCCGGCGTCGTTGATCGCGGCGCCGGCGTTGAGCACGAGGCCGGCAGGCGGCCGGTACAGCAGCGTATTCAGGTCGACCGGATTCGCGAGGCCGTCCCACCGGACCGCGCGTGCTTCGTCGACCGGGCCGCCGCCGCCGAGCCCGCCGACCACCTGCGACTTGTTGTTGAGGTCGAACGCATCGCTGAACGCGGCGCCCGCGCGCGGCAGCAGCGTCAGGCCGCGCGCACGCGACCAGAGATAGGCCGCGCTCCCGCCCGGGACATCCGTGTCGCCCGTGATCTCGCCCTTGTCGTTCAGCGCGGAGACCAGGCGGGTCGGGAAACCTTGCGCACCGGTCGGCACGACGCCATCGCGGGCGCTCCAGTAAAAGCCCAGTTCGTTGTCATTCGTCGCATTGTCGGAATAGCCGGCCGCTTCGTTCCGTTTGTTGATGTGCTGCGTGAAGGCGCGGGTGCCGCCCAGCGTGCCGAGGTCGATGGTCTTGCCGGTAGCGGTCCACAGGCTGGCGTGGATGGTGCCGTCCGCAAAGTCGGTATAGCCGCCGGCCAGCGCACGGTCGTTGATGACCTCGGCTTCCGAGAGCGAAAAGGGCAACGGTCCGAGATTGACGACCCGGTTGTTCGCGTCCCAGCGTACCGCACGTGCCGTAACGCCCGGCGCGAACAGGGAGCCGACGACCTGGTTGCGGTCGTTGAGGCCAAGGACGCGGCCGGCGTCCGACCCCGGGATCGCGCGCATGCCGCCGGCGACGGTCCAGCGGAACCCAAACACTCGAGGAAATGGTTCGCTGGCATCGCTTGATTCGCCCACCACCACCCCCCTGTTGTTCAGGCCGGCAATAGACGTGAAGCCACCGCCGAGCGAACCGATGTCGTGCAGGCGGTCGCCGTCGAAGAAGCGGCTTGTTCCGAAGACGAACGAACCCACGGCGGCTTCGCCCCGCTCGTTGAGAAAGGCCGCGGCGCCGCCTTCCGGATCGAGGTTGATGATGCTGTAGCGGCATGTGCGTCGCGCCGGGCTGCCGCTTGCAGCGCTGCAGGCACTTGCCGTTGCGTTCGCCGTCGTGGCCGTGTCGTCCGCGCCGGAGGTGCCGCTCACGCTGACGGCGAGCAATGCGGCGAGTCCGGCCAGCGCCGGCCTGCGGAGGGAAAATCCCTTGATGCGATGGTCTCTCATGGTGGCTTCCTTTTTGCCTGAAAAATGTTACAGACTGAGCCCACTCTAGGTTGACCGAAGATGACAACGCTGAGGACGCGCAAATGCGTGACGGGTAGCGCGTAACAATTGGTGCAAACAGCAACAGGCAGGAAGAGACGGCGCGGACGTCGACGGCGCCTGGGTCAGACCTGGGCCGATGTGCGCAGGGTGCGCCGGTAACCGCCGGGGCCGATCCCGTAATGGCGCTTGAATACGCGGTTGAACGCCGCTTCCGACTGGTAGCCGACGGCCAGCGCCACGTCGCCGACGGCGCCGTCGCCCTGCAGCAGGGCGCGGGCGGCGCGCGCCATGCGCAGTTGGGTCAGCATGTCGGCCGGCGGCATGCCGCACAGGCGCGCGAACAGGCGGGCAAACGTGGCGCGCGACATGTGGCACGCCTCGGCCAGGTCTTCCACTTTCCACGGCCGCTCGGGCGATTCCAGCATCCGGGCGAGCGCATTGCCCAGGCGCCGGTCGGCCAGGACGGCGAACAGGCCGCGCGCCTCATGGCCCGTGCCGGCCAGCCAGGCGCGCAGCAGCAGGGCGAACAGGGCGCCCGACAGCTGGGCGACGACGACGTCGCCCCCGGGCCGCACCAGCGTCGTCTCGTGCTGCAGCAGCCGTACGAGCGCGTGCAGGCCGGGAAAGTCGTCGGCGCGGCTGGCGCGCACGACCATCACGTCGGGCAGCGCGCGCGCAAGCGCCTGGCGCGCCGCGCCGTCGAACACGAAGCTGCCGCACAGGATGGCAGTGGCGGGCCCCATGCCTTCATTGCCCTTGCGCTGCAGCGGACCCTCTGCGGCGAGCGGACGGACCGGGGCGGCGTCTTCGGCGGGCCCGGCGTGCAGGCGGTGCGCACTGCCGGCGGGGAAGACGACGACGTCGCCGGTGGTGAGCTCCAGCGAGTCATGACCGGGAACGTCCACGCGCGCATCGCCCTCGACGATCACGTGGAACGGCGCCACGCCGGGCGTCGCGGCCGGCTCGTCCAGCACCCAGGGCGCCGCCAGCTCGCAGCGGATGTCGAGGGAGGTGCGGATCGTGTAGAGGGAAAGCAGGCGGCTGAGTGTGTCCATGTTTTATCCGAATGAGACGATCAAGCAAATTATCGCAGCATCCGGGCATTCATCGTATAGATCCAAAGGCCTAGACTTCTTTCCACACCAACCCACAACGAAAGGAAAGATCATGAGCCGTCTGAATGCCTTGGGTGCCAACGCCACCGGCCGTACCGCCGAACTCTTCACCGCCATCAAGTCGAAACTGGGCAAGGTCCCGAACGCGTACGACACGATCGGCAGCAACAGCCCCGTGGCCCTGGAGGCCCTGCTGAATTTCGATGCGAAACTGGCCGACACGAGCCTGTCGAAAAAAGAGATCGAAGTGATCAAGCTGGCCGTCAGCGAAGTGAGCGGTTGCGACTACTGCCTGGCCGCGCACACGCTGATGGGCAAGGTGGCCGGCCTGAGCCCGGACGCGATCCTCGCTGCACGCAAAGGCAACCCGGGCGGCGATGCGAAACTGGACGCGCTGTCGACGTTCGTGCGTGAAGTGGCGGGCACCCGCGGCACGGTGCCGCAGCCGGTGGTGGATGCGTTCAAGGCGGCCGGCTACACGGATGCGCAGGTGGTGGACACGATCTTCGCGATCACCAGCATCACGTTCACGAACCTGCTGAACCGCATCAACGACACGGTGGTGGACTTCCCGAAAGCGCCTGCCTGACGCGGGAAAATGGGCCGGGTGCCATGCTACCCGGCCTTGGTCATGACTGTCGATACCAAGAAATACGTAGACGGGAGTTGGTGACACTCTGCTAAAATCGGAGACCCCCGGTCTTCAGGAAGGCAGCACAGCATGGATTCGTCAATCGATAAAAAAGAAGAACTTCGTCAACAACTGCGGGCTGCCGCGCTCGAGTATCACCAGTTTCCCTCTCCCGGCAAGATCGCCGTCACCCCGACCAAATCCGTCTTGAACCAGCGCGACCTGGCTCTGGCATACTCGCCGGGCGTCGCCGCGCCGTGCGAAGAAATCGTCAAGGACCCGTCCACCGCGTATAAATATACGGCCCGCGGCAACCTCGTGGCCGTGATCTCGAACGGTACCGCCGTGCTCGGCCTGGGCAATATCGGCCCGCTTGCCTCGAAACCGGTCATGGAAGGCAAGGGCGTGCTGTTCAAGAAGTTCGCCGGCATCGACGTGTTCGACATCGAGATCAACGAGAACGATCCGGACAAGCTGATCGACGTGATCGCCGCGCTGGAGCCGACGTTCGGCGGCGTGAACCTCGAGGACATCAAGGCGCCCGAGTGCTTCTACATCGAGCGCAAGCTGCGCGAGCGCATGAAGATCCCCGTCTTCCACGACGACCAGCACGGCACCGCGATCATCGTCGGCGCCGCCATCCTGAACGGCCTGAAGGTCGTCAATAAAGATCTCAAGAAGTGCAAGATGGTCGTGTCCGGCGCGGGCGCGGCGGCGCTGGCCTGCCTCGACCTGGCCGTCGACCTCGGCTTCCCGATCGAGAATATTTACGTGACCGACCTCGCCGGCGTCGTCTACAAGGGCCGCACCGAGCTGATGGACCCGGACAAGGAACGCTTCGCGCAGGACACCCCGCACCGCACGCTGTCCGAGATCATCCCCGACGCCGATATCTTCCTGGGCCTGTCCGCCGGCGGCGTGCTCAAGCCGGAGATGGTCGCGAAGATGGCGCCGAACCCGCTGATCCTGGCGCTCGCCAACCCGAACCCGGAAATCCTGCCGGAAGACGCGAAGGCCGTCCGCGACGACGTCATCATCGCCACCGGCCGTTCGGACTACCCGAACCAGGTCAACAACGTGCTGTGCTTCCCGTACATGTTCCGCGGTGCGCTGGACTGCGGCGCGACGACGATCACGCGCGAAATGGAAATCGCCGTCGTGCACGCGATCGCCGACCTGGCCCACGCCGAACAGTCGGACATCGTGGCGTCGGCCTATGGCATCTCGAACCTGTCGTTCGGTCCGGAATACCTGATCCCGATGCCGTTCGACCCGCGCCTGCTGACGCACATCGCACCGGCCGTCGCCAAGGCCGCGATGGAAGGCGGCGTCGCCACCCGTCCGATCGCCGACCTGGCCGCGTACGCGGAGAGCCTGCAGCAATTCGTCTACCGCAGCGGCAGCTTCATGAAGCCGCTGTTCCAGATCGCCAAGACCGCACCGGCCGAACTGAAGCGCATCGTCTACGCCGAGGGCGAGGAAGAGCGCGTGCTGCGCGCCGTGCAGGTCGTCGTCGACGAGAACCTGGCTCGGCCGATCCTCGTCGGCCGTCCGGCCGTGCTGGAAAAGCGCATCGAGAAATTCGGCCTGCGCCTGAAGCAGGGCAAGCACTTCGACGTCATCAACCCCGACTTCGACGAGCGTTACCGCGATTACTGGCAGTCTTATCACCAGATGGTCATGCGCAAGGGCGTCACGGAAGACCTCGCCCGCCTGGCGATGCGCCGCCGCCACACGCTGATCGGCGCGATGATGATCCACAAGGGCGACGCCGACGGCATGATCTGCGGCACCTACGGCACGACCGACGTGCACCTGCAATACATCGACCAGGTGCTGGGCAAGCGTGCCGGCAGCAACGTCTATGCGGCGCTGAACTTCATCATCACGCAGGAGCGCCAGATCGCGATGGTCGACACCCACGTCAACGAGAACCCGACCGCGGAAGAGCTGGCCGAGATCACGCTGATGGCGGCCGAGGAGCTGGAACGCCTGGGCATCAACCCGCGCGTGGCGCTGCTGTCGCATTCGAACTTCGGCACGTCGAACAGCGCGTCGGCCAAGAAGATGCGCGCCGCGCTGGCCCTCATTCAGCAGAAGGCGCCGGACCTGGAAGTCGACGGCGAGATGCACGGCGACACGGCCCTGGATTCGAAGCTGCGCGCCAAGATCATGCCGCAGTCGACGCTGAAGGGCGACGCCAACCTGCTCGTCATGCCGAACATCGAAGCCGCGAACATCGCCTACAACGTGGTCAAGACGGCGGCCGGCAGCGGCATCGCCATCGGCCCGGTGTTGCTGGGTTGCGCGCGTCCGGTGCACATCCTGACCCCGTCGGCCACCGTGCGCCGCATCGTCAACATGACGGCGCTGTGCGTCGTCGACGCCGTCTCGGAGCGTTGATACAACACTTTTGTGTTGCAAATTTGCCACCTGTGACGAAATAACCCAAAAGGGCCCATCGAGGCCCTTTTGTCATTGAAATGTAGAAGTTCCCGACATTTCGTGAATATGTAATAAAGCTTGAGTGACTCGTAACAATGCGTAATCACGCGACGTGCTGGCGGAGTTTCAGGTGATAATAGACGAGTACATATTGTATATTTTGCACGATTTCTTTCGTGCAATGATGCAAGCACCACTCTGATACAATGCGGAGTTGTCGGAAATTTATGGTCCGCGTCATCGCGGCTGACATCCCGCATGCCGACCCGCCTCGGCTATCGCGGCGGCCGCCACGGACCACCACTGGATCACCAAGAACATGCAAACAACAAAAAAGGCCCTGATCACCGGTATTACCGGGCAGGATGGCGCCTATCTGGCGCAACTGCTACTGGAAAAGGGCTACCACGTGACCGGCACCTTCCGCCGGTCCAGCTCGGTTAATTTCTGGCGCATCGCCGAACTCGGTATCGAGCAGCATCCCAACCTGAACCTCGTCGAATACGACCTCACCGACCTCTCCTCGAGCATCCGCCTGATCGAATCCAGCCGTCCCGACGAGGTGTACAACCTCGCCGCACAGAGCTTCGTCGGCGTCTCGTTCGAACAGCCCGTGACCACCGCCTCGATCACCGGCATCGGTGCCGTCAACCTGCTGGAAGCGATCCGCATCGTCCATCCGAAAGCGCGCTTCTACCAGGCTTCCACGTCCGAGATGTTCGGCAAGGTGCAGGCCGTGCCGCAGGTCGAGTCGACCCCGTTCTACCCGCGCAGCCCGTACGGCGTGGCCAAGCTGTATGCCCACTGGATGACCGTGAACTACCGCGAGTCCTACGGCATCTTCGGCAGCTCGGGCATCCTGTTCAACCACGAGTCGCCGCTGCGCGGCCGCGAGTTCGTCACCCGCAAGATCACGGATTCCGTCGCCAAGATCGTCCTGAACAAGCTGGACGTGCTGGAGCTGGGCAACATGGACGCCAAGCGCGACTGGGGCTATGCGCGCGAATACGTGGAAGGCATGTGGCGCATCCTGCAGGCGGACGAACCCGATACGTTCGTGCTGGCCACCAACCGCACCGAGACCGTGCGCGACTTCGTCACCATGGCCTTCCGCGGCGCCAACCTGGACGTCGAGTGGAAGGGCGAGGGCGAGCAGGAGACGGGGCACTGCGCCCGTACCGGCAAGCTGCTCGTGCGCGTGTCGCCGAAGTTCTACCGTCCGGCCGAGGTCGACCTGCTGATCGGCGACCCGTCCAAGGCGCAGCGCGAACTGGGCTGGAAGGCCGAGACGTCGCTCGAACAACTGTGCCAGATGATGGTCGACGCCGACCTGCGTCGTAACGAAACCGGTTTTTCGTTCTGACATGAACCGTCTGGTCACGGAAGACCTTGTCCGTATCGCTGAGCCGCAGGAGGGCGTGGGCAAACGCGCCCTCATCACCGGCCTGCGCGGCTTCACCGGCTACCACATGGCACGCGAGCTTACCGCGGCGGGCTATCACGTGTTCGGCACGGTACTGCCGGGCAGCGAGACCGGACCGGACATCTTCACCGTCGACCTGAACGACCGCGCCGCGCTGGCCGCGGTGATCGAACAGGTGCGGCCGGACGTGGTCGTCCACCTGGCCGCCATCGCGTTCGTCGCCCACAACGACGCCGAGCAGATGTACCGCGTCAACGTGGTCGGCACCCGCAACCTGCTGGAAGCGCTGGCGCACGGCGCGCACAAGCCGTCCAGCGTGCTGCTCGCGTCGTCCGCCAACATCTACGGCAACGCCGCGGTGCCCGTGATCGACGAATTCGTGCCGCCCGCACCGGCCAACGATTACGCGGTCAGCAAGCTCGCGATGGAATACATGGCGCGCCTGTGGATGGACAAGCTGCCGATCGTGATCGCGCGGCCGTTCAACTACACGGGCGTCGGCCAGAACGAGAACTTCCTGCTGCCCAAGATCGTGTCGCACTTCCGCAAGGGCGCGCGCCGCATCGAGCTGGGCAACCTGGCGATCGCGCGCGATTTTTCCGACGTGCGCATGGTCGCGAAGAGCTACCGGCGCCTGCTGGCGGCGGCGCCCGCGGGCGAAGTCTTCAACGTCTGCTCCGGCCACTCGCACTCGCTCGAGAGCCTGATCGACATGATGAGCGACATCGCCGGCTACCGCATCGAAGTGCACGTCAACCCCGCCTTCGTGCGCGCCAACGAGGTGCTCACGCTGTCCGGCAGCAACGCCAAGCTGGCAGCCACGATCGGTACGGTCGAGCCCATGCCGCTGGTCGAGACGCTGCGCTGGATGTACCAGGCGTGAACAGGGTGCCGACCGGCCTGGACGCCAACATGATCGAACTCGGCCTCCCTAAACGACGACCGGACGGCACGCCCGCCCTGCAGGACCGCCTGCGTGCGCTGCCCGGTTCCGTCGAGGCCGCAAACGATGCGCTTGTCCAGCCGGACCTGCGCATCGGCATCGGCACGACCATGATCGAACCGGCCTTCACGGGCGGACACCTGGACGGCATCGGCGTCTACACGCAGGCGCTGCTGCGCCACCTGCCGCACGCCGGCTGCGCGATGCGGCCGTATTCCTGGCCGCGCCTGCGCAGCGCCGGTCCCGTGACGAAGGGCGAAGCACTGCCCCATACGTTCGAACGCGCCTCCTTCGTCGACCTCCTGACCCCGGATGCGCACCGCGTGCACATGCCCGTCGACGTGTTCCACGTGACGGACTACCGCGTCGTGCGCATGGACTGCCCCGTGGTCGCCAGCCTGCACGATGCGCTGCCGGTCAAGCATCCCGAGTGGTGCAACCCGCGTATGCGTGGCCTGAAGAACTGGCTGCAGCGCAAGGCCGCGCAAAAGGCCGACCACGTGATCGCGCTGTCGCACTTCGCCATCGACGAACTGGTCGAATGCTTCGGCATCGACGAGCGCCGCATTACCGTCGTGCCATGCGGCGTGGGCGAAGAATGGCTGGTGCCGCCGCCGGCGCACGCCGTGGCGACGACCCTGCAGGCCAATGGCTTGCGTCCGGGGTATTTCCTGTTCGTGGGCACGCTGCAGCCCCGCAAGAACGTCGAACGCCTGCTGGATGCCTATCTGTCGCTGCCGCCCGCCGTGCGCGCGGAGCGCCAGCTCGTCATCGTCGGCAGCGCCGGCGCGCGCTCGGACGAGGTGCTGCGCCGTATCGCCGCCGCCGTGCAGGATGGGGCGACCGTCGTCTGGCTGAACCGCCTCACCGACAGCACCGAATTGCGCCATGTGTACGCGGGCGCGGGCGTGTTCGTGTTCGCCTCGCTGTACGAAGGCTTCGGCATCCCGGTCGTCGAGGCGTTCGCGTCCGGCGTGCCGGTCGTCGCGTCGAACACGACGTCGCTGCCGGAAGTGACGGCCGGCGCGGCGCTGGACGTCGATCCGCTCGACACGGGCGCGATCGCCGACGCCATGCTCACGCTGGCGCGCGAGTCCGCCGTGCGGGCGCGTTGTATCACGGCCGGGCGCGCACGCGCCGCCCAGCTGACCTGGAACGCGACGGCGCGCCAGACCGCCGCCGTCTACCGCTCCTTACTCTGACCAGACTGTCTCCATGTCCCAGCCCATGCGCGTTCTCCACTTCTACAAGACCTATTTCCCCGATTCGGTCGGCGGGGTCGAGCAGGTCATCCGTCAGATGTGCGTGGGAACAGGGCGTTTGGGCATCACGAACCAGGTGCTGTCGCTGTCGCGCGACCGGCGCCTGGAACCGTTCGACTATGAAGGCCATACGGTGCACCGGGTGCCGCTGAACTTCGAGGTGGCGTCGAACGCCGTGTCGGTGCAGGCCATTTCCCAGCTGGCGCGCATGGCGGCGGAAGCGGACGTCGTGCACTACCACTTCCCGTGGCCGTTCATGGACCTGGCGCACTTCCTCGCCCGCATCGACAAGCCGACCGTCGTCACGTACCACTCCGACATCGTGCGCCAGAAAGCGCTGCTGAAGCTGTACCAGCCGCTCAAGCACCGGTTCCTGGAAAGCGTCGACACGATCGTCGCGACGTCGCCCAACTACCTCGCATCGTCGGCCGTGCTCGACCGCTACCGCGACAAGACGCGCGTGATCACGTTCGGCCTCGACAAATCGAGCTATCCGGAACCGGACCAGGCACGCCTGGACCACTGGCGCGCGCGGGTCGGTCCGAAATTCTTCCTGTTCGTCGGTGTGCTGCGCTATTACAAGGGCCTCCACATCCTGCTCGACGCCGTGGCCGGCACGGATTACCCGGTCGTGATCGTCGGCGCGGGGCCGATCGAGGCGGAGCTGAAGGCGCACGCCGAACGCCTGGGCCTGAAACGCGTGCAGTTCGTCGGCGCCGTGGACGACCTCGACAAGGCCGCGCTGCTCAAGCTCTGCTATGCCGTCGCCTTCCCGTCGCACCTGCGTTCGGAAGCCTTCGGCATCTCGCTGCTGGAAGGCGCGATGTACGGCAAGCCGATGATCTCCAGCGAGATCGGCACGGGCACCACCTACATCAACGTGCACGGCGAGACCGGCCTGGTGGTGCCGCCGTCCGACCATGAGGCGCTGCGCGCCGCGATGATTCGGCTGTGGAACGATCCGCGCATGGCGCAGGAGATGGGCCAGCGCGCGGAGGCGCGCTACTGGCAGCTGTTCACGTCGGCGCAAATGGCCGACAACTATGCGCGCCTGTACCAGGAACTGGTGGCGCGCCGGGCGGAAGTGCGTCTTGCGGCCGCGCCGCGCCTCGGCTGATCAGGCAGCCACCTGCATCGGTGCCGTCGGCACCTCGTCCTGCTCCGCCCACCGCTCGCGGATCGCGCGGATGGCCGGCATCTGCCCGAGGAACAGGTCGACCAGCTCGGGATCGAAATGCTTGCCCTTCTGCTTGACGAGGAAGTCGAGCGCCTCGCTTTCCGTCCACGCCTTCTTGTACGGCCGGATCGACGTCAGCGCGTCGAACACGTCGGCGATGGCACAGATGCGGCCTTCGAGCGGAATATCCTTGCCGGCCAGGCCGTTCGGGTAGCCGCTGCCGTCCCATTTTTCGTGGTGCGAGAGGGCGATGTTGCGCGCCAGCGCCAGCACGCCGTGGTCGTGCTGGCCGATGATCTCGGCGCCGATGTGCGCGTGGCTCTGCATGATCTTCCATTCGTCCGGATCGAGCGGTCCGGGTTTCAGCAGCACGCGGTCGGGAATGCCGATCTTGCCCACGTCGTGCATCGGCGCGGCGTGCAGCAGGTCGTCCGCCTCCGCTTCCGTCATGCCGGCGGCGAGGCCCAGGATGCGCGCGAAATGGCTCATGCGGATAACGTGCAGGCCCGTCTCGTTGTCCTTGTATTCGGCGGCCAGGCCGAGGCGCTGGACGATCTCCAGGCGCGACGCGCGCAATTCTTCCATGCGCACCAGCGACAGGTGGGTGCGCACGCGCGCACGCACGATCGGCGGGCTGACGGGCTTGGTGATGTAGTCGACGGCGCCCGCTTCGAAACCTTCCACCTCGTCGCTGGTGTCGTTCAGCGCCGTGACGAAGATGACGGGGACGGCGGCCAGCGCCGGATCGGCCTTGAGGGCGGCGCACACTTCGTAGCCGCTCATGCCGGGCATCATCACGTCGAGCAGGATCAGGTCGGGCGTCTCTTCGCGCGCCAGTTCGAGCGCGCGCGGGCCGTCCTTGGCGAAACGCAGGCGGTAGTGGTCTTGCAGGATCTGGCGCAGCAGCTGGAGGTTGCTGGCCTCGTCGTCGACCGCGAGGATCAGCGGTTGGGTGACGGTGGTCATTCGGCGATCTCCTGTGCCGGCTCGTCGATGGCGGCCAGCACGGTGTCAAGTTGTTGCAGGGCGAGGTCGAACTCGAAATCGGAAATGGCGGCGTGGACTTGCGCGACGCGGGCGGCGAGTGGATGGCCGCTCGTGGCGGCGGCCAGGCCGGCCAGCGCGGCGTCGTCCAGGCCGCCGCGCTTGAGCGCGTCGCGCAGCACGTTGCCGGCACGGCGCGCGCGGTCCAGGTCGGCCGCGGGGCGCGTTGCTTGCGGCTTGGCGGCGGCAGCCGGCTGGGGCAGGGCGGCGCGGATTGCGTCCAGCGCGCCGTCGAGCAGCCCGCCAAGGTCGGCCAGCGACGCTTCCAGCGTGGACTCGGCGCCCGGGTACAGCTTGCCGCTGTCGCCGTCGACGAGACCTTCCAGCTTGGCGAGCGCATCGGCCAGCAGTTCCAGGCCGAGGTTGGCGGCGATGCCGCGCACCTTGTGCGCGTGCATGCGCAGCGCGCGGTAGTCGGCCGCCGTGGCCTGGGCCGCGAGCGTGGTGCCGAGGCCGTCGTGCTGGGCGGCGAAGTGGGCGAGGGCTTCCAGCCACGCGTCTTCCTTGCCGCTCCAGCGGCGTACGCCGGCATGGCGGTTGAGGGTATGACGCTCCTGCGCCGGCAGGTCGTCCGCCTGGTGGCCGGGGCCGAGGCCCAGCACGCGCGCGATCTCGTGCGACAGCGCGAACCAGTCGACCGGCTTGCTCGCGAAGCCGTCCATGCCCGCCTCGACGCTGGCGCGGCGGTGCTCGGCCAGCACGCTGGCGGTCATCGCGATGACCGGCACGCGCGCACGGCCGCCGACGGCTTCCTGCTCGCGGATCATGCGCGTGGCGGTGAGGCCGTCGATGGTCGGCATCTGGAAATCCATCAGGATCACGTCGAAGCGCTCGCGGGCCGCGATCTCGACGACGGCGGCGCCGTCGCCGACGGCCGTCATCGTGTGGCCGCGGCGCGCCAGCAACAGTTGCAGCAGTTCCTGGTTCTGCGGCACGTCGTCCGCCACCAGCACGCGCAGCGGCGGCAGGGCGGCGGCGGTGCGCACGCGCGGCTGCTGCGGGGCGAAGCGCGCCAGCACGAGCGGCAGCACCACGTGGAACGTCGTGCCGTGGCCCGGTTCGCTCTCGGCCCAGATGCGGCCGCCCATCAGCTCGACCAGCTGCTTGCAGATCGTGGTGCCGAGGCCCGTGCCGCCGAAGCGGCGCGTCATCGACGCGTCGGCCTGGGTGAACGGTTCGAAGATGGCGGACAGGCGCTCCGGCGCGATGCCGATGCCGGTGTCGCTGATCGTGAAGTGCAGGTGTTCGTCCTTCAGGTCGGCGCGCAGGGTGACGCTGCCGTGTTCCGTGAACTTGATCGCGTTGTCGAGCAGGTTGGTGAGCACCTGGCGCACGCGCAGCTCGTCGCCGCGCAGGCAGGTCGGCAGCACCGGATCGTAATGGATGTCGACGTGCAGGCCCTTGGCGCGCGCGTTCGCCGCCAGGGTCGACGACAGTTCGTCGATCAGCGACAGCAGGTTGTAGTCGTTCTGTTCCAGCTCCACCGCGCCTTTTTCCAGCTTGGCGGTGTCGAGGATTTCGTTGAGGAGGCGGAGCAGGGCGCGGCCCGAGCTGCGGATCGTGTCCAGGTGGCGGCGCTGGTCGACGTTCAACTGGCCGTCCAGCAGCACGTCGGTGAAGCCGAGGATGGCATTCATCGGCGTGCGGATCTCGTGGCTCATGTTGGCGACGAAGCTCGCGCGCGCCGCGGCCGCCTGTTCGGCGTTTTCCTTCGCCACGCGCAGCGCGTCTTCCATCTCGCGCCGCTCCGTGATGTCGAGGATGACGCCGTCCAGCCAGCACAGCTCGCCCGCCTCGTTGCGCACGCCGGTGCCGTTTTCCCACATCCAGCGCGTGCTGCCGTCCGCGTGCAATAAACGGTATTCGACGAGGTACGGCCGGTCCTCGCGCAGCGCGGTGGCGATCGTCTCCGACACGCGCACGCGGTCGGCCGCGTGGATCAGCGGCGCGAACGTGCGGCGCGGCGTCGCGCCCAGGAAGTCGCGGCCGGGGTAGCCGGTGATGCGCTCGACGGCATCGCTGATGAACAGCATCGGCGCCTCGCCTTCGACCAGGCTGCTGCGGTACGAGATGCCGGGGATGTTGCCGATCAGCGAACGGAACTGCTGCTCGCTGGCGCGCAGTGCCTGTTCCATCTTGCGCCGGTCGCTGATGTCGGTGATGAAACAGACGAACAGGTCCTGCCCGTCCAGGCGCGCATGGCCGAGGGCGCGCCGGATCGGCACGATGCTGCCGTCCTTGCAGCGGCCCGTCACGTCGGCACCGCGCGCGCTGGGGCTGATTTGTCCCGTCCGCAGCGAGCGCAGCAGGCCGACTTCCTCGGACGCGGCTTCGTTGCCGATCACGAGGCGGATGTTCTGGCCGACGATCTCGTCGCGGCGCCAGCCGAAGATACGTTCGGCCGAGGCATTGAATTCGCGGATAGTGCCCTGGCGGTCGACCGTGATCACGCCGTCGACCGTAGTGGTGAGCAGCGCCCGCATCCACGCTTCGCTGCGCGACAGTTCGCGGAACATCTGGCGGTAGCGCAGCAGGCCGTTCGCGGCCAGCACGAAGACGGTAAAGGCGACGGTGATCAGGGTGATCGCCAGCGCCAGGAAGGTACTGGTCTTGTGGGTTGTCTGCGTCGCCACGTGGCCGACGAAGCGCGCGGCTGCCATGCCCGTGTAGTGCATGCCGGCGATCGCGCAACCCATCACGATGGCGGCCAGCAGCAGGCGGCGTTGCTCGCTCAGCCGGTGCGACAGGCTGGACAGGCCGAAGCGCACCCACAGCGCCAGCGTTGCCAGCACGACGGCGACGATGATCGACAGGCCGAACATGAACGGGTCGTAGCGCAGTTCCAGGCCCATCTGCATGCCGGTCATGCCCGCGTAGTGCATGACGCCGATGCCCGCGCCGACGATCACGCCGCCGGCCAGCAGGCCCCAGCCGCCCAGCCGCTCGCGCGCGATCAGGGTCAGCGCCACGAACGAGGCGCCGATGCTCGGCAGGCTGGAGAGGATGGTGGCGGAGGGATCGTAGTCGACTTCCGTGCAAAGGTCGAACGCGAGCATGCCGATGAAGTGCATGGCCCACACGCCGGCGCCGAGCGCGAGGCTACCCGTGCCGAGCACAACCCAGCGCTGGGCGCGGTTGGCGGCGGCCTGGCCGGCGATCTGCAGGCCCATCCAGGAAGCGAAGATGGCGACGAGGACGGACAACGCGACCAGCTTGGGCGTGTACAGGCCGTAGCTGAGAAGCGACGGATCGGAAGGGAGGGTGAACACGGACAGCATGATCGCGTGATTTTTAGAGAGAATGACGAAATTGAGCGCGGCCTCGCCAGTATGTCATTTCCATGGCATAAAGTCTTGCTTAAGGGAATCAAATATCAAAGTGAACACGCAAATTGTCGCAAAGGCGCCACCATTCGCCGCCCGGCGTTGTCGGGTTGCCACGCGTTGCCGCGTGCGCGATGTTGCTGTTATGCTAGTTGCACGGGTAGTCCGCCGGGGACGCCCGCACTGGGTGCGAACGTATGAAAACGACAGTTCTTGCCGCGCTGCTGGCGGTGGCCTGCACGTGGGCGCGGGCGGAGCCGGCGCCGCGGCTGTACCTGACCACCGAGACCTCGGCACCGTACAGCATGCGCGAAGGCGACCGCGTGACGGGGATCGGTACCGACATGGTGCGCGAGATCATGGCCCGCTCCGGCATCGCCTATTCGATCGACCTGCTGCCCTGGAAGCGCGCGTACACGGCCGCGCTGGAACGCAGCGACGCCTGCGTCTATTCGACCACCCGCACGCCCGAGCGCGAACCGCATTTCAAATGGATCGGACCGATCGGCGAGGCCGAGTGGGTCCTGATGGGCCGCGCCGACCGCCGCTTCGACCTGAAGAGCCTGGACGATGCGCGCGCCTACCGCGTGGGCACCTACAACGGCGACGCGCGCGACCAGTTCCTGCGCGCGCGCGGCTTCAAGGTTGACCCCGCGCCGAACGACCTGATCAATCCCCGCAAGCTCATGATGGACCGCATCGACCTATGGGCCGCCAGCATCCGCCGCGGGAGCCTCACGCTCGACCGGCTGGGTTATACGGGCAAGGTGGTGCCCGTCCTCGTGTTCAACCGCATCCGCGTTTACCTGGCCTGCAACCGCGCGGTGCCGGATGCGCTCGTCGCGCGCATGAACGGTTCGCTGGAAGCCATGGAACGCGACGGGACGTCACGGGCGATCGTGCACAAGTATGATGATTGGGGAGTGCCGGCCCGGTAGCGGGTGTCGAGGGAACTACTTGGGGGTGGTGCTCCGGCCGGAATCGAAAAGTGGGCTGGAACCCGCATGAATGCTAGAGTTCGCCGTTTCGTCCTGCAGAGATACCGCTAAAACTACCGTCAAATCTTCGCGTAGCCACCCGCTCTCACGCAATCTCGCCGTGACTCAGCCCAGCGCGACGGGCAGAGTTTACCATGGCAGCTTGCGCGGCTGACCTTCCATTTTGTGAGCGGCCCAGTCTACAATTTCCGCTATCTGACGCTCTTGGGAGCTAAGCTATGTCGACGAATTCCAAGTCAGTGCACGATGCAACAGCGGCCCTTCAGGACGCTGCACACGCGGCAATTGTCTTTGGTCGCGCTGCCAGTGCGTTAATAGGGGCTTTGGACGGTCTCCTCGACCTGGATGCGCGCGTAGAGTTGCTTGAGCGGGCGATAAGGCAGATTGAGGCAGTCCATGCAGGAGCTGGCAAACCAAGCGTGGCTGTGCCGGCGATGGAGCGGCTGGCAATGCGAAGTCATGTCGACACAAAAACTGCGGCTGATCTGCTTGGCCGGACACCTCAGACACCGCGAAAGTGGGCGTGTTATGAAGATGGTCCACTGCGTCCCATGCGGGTCAATGGTAGGCTTGCATGGGCGGTTGCCGATATCCGTCTGCTTCTGCACCTTGGCTGAACAAATGTGTGCGCGTCGGAGATACGATGACAGAACCTGCTGCATCTACTGGGCCATCTTATGGCGAACCGACAGGTGTAACCTGCGGTGAAGAAGGGTGTCCCGCCGCCGACAGCGGCAGTGTTCGTACCGAATACGTGTTCAAACCGTTCCCACGTTATGCGCTTTCAGATTTCGATCGCACCATCTGGGGCAAGCTGATGCAGAAGATCGTTGACTACCTTCACCGAGACGGTGATTGATGGCTCTGTCGAACGCTAACTCGGGCAGCAGTGCGTCCCACAACCGATCGACAAGGCAAATCTGGGTATTCAACAGAGCGCTTGTTCTCGAGCATAGACGTTGCAGGCTACAGGCCAGCGTGCGCCAAGATTTTCGCAAGCGGCGTATCTAATGCGGCAGCGATGCGGACGAGATGGAGCAGTCCGGCATTCTGCTCTCCACGCTCAATGGCCCCAAGGTACGACCTATCGATGCCAGAGCGTAACGCCAATTCCTCCTGAGAGACGCCTTGTCCAGTACGCTCAGCACGCACTGCGCGGCCAAAGGCAATGAGCGCAGGTTCCTGAGCGTTGGGAGAACTGATTGGCATGTCCCAATCTTCCGGGTAAGATTGGTCCAGCTCCACGGGTTATCTTCCTCATTCGTTCGATCTCAGCTCGGGCCGCCACGTGGTAATCGAAAGTAAATTGTTCTTTGGTAACACTGGAATATGGTGCAAAGAAGGGTGCTCGAAGACCGGCTGTCAGCGGAAAACCGCGATGAAGCGTGCAACGAAGGCTTCGTCGTTGCGCCCGAGATTATTAGTCGTCAAAACGCAGCGGCACTCGGACTGACCCGCTATTTCAGCGGCTTGCCGTGCCCCTATGGCCACGTCGCGCAACGACGTGTGATTGGAAACCGTTGCGTAGAATGTCATCGGCTTGCAGCCCGTCGTCACCGTGCTGAAAGTGATCCGTCTCGCGATGGCCAGCGCGTTATATTGGTCCCAGTGCCTTTAACCACCGAATGGCCAACCGTTACCCAGCTTGAATTGCTGTTTGAGGTCGAGTCGCACAAATCAGCGATGGCTAATGGACGTACAAGGTATTTCTCGGGAAAACCTTGTCCATTCGGACATGTTGATCAACGAAACGTTGCTAACCAACGCTGTGTCGCCTGTCAATGGCGCAAAACGTCTGGCAGCGATAGCAAGCGCGCTTTAAAATTGTGGAACCAATTGCGCGCATTGCGTTTGGACGATGATGTTTTTCTAGAACAGCCGTATGTTACTCAGGCAGAAGCCATAAAAGAAGGCCTCAAACGCTTCTTCATCGGCGAAATGTGTAAGCTCGGCCACATCAGCCCACGATATACGGGCAACGGTGAATGTGTGGTGTGCTCTGGAATGCGCAATAAGGAACGATATGCCAACGATCCTGAGTTTCGTAAGCGTCGAATTAAATATGAGGCTGCACGAAACCGGCGACCTGATGTGCGCGAGATTAGACGACTGAAAGCTGTCGAATATAACCGACGAGCCGATGTTCGCGCTCGATTGCTGGGAAGAGTTAAATTTGATCCATTGTTTAAGATGCAATGGAATATCAGAACCTTGTTGCGTAACACATTAAAAAAGCACAAGCATAAGAAAACATCAAGATTGCAGGACATACTCGGATGCTCAATAGATTACTTTCGTCACCACATTGCTAGACAGTTTACAGAATGGATGAACTGGGATAATTACGGTGAATGGGAACTCGATCATATCCGGCCGCTTAGTGCTGCCACAAGTGGAGCAGATGTAATTGCTCTGTTCCACCACACGAACATCCGCCCTTTGAGTAGAGGGCTTAATCGTTCAAAAGGAAGTAATCGAGAATATCTAATTTGAGATCATTGCTGCTCGGTCAAGAAGGACTCAACCTCAATGGAATATCTCACGAAAGATTGTTGCTTCAACATAATCAGTCCGCAACCCCTCCCGGATCAGGTTGATGCGATCATTTGTCGTCGCGCCACTGGCCACGTCGGTACTATTGGCATGTCAGGACGTGCGCGACCGTATCCACAATCTCAACCGGGACCGTCGCTTTAAACTGATCCGTGATCTTCTGCACGCGACCCGTAAGTTCGGCGACTGACAACCGCTCCGAGCGCGTACGGCAGCAGCCGGCGCTGTGCACGTATTTGGCGGAGTCACACGGTCTAGAATCCCACTACAGAACATGACCCGGATATCCGCTCCCACCCTTTACCAATGCCCAGCATGTGCAAGCTACTTCACGCGATCCGTGCTGACCTTCCTGCATTTCTACGATGACGTGCCAGATTGGTCAGACGGGAAGTGTGAGCAGTGGTGGACGTTCATCGGAGCACCTGTGGGTCGATGCCCAGCTTGTTCCAGGGTCGTATGGGTGGAAGACGCCAACAACCCTATGCCTGCACTGCAAGAGCCGTACACGATCGGGATAGTTGCACGCCTATGGCATCGATTAACTGGTGACAGAAAAGGTCGGCTGCGCGATGAGCGGATCTGGATCGCGTTACCGCGAAAGATTAAAGATGCTTGCCGCATTGTACCTCTGCATAGTGCAGAAGACTTCTTGGAGGCCTTGGCGGCGCTTGCGTGCAACACAGACGAGCGTGAAATTTACCTACGGCGACGGTTGTGGTGGGCTTGGAACGATAAACAGCGGTTGGGCAAGAACGGCCCATTGGTTTTAACGCCGTACAACATGCTGGCGGAAGAAGCACTTTTCAACATGCGCCGGCTCTTACAACTCGTCGAGTGCGCCCCAAGCCAACAAGTTGAACGTGGCGAACTTCTGCGCCAGCTAGGTCGCTTTGACGAGGCCGTCGCCATACTCAAAGCTGTGCCGGCAGACGGTCATAACGAGATCAGGGCGCTAAAGATCGAAAAACTCGCGCGAAGCGGCGACACGCAGGTGCAGGAATTAAGCCCCCAGACTTGGTAAAGTCTAATCCTATTGCGCGCGGCAGTCAGGGCAATTCTCCACGCTGCTGGGCCATGACTCGGCAAGGAGTGCCCCTTCTTGCGCTGCTAAGCGCATGGTGTATGTCGGCTACCGCTCTCCGCCCGTCATTCGCCACGTTGACCGCCTAGCGCGGGTTTTAAAGCCCACCTGCAATCTTTGCCGCTGAGGACGGCGAAGGTCAGGTATTCAGGCGACAAAAGGATGTCTCAGGCAGCCATCAGCATATTCAGTCGTGAAAGTGCATCAGCAACAATGCGACCCTGAGCCGCGATGCTTTCGATGATTTCTCTTGGTGTGCGCTCGTCCACTGTCGTTACAGTGCTCGGGTTGACAGCTTTCAAGTCAAACACGGCTGCATCGATGGCGGCGGCCTCGGCTTCTAGATCTCGTACCGCTTTTTCCTGCTGGCGGATTTCGACCTCCAGCGCCTCGATCTCTTTTGCGTCTACCTTTTCTTTCCTCAGCCGCTTCAGGTTTTCCTTCAAATCCACGATGGCCGCCTTGAGGTCTGCGGCATTGTCCAGCAGCGGCTGCATTTCCTCGCGTGCCTTGGCTCGACGGTCTGCGAAGTCCACAGTCCATGAATAACGGCTTGCGCCCTTGGCCGTGCCGTGGTTTTGCAACATACGAGCGTAGCTGGGGAAAGGCTTGCCTGCGTTATCCTCATCGGCTTGCCAATCGGCGGTAAGGATGGCCGGCAATGCATCGTCGCTTAGCACCCCGCCATCCTTATCGAAGCCAAAATGCGCCAGCGTGAGCGGAGTTTTTTTGCCCACCTTTACCCACGATAGGTCGTAGTACCAGATGCGTTCGGTCTTTTGGCCTTTGGTAAAAAACAGCAGATTGGTCTTCACGCCCGCTCCGGCCGTTGAAAACACACCACCGGGCAGGCTAACGATCGCCCACAGTGCACACTCGTCGATGAGTTTCCGCTTTGTTTCAACAAAGGCGCTTTCATTAGTGCGGAACAGAAGTCCTTCATCCAACACGATTCCACAAGTACCGCCAGACGCGAGTTGAGCCAAGATGTCCTGTACGAACAGAACTTGAGTTGAACTGGTCTCGAAGGGGAATTTCTTCTGCGCCTCCTTGCCTTCCTTGCCGCCGAACGGAGGGTTTGTCAGGATCACGTCGAACTGTGCGGGCGCGTGCTGAAACAATTCGGCGTAAGTGGGACGACGAGTTAGTGAATTTCCATGCCACAAGTTCGGCTGGTCAATGCCATGTAGTACCAGATTCGCCAGCGCGATAGGGAAGACTAAGTTTTCCTTCTCACGTCCGTAAAAGGTGTCGTGCTTGAGCTGTTCGATATCTGTGCTGGCGGCAGCATTACCCAACTTCCGAGCCATGTGTTCGTACGCTACGGCAAGAAAACCGCCAGTGCCACAGCAGGGGTCATAAACCGACTGCCCCAACGATGGATCGATGGTGTGCACCATGGCCCGGATGACCTCGCGCGGAGTAAAAAACTGACCGCCGTCGGAGTTCTTCTCGCCCATCTTCAGGAGGAGGTCTTCATACACTTGCGAGAGTGTGAAGAAATGCGTGTCGTCGATGTGGTCGATACTGATTTCATGCACGCGGTCGAGGATGTCGCGCAGGTTAGCTTCGTCATCCACACGGACACGCTCTACCGCCGTCATTATGCGGCCGATGATGCGCTGCTTTGGTGAAGCCGCTGGGTTGGGCAAATTCGTGCGCGGATCGATATCCAGCGCGTGCAGGTGCGGCAATAATTCCTTATTGATGAACTCGAACAATTTGCCGTCGCCAGCGCCATACAGCTCCTGCCGCTTCCAGCCCTGCACTTTACCATCCGAAGTTTTCGGATGATCGCCCTCGTCTGACCACGGCGCTGCCCAGTCCTGCCAGCGGTAAGGACTGCGTAATGCGGGCGAGAAATCAGCACCAAGCACCTCAGCTTGTTCGGCCTCGCGCGTTTCCTGGGCGTCGAGAATACGCAGGAACAGAATCCAAGTCAGTTCGGGTACGTATTGCAGTGCGCTGGCGCAGTTAGAACGGCGCATCACGTCGCATATGCTTTTGACAAAAGCAGAGAGTGACTGGGTGGAGGCGATAGCCTTAGGAGTTTTTTCGGTTTTCTTAGGTCGGACCATATCTACTTCTCGAAAGCATGGGTGAGGATCTTCTGCGGGAGCAAGTCAATCTCACGGAGTTGTTTATTGATTGCGGTGCGAACAGCCTTTAATTCTTTTAATGCGGCAGATGCACGCTGTTGAACTGAGAATTCTGGCAATTCAATTTTACCTTCGGCCAAACGATTGAATAGCATGCGTTCGCGCACCGCGCCACGCGCCAATGAGTTAATGCATGCAGCCCCTAGTGGCGAGCGCAGCCAATAATAAAACCATCGGGAATCTACTCGCTCTGGCTTGCCCTGCAATACTACGTAGTCAGGGCTTGTGATTCCGGGCGTATCGTCGTCGTCCACGAATGCAATTGAACCGATGAGGATACGCATCGGGTTATAAAACACGGTTCCAGGCAATACGGGCTTATATTTAGCTGCGTGCTTACCGGGCGCTTCCTTTGCAGGTGCCACACCGTCGCGCGTTGCACCCAGAACTGGGTGATCGCTCCAGTCTACGCCGATACCGCGTTTCATTTCGACCAAAACATCGCCGAGCGAATGTTCTACAACTGGGTGCTCGCGCACACTATTCAGAACGATGGTGTCTGCAAGACGTGCGACTCCCTGTGCTTGAGCCTGCGCCGCGAGCCGTGTGGCCTCTACTTCAGCCAGTTGAGATTTCAAACGGGCGGCAATGCGGCGTTGCTCTTCGATGCTGGGAACACATACATGAAATGCTTCGAGCATCGGCATGTAGATAGTTTTATGAGTCGCGCCCGTCGCTAATTCGCGTAGTTTACGCCGCGAACAGATCAGTGCATACATCAAAAACTCAGGATCGAGTTCGTCACTGCACACCCAATTGGCAAAATCCTGACTGGTCGCCATTGGGGCGGCCATGATAGTGACAAAGCCTACCGACGCCGTGCGAGAGAAGCAAACCGTACCGCGAGGCAGGATGCGCGCAGCCGAATTGGCGATACCGTACTCATTGGTGCGTATTTGCGTGTTTTCCACCCACTTCCCGTCCAAGGCGCGAATTTCGGTCAGCGAAATCCACGACACATCTCCGCCCCACCAATCCGGGCGGGAACGGCTCGGCGTGTGTCCGCTTTCTAGTCGCGCAACATCAGTGAGCTTATGCCAGCGCCATCCAGGTGGCGCTGGCGGCAAATCGGGGGGGATCGCAATCGGAGCGATCTGAGAACTCATATTAAATACAACCTCAAATTAGAAACAATCTCATCTTCGCATCCTGCATAACCTGCGCCGGCTTGCCCAATAGGCTCAGGGCTTTAAGTCCGCCCGCCTTCGCGATTTCTGGCACAGCCCATAGTTCTTGCTTTTCCAAGGCATCGGTACCCCCCAGCGCGAATTGATTTCCCAGTCCTTTTAACACGATGGCCGTCTTGGAGTCCATGGCCGCGAACCATGCCGCGTTGGCCTTAACGTATTCAGCACCACGCTGCGGCCTGGTCAGGGCGTGAGCGTGGTAGCCATATTTACTGAAGAAATCGAACAGATCAAAATCATCCATGTGATCCGCATTGCGGATTGCGTCGGGGCTGAAATTATCACCCAGCAAGTGATTTATTAGCTGGGCACGTCTATTCTTCTCGATCCACAGTGCGCGGAAGTGATCAAGATTATGTGCCTCGCTCAGCACACGGGTAATGACCTCGCGCCGGTATTCATCCACTGGGATTGGTGTGGCAATGCCGCCCCGGTTAGCTAGGATGAAGCGCCCCTGCGCGTTAACTCGGACCTTCTGCCCACCGATAACCGGCACAGCGGGGCCGTCATGATCACCATCGTCGCCCTCATCGCCACTGCCACCGTCACTTCCGCCGCCGCTGCCCGGCCGGGACGGGTTGGTGATGAATTCTGTGCCGAACAGGTCAGTAACCCCAGTGTAGTCGTAGAGCCAGAATTTGTATTTTTGAGTTTCTTCGTGGATTCGCGTGCCGCGCCCGACCATCTGGTAGAACTTGATAGCCGATTGCAAGTAGCGGAAGAACACCACAGCGTTCAGGCGTTCGATGTCCACGCCGGCTTCCAGCAAGTCCACTGTGCATGCGATAAAGGCACGCTCGCCTGAGCCTCGCATGGTCTCGATCTTGTCCGCCCCGCCGCTGCCAGTACATTTGAACGCGTAGTTGTCCTTGCGCGGCTTGCCGTTCTCTTTGCACCATTGGGCGTAGAGATTATTCATCTGCATTGACACACGGTCCGCGTGCAGGTCGCGCGTACAGAAGATGATGACTTTCTGTTCCGGACCGCCATTCTCGCACAGCAGCTCGAAAAGGTCTTCGCACATTTTGGGTGTGCGCAGGTCGATGAACAGTTCGTCGTCAAAATCCTTCCCAGCGTACTCGGCTTTGGGTAGGTCTTCCTTGGTAAGCAGCTTCCCAGTTTTGATGTCCCTCACGCCCGCCTTAAGGATTTCCTCGCGGGTAAAGGTCCGCGAGTCGATGTCGGCCTTGCGCTTGATGATCTCGCAAGCGGCCAGATAGCCGTCGTCCTGCGCCTGAGCCAGAGTGTATTCATACACCGGCTCGCCGAAGTACTCGACGTTGTGCGCGGTAATGGCATTGTCGGCAGCCATGGCGGCCTCGACATTTTTCGATTTCTTCTCGTCTTTTGGCGGTTTCAGTTTGCGTGGCGTGGCGGTCAGCCCGATATGTATGGCATTGGGGTTTCGAGTAAGCACCTGCGACCATTTACCCCATGCCGAGCGATGGCATTCGTCGATGATGATGACGCTGAACGCATCCTCGCCGTAGTGATCAGTTAGGAAGCTACCATCGCCGTTCTCATCAATACCCAGTGTCTGGTAGGTGGCGATGTGGATGCGTGCATTGGCCGCGGCATTCTTACCCTGCTTGGTTTCCACGATGCGGGCGTTGCTGCTGAAAGCGGCATTGAGTTTGTCGTAGGCTTGTTCGCGTAGTTCGTCGCGGTCGCACAGGAACAACGCAGGCTTGGGTAACAGACCCGCCTGAGCCATGCGCCAGAGTAAGTTGGTGGCAATAATCGTCTTGCCCGCGCCCGTAGCCAGCGTGAGCAGGACGCGCGGTGCATTGCCCGCTTGTCTTTCAAGGATGATCTTCTCGAAGGCGGCGCGGATAGCCGCATCCTGATAGTAGCGGGTGGCAGACCATGCCGGGCTGTCGGCCTGGAACAGCAAAGCAGCATCCGGCGAGGCGAGATTAATGCCCTTATCCTTGGCGTAGCGCGAACATAAATCGGGATGTAGCGGAAAATCTTCGAGTGGGCTTGGGCCGGACTGAATACCACTTGGCTTGTCGTATTCGCCGTAAAGGTGACCGTTGCTGGCGAAAACGTATTGCACGTCAAAGCGCGTGCAGTCGGCATATCCCTTAGCCTGCTCCATACCCTTGAGAGGGTCAGCGTCTGATCGTTTAGCTTCCAGCACCGCAACAGGCAGCGGCTTCGGCATATCGCCTACCTGCACACACAGCAAGTAATCGGTTCGCCCGCCTCGCTTGCTGCGGCGGCCCTTTGGCCCGGTTGGCTCCACTGGAGCGGGCGTTTCCATCCGGATGCGTTGTGGGTCATCGTAACCCTTACGGCGCAACACCGGATCAATTAGATGAAAGCGCGTTTCTTCCTCGTTGAGTGCCACTGTCGCTCCCTTAGTCTTGATCCATGTGCTCGTCGGCACCACTGCGTATCCCATTCGCCGATCTCCAATGCGTTGAACTTTTACCACCGTCCAGCGCGGTGCGCGCGAAAATGTTGCGGTCGATCTACCGATAGATCGAGTCGGACTTGGCACACAGAGTTTGACAAGCTGCAACACGGAGGCCTACGGGGCAGAAGTTATGAGGGCGCTCCCCGCTGCAGGAATTTGGACCGTATAAATTTGGTCTAACCACAAAGAGCATAGTCTATCCGCTTGCCAACCGGCAAGCTAGGGCGGATTGTGGTCGGCTCACCACTTGATCCGTTGCGGCGATCATGACGCCAAGCTCCACTTGCGAACTTAGACGGGTAAGAGTGCGCGCAGATACCTCGTGGTCAATTTATTGACATTCTTTCAATAGCTCGCCGAGCTGTACCGACTAGTGTTGTCGTTTTATGACAGGCGCCGAAAATTTTTTCTTTTTCTATGCGCAAAAAATTTGAGGGAGCGTCCTATTAGGTCAGCATTATCCGGTCGGTGTTCAGTCTCCCCCGTGGGGGTGGGGGCGTGTATCGCCCGAGGCGCCCGCCACGCCACCTCGACAGGTACCAGCGGGTGCGAGGCGGCTGGCGCCGTCGCCAACACCCACATTGCGCTGTACTTGCGACCGAAGTAGACGACCAGGCTCGTGTCATAGAGCGAGCCAAGGGCGTCGATGGTAGCCTTGTATGGTACACCGGCATGGGGGACACGGTAACGCCTGTAGGTGCTTGGTGAGGCCCCAGCGTGCGGATAACGGTTGCGTGGATCACGCCGGCACCTTGGGCAGGTCGACATCCAAGTACAACTGGACAGCGTGCAGGGCTTCCTCTGCGCGGCGGATAATTAGAGCCATCGAATCTGAGTCATCCATTAGCAAGCCCATCTAGAGATCTGACAGACGTGATCATGCACCTAGCCCTCAAAAAGTACAGAAAGCTACCAATTCATTGCCCACGTCGCGGGCTTGCGTGTGCAAGCAACTGCCGGCATATCTCGGCATGCTTTTCGGCAAGCGATAAAAGGTCCAATACACTTTGTAGGTGAGACATATGGCTCTTCCAGTGCTCTTCGCCGAGGACAGCTTCATAGTCGAGTTTGCAGGGTTCGCGCCACTTTTCGTACGCAGCTAGGCGCTCAATGCGTTGTTCTAAGTCCACGACATTCCGATTTGCTGGAGCATGTCGCGCTGTGCTTTTTATCCACTCGCGCCATGGCTTGTTTCCCTTTGACTGATTGCACTTACCACACGCTGGGACGAGATTCGCGATTTCAGTAATGTATCCAGTCGGCTTCCGATCCTTGACAATTGCTCGCAAGTGATCCCATTCAGTGCGTCGATCTCCACAATATGCACATACGCAGTACCCAGTCTTCATTCCAAGGATCTCTAGGGCCTCACGAATTTCGGCATCGGTCGGCTCAATGCAAGGCGTGATGGATGTCAAGAAAAGACCCGTAATTGTCGACTTGCGGCCAGTTATTTTACTGCTGCCTGGCAAATCAAAATCCGGATGCTTGGTACTGACGCGCGCCATTTTGTTCTCCTGGCTTGTGCATACCGTGTAGCGTCAAAGTTAGCGGCGAAGCGGTGTGAACGATGACACATCGTAATCGCCTCCGATGCTGCTGTCAGCTTGTGACTACTTCATGCTCGACACGGCGAGAGCCGGTTTAACTATAGTGAGAACAGTCGAGCGAGAGACCCCGAAGAGCTTCGCCAAGGAACTCACGCTCTGCTTGTTCGCGTATCCCTCAACCATCGCTCTGCGCTGCCCCGGCGTCGTTTTCGATGGCCTGCCGAGGGTCTTGCCATCGGCCTTGGCGCGAGCAAGCCCGGCTTGGGTGCGCTCTACGATCAGGTCACGTTCCATCTCGGCCACTGCGGCCAGCATGGCCAACATAAGCTTACCCGCTGGTGACGCTAGGTCGAGCTTCCCGAGCTGGAGAACGATGACCTCGACGCCCAGCTCGGCGAGATGCTTGATCGTCGCCAACACGTCAGGCGCATCTCGGCCCAGGCGGTCGAGCTTCGATACCACTACCGTGTCCTTCTTTCTCAGCTTGGTCAGCATCTCACTGAACTGCTTGCGCTGCGCTGCGTGCGCCTTTCCGCTCACGGTATCCGCAAACCAGTACTCAACCGCGTAACCCGCGCGTTCGATCTCCAGCCGCTGATTATCTGCCCTTTGCTCTGCTGTCGACACCCGCCCATACCCAAACACCGCCATAGCCTCACCCTTGATGTGTTGGAAAATGGTGTGAATATATATCAACATGTTGATATATGCAAAGGCTATTTTTTCAACACTTCAAGGTGCTGGCCTAATGGGGTGTCAGAAAACGGTCGTTTCCCACCGTACACAAGGGTGGGATAAAATCTGGCATTGTCTTCTTGATAGGGTAGCTTATGAAGGTGTGTGGTGTTGATATAAGCGGCAGTGAAGCGCGGCTTGTTGTAGTTGAGGGTGACGCCAATGGCTTACACCTCTGCGAACTTGAAACCAAAAAGATTGCACTTAAAGACGATGAGATAAACGAACAAGTGCGCTCTTTTCATCAAGTCGTTCTTGCGCTCGTGCGTGAAAACAAAATTGAAAAAATAGCAATAAAGAAGCGCATGAAAACTGGGGGTTTTGCGAGTGGTCCGGTAAGCTTCAAAATAGAAGGGCTGTTCCAAATGATTGCTGAGGCTGATGTCGTGTTTATAGCCCCGAATACAATTTCGGCATTCGAGAAGAAGAATGGTCAAGATATTCCAATAGAATTAAACAAATACCAAACAGACGCATATCGTACAGCCCGCGTGGCTATTTTAAAGGGTTGAGATGCCGGGCTTATATCTCCAGGGCGTAAATGCGCCGCCGGAAATTCGTGATCATCTTATATTGCTTTCAAAAAATATCGAGTTTACACGCGAGGATGTTAAGGCCGGGAATGGCATGGTGTTCTTCGGCGTTAATAAAGTGTTGGGCAGAGAAATCGCTTTAAAGTTTTATTATTGGGGCGGGGATAAAGAGTATCATGCCGAGCCAAAGCAGTTGTCGGCAATCCGTGCGCCGAACGTTTTGGAAATTCTCGACGCTGGACTATTAGATCATGAGTGGGCTTATTTTCAAACTCCTACTTGCCCGCATGGAGATTTGGACGACGTTCTTGAGCGAACAAGTATAGGAAATTTGGCGGCGATAGATTTTACTGCCCAGATACTTACTGGATTAAGCCATCTTCATGCGCAAAATTATGTCCATCGTGATCTAAAGCCTGCTAACGTATATGTTAGCGACGCGCAGGTTGCAATCATTGGGGATTTTGGTTCAGTACAGAAAATTCCAGAAGGTGCGAGTTCTGTTCCCGCTTGTGGGCACTCTCTTTTGTACCGCCCACCAGAAGCATTTGGGGAAGATAAATCATATGGCGTTACCGGTGATATATATCAGGCTGGTATGATTTTGTTCCAACTTCTCGGCGGCTACTTGCCATACGAGGATCTAGCATATTTGAATCCAAAGCAGCGTGATGAGCTGAGCACTATAAAAAATCCAGCTGATCAATGTTTTTTCGTGGATAAGTGCATCAGCGAGATTATTTGTTCCGGAAAAATTCTCGATTACAAAAAAATGCCGCCATGGGTTCCGGAAGAACTAAAGAAAGTAATAAAGAAAGCGTGTCATCTGAATCCGGAGAAAAGATTTAAGACAACCGCTGCATTTCTCGCAAAACTTCGAGAAGTTAGGCCAAGTGTCCTTGACTGGCGGGCTGAAGATGGAGACCCGATTCTAACTGGTCCAATAAGTTATAAAATAGTTAAAAAAGGTGCTGAATACGGGGTTCAAAAGCGAAAGATAGGTGAGTGGAGGGCTGATAATTCATTTGGTGAGGGTGCAATGGATCAGCTTGTTGCGGCCGTTTCATTACATGTCGCTGGCAATTAGTAGAAAAAAGTCTTTAGAATGTTGTTTATTCTCAGTAAAAAATGAGCGTTGAAGATGGGCAAGACTATCAAGATTTACCTGCCGGATGAAAGTGTGGCTGGCATTCGCCATGCTGAAATTGCTAACTGGAGCGGTCAGGCGCTTGCGTGCCCCCGGTCTCGTTTCCAAGAATTGCGTGAATGGCCGGAGGTTCAACGTCCTGGGGTTTACTTTCTTCTTGGTGTCGATGACGCTACTGGTAGCGATGCAGTGTATATTGGTGAGGCCGAAGTCGTTATTGACAGACTTGCTTCGCACGTGACCGGCAAAGACTTCTGGACTGAGGTCGTTGCCTTTACAAGTAAAGACGAGAACCTAACGAAAGCACACGTTCGATATCTTGAATCCCGCTTGGTAGAAATTGCAAAGCAGGCCGGTCGATATCAGGTAACAAATTTCGCCTCGCCTCAACTACCATCACTGCCGAGGTCCGATCGCGACGCTATGGAGGAATTCCTCGGGGCTGCAAAAATGTTGCTCGGGGCCTTGGGTCATAAGGTTTTAGAAAATCTCGTTTTACGACCAAAACGGTCAAATTCGCTCGATCAAACCCCGGCCGTCGAGTCTCTAGTCGATGCGAATATAGGTTCTGTAGCCGTTGAACAGAAGCCTTACGGCCCGGCTGTTTTCCATTTGCGTGTTGCTGGGATCCACGCGCGCAGCATGCGCACCGATGAGGGAATGGTTGTTTTGGAAGGTTCGGACGCAAACGCTACGACTTATAAAAGTTTGACTAGCAGTATGGCGGCCCTTCGCCAAGTACTGATCGAGTCTGGCACTCTCGCAGTGTCCAAGGCGAAGTTGCGGGTGACGCGAGATCATCTCTTCAAAAGCCCCTCGCAGGCTGCGGGTATCCTAGCAGGCTATTCGATTAATGGACGGGAGTGCTGGAAACTTGAGGATGGGACAACTTACGCCCAGTTTGAGACACAGCAGTCGAATCTGCTGCTTGAAGACCCCGCGCCTAAAGAACGCAGTGGTACGGCCTAAACTGGATACTTAAAAGAGGTGTTCCCCGTAGCCTGCAGAACACCATGCACGATGTCAGCTACGCTCCAGCCATTCTCGTACGTTTCGATAATGGACAGAGGTCAGGTGTTCGACGCGCGTTACCAAACTGAGATACCTTTTGCGCCATTTTAATGGCTGACGCAGTGGCACGAGTTCCCCTGGCTCGGCTCCCATGTGCCGCAACAATTTTGATCGCGCGATCCGCGCCCGCTCTGCCGCAGATGCCGCAACATTCGTACGGTATCGCAGCGCATGGCAATGCCGGCACGCCAGCTCGCCGGCCCGAAAGTAGAGAGATTGAAAGTTCCCCTCGTGCGCGCGAGGGCACTTGAGGAGGGGCCGCACACGACCTTGGAGGCACTGGACGGACACAATGTCCACGATCCACGTCCGACCGCCCAGGAAGGCCGCCAGGCGCGTCTCCATGAGCACCACAACGGTCCTCACATCTCTGTCGTCTAGGACGAGTCTGGACGAGCCTGTGGCCTTCGCGGTCCGCATCAACTTCGGCAGGTTTACCTCAAATGCATTTTCGAGGACTGGCACTCTTGGCGCTTTTGCTTTTTTCATTTGCTCTACCTAAAAGAAAAGCAAACCGGGCATATGCATGCGAGGTTCACGGGTGGGCTACGGGATCAGAGTGGGAACTCCAGCAGTCTGTGATAGCCACAGCGGTGCAGCCAGAGTACCGGACGAAAAACAATTCGCGTGCCTACTTTTGCTTGGTCCAGCCGTACCGCGATCTGCTGCGCCGCAGGTTCGATTCATCGGTGATCAGGACAGGCGCGCCATTGCGTGTTACGGAGTCGAGGAAGAACTGCGTGGACTACCGCATCGCTCGACCCGATTGATGCTGCATGCGGAGCGTGTCTCCACGCCCGGTCATGGCGGCGCGCAAGCACTCCTTGGGATGAGAAAGCACGATCAAAAGCAAAAGCCGCTTGCGGTCTATAAACTAGGCCACATGCGGCTTTCAGGGTAAACAGTATAAAAAATTATACCTCTGTTATTACATACTTTCCGTTTCACCTGGTCGCACGCCACGCCGAAGACGGGTGGGTGTTTATTGCGTTTATTGCTCTAATTACTCTTGGGCGCGCTCCTGAATGAAATCCGACACGATGTAGGCTGCGCGTGTTTTGCCCTTCCCACTGGCCGACTTCGTTTCGTAGCAGCGGATGTTACGGTCCGATGCCAGATTCTCGAACACGCTGCGGCGCATGCGGGTGTCAGCCCCTTTAAACTTCGTGGACTTTCTTGCCAGCTCGAAGACGGTCAGGCCACGGCGGCCGGCCTTCAAGATCAGATTAGCCACGTCGTTGCACAGGGCTGCGAATGGGGAGTCAGCGATGTTATCGGCCATGCGGCTAATCGCCCGGTCAGCCCAGAAGGTCACGTAGTCGATCGCCCATTGCGCATGCTCGGCGCCGATCATGTCCGCCTCGCTGGAGTGCGCGACGATCAGCGAGACGCGCATGGCGATTTCCCGCACGCGGCTGTACATCTCGGCAATTCCGTGCATTTCCAGCTCGTCCATGCGCTCGATGCAGCGTAGTTCCAGTTTGGTGAACAAACGGCGCGCTTCGCCCGAGAAATCCAAAATGGCCGGAACCGCCACTTCGCTATGCGCCGTGTCGATGACATCCGCTAAATCCCCGCTGCCCTTGACGCGGCACTCGCGGACCCAGCGAACCAGATCATCGGGCATCGCGATTTGATCGACAAAACGGGCAGGCTGGCGCCCCAGATCGGATTCAACGACGATGAGGCGGTTCAGAAAGCCATCCGTCAGCGCTCCCGATCCTACGGCCTCGTAGAACGGCGTAGGCGTGGTCATACCCAGTACTGTCAGTGCCGGATTCTCCACATGGCGCGGTCCTAACCCGTCACGTTGCGCCTGGGTCAAGGTGGCGGTAGAGAAAGCCTTGGGCTGGAGCGTGCCGCCGCAACGGCCGAACACCTCCATGAGGCGTTTGCGCGCCGTACCGCCATTGGTATTATTTTTCGCGTTGGCGGTCTTCAGCATGTAGCCGAACTCATCAATGATGGCGATATGGGTGGGATGCGTGCGCAGCATCGAGTCGATAGCGCTGTCGGACGTGTATTCCGACGCGGGGGACAAGGTGGAGAACTTGGCGGCACGCAGGACGCGCTCGATGGCGGTCTTCGCATGCTCCTTGCCGGCGCCCGATACTCCGATGTTGAGGAAGAACAGCGACGGCCAGTTGTCATTGGTGGTGCGAAACTTACGCCCCATGGCGACGCTGCCGAGCGCCAGCGCCGCCTGCACGGCGAACATCGGCTGCGGCTTCATGGCCGTGGCATTGGTCCAATCAACCATCTGGCCCAGTTTGCCTGGGATGGTCAGCAGGTGGGATGGGATGTCGCATACGAGTTTGGCGGGCATGAAAACTTTATCGGGTACGGCGATGGGATTTCCGGCCGTACCGTATTCTGGTTCTGCGACAGACATGCGGTTCAGGCTCTCCAGCAGCTTGCTGATATCCACATCTTTGATGCGTTCCTCCATAGCCATCATGCGGACCGTCCCGTACGTAATGCCGTCGCGCGGCTTTAAGCTGTTCCACGCCTTAATCAAAGCACCGGCATCGTACTTCTCGGGGCAGGTCTGGCTCCACTCGTCGGCGATATCAAACATTTCCTTAGACTGGTTGCGGCAGTGCAGCCCCATCAAGACCTTCAGCCATTCGTCTCGGCTGCATGCGGCGGAGATTGCGGCCAGGTCGTATTCGATGGAAGCACGCTCGTAGGGCGACAGCGGTTCGGTGTTGGGCGCAATTTCTACGTCCGATTCAGTCTGCTTTGCGAACTTGCTGAAGTTGTCTGACACCCATTGCGGGAGGTCTGCCATCACATGGCCCTCGAAGAGGTCACTAGAAGCCTCCATCTCGTAGCGGCGGCCGGATGCGTGGACGGAACCAGGGCCGACCACGTAGCCGTTAACCTTCAGGTCGACGTTCTTTCCCAATTTATCGGTGAAGCTGAGTGAGCTGTCGGCAAAGAAGTAGTAGTGGCTGCCGCCCGCGCCGGTCAGCACCTCGACGGTTTCCGGCAGGCGGCCGTAGGTTTTCTCCAGCTCTTCCAGAGCCTCTGCGCCGCCGACCTTGTAACGGTCCACGTCCACTACCATGGCCATTTTGCTGGTGTTGCCCATCGGTTGGCCCAAGCGCACGCCGTAGTTCAGGTCGGGTTCGTATTTGAACCACATGTTGATGACGGCCGGATTAGTGGTGGCCTCTTTGAAGGGATTCGTGTGGCGCGGGTGTTTGCCGGCATTGGGGCAAGTGGCGTTGCCGCAGGTGCACAAACCGTTTTTAATCCCGTACAGCGGGAACACTGTGTGGCCCAACGATGCCATCAGGAGTGCCTGTGCGTGGGCCGGCGAAGTGGCCGCCGAGGTATCGTAGGGATTGCCTTGGAGCGCTGCAACCGGCGCGGCAGACGTGTTATACACAGCAGGCTGCACCAGCGCATAGCGGACTACTTGTTCAGCGTTGTCCTGGGCCGGCGGGGCGGGGCTGGTGGTGTTTGCTTCGGAGGGCGCTGCGTCGGTAGGGATGCCGCCCACACCGACTTCAAGCACTTTGGCTTCGGCCTGCCCAATGAAGGGCTCAGCGGCCGGGACAGCATTGTTAGTAGTCACGTCGCTCACGGAGCAGTCGACGCCGGTGGATAGCGAGGCCAACTCGGCGACTTGCGCATCGTCCTGATCTTGAATTTCGGGGGTATCGTTCATTTGGATCGAGATGATGACGCGGGCAGAACAGCCCGCATCGGAGGTATAAAAGGATTATTGCTGCTGCGCGTTCAGCTTGGCGACACGGATTTCTTCCAAGTCGGACACGCGGTAGGTGGGACCGTAGACGTAGGAGAATCGACCGTTCGATTTGACTTGGTTGTCTACCTCGCACAATTCCATGTCGGTGTAGGCGGCTGCGGTGCGGATGTCCACATAAATGATCGAGTCGAGCACCCTGCAGTTCCCCAACACCAATGCCGACGAATCGACGCGGTCATGCAACCACTCGGGATTCTGAGCGATCAGCAGCAGTTCATTCATCGAGTTGCAGCGGCGGCGCAAGTACATGTCACCGAACGCGCCGCGGCTTTGGGAATTGATGTCGTGCAGGTCGGCTTCCGCAACGCCGAGGAATGCAGCCCCGACCGGCACGGGGATGATCGGCATAGCATCCATCAGCTTGCGCTTGTCTGCCAGCGGTACATCCCGGAGAGCGAAAATCTGCTGATACACCCGGATCATGCTCAATGTGGTTTTGGAGCGCAATTGGCGATACGCATTTTCGTTCGAAATCTGGACTACCGTGCGGACTTTGGTACGGATTTTCTCCGGGATGGTCGAGTGATCAGCGTCTTTGGCGAGGCTAGCCGTCATGGCGCGCAGTTGCTTGTAGCTGTTCATCGCAGCGGCTTTAACAGCCAAGTTCTGCGACATAATTTGGGATACGGTGTCAATGGTCATATAAAACCTCAAAAAGTGGATGGGTGTCGGGTTACCCGCCGCCGGAGTGCCCACTGGTGGATAAGCAGGTACTGCGGATGGGTGAATAGGCTCAAGAGAGCTGCGATGAGTTGCGAGAATTACAACGGCGTGCCGGCTTGGCGGGCGATGTAAGTTTGGATTTCGTCGTAGTCCCATACCGTAGTGCGGGCACCGATATTGAACGGCTTGGGGAACTTGCCGTCGCGGACCCAGCGCCAGATGGTTGCCGGGCTAACCGGCAGCATGCCGGGCTTAGTGGGCGTAGTCGCGATGTCCGCGATACGAATGACTTTGGTTTGCATTACTTTCTCCTAATGAGTTCATCTTCGCGATGAGATGAGATGACTTTATAGAGAGAATGCTGTGCACTCCATGCTGTAAGCCGGCAGAGTGTACCTGCTGCCGGCAGTGTGTTGGTTTTATTGCAATTTCTTCCTTTTCTTGTACTCGCTGAGCCACTGTCGAGCTGTACGGAAGGAAATCGGTTCTTGCTTTCGAGCCGCTTCGGCCGCCGCGTCCATGCTTTTGAACTGAGTATGATGCTGAGCGTACCAAGCCTCGAGGCGGTTTCTGATTTGTTCGGTCTCTTTATTTTTGGCCTTCGCGCCCATGCGTGCCAAGTTTGCGCGAACCAAGGCATCGGTACCAGAAAAAAGGAGGCCGTCAGCGAATCCCCGGAGGCGCTCCGCGCGCGCGAAATGCCTCAATGCCTCGTCCACAGACTCAGCCTGAAGCGCGTGCACGGCAAAATGTAAACTTGCAAGAATCGTAAGCATCATCAATTTGAAGCCTTCTTCGTGCGTCATTGAATAACCGTCAACCTGAACGCGCACCACTTCATCTTGAAATTTTTTCAGCATTAATCGCCCATTTGCCTCACCATCCAAAAGCTGTTGGAGCACCGAATCGAGCAGTCCAGGGCCAGCAAGGCCGAAACTGAAATTCGCCGCGAACTGGTCGAGTTCGTAAATGAAGTCGAGAATTTCTTGGAACGAATCCTCCGACAGCGACGAAGTCGCGAAGTCGAAATTATGTTGTTTGCGCATGTGCATTGAATTTGTTGTGTCAACGTATAGGTATGGTCGGTTAGCCACGGAGTTGGTCGAGGTAATCCGCCCACCGCTGCATCATCAGCCGACGGGCAGACAGGTGAGCGGTGCGGTTGTACGCCCGCCCGTTCGCATCCTTGACGGTATGCGCCAGCTGATGCTCAATGTAGTCCACGCGCTCTTCCAGTACCTCGTCCAAGATCGTGCGCGCCATGGCACGGAAGCCATGGCCGGTCATGATGTCCTTGCCGAAGCCGAGACCGCGCAAGGCCGCATTGATCGTGTTCTCGCTCATGCAGCGGTCGCCTGTGCGGATACTCGGGAAGACATACTTCCCATGCCCCGTCATCGCGTGCACGGCACGCAGGATGTCGATGGCCTGTTTGGCCAGTGGGACGATGTGATCATTCCGCATCTTCATCTTGTGCCCGGGGATGCGCCACTCGGCGGCGTCCAGATCGATCTCGCTCCATTCCGCGCTGCGCAGCTCACCAGGGCGCACGAAGACCAGCGGCGCCAGCTTGAGCGCGGCAGCAGCATAGGGATGTCCGCTATAGCCATGAATCGCCGTGAGCAGCTTGGCTGCCTCGTGGGGCTCTGTGATCGCCGCGAAGTGGTTTGCCTTGACGGACGCCAGCGCACCTTTGAGGTCGACCGTCACGTCGCGCTCCGCCAGACCGATCGCCA
Organism: Telluria mixta; assembly: GCF_029223865.1. Lineage (NCBI taxonomy): Bacteria > Pseudomonadati > Pseudomonadota > Betaproteobacteria > Burkholderiales > Oxalobacteraceae > Telluria > Telluria mixta. The sequence goes on from NZ_CP119520.1 coordinate 2,723,011, forward strand.
CAGCGAAGCGAAATACTTGGCCGCACAGGGATTTGACTCGGTGCGCGGACTCGTTGGCGCCGCGCGCCTCGATCCGTTGGAGCGCGACCAGAACATCGCGAGGCTTAATGGTTGAAATGGGGCGGGAACCGAGGGCAGGGAACAGGTCGTGGGTCAACCAGTTCTGGACCTTCTCCTGGGTGATCGCTGCACGTTCCGGTTTAGTTTTCTCCAGCCACAGTCGTGCCACTGCCTCAAACGTGTGCTGGGCGGCGATCAACTTGGCGTTCTTGGCATCGCGCTTGGCGGCACCGGGATCGATGCCTTCCGCGAGCAGTTCACGCGCTTCCTGACGACGCGCGCGGGCCTTGGCCAAGCTGACGTCCGGGTAGACGCCCAATGCCAAAGTCTTGCGCTTCCCGAGGAAGCGATAGTCAAAGCGCCAGTATTTGCCGGCGGCGTTGACGAGCAAGTACATGCCTTGCCCATCACTATGTTTATCTCCGCCAGGTTTAGTTTGTTTAACCTGTCGGACAAAGGTATCCGTTAAGCTCATGCTCTCTCTCATCGTGACGGTATGTGTTCATCGGTATTCGGAGATACCGCCAAAAATGACGGTATCTACGTGCGATGGGTCGAAGCCTGATGAGATGAAGAGAGACAACAAAAAACCCGCTCTCCTCTGGGAGGATGCGGGTTTTGAGCTGAGATGAGACGGGGTAATTCATGTTCGTGGTGCCTCCGGCCGGAATCGAACCGGCACGCCTTTCGGCGCTTGATTTTGAGTCAAGTGCGTCTACCAATTCCGCCACAGAGGCTGCAAGCGCAGGCGCGCATATTAGCACATGGAATGCAAAACTGACCAGAGTGCGTGCGCTCAGCGGTGGGCGCAGTGGGCGCAGTGAGCGTTCCGGCGTATGATCTCGCCTACCTGAGCAAACGCGCCGTCCGGCTAGGCGGCCTGTACGATGAAGAATAAGAAAATACGCGAGATCATCCTCGGCAAGCCGCTCGACCCCATGAAGAGCGAGACGCGTCACTCGATGGCCCTGGTTGCCTTCCTCGCCTGGGTCGGCCTCGGTGCAGACGGCCTGTCCTCCTCATCGTACGGTCCCGAAGAAACCTTTCGCGCGCTCGGCGTCCACACCCACCTCGGCCTGTACATGGCCGTCGCCACCGCCGTCACGGTCTTCATCATCGCGCTCGCGTATAACCAGGTGATCGAGCTGTTCCCGACCGGGGGCGGCGGCTATCGCGTGGCCACCAAGCTCGTCGGGCCGTATCTCGGCCTCGTGTCCGGCGCCGCCCTGATCCTCGACTACGTGCTGACCATCGCGATCTCGATCGCATCCGGCGTCGATGCGCTCGCGTCGTTCCTGCCGCTCGGCTTCCAGCCTTATAAACTGTGGGCCGAAGCGTTTTTCATCGGCTTGCTGATCGTGATGAACCTGCGCGGGCTGAAGGAGGCGATCCAGATCCTGCTGCCGATCTTCCTCGGCTTCGTCGCCACGCACCTCGTGCTGATCGTGTACGGTATCGTCGCGCATGCGTCGCATCTGCCGCAGCTCGTGCCGGATACCATGGCCGAGACAAGCTCGCTGGCCGGCGAGATCGGCTGGGCCGGCGTGGCCGGCATGCTGCTGCTCGCGTATTCGCAGGGCGGAGGTACCTATACGGGTCTCGAGGCCGTGTCGAACAACGTCAACCTGCTGGCCGAGCCGCGCGTCCGCACGGGCAAGATGACGATGTTCTACATGGCCCTGTCGCTTGCCGTCACGGCCGGCGGCATCATCCTGCTGTACCTGTTGTGGGACGCGCAGCCGACCGCCGGCGAGACGCTGAACGCGACCACCTTCCGCCGCATCATCGCCAACATGGGCCTGGGCGGCGAACTGGTGAACAAGATCCTGCTCGCCGTCGTCCTCGCGTTCGAGGCCGGGCTGCTGTTCGTGGCGGCGAATACCGGCTTCCTCGGTGGGCCGTCCGTGCTGTCGAACATGGCGGGCGATTCCTGGGTGCCCCACCAGTTCCGCTACCTGTCCACGCGCCTCGTCACGCAGAACGGCATCCTCGTGATGGGCATCGCGGCGCTGGCGATCCTGTTCTGGACGCGGGGCCAGGTCACGCTGCTCGTCGTGCTGTATTCGATCTCCGTGTTCCTCACGTTCGCGATCTCGCTGTTCGGCCTGTGCCTGTACTGGTGGCGCCATCGCAAGGACGCACGCTGGGTGCGGCGCTTCCTGCTGTCGCTGACGGGGTTCATCATCTGCGCGGGCATCCTGGCGATCCTGCTCGTCGAACGTTTTACGCAGGGCGGCTGGGCCACGGCCTTGATCATCGCGGCCATCGCGGGCCTGTGCATCTTCATCCGCAACCACTACCGCGAAACGAAGCGCGCCATCCGTTCCGTCGACCGGGTGTTCGCCAACCAGCCGTTCGGCCCGGTGAAGGAAGCCGTCGATCCCGAACCGGACGCGCAGACGGCCGTCTTCATCGTCGGCAACTCGCGCGGCGGCGGTCTGCACGCGCTGCTGTGGGTGCTGCGCATGTTCCCCGGCCACTTCAAGAACTTCCTGTTCGTGAACGCGCGCACGGTCGACGCCCACGCCTACGGCGGCGAGGGCGCGCTCGAGAAGATGCGGATGGATGCGGCGCGGACGCTGGAATACTTCGTCGATTTCTGCCAGAGCCACGGGATGGCGTCGGCGTCGTACATCGGCTTCGGCACGGATGCGGTGGAAGAGGTGACCCGCATGTGCGAGCAGATCAATCACGAGTATCCGAACTCGATCTTCTTCACCAGTAAATTGATTTTCGCATCCGACAACTGGTTCACGCGGCTGCTGCACAACCAGGCGGCGCTGGCGGTGCAGCGCCGCCTGCACCTGGAAGGCTTGCAGATGGTGATCCTGCCGATGAAAGTGTAAAAGCCTTCAGCAACTGAGTTGCCGGCGCAGCACGTGCAACGTGCGCACGGGGCCGGTGACTTCGAGCATGTGGTCACGCACGGTCACCGTGATGTCGGCGTTTTTCCATGCGGGCCAGCGCGCCGCGCGCATGCGGTAGCGCACGGTGCCGGGGCCGCGATCGACCGGCGCATAGCCGAGCTGTTCCATCGCATCGTCCAGCGTGCCGACCAGATGGCAGGCCGCAAAGCGCGTCGTGACCTCGAAGCGGCCGGGAAGCGTGCGCGCGATCGCCGGCAGCACGCCGCCCAGCAGGACCGGCACGACGATGTAGCCGAGCGGCGCCGTCGGATCGACGAGGTGGAAGGCGAACGCCAGCGCGGGCAGGCCCAGCACCATGCTCAGCAGCAGCACCGCCCGGCGCTGCGCCGGCGCGAGAGAGGTGGGGCGGTGCGGTCCCTTCCGGACGCGCTCGATCTCGGAGAATGTCACGCTTTTCATGTCGAACTCCTTTTGTTGAACGACGGCTGGGACCGCTACAACTCCATTTTGATCAAGCGCCCCCATGGTGGATTGACTTCCCTCAAATGAGCTTTTTCCGAGAAGAATTTTTCTGGAACGAAAGATTTCTAGGTGGAAAATTCTTTTCTGTCTAGAAATGATGGGAATTTGTGCGAGATCTAACGGTTAGTCAGGCTTTCGAAACTTAAGCTGTTCGGACGGATCGGTGTAAAGACACCTGCTCCTGGATAGCGAGTCCGATTAATCTCTCAACGGAACTATCATGAAACTCAAATCTCTCGTTCTGGCCATGGTCGCGGGGGCGGCCCTGATGGCGCAAGGCGCGGGGGCGGCGACGGTCAACCGCACGGCCCCGGTCGTCATGGCGGACGATGGCCTGGGCGGCTTCAACGCGCATTTCGGCGATACGTTCGCGCAATCGACCACCGGCAGCACCTTCACCGACATCTTCACGTTCGACGTCGGCACGCCGTTCGATGCGGCCGCCTCGCTGACGTCGTCCTACCTGGACACGCCGCAGACGAAGGACCTCCTGATCACGGGCCTTTCCCTGTACCGCTACGATCCGGTCACGAAGGCCGTGCTGGGGACCGCCATCGCGGGCATCGATCTGACGGGTTCGGGCGCCGATGCGCCGGATTCCTGGGCACTCTCCGGCTTTGGAATGACGAGCGGTTCCTACGCGATCCAGGTGAATGGCGAGGTGCGGGGCGTCGGCGGTGGGGCATTCGGGGCCGATCTGACGATCTCGCCGGTGCCGGAGCCGCAGACCTGGGGGATGCTGGTGGCCGGCCTGGGTGTGTTGACGACGCTGGCATGGCGCCGGCGCCAGCCCGCGCGGGTGCGCGCGGGCGTGCGGCGCATCCCGCGCCGCTGAGCGCTCAGCGTACGCGCCGGTACAGGCGGAAGCGTTCGTCGCGGTCGGACGGGCGGCGGCCTTCCCACAGCAGCGTCCAGTCGCGGCCGTGGAACGGCAGCGCCGCACCGCCGCGCACGAGCGCGCCGTTCTGCATCGGACCGGACTGGGCGGGCACCTTCTGGCCGACGCTGTCCTGCAGCAGCATGTAGCTGCACGCGCCGCCGTCGACGGGGGCGAACGGCAGGTGGCCGAAGTAGGCGAACGAAGCACGCTGGGGTGCGCCGACGTTCGTGTCGATGCAGTCGGCGCCGGCCGGCAGGCGCGCGGCGATCTGCTGGGCCACGCTGGCGTAGCTCTTGCCGTAGTTCAGGTCCGGCAGGAACAGCGTCATCAGCAGGACCCACAACAGGATCAGGCCGCCCGACGACAGCACCACGGCGCGCCACAGCACCGACGGCTGGCGCGACAGGCGCCAGTGCACGAGGAAGATCCAGCCGACCGTCGCCGCGGCCGCGACGAGGAAGGCGACGATGCCGAATTCCGGCTTGAAGCCCGGGACCAGCTTGAGGGCGTTCCTGGCCAGCTGCGCGGGCCAGCCCGTCAGCTTGGCGATCCAGAACAGCCAGACCATCCCGCCCAGCAGGGTCAGCACCATCACCGAGAACCAGTCGATCGCATTGATCGCGCCGCGCTTCATCGTCGGCAGGCCGAACGCGGCCATCAGCGCCATCGGCGGCAGCAGCTTCAGCAGGTCGCCGCTTTCCGGGATCGGGTCGCACAGGATCACGAGCGTCAGCACGCCCACGAAGAAGGTCGGCAGGATGATGTGCAGCAGCCCGTGCTGCCGGCGCCAGGCCCAGGCGGCCCAGGCGGCGAACGGCCACGCCGGCCAGAAATACCAGATGCCGACGCGGAAGAACGCCTTGATCGCATGCCAGCCCGGCACGCTCAACTGCTCGGCATTCCAGGCCAGCCAGCCGCCGACGGGCGACAGGCCGTACGGATGCGCCAGCGTGGCCGGGATGGCCCACACGAGCGTGATGAGCAGCGCGGTGCCTGCAGCCTGGCCGAGATGGCGCAGCAGGGACGCCGACGGCAGCTTGAGGAAGCGGATGCACAGGTAGAGGGCGGCCAGCAGGGCCAGCGGCGGCGCGAAGCCGCGCGTCAAGGTGAGCAGGCCCAGCGCTACGCCGACCTGTACGGCGTTGCGCGGCGTGCTGTCCTCGATGTAGCGCACCGAGCGGAACAGGAACCAGGACAGCAACGCGCCCTGCAGGGTGACGGCCAGCGTCTCGTGGCTGTGCAGCAGCAGGCCCAGGCAGCCGAGGTAAATCAGGACGGCCGTGTCGGCCAGCGTGCGGCCGTAATCGTCCGGCTCGGGCTGGCCGCCGAAGGCCAGGCGCAGCGGTTGCGCTTCCGACCGCCGGCCCAGGTGGAATGCCGTGTGCCACAGCGATACCGTGCCCAGCACGAAAATGCCGATGGTCGAGATGCGCGCCCCGAGCACGTCGCCCACGAGCCAGCCGAACAGCTTGATGCACAGCGCCCCGAGCCAGAACGCCAGCGGCCCTTCCTCGGGTGCGGGCAGGCCGGCGATGTGCGGCATCAGCCAGTCCTGGATGCCGCCGTGCGCCATCGTCCACATGATGCCGAAACTGGCGGCGTCATCCTTCCACGGATCGCGCCCGATCAGGCCCGGCAGGATGTACAACAGGCCGAGTGCGTACAAAGCCCAGCGTGGCAGCGCGAGGGTGGCGGCGGCGGGTAGGCGGACGGGTTTCATCGATAGGGCGCGAAGTAATGCAATAAATTAATGTCGCGTAGTATAAGGGGACCGTGGCAAAGCGTCGCGGTGGCATTGCTACGAGGCGTAACGCAGGGTGGCGACGACGAAAAAAAAGGAAGCCCCGGGGCTTCCTTCTTGGAAGCCCGAAGGCTTCCCGGATGTTCGCTCGTCGGGGACTTAGCCGTTGGCGACGCTGGTCTTCGAACCGACCGAGCCGAACTTCTGGCGGAATTTTTCAACGCGGCCAGCGGTGTCGACGATCTTGTGCTTGCCGGTAAAGAACGGGTGCGATTCAGCGGACACCTCGATCTTGACCAGCGGGTAGTCTTTACCTTCGAAATTGATGGTTTCGCGGGTCGAGATGGTCGAGCGGGTGATGAATTTGAAATCGCAGGAGAGGTCGTGGAACACGACTTCGCGGTAATCCGGATGGATATCGGTCTTCATGGTTTTGCCTTGGTTTAAGTTGGTAGCCAAACGGCACTTCGTCGGTCGACCTGCTTCTTGACCCGATTGCCGATCACTTGCCAGGGTTGGATACGGAACCGGCGATTATAAGCCAGCCGTGCTCCCAAGGCAACCGGCGCCTTGCGGATGCCGCTCAGGCGGCGTGCAGGCGCGACATCATGGTGAGGATCATGCCGCCGAAACCGATGACCATCGTGATGGCGGTTGCCGCCATCCACTTGCTCAGGTGAGCCGATTCGCCATGGATGTCGGCCTTGAGTTCGGCCTTCAGTTCCGACAGGTCTGCTTTGTTGGGTAACATGGTCAGCGTGGTGTCGAAGCGGGTTTCGAGAACCGTCAGCCGGCGGTCGAGCAGCACATCCTTGTTGTGCGCCGGGACGTCGCGTAGTTCGTTGAACATCATCTTGGCCTCCTTGGTTGTCTTGGTGCGGATTTTCCGCGCCTGGACACCCTTGGGCTTGACCTAGATGAATCGTAGCGCATAAAACAAAAAAGGCGAGTACGACTCGCCTTTTTCGTTCGATGCCAGGGCTGGAGGATCAGCCGCCGCGACGCATCAGGTCGAAGAATTCGACGTTGTTCTTGGTCGCGCGCATCTTGTCGAGGATGAACTCCATCGCCTCGATCTCGTCCATCGAGTACAGCAGCTTACGCAGGATCCAGATCTTCTGCAGCTGGTCCGGCTTGATCAGCAGTTCTTCGCGGCGGGTACCCGACTTGTTCAGGTTGATCGCCGGGTAGACGCGCTTCTCGGCCAGGCGGCGCTCGAGGTGGACTTCCATGTTGCCGGTGCCCTTGAATTCCTCGTAGATCACGTCGTCCATGCGCGAGCCGGTCTCGATCAGCGCGGTCGCGACGATGGTCAGCGAGCCGCCTTCCTCGACGTTGCGGGCGGCGCCGAAGAAACGCTTCGGACGCTGCAGCGCGTTGGCGTCGACACCACCGGTCAGCACCTTGCCCGAGGCCGGGATCACGGTGTTGTAGGCGCGTGCCAGGCGGGTGATCGAGTCCAGCAGGATCACGACGTCCTTCTTCATCTCGACGAGGCGCTTGGCCTTCTCCAGCACCATTTCCGCGACTTGCACGTGGCGGGTGGCCGGTTCGTCGAAGGTCGAGGCGACGACTTCGCCGCGCACCGAGCGCTGCATCTCCGTCACTTCCTCGGGACGTTCGTCGATCAGCAGGACGATCAGCGTGCAGTCCGGGTGGTTGGCGGTGATCGCGTGGGCGATGTGCTGCAGCATCACCGACTTGCCCGACTTCGGCGAGGCGACCAGCAGGCCGCGCTGGCCCTTGCCGATCGGCGAGATCAGGTCGACGATGCGGCCGGTGATGTTTTCCGCGCCGTTCATGTCGCGCTCGAGGCGCAGCGGCTCGTTCGGATGCAGCGGCGTCAGGTTTTCGAACAGGATGCGGTGCTTCGAGGCTTCCGGCGATTCGCCGTTGACCTTGTCCACCTTCACCAGTGCGAAGTAGCGCTCGCCATCCTTCGGCGTGCGGACCTCGCCTTCGATCGAGTCACCCGTATGCAGGTTGAAACGGCGGATCTGCGATGGCGAGATGTAGATGTCGTCGGTGGAAGCCATGTAGCTCGCATCCGGCGATCGCAGGAAACCGAACCCGTCCGGCAACACTTCGAGCGCACCGTCGCCGAAAATCTGTTCGCCTTGTTTCGCGCGCTTCTTGAGAATCGCGAACATCAGTTCTTGTTTGCGCAGGCGGGCTGCGTTGTCGATATCCAGGCTGATCGCCATCTCCAGAAGGGCGGAGACGTGCATTGCCTTCAGTTCAGATAAGTGCATGTGTCGGGTGTCCCGTGACGGGAAAGTAAAGGTAGGGGAGGGAACTGCGTGGGTTAATCAAAGGGATAGGATCGGAATCGATCGTCTACCCGGGCCGGAACAGGCGGCAGTGCGGGCGCGCTGCCGCCACCTAATGGTATCAGATGTTGCTATCGATGAAAGCAGTCAGTTGGCCTTTTGCCATCGCGCCGACTTTCTGGGCGGCTGCGACACCGTTCTTGAACAGGATCAGCGTCGGGATGCCGCGGATGCCGAACTTGGCCGGAACGGCCTGGTTGGCGTCGACGTCCATCTTCGCGATCAGCAGCTTGCCGTCGTATTCTTTCGCGACTTCTTCCAGGATCGGGGCAATCATCTTGCAGGGGCCGCACCACTCGGCCCAGAAGTCGACCAGGACCGGGCGCTCGGACTTGAGCACGTCGGTTTCGAAAGATGCATCGCTGATGTGTTTGATGTTTTCGCTCATGTTTTCCTCAAGAGAGGTAGGTCAATTAACGCCTGCAGGTCTTTCGGACTCTCGTCGATCCTGCTCGGTAGTGTCAGCCGGTTCCCGTACTTGTCAGACTGGCTTGCTGCACAAAGGTGGTGCCAATGTGTGCAATATTCAATAGTGGAAGAGCTGCAAGAGGATGTCAGGCGGGGTTTAATCGGAATAATAACCGATTTTTTTGGAACGTGTTCGTGAGCTTTGTACAAAATCTCAACATGCTCAAGGTTCCTGATTGACCTCACCAATTATCACATTAAATCAGCCGACGCTGCCTGTGAATTTATATAAATGGCCTGGGTGCCACATCGTCACGACGGAGGCCACCCGCCCGCCCGACGTCGTGCGGCGCTTCAGCACGAGGCACGACGTGCCGGGCGCGATGCCGAGCATTTCCGCCACCTCGCGCGGCGCCGGCAGCGCTTCGATGCTGTAGGTGGCGCCCTGCAGCGGCGCGGCTTCCATCAGGTGTTCGTTGGGCGTGATGCGCGCGAAGTCCTGTTCCAGGTAGGCAGGCGCGCAGGCCGGATTGACCCAGCGGTCCTCGACCTGGATCGGCTGCCCGTTCTCGTCGTGTACGATCAGCGAATGGAACAGCGGCGTGCCGGGCTCCAGTTCGAACTGGCGCGCCAGCGCCTCGCCCGCCGGGCTTTGTTCCAGCAGGCGCGGATGGCTCGCGTGCACGTGGCCGCGTGCGCGCACCTCGTCGGCGATATTGCGGATCTCGACCAGCGTCGCCTGGTACTTCTGCGGCGCGACATAGGTGCCCGAACCCTGACGGCGCGTGAGCACCTGTTCCGCGGTCAGCTCGCGCACGGCGCGGTTGACGGTCATGCGCGAGACGCCGAACTGGCGCACGAGCGCCTGCTCGGACGGCACCAGGTCGCCTTCCTTCCAGCGGCCCGACGCGATCTCGCCGAGCAGATAATCCTTGATACGCTGGAAAATGGGCGTGCTGTCTTGCGCGATCTGTTCGTCCAAACTACTCTCCGGAATCTGGTCACCTCGTCGGGGAGGCGACATTCTAGCATCGCGAATTCGAAAGCAAGACCCGAAGTGTTTGCCGGCACGCCGGCGCTTACGATGGGGCCATCGAGAATCTGGAGACCGAGATGAACACCGCCACCATCCCTCAATCCGCTGCCGCCTGGCTCACCGACGACGAGCGCTGGGCCGCCGTGGTCGCCCGTGCACGCGAGGCCGACGGCCAGTTTTATTATTCCGTGCGCAGCACCGGCGTGTACTGCCGGCCCTCGTGCCCGTCGCGCACGCCGCGCCGTGCCAACGTCGCTTTCCACGCGACGCCGCACGATGCCGAGGCGGCGGGTTTTCGCGCCTGCCTGCGCTGCCGCCCGGACGCGCCGCCGTTGGTCGAGCGCCAGGCCGAGGCCGTGGCGAAGGCCTGTCGCCTGATCGAGGCCGCCGAGGAAGAACCGGACCTCGCCAGCCTGGCCGAAGCCTGCGGCATGAGCCGCTTCCACTTCCACCGCATCTTCAAGGCGCACACGGGGATCACGCCGAAGGCCTATGCGGCGGCGCGCCGGGCCGAGCGTCTGAAGCAGGGCCTCGCGCAGGCCGGCACCGTCACCGCGGCCGCCTACGACGCCGGCTTCAATTCGAGCGGCCGGTTCTATGCCGCGTCGTCCGGCGTACTGGGCATGACGCCGAAGCGTTATCGTGCGGGCGGTGGCGGGGAAGCCATCCGCTTCGCCGTGGCGCAGTGCTCGCTGGGCGCGCTGCTCATCGCCGCGACCGACAAGGGTATCTGCTGCATCCTGCTGGGCGACGATCCCGACGCACTCGTGCGCGACCTGCAGGACCGCTTCCCGAAGGCCGACCTGATCGGCGCCGAGCCCGGCTTCGAACGCACGGTGGCGCAGGTCGTTGCCTTCGTCGAGGCGCCGCGCCTCGGGCTCGACTTGCCGCTCGACGTGCGCGGCACCGCGTTCCAGCAGCGCGTGTGGCAGGCGCTGCGGCAGATTCCGGCCGGGCAGACGGTTGGCTACGCCGAGCTGGCCGCGCGCCTTGGCATGCCGCAGGGCGCGCGCGCCATCGCCGGGGCCTGCGCCGCCAATCCGGTGGCGGTGGCGATTCCCTGCCACCGTGTCGTGCGCAACGACGGCTCGATCTCCGGCTACCGCTGGGGTGTCGAACGCAAGCACGCGCTGCTCCAGCGCGAGGCCAGCCAGGCTGCCGCCTCCAACGAGGTGGAGGCATGACGGGCATCGACTGGGATCGCGTCGGCGACGATCTGGACACGTCCGGTTGCGCCGTGCTGCCGTCCCTGCTGGATCCGGACCAGTGCGCGGCGTATGCCGCCGGCTATGGAGACGATGCGCTATTCCGCAGCCGCGTCGTGATGGAACGGCACGGCTTCGGGCGGGGAGAATATCGCTATTACGCGTACCCGCTGCCGCCTGGCCTGTCGGACCTGCGCACGGCGCTGTATCCGCCGCTGGCGCGCATCGCCAACCGCTGGCAAGCGGCGCTCGGTCTGGAGGAACGCTACCCGGACGCCCACGCCGACTATCTGGCGCGCTGCCACGCGGCCGGCCAGTTGCGGCCGACGCCCCTGCTGCTGCAATACGGTCCGGGCGACTACAACTGCCTGCACCAGGACCTGTACGGCGAGTTTGTCTTCCCGCTGCAGGTGGCCGTGCTGCTGTCGCGTCCCGGCGTGGATTTCGGCGGCGGCGAATTCGTCCTGACGGAACAGCGCCCGCGCATGCAGTCACGCGTCGAAGTGGTGCCGCTGGGGCAGGGCGACGCCGTCGTCTTCCCGGTACACACCCGCCCCGTCAACGGCACGCGCGGCATCTACCGCGTCAACATGCGCCACGGCGTGAGCCGCGTGCGCAGCGGGCACCGGCATACGCTCGGGATCATCTTCCACGACGCCAGCTGAGAACCGGGGTCAGAGCCCGATTTTTGGCAATTGCTCCAGCGCTTAGTCTGGCGCCGTCTCGCTTGATGCTGCCGTGCCAAGAGGACGATTGCCATTGCTGGCGACCCTGATTTCGGAGATAAGTTGATCGGGCAATGCGTCTTCGCATAGCTGCCTGTACGCAGCCTGGCGCGCGATCGTTTCATGGTGCAGGCGCAAATATGCGAGATGCGGTTTGATCAGCGAGCTATCCTGTCCGAGGGCATTTGTTTGGTAGCTGGACCAGGGGTAGTGTTCTGGCTTGTCCACCATGCGCGCGCGCACAGGGTTCAGCTCGATGTAGCGCTGGCATGCCAGAAAATATTGCTCGTCGAGCACCAGGCAAGAACGAAAGCGGCCTTCCCACAAGGTGCCCGTACGCGTGTGGTGACGGTTGAAATATTGCACATAACGTTGACCGAGGCGCCGCATCAGTACGCTGGCTCCGTGCTCATCATCTGGAGACAAAAGCAAATGGGCGTGATTGGTCATCAGTACGTAGGCATGCAGAGCACAACCGCAGTCGTATGCACATTCACGCAATATGTCGAGATACACCAGATAGTCGCTTCGACAGGTGAAGCACGGAATCCGATTGTTTCCTCGCTGGATGACATGGAGCGGTACCGACGGTAGGACAAGGCGGCGCGGACGTGGCATGGCGAAAGCGAAAGCGACGAAAGACGAGACGATACAGAATCGTCGCCCGAAGACGTCGAGCAAGATCAACCGTACGGAGATATCCGGACAATTTGCATGTGGAACTTTCCAAAAATCGGGCTCTGACCCCGGTGTTGGTTTATGAAATCCGTCAGTCGGGCAATAATTTTTACCAGCCGTTGGATATGCATATGTCCCCGTCGTAGCATCGACAAACCTGCACCTCAGCAGGCATACAACGATAATCCAACGGAGACAACCATGAGCGTATCGCGTCGCCTGTTCCTGGCCGCCCTCGGCGTGGCCGGCGTGTCTGGCGGAAGCCTGGCCCGGGCCGGGGAGCTGCCGCAACCCCTCGTCCTCTACGATGACGAATTGAAGAACGGTTTCCAGAACTACAGTTGGGCGAAGACGCAGTTGTCGATGTCGGTCGGTAACGGCAAGCCGATCCGCGTCGAAGGCGAGCCGTGGAGCGCGCTCGCACTGCACCATGAGCCGTTTTCCACCGAGGGCTACAGCAAGCTGACCTTCGTCATCAACGGCGGCAAGGACGGCGGCCAGACCCTGATGATCAAGGCCATGGCCGACGGCAAGGCGATCGACGCCGACTTCGCCATCCAGCTCAAGGCGAAGACGTGGGCCGTCGTCGAAGTGCCGCTGAAGGACATCAACGCGGCCGGCAAGACCATCGACACCCTCATCTGGCAAGGCCAGGCCGCCGCCTATCCGGGCTATTACATCACGCGTATCCAGCTCGAGTGAGCGCGCGCGTTCACGGCAGTTCGCCGCCCGAGAACGGGTCGATCGAATACGGGTACACGGTGCCGAGGAACCCCGGCTGCGCGCGCACGCGCCCGATCCAGCGATTGACGCCGGGATAGTCGGACAGCGCGAGCCCGGCCTCGTCGGCCCGGTGGACGTAGGCAAACAGCGACATGTCGGCGATCGTGTACGCAGCGCCCGCGATGAACGGGCGCTGCGCCAGTTCGCGGTCGAGGATCGCCAGCGCCTTGTCCGCGACGCGGCGCAGGCGGTCGACCAGCGCCGGCGCGCGCCGTGCCAGCTTGCCCGTCAGCGTCCAGTGGCGCAGCGTCGCGATCGACGCCACGTGGTCCTGTTCGAACGACAGCCATTGCTGCACCTTCGCCTGGTCGAACGGATCGGCCGGCAGATACGGCGTGCCGTGCGCCAGGTACGTCAGGATGGCGTTCGACTCGGCCAGCGTGCGGCCGTCGGGCAGGCGCAGCGCGGGCACGGCGCCGGTCGGATTCATGGCCAGGAAGTCCGGGCGCTGGCCTTCGCCTTCGAAGATGCGCACGATCTCCGTGCGGTAGGGGATGTCGAGATGGTTCAGCAGCAGGCGGACTTTCCAGGCGTTCTGCGAGGGCAGGTAATCGTACAGGGTAAGCATCGTGGGTCTCCATGAGTCGGACCACGATTGGACCACCGTACGACACGCCGTACCCTCCGGTTCTTGCCATCGAACCGATGGCAGGGCGATTGACCACAATGTAAATTTCGATACACTCTGTTTGTTGCGTTTGAATCGTATCCCGGTTCATCGATCACAAGAACGGAGACCCCATGCGCCACAAGCCCACAAGGCCCCTGCAGTGCACCCTGATCGCCCTGGCCCTCACGGCCGCCACGGCCCACGCCACCACCGTCATCGACAACGCCAACGGCTACACGCTGAACGCGAAGGGCGACGTCGTCCAGTTCGCGTCGCTCGCGTTCGACGACGCCGGCCGCATCCTCGCCGTCGGCACTGCCGCTGAAGTCAACGCGAAAACCCCGCAGGCGAAGCATGTCGACATGGCCGGCCGCACCGTGCTCCCGGGCCTCATCGACGCGCATGGCCACGTGTTCGGTCTGGGCGAGATGCTGACGCAGCTCGATCTGTCTGCCACGGTGTCGCTGCCGCAGGCGCTGGCCGCCATCGGCGACTACGCGCGCGCCAACGCCAAGGCTGCGTGGGTGCGCGGGCGCGGCTGGAACCAGGAGAACTGGAAGCTGGGCCGCTTCCCGACGGCGCAGGAGCTCGATGGCGTCGTGGCCGACCGGCCTGTGTGGCTGGAACGCGTCGACGGCCACGCCGGCTGGGCCAACGGCCGCGCACTGGCACTGGCCGGCGTCACGGACAAGACACCGGACCCGGTCGGCGGCAAGATCGTGCGCGACGCTGCCGGCCACGCGACGGGCGTGCTGGTCGATGCGGCGCAGGCGATGATCCAGAAGGTGCTGCCGCAACCGACCGAACAGGAAGCGCGCACGATGCTCGACCGCGCGCTGGGCACGATGGCCAGCGTCGGCCTCACGAGCGCGCACGACGCGGGCATCGGCATCGCCCAGGACCGGCTGTACCGCGATTACGCGGACCACGGCAGGCTGACGGCGCGCATCTACGCGATGATCGGCGGGACTGGCGCCGACTTCGACCAGCTGGCGAGAAACGGCCCGCTGAACACGTACGGCCGCGACATGTACGCGCTGCGCGCCGTGAAGCTGTACGCCGACGGCGCGCTGGGCAGCCGCGGCGCCGCATTGCTGGCGCCGTACACGGACGATCCGCATTCGCACGGCCTGCTGTTCCATTCGAACGGCGAGATCGACGCGATGATCGCCAAGGCGATGAAGAAGGGCTACCAGGTCAACGTGCACGCGATCGGCGACGCCGGCAACCGCCAGATCCTCGACACGTTCGCCAGGGAGATCCCGGCCAACCGCGGCCAGGCGCTGCGCCACCGCATCGAGCATGCCCAGGTCGTGACGCTGGCCGACATCCCGAGATTCAAAAGCATTGGCATCATCCCGTCGATGCAGCCGACGCACGCGACGTCCGACAAGAACATGGCCGAGCAGCGCATCGGCCCCGAGCGCATCAAGGGCGCGTACGCGTGGCGCACGTTCCTCGCGCAGGGTTCGCGCATCGCGTGCGGCTCGGATTTCCCGGTCGAGGCACCGAACCCGTTCTTCGGCATCCACGCGGCCGTCACGCGCCAGGATGCGAACGGCAATCCGATCGCCGGCTGGTATCCCGAGCAGGAGATGTCGCTGAAAGAAGCCTTCCGCTGCTTCACGCTCGACGCGGCGTATGCCGGCCACCAGGAAAAGACGCTCGGCTCGCTCGAAGCGGGCAAGTACGCGGACTTCATCGTCATCGACCGCGACCTCTTCAAAATCTCCCCGTACGACATCCACAAGACCGGCGTGCTCGAGACGTGGGTCGGCGGCCAACAGGTGTACCGAAAACCATGATGAAAGCTCTCGTCGCCGCTCTCGCATTCGTGGCCGTTTCCCCGGCCTGGGCGCAGTCTTATGCCCGCATGGTCGTCATCGTCCCCAAGCCTGGCCAGGCCGAGGCGTTTGAAAAGGGCTACGAGCGGCACCTGCAATGGCACAAGGGCGTGCAGGATCCGTGGACGTGGTACGGCTGGACCTTCGTGCTGGGCAACCGCATCAACCGCTTCATGGACGGCACGTTCGGCCACGCGGCCGCCGACTTCGACGCGGCCGTGCAGCCCGCCGCCGACGCCGCCGACAACAACGTGAACGTGGTGCCGTACGCCGACTTCGTCAGCCACGGCATCTACCAGCGCATGGACGCGATGAGTGCGGGCGAACCGTTGCCGGACGCGTCGCCGTTCCTGAACCTGACGACTTACCACATCCGCCCCGGCCAGGAAGCGGCGTTCGAGCAGGCGGTGGCACGCGCGCGCGGCACGGCGCGCCAGACGTGGTACCGGCTGCAGGCGGGCGGCGAGGCCCCGCAATACGTGCTGATGCGCGCCGTGGCGTCGTTCGGCGCGGCCGCGACCTTGGGGACGCCGTACACGCTGTCCGGCCTCGTCGACCGGGTGGACAATGAATTGCTGCGCTATCGACCCAACCTCAGTTATCGCCCTTGACGAGGTTGTATAGACAACTTAGACTTCCTGGAATGCCCATCGAGGAGTCCGTCATGACCAAAGACCCGCGTTTCGATCCCACCCGCGTCATCCGCGCCCCGCGCGGCAGCGAGCTCACATGTAAAAGCTGGCTGACCGAGGCGGCCTACCGCATGCTGCAGAACAACCTGGATGCCGAGGTGGCGGAAAACCCGCAGGGGCTCGTGGTCTACGGCGGCATCGGCCGCGCGGCGCGCGACTGGGCCTGCTTCGACCAGATCCTCGCGTCGCTGCGCGATCTCGACGACGACCAGACCCTCCTGATCCAGTCCGGCAAGCCGGTCGGCGTGTTCCAGACGCACCCCGACGCCCCGCGCGTGCTGCTGGCGAACTCGAACCTCGTGCCGAAATGGGCGACGTGGGAGCATTTCAACGAGCTCGATCGCAAAGGCCTGTTCATGTACGGCCAGATGACGGCCGGCAGCTGGATCTACATCGGCACCCAGGGCATCGTGCAGGGCACCTACGAGACATTCGCGGAAGCCGGCCGCCAGCACTTTGGCGGCGACATGTCCGGTCGCTGGATCCTGACGGCGGGCCTGGGCGGCATGGGCGGCGCGCAGCCGCTGGCCGCGACATTCGCCGGCGCCGTGTCGCTGAACGTGGAATGCCAGCAGAGCAGCATCGACTTCCGCCTGCGCACCCGCTACCTCGACAAGCAGGCGAAGGACATCGACGAGGCGCTGGCCATGATCCGCGCCCACACGGAACGCAAGGAAGCCGTCTCCATCGGCCTGCTCGGCAACGCGGCCGACGTGCTGCCGGAACTCGTGCGCAGGGCGAAAGAGGGCGGTCTCGTGCCGGACCTCGTGACGGACCAGACGTCCGCCCACGACCTGATCCACGGCTACCTGCCGCGCGGCTGGACCGTCGAGCAGTGGCTGGCGGCCCAGCGCGACCCGGCGCAGCACGCTGCGCTGAAGCAGGCCGCGGCCGAATCGTGCGCCGTGCACGTGCAGGCGATCCTCGACTTCAAGGCGATGGGATCGTACGCCGTCGACTACGGCAACAACATCCGCCAGGTCGCGTTCGACCAGGGCGTCAAGAACGCCTTCGACTTCCCCGGCTTCGTTCCCGCGTACATCCGCCCGCAGTTCTGCGAGGGGCGCGGCCCGTTCCGCTGGGTGGCGCTGTCCGGCGACCCGGAAGACATCCATAAAACCGACGCGAAGATCAAGGAGCTGTTCCCGCAGCATACGCGCGTACACCGCTGGCTCGACATGGCGCGCGACCACATCGCGTTCCAGGGCCTGCCGGCGCGCATCTGCTGGCTGGGCCTGGGCGAGCGCCACCTGGCCGGCCTCGCGTTCAACGAGATGGTCCGCACGGGCGAATTGAAAGCGCCGATCGTGATCGGGCGCGACCACCTGGACACGGGCTCCGTCGCGAGCCCGAACCGCGAGACGGAAGCGATGCGCGACGGTACCGATGCCGTCTCCGACTGGCCGCTGCTGAACGCCATGCTGAACACGGCCGGCGGGGCGACGTGGGTGTCGCTGCACCACGGCGGCGGCGTCGGCATGGGCTATTCGCAGCATGCGGGCGTCGTCATCGTGGCGGACGGTACCGAGGCCGCGGATAAACGCCTGGCCCGCGTCCTCGTCAACGATTGCGCGTCGGGCGTGATGCGCCATGCGGATGCCGGCTACGAACTCGCGATCGAGACGGCCAAGCGTTTCGGCCTGCGCCTCCCGATGATCAAGTAAGCATATCGACACCATGACACAAGCACATTCCCTGACCCTGCAACCGGGCGCCTTGTCCCTGAACGACCTGCGCGCCGTCTGGGGCGCGCACGGTCCGCTCACGCTCGCACCGGAAGCCTACGCCGCCATCGAGACCTCGGCCGCCACCGTGCAGGCCATCGTCGCCAAGGGCGATCCGGCCTACGGCATCAACACGGGCTTCGGCATCCTGGCCAAGCGCCACATCCCGCAGGCCCAGCTCGAGCAGCTGCAGCAGAACCTGATCCTGTCGCATGCCGTCGGTACGGGCGAGCTCCTGCCGGATCACGTCGTGCGCCTGATCCTGCTGACCAAGATCGGCAGCCTCGCCCGCGGTTATTCCGGCGTGCGCCCGCTGATCATCGACACCCTGATCGCCCTGTACAACGCCGGCATCATGCCCGCGATCCCGTCGCAAGGGTCCGTCGGCGCATCCGGCGACCTCGCGCCGCTGGCGCACATGACGCTCGCGATGCTGGGCGTCGGCCAGGTGCGCATGCGCGGCGAACTGATGGATGCGCGCGCCGCGCTGGACGCGGCCGGCATCGAACCGGTCGTGCTGGCCGCGAAGGAGGGGCTTGCGCTGATCAACGGCACGCAGGTGTCGACGGCGCTGGCCCTGAACGGCCTGTTCCTCGCCGAGCGCCTGCTGGAAGCGGCGATGGTGTCGGGCGCGCTGTCGCTGGACGCCGCCCGCGGCAGCGACGCCCCATTCGACCCGCGCGTGCATGAAGTGCGCGGCCAGCCGGGCCAGATCGCGGCGGCGAAGATTTATCGCCAGCTGGTGGCGGGCAGCGCGATCCGCGCCTCGCACCTCGTCGGCGACGAGCGCGTGCAGGACCCGTACAGCCTGCGCTGCCAGCCGCAGGTGATGGGCGCCGTGATGGACCTCATCGCCCAGGCCGGCCGGACACTCCTGATCGAATCCAACGCCGTCACGGACAATCCGCTCGTGTTCCCCGACTCCGGTGAAGTGATTTCCGGCGGGAATTTCCACGCGGAACCCGTCGCATTCGCGGCCGACATCCTGGCCCTGGCCATTGCCGAGATCGGCGCGCTGGCCGAGCGCCGCATCGCGCTGCTCATCGATTCCACCTTGTCCGGCCTGCCGCCGTTCCTCGTGCGCGAACCGGGCGTGAACTCCGGCTTCATGATCGCGCACGTGACGGCGGCCGCGCTGGCGTCGGAAAACAAGTCGCTGGCGCATCCGGCCAGCGTCGACAGCCTGCCGACGTCCGCCAACCAGGAAGACCACGTCAGCATGGCGACATTCGCGGCGCGCCGTCTCGGCCAGATGGCGCACAATACGGGTGTCATTGTCGGCATCGAGCTGCTGGCGGCGGCGCAGGGGATCGAATTCCACCGGCCGCTGACGAGCTCCAGCCACCTGGAACATGTCCATGCAAAATTGCGCGAGCACGTGCCGGCGTTCGACGAAGACCGGTTTTTCGCGCCGGACATCGAGGCGGCGCGCCGGATGGTGATGGATGGCGAACTGTCGGCCGCGTGCAAGGACTTGTTCGCCGCACTGCACTGATCAGGGGATCACGATGGATTTCAGGTTCAAGCCAGGTTCCGTGCCGCTGCTGCTGTCGATACCGCATGCGGGCACCGACATTCCCGACGACATCGCAGCGACCATGGCGTCGTGCGCGCTGGTGCGGGCCGACACGGACTGGCACCTGCCCGACCTGTACGCGTTCGCGGACAGCCTTGGCGCCTCCACGTTGTCCGCGCGCTGGTCGCGCTACGTCATCGACCTGAACCGTCCGCCCGAGGACACGAGCCTGTACCCGGGCCAGGACACGACGCGCCTGTGCCCCGTCGACACGTTCGCGCGCGAGCGGTTGTACCAGGACGGCCGCGAACCGGACACCGACGAGATCGAGCGCCGCCTGGAGCGCTACTGGCGCCCGTATCACCAGCAACTGCGCGCGGAACTCGACCGGCTGCTCGCGCTGCACGGGCAGGTCGTGCTGTGGGATGCGCATTCGATCGCATCCGTCGTGCCGCGCTTCTTCGACGGCCGCCTGCCCGACCTGAACTTCGGCACGGCCGACGGCCGCTCATGCTCGCTGCAGTTGCAGGGCGAGATGATGCGCGTGGCGGATTCCCAGGACCTGTTTTCGTTCGTCTTCAACGGCCGCTTCAAGGGCGGCCACATCACGCGCTTCTATGGCGATCCGGCCGCCGGCGTGCACGCGATCCAGCTCGAGATGTGCCAGTGCCTGTACATGGACGAGGCGCCGCCGTTCGAATATCAACCCGACGCCGCCGGCAAGGTACAGCCTTTGCTGCGCGAATTGCTGGAGTCCGCGATCGGCTGGGCGAGGGCGGGAGGACACGCGTGAACGCCCTGTTCGCGCGCCACGCGCTGCTGGCCGGCGGCTGGCAGCGGGACGTGCTGCTGGAATGGGACGTGCGCGGCGACCTGACGAAGGTCGCGCCGGAGGCGTCGCCGCCGCTCGGCGTGGCGCGCGTGGACTACGTCCTGCCCGGCATGATCAACCTGCATTCGCACGCATTCCAGCGCGCCATCGGCGGGCTGACCGAGCGGGCGGGGAGCGGACCTGACAGCTTCTGGACCTGGCGCGACCTGATGTACCGCGTGGCCAACCGCATCACACCGGAGCAGATGGAAGCCGTGGCCGCGCAGCTGTACGCGGAATGCCTGCGCCACGGCTACACGGCCGTCTGCGAATTTCATTACGTGCAGCGCGCGCCGGGCGGCCATGTCTACGGCCATCCGGCCGAGACGGCGCAGCGCATCGCCCAGGCCGCGCACGAAGCCGGCATCGGCGTGACCCTGCTGCCCGTGATGTATGCGTACGCGGGCTTCAATGACACGCCGTTGCGTGAGGACCAGGAACGCTTCCGCACGGATCCCGCCCAGGTGCTGCGCATCGTCGAAGCGCTGGAACCCTTGCGCAGTCCGCAGCTCGAAGTGGGCGCGGCGCCGCATTCGCTGCGCGCCGTGTCGGCAAGCCAGTTGCGCGAACTGGTGCAGGCGCTGCCGCCCGGACGGCCGCAGCACATCCACATCGCCGAGCAGCAGGCGGAAGTGGTGCAGTGTCTGGAGGCGACCGGCATGCGGCCGGTGGATTACCTGATGGAGCAGACAGACGTCGATGCGCGCTGGTGCCTCGTGCACGCGACGCATCTGTCGGACGGAGAACGGGACCGCATCGCGGCCAGCGGCGCCGTCGCGGGCCTGTGCCCGACGACGGAGGCGAACCTGGGCGACGGCCTGTTCCCGTTGTCTCCCTATATCGCGGCCGGCGGGCGCTTCGGCATCGGCAGCGACAGCCATGTGTCGCAAAGTCCCGTGGAAGAACTGCGCTGGCTCGAATACGGCCAGCGCCTCGTGCACCAGCGCCGCAATATCGCCGTCCATGGCGACGAACGCGACGTCGGCGCCTTCCTGTGGCAGCAGGCGCTGGCGGGCGGCGCGCAGGCGGCCGGACGCCGGCTCGGCGTGCTCGCCCAGGGCCGGCGCGCCGACCTGCTCGTGCTGGACAGCGCGCACCCGAACCTGGACGGCGTGCCGCCGCACGAAGTGCTGGGCCGCTTCCTGTTCAGCGGCAACGACAACCTCGTGCGCGACGTGCTGGCCGGCGGCCACTGGGTGGTGCAGGGCGGCCGCCACAAGGCACAGGACGCGATCGCGCAGCGCTACAAGGCCGCAGCGCGTACACTGCACGCACATTGATGCCAACGACGAAGGGGTGCAAGCCATGACGATGTTGATTCCGTATGCGAACCTCGAACCGGTGTCCTGGAAAAACGGCGGCGGCAGCACGACCGAAATCGCCGTGTTCCCACCCGACGCGGGCTTCGACGACTTCGACTGGCGCGTGAGCCTCGCCACCATCGCGAACGACGGCCCGTTCTCCGTGTTCCCCGGCGTCGAGCGCACGCTGGTGCTCGTCGACGGCCCCGGCATGACGCTCGACATCGACGGCACGCCCATGCTGCTGTCGAAGGGCGAACCGGTCGCGGCGTTCGATGGCGAGTCACGCGTGGAGGCCAAGCTGAACCGCGGCGCCAGCACGGACTTCAACGTGATGACGCGGACGGACCGCTGCTGGCACCGCTTCGGCCGCCGCCGGCTCGACGGCGACTCCACGTTCGTCGCGCGCGCCGACGTCACCGTGCTGTTCCTGGCCGAAGGCGACAGCCTGGAACTGTGCAGCGACGACCAGCGCATCAACCTCGTGCGCTTCGACGCCGTCGTGCTCGACCCGGACACGAAGTGGAAACTGCGGGCGGAGCAGGGCGCCATCTTCATCGTCGATATCCACTACTACGACGACGAGGACGACCTCGACAACGAGGACGGCATGTATGAGTGAAGCCGTCGACGTCCTGTACGCGAATGCGCGCGTCGCGACGCTGGCGGACGGCTACGGGATCATCGAGGATGGCGCGGTGGCCGTGCGTGCCGGGCGCATCGCGTGGGTCGGACCGCGTGCCGACGCGCCCCCGGCGTTGTCAACGCACGATTGCGGCGGCCTGTGGCTCACGCCCGGCCTCGTCGACTGCCATACGCACGTCGTCTACGCGGGCAACCGCAGCGACGAATGGGAAGCGCGCCTGAACGGCGCGACCTACGAAGACATCGCGCGTGCCGGCGGCGGCATCATGTCCACCGTGCGCGCCACCCGCGCGGCATCCGAAGACGATTTATTGAAGGCGAGCCTGCCGCGCATCCGCGCGCTGCTGGCGGAGGGCGTGACGACGCTGGAGATCAAGTCCGGCTACGGCCTCGACCTGGAGACGGAAGCGAAGATGCTGCGCGTGGCGCGCCGCGTGGGCGAGCTGCTGCCCGTGGACGTGTACACGACCTTCCTCGGCGCGCACGCGCTGCCGCCGGAGTACGCGGGCCGCGCCGACGACTACATCGACATGCTGTGCGGCGAGATGCTGCCGGCGCTGGCGGCGCAGGGTCTCGTGGATGCCGTCGACGCGTTCTGCGAGCGCATCGGCTTCTCGCACG
The DNA here is from genome assembly GCF_029223865.1 of Telluria mixta. Lineage (NCBI taxonomy): Bacteria > Pseudomonadati > Pseudomonadota > Betaproteobacteria > Burkholderiales > Oxalobacteraceae > Telluria > Telluria mixta. Next base: position 2,746,070 of record NZ_CP119520.1, read on the forward strand.
ACCAGACGGCGCGCGTGTTCGACGTGGCGCGGCGTCTCGGGCTGCCCGTGAAGCTGCATGCGGAGCAGCTGTCGGACCAGGGCGGCGCGGCACTCGTCGCACAGTACGGCGGGCTGTCGGCCGATCACCTGGAGTGGCTGTCGGAAGAGGGCGTGGCCGCGATGGCGCGCGCGGGCACCGTCGCCGTGCTGCTGCCCGGCGCCTATTACTTCCTGCGCGAGACGCGCATGCCGCCGCTTGCTCTCTTGCGCGAAGCGGGCGTGCCACTGGCCGTCGCCACGGACTGCAATCCGGGCACGTCGCCGATGACGTCGCTGCTGCTGGCAATGAACATGGCGTGCACGCTGTGGCGCCTGACCCCGCTGGAGGCACTGCGCGGCGTGACCGTGAATGCGGCGCGCGCGCTGGGCCGTACGGACGCCGGCACGCTCGCAGCGGGTCAGCGTGCCGACTTCGCCCTGTGGGACATCGCCCGTCCGGCCGACCTGGCGTATGCAATCGGTGCGAACCCGTGCCGGGGCGTCGTCCGTGCCGGCGTGTGGCGCGATCAGGTATCCTGACGGCTCATCCACAACGCCACCGGAAACCGCATGCTGAGATTCGCCATGCTGGTGCTCGCCTGCGCCGGCATCCTGTCGTCCGCCCACGCGGAAGAACCCCTGCGCGTGGGCTCCAAGCGCTTCACCGAGTCGTACATCCTGGGCGAGATCCTCACCCAGACCGCGGCGCGCACCGGGCCGGCCGAGCATAAACAGGGCCTGGGCAACACGGCCATCGTGCTGGGTGCGCTGCGCTCGGGCGCCATCGACGTCTATCTCGAATACCTGGGCACGATCGACCTGGAAATCCTCAAGAATCCGCAGCCGACGTCGCTCGACGCGATGCGCGCGGCCCTGCGTCCGCTGGGCCTGGGCGTGGCCGTGCCGCTGGGCTTTTCCAACGGCTATGCGCTGGCCGTGCGCGGCGATGCCGAAGTGCGGCGCCTGTCCGACCTGGCGGCGCATCTGGACATGAAAATCGGGCTGTCGCATGAATTCCTCGGCCGCGCGGACGGCTGGCCGGGCCTCGCGCGGCGCTACGGCCTGGCGCAGCACCCGCGTGGCCTGGACCACGGCATCGCATATGAGGCGCTGGCGCAGCGCCAGGTCGACGCCATCGACATCTATTCGACGGATGCCAAGATCCGCCAGTACGGCTTGCGCGTGCTGGACGACGACAAGCAATATTTTCCGCGCTATGACGCCGTGCTGCTGTACCGGCTCGACGTACCGCAGCGGTTTCCGCAGGCGTGGCGTGCCATTGAGCAATTGCAGGGCACGATCAAGGCGGATGACATGATCGCGATGAATGCAGCGGCCGAGCGGGATGGGAAAAGCTTCTCGACAATTGCACGTGACTGGCTTGCGTGTAAGGTAGACGGCTCAGCCGTCCACGCGTCCAACCCACGGTCGAATTGCCGTGACGTTCGACCGGCGATTGAACGCGTGGACGGGAAACCCGTCCACCCTACCGTGCGAGATGGTCTCTTCGCCAAAACGTTCGGCAATGGCTTCGCTGCACTGGCCCGCCAGCACCTGCTGCTGGTCGTGTTGGCCGTCCTGCTGGGCTGTGTCGCCGGCATCCCGCTGGGCATCGTCGCCGCCCTCGTGCCGCGCCTGCGCCAGGCCGTGCTGGCGATTGCCGGCGTCCTGCAGACCGTGCCATCGCTGGCGCTGCTGGCGATCCTGATCCCGCTGCTCGGCCGCATCGGCACGGTCCCTGCGCTGGTCGCCCTGTGCGCGTACGCGTTGCTGCCCATCGTGCGCAACACGTGCACGGGGCTGCTGCAGATGCCGTCCGGCCTGCGCACGGCGGCGCTGGCGCTGGGGCTGACGCGGCGGCAGTCGCTGGTCGAGGTCGAGCTGCCGCTGGCCATGCCCACGATCCTGGCCGGCGTGAAAACGGCCGCCGTGATGAGCGTCGGCACGGCGACCATCGCCGCCTTCATCGGCGCCGGCGGCTTCGGCGAACGCATCACGACAGGTCTCGCGCTGAACGACAACGACATGCTGCTGGCGGGCGCGATCCCGGCCGCGTTGCTGGCCTTGCTGACCCAGGCCGCGTTCGAACTGTGCGAGCGTCTCCTGGCGAGGCGGCGCTACAGCGATTGAAGTTTGGAACGGGTCGTGGAAATCGCGCGGTGCAGGATACGTTCCGCGTGAAAATCGTTTTCGCGCTGGACGGCGATGGCGTGCAGGCTGCGGTTATAAGTGTCGATCCGGGAACGGAGCCAGGCCCGGTAGACCCATCGGGTGATCGACATGCTATGCGATTTTGTCGGCGTGTTCATGTCCATGTCCTCGTCAGTGACCACATTGTCCCGCTCGACGCGTTCTTGAATTTGTGATCACTCAATCGGACCCGGCCCACAAAAATCCCGCTTTCTGTTACCGAGGTAAGCATTTGTAAGGAATCTGCAAATGCCGCGATGGGGAGACTATATTGAAGCCGTTGGATTCAAGTCTCCCCTCCCCATCGACGAATGGGTTCACCCACGGTCTGCGAAGCGGCCCGTGGGTTTTTTCTTGCCTGAATCAGCCTTGGGCCAGCGCTTCCAGCGGCGCGCCTGTGACACGGCAGATACGCCAGTCGGGCATGACCTCGGCGCCCATAGCTTTGTATAAATTGATTGCTGGCGTATTCCAGTCCAGCACCGACCATTCGAAGCGGCCGCAGCCGCGCTCGACGGCCAGGCGCGCCAGGTGCTTCAGCATGCGGCTGCCATAACCCTTGCCGCGATGCGATTGCCGCACGTACAGATCTTCCAGATACAGTCCACGCTTGGTGAGGAACGTCGAGAAATTGTGGAAGAACAGGGCGAACGTGACGACTTCGCCATCCGCTTCGCCGACGATGGCTTCGCAGGCCGGATGCGGGCCGAACAGGCCTTCGTGCAATTTCTCTTCCGTCGCCACGACGAGGTGCTCGAGCTTTTCGAACACGGCCAGCTCGACGATCATCGATTGGATGTGGGTGACGTCGGCCGGGGTGGCGGGGCGGATCGCGAAGGTGGTATCAAGAGTCATGGAGTCGTTTCGATGCAATCGTTGAGGTTGACGGAAGCGGCCGGCTTGGCCGCGGGCGCTCGCAAGGCCCAGGCGACACTGCCCAGGCAGACGGCCATACCGAGCCATTCGGTGAGGCCGGGACGGTAGTGTTCGAGCTTGATCGACAGCAGCACGGAGATCACGGGCGTGATCACGCCGATGTACACAGCCTTGTTCGAGCCGATGCGGTTGATCAGCGTAAAGTAGCAGATGAAGGCGACGACCGAGCCGAAGATGGACAGGTGCAGCAAGCCCAGTACATAGCTGGCCGTGCGCGGGATGATGAATTCCTGGCCTGTCGCGAGGCACCACACGGCGACCATGCACGTGCCCCAGAACATCGACCAGCCCGTCGTCAGCACCAGGTTGTTCGATTCCTCGCGCACCTTGCCCACGACGATGCTGCCGGCCGAGCTGGCGATCGACGCGGCGATGCCAAGCAGCAGGCCGAGGGTGAAATGGCCTTGCCCGCCCTGGCCCAAGTGGCGCAGTTCAGTGCCGATCGCGTGCCAGAACAGCAGCGTGACACCGGCGATGGCCGCCGCGCCGGCGCCCCACGTGCGGCGCGGGATCGGCGTGCCGAACGCGATGCGCGCGCAGATCGGCGTCCAGAACACCATCAGCGCGAACAGCACGGCGACGAGCGCCGATACGACATATTGTTCGGCGTTGTACGTGCAGACGTACGACACGCAGAAGGTGAAAAAACCTTGCAGCAGGGTCCAGCGCTGGACGCGCCATGGCAGCCGCAGCTTGTCGCCGCGCAGCAGGCAGTACGCGAACAGCGTCAGCGACGCGAGCGCGAACCGGTAGACGACCGACACCGCGGGCGGAACTTCACCCAGCTCGAGCGTGATCGCGAAGAAAGTCGATCCCCAGATCAGGGACGCGATGGTGAAGAGGACGTAGGAGGGCATCGCGAAAGTATATCGCGATCCCTCTACTGTCGTGGCCGGTGGTAAATGTCAGTGCGTCACGCGCGTCGTGTACCCGTTGCTGAGCAAACGTACGCGCTCGCCCGGCCTGAACATCTCGTCGGCCGCCTGCGTGATGGAACGCAGTTCGCCGTTGTCGAGCTTGACGGTGATTTCGAAACCGGCCCGGTTGTTGACCTGGTTCTCGACGCGGTTGCCGATGATGCCGCCCGCGACGGCGCCCAGGATGCCGACGGCGGCCGAGCCGTTGCCGCCGCCGACCTGCGAACCGCCGAGGCCGCCCAGCGCGGCGCCGGCCATCGTGCCGACGCCGGATTCGGGATTGGCGATCGTCACGTTGCGGACGGATTCCACGGTGCCCATGCGCACCACTTGTTCATTCATCGTCTGGTAGCTGCTGTAGACGCTGCCCGAATTCGACGGACCCGCGCACGCCGCGAGCAGGGCGGTCAGCGGGACGAGGGCGAGGATGGCGATGCGTTTCATGTTCACTCCAAAGCAATTAATAAGCAACATGGAGGCGACGATACAAAAAACCAAGTACGAACAGCGGACCGATCAGCAGAAAGCGCAGGTCGTCGAAGAACGACGGTTTCTTGCCTTCGATCTTGTGCCCGATGAATTGGCCGATCCACGCGACGACGAAGATCGCGATCGACAGCGGCAGCACGGTGAACGGCGGCATCAGCGCCAGCAGGGCCAGCATCACGGCACTCATCAGCAGCATGCCGAACGCGAACGGCGGCGACAGCCGGAAGTAATACACGAGCGCCGCGAGCACCGCGACGACGGCCACGGCCGGGTGGATGCTCCACAGGATGCCCAGCAGCGTGAACACGATCACGGGCACGCACACAATATGGATCAGCTCGTTGGTCGGATTGCGGTGGCTGTCGCTGTACTGGTCGAGCAGCACGTCGATGGTGCGGGACATCGTGGTCTCCTGGCCGTTATTGTGTTTTCGATTCTACACCCGTGATTACGCCGCAACGGGGACCGGCGCAGAGACACGGGGCAACGCACCCATGTGCATGTAGGGATTCGCGGCGAACAGCTCGGCCACCCATTCGACGAACACGCGCACCTTCGCGGACAGGTGGCGGTTCTGCGGATACACGACGTGGATCGGCAGCGGATCGCTGCGCCAGTCCGCGAGCACCTGCACCATGCGCCCGGTCGCCACGTGCTTGTCGAGCAGGTAGTCCGTCATCTGGATGATGCCGAGGCCCGCCAGCCCCGCTTCCACGTAGGCGTTCGAATCGTTCAGCGCGATCACGCCGCGCATGGGCACCTCGATGCGTTCGTCGCCGCGGTTGAAATCCCAGTCGAAGATCTTGCCCGTCTTGGCCGAGAAATAATTCACGCAGCGGTGGCGCTCGAGTTCGCGCGGGTGCTGGGGCATGCCGTGGCGCGCGATGTACGCGGGCGACGCCGCCGTCAGGAAGTTGACGACGCCCACGCGCCGCGCGATCAGGCTCGTGTCGCCCAAGGCGCCGCCGCGCACGGCGCAGTCGACGCCTTCCTCGACCAGGTCCACGGGACGGTCGGAGCTGCCCAGTTCCAGCATGATGTCGGGATAGCGCTCGAAGAAGTCGGGCAGGGCGGGCACGAGGATCTCGCTCGACAGCCCTGTCGGCGCATCGACGCGCAGCCGGCCGCTGGGCGACAGGCGCGTGCGCGACAGCGATTCCTCGGCGTCGCGCACGTCGGACAGGATGCGCAGGCAGCGTTCGTAATAGGCGGCACCGTCCGTCGTCACCGTCACCTGGCGCGTGGTCCGGTGCAGCAGCTTGGCCGACAGTGCCCCCTCGAGCGCCTGCACGAGCGTCGACACCGTCGCCTTGGGCAGGTTCATCATCTCGGCCGCCCGCGTGAAGCTGCCGGCGTCCACGACCTGCACGAAGACTTCCATCGCTTGTAGCTTGTTCATGTCAAATCAGCATCATGTAAATGGTGAGAATGCGTGATTGTTCAAAAATCTGAACAATGGATTCGCAATTGAGCTATTTATTAGATTCTAGTCGAAGTCTATAGTGTCGGTACGGTAGCTGATAGTTTCGATATTTGACACACCCAAGGAGAGGATCATGAAAGCGCATCGCGATGGAATCGCGGCAGTGTTCGGGCTGATACTCGGCGTAGTGGCCATGGCAGGCACGGTACTCACCGACGAGTACGCGCATGCGGCCGGTGCCGAGGCACGCGGATACGATGCGCTGTTCCATGTCGTCGCCACGGGCGAACAATGCGATGCGACCGCGATCCCGGCCGTGCTGGTGGCATCGAACGAGGTGAATCGCGAGGGGCGTCGATGAGCGTTGCACGCAAAGCCGACGACGGCCATACGCTGGCGGTACGCGACCTGCAGGTCGTGGGCGCGGAAGGACCGCTGGCCGCCCGCCTGTACAAGGCTGCCGTCGACGGCAAGCGCGATGTGCTGATCGTGTTCTTCCATGGCGGCGGCTTCGTCGACGGCGACCTGGAAGACGCGGATCCGTTCCTGCGCCACCTGTCGGAGGCGAGCGGGTATCCGGTCGTGCTGTCGTCGACCTATACGCTGGCGACGGTGAAGCCGTTCCCGGCCGCCGCGGAAGATGCGCATGCCGTGCTGCTGTGGGCAAAGAAGAACAAGACGAAGCTCGGCTGGACCGGCAAGCGCATGCTGGTCGCGGGCATCGAGGCGGGCGCGAACCTCGCCGCCGTGTGTACCCTGATGGCGCGCGACCGGGGTGCGCCGCGGCTGGCCGGCCAGATCCTGTTGATGCCGATGCTGGACCCGGGCCTGTCGACCTGCTCGATGCGCGAGATGCCGACCTGCCCCGACAAGGCGAAGGTGTTCGACGAATGCGCCGCCGCCTACCGGGGCTACCTGCCGCACGCGGCCGACCGCAGCCATCCGTATGCATCGCCGCTGCAGTCGAGCCGTTTGAAGAACCTGCCGCCGGCCTTGATCCTGTCGATCGAGGACGACCCGCTGCGCGACGAAGCGGAAGCCTACGGCGGCAAACTGATCCAGTCGGGCGTGCCGACGACGGTCAGACGCTTGCAGGCGGCGCAACGCCTGCAGGAACCGAATGCGCGCGACACATGTGCCTGTCGGGGCCATGCGTTGAGCGAGATTGCCAACTTCATTGCCGGCCTCGACGAGGAAGACGAACCGGCAAGCTGTTGACCTCGTAGTTCTCAAGATTCACCACCAACCATAAATACGTGCCTGCGAGGCACGGGAGACCTGTCTTTTCCTGCAAAAGCCTGGAAAGGACCGTTTTCGTCCAATCATTAAAAGCTAGTTAATAACCGGAGGGCTAACCATGAAAACGATTCAACAATTCCAGATGGCCGTGCGACCCGTCGTGCTGGCGCTGGGCGCAGCCGGCGTCGCGGCCCTGATCGCTGGATGCTCGGATGCGACCGGCAAGGCCGCCGAGGCGCAAAGCCAGGCGCAGGCAGGTCCGCCCGTGTCCGCCGCCGCCGTGCTCGAAAAGCCGGTCGCCGAAACGCAGGAATTCTCGGGCCGTCTCGAAGCCATCGAGCGCGTCGAGATCCGTCCGCGCGTCTCCGGCTACATCACCGCCGTCAACTTCAAGCCGGGCGCCGAAGTGAAAAAGGGCGACGTGCTGTTCGTGATCGATCCGCGTCCGTACCAGGCCGAAGCCGAGCGCGCCATCGCGGCTGCGAAATCGGCCCGCGCCAAGGCCGACCTGGCCCGCACGGAACTGGCGCGCGCCGAGCGCCTGCTGGGCGACAAGGCGATCGCGCAGCGCGAATACGATGCGAGCCTGTCGAGCCAGAAGGAACTGGACGCGTCCGCCCGCGCCGCCGAAGCGCAGGCCGAAGCCGCCCGCCTGAACCTGTCGTACACCCGCGTCGTCGCGCCGATCAACGGCCGCGTCTCGAAGGCCGAGATCACCCTTGGCAACCTGGTCGACGCATCGGCCGTGCTGACGTCGGTCGTGTCGCTGGACCGCATCTACGCCAGCTTCGACGGCGATGAAGAGACCTACCTGCGCGTCGCCAAGCAGGCGCACGACGGCCAGTCGGTGCCGGTCAAGGTGGGCCTCGTCAACGAAGAAGGCTACCCGCACGAGGGCAAGCTGGAATTCGTCGACAACCAGCTCGACTCGCAGACCGGTTCCGTGCGCATGCGTGCCACGTTCGAGAACAAGGACCGCAGCATGGCCCCCGGCTTGTTTGCCCGCGTGCAGATCGGCGGCGGCGAAGCCAAGCCTGCGCTGCTGATCACGGACCGCGCCATCGGCACGGACCAGAGCCACAAGTTCGTGTTCGTCGTGGGCGCGGACGGCAAGGCCGAGTACCGCGAAGTGAAGCTCGGCCCCGTCGTCGACGGCCTGCGCGTGGTGCGCGCCGGCCTGAAACCGGGCGAGAAGATCGTCGTCAACGGCCTGCAGCGCGTGCATCCGGGCGCACCCATCACGGCGCAGGTCGTGCCGATGGTCGCATCGCTGGCGCCGGCCAAGGCGCCCGCCAAGGACGCGAAGCTGGCCATGGCAGACACGAAGTAATCCCATAAGACCGAGGGACAAGAACAAATGAACATCTCACGCTTTTTCGTCGACAAGCCGATCTTCGCGGCCGTGCTGTCGGTGCTGGTCTTCGTGGCCGGCCTCATCTCGATCTTCGAGTTGCCGATCTCCGAGTACCCGGACGTCGTGCCGCCCTCCGTGGTGGTGCGCGCCCAGTACCCGGGCGCCAACCCGAAGGTCATCGCGGAAACCGTCGCGACGCCGCTGGAGCAGGAAATCAACGGCGTCGAAAACATGCTGTACATGACGTCGCAGAACACCTCCGACGGCGCCCTGATGCTGACGGTGACTTTTAAAATCGGCACCAACGTGGAGCAGGCCGAGACGGCCGTGCAGAACCGCGTCCAGCGCGCGCTCCCGCGCCTGCCGGACGAGGTGCGCCAGATCGGCGTCACGACCGTCAAGAGCTCGCCCAACATCACGATGGTGGTCCACCTGCGCTCGCCGGACGGCCGCTATGACGACCTCTATCTGCGCAACTACGCCACCCTGAACGTCAAGGACGAACTCGCGCGCATCAACGGCATGGGCGAAGTCCAGCTGTTCGGTTCGGGCGACTACGCCATGCGCGTCTGGCTCGATCCGCAAAAGGTCGCCGCCCGCAACCTGACCGCGAGCGACGTCGTGAACGCCATCCGCGAGCAGAACGTGCAGGTCGCAGCCGGCGTCGTCGGCCAGGGCCCGTCGAAAGGCGCGGACTTCCAGCTGACCGTCAACACGCAGGGCCGCCTGCAGTCGGTCGAGGAGTTCGGCAACATCGTCATCAAGACGAATGCCGACGGCGCAACCACCTTGCTGAAGGACGTCGCGCGCCTCGAAATGGGCTCGAACTCGTACGCCCTGCGCGCGCTGCTGGACAACCAGTCGGCCGTGGCGATCCCGATCTTCCAGGCGCCGAACGCCAACGCGCTGCAACTGTCGTCCGACGTGCGCGCCAAGATGAAGGAGCTGTCGAAAGATTTCCCGGAAGGCGTCGAATACAGCATTGTGTACGACCCGACCCAATTCGTGCGTGAGTCGATCAACTCCGTGATCCACACGCTGATCGAGGCCGTGATCCTGGTGGCCATCGTCGTCATCGTGTTCCTGCAGACGTGGCGCGCTTCGGTGATCCCGCTGCTGGCCGTGCCGGTGTCCGTCGTCGGCACGTTCGCGGTGATGCTCGCCTGCGGCTTCTCGATCAACACGCTGTCGCTGTTCGGCCTTGTGCTGGCGATCGGTATCGTGGTGGACGACGCGATCGTCGTCGTGGAGAACGTCGAGCGCAACATCGCGAACGGCCTGAATCCGCATGACGCCACCGTGCAGGCGATGAAGGAAGTCTCCGGCCCGATCATCGCGATCGCCCTCGTGCTGTGCGCCGTGTTCATCCCGATCGCGTTCGTGTCGGGCCTGACCGGCCAGTTCTACCGCCAGTTCGCGCTGACCATCGCCATCTCGACCGTGATCTCCGCGTTCTCGTCGCTGACGCTGGCCCCGGCACTGTCGGCCGCGCTGCTGCAGTCGCACCACGCGCCGAAGGACCGCCTGACCCGCATGATGGACGCCGTGTTCGGTCGCTTCTTCAAGGGCTTCAACCGCTTCTTCGGCCGCTCGTCGCATGCCTATGAAGGCGGCGTGAAGGGTGTCCTGAAGCGCAAGAGCGCCGCGCTGGGCGTGTACGTGCTGCTCGCCATCGCCGGCATCTTCATGTTCAAGGCCGTGCCGCCGGGCTTCGTGCCGGCGCAGGACAAGGCTTACCTGATCGGCTTCGCGCAGCTGCCGGACGCCGCCTCGCTGGACCGCACGGACGCCGTCATCCGCAAGATGTCGGACGTGGCCAAGCAGATCCCGGGCGTCGAATCGTCGGTCGCGTTCCCGGGCCTGTCGATCAACGGCTTCACCAACGCGCCGAACGCCGGCATCGTGTTCACCACCTTGAAACCGTTCGACGAACGTAAAGGCAAGGAGCAGAGCGCCGACGCGATCGCCGCCGAGATCAACAAGCGCATGGGCGCCATCGAGGACGCGTTCGTGATGGTGCTGTCGCCCCCGCCGGTCAACGGCCTGGGTACGACGGGCGGCTTCAAGATGATGATCGAAGACCGCGCCGGCGTCGGTTACGACGAGCTGTATAAAGCCGTGCAGGCCGTCCAGGCCAAGGCGTGGACCGACAAGCGCCTGCAGGGCGTGTTCTCGGGCTACCAGATCAACGTGCCGCAGCTGTTCGCCGACGTCGACCGCGTGAAAGCCAAGCAGCTGGGCGTGCCGCTGGCCGAGATCAACCAGACCTTGCAGATCAACCTCGGCTCGCTGTACGTGAACGACTTCAACCAGTTCGGCCGCACGTACCAGGTGCGCGTGCAGGCGGATGCGCCGTTCCGTTCGCAGCGCGAACAGATCGCGCAGCTGAAGGTCCGCAACGACAAGGGCGAGATGATCCCGCTGTCCTCGCTCATGAAGGTCAAGGACACGTATGGTCCGGATCGCGTGCAGCGCTACAACGGCTACGTCGCCGCCGAGCTGAATGGCGGCCCGGCACCTGGCGTGTCGTCGGGCCAGGCGCAGGCCGCGATGGAAGAAATCGTCAAGGCCACGCTGCCGAAAGGGATCTCGTACGAATGGACGGACCTGACGTACCAGGACATCCTGGCCGGTAACACCATGCTGTACGTGTTCCCGCTGTGCGTGCTGCTCGTGTTCCTCGTGCTCGCCGCGCAGTACGAAAGCTGGACGCTGCCGCTGGCCGTGATCCTGATCGTGCCGATGTCGATCCTGTGCGCCCTCATCGGCGTCAAGCTCACCGGCGGCGACAACAACGTGTTCACGCAGATCGCCCTGTTCGTGCTGGTGGGCCTCGCGTCGAAGAACGCGATCCTGATCGTGGAATTCGCGCTGGAGCTGGAACACCACGGCCGCAGCATCGTGGACGCCGCGCTGGAAGCCTGCCGCCTGCGTCTGCGTCCGATCCTGATGACGTCGATCGCGTTCATCATGGGCGTGGTGCCGCTGGTGCTGTCGCACGGCGCCGGTGCCGAGATGCGCCACGCGATGGGCGTCGCCGTGTTCGCCGGCATGCTGGGCGTGACGTTCTTCGGCCTGTTCCTGACGCCGGTGTTCTACGTCCTGCTGCGCACCCTGGCCAAGCGTTTCGAGAAGCCGAAGCATGCCCACGCCCATTCCCACGACACGGCACCGAATGCCGTCGGCGGCGACCAGGCACCGGCACTGGAAGGAAACTGATATGAAAACGATGATTGCAAGGGGTGTAGCCCCGCTGATGGCGGCACTGCTGCTGACGGCGTGCGCCGCCCCGGAATTCAAGCAGCCAAGTATTACGACGCCGACGGCGTTCAAGGAATCGCAAACCGCGCCCGCCGCTGCGGCGAATGATGTGCGCAGCGCCGCCGACGGCACCACGTGGACCGTCGGCCGTCCGGCCGAAGCCCAGCCGCGCGGCGAATGGTGGCGCGCCTTCAACGACGAGACGCTGAATGGTCTCGTCGCGGAAGCGACCGCGAACAACCAGAACCTGACGGTGGCCGCCGCCCGCGTGAAGCAGGCGCGCGCCATCGCGGGTATCGCCGAAGCGGACCGCATTCCGCAGGTCGGCGTGGGCGTCGGCGCCGAGCGCGCCCGCCTGTCGCCGCTGGAAGCCGGCCTGCCAAAGGGCACGAACGTCCCGGCCGCGAACACGTACTCGGCGCGGCTGTCGGCCAGCTACGAGGTCGACCTGTTCGGTCGCGTGTCGTCCAACGTGGCGGCCGCGCGCGGCGATGCCGGCGCGGTGGAAGCGACGTACCGCTCGGTGCTGCTGTCGCTGCAGGCCGACGTGGCGCAGACCTATTTCCGCCTCCGTTCGCTGGATGCGGAAATCGCGACCGTCAACCACACGGTGCAGCTGCGCGAAGAAAGCGTGCGCGTGACGGGTCGCCGCTTCGACGCGGGCGACATCGGCGAATTCGACCTGTCGCGGGCGAAGACGGAACTGGCGACGGCGCGTTCGGAAGCCATCGGCCTGCAGCGCCAGCGCGCCACGGCGGAACACGCGCTGGCCGTCCTGCTGGGCAAGCCGGCGTCGAATTTCTCCGCGCCGTCCGCGCCGCTGAGTGACGCCGCCGCGCTGCCGTTGATCCCGGCCGGCCTGCCGTCCACGCTGCTGGAGCGCCGTCCCGACATCGCCAGCGCCCAGCGCTCGATGGAAGCGGCGAACGCGCGCATCGGCGTGGCACGCTCCGCGATGTTCCCGGCGCTGAACCTGTCGGCGGGCGCCGGTGGTGTCGGCACCAGCTTCGCCGAGGTGTTCAAGTGGAGCAGCCGTTCGTGGCTGCTGGGCGCCGCGCTGTCGATGCCGCTGATCGACGGTGGCCGCAACCGCAGCAACATCGTGCGCAGCGAAGCCGCGCTGGAAGAAGCGGTGGGTTCGTACCGCCAGAGCGTCCTGACGGCCTTCGCCGAAGTCGAGGACAACCTGGCCGGCCTGCGCATCCTGGCAGGGCAGAGCGCCGAACTCGAAGCGGCGGTGGTTTCCGCGCGCCGCTCGGCCGACCTGGCGCAGAAGCTGTATGACGCGGGCCGCGGCAGCTATCTCGAACTGCTGGACGCCCAGCGCAACCTGGCGACCGTCGAGCGCAACGCGGTCCAACTGCATGGCGACCGTGCGATCACCACCGTGGCGCTGATCCGCGCGCTGGGTGGCGGCTGGGATGCCGCTGCCCGTGTGGACGATACGGCGCAGGCGCGTAACTGAAGACGAAGTCCCTGGCCTTACTGTGATTCCGGTAATGCCCTTTGCGGCGGTACGTGAAAGCGTATCGCCGCTTTTTTCGTGCGCGGGCTAGAATCGCGCCATGACCGATTCTTCCCCGCTCACCGGGCTCGCCCCCGTCATCGCGCCTGATACCCGCATCCTCATCCTGGGCAGCTTCCCGGGCGCCGCATCGCTCGCCGCCCAGCAGTACTACGCGCACCCGCGCAACCAGTTCTGGAAACTGGTCGGCGCCCTGGTCGGCGAAGATCTCTATTCGTTGCCGTATGCGGAGCGCCTGCCGCGCGTCATCGCGCACCGCTTCGGCCTGTGGGACGTACTGGCCGCATGCGAGCGCGAAGGCAGTCTCGATTCCGCGATCCGCAACCCGGCGGCCAACGACTTCGAACGGCTGCACCGGTTGTGTCCCGAGCTGGAGACGGTCGGGTTCAATGGGCAGACGTCGGGCAAGTTTGCGCCGCAATTTGCGGAGCAGGGCTATCGGACCGTCGTACTGCCGTCATCGTCGCCAGCGCACATGGCGCTGACGTTCGAGCAGAAGCTGGCAATCTGGAGGCAGTTGCTCGGTCATTAAATGGTTCAGCGGGAACCGCGCTTGCTCCAGAACTGGCCGGAATAATTGCCGCATGAAGCAAGCTGCACGCGTCCGCTGCCATCGTTGACGATGTCCAGGCATTTGGCCAGGCCCGTGAACTGGTTCCACAAACGCACGCCCTGGCCGGGGCCTGTCTGATCCATGTGCCACTGCTGGCCCGTCACGTTGGCGCAGGACGCCATGTGCACCTGGTCGTTGCTGCCGTCATTGACCACGTCCAGGCACATGTCCGCGCCAGTAAAGCGTGTCCGCAGACGCACAAAGCTGCTCCCGGCGTCCGGCACGATTTCCCACGTCTGGCCCGAATAGGGGCCGCAGCGAGTCATGCGCAACTGATCATGGTCACCCGCGTTGACGATATCGAGGCAGTTGGTGCGCCCGGTAAAGTCGGTGTGCAGGGTCACGGTGGACGGGTTTGCGCTGACGCCTTGGGAAACGGCAGCGAGCAAGAGGGGCAGCAGTCGGCGCATTGTTTTCTCCTTTATTGCCACAAGCGTAACACGACAGTTTCTTGCAATTTATTAACTTTTTAGGGATTTTGCCCCTTTTTTTTCACAGCAACGTCCCCATATCGGTTCCATCCCCGTTCACGGCGCCACGAACCAGGCCGGCGCCGCTTTTCCCGACCCAGCAGGCAATGCGTGACCAGCGTCCCGAGGATGACGCTGCGATAGCTATTTCGCTATCCCGGGCGCATGCCGTACGAAGGGGCAGGGGCTACATCGAAAGGAAAACCATGAAAGAAGAGCTGATCGAAATGAATGGCAAGGTCACCGAAGTGCTGCCGGAGATGCGTTTCCGCGTGGACCTTGAGAACGGTCACCGGTTGGTCGCGTACACGTCCGGCCGGATGAAGAAGAACCACATCCGCATCATTGCCGGCGACCGCGTCACGCTGGAGATGTCGCCGTATGACCTGAACAAGGGCCGCATCGTGTTCCGCCATCTCGAAACCCGCGGCAACTTCACGCCGTCGGCTGCGCGCCAGCGCCGCCGCTGATCGACAACGATCCATCGAACGGCCGCGCAATTGCGCGGCCGTTTTGCTTTCTCAGTACAGCCGCACGCTGTTCGCGCTCTGGCGCCGCAAATGCGCCAGCTTGGCCGAGTACAGCTGGCGATTGTCGGACTTCGTGCTCGTGTCGATCGCCAGCGCAAGCTGTTCGCGCGCTTCTTTTGCCTCGCCCAGCTGCAGCAGCGTCACCGCCAGCCAGAAGTGGAATTCGTCGTAGTAGGGCGCGCGCTTGACCTCGCGTTCGAACAGCTTGCGCGCACCGTCGTAGTCGCCTGCCTTGAGCGCCACCATGCCCTTGTCGAAGTACTGGAACGGCGGGACCGGTTCGATGCTGGCCACGCGCCGCGCCATCTCGGCCGCTTCGGCCGTCCGGCCCGTCGCGGCCAGCAGGGGGCCCAGGTTCTGCATCACGACGACGCTTTCCGGCTCGCGTTCGAGGGCCGTGCGCAAGGCCCGTTCGGCCATGACGAGATCGCCGTGGCGCTGGTAGATGACGCCCAGCGTGTTGTAGGCGATCGCGCTCGGCGGATTGGTCGCCACCGCCGCGCGCGCCCACCAGTAGGCGTCGTCGACCTTGCCCTGCACGAGGGATTCGGCGGCGCGGTTGTTGAGGTACAGCGCGATGATGTCTTCTTCTTCCAGCTGGCGCGTGTGGAAGCGGCTCGCTTCCGGCGGCGGCAGGAAGTCGACGACCAGTTCGCGTTCCGACGTCTCGTCGTACAGCAGGCCGTTGCGCTTGCGGTGGCCGAGCGCGATGTTGACGTGCGAGGAGACGAGGTAGATGCCGCCGTCGCGGCTCCAGGTCTCGTCCGCGAGCACGCTGCGGAAGCGCACCGTCATGCCCAGCTCGCGCGCGAAGGCGGCCGTCATGACGACGAGCGACAGGCAGTTGCCGGCGCGCGCCTCGTACGTTTCGGCGGCCGTGCGGGTGCGGCTGGCATCGTATTCGAGTTTCAGGTCGGTCTTGCTGTACAGCGCGTCGATCAGGCCCCGTTCCAGTCCCTTGCCGCGCAGATGCGCTTCGAAGGCGGGACTGTGCAGGTACGCCTGCATGGCGGGGGTCAGCGTGAACAGGTTCTGCGCGCCGATGGGTTCGGACGGCGGCTTGAACGACGCGTCGGCGAACAGCGGCGGCGGGGCGTTCAGTTGCGGTGTGCTGGCGCAGCCGCCAAGCAACAAGGGTAATACCAGCAGCAGGGACGCCAGGCGGTTCATGTCTCCTCCTCGGCCGGCGATTCGTCGATTCTCATTCTTATGAATGAAGTATCTGCCGGTCCGGGGCGGAAGTAAAGACGCGCTACTGGTCGTCGTGGAAGGCTTCGTGCAGCTCGTCGAGGAGCTCGGCCGTTTCCTCGTCGGAGAGGCCCAGGTAGGCGAGCGCCCGCGCGCCGCCCTTGTTCCATTCGAGCGATTCGGCGTCGCCCTGGTATTTGCGGATCGCACTTTCGGCCAGCAGCGACAGCGCCACGAGCGAGCGCACCGCCGGCGCCGTGTCGGCGTCGTCCAGCACCGCGTAATCGTGGTGGTGCAGGATGGACCAGGAGACGTCCTCCGACAGCCCCCAGTTGCGCGCCAGCAGGGTGCCGATGGCCGTGTGGCTCGTGTTGTGGCGTTCTTCTTCCAGCGCTGTGAACGGGCGTTCCGTCTCCAGCGACGCGGCGGCGTAGGTGGCGGCGTAGTCGGGGAAGCGGTCCATCAGCAGCGGCACGCCGGTGTCGCAGAACAGGCCGAAAGTGTGCGCCACGTCCGCCTCGCCGATGCGCAGGCGGCGCGACAGGAACACCATCGCCTCGGCGCGGCGGCTCGACACTTCCCAGAAGCTGGCCAGCGCGGCGCCGTTGGCCGGAATCGCCTGGCGCGCGAGCAACCCGGTCATCAGGGACGCAACCTGGTTAATGCCCAGGAACAGGATTGCCTGCTCGATCGACTTGGCCTTGCGCCGGCCGCCGAAGATGGATGAATTGGCAAGTTTCAGCAGCGCGCCCGACATGCCGACGTCGCTGGCGACGATGCGGCCGATGGCGGCCGGGCTCGGATCTTCCGAGCCGAGTTCCCGTTGCAGGTCGGCGAGCAGGCTGGGCCGCGGCGGAATCCGGATCGACTTGATCAGGGCGTCGACGGGATCCTCGGCGACGGCGCTCGGGCGCGCAAGGGCGGCTGCTGTACTCATGACGGGAAGGGAACACAATGATGCTGCACGGAAATCCATGCGAAGTTTGTCACTATAAACCAGTGCCATTGAAGTTGCAGCAAAGTATTGCTTTTGTGTAGCAAAACCGACAGTGCGACCTGTCAAATCTTAACAATATAGAATTGCCCCATGTCCTCAACCATCCTCGCCGGCATTGATTTTCTAGCACCTTCGCACCTGGTCGCACGCCAGCTGATCGGCGTCACGGTGCTCGTCGACGGCGTCGGCGGCCGCATCGTCGAGACGGAGGCCTATGACGGCGAAGATCCCGCCTCGCACAGCTATTCCGGCCCGACCGACCGCAACTTCGCCATGTTCGGACCGCCGGCCCACGCCTACGTCTACCGCTCCTACGGCATCCACTGGTGCCTGAACTTCGTCTGCCGGGAAGAGGGCCATGGCGCCGGGGTGCTGATCCGCGCGCTCGAACCCGTGACAGGCATCGACACGATGGTCGAGCGGCGCGGCACGCGCGACCACTGGCTGCTGTGTTCCGGACCCGGCAAGCTGTGCCAGGCGCTGGGCGTGACGCGCGCACTGAACGGCCAGTCGCTGGCCGCGCCGCCGTTCGAACTGGCGCCGGCACCCCAAGGCATCGAGGTGGTCAGCGGGCCGCGCATCGGGATATCGAAAGCCGTCGACGTGCCCTGGCGGTTCGGCCTGGCCGGATCGCGCTGGGTCAGCAAGCCGTTCCGCTGAACGGTCAGCGGCCGTTGGCGGCACGCGCTCGCGCACCGTTTGCCTGCGTCCGGGGCGCTTCTTCTTCGTCTTCCGTTGCGTGATGCGCGAGCGCAGGCCGGCCGCGCATCGGGCTGTCCGGCGCGCGCCGCTCGATCGGGCCCGGTGCCGCGTCGTCCTGAGCATCCTCGATGCGGAAGATAGCCACGGCGCGCGCCAGGTTGACGGTCTGCTCGTGCAGGCTGGCCGCCGCCGCCGCGGCCTGCTCGACGAGTGCGGCGTTCTGCTGCGTCATGTCGTCCATCTGGCCGACGGCGCGATTCACGTCGGCGATGCCGTCGGCCTGTTCGCTGCTGGCGGCGCTGATGCGGTTGATGATGTCGTTCACCTGCTGCACCGACGCGACCACGCTGCCCATGCTGGATCCGGCTTCGTTGACGGACGCGCTGCCGTTGTCGATGATCGCCACCGAATCGGCGATCAGCGCCTTGATCTCCTTGGCCGCGGACGCGGAGCGCTGCGCCAGCGTACGCACTTCGCTGGCCACGACGGCGAAGCCGCGTCCCTGTTCGCCGGCGCGCGCCGCTTCCACGGCCGCGTTCAGCGCGAGGATGTTGGTCTGGAACGCGATGCCGTCGATGACGCCGGTGATCTCGACGATCTTGCGCGAGCTGGCGCGGATCGATTCCATCGTGGCGACGGCGCGGTCGACTGCCTGGCCGCCGCGCGCTGCCAGCCGCGCCGCCTCGGCCGCGAGTTCCGTCGCCAGGCGGGCGTTGTCGGCATTGCCTTTCACGGCCTGGGTCAGCGTCTCCATCGCGCTCGCGGTCTGCTGCAGGGAACCGGCCTGCAGCTCGGTGCGGGTCGACAGGTCCAGGTTGCCGCTGGCGATTTCCTTCGATGCCGTGTCGATCGACCGCACGGAATCGAGCACGCTGCGCAAGGTCGTGTTCAGGTTGGCGATGGTCTGGTCGAGCGCGCGCGCCGTGTCGGCGATTTCGTCGCGGCCGTCGTTGTGGGCGCTCGCGCACAGGCGGCCTTCGGCCAGCTCGCCCATGACGGCCGAGATGGTCCCGATGTCGCGCAGCATGGCGCGGCGCACGAACATCGTGACGGCCAGCGACGCGGCGATCGACAGCAGCACCAGCATGGCCATCCACGTGCCCAGGTTGTGGAATTCCGTGCGCGCGGCGGCATAGGCCTGTTCGCTGAGCGTCTTTTCCAGCGTGGCCAGTTGGGCCAGCTGCTGGTTCAGCACCATGAATTCCTTTTCCGCTTTCTGCATCGAGTTGGTGGCGATCGACTGGTCAACCTGCGCCATCTCGATGGTCTCCTGCACCGCCTTGCGGTAGGCGGCCAGCGCGGCCAGCGACGCGTCGACCGGCTTGCGTTCCGCGCCTTCGGTCGTGCGTGCGAGTTCCTGCAACTGCGCCTGCACGGCGGCGTGGCGCTTGCCGATGTCGGCGATCAGCGCATCGAGGCGGTTCTTGGCGAAGCTGCCGTTGATCCAGGCCAGCAGCTGATAAGCGTTCGCGTGGACGTACTTGGCGTCGCCCGCCACGTCGGCCACGTTTTTCAGGCGCGCCGCGCGGACCTGCACCATGTTTTCCAGCGACGCGTTCTGGCGCACCATCCCGTACCAGGCGGCACCGGACAGCATCAAGAGCAGCACCAGCACCATGCCGGGCGCCAGCAGCAGCTTGGGACCGATCCTCAGTTTTTTCAGCATGTTGCGCTCCCGCGTAAAAAAAGAACGCGGGCATGCCGCCCGCTCGAACAACGAACGCGGGCATGCCGCCCGCGCGCATGACCTATTGCTTCTTGTAGAGCCCGGCCTCGAGCACGACACCGTCGACGAGCAGGATGTACGTCGTCTTCGGTTCGATCTTGCCCGTGGTCGGATTCTTGTACTGGTAGTCGACCCAGCCCTTGCCCTTGGCGGCGGCCAGTTCGATGATCTCGCGGCGGTATTTCTTGCCGTTCGCATCGGGCACGTCCGTCAAGTCCTTGCCGACGATCGACGGGTTGTACGGATGGGCCAGCACGATGCCGGTCTTGACGTCGCGCATGTCGATGTACAGCGAGCCCTGGACGAAGTCCGGATCCTTGGCCGTGATGCGTTTCATGACTTCTTCCTTGCCCTTGGCCTTGACCATCGCGGCGCCGCGCTCGGCCATGGCGATCGCATCTTTCTCGGTCGGTTCGGCCGCCAGCGCGCCGGCGCAGGACAGGGTCAGGGCGGTAGCGACTACGGTTGCGGTCAGCTTCATAGGATGTCCTTTCGGGAAGGGAAAAAAGATAGGTCTGAATGTTGCCTATTTGCATTTCGTACTCTACGCCGCGGCCCCAGACGGGCTGTTGTGCTAACGCAAGTGGCGTCCGATGTGCGGCCGCAAGGCGAACGCTGATCTTCCGCAGTGCATGTGGAAATTAGTGATAAACGGCATTCGAACTTGACTCGGGGCAATTCTGGGTTCATGGCGCCTCTCTACCATCGGTTCCTGTCGGCAATTATTTCCATGCGTCACCTTTTGCTGCCACCAACCACTTCCCTCAGGAGAAATCCCGTGACCCTCGACGCAACCCCCGCCAAGTTCAAGCCCTATACCCGCCAGTCGATCCAGAACGCCCGCCAATGGCAATGGCTGAGCCCCGACCTGCAGGAAGCGGTGCAGGTGGTCTCCCATGTGCTGCCCTTCCGCACGAACGAATACGTGATGGAGCAGCTGATCGACTGGAGCAACGTGCCTGACGATCCGATCTACCGCCTGACGTTCCCGCACCGCGACATGCTGCCGGCGCGCGAATACGAGCAGTTGCGCGACCTCGTGCTCGTCAGGAAGGACGATGCCGCCATCGCAAAGCTCGTGCACGACATCCGCATGCGCATGAACCCGCACCCGGCGGGGCAGATGACGCACAACGTGCCGCGCGTGAACGATGCGCCGCTCAAGGGCCTGCAGCACAAGTACAAGGAAACGGTGCTGTTCTTCCCCAGCGCGGGCCAGACGTGCCACGCCTATTGCACCTTCTGCTTCCGCTGGCCGCAGTTCGTGGGCATGGAAGAGATGAAGTTCGATGCGCGCGAGTCCACGGAACTGGTATCCTACCTGGCCACGCATCCGGACGTGACGGATGTCCTGATCACGGGCGGCGATCCGATGATCATGAATACGCGCTCGCTGGCCGAATTCATCGAACCGCTGCTGGCGCCCGAACTGGCACATATCCAGAACATCCGCATCGGCACCAAGTCGGTCGCGTACTGGCCGCAGCGCTATGTGTCGGACAAGGACAGCGACGACCTGATGCGCCTGTTCGAAAAAGTCGTCAACGCCGGCAAGAACCTCGCGCTGATGGGGCATTACAACCACGCCGTCGAGTTGCGCCAGCCGGTGGCCCAGCAGGCCGTCAAGCGCATCGTCGGCACCGGCGCCACGTTGCGCATGCAGGGCCCGCTGATCCGCCACATCAACGAAGACCCGAACAGCTGGGCCGAGCTGTGGACGACGGGCGTGCGCCTGGGTGCGATCCCTTATTACATGTTCGTCGAACGGGACACGGGGCCGCGCGAGTACTTCGCGCTGCCGCTGGCGCGCGCGCACGAGATCTTCCAGGCCGCGTACAGCATGGTGTCGGGCCTGTCGCGCACCGTGCGCGGGCCGTCGATGAGCGCATTTCCGGGCAAGGTCGTGATCGACGGCGTCGTTACCATCAACGGCGAAAAGCTGTTCGCGCTGCAGTTCCTGCAGGCGCGCAATCCGGACTGGGTGCGCCGGCCGTTCTTCGCGAAATACGATCCCGACGCCACCTGGCTCGATCACCTGAAGCCCGCGTTCGGCCGCAAGAAGTTCTTCTTCGAGGGCGGCGAGGACGACCACGACGCCGTTGGCGCGGCGGGCCGGGTGATCCCGATCCAGGCTGTCAACGCGCACGACCGGCGCGCCAGCGACAGTCAACCCGACGCGGCCTGACCCGCAGGAGATGTCCATGGAAACCGACCAGAGCGAGTCGCGCCTCAACGGGGTGGCAGTGTTTTTCTACGTGTTCCTGCCGTTCGCGCTGGGGCATTACCTGTCGTCGCTGCTGCGCAACGTGAACGCCGTGCTGGCGCCGCATCTGGTCGGCGCGCTCGCGCTGACGCCGGGCCAGCTCGGCCTCCTCACCAGCGCGTTCTTCTTCGCGTTCGCCCTCGTGCAGCTGCCGGTCGGGATCGCGCTCGACCGCTACGGCCCGCGCAAGGTGCAGGTGATCCTGTTGATGCTGGCGGCGACGGGCGCGCTGCTGTTCGCCACCGGCCGTTCGTTCGGCCAGCTGGTGCTGGCGCGCGCCGTCATCGGCTGCGGCCTGGGCGGGTGCTTCATGTCGGCCGTGAAGGCGATCGCCACGTGGATCTCGCCCAAGCGCCTGCCGTCCGTGCAGGGTTATCTGATCGCCGTGGGCGGGCTGGGTGCGGCCTCAAGCACCATGCCGGTACGGATGCTGCTGCAGCACGTCGACTGGCGCGGCCTGTTCATGCTGCTGGCACTGCTCACGGCCTGCAGCGGCCTGCTGATCTGGCTCATCACGCCCAGGTCGAAGGCACCCGGCGGCGCACTGCCGACCGTGCGCTCGGTGCTGGACGTGTACCGAGCGCCCGCGTTCCGCGCGACGATCTCGCTGGTGCTCGTGCCGCATGCGATCTTCTTCGGCATCCAGGGCCTGTGGATCGGACGCTGGCTGTCCGACGTGGCCCGTTTTCCCGACGCCGCCGTCGCCTACCTGCTGTACATGGGCATGGCATCGGTGATCTTCGGCGCCATCGCCGTCGGCATGATCACGGAGTGGGCGGGCCGGCGCGGCATCGAGGCGCTGGACGTGGCCGCCGTCGGCGTGTTTCTCTTCATCCTCGTGCAGGCGGCGATCGTATTCAACTGGCGTCCCAGCCTGCAGTTGCTGTCGGTGCTGTTCACGCTCGTGGGGACGATCACCGGCATCGAATATGCGATCGTGGCCCAGAGCCTGCCGCGCACGCTGACGGGGCGCGCCGCCACCTGCCTGAATCTCCTGATCTTCATCGGCGCGTTCCTCGTGCAGGCAGGGTTCGGGCTGATCGTCGGCCTGTGGCGTCCGGATGCCGCCGGCCACTTCCCGGCGCTCGCCTACCGCGTCGCGTTCGGCGTGCTGGTGGCGCTGCAGATGCCTGGCCTGCTCGGGTACTTCCACGACTTCCTTCGGCGCCGTCAAGTAAAATGCGGCATCGTTATGCTCACCCAGAAGGAAGACTATGAGATTGGTACGTTACGGTCGCCCCGGTAAGGAAAAACCGGGCCTGTTCGACGAGGAAGGCCGCCTGCGCGACCTGTCCGGCGTGATCGAGGACATCGATGCGTCGGTGCTGTCGGAAAAGGCGTTGCGCAAGCTCGCCAAGGTCGACTGGAAAACGCTGCCGGTCGTGCGCGGCAATCCCCGCTTCGGCGTGCCGGTCAAGGGCATCGGCAAGTTCATCGGCATCGGCATGAATTACTCCGACCACGCGGCCGAAGTCGGGGCGCCGATCCCGAAGGAACCGATCATGTTCATGAAGGCGACGTCCTGCCTGAACGGCCCGGACGATCCCATCCAGCTGCCGAAAGGCTCCAAGAAGACCGACTGGGAAGTCGAGCTGGGCGTCGTCATCGGCACGCGCGCGCAGTACGTCGACGAGAAGGATGCGCTGAAATACGTGGCCGGCTATTGCGTCGTCAACGACGTCTCGGAACGCGCCTACCAGTTCGAACTCGGTTCGCAGTGGGATAAAGGCAAAGGCTGCGACACGTTCGGCCCTGTCGGCCCGTTCCTCGTCACGAAGGACGAGATCTTCGACGTGCAGGACCTCGACCTGTACCTCGACCTGAACGGCAAGCGCGTGCAGACCGGAAATACGTCGAAGATGATCTTCACGGTGGCGCAAATCGTCAGCTACCTGTCGCGCTTCATGACCCTGGAGCCGGGCGACATCATCACCACGGGCACGCCGCCGGGCGTGGGCCTCGGCCGCAGCCCGCAGCGCTTCCTCAAGAAGGGCGACAAGCTGCGCCTCGGGATCGCGGGGCTGGGCGAGCAGCAGCAGGAAGTGCTCGCGTATCCCAAGGCCTGATCCGCGCAGGGTGGCGATGATTACGTCGCCACCTGCTTCAACGCCTGTTCCACCGACGCCTTCAGCCGTCCCACGATCTCGCCCAGATCGCCCTGCGTGACGACGAACGGCGGTGCCAGCAGCACATGATCGCCGTGCCGGCCATCGATCGTGCCGCCCATCGGATACACCAGCAACCCGTTCTCCATCGCGCGCGCCTTGATCGCCGCGTGCAGTTTCAGCTCCGGTGCGAACGGCGTCTTGTCGGCGCGCTCGCGCACCAGCTCCAGTGCCAGGAACAGCCCGCGGCCGCGGATGTCGCCCACGTGCGGGTGGTCTTCGAATTCCTCGTCCAGCATGGCCCGCAGCTGGGCGCCGCGCAGGCGCACCTGCGTGAGCAGGTCGTCGCGCTCGATCACCTGCTGGACGGCGAGGGCCGCGGCTGCCGCCACCGGATGCCCGATGTAGGTGTGCCCGTGCAGGAAAGCGCCGCTGCCGGCGCGCAGGCGTTCGATGATGGCGCCGTTCACGAGCACCGCGCCGATCGGCTGGTAGCCCGCGCCCAGGCCTTTCGCCACGGCGATCAGGTCGGGCGCGACGCCGTCCTGCTCGATCGCGTACATCGTGCCCGTGCGGCCCATCCCGCACATCACTTCGTCGGCGATGAACAGGATGCCGTACTTGTCGCACAGCGCGCGCACGCCGCGGAAGTAGCCGGGCGTGGGCGGGATCGCGCCGCCGGTCGCACCCACGACGGGTTCGGCGCAGAACGCGATCACGCGGTCGGGGCCGGCCTGCAGGATCGCCGCTTCCAGTTCGTCCAGCAGCATCGCCGTGTACTGGTCGACGGTCTGGTCCTCGGCCCGGCCGCGGTATTCGTAGCAGGCCGATACCCGCTCGACGTCGATCAGCAGCGGCGCGAACGGCTGGCGCCGCCATTCGTTGCCGCCCACGGCCAGCGCGCCCAGCGTATTCCCGTGGTAGCTCTGGCGCCGGGCGATGAACAGCGAGCGTTTGGATTCTCCGCCTTCGACGAAGTACTGGCGCGCGAGCTTGAGCGCCGTCTCCATCGCTTCGGACCCGCCCGACACGAGGTACACGCCCTCGATGCCGGCCGGCGCGTTCGCCACCAGGCGGTCGGCCAGCTGCTCCGCCACTTCGGTCGTGAAGAACGCGGTGTGGGCGTAGGCGCACTGGTCGATCTGGCGGTGCATGGCCGCGATCACGTCGGGATGGCCATGTCCGAGCGACGACACCGCCGCGCCGCCGCTGGCGTCGAGGTAGCTGCGGCCGTGGCTGTCGTACAGGTAGACGCCCGCGCCGCCGACCGCGACGGGCGGCGTCTGGCGCAGGCTGCGATGCAGGATTCGCGTCATTCAAAGCTCCCCAAAGGTTGACGATTGACAAGGATTGAAAATAAGCGGGAACCGTCCGGATTCTTTTGATTTTTGCCTCAAGGCATGCGAATATTTTCGTCATGACAGACCGCCTCCGCCCAATTCCGCCGGAAGACTGGACCGACGCCCAGCGCGCCGCAGCCCAGGAGATCGTCAATGGTCCGCGCGGTGCGCTGTACGGCCCGTTCGTGCCGCTGCTGCGCAGTCCCGAACTGATGGGGCATGCGCAGCGGGTCGGAGAGTACCTGCGGTACCGCAGTGCCATCGGCGTGCGCCTGTCGGAGCTGGCGATCCTCGTCACGGCGCGCGAATGGGACCAGCAGGTCGAGTGGGCGATCCACGCGCCGATCGCGCAGCAGGTGGGCGTTCCGCCGGACGTTGTCCAGGCCATCGCGCGGCGCGAGCGGCCGGCCGCGCTGCTCGTCGACGAAGCGGTAGTCTACGACTTCTGCATTGAACTGCACCGCCACAAGCGCGTGTCGGACCGCGTCTACGACGACGCGCTCGCGCTGTTCGGCGAGCAGGGCGTCGTCGACCTGATGGGCGTGAACGGCTACTACACCTTCCTCGCCATGGTGATGAACACGGCGCGCACGGAAGCGCCGGCGTCGAGTGCAGCGCCGCTGCCCGACTAGCTCGTCGGCGTCAAGCCGCGCCCGTCGCGGCGCGGCGGCCGTCCGTCGCATGGCCCCGCGCGCCGATCGCGCCGACGGCATAGTGATGGCTCCCAACCACGCGTGAAAGACAAGCCGATGAAACCCCATTACATCCTCGCCGCTGCGGCGGCCGCCACCACCGTCCTCGCGCTGGCCGCGACGCCCGCGCCGTTGCCGCCGAGCTGGCACGTGACCGGTGCGAATCCCGACAAGTTCACGGCCGGCGTCGATACGTCGCCGGAAGGGCGCGGGGCCAAGTTCTTGCGCAGTAAGACGAACGATCCCAAGGCGTGGGCAGCCCTGGTCCAACCTGTCCAGGCGCAGCGCTACCTCGGCCAGCGCGTGCGGTTCCGCGCGCGCCTGCGTACCGAGGCGATGAGCGACTGGGCGGGATTGTGGATGCGTGTCGATACGCATGAAGGCAAGTCGATCGCCTTTTATAACACCAAGAGCCAGCCGGTCAAGGGCACTACCGGCTGGCAGGAGCGCAGCATCGTGCTGGATGTTCCGGACAACGCGGCGCTGATCGTGTTCGGCGCCATCGGCGGCGGCACGGGCCAGGTGTGGATGGAGCCGGTCGCGTTCGAGACCGTCGGCCGCGAGGTCCCGGTCGACCGGATGCCGCCGGATGCCGCCATCCCGACCGCGCCGACCCTCTGAGCGAATCGATGACCGACGACGACTGCGCCCGCGCCATCCGCCGCCTGTACGGCTGCTCATGGCGCCAGGGGCTGCTCAGCCTCCTGTGCCTGGCGCTCGTCGCGGGCGGCACGCTGCTCCTCCAGCGCCATGCCTTGTTCGCCCTGTTCGTTGCGATCGTGGTGCCCGGTTTCGTCGCTTGCGCGTCGTTGCTGCTGACCGCGCGCCGGCTCGGCTGGACCGGCGCCACGGTGTTGCTGTTGTTCGCGACCGGCGCCGCCGCGTGGGCCGTGCTGCCGGCATATCAAGGCGTGCTCGCGGCATGGGACGTCCACGCGCTGCCCGACCAGCAACTGCTGGCCTGCGTCTTGGGCGTGAACGTGACCGTCCTCGGCCTGCCCTTGTGGTTCGCCCGCACCCGCGCCCACGCGCAGCAACTGGCCGACCTGCGCAACGCGGCGCTCGCGGCCGAACTGAAAGCGCTGCAGGCGCAGGTCGAACCGCACTTCCTGTACAACACGCTCGCCAACACGCGCTACCTGGCACGGCACCAGCCGCCGCGCGCCGTCGAGATGCTCGAACACCTGATCGCCTACCTGCATAGCGCGCTGCCGGACATGCGCAGCCAGGCGTCGACCCTCGGCCGCGAATTCGAACTGGCCGGCCACTATCTGGCGCTGATGGCGATCCGCTTCGGCGAGCGCCTGCAATACCGGCTCGATTGCCCGCCCGCGCTGGCGGCCGTCTCCATGCCGCCGCTGCTCCTGATGACGCTCGTCGAGAACGCCGTGCGCCACGGCCTCGAGCCGAAGCCGGGCACCGTGCGTATCGCCGTGACGGCTGTGCGCGACGGCGACGTGCTGACCATCGTCGTCGCCGACGACGGCGCGGGGATCGGAGAGGCGACGCTGGGCAGCGGCGTCGGCCTGCGCAACCTGCGCCAGCGCCTGCAAGCACTGTATGGCATGCGCGCCGGCTTCGTCCTGCGCCGTGGCGACGGCGGCCTGACGGAAGCGGTGCTGACGCTGCCCGCGGCGGCAAGCGTGGAGCTGGCGGCATGACGGCCCCCCGCATCCTCGTTGCCGACGACGAACCGCTGCTGCGCGCGGAACTCGTCGAGGCCCTCGAACGGTTGTGGCCCGAGGCGCAGATCGCGGCCGCGCAGGACGGCATCGAGGCGCTGCGCCAGGGCCGTGAATGGATGCCGGACGTGGCCTTCCTCGACATCCGCATGCCGGGCCTGGACGGCCTGGAAGTGGCGCGTGTGTTCGGCGCACGGACCCACGTCGTGTTCGTGACGGCCTACGGCGAACATGCGCTGGCCGCGTTCGACGAAGGGGCCGTGGATTATGTGGTCAAGCCGATCGCGCTGGAACGCGTCGCGCGCGCGGTCGAGCGCGTGCGCGCGCGCCTCGCGTCACCGCCGCCGGACCTCACACATCTCGTGTCCCGGTTGCAGCCCACGCCCAAAGCGCCGGCCTGGTTGCAGGCCACGGTCGGCAACACGATCCACTTCATCGACCTGGCCGACGTCGTGTATTTCTGCGCCGATGCCAAGTACACGCGCGTGGTGACGGACGGGTTGGAAGCCCATATCCGTCTGAGCCTGAAGGAGCTGACCGATTCGCTCGACCCGGACGCGTTCTGGCAGATCCACCGCGGCTACATGGTCGCCGTGCGCCGCATCGCGAGCGCCGCGCGCGCCGAAGATGGCGCCCTCTGGGTGCACCTGCGCGGGCATCCCGCGCGCCTCCCTGTCAGCCAGCGCTTCCAATATCTGTTCCGCGGCATGTAGCCGCGTCATCCAACAAGGAGACACCATGAATCGCAACCTGTTGCGGGCGGCCGTTTGCGCCCTGTCGTTTGTCGCGGCCTGCGCCGCCAGCGCCGCGGAGACCATGACCCTGGCACTGGCGCGCGACGTGACCACGCGGACCATCGAACTGGTCGAGAGCAAGGGCATGTATCCGCTGCGGCAGGAAGACTATGCGCAGGCGAAGCGGCGTTTGCTGGCGTTCGTCGACGGCAAGGCGCAGGACGTCGACCGGGCCGACCTGTATGCGCGCATCAACGGCCTGCTCGCCACGCTGGACACCGACAAACACTCTTTCGTGATGCCGCCCGTGGCGCCGGGACAGTTCACCGGCGCCGCGCCGGCCGGGCCGCGTGTGCCGATGTTCCAGCTCGTCGCGACGACCCGCGGCACGGTGTTGCGCTTCGTGCCTCCGCCCATCACCACCTCCGCGCCCGAGGCCATGTCGGCCTACGTGCAAGGCGTGTACGACGAGGCGGCTGCGCTTCACGGTAGCCGTGCGGCCTGCGCCCTCGTCGTCGACCTGAGTGAACAGACGGGCGGCAACGGCTGGCCGCCGCTCATCGCGATGTACCCGCTGTTCGGCGACGCGAACAAGGCTCGCTGGGTGGAGCGCGACGGCAACGCGATTCCGCTGGTACACCGCGGCTATCTCGAATCGAAGGCCGGCCGCGATGCGCCCGGCCACGTGAATCCGTTCGTCTCCTTCGCGACGGGTCCGCTGGCCGTGCTGGTCGGCGCCCGTACGGCAAGCGCCGGCGAGATGCTGCTCGTCGCGTTGATGGGGGAGACAAGGGTGCGGACGTTCGGGCAAACGTCGGCCGGGATGTCGACGGCAAACATGACGTACACACTGCCGGACGGCGCGCTGTTCGTGTTGACGCAGGCGCGCTCCGCGCTGGTCGACGGCCCGGTCTTCCGGGGCGGCATCGCGCCCATGCAGCCCGCTCCGAATGGCGAGCCGGTGGAAGCGTCGCTCAGGACGGCCGCGGAATGGGCTGCCGCCAATTCGCCGCGCTGCCGGCCCGAGTAAGCTCGCTTACGCCAGCGCTTCCTTCGCGGCCTGTTCCGGCGTGAGGCCTTCGTAGAACATGTCGGTGAACCACTCGACCTGTTCCTCGATGTGTTCCTGCGCCTGCTTCTGCGTGGCGCCGCCGGCGACGAGGTGATGTTCGACCTCGATGCACCAGTGAATCAGCGCCAGCGTCTCGTCGTCGAGTTCCTCTTTCTTTGCCATGATTCAGCCCAGTACTTTCTTCAGCCACGCGGAGATGTGCTGGACTTCTTCCAGGCACAGCGTGTGCTGCATTGCGTATTCGTGCCATTCGAGCTGGTAGCCCAGCGAGACGAGCAGGTCGCGCGACGCTTCCGCGCGGTTGAACGGCACCACGTTGTCGTAGCGGCCGTGCGCCATGAAGATCGGCGTGGACTTGCTGGCGTCGGTGCGTTCGGTCGCCACGTTGGCCGACAGCGGCACGTAGCCGGACAGGCACAGCAGGCCGGCCAGCGGTTCCGGATGGCGCAGGCCCGTCTGGATGGTCATCGCGCAGCCCTGCGAGAAGCCGGCCAGGATGATGCGCGATGCGGGAATGCCGCGTGCCTTCTCGCGCTCGATGAAGGCTTCGATGTCCTTCTGCGAGGCGCGCAGGCCGTTCTCATCCTCGCGCCGTCCGAGCTCCAGGCCCGTGATGTCGTACCAGGAACGCATCACGTAGCCATTGTTGATGGTCACCGGCATCGTGTTCGCGTGCGGGAAGATGAAGCGGATGCCGGGCAGGCCGGTCAGATCCAGTTCGCGCACCATCGGCACAAAGTCGTTGCCGTCCGCACCCAGGCCGTGCATCCAGATGATGGCGATGTCCGGGTTGTCGTTGGTCTCGATCTGGATGTGTTCGAGCAGGTCGCTCATGCGGTGTCCTTGTGTCGTTGCGCCGATTTCGGCCGGAAGGCCTTGCAGACGGCCGGGTCGGTTTCGGCGTATGGGCCGCCGATCAGGTCGATGCAGTACGGGACGGCTGCGAAGATGCCGCCGACGATGCTATTGCCGTCCGCACCCTTCAAACCTTCCAGCGTTTCCTTGATCGACTTCGGCTGGCCCGGCAGGTTCATGATCAGCGCGGCGTGGTCCGTGGTTTCGCGGATCACGGCCGTCTGGCGCGACAGGATCGCGGTCGGCACGAAGTGCAGGCTGATCTGGCGCATCTGCTCGCCGAAGCCGGGCATCTCCTTCGTGCCCACGGCGACGGTTGCTTCCGGCGTGACGTCGCGCCGGGCAGGGCCCGTGCCGCCCGTCGTCAGGACGAGGTGGCAGCGAACCGTGTCGACCAGCTCGACGAGCGTCTGCTCGATGCTGGCGCGGTCGTCCGGGATCAGGCGCGTCTCGACGCGGAACGGCGTCACGAGCGCGGCTTCCAGCCACTCGCGCAGCGCGGGAATGCCCTTGTCCTCGTAGACGCCGCCGCTGGCGCGGTCCGAGACCGACACCAGACCGACGACCAGCTCTTCGACTTTATTGTCCAGACTCATCGTCTTCGTCTTCCTCGACGTCGCCCTCATCGGCGGCAGCTTTCGGCGCCTTGGCCAGGTCCTTCAGGATCTGGAAGATTTCGCGGTAGGCCTTGGGCGGCTTGTTCTCCGCCTGTTCCTTGCGCGCATTGCGGATCAGGGTGCGCAGGTGCTGCACGTCCAGGTCCGGGTGTTCTTCCAGCAGCTGGGTGAGGGCCTTGTCGTCGGCCAGCAGCTTGTCGCGGCGGCGCTCCAGTGCGTGCAGCGCGGCCGCTTCGGCCTTGGAGGTGCCTTTCCAGCTTTCGATGGTGCGCTGGATGACGGCGACCTCTTCCTCGTCGAGCGAGCGCATCAACTTGCCCACGAACTGCAGCTGGCGGCGCCGGCCTTCGTGGTTGGTGATGGTCTGGCACATGAGGATGGCGTCGCGGACTTCGTCCGGCATCGGGACGCGCTTCACGCGATCGCGCGGCGCCTCGATGAGCTGTTCGCCGAGCTTCTGCAGCTCGTTACTCTGGCGCTTGAGTTCGGACTTGGAAGGCCGGTCGTATTCCTGGTCGAACTCGTCGGAGCGGAAGCCGACGGAGCCGCGGTTGGCATTTGGCATGATGATCTAGATTCGGTCTGGCGCACGGCCGGCCGGTAAAAACAGTAAACGGCTGCTATGATAACTGTTTTAGGGCTCGCTACGAAAAACGCACATGACCGACTCCGTCTTCACCCATACCCAGGATCAGCTCAAGCAGCTTGCACAGGACGTGCTTGCCATTGCAAAAGAAACGGGCGCCAGCGATGCGTCGGTCGAGATCAGCGAGGGTAGCGGGCTGGCGGTGACGGTCCGCAAGGGCCAGATCGAGACCATCGAGCAGAACAAGGACAAGGGCATCGGCGTGACCGTCTACAGCGGCAAGCGTCGCGGCCATGCCAGTACGTCCGACTTCTCGCGCGATTCGCTGCGCGCCACCGTCGAGGCGGCGTACAACATCGCCCGCTTCACGGCCGAGGACCCGGCCGCCGGCCTGCCGGATGCCGACCTGCTGGAAACCAACCCGCGCGACCTGCGCCTGTGTTACCCATGGGACATCAGCGCCGAGGACGCCGTGGTCATTGCCCAGCGCTGCGAGGCGGCCGCGTTCGCCGTCGACAAGCGCGTCACCAACAGCGAGGGCGCGAGCGTCTACGTGCAGCAGTCGCACTTCGTGGCGGCCAACTCGCTCGGCTTCTGCGCCGGCTATCCGTTCTCGCGCCACACGCTGTCCGTCGCACCGATCGCGGGCAAGGGCGCCAACATGCAGCGCGACGACTGGTATTCGTCGGCGCGCGATCCCAAGAAACTGGGCGATCCGGAAAAGATCGGCCGCTACGCCGCCGAACGCGCCCTCGCGCGCCTGAACGCGCGCAAGCTCGACACCCGCACGTGCCCCGTGCTGTTCGAGGCGCCGCTGGCCGCCGGCCTGCTGGGCGCGTTCGTCCAGGCAACCTCGGGCGGCGCCCTGTACCGTAAATCGAGCTTCCTGCTCGATTCGCTGGGCAGCAGCATCTTCCCGTCGCACATCCAGATCGTCGAAGACCCGCACCTGATCGGCGGCGTGGGCTCGGCCCCGTTCGACGAAGAGGGCGTGCGCACCCAGCGTCGCAAGGTCGTCAGCGACGGCGTGCTGCAGGGCTATTTCTTGTCGTCGTATTCGGCCCGCAAGCTGGGCATGCAGACGACGGGCAACGCGGGCGGCTCGCACAACCTGGAAATCATCTCCAAGGACACGAAGATCGCCGACGATTTCGAGGGCATGCTGCGCAAGATGGGCACCGGCCTGCTCGTCACGGAACTGATGGGACAGGGCACGAACTACGTCACGGGCGATTACTCGCGCGGCGCGTCCGGCTACTGGGTCGAGAACGGCGTGATCCAGTACCCGGTCGAGGAAATCACCATCGCGGGCAATATGAAGGACATGTTCCAGGCGATCGTCGGCATCGGCAACGACGTGCTGACGCGCGGGAACAAGTCGACCGGCTCGATCCTGATCGAGAAAATGGTCATCGCGGGCAACTGATTTCACATTTCTCGACAGTTCGCGACAATCTATTGCAAAAACCATATTGACTATATGTTACATTGACGACTTTCGGTTTCAAGGGAGACGTCATGGCAACATTCCAGGCTTTCGGCCCGTATCTCGACCTGATCGGCAGCACGGCCGTGCAATGGAAACTCATCTCGACCGCGTCCGGCAGCGTCACGCTGGAAAACGGGCTCCAGCAACTGAGCATCCAGGGTAACTTCGCGATCGGACCGGCCGGCGAGGTGAGCGGCACCGCGACCTCCGTACTCCTGACCCAGACAGGCTACTCCGGCCTCCCCGTGTTCCAGGGGACGGACCTGACCATCGATGCCGGGCAATTCGTGGCCACGGTCCTCAAGGCCACCACCGACACCCAGATCTACGCGGCGCTGCTGGCCGGCTCCGACACCATCGTCGGCAGCGCCAGCAAGGATCTCCTGCAAGGCTTCGCGGGCAGCGATATCATCCGCGCCGGCGGCGGCGACGACCGCATCGGCGCCGATGCGGGCAGCGACGTGATCGACGGCGGCGCCGGTTTCGACGCCGTCATCTACAAGGGTGCCTACGCCAACTACCGGATCGAGCGCACGGACGACGGGTGGACGATCGCGGACCAGAAGGGCACGGGCGGCAGCGACACCCTGAAGAACGTCGAGCGCGTGTATTTCACCGACAAGGACGTGGCGCTCATCACCCCGGACGACACGGGCGGCCGGATCTTCCGCATGTACCAGGCGGCGCTCGACCGCAAGCCGGACGAGGCGGGGCTGGATTACTGGACGCACCAGATCGATGCGGGGGGCGCAACGCTGGCGACGATCGCCGACGCCTTCATCAAGTCGGCGGAGTACAGACAGCTGTATGGTACCGGTCTGTCCAACCGCGACCTCGTGGGCAAGTATTACGAGCACATCCTGCACCGCGCGCCGGAACAGGCAGGCCTGGACTTCTGGACGGGCGTCCTGGACCGCAAGGCCGCCACCAACGCCGAGGTGCTCGCCGCCATCAGCGAGAGCAAGGAAAACGTGGACCTGAGCGTGCAGCTGATCGGCAGCGGCCTCGTGTTCGATACGCCCATCATGACCGTCTGACGCGCGCTCGCACGCGTTATTCGGGTTCCTGCAATAATGTGCAGATACGCATTTTTGAAAGGAACCCGATGGACATTCTTGCCGCCGCCCGCAAGCGCTACACCGCCAAGGCCTATGACCCGACCCGCCGTGTCCCCGAAGAGACGATGCAGCAGATCTACGAAGTGCTGCGCAACAGCCCGTCGTCGGTGAACTCGCAGCCCTGGCACTTCATCGTCGCCAGCACGCCGGAAGCGAAGGCGCGCCTGGCCAAGGGCGTGCAGGGTCCGTACAGCTACAACGAAGCGAAGATCCTGAATGCGTCGCACGTGATCCTGTTCTGCACGCGCGTCGACGCCGAAGGCGGCCACCTGGAGCGCCTGCTCGAGCAGGAACAGCGTGATGGCCGCTTCAAGGACGATGCCGCGAAGGCGGGCCAGGCCAAGGGCCGCCAGGGCTACGTCAACCTGCACCGCTACACGCTGAAGGACCTGCCGCAGTGGTTCGAGAAGCAGGCCTATATCGCGCTGGGCAACGCCATGCTGGCAGCGAGCACGCTGGGCGTGGACACGACCCCGATGGAAGGCCTCGACCCGGCCGCGCTGGACGCTGAGCTGGGCCTGCACGAACAGGGCCTGTCCAGCCTCGTCCTGCTGAGCTTCGGCTACCACGCCGACAGCGATTTCAACGCGTCTCTGCCGAAATCGCGTCTCACGCAGGAACAGGTGTTCACCTTCCTGTAAGCGTTACTTCCCCAGCCGGCGCACGGCCTGCAGCACCGGCTGCAGCACCGCGGCGCCGAGGCGCGCGCTGCGGGCGCCGTCCCAGCCGACCTGCGGATCCGGGTCGTTGGCGTTGTCCTTGAACGGCAGTTCCAGGGTCAGCGACAGGCAGCCGAATGCGTGCGTCACGTACGGCGAACCCATCGTCAGCACCTCGTCCGTGTACGGCTCCTTCGGGTAGCCGTGGACATCCTGGAAGTCCGGGCTGGCGATCATGAAGGCGTCCGAGAATGCCTTCTGCGCGGCGGCCTGTTCCGCCGAGAAGGTCGGCAGGGCATCGCTGCCGGCGATGAAGACGTAGGGCAGGCCCTCGTCGCCATGCACGTCGAGGAACAGGTCGACGCCCGTCTCTTCCATCTTCTTGCGGACCAGGAAGACTTCCGGGCTGCGTTCCAGCGACGGATTCAGCCACTCGCGGTTCAGGTTGGCGCCGGCCGCGTTCGTGCGCAGGTTGCCGCGCACGGACCCGTCCGGGTTCATGTTCGGCACGACATAGAACACGGTCTCTTTCAGCAACTGGCGGCCGAACGGGTGGGCCGGGTCGAGCAGGGCGTCGAGCATGCCTTCGACGAACCACTCGGCCATCGTCTCGCCCGGGTGCTGGCGCGCGATGACCCACACCTTCTTCTTGTTCGCCGCCTCGTCGCCGATGACGAGCAGGTTCAGGTCGCGGCCGTCGACGGTCGAGCCGAGGTCCAGCATGCGCACGTGTTCGGACAGCTGGGCGCGGTCGAGCAGCTCCAGGTGCCGTTCCCATGAATACGGTTCGAAATAGGCGTAATAGACACTGTCCATGGCGGGCGTGTGCTCGATGGTGAGCACCTGGCCGTCGAAGCCGGTCGGCACGCGGAACCAGTTCACGCGGTCGTAGCTGGCCATCGCGTGATAGTCTTCCCAGCCCTTCGGATACGCGGACTTGCCGGCGTTGAGCAGGCGGATCGTGCACGGCTGCGCCTGCGCGCCCTGCAGGCGGAAGTAGAACCACTGGGTGATGTCGGCGTGGGAGTCCTTGCGGATGTTCAGGTCGATGGCGTTGGCGCTCGTGGCGTTCACGACCTCGATGGCGCCAGCGTCGAACTGGGTGCTGATCTTGATAGACATGGTGCGTCCTGTTGTTGTTGGGTGTGAGGCGGCATGATACCGCTTAAAGGATGATGCCGAATGGTTTGCTACTGTTCCCGCTTGGCCTCATCGAGGGGGAGGGAACATGATGACTATCCGTGTGGCGCGTCCGGAAATCACGAGCATCGACCGGCGCGGCTTCTGGCTGCGCTGCCGCGACGAAGAGCTGTACGTGCCGTTCGCGCTGTTCCCCTGGTTCGAGCACGCCACCGTGGCGCAGCTGTGCCATATCCAGCAATGGGGCGGGGAATGCCTGTACTGGCCCGGGCTCGACCTGGAACTGGCGCTGGACCGCATCCGTCATCCGATGGCGGCGGCGCAGTTCGCATTGGATTGCTGATCAGCCCAGTCCGCCGAACCGCTCGGCCAGTCCCGCATCCGCCTCCTGCGCTGCCGCATCTTCGCGCCGCAGCACGTCCATCAGATGCCGCTCGGCCGGTGCCCACACCAGGCGGTAGATCGCCTGCGCGAGCGCATAGGCCTCCGACCCCGGCCACGGCTGCGGCAGCAGCGCGAGCGGCAGCATCGGATCGTGCAGCTGGACGCGGCGGTACGCATGGATCAGCAGGGTGCGCACGACGAAGGCCTGCTGCGGATCCGGCGCCGGTTCGGCGCGGAGCAGGTCGAGCAGCGGCGTGAATGCCTCGATGAAGCGGCGGTAGCCGGCCACGACGGCGGACAAGTCCCACCCTTCGCGCACCAGTTCGGCCAGCGGACGCGCGCCGACACCCGGCAGTTCCGTCGCGGCGCACACGAAGATCCTGCCGCCGCCGTCCACGCGCCGCAGCACCTCGGCCACGCCGTCCGGGTCCGCCGCCGGATGCGCCAGCAGGCCGGGCGCCAGCATCGCAAACCCTTCCCATTCGAGCTCCTTGCGCACGGCCGCGCGCAAGGCACTGTCGATGCTGCCGTTGGGCGCCAGCAGCAGGGTCCAGCGGCCGTCCCAGTCGACACCGGGCGGCGCGTAGATGCGGCGGTTGGCGCGCGCGAAGCGGGGCGCGGCGTCGGGCTGCAGCGCATAACTGCTGCGCCGGCCTTCACGGTTCGCGACCAGCCAGCCTTCCTGCACGAGACGGAACACGCTCGTGCGCACGAGCCGGTCCGTGACGCCGAGCGGCGCCACCAGCTCGATCAGGCTGCCCAGCCACAGGCGGCCGCCGTGCGGCGCGATGGCGTCGCCGAAGATCGTCATCACGAGGGATTTGGAACGCGGCGGGTCGGTCTCGAGGAAGTGGTTGATCCACTGTTGGCTGCTGGGCTGGGTCATGGCGGCGATTTTACCCGGTCTCAATATGATTCAAAATTTCGCTATACATCGCTATTCTTGTATCGTATTATGGTTTGAGACAGAGCACAATCGGAGACTGATCATGTATGCCCAGATGGTGGAAACCGGCCTGAAACAGGTCCAGACCCGCGCCGACATGAGCGGGGAAGAGCAGGCATTCCAGGCGCGCATCGACGCCGGCGTGAAGATCGAAGCCAAGGACTGGATGCCCGAGGCGTACCGCAAGACCTTGATCCGCCAGATTTCCCAGCACGCGCATTCCGAGATCGTCGGCCAGCTGCCGGAGGGTAATTGGGTGACGCGCGCGCCCACGCTGAAGCGCAAGGCTATCCTGCTGGCCAAGATCCAGGACGAGGCCGGCCACGGCCTGTACCTGTACAGCGCCGCGGAGACGCTGGGCGTGTCGCGCGACGAGCTGCTGGCCGCCCTGCACACGGGCAAGGCCAAGTACTCGAGCATCTTCAATTACCCGACGCTCACGTGGGCCGACATCGGCGCCATCGGCTGGCTGGTGGACGGCTCGGCCATCATCAACCAGATCCCGCTGTGCCGCTGCTCGTACGGTCCGTATGCACGGGCGATGATCCGCGTCTGCAAGGAAGAGTCGTTCCACGCGCGCCAGGGCTACGACATCATGATGAAGCTGGCCCAGGGCTCGCCCGAGCAGAAGGCGATGGCGCAGGATGCCCTCAACCGCTGGTGGTGGCCGTCGCTGATGATGTTCGGCCCCTCCGATGCCGAATCCGTCAACAGCGCCCAATCGACGCAGTGGCGCATCAAGCTGTTCTCGAACGACGAGCTGCGCCAGCGCATGGTCGACCAGACCGTGCCCCAGGCCGAATTCCTCGGTCTCACGATTCCCGATCCGGACCTCAAATGGAACGAGGAACGCGGTCATTACGACTTCGGCGAGATCGACTGGGAAGAGTTTTATAACGTCCTGAAAGGGAACGGCCCGTGCAACAAGGACCGGCTGCGGACCCGCGTGCAGGCGTACGAGGATGGGGCATGGTTCCGCGACGCGCTCGTCGCGCATGCCGACAAGCAGGCCGCAAAAAAAGCGGCCGCATAAGGAGACAAGAATGAGCAAAGAATGGCCCCTGTGGGAAGTCTTCATCCGCAGCCAGCACGGCCTCG
Organism: Telluria mixta; assembly: GCF_029223865.1. NCBI lineage: Bacteria > Pseudomonadati > Pseudomonadota > Betaproteobacteria > Burkholderiales > Oxalobacteraceae > Telluria > Telluria mixta. The sequence continues at coordinate 2,784,430 of NZ_CP119520.1, forward strand.
CCCACAAGCACGTGGGCAGCCTGCACGCGCCGGATGCGGAGATGGCGATCAACAATGCGCGCGACGTCTACACGCGCCGCAACGAAGGCGTGTCGATCTGGGTGGTGAAAGCCGCCGACATCGTCGCGTCCAGCCCGGCCGACAAGGATGCCCTGTTCGAGCCGTCGAACAGCAAGGTCTATCGCCACCCCACGTTCTTCCCGATGCCGGAAGACGTCAAGAACCTGTGAGGCGGCCGTGGACGCCAACAAGTTCGAATATCTTTTACGCCAGGGCGATAATGCGCTGATCCTGTCGCAGCAGTTGTCGCAGCTGTGCGGCAAGGGCCCGGCGCTGGAAGAAGACATGGCGCTGACCAACGTCGCCCTCGACCTGCTGGGCCAGACGCGGATGTGGCTCACGTACGCCGGCGAGATCGAAGGCCACGGCCGCGACGAGGACCGCCTCGCGTACCTGCGCGACACGCGCGACTTCCGCAACTGCCTGCTCGTCGAGCAGCCGAACGGCGACTACGCGCAGACCTTGATGCGCCAGTTCCTGTTCGATACATGGCATTACTTCCTGATGCGTGGCCTTTTGTCGTCCAGCGACCGCCGCATCGCGGAGATCGCGGAAAAATCGATCAAGGAGGTGACGTACCACCTGCGCCGCAGCGGCGACCTCGTCGTCCGCCTGGGCGACGGCACGGACGTCAGCCACCGCAAGATGCAGGACGCGCTCGACGAGCTGTGGACCTACGCCGGCGAGATGTTCCTCTACGACGACGTCGACCTGGCCATGGTCGCGCAGGGCGTCGCGCCGGCTGCGGAACCGCTGCGCGATGCATTCCTGGCCCACGTGGCCGAGGTGCTGGACGAAGCGACGCTGACGATGCCGCCCGTGGATGCGTACGTCCAGCGTGGCGGCAAGCAGGGCCGGCATACCGAGCGCCTCGGCTACATCCTCGCCGAGATGCAGTTCCTGCAGCGCGCCTACCCGGGCGTGGAATGGTGATGACCGCGGCCGCGTCACCGATCACGGCCGACCGGGTGTGGTCCTGGCTGGGCGAGGTCCCGGATCCGGAGATTCCCGTGATCTCCGTCGTGGACCTGGGCATCGTGCGCGATGTGGCGGTGGACGACGACGGCGCATGCGTCGTCACGATCACCCCGACGTATTCCGGCTGCCCCGCGATGGAAGTCATCGCCGAAGACATCGACAAGGCCTTGCGCGCACGCGGCGTGGACAGTCTGCGCATCGTCACCCGATTATCGCCCGCGTGGACGACGGACTGGATGAGCGACGCCGGCAAGGCCGCGCTGAAGGGCTACGGCATCGCGCCGCCGGTGCAGCAGGTGGTCGACATCAGCGCGTTGACGCGCGGCGTGAAGCGCCACGCGATCCAGCAGCCTGACGTGGCCTGCCCGCATTGCGGATCGATGCACACGCGTCTCACCAGCCAGTTCGGCTCGACCCCGTGCAAGGCGCTGTATCAATGCCTGGATTGCCGCGAGCCGTTCGACTATTTCAAATGCCATTGAGGCCCACATGAGCAAGTTCTACCCATTGACCGTGGCGAACGTGAAGCACGAGACGCGCGACGCCATCGCCGTCACCTTCGATGTGCCGCCCAACTTGCGCGACGCGTTCCAGTATCGCCAGGGCCAGCACCTCACGTTGCGCGCGATGATCGACGGCGAGGACGTGCGCCGCTCCTACTCCATCTGCTCGGCCGTGCAGGACGACAAGCTGCGCGTCGCCATCAAGCGCGTGCAGGGCGGGCTGTTCTCGACCTGGGCCAACGAGTGCATCCGGCCCGGCGTCACACTTGACGTAATGCCGCCGGAAGGCCGCTTCAACCTGCCGCTGGAGCCGGACAGCCGCCGCCATTACCTGGCCTTCGCGGCCGGCAGCGGCATCACGCCGATCCTCTCCATCGTCAAGACGACCCTCATCGCCGAGCCGCACAGCCGCTTCACCGTGTTGTACGGGAACCGCGCGTCGTCGTCCGTGATCTTCCGCGACGAGCTGGCCGAGCTGAAGGACCAGTACCTGGAACGCCTGAACCTCGTCTACGTGATGAGCCGCGAGCAGCAGGACATCGAGCTGTTCAACGGCCGCATCACGCAGGACAAATGCCGCCAGCTGTTCCAGCGCTGGCTGCGCGTGGAAGACGTCGACTACGCGTTCATCTGCGGTCCGGAAGACATGATGCACGGCGTGTCCGCCGCGTTGCAGGAAGCGGGTATGCCGAAGGAGCGCATCCGCATCGAACTGTTCGCGGCCGGCGCCGCGCAAGAGCCGCGCAAGCCGCGCCGCCAGGCCGCCGGCGAAACGCACCACCACACGGAAGTCACCGTGATCATGGACGGCAACCACGCCAGCTTCACGATGGACCGCGACAAGGAATCGCTCCTCGACGCCGGCCTGCGCGCGGGCCTCGACATGCGCTACTCGTGCAAGGGCGGCGTGTGCTCGACGTGCCGCTGCAAGGTGCGCGAAGGGCAGGTCGACATGGACGTCAACTACGCGCTGGAAGACTACGAGGTCGCGCGCGGCTTCGTGCTGAGCTGCCAGAGCTTCCCGGTGACGGACAAGGTCGTCGTCGATTTCGACGTCGTGGAATAAAAAGGAGACACGCATGACCTATGAAACGATCCTGTTCACGATCGAACAGGGCATCGCCACGCTGACCCTGAACCGCCCCGAACGCCTGAACAGTTTTACCCAGGCGATGCACCTGGAAGTGCGCGACGCTTTGAAGCGCGTGGAGGAAGACAAGTCCGTGCGCGTGCTGCTGCTGACGGGCGCCGGCCGCGGTTTCTGCGCGGGCCAGGACTTGAACGACCGCGCGGTGGAACCGGGCGCGCCCGGCGTCGACCTGGGCGAATCCGTCGAAAAATTCTACGCCCCGCTCGTGCTCACCCTGAAAAGCCTGCCGCTGCCCGTGATCTGCGCCGTCAACGGCGTGGCTGCCGGCGCCGGCGCCAACCTGGCGCTCGCGTGCGACATAGTGCTGGCCGCAAAATCGGCGTCCTTCATCGAAGCGTTCTGCAAGCTGGGCCTGATCCCCGACACGGGCGGCACGTGGGCGCTGCCGCGCCTCGTCGGACCGGCGCGCGCCATGGGCCTCGCGCTGCTGGGCGACAAGCTGCCGGCCGAGAAGGCCGAACAATGGGGCCTGATCTGGCGCTGCGTGCCGGACGAGTCGCTGATGGACGAAGCGCTGGCCATGGCTCGCCATTTCGCCACCGCGCCGACGAAGGGTCTGGCGTTCACGAAGCGGGCCATGCGGGAAAGCTGGGGCAATACGCTGGAACGGCAGCTGCAGCTGGAAGCGGAGATGATGCGCGAACTGGGCTACAGCCACGATTACCGCGAAGGCGTCGCCGCGTTCATCGCCAAGCGCCAGCCCGAGTTCAAGGGAGAATAAGATGGCCCAGGCACTGGAAAAGAACAGCGTCGTCGCCGTCATCGGCAGCGGCGCGATGGGCTCCGGCATCGCCCAGGTGGCGGCCGTGGCGGGCCATACCGTGCGGCTGTTCGACACCCGCCCGGAAGCCGTCGAGCGGGCGATTGCGGGCATAGTCAAGGCCCTCGCGCGGCTCGTCGAAAAAGGCCGCATGGGCGCGGCGGAAGCGGATCTCGCCCGCGAGCGCCTGCACGCGATGCGCACGCTCGACGAAGCGAAGGATGCCGCGCTGGTGGTCGAAGCGGTCGTCGAAGACCTCGACGTCAAGCGCGCGCTGTTCGCCGACCTGGAAGGTGTCGTCGGACCGGACTGTATCCTGGCCACGAACACGTCGTCGATCTCCGTCACCGCGATCGGTGCGACGCTGAAACGTCCGGAGCGCCTCGTCGGCATGCACTTCTTCAATCCGGTACCGCTGATGGCGCTGGTCGAAGTGATCTCCGGTGTCGCCACCGACAAGGCCGTCGCCGATACCGTCCATGCGACGGCCTCCGCCTGGGGCAAGAACCCGGTGCACGCGAAGTCCACGCCGGGCTTCATCGTCAACCGCGTGGCGCGCCCGTATTATGCGGAGGCGCTGCGCCTGCTGCTCGAACAGGCGGCCGATCCGGCCACGATCGACGCGGTGATGCGCGACTGCGGCGGTTTCCGCATGGGTCCCTTCGAGCTGATGGACCTGATCGGCCACGACGTCAATTATTCGGTCACGCAATCCGTCTTCAACGCCTATTACGGCGATCCGCGCTTCGCGCCGTCCGTCGTGCAGCAGGAACTGGTGAATGCCGGCTTCCTGGGCCGCAAGACGGGCCGCGGCTTCTATCGTTACGGCGACGACGTCGCAATGCCGCAGGCGCAGGCCGAGCCCGCGCAGCAGGGGGCCGCGCAGGCGACGCTTGGCGGAGCCGATCCGGTGACCCATGCCCTGAACGCACGCCTACGCGCCGCCGAGGGCGCCGCTACGATCTTCCTGACCGACGGCCGCAGCGCCACGCAGCGTGCTCTTGATGAGGCCCGCCCGGACACGATCCTGTTCGACCTGCTGCTCGACCCGGCCAAGGCCACGCGCATCGCGCTGGCCCGTGCGGACCAGTGCAGCGACGCTGCCTGGAACGCCGCCGTCGGCCTGTTCCAGCAGGCCGGCTTCACCGTGTCGCGTCTCGACGACGTGCCGGGCATGGCCGTGATGCGCACCGTCGCCATGCTGGCCAACGAGGCGCTCGACGCCGTCAACCAGGGCGTGTGCTCCACCGCTGCCGTCGACATCGCGATGCAGAAGGGCGTGAACTATCCGCGCGGCCCGCTGGCGTGGGCCGATGCCGTCGGCCTGCGCCATGTGTTCACCGTGCTGGCCAACCTGGGCGCCACGTATGGCGAAGACCGCTACCGCGTGTCGCCGCTGCTGCGCCGCAAGCTGGCCGCCAACCCCGAGGGAGCCCGCATCCATGCATAGCGATCCGCAAGCGCTGGCCGAACTGGCTGGCAAGACGATGTACGAACGCGACCCGGCCAGCCAGGCGCTGGGCATGACGCTCGATGCGATCCGCCCCGGTTTCGCGCGCATGCGCATGCGGGTGCGCGAGGACATGCTGAACGGCCACGGCACCTGCCACGGCGGCTACATCTTCATGCTGGCCGACAGCGCGTTCGCATTCGCCTGCAACTCGCACAATTTCAATACCGTGGGTGCCGGCTGCACGATCGACTACCTCGCGCCGGGACGCGCGGGCGACGTGCTCGTGGCGGAAGCGGTCGAGCAGGCGCTGGCCGGCAAGACGGGTGTCTACGACGTCGTCGTGACGGACCAGGACGGGCGCAAGGTCGCGCTGTTCCGCGGGAAGTCGCACCGCGTCGCCGGGCACGTCGTCGACATGTAAAACGGAGGAGACAACGATGGTCCAACGCATCCCGCAACCCGGTGAACTCGACCCGATCGAGCGCGCCAGCCGCGACGAACTGCAGGCCCTGCAACTGGAACGGCTGAAGTGGAGCCTGAAACACGCCTACGACAACGTGCCGCACTACCGCCGCGCGTTCGACGAGGCGGGCGTGCATCCGGACGACCTGAAGACGCTGGCCGACCTGGCGAAATTCCCGTTCACGGAGAAGAAGACGCTGCGCGACAATTATCCGTTCGGCCTGTTCGCCGTGCCGCGCGAGCAGGTCGTGCGCGTGCACGCATCGTCCGGCACGACGGGCAAGCCGACCGTCGTCGGCTACACGCAGCGCGACATCGACACGTGGGCCGGCGTCGTCGCACGGTCGATCCGCGCCGCGGGCGGACGACCAGGCGACATGGTGCACATCGCCTACGGCTACGGCCTGTTCACGGGCGGTCTCGGTGCCCACTACGGCGCCGAGCGCCTGGGCTGCACGGTCGTGCCGATGTCGGGCGGACAGACGGAAAAGCAGGTCCAGCTGATCCAGGACTTCAAACCGGCTATCATCATGGTGACGCCGTCGTACATGCTGAACATCGTCGAGGAATTCAGGCGCCAGGGGCTCGATCCGGCCGCGTCCTCGCTCAAGGTCGGCATCTTCGGCGCCGAGCCGTGGACGGATGCCATGCGCCGCGAGATCGAGGAACGCGCCGGCATCGATGCCGTCGACATCTACGGCCTGTCGGAAGTGATGGGCCCCGGCGTCGCCAGCGAATGCATCGAAGCGAAGGACGGCCCCGTGATCTGGGAAGACCATTTTTATCCCGAGATCATCGACCCGGACACGGGCGAGGTGCTGCCGGACGGCGCAGAGGGCGAACTGGTCTTCACGTCGCTGACGAAGGAAGCGCTGCCGATCATCCGCTACCGCACGCGCGATCTCACGAAACTGCTGCCGCCGACCGCGCGCTCGATGCGCCGCATGGGCCGCATCAATGGCCGCTCGGACGACATGCTGATCATCCGCGGCGTGAACGTGTTCCCCAGCCAGGTCGAGGAACTGATCCTGCAGATGCCGGCGCTGGCGCCGCACTACCAGCTCGTCGTCACGCGCGACGGCCACCTCGATGCGCTGGCCGTCCATTGCGAACTGCGCGAAGGCGGCGCGGATAACGCGGACGCGCTGGCCCGCGACCTGCAGCACCGCATCAAGACCTACATCGGCGTGACGACGACCGTGACCCTGCTGCCCGCGCAAGGCATCGAGCGCTCGCTGACGGGCAAGGCGCGCCGCGTCGTCGACAAGCGGCCCAAGAACAACTGAGGAGACTTCAAAATGACTGACGCATTCATCGTCGACGCCATCCGCACCCCGTTCGGCCGCTTCGGCGGCGCCCTGTCCGGCGTGCGCGCGGACGACCTGGCCGCGCTGCCGATCGCCGCGCTCGTCGACCGCAATCCCGGCATCGACTGGTCGCAGGTCGACGACGTGCTGTACGGCTGCGCGAACGGCGCCGGCGAAGACAACCGCAACGTCGCGCGCATGGCCGCGCTGCTGGCCGGCCTGCCGCCTTCCGTGCCGGGTTCCACGATCAACCGCCTGTGCGGTTCGAGCCTGGATGCCGTCGGCAGCGCGGCGCGCGCCATCCGTGCCGGCGAGGCAAACCTGATCATCGCCGGTGGCGTGGAGAGCATGACGCGTGCCCCGTTCGTGATGGCCAAGGCCGACAGCGCGTTCTCGCGCACGGCGAAGATCGAGGACACGACGATCGGCTGGCGCTTCGTGAATCCGAAGATGAAGGCGCAGTACGGCATCGACTCGATGCCGGAGACGGCGGAAAACGTGGCGCGCGACTTCGGCATCGCGCGCGGCGACCAGGATGCGTTTGCGCTGCGCAGCCAGCAGCGCTGGGCGGCGGCGCAGGCGGCCGGCGTGTTCAAGGACGAGATCGTCCCCGTCACGCTGCACGGTAAAAAAGGGGAGTCGCGGGTATTCGATACCGACGAGCATCCACGCCCGGACACGACCCTGGAATCGCTCGCCCGTCTGAAAGGCGTCGTGACGCCGGACGGCACGGTCACGGCGGGCAACGCGTCCGGCGTCAACGACGGCGCCTGCGCCGTGCTGGTCGCCTCCGGCGCGGCCGTGGACAAGTATGGCCTGACGCCGCACGCCCGCATCGTCGGCATGACGACGGTGGGCCTGGAACCGCGCATCATGGGCTTCGGCCCCGCGCCCGCGACGAAGAAACTGCTGGCAATGACGGGCCTCACGATCGGCCAGATGGACGTGATCGAGTTGAACGAAGCGTTCGCGTCGCAAGGCCTGGCCGTGCTGCGCGACCTGGGCCTGCCGGACGATGCCGCGCACGTGAACCCGAACGGCGGCGCCATCGCCATCGGCCACCCGCTGGGTGCCTCCGGCGCGCGCCTCGTGACGGCGGCCGTCAACCAGTTGCACCGCACGGGTGGCCGCTACGCGCTGTGCACGATGTGCATTGGCGTGGGCCAAGGCATCGCCCTGATCGTGGAACGGATCTGAGATGGTCAAGGTCTATGAAATCGACGGCTTGCGTCCCGTCGTACACCCGACGGCGTACGTACACCCGACGGCGGTGCTGATCGGCGACGTGATCGTCGGTCCGCGCTGCTATGTCGGGCCGCTGGCGTCGCTGCGCGGCGACTTCGGGCGGCTGATCCTGGAAGAGGGCGCGAACGTGCAGGACACGTGCGTGATGCACGGCTTTCCGGAAGACGACACGGTCGTCGAAGTGGACGGCCACATCGGCCATGGCGCCGTGCTGCACGGCTGCCGCGTGGGACGCAACGCGATGGTCGGGATGAATGCGGTCGTGATGGACAAGGCGGTCGTCGGTGCGGAATCCATCGTCGGCGCGGCCGCGTTCGTAAAGGCCGGCATGGTGATTCCGCCGCGCAGCCTCGTGCTGGGCGCGCCGGCGAAGATCGTGCGGGCGGTGTCGGACGAGGAGATCGCGTGGAAGAGCTATGGCACGCGGCAGTACCACGACCTGAACGTCAGGTCGATGAAGACGATGCGTGAAGTCGAGGCGCTGACGGAAGTGGAACCGGACCGGCAGCGCATCGTGTTCGACGAGCCGCACAAGCCAAAACAATGAGGAGACGAGGATGCACACCCCCACCACCCTGCAAAGCCTGATCGCCGGCCGCTGGCTCGGCACCGAAGCGCACCAGCCGCTGCACAGCGCCCTGGACAACCAGCTGATCTATCACACGCACGCCGACCGGATCGACTTCGGCGAAGCCGTCACGTATGCCCGCAGGACGGGCGTGCAGGCGCTGATGCAGATGGACTTCCAGAAGCGCGCCCAGCGCCTGAAGGCCCTGGCGGCTTACCTGATGGAGCGGAAGGAAGAGCTGTACGAGATCTCGCACCTGACCGGCGCCACGCGGCCCGACAGCTGGGTCGACGTCGAAGGCGGCATCGGCACGCTGTTCGCCTATGCCAGCATCGGCGGGCGCGAACTGCCGTCGTCGAACGTGATGCACGAAGGTCCGGCCATGGCGCTCGGCAAGCGGGGCGGCTTCGCGGGCACGCACATTCTCGTGCCGCGCGGCGGCGTCGCCGTGCACATCAACGCTTTTAATTTTCCCATCTGGGGCCTGCTGGAAAAATTCGCGCCGAGCTTCCTCGCGGCCATGCCGTGCATCGCCAAGCCGGCCACCGCGACGAGCTACCTCACGCATGCCGTCGTGAAGATGATGATGGAGTCGGAACTGCTGCCGGAAGGCTGCCTGCAGCTCGTCATCGGCTCGACCGGCGATTTGCTGGACCGCCTGAACGGTTTCGATGCGGTCACGTTCACGGGCTCCGCCGACACGGCCGCGAAGCTGCGCGGCAATGCGAACCTGATCCGCGAATCCGTGCCGTTCACGGCGGAGGCGGATTCGCTGAACGCGGCCATCCTCGCGCCGGACGTCACGCCCGACGACGAGGAACTGGACCTGTTCGTCAAGGAAGTGGCGCGCGAGATGACGGGCAAGACGGGCCAGAAGTGCACGGCGATCCGCCGCGTGATCGTGCCCGGGCACCTGGCGGACGTCGTCGGCGAACGCCTGCGTGCACGCCTCGCGAAGATCGTCGTCGGTAATCCGAAGGTCGAGGGCGTGCGCATGGGTGCATTGGCGTCGCTGGACCAGCAGCGCGACGTCAGCGAGCGCGTCGAGATGCTCGCGCGCGGCAACGAGGTGCTGTTCAGCGCCCGCGACGGGTTCAATCCTGTCGGCGAAGGTGCTGCTGCCGGCGCCTTCTTCGCGCCCACCTTGCTGCTGTGCCGGAACGCGATGGTCAACGATGCCGTCCACGACATCGAGGCGTTCGGCCCCGTCAGCACGATGATGACCTACCGCGACATCGACGAAGCGCTGGCGCTGGCCGCCCGCGGCAAGGGCAGCCTCGTGACGACGCTGGTGACGAAGGACCCGGCCATCGCGGCGCATGCGGTGCCGGTCGCCGCGGCGTCGCATGGCCGCGTGCACATCCTCGACCGCGTCGCGGCCGTGGACTCCACGGGCCACGGCTCGCCGCTGCCGATGCTCAAGCACGGCGGACCGGGCCGCGCCGGCGGTGGTGAGGAACTCGGCGGTATCCGCGCGGTCAAACACTTCCTGCAGCGGGCGGCGGTGCAAGGTTCGCCGACGATGCTGGCGGCCGTCACGGGAGAATACGTGCGCGGCGCGGCCGTCAAGGAATCGGACGTGCACCCGTTCCGTCGTTATTTCGAAGACCTGGAGATCGGCCATTCCCTGCTGACACACCGCCGTACCGTCAGCGAGGCGGACATCGTCAACTTCGGCGGCGTCTCGGGCGATTATTTCTACATGCACTTCGACGAGATCGCGGCGAAGGACACGCAGTTCGGCAAGCGCATCGCGCACGGCTACTTCGTGCTGTCGGCGGCGGCGGGCCTGTTCGTGTCGCCGGCGCCTGGCCCCGTGCTGGCGAACTATGGCCTCGACAACCTGCGCTTCGTGGCGCCGGTGGCGATCGGCGACACGATCCGCGCGCGCCTCACGTGCAAGCGCAAGGTCGACCGCAACCGCACGGACGACCAGGGACGGGGGCAGGGCGTGGTGGCGTGGGACGTGCAGGTAACGAATCAGAACGACGAACTCGTCGCAAGTTACGATATCCTGACGCTGGTGCAAAAACGCGGCTGAGGAAACGCCAAGGCCGCGCGTGAAACTGATAAGGAGAAAGTCATGTCGCGGCTAGACCTGAGCAGTATTCCCGTGCTGACCGGTACCGGGTATCCCGATCCCTTTGCCGAAGCCGTCAATGGCCGCAGCAAGCAGGCGCTGGGCGACGCCGGTGGCCTGACGCAGTTCGGCGTCAACCTCGTCGAGCTGCTGCCCGGCGCCGCCTCGTCGCAGCGCCACTGGCATAGCCATGAGGACGAATTCGTGATGGTCGTCTCCGGCGAGCTGACGCTCGTCACGGACGAAGGCGAAACCCTGATGCGCGCGGGCGATTGCGCGGCCTTCCCGGCCGGGCGGCCGAACGGCCACCAGCTCATCAACCGGGGCTGGGGCAATGCGCTGTTCCTGTGCGTGGGCTCGCGCATTCCCGAGGATAAGGCCGAGTATCCGGACATCGACCTCGTGTATGACGGCAAGACCAACAGTTATTCCCACCGCGACGGTACGCCGTATCCCAAGCGCGACACGCGCACCTCGTCCATGCCGGCTGCGGCGAAAGCCGCTTCGCTCGAAACGGACGAAAAGACGCTGGACCCGCGGGTGTTCCGGGCCGACCACGGGGAACAGGCCGGCATCGTTCCGGACGAACCCCGCTAGCGGACTTTTCTGGAGGTTACGGCCGGCGCTGCACGCGCAGCAGGCCGTCGGCCGTCGTCACGGCGCGCAGATCCGCGTAATCGAGTACCGCGACGACGTCGGTGTCCAGCGGATGCGTGTGCGTGACCGTCACGACGATGCTGTCCATGCCGGCAGCAAAGGCCGAACGCAGGCCGGCCAGCGTGTCTTCGAACACGAGGCAGTCTTCCGGCTTCACGCCCAGCTTGCGTGCGCCCAGCAGGAACGGATCGGGCGCGGGCTTGCCCCGTTCGACGTCCTCGGCGGCCACCAGCACGGCCGGCAGCGGCAGGCCGGCCGCGGCGATGCGCGCTTCGGCCAGCGCCCGCGGCGCGGACGTGACGATGGCCCAGCGCCCGGCAGGCAGGCTGGCGATGAACGCGGCGGCGCCTTCGATGGCTTCGATGCCGGCTACGTCCTCGATCTCGGCCAGGGTGATGCGCGCCGCTTCCGCCACCGGGTCGACGCCCGGCAGTTCCAGCGCGCGGATGGTTTCCTCGGTGCGCTTGCCGTGGATGGTGGGCAGGAAGGCGGCCACGTCGAGCCCGTGGCTGGCGGCCCAGTCGCCCCAGACCCGCTCGGCGGCCTTGATGGAAGTGAGGATGGTGCCGTCCATGTCGAACAGGAAGGCGGAAAAGTCGCGTTGGGGCAGGGCTGGCGTTGCGGTCATGGATCTTTCTTGTGGGTTACAGTCGGCGCGAGTTGATCTTGCGGGCGTAGTGGTCGTGGACGTGCTGGCTGATGAAGCTCGACAGCCCGCGGCCGGCCCTGGCCAGTTCCTGCATCCTGGCGATGTTGGCGGCGCCGGCGCTGTCTTCCGTGTAGAGATAGCGGTCGCCGTTCCTGAACTGGACGATGATCTGGCCGGCGTCGATGTCGTAGGCGACGACGCCGGATTCGCGGCTCTGGTTGCCGTAGCGTTGCATGGGTGTCCTCCGTCAGGGCGGACACCCTGGGATGTCCTTATTCCGCCAATTGTGCCCGGACACGCGCAATGGCCGCGCGCACCTGATTCGGCGCCGTGCCGCCCACGTGGTCGCGCGCCGCGACGGAACCTTCCAGCGTCAGCACGGCAAACACGTCCTGCTCGATCAGCGGCGAGAACTCGCGCAGGCGCTCCAGCGACATTTCCGACAGGTCGCACTTGGCGTCGTCGCAAGCGCGCACGGCATGCGCCACGGCTTCGTGGGCGTCGCGGAACGGCAGGCCCTTCTTGACGAGGTAGTCGGCCAGGTCGGTCGCCGTCGCATAGCCCTGCAGCGCGGCAGCGCGCATGTTCTCGGGCTTGACCGTGATGCCGGATGCCATGTCGGTGAAGATGCGCAGCGTGTCCAGCACGGTGTCGACGGTGTCGAACAGCGGTTCCTTGTCTTCCTGGTTGTCCTTGTTGTACGCGAGCGGCTGGCCCTTCATCAGGGTCAGCAGGCCCATCAGGTGACCGTAGACGCGGCCCGTCTTGCCGCGCGCCAGTTCTGGCACGTCCGGGTTCTTTTTCTGCGGCATGATCGACGAGCCGGTGCAGAAGCGGTCGGCGATGTCGATGAAGCCGATGCGCGGGCTCATCCACGTCACCAGCTCTTCCGACATGCGCGAGATGTGCATCATCAAGACCGATGCGGCTGCCGTGAACTCGATGGCGAAATCGCGATCAGATACAGCGTCGAGCGAGTTGTGGCAGACGTCTTCGAAACCGAGGGTCTTGGCCACGCGCAGGCGGTCGATGGGGAAGGTGGTGCCCGCCAGGGCGGCGGCACCCAGCGGCAGGCGGTTCACGCGGCGGCGCGTGTCGGCCATGCGCTCGGCGTCGCGGCCGAACATTTCCACATAGGCCAGCAGGTGGTGGCCAAAGGTCACCGGCTGCGCGACCTGCAGGTGCGTGAAGCCCGGCATGATGGTGTCCGCGTTGCGTTCCGCCAGATCGGTCAGGGCGCCGCGCAGGCTTCTCAAGAGGGCGAGGATGTCGTCGATGGCGGCGCGCATGTACAGGCGGATGTCGGTCGCCACCTGGTCGTTACGGGAACGGCCCGTATGCAGGCGCTTGCCGGCGTCGCCGACCAGTTCCGTCAGGCGTTTTTCGATGTTCAGGTGCACGTCTTCCAGGTCGAGCAGCCACTCGAACTGGCCGGCTTCGATCTCGCCGCGGATCTGGGCCATGCCACGCTCGATCTCGGCGCGGTCCTGGGCGCTGATGATGCCCTGGGCGGCCAGCATCTCGGCGTGGGCGAGCGAACCCTGGATGTCGAACAGGGCCAGGCGCTTGTCGAAGAAGACCGACGCGGTGTAGCGCTTGACGAGGTCGGAGACGGGTTCGGAGAAGCGGGCCGACCAGGCTTCCGCTTTTTTGGCAAATTGATCAGTCATGATGGGAGACGGGTGACGGGATTTTCTTGGATTTCCTGATTATAAACTGTGCAGCCTTACCCCGGCGATTGCGCCCCGGTGACTTTCGTCCGCAAATGTCCGATCATGTCGCTGTTCTTGGCAATTCCACAATATAAAGACGGGAGACGGACATGAAGGCACGAGACTGGATGGGTTGGATTGCGGCGATGGCGATCGTGGGCGGGGCGCATGCCCAGCAACAGGTGCCGCCGGCACCGGCCGCAGCGACCACGTCCGCGGCAACGCCCGCCTCAAGCCCGACCGCGAGCCCGGCCGCCCGTCCGGCCGACGTCGCCACCGTCGACGGCATCGTTGCCGCGCTGTACGACGTCATCTCCGGCACGGCCGGCCAGCCGCGCGACTGGGACCGGATGCGCTCGCTGTTCGCGCCGGAAGGCAGGCTGATGGCCGTCGGTGCGCGGCCGGAGGGCGTGTACGCTCTGCGTGCCATGACGGTCGAGGACTATATCGTCCGTAACGCGAAGGCGTTCGCGACGATGGGCTTTTTCGAGCGCGAGGCGGCGCGCACCACGGAGACGTTCGGCCAGATCGTGCACGTGTTCAGCACGTACGAGTCGCGGCACGCGCGCGGGGACGCCGAACCGTTTCAGCGCGGCATCAACAGCATTCAGCTATACAACGACGGCAAGCGCTGGTGGATCGTGAACGTACTGTGGCGCGCCGAGGATGCATCGCTGCGCCTGCCGGAACGCTATCTGCCCAGGCGTTGAACGGTTCATGCACGCACGATTGGCGCAAACGTCCATGCAGGCCGGAACGGGGCTAGAATTGGTTTTTTTACCAGATTGACGGTTTGGCGTGTCCATGATTCCAACCACCAACGATTCCAGTTTCCAGGTCAGCACGGACCGGACGACGCTCGATATTCCCATGATCTACCGCTTCCTCAGCGAGCAGTCGACCTGGGCCGTCGGCATTTCCCGTACCGTGGTCGAGCGCTCGATCGAGAATTCGCTGTGCTTCGGCGGCTACCTCGACGGCCGGCAGATCGCGTTCGCGCGGGTCATGACCGACTATGCGACGATGGCCCATCTGTGCGACGTCTTCGTCGTGCCCGAGTACCGCGGGCGCGGCTACGCCAAGCAGCTGATCCGCATCGTCATGGAGCATCCGAGCCTGCAGCGCTTGCGCCGGTTCACCCTCAACACGAACGACGCGCACAGCCTGTTTGCCCGCTTCGGCTTTGCGCCGCCCGAGCGTCCGGACACACTGATGGAGCGCTACTACCCGAACATATATCTTTCCTGACCGGACGCAACACGCTGCCGGTCCTCTACAATCAGGCTTACTGTTTGTCGAAGTCGGGAAGGGTTTTATGGTTCGGTCCGCGTTGCGTCTTATTCTGGCCGTGCTGCTGCTGGCCGGCGCGCCCTGGTGCGCCGCTGCCGATGCTGCGGCGCAGCCCAAGGGATCCCTCGTCATCATCGGCGGCAATCTGCGCCCCTCGAACGGTCCCGTGTGGGAACGCATCATCCAGCTCGCGGGCGGCAAGGGGGCGCGCATCGCCGTGTTCGCGTCGGCATCGGGCACGCCGGAACGGTCCGGCAAGAGCCTCGTCGAGCGCCTCAACAGCTATGGCGCCAAGGCATTCTTCGTCCCCGTCGCGGTCAAGCTGTCCGGCAGTAACTACCAGGCCGCGGCTGATGACAGGGGCCTGGCCGAGGCCGTGCGCGGCGCGAACGGCGCGTTCTTCGCGGGCGGCGACCAGAGCCGCATCACGCGCGCGCTGCGCCACGAGGACGGCAGCAATACCCGGGTGCTCGACGCGCTGTGGGACATGTACCGGCGCGGCGGCGTGATCGCTGGCTCCAGCGCCGGTGCCGCCATCATGAGCAGCACGATGTTCGGGCGTCCCCGCACCGTGCTGGCCACGCTCAAGCTGGGTGTGGAAGAGGGCGAGGAGATCACGGACGGACTCGGCTTCGTCGGCGACGACGTCTTCATCGACCAGCACCTGCTCGTGCGCGGCCGCTTCGCGCGCATGCTGCCGGCCATGCTCAAGAAGGGCTACAAGCTGGGCCTCGGCATCGACGAGGACACGGCGATGGTCGTGCTGCCCAACCGCGACGTCGAGGTGATCGGCTACAAGGGCGCGCTCGTGCTCGACCTGTCAAACGCGATCGTGCACGAGGGCGCGTTCAACGTGACCAATGTACGCGTCAGCTACCTCGACAACGGCGACCACTTCAATATCGTCACCCGCGAATGCACGCCGTCCGATGACAAGGCCGACAACAAGCTCGATCCGTCGCGGCCCTACTATCGCGAACCGCTGTTCACCGCCGACATCCTCGGCAACAGCACCGTCGTCGACCTGATGAGCAAGCTGATCGACAGCGACCAGCCGGACGCCATCGGCATCACGCTCGGCAGCCCGAACGGCGTCCAGCCCGACCTCGGCTTCGAATTCCGTTTTACACGCACGGACGACAGCGCCGGCTACCAGTCGTCGTCGATGGAATCCTATTCGATCTACAACGTGCGGCTGGATATCCGGCCGATCCTCATCCGGCGTCCGCTGTATCAGTACAAATAGCGCCGCGCGGGCGCGCGAATCGCCCGCGTGCCTGCGCGACCTTGTTCCGGACGACGCATTGTTCGGCATGGTCATTGATCAGCCCCATCGCCTGCATGAACGCGTACACGGTCGTCGGCCCGACGAACTTCCAGCCCAGTTTCTTCAGGTCCTTCGACAGGGCGACGGCCTCCGCCGATGTGGACGCCGTCTGCGGTGCGGCGAGCTGCGCGGGGTCGGGTTCGTAGCGCCAGAAAAACGCGGCCAGCGAGCCCTCGCGCGCGACGAGGTCTCGTGCCATGCGGGCGTTGTTGATCACGGCTTCGATCTTGCCGCGATGGCGGACGATGCCTTCGTCGGCCAATAACCGCGCGACATCGCGGTCGGTGTATTCCGCGACCCGGGTGAAGTCGAACCCATCGAAGGCGGCCCGGAAATTCTCGCGCTTGGCGAGGATGGTGCGCCAGCTGAGTCCGGATTGGAACCCTTCCAGGCAGATCTTCTCGAACAGGCGCCGGTCGTCGCTGACCGGGAAGCCCCATTCGGTGTCGTGATAGTGCAAAAACTCGGGCGCGGCACCGCACCAGCGGCAGCGCGGCTGGCCGTCTGCGGCTATGAACATCGAACTCATGTTTGGACCATCCGATCGAATCGACAAGACTTTTTATTGTAATGACGAAATCCCCGATCGGTCTCTCCAAAAGTCACGACATGGCCCGCTCGTTGCTCTGGCGGCGATACTGTCCCGGCGGCGCCAGGCCGTGCGCGCGGAAATGCCGGCGCAGCGATTCGGCCGAGCCAAGCCCGGCCAGGTCCGCGACCGCATCGATGGCGAGTTGTGGCCGCGACTCCAGCAACTGCGTGGCCAGGGCGACCCGCTCGCGCACGAGCCAGCCGAGCGGCGCGAGGCCCGTTCTTTCCTTGAAGCGGCGCTGGAAGGTGCGTGTCCCCAGGCGTGCCTCGGCCGCCATCGAGGCCACCGTGTGCCCGGCGCGGATCGTTTCGCGCACGTGGTCCATGAGGCGGGCGATCGTGTCCACGCCGGCATCGGGCACGGGACGCGCGACGCGCTGCGCCTGGTCGCCGTCGCGATGCGCCGGGATCACGAGGCGTTGCGCGACCCGGTTCGCGACCTCCGCGCCGAAGTCGGCGCGCACGAGGTGCAGCAACATGTCGAGGCCGGCTGCGGAACCGGCCGACGTGACGATGTTCCCATCTTCGACGTAGAGCACGTCCGGGTCGATCGCGATGGCCGGGAAGCGGGCGTGCAGGTCGTCCAGGTAGCGCCAGTGCGTGGTGGCCCGGCGACCGTCGAGCAGGCCGGCGTACGCGAGCACGTACGCGCCCGAGCAGATCGAGCAGAGGCGTGCGCCCCGTGCGTGCGCCGCGCGCAGGGCGTCGACGAGGGCGGCCGGCGGCGCTTCGTACCGGTCGCGCCAGCCGGGGATGACGATGGTGTCCGCGTGGGCAAGCGCGTCGAGGCTGTGCGGCACATGCACGGTCAGGCCGCCCATCGCGCGCAGCGGACCGGGCTCGACGGCGCACACGGCGTGGTTGTACCAGCGCACGCCCAGCTCCGGGCGCTCGAGGGCGAACAGTTCGATGGCACAGCCGAATTCGAAGGTGCACAGGCCGTCGTAGGCGACGATGGCGACATGATGGTTCATGGCGCGATGTTACCAATTTCTGTCGCGCAAGGCACTGCCGGGGAGGCGCCGCGGCTGCGACACTGGCGTCTCACTGCAAGGAGAAACCCATGACCTCATCCGTATCCGCCATCCCTGCCGCCGGCAGCGACCGCGCCATCGCCCACTTCGGCACCGCTTTCGAATTCGAGACGGATTGCTGGGACGTCCACGACGCCATCGCTAACGGCAGGCAGGATTTCGTCCTGTTCGATGCGCGCAGCCCCGACCTGTATGCGCGCGGCCACGTGCCGCAGGCCATCAGCATGCCGCACGGGAAGATCGTGGAGGCGAAGCTGCGCGACTATCCGCTGGACACCCTGTTCGTCGTCTATTGCGCCGGCCCGCATTGCAACGGCGCGCACCGCGCCGCGTACCGACTGGCGAAGCTGGGGCGGCCCGTCAAGCTGATGATCGGCGGGGTCACGGGCTGGATCGACGAAGGGTTCGCGCTCGCGACCGGCCATGGCGAGTAACGCTTGTCCGATCCGGCCGGCCGGGCCGGACGACGCGGAGGCGCTCATCGGCATGATGCGCGCGTTGGCGGCCTTCGAGGGCTACTTGCCCCGGTTCCGGGTGACGGCCCGCGACCTGTGCGCCCGTGCCTTCGGGCCGGGCGCCCAGTGCGGGATCCTCGTCGCGCAAGGGGAGGATGGTCGGCTTGCCGGCTATGCCGTCTGGCTCGTCCAGGCGTTCACGTTCGACCTGCGCCCGACCGTGACGCTGAAGGAATTGTTCGTGGACCCGGCGTACCGGAACCGAGGCATCGCGGCGGACCTGCTTGCCGGCTTGCGGGGCGAGGCGGAACGCATCGACGCGGGACAGATCACGTGGCTCGTTCTGCCCACCAACGAGGCCGCGAAACGCCTGTACCGCCGCTTCGGCGGCGCGCCGGATCCCGACTGGGAACACTGGCGATTGATTGTCAGAAAGCCAAACCTGCGCTAGATTGCAACTTTCCTATCTCCGCGGGTTTGACCATGCATTTCGAAGTTCCGAAATCGAAGAAGCTGAAGGAGTTCGGCGGCGAGTACGTGATGATCGTCATCAGTATCCTCACTGCCCTCGCACTCGAGCACGCCGTACAGACCATCCACCACAAGCACCTCGCGCACGAGGCGGCCGAGAAGATCGAGGCGGAACTGCGTCTCAACGCGAAGGACGTTCAGAACGTGCTCGCGCATAACGAGAGCGATCTGAAGGAAGTCGAACGGGTGCGCGCCGAACTGTTGAAGGGCATCCACGACAAGGTCGCGGACGACGTGTTGATGGCGCGCTTCAAGACCGACTGGAAAAGAGGCATCACCCTCGGCATCCAGGTGCCCACGCTGCGCCACGAAGCATGGGATGCCGCCGTCGCCAACCAGGCCGTGACATGGATGCCGGACGAGCAGTTGCAGCGCTATGTGACGGCCTATGCCGATATCCGCGAGATACGGACGCTTACGGCCTCTGGCGGCGCGAACTTCCTCGACGGCCCGCGCATGATGGACATGCTGAGCGATCTCGAAACGGGTATCGCGACACCGCACCAGATGCTCAAGACGCTGACCCAGATACGCAGCGCGTACGGCAGCGTCGACGGCAACCTGGACGGCTTGCTGAAGAGCCTGCCCAAGGCCGACGCTGCAGTGGCTTCGGCGCATTGACGACGGAGAACATCATGATCCGATCGCTCTCGACCCTGCTCGCCGCCTGCGCCTTCCCCGCGCTGGCGCTGGCCGCCCAGCCCGCTACCGTCCGCGTCGACTACATCCACAGCGGCAATGCACTATCCGAACAGTACGCCATCGAGCGCGTGCTGATCGAACCGCTGCCGTGGCCGGGCGACACGGCGCGTCCGTTCGACGACACCAACCGCGGCAACAACCGCGTCGAGGTGGCCGATGCGAAGACGGGAGACTTGTTGTATTCGCGCGACTTTTCCACGGTGTTCGGCGAGTGGAAAACGACGGAAGAGGCGAACAAGCTCAGCCGTGGGTTCCACGAATCCGTGCGCTTTCCGAAGCCGGATCGCCCCGTGCGCGTGCGCATCCTGAAGCGCGACGAGCGCAACCAGTTCTCCGTCGCGTGGAGCGTGGACGTCGACACCGATGCGCAGGACGTCGTGCGCGCACAGGGGCCCGCGCCCGCGCAGCCGATCCCGATCAAGGTCGGCGGGCCGTCGCCACGCAAGGTCGACCTGCTCGTGCTGGGCGACGGTTATACGCAGGCCGAGATGCCGAAGTTCGAAGCGGCCGTGCGCCGCCTCGCGCAGCACCTGTTCGAGGTGTCGCCGTTCAAGGAGCGCGCGAACGATTTCAACGTGTGGGCACTGGCCGTGCCGACGCGGGAATCGGGCGTGTCGCGGCCGTCGACGGGCGTGCACCACGCGTCCGCGCTGGGCACGCGCTACGACATCTTCGGCAGCGAGCGCTATGTACTGACCCTGGACAATCGGGCGCTGCGCGACATCGCGCAATACGCGCCGTACGAGTTCATCGAAATCCTCGTCAACAACGACACGTATGGCGGTGGCGGCATCTTCGGCCAGTTCAGCACGGCGGCCGCGAACAACGACTGGACGGATTATTTGTTCGTGCACGAGTTCGGCCACCATTTTGCCGGGCTGGCCGACGAGTACTACACGTCGCCCGTCGCCTACCAGTCCAGCGGCGCGCGCATGGAGCCGTGGGAACCGAACGTGACGGCGCTGCGCGATCCGGCCCACCTGAAGTGGACGCAATACGTGCAGGCCGGCACGCCGCTGCCCACGCCGTGGCCCAAGGCCGAGTACGAAGCGTATTCGCGCGAGTACCAGAAAAAGCGTGCGGCGCTGCGGGCGGCCAACCGGCCGGAATCGGAGATGAGCGCGCTGTTCCGCGAAGACCTGGCGCACTCGAATGCCCTGTTTGCGCAGGCAAAATACCGCAAGGCGATCGGCGCGTTCGAGGGAGCGAACTACGAGGCGACCGGCTATTACCGTCCGGCCATGCAATGCATCATGTTCGACCGCAGCGGCGAGTTCTGCCCCGTCTGCCAGGACGGCATCAGCGACATCATCGACCTGTACGCGGGCCGCCCGGCCAACAAGTAGCACCGGCGGGTGCGCTGCCGAACAGAGTGACCCGCGCGGCGCACCTATCCTCGTTTCGACTAATCACCTACGAAACGGGATCATCATGAAAAAATTTCTCCC
Organism: Telluria mixta; assembly: GCF_029223865.1. NCBI lineage: Bacteria > Pseudomonadati > Pseudomonadota > Betaproteobacteria > Burkholderiales > Oxalobacteraceae > Telluria > Telluria mixta. The sequence goes on from NZ_CP119520.1 coordinate 2,805,392, forward strand.
CACCCTTGCGTGCGCCCTGCTGGCGTCGTCGGCCTGGGCCCAGACCACCGCCAACACGGCGCCGATCGGCCAGGCTGTGTCCGGCCACAACACCACGGCCGCGGGCGTGTCCGGCACGGGCCTGCGCACGGACGGCACGGCGAACACCGGTTCCGCGCATGACGCCACGGGCCGCCAGGCCGCCGGCATCAACAATGCAGGCCAGGTCGTCGGCAAAAGCACGGCCGTGATCAATGCCGCGCCGGGCAAGGCCGACAACGTGAATGCCCAGGCCACCAACACGACGGCGCCCAACAACACCGACACCGATGCGGCCGCCACCGGCGGGCGCGGCAAGGCCGGTACGAAGGCCGAGAGCGAAGTCATGAAAGCGAACGCGCGGTCCGTGAAAGAGCCGCCGGGCAGCCGCATGAAGACGGAAGCGTCCGTCAAGGCAAGCCGGAAAAAGCACGCCGAGTCGAAGCGCAAGGGGGCAGAGAAGGCGGCCGAGCGCTGAAAAATCTTGTCACAAATTGGATGATGACCAGTATGTACTGCGTGCGCTGGCGAACAGAGCGGAAGTTGTCCGAAGCATATTCTGAAGTCCTGACTTAACAAAAACATATTGGTGCGTTACGGCGCGCCCCACCATAATCTTCAGGAGAACTACGATGAATAAACTGCTCGCCACCCTGATCGCCGGCCTGTTCGCCACCTCGGTTTACGCGCAATCCACGACCGCACCGGCGACCCCGGTCACGACCACCACCGACACCACGATGGCGTCGGGCCAGAGCGGCACGGCCGGCACGACGTCGACCGGCAATGCCGATGCCGACAAGAAAATCGCCAAGGCTAACGAGAAGGAAGCCAAGGAGATGTCGAAGCAGGATGAGAAAATCAACAAGGCCGTCGACAAGGCCAACGAGAAGAAGGCCAAGGCACACGACAAGGCCGTGAAGAAAGTCGACAAGGCCAATGAAAAGGTCGCGAAGGCTGACCCGGAAGACAAGGCCAAGGCCTCTGCCAAGGCCGAGGAAAAGGCTGCCGAAGCCAATTACGACGCCCAGAAGACCATGATCAAGGCCGACGAAAAGGCCCAGAAGAAGATCGTGGACGCCAACGCCGATAAAGCCAAGGCCCATGCCAAGGCCAACGAAAAGCGTGCCGAAGCCACCGCCGAAGCACATAAGGACGCCGCCAAGTAACCCAGGGCACCCATGAAAAAACGGACCCGCGTGAACTGAACCCCAAAAGTTGGACACCAACTTTTGGGGTTTTTTCATGGCGAAGTACGACGAGCATTTCAAGCTGTCGTTGGTACAGCAATACTTAGGTGGGGCGGCTGGTTACAAGTCGGTCGCCAAGCAGCATGGGGTGGACCATGAGATGCTCAGACGATGGGTTATGTCGTTCCGGGCTCACGGTGTGGATGGACTGAAGAAGAAGTTCAGCCATTACAGCGCCGAGTTCAAACTGTTGGTGCTTCGGCACATGTGGGACAATGCTCTCGGACTTGGCCAGACGGCCGCATTGTTTAACATCCGCAGCCCGGGTAGCTTGATTGTTTGGGAGCGAGAATACCGCCGAGAAGGGCTGGATGGCCTGACGGCACGCCCACGAGGAAGGCCAAAAGTCATGTCAGTAGGTCCAGCAAAACCAGAGTCGAAACCCGACAATGAGAAGTCTCGGGAAGATCTGCAGGCCGAGTTGGACTATCTGCGCATGGAGAATGCGTACCTAAAAAAGTTGCAAGCCTTAGTTCAAGCCAGGCCAAAGCAAGTGCCGCCGAAAAAGCGCAAATAGTGCAGGAACTAAGGCAACAATATCCAATCACTGGTTTGCTCATGGCGGCGCAACTGTCGCGCAGCACGTTCTATTACCAGCTAGGTTTGCGGCATCAGGACGACAAGTACAACGACCTGAAGGACACGATCAAAACCGTCTTCGAGCGTCACAAGGGACGCTATGGTTACCGACGTATCACGGCTGTCGTCCGACAATTGGGGTATGTGGTCAATCACAAGGTGGTCCAGCGTTTGATGGGCGTGCTGGGTCTGAAGTCGCTTGTGCGACCGAAGAAGTACCGCTCATTCAAGGGCGATGTGGGCCAGGCCGCACCGAATGAGCTGCAGCGCCAATTCAAGGCCGAAGCACCCAATCAGAAGTGGGTGACGGACGTGACCGAGTTTAACGTTGCGGGTGAAAAGCTGTACCTGTCGCCGATACTGGATTTGTACAACGGCGAGATCATCGCTTTTGAAACCAACAAACGTCCCGTCTTCGATATGGTGAGCTCGATGCTCAAGACGGCACTGGCCAGGCTGCAGCCACATGAGAGGCCGATGCTGCATTCCGACCAGGGGTGGCAATATCGGATGCCCGCCTTCCAACGTCAGTTGCGCGAGCGGGAACTTGTACAAAGCATGTCCCGCAAAGGCAACTGTCATGACAATGCAGCCATGGAAAGCTTCTTCGGGATACTCAAGTCCGAGTTCTTCTACCTGAACAGATTCAACAGCGTAGACGAGTTACGCGCCGGCCTGGCCGACTACATCCACTATTACAATCACGAACGCATCAAACTCAAACTAAAAGGCCTGAGCCCTGCTCAGTACAGGACTCAGGCCGTGGCTGCCTAGCAAACTAACTGTCCAACTTTATGGGGTCAGTTCACGCGGGTCCGTTTTTTTGTTATCAGGCGCCGTCGCCCGTGGTACGCATCGCGAGGTCTTTCGCCTTCAGCTTGGCCGACAACGGCTTGCCCTTGTTGGCGCGCTTGCCGAAGTGCGGCTCCAGGCCGGACGCGAACAACTCCACCGTGCGCGGCTTGTCGCCGGCCCAGGTGCCGACCACGTTCAGGCCCTTCTGGCTGATCGGTTGCACGGCCAGCAGCTTTTCCTTCGGCTCCAGGCCCATCAGGATCACGCCGCGGCCGCCGTTCTGCAACACCTTCATTTCGTCGATGCCGAACACCAGCACGCGCCCCTTTTCGGACAGGCAGGCGATGGCGCCCGCATTGTCCACCACGACGCGCGGCGCCAGCGGCACGGCGCCGTCGTCCAGCGTGATAAACGATTTACCACCTTTCAGGCGCGTGATCATGTCGCCGGCCTTCGTGATGAAGCCGAAGCCGGTCGTCGTCGCGAGCAGCAGGCGCGTCTCGGCCGGGCCCACGTAGTAGTACAGGATGCGACCGCCGCCCGACAGGTCGACGAGCGTCGTGATGGGCACGCCGTCGCCGCGCGCGCCGGGCAGGGCGGCCACGGGCACGGAATACACCTTGCCGTTGTCGCCGACGCACAGCAGCGTGTCGACCGTGCGGCACTCGAACGCGCCGTACAGCGAGTCGCCCGCCTTGAACGTGAACTGGGCCGGATCGTGGCCGACGCCGGTGCGAGCGCGCACCCAGCCCTTCTCGGACACGATGACGGTCACCGGCTCGTCGATGATCTTCTGCTCGGCCACGGCCTTCTGGGCTTCCTCGATCAAGGTGCGGCGGTCGTCGCCGTACTGCTTCGAGTCGGCCTCGATCTCGCGGATGATCAGGCGCTTCATCGACGACGGGTTCTCGAGGATGTCTTCCAGCTTTTCCTTTTCGCCGCGCAGTTCGGCCAGCTCCTGCTCGATCTTGATCGCTTCCAGGCGCGCCAGCTGGCGCAGGCGGATCTCGAGGATGTCCTCGGCCTGGCGCTCCGACAGCTTGAACCGGTCGATCAGCGCGGCCTTCGGCTCGTCCGAGTTGCGGATGATGTGGATGACCTCATCGATGTTCAGCAGGACGATCTCGCGGCCTTCCAGGATGTGGATGCGGTCGTTGACCTTGCCCAGCTTGAATTCCGTGCGGCGGCGGACCGTGACGAAGCGGTACTCGATCCATTCCTGCAGGATCTCGGTGAGACCCTTCTGGCGCGGACGGCCGTCGCCGCCGATCATCACGAGGTTGATCGGAGCCGACGTTTCCAGCGACGTGTGCGCCAGCAGCATCAGCATGAATTCGGTCTGGTCCTGGTTCTTCGACTTCGGCTCGAACACGAGGCGCACCGGCGCTTCGCGGCCGGATTCGTCGCGCACGGCGTCCAGCGCGCCGAGGATCGTCTGCTTCAGCGTGAGCTGCTCGGGCAGCAGGGTCTTCTTTCCGACCTTGATCTTCGGGTTCGTGAGTTCCTCGATCTCTTCCAGCACGCGCTGCGCCGACACGCCGGGCGGCAGCTCGGTGACGACGGCCTGCCACTGGCCGCGCGCCAGTTCCTCGATCTTCCAGCGCGCGCGCACCTTCATCGAGCCGCGGCCCGATGCGTACATGTCGGCGATGGCGGACGCCGGGGTGATGATCTGGCCGCCGCCCGGATAGTCCGGACCGGGCATGAAGGTCATCAGCTCGGCATGCGTGATCTTCGGATTGCGGATCATCGCGACGGCGGCGGTGGCCACTTCGCGCAGGTTGTGCGACGGGATCTCGGTCGCCATGCCGACCGCGATGCCGGATGCGCCGTTCAGCAGCAGCATCGGCAGGCGCGCGGGCAGCGTGCGCGGTTCCTCGCTCGAACCGTCGTAGTTCGGCTGGAAGTCGACGGTGCCCATGTCGATCTCGTCGAGCAGCAGGCGCGAGACGGGCGTCAAACGGGCTTCCGTGTAACGCATCGCCGCGGCGCCGTCACCGTCGCGCGAGCCGAAGTTACCCTGGCCGTCGATCAGCGGGTAGCGCAGCGAAAAGTCCTGGGCCATGCGCACGAGGGCGTCGTACACCGACTGGTCGCCGTGCGGGTGCAGCTTGCCGAGCACGTCGCCGACGACGGTCGCGGACTTGCGCGGCTTCGCGGTCGGGCCGAGACCCAGTTCGTTCATCGAGTACAGGATGCGGCGCTGGACGGGCTTCTGGCCGTCCGAGACGTCCGGCAGCGCGCGGCCTTTGACGACCGAGACGGCATAGTCCAGGTACGCGCGTTCCGCGAAGGTGGACAGGGTCAGCGTCTCGGCGTCGTCGCCGCCGCCGCCGGGGGGAGTGGTTTGTTCGAAGAGGCTTGCTTGGGTCATTTTGTTTGTTCGTTCATGCAAACTTGGGTTCCCGCCTGCGCGGGAACGACGTGCTAATTTTGTTGGCCGTAAGACCGTCGTCCCTGCGAAGGCGGGGACCCAATTTTTTTGCTTATCAGATATCCGCTTCCGTCTCGTTCCCGTGCTCTTCCAGCCATGCACGGCGGGCGGCGGCTTCGCCTTTACCCATCAGCATGTTGAAACGCGCCGACGATTCGGCCAGGCCGTAGTCGCCGAAGGCCACCGGCAGCAGGCGGCGGGTGTCCGGGTTCATCGTCGTTTCCCACAGCTGCTCGGCGTTCATCTCGCCCAGGCCCTTGAAGCGGGAGATGCTCCACACGCCTTCCTTCAGGCCTTCCTTCTTGAGCTTGTCCTCGATGGCGAGCAGTTCGCCGTCGTCCAGCGCGTACAGCTTCTGGATCGGCTTCTTGCCGCGCGCCGGCACGTCCACGCGGTACAGCGGCGGGCGCGCGACGCACACGTGGCCGTTCTTGAAAAGAGCGGGGAAGTGCTTGAAGAAGAGCGTCAGCAGCAGGACCTGGATGTGCGAGCCGTCGACGTCCGCATCGGACAGGATGCAGATCTTCCCGTAGCGCAGCCCCGAGATATCCGGGTTGTCGTCCGGGCCGTGCGGGTCGACGCCGATCGCCACCGCGATGTCGTGGATCTCGTTGTTCGCGAACAGGCGGTCGCGGTCGGTCTCCCACGTGTTCAGGACCTTGCCGCGCAGCGGCAGGATCGCCTGGAATTCCTTGTCGCGGCCCATCTTCGCGGAACCGCCCGCCGAATCGCCCTCGACGAGGAACAGCTCGTTGCGGGTGATGTCCGTCGATTCGCAATCGGTCAGCTTGCCCGGCAAAACGGCCACGCCGGACGACTTCTTCTTCTCGACCTTTTGCAGCGAACGGAGACGCGACTGCGCCTGCTTGATGACGAGTTCCGCCAGCTTGCGGCCGTATTCGACGTGCTGGTTCAGCCACAGTTCGAGCGGCGGCTTGGTGAACGCCGACACGAGTTTCACCGCGTCGCGCGAGTTCAGGCGTTCCTTCGTCTGGCCCTGGAATTGCGGGTCCAGGACTTTTGCCGACAGCACGAACGAGACGCGCGCGAACACGTCTTCCGGCAGCAGCTTGACGCCCTTCGGCAGCAGCGAGTGCATCTCGACGAAGCCCTTCACGGCGCCGAACAGGCCGTCGCGCAGGCCGGATTCGTGCGTACCGCCGCTGACCGTCGGGATCAGGTTGACATAGGATTCGCGTACCACCGAACCTTCCTCGGTCCAGGCCACGACCCACGCCGCGCCTTCGCCTTCGGCAAAGCCTTCATCGCCCGCGGCGGCGTATTGCGCCCCTTCGAACAGCGGGATCACGGTCTGGCCGCCGCCTGCCGTCTGCGCCAGCGCTTCCGTCAGGTAGCCGCGCAGGCCTTCGTCGTAGCGCCAGGTCTGGGTGTCGCCCGTCTTCGCATTCGTCAGCGTGACGGTGACGCCCGGCAGCAGCACGGCCTTCGAGCGCAGCAGGCGCTGCAGCTCGCTCATCGGGATGTTCGGCGAGTCGAAATATTTACCGTCCGGCCAGGCGGTGACGCGCGTGCCGTTCTTCTTGCCGCCCCGTTCGAACGGCTCGGAGGTCAGCGGCTCGATGACGTCGCCGTCGGCGAACACGAGTTTGTGCACGCCGTTGCCGTCGTCGTCCTTGCGCCACACGGTGATTTCCAGGCGCTTGGACAGCGCGTTCGTGACGGACACGCCCACGCCGTGCAGGCCGCCCGAGAACGCGTAGGCGCCGCCCGAACCCTTGTCGAACTTGCCGCCGGCGTGCAGGCGGGTGAACACGATCTCGACGGTCGAGACACCTTCTTCCGGGTGCAGGCCGACCGGGATGCCGCGGCCGTCATCCTCGACGGTGATGGAACCGTCCGCGTTCATCGTCACGTCGATGTTCTTGCAGTGGCCGCCCAGCGCCTCGTCCGAGGCGTTGTCGATCACTTCCTGGATGATGTGCAGCGGATTTTCGGTGCGTGTGTACATGCCCGGACGCTGCTTGACGGGCTCCAGTCCTTTCAGGACGCGGATGGATGATTCGCTGTAATCGGGTGCGGGTTTCTTGGTGGCCATGCTTGATCTTCAATCATTCGAATGCTGCGCATTCTATCTTGTCGCGCGGAAAATAAGCGACTTCACGCGGTGGGTTCTACGGGACGGGACGCGGCACGCCGGCAAAACAACTGTATGGAAATACAGTATTTTTGCCTGTTAAGCGCAAGTTTGCAAGTGTTCGTTGCGCGGATTGCCAAGTCTGCGGCATCCCGGCATCCTGTGCATATACGGGTGGCTGCGGGCATTTCATTACTAAAACGATATTTTTTTTAAAACGAATCGTGCGCGACCGTCGCAAGGATATATTGAGACCATGGCTTTGGACAATGACAAGCACATCGACGAACCGAACGAACCGGCCGAAGCCGGCCCGCCACCGCGCGTGCCCGACCGGCGCGCCGGCGGCAATGCGTCGCGCTACCTGCGTACCGACGACACGCCGCTGAACCTGGCCGGCCGCGTGTTGCGCTCGCGCTGGCGCGCCCTGGCCGACAAGTTCAACCGCGACTTCATGCGCCGCACGCTGCGCATCGGCGTCTCTGCCCGCATCTTCCACCCGGAAGAGGGCGCGAAAGGCCTGCGCAGCAAGAACCTGCAATACCTGGAAGAATCGATCGCGCAATGGGTGATGTCGCGCGACGTGCTGGTGTTCATGGTCCCGACCGTCAATACGAACGGGTTACTCCACCCCAGCAATATCACGATGCGTCATTACGCGCGCCACCTGGACGGTCTCGTGCTGCAGGGCGGGGCGGACGTGTCGCCGATGACGTATTCCGAAGCGCCGACGCGGCCCGAATGGAGCGGCGACCGCGCGCGCGACGTCTACGAACTGGAACTGCTGCACGAATTCGTCGACGCGGGCAAGCCCGTGCTGGGCATCTGCCGCGGTTGCCAGCTGATCAACGTCGCATTCGGCGGCACCTTGCACCAGGATATCGTGACGAACGTTGCCGGCGCCCAGCCGCACGTGCACGACATCTACGACGCGCACCGCCATGCCATCGTCTTCCCGCACGGATCGTCGCTGCGCAAGATGTTCCCCAAGCACGAGCGCGCCGTCGTGAACTCGATCCACCACCAGGCCGTCAAGGACCTCGGGCGCGACATCCACGTGGAAGCGATGTCCGAGCCGGACGGCGTCGTCGAGGCGATCCGCTACCAGCGCGCGCCGTTCGTGATGGGCCTGCAATGGCATCCGGAATTCCACCGCGCCACGGGCGGCGACCTGCTCGACTGCACGCCGGTGCTGGATGAATTCCTGCGCGCCGCACGCGAAACGCGCCTTTGATCACAGCGGCAGGGGCCGGCCCTGCACGACGCTCTTCATCACGAGCGTCGACGTCAGCCGCAACACGTTCGGCAAGGTCGACAGGCTGTCGTCCCACAGTTTCTGGTACGCCGCCAGGTCCGTCGTGATGACGTTCAGGATGTAGTCCGGGTCGCCGAACAGGCGCTGTGCCTGGATGATTTCGGGAACACCCGGCACGCCTTCTTCGAAGGCACGTACGCTGTCCCGGTCGGTGGCGCGCAGCGTGACGAACACGATGGCCGAGAAATTGAGTCCGACGGCCGCCGGCGCGATGGTCGCCCGGTAGTCGGCAATGATCCCCGCGTCTTCCAGTGCGCGCACGCGCCGATGGCATGGCGACAGGCTCAAGCCGATGCGTTCTGCCAGGTCGGTGAGAGAAAGTCGTCCGTCTTTCTGTAGTTCCGCAAGAATCTTTCGGTCATATTCATCCATGCGAGAGATGTTGCCTGATATGCGCGTTTTTTGACAAGAGTCAGGAAGCACATTTTTGGCGCGGCGCAGTACGCTGTCGTCATGAATACACATACCCTCCTGCTGTTTTCCGCGACCGTCCTGCCGCTCGTGTGCACGCCCGGCCCGGACATCCTGTTCATTGCGTCGCAAGCGATGTCCGGTGGCACGCCGGCCGGACTGCGCGCCACGACGGGCGTGCTGCTCGGCTACTGCGTCCATTCCTTTCTCGTCGCGCTCGGTCTCGCCGCCGTCGTGGCGGCGTCACCCGTCCTGTTCGAGGCGATCCGCTGGGTCGGTATCACGTATCTGATTTACCTGGCCTCGAAGCTGATCCGGGCGGCGTTGCGCTCCGGCGAGCTCGTCGTACCCCAGGGACAGGTGACGAACCAGCTCGGCAAGGGTTTTCTCACGTCCCTGCTCAATCCGAAAGGAATGATGGTGTATGTCGCCATTCTGCCCCAGTTCATGGACCGGCACGGGAACACGACCCTGCAGGCGGTCGTCCTGTCGGCGGCCTTCATGTTCTGGTGCGCGGTCGTGTACGCCTCGCTGTGCCTGGCCCTGGGCCGGGTGGGGCGGCGCCGGCTCAGCGACACCCGGCGTCGGGTGATCGACGGCTCGGCCGGCGGCATGGTCCTCGTGGCGGCAGGATTCATGGCGCTGGTCCGGCAGTAAGCAGATTGCGCTTGCGTTCAGCATCGTCCCGATCCATAATCGAAACGAGAATCATTCTCATCTAAACTTCGAGGAGGTCTTATGGAAGACGATCTGCTGGACGAACTGAACGCGCCGAACGGGCGGCGTACCACGCGCCACGAACTGCTCGTGGCGGCGCTGCTGCACCTGATGTCGCAATACACGGTGAACAATGCGGATGCCTGCGACCGCGCGAGCGGCGACGGTCCGTGCGTGAAACTGGCCTCGGTAATCGAGCGTCACCTGAATGCGCTGGCGCGCCTGCCGGATGCCGATCCGGTGCTGCGCGCCACGTGCGAACAACTGAGCGTGAAATGGGCGGGCCTCGTCGACCGCGGCCTGCCGGCGCCCATCAAGCGCCCGCTGCTGGCGCGGATCCTGGGGCAAGGCCGGCCGTCGTTGGCTTGATCAGTCCAGCCAGGCGCGCAATGCCGCCTCGCCGTCCGCGCTGAACGCGAGCACGCGCGACTCCGGCACGCGGCGCGCCCAGCCCAGTTGCTGGAAGCGGTCCAGCAGCGCCGTCCCGAGGGCGCCGGCCAGGTGATGGCGGCGCTCGCTCCAGTCCAGGCAATGCCGGCACAGCGGCCGGCGCGTGGCGGCGGGCAGCGGAGCTATGCCCAGTTGCGCGACGAGCGCGCGGCCCGCCTCCGTGAGCGCGACGCCGCCCGCATCCAGCGCGAACGCGCCGCGCCGGGCCAGGCTTTCGTAGACGAGCACCCCGAGTTCGCCCGCCAGATGGTCGTAGCAAACGCGCGCCTTGCGCAGCGCCGGCTCGCGCGGACTGGAACGGACGCGCACGGCGCCCGTGCCGAACGCGATGCCCATCATGGATTCGAGCAAATGCGCGACGTCGGCATCGGCGATGCGGAAATAGCGGTGCCGGCCCTGCGCCTCGACGGCGAGCAGGCCCGCCTCGCGCAGCTTGGCGAGATGTGTGCTGATCGTCTGGCGCGTGACGCCGGCGGCGTCGGCCAGCTCCGTCGCCGTCAGCGCCATGCCGCTCATCAGCACGTTCAGCACTTCGGCGCGCGCCTGGTCGCCGATCAGTGCGGCGATGTTCGCGATATTCGGTCCGTCTCTCATACTTCGATCTTAGCCGAAGCATCGGCCCAGGGCCAGTGACTACCATGGGGCTTCAACGTTACGAGGAGCCATCATGCCCATCACCTGTTTCATCCGCTACGAGATCGACCCCATCCAGCGCGACGCCTTCCGCGAGTATGCCGAGAACTGGGGCCGCATCATCCCGAGGCTGGGAGGCCGCCTGCTCGGCTACTTCCTGCCGCACGAAGGCACCAATTACGAGGCGTGGGGCCTCGTCGGCTTCGACAGCCTGGCCGATTACGAAGCGTATCGGCTGCGCTTGAAGAAAGACGAAGAGGCAGTGGCGAACTTCCAGTTCGCGCGTGAACAACGCTTCATCCTGCGCGAGGAGCGCACGTTCCTGGAAAACGTCGCATGATCGCCGTGATCTTCGAAGTGGAACCGGCGTCCGGCAAGCGCCAGGATTACCTGGACGCGGCCGCCGCGCTGCGTCCCGAGCTGGAAGCGATCGACGGCTTCATCTCCATCGAGCGCTTCGCATCGCTGACGCGGCCGGAGAAGATGCTGTCGCTGTCGTTCTGGCGCGACGAGGAAGCCGTCAAACGCTGGCGCACCTTGCCCGCGCACCGGGCGATGCAGGCGGCCGGGCGGGCTGGCATCTTTGCCGATTACCGCCTGCGCGTGGCCGCCGTCGTGCGCGATTACGGGTTGCACGAGCGCGACGAGGTGCCGTCCGACCTCGTCACTCCTTGATTTCGGGTTCGACGAGCTGCGTGAGAAGCTGCAGCGATTCCTGCCAGCCGAGGTAGCACATCTCGGCGGGAATCGCGGCCGGGATGCCTTCCTGCCTGACCTTGATCTCGACGCCGCAGAAGACTTCGCGCAGCTGCACGGTCGTCTGCATGCGGCCGGGCAGGTTGGGATCGTTGAATTCGGCCGTGTAGACGAGGCGCTTGCCCGGTTCCAGCTCCAGGTATTCGCCGCCGAACGAGTGGCTCCCGCCCGTCGTGAAATTCGTGAACGACATCCGGTAGCGGCCGCCGACACGGGCGTCCTGTTCGTGCACGGTGCACGTGAAGCCGTGCGGCGGCAGCCACTTGGCGACGGCAGCCGGCGTCAGGAAGGCGCGGTAGACGCGGTCGGCGGTGGATTTCAGGACGCGGTGCAACTCGACGGTATTCGTGGACATGATGGTCTCCTTCGTGTGGGTGGCAGAGGACATCCTCTGATCCTACGACGAACGGGAGACCGCCGGATCGACACGCAACATGAAAATTTTATTAGCGGCCGCGGAAACGCCGGATCGCCGCGTCGACCATGCCCTCCGTGCTGCCCTGGCGTTCGTGCTGCCCGCGCAGGAAGCTCGCGTCGCCGCCGTCGCTGGCCGTCGCGGCCAGGTGCAGCAGCGCGTCCAGGCTGCCCAGCGCCTGCGCGTGCGGCTCCATCAGGTCCAGCGTGGCGATGATGTCCTCGCGCAGCGGGAGTTGTTCATACGTCTTCGGATGCGTGATCACGCCGTCGAGGCCGAAGCGGCTGGCCTGGAAGCGGTTGTAGTTGTAGACGAGGTAGTCGTCTTCCAGCGGCGGCGCTTCCTTCCGTTCGAGCAGGTGGCGGCACAGCGCCTGCAGGTAGGCCGCGAGCGCGGCGGCCCGTTCGACGGTGAGCGGCGTGTCGCACACGCGCAGCTCGATCGTGCCGTATTCCGGCTTCGGTCTCAGGTCCCAGTAAAAATCCTTCATGCTCCTGATGATGCGCGTGCGCTCCATCTTGGCGAAGTAGACGTCGGCGAAATCGGCCCAGCTGAGCGTGAACGGGGCGCGGCCGCTGAGCGGGAAGGCCGAAACCGAATTCAGGCGCGCCGAATCGAAGCCGCTGTCGTGCCCCTGCACGAACGGCGACGACGCGGACAGGGCGATGAAATGCGGGATGTAGCGCGACAGCGCGTGCAGCAGGAACAGCGCGTCGTCGCCGCTGGCGCAGCCTATGTGCACGTGCTGGCCGAACACGGTGAACTGCTTGGCCAGGTAGCCGTACAGCGCCGACAATTCCTGGTAGCGCGGCTTGGCCGAGATGCGCTGCTCGGACCAGTGCTGGAACGGATGCGTGCCGCCGCCGGCGATGCCGATGTTCAGCACGTCGCCGGCGGCGACCAGCGTGTCGCGGATCTCCAGCAGCTCGGCCAGCAGCGTGCGGTAGTCGGTCTGCACGCTCGAATTTATCTCGATCATGCTCTCCGTGATCTCGGGCGTCACGTTGCCGGGAAACGGCTTGCGCTTCAACAGGTGCATCAGGTCGGGGCTGGCCGGCGTGAGGTCGAAGTCGGACAGGCTGACGAGCTGCAGTTCCAGCTCCACGCCGAACGTCAGCGGTGCCGAGGTGGCAAAGGGTTCAAGCGGCATGATGGGACTCCGGCGCTTCGCGCGCCCACACGAGGGCGCGCTGCAGGATGATGGGACCGAACACTTCGAGCAGCATCGTGACGGCGGCCACGGCGCGCAATTCCTCGACGACCTGCACGCCCGCGTGGCGCGCATGCTCGATCAGCAGGATCACGAACACGGACAGCGGCGTCAGCGCCACGCCGGTCAGCATACCCTTGCGCCAAGAGATGCCGGACAAGTGCGCGAACGCCGTCACGCCAGCCGTCTTGGCAATGAGGCGCACGAGCACGAGGGCGACGGCGAGCGCCGCGCCGGCCCACACGCGGCGCCAGTCGAGCGTGGACGCCGCGAACACGAACAGCACGACGGTGAGCAGCTCGCCCAGCGCGCCGAAATTGCGCTGCGCCTGGCTGAACGCGACGCGGCGGTGGCGCGCCGTCAGCCCGAACGCGAGCGCCGCGACGACGGGCGACAGGCCCAGCGCGTACGTGATCGCGACGAGCAGGATCACGGCCAGCGCGAAGGCGACGGTGGCATCCTGCGCCAGCTTGCCCAGCAGACGGAGGACGCCCGGCACGACGAGGCCGAACACGGCGCCCGTGAATGCCGAGACGCCCAGCACGACGAGGCTGTTCCACAGTGCGTCGCCGACGTCCTCGAACGTGCGGAAGATCCACAGGCCGACGGTGGCATTGAACGCGAACACGGCCAGCACGCAGTTCAGCGCGCACAGGTGCAGCGCCCGTTCCGTCACCTGGCCCGAGCTTTTCTGTTCGTTGATCACGCGGACGACGGTCGCGGGTGACGTCGCCATCGACAGCGACGCGAGCATCAGCCGGTCGATCAGCGCCGCGCCGAACGCATTCGCGACGAGGTAGACGCCGACGAACGTCAGGCCCGCTTCGACGAGGCCCGTGATGCCGATCCACGGATTCGTGCGCAGCCAGCGCAGGTTGATGCGGTAGCCCAGCTCGAACAGGATCAACCCGAACCCGACGTCCGCCAATAGCAGGGTCGTGCCGCCTTCCGGCAGCGGCAGCACGCCGAGCTGGGGCGCGGCCAGGATGAAGCCGACGAGGCCATAGAAACTGATGCGCGGCAGGCCCGTCCAGCGCTGCCCGAATTCACCGACCAGCCAGGCCAGCGTGATTGCGAAGGGCCAGGCGAGGCTGGTCAGGACAGACAGGAATTCTTGCATGCCTGCTCCTTTGCCAAAATGTTAATACTTGCGACCGATTCTACAAGAGGGATATGTGCGCACGATTACATGTAGGAATTGAGGAAGTGGCGCTTTAGAATGCCGCATGACCCAATCGATCTCCGCCCCGGCCCCGCGCCCTCCGATCCGCCTGACGGCCCAGGTGCTCACGTGCCTGATGTTCTGCCTGCTGGCGACACCCATCATCTGGTTCGGCCAGCGCGATCCGCTGGCCGCGTTCGGCGGTCCGATGGCGCCGATGTGGCAACTGCTGATCGGGCAGGGTCTTGCATTGCTGGCCGCAGTCGGCTCGTACGTCATGTTCCGCCTGACGGCGCGAGCGAAGTCGACCACCGACACGATCGCGAGCTATGCGCGCCTCGACCTGCGCGGCCTGAATCCGCTGTGGATCGCGCTGGCCGCCGCCATCGGCGAAGAGACGCTGTTCCGCGCGGCGCTGCAGCCGCTGCTGGGCATCTGGATCACGTCGCTGATCTTCGTCGTGACGCACACGCCCGCGTACCGCTTCCGCCGGCTCGACTTCGCCACGCTGGCGCAGGCGGCCGGGGTGTTCGGCGGCAGCGTCGCGCTGGGCCTGGTCTACCAGTACGTCGGCTGGATCGCGGCGGTGCTCGTGCACCTGTGGATCGACATCATCGGCCTGCTGATCGTGCGTGCCGCAGTACGCGCCCGGTGATTACTTGCTGAGCAGCCGCATCGCCCGTTCGAGCCCGTCGATCGTCACAGGGAACATGCGGTTGCCCATGATCTGCCGGATGACGGCAATCGACTGCCGGTACTGCCACAGGTGCTCCGGCTCCGGGTTCAGCCAGGCGAATTTCGGAAACGCGTGGCAGAACCGCGCCAGCCATTCGGCGCCCGCTTCGTCGTTGGCGTATTCGACGGAGCCGCCCGGCGCGAGGATCTCGTAGGGGCTCATCGTCGCGTCGCCGACGAAGATCAGGCGCGTGTCGGGCGGGTAGGTGCGCAGCACGTCCCACGTGGGAAAGCGTTCGGCGTGGCGGCGGCGGTTGTTCTTCCACAGGTGGTCGTAGACGCAGTTGTGGAAATAGTAGAACTCCATGTGCTTGAACTCGGCCTTCGCCGCCGAGAACAGTTCTTCCGTGCGCTCGATGTGGTCGTCCATCGTGCCGCCCACGTCCAGCAGCATCAGCACCTTGATGCGGTTGCGCCGCTCCGGCTGCATTTTGATGTCGAGCCAGCCGGCGTTGTTGGCGGTGGAGCGGATCGTCTCGTCCAGCGCCAGTTCGTCGGGCGCGCCCTGGCGCGCGAAGCGGCGCAGGCGGCGCAGCGCGACCTTGATGTTGCGGATGCCCAGTTCGCGCTCGCCGTCATAGTCGCGGTAGGTGCGCTGGTCCCAGACTTTCACGGCAGACCGGTTGCCGCCCTTGCCGCCGATGCGGATGCCTTCGGGATTCGTGCCGCCGTTGCCGAACGGGGACGTGCCGCCCGTGCCGATCCACTTGTTGCCGCCTTCGTGGCGCTCCTTCTGTTCCTTCAGCAGTTCCTGCAGGCGGTCCATCAGCTTGTCGTAGCCGAGCTTCTGCAGCTCTGCCTTCTGCTCCGGCGTCAGTTCGCGCTCCAGCCGCTTGATCAGCCAGTCGAGCGGAATGTCGGCCTTTGCGTCGAATACCGTCTCGATGCCTTTGAAGAAGGCGCCGAACGCGCGGTCGAACTTGTCGAAATGGGCTTCGTCCTTCACCAAGGTCAGGCGCGCGAGATAATAAAACTCGTCGAGCGACGGCGCGATCACCTGCTTCTGCAGCGCTTCCAGCAAGGTAAGGAATTCCTTGATCGAGACGGGGACCTTCGCGTCGCGCAAGGTGAAGAAGAAGTCGATCAGCATGCCGCGCCTCTTTTACTCTGCGTGGCGCGCGAGGCGATAGTGCAGGTGCGACTTGATCTCGTGCCACTCGCCGCGCACGATGCTGTACATGACCGTGTCGCGCACCGTCCCGTCGCGTCGCGGCGCATGGTGGCGCAGCACGCCGTCCTTCTTCGCACCCAGGCGCTCGATGGCGGCCTGCGACGCATAATTGAAATTATCGGTGCGCAGGCCGACGACGGCGCAGCCCAGCGTGTCGAACGCGTGCGACAGCAGCAGGAGCTTGCAGCTCGTGTTGACGTGGCTGCGCTGGCGGCTCTTCGCGTACCAGGTGTAGCCGATCTCCACGCGGTCGATCGCGGGCATGATGTCGTGGTAGCTGGTCGTGCCGATCACCGTGTCGCTGGACGCGTCGACGACGGCGAAGGCGACCCGGTTACCCATTTCCAGCGCCGTGCGGATATACGCTTCCGTATCCTGCGGCTCCGGCACGGACGTGATGCGCAGGTTCCACAGTTCGCCGTCCGCCGCCGCCGCGCGCAGGCCGTCCAGGTGGTGCAGCGCGAGCGGCTCCAGGCGCACGCCGTTGAATTCGAGGGTGACGGGATCGACGTGGATCATCGGTTGTGCCTCGCCATCGCCACCAGGCGCTCGAACAGGCTCACGTCCTGCTCGTTCTTCAGCAGGGCGCCCGCGAGCGGCGGCACGATCGTCTTGCCGTCCTGGCTGCGCAGGATCTCCGCCGGGATGTCCTCTGCCAGCAGGAGCTTCAGCCAGTCGAGGAATTCCGACGTCGACGGCTTTTTCTTCAGGCCCGGCACGTCGCGCAGTTCGTAAAAACTCTGCAGCGCGGCGGACAGCAGGTCGGCCTTCAGGGTCGGGTAGTGGACCTTGACGATTTCCGCCATCGTGTCACGGTCGGGGAATTTAATGTAGTGGAAGAAGCAGCGGCGCAGGAAGGCGTCCGGCAGATCCTTCTCGTTGTTCGACGTGATGATCACGAGGGGGCGGTGCTTCGCCACGACCATCTCGCGCGTCTCGTACACGTAGAACTCCATGCGGTCCAGTTCCCGCAGCAGGTCGTTCGGGAATTCGATGTCGGCCTTGTCGATCTCGTCGATCAGCAGCACGACCGGCTCCGGCGCCGTGAATGCCTGCCACAGCACGCCCTTGACGATGTAGTTATGAATGTCGCGCACGCGCTCGTCGCCCAGCTGCGAATCGCGCAGGCGCGAGACGGCGTCGTATTCGTACAGGCCCTGCTGGGCCTTCGTCGTGGACTTGATGTGCCACTGCAGCAGCGGCATGTCCAGCGCGGCCGCGACCTCTTCGGCCAGCATGGTCTTGCCGGTGCCGGGTTCGCCCTTGATCAGCAGGGGCCGGGCAAGGGTGAGGGCGGCGTTGACCGCCAGTTTCAGGTCGGCGGTGGCGACGTAGTTGTCGCTGCCTTCGAAGCGTCGGGGTGCGTGCATGGGCCTGACTCGGTGCTAGGGAGATGCCGACGAGTATATGCCAGAACCGCGACGCGGGCAGGGCGTCCATGCTGCGCTGCCCAATGGACTCGACTATATTCTTCGGATAGAATCGATTGGATCGTGGCAAAAATGCCATTGCAGTTGCAGTACCGGGGGTCTAGAAAACCTGCTGCCGCCGCACGGGTCGCAAGGCGCCCTATCGATTCAACCCAACGATAGGTCATCCATGAAAATTTCAACAGCATTACTCGTGCTGGCAGCCGGCGCCTCGATGGCCGGCACGGCCGGCGCAGCCGACATCGTCGGCAATCCGAAGGCAGCACCCAACAAGATCGAACAGTGTATCGGCTGCCACGGCATCCCCGAATACAAGGGCACGTTCCCTGAAGTCTATCGCGTACCGAAGATCGGCGGCCAGTCGGCGAAGTACATCGAAGCAGCGCTGCAGGCATACAAGAAAGGCGACCGCAACCACCCGTCCATGCGTGGTATCGCGGCCAGCCTGTCCGACCAGGACATCGCCGACATCGCCGCCTATTATTCGCAACAGACCCCGTCCAAGTAAGGAGCGCGCCATGAATAAACTGATCGTCGCGCTGACCCTGGGCGCCGCCTCGCTGGCCCTGTCCGGCCAGGCACTGGCTTCGGGCAATGCCGCCAACGGCGCCGAACTGGCGAAAAAATACAACTGCGCGTCCTGCCACGGCGCCGACTACAAGACCCCGATCGATCCCAGCTATCCGAAGCTGGCCGGCCAGCATGCCGACTACCTCGTGCACGCGCTGACGGCGTACAAGCGCGGCAACAAAGCCGCCAACGGCCGCAACAACCCGATCATGGCCGGCATGGCCCAGCCGTTGTCGGATCGCGACATGGCCGACATCGCCGCCTACCTGCAAAGCCTGCCTGCAGCGCTCGTCACGAAGCGCTGATCAGGCTTCGTCCAATAAAAATCCCTCGCACCGGCATGGCCGGGTCGAGGGATTTTTTTACGGGAGTGTCTGCTCAGCGCACGCGCTTGCGCACGCACTCCACGTACGCGTCGGTATCCGGCTGCGTGCCGTGGCGCTGCGCCGACCAGATCATCTCGCCCAGGCATTCCATGATGCCGTGGTGCGCCTCGTGCTCGCCCACGCGCGCGGCCAGCGCCTCGTAGGCGGCGCGGATGCCGCGCGGCTGGTCGATCGACACCTGTTCCGTGATCGACAGGTGCATCGACAGGTGCAGGAACGGATTCGGTTTGCCGCCTTCGACGGAATAGTCGCGCGCCACCGCCGCATCCGCGTCCGTCAGCTCGTCGTGGTATTCGGGATGCTGCTCGATCCAGTCGGCGGCGATGGCGTCCATCGGGGTCAGGATCTCGCCCGCGCGGCGCTTGCGCAAGGCCTCGCAGAAAAAGCGGCGGACGTCGTTGGAGGAGGGGGTGAACATGGAGAAAACCGTCGGAAAACCAGGAGGAAGGGCGTCATTGTAGCGCGATGGCGCCGGCCTCGCTGCGCGGTCAGAGATCCGGCAGGTCCAGCTCGAGCGTGCCGTGCCAGGGCACTTGCTGCCAGCGCGCGTCGAGCGCCAGCACCGCGTCGAACAGCCGCCTGCCGATATCCGCGGGGAGTGTCGGCACGCTGCGGCCGCGTCCCGTGCACGCCGTGCGCACGCCTTCGTCGAACATCGCCGCGTCGAACGTGCCGCTCCACAGCTGCGCCTGCAGGCTCTCGACGACGGCTTCCGCATGGATGGCCTGGTCGGCAAGCGCCGCGTTGCCCGGATCGTGCGCCTGTTCCATCGCGGGGCCGATGTCGGCACCCGCTGCGATCATGCCGTAGAAGGCGTGGCACCAGCCGAGCGTGGACTCGACGACGTAGTGCACGAGGTCGTGCGGCAGGATGCCCTGGCGCGGCATCGCGCAGCCGGTCGTGCTGCCGTCGCGGCGCACGCAGAGAAGGTCGTCGTATTTATCGGTGCGGCCGCGGCGGGTGGCGATCAGTTTCATAAGAGAGAAACTTTAACAAAATTGAAACATTAAACGTAAAAAAGGCAAAGACAACCGCTCGCACGGCTGCTTTGCCTTTGTTGCGTTGCTTCTGCGCTACTCGCGCCGGTCACTCCTTGCGCGTCACACCCTGTTGCGCCAACACCATCTTGGAGCTGCCGGCCGCGTCGGCGATGGCCTTGCTGGCCACCGCCACCGCCTTGCTGCTGGCGTTGGCGTTGGCGTTCGCGGCATTCGCCGCCGGCTTGCTGCCACCGTTGCCATTGCCGCCCTGGCTGCGCCGCTCGTGCGGCTGGCGCAGGTAGCGCGAGCTGTGGCGGCGTTCGCCGTTCGCGGGCCACGTGATGAAACGCGACAGTTCCTGCAGGGCGCGCTGGTACACGTCGCGCTTGAATTCGATGACCACGTCCAGCGGGACCCAGTAATCGTGCCAGCGCCAGGCGTCGAACTCGGGATGGTCGGTCAGGCGCAGGTTGACGTCGTTGTCGCGTGCCACCATACGCAGCAGGAACCAGATCTGCTTCTGGCCGCGGTAGTGACCGCGCACTTCGCGCTTGATGAAGTGGTCGGGCACTTCATAGCGCAGCCAGTCGCGGGTCCGGCCCACGATCTTGACGTGCTCCTGGCGCAGGCCGATTTCTTCCTCGAGCTCGCGGTACATCGCCTGTTCCGGCGTCTCGCCGTATTTGATACCCCCTTGCGGAAATTGCCAAGAATGCTCACGCACCCGCTTGCCCCACCACACCTCGTTGTTGGCGTTCAGCAGGATGATGCCGACGTTGGGGCGAAACCCTTCACGATCGAGCATAATTCACCTCGAAACTTTCTGCCGGCTGATCCCTCTTACTTACGTTTTTACCTAGCAATCCAGATACGTCTGTCGCGCAACCTGCACAGGAACAACAGCATGCACCACGTGTTTAGGACCCATTTGTATAAAGATTGGATGCATCAGCCAGCTAATCCTTTAAAATTAGGTCGATTATAACCCTCTCTTTTTAAAAAGAATTCACCGATATGCGCGCCTCACGATTTTTTATTTCAACGCTCAAAGAAGCGCCCTCCGACGCCGAGATCGTCAGCCATAAACTGATGATGCGCGCCGGGATGATCAAGCGACTCGGCTCCGGCATCTACACGTACATGCCGCTGGGCCTGCGTGTGATTCGCAAGGTCGAGGGCATCATCCGCGAAGAGATGAACAAGGCAGGCGCGATCGAACTCCTGATGCCGCTGGTGCAACCGGCCGAGCTGTGGCAGGAGACGGGCCGCTGGGACAAGATGGGGCCGGAACTGCTGCGCCTCAAGGATCGCCACGGCCGCGACTTCGCGCTGCAGCCGACCTCGGAAGAAGTCGTGACCGACGTCGTGCGCACCGAAGTCAAGTCGTACCGCCAGCTGCCGTTGAATTTTTATCACATCCAGACCAAGTTCCGCGACGAGCGCCGTCCCCGTTTCGGCCTGATGCGCGGCCGCGAATTCACGATGAAGGACGCGTACTCGTTCGACCGTGACGTCGAAGGCATGCAGAAGTCCTACCAGACGATGTTCGACGCCTACGTCAGCATCTTCAACCGCTTCGGCCTGAAGTTCCGCGCGGTGGCGGCCGACAACGGCGCCATCGGCGGCACGGGCTCGCACGAATTCCACGTGATCGCCAGCACCGGCGAGGACGCGCTGGTCTACTGCCCGAACTCCGATTTCGCCGCCAACATGGAAGCGGCCGAGGCGCTGCCGCTGATCGCCCAGCGCGGCGCCGCGACGCAGCCGCTGACGAAAGTCTCCACGCCGAAGACGACCAAGTGCGAAGACGTCGCCAAGCTGCTGGGCATCGGCCTAGACCAGACCGTCAAGTCGATCGCGCTGACGGTCGAGAACGACGTCGACGGCAGGCAGGTCAAGGAAAACTGGCTGCTGCTGCTGCGCGGCGACCATGAACTGAACGAAGTCAAGGTCACGAAAGTGCCGGGCCTGAAGGACTTCCGCTTCGCCAGCGAAGCCGAGATCCTGGAAGCCTACGGCACCGTGCCGGGCTACCTGGGTCCGATCGGCACGAAGCAGCCGGTGAAAGTCGTGGCCGACCGCACCGTCGCCAACATGGCCGATTTCGTGTGCGGCGCCAACGAGGCCGAGTACCACCTGACCGGCGCCAACTGGGGCCGCGACGTGGCCGAACCTCTCGTCGCCGACCTGCGCAACGTCGTCGAAGGCGATGCTTCGCCGGACGGCAAGGGCCAGCTCGCGATCGAGCGCGGCATCGAAGTGGGCCACGTGTTCCAGCTGGGTACCGCGTACTCCGCCGCGATGAACTGCGTCTACCTGGACGAGAAGGGCCAGCCGGCGCCGATGCAGATGGGCTGCTACGGCATCGGCGTGACCCGCATCCTGGGCGCCGCCATCGAACAGAACTTCGACGACAAGGGCATCATCTGGCCGGACGCCATCGCGCCGTTCGAGCTGGTGCTGTGCCCGATGGGCTATGACCGCAGCGATCTGGTGAAGACCGAAACCGATCGCCTGTATGCCGAGCTGCAGGCAGCCGGCGTGGACGTCATCGTCGATGACCGCGGCCTGCGTCCGGGCGCCATGTTCGCCGACTGGGAACTGGTCGGCGTGCCGCACCGCGTCGTGATCGGCGAGCGTGGCCTCAAGGAAGGCAACCTGGAATACCAGGGTCGCCGCGATGCCGAAGCGACCGCCGTTCCCGCCGCGGACATGGTCGGCTTCATCAAGGGCAAGCTGGGCAAGTGATGGCACGACGGTTGATTGGCCGGGCAGCAGCCCGGCTCGGCCCGGTCTTGCTCGCCGCTGCACTGATGAGCAGCGGCGCGGCGCAGGCCGGCAACCAGAAAGAAGAAGCGCTTGCCGATTCGGTCCGGCTCGCGCTCGAAAACGCCATCCGCGATGGCCGGCCGCCCAAGCCGGCCTTCCGCGACGAGGTCGCGCGCGTCCGTTACCAGCAATGGTTCGACGCGATGTCGGCGCGGCTCAAGCGCCGCCTGCCGGACGACCAGACGCGCACGGAATTCCTCGAGATCGCGTGGTACGAAGCGACGCGCGCGGGCCTCGATCCGGGGCTCGTGCTGGGCCTGATCCAGGTCGAGTCGGCGTACCGCAAGTACGCCGTGTCGATGGTCGGCGCGCGCGGCTACATGCAGGTGATGCCGTTCTGGACGAAGGTGATCGGCGATTCGAACCGCCGCGCGCTGTTCGACATGCAGACGAACCTGCGCTACGGCTGCTCGATCCTGCGCATGTACATCGACATGGAAGGCGGCAACCTGTATCTCGCCCTCGGCCGCTACAACGGCAGCCGCGGCAAGCCCGAGTATCCGAATGCGGTGCTCGCGGCGTGGAAGAACTGGGAATTCAAGCAGGGCTTGATGGTGTCCAGCCGCTGATTTTTCTCACCCTACGCCCTGATTTCCTCGATCAGCTGCTGCGCATGCCGCGGCAGCCCCTCGAAGCTGCGCATGCACAGCGACAGCTGGCGCACCGCCCACGCGTCGGCCAGCTCCAGCACGGCGATGTCCATCGTGCGGGCGCAGCGCCGCGCGGCCGGTTCGGACACCAGGCCGATCCCGACCCCGCTCTCCACCATCCGGCACACGGCGTCGAAGCTGCGCAGGCGCACGCGTGCGCGCAACGTGCGGCCGGCGCGTTCGGCCAGCTGGCTCAGGTAGCGGAACAGGGCGCTGTCGCCCGTCAGCGTGACGTGGTCGAAATCGACGAGGCGCGCGAACGTCACCGCTTGTCCCTCCTGCGTGACGAGCGTGCGCGCCAATGCCGGCTGTGCGACGGCCACGATGCGGTCGGTGCAGAACGGGAAGGTCTCGAGGCCGGACAGGTCGACCGTGTCGGCCACGATGCCGAGGTCCGCGCCGCCTTCGCGCACCGCGCGCGCGATGTCGCTGGAGGTGCGTTCTTCCAGGTCGATGTCGACGTCCGGATGGCGCGCCATGAAGCCGGCCAGCCGCTCCGGCAGATATTCCGACAGCGCCGCCGTATTGCACAGCAGCCGGATCTGGCCCTTGAGGCCCGCCGCGTGCTCGCCCAGTTCCGCGCGCAGGCGCGCCAGTTGCTGGAACACGAGGCGGGCGTGGCGCTGCAGGGCGAGGCCCGCGGCCGTCGGCTGCACGCCGCGCCGGCCGCGCACGAGCAGGGGCACGCCCAGCGTTTCTTCCATGTGCTGGATACGCTCGCTCGCGGACGCCAGCGCCAGGTGGGCGCGCCGGCTGCCGGCCGTGATGCTGCCGGCGTCCAGCACGTGCAGGAACAGCTGCAGGTCGACCAGGTCGAATCTCATATGAGGCATGTCATGCAAAGCAAAAAGCCCCGGCTCGCCGGGGCTTTTTATATCGGGGCCAGTGGGGCAACCAGCCGGATGTTCTTATTTGAGGTGATCCGAGATCAGCTTGGTCATTTCGAACATCGATACCTGCGCCTTGCCACCGAAGACGGCTTTCAGCTTGTCGTCGGCGTTGATCATGCGGCGGTTGGCCGCGTCCTGCAGGTTTTGCGCCTTGATGTAATCCCAGACCTTCTTGGTCACTTCCGTGCGCGGCAGCGGTTTCGCGCCGACGACGGCGGCCAGCGTTGCGGACGGGGTCATCTCTTTCATGAAAGCGGCGTTGGGCTTGCGTGCCGCGGCAGGCTTCTTTGCTGCTGCGGTTGCTTTCGGTGCTGCTGCTTTGGCAGGAGCTGCTGCCTTTTTCGCTGCCGGCTTTGCCGCCGCAGCAGGCTTGGCAGCGGCTTTCTTCGCGGGCGCTGCGGTGGTTTTTTTGGCTGTTGCCATCTTCGAGCCTCCTAAACGGAACACATGGAAATTTGCGCGTGAGCGCACCCGGCTTATATTGGTAGGGTTTTAGTGTTCGTGCAAGTCTTTTTCGAAATTTTTTCACTCTTACAAGCCCTAAAACAGCCCGTTGTGTTACCCGGGCCTCTCTAGAGCGAAAAAACAGGCATCCCAAGTACAAAAAAGCCGTGCGGGACGGTGGTCGCGCACGGCTTTTTAGAGATGGATCAATGATCAGCGCATACCTGGCATCATGCCCTTCATCCCGCGCATCATCTTCATCAGGCCGCCGCCCTTGAGCTTCTTCATCATCGTGTTCATCTGCTCGTACTGGGTCAGCATGCGGTTCACTTCCTGCACCTGCACGCCGGCACCGGCCGCGATGCGGCGCTTGCGGTTGGCCTTGATCAGTTCCGGCTTGGCGCGCTCGAGCGGCGTCATCGAATCGATGATGCCGCACATGCGGCGCACCTGTTTTTCAGCTTGGTCCATGTTGGCGCCGCTCGCGGCCTGCTGGAACTGGGCCGGCAGTTTGTCGAGCAGGCCGGCCATGCCGCCCATCTTCTTCATCTGCGCGAGCTGGGCGCGGAAGTCGTTCATGTCGAACTTGCCGCCCGACTTGATCTTGTTGGCCATGTCGGCCGCGGCCTTCATGTCCACGCCCTTGCGCGCTTCCTCGACCAGCGCGAGGATGTCGCCCATGCCCAGCACGCGGTTGGCCATACGGGCCGGATCGAAGGCTTCCAGGCCGTCCAGCTTTTCCGACACGCCGGCGAACTTGATCGGCTTGCCCGTCACGTGGCGCACGGACAGCGCCGCGCCGCCGCGCGAATCGCCGTCGAGCTTCGTCAGGATCACGCCGGTCAGCGGCAGCGCGTCGTTGAAGGCTTTCGCCGTGTTGATCGCGTCCTGGCCGACCATGGCGTCGACGACGAACAGCGTCTCGATCGGGTTCGCGGCCGCGTGCACGGCGGCGATCTCCTGCATCATCGCCTCGTCGATGGCCAGGCGGCCGGCCGTGTCGATGATGACGACGTCGTGATAGTGCTTCTTCGCCCAGTCGATCGCGTTCTTCGCGATGTCGACCGGCTTGTCGCTGGCGGTGGACGGGAAGAAGTCGGCGCCGACCTGCTTCGTCACCGATTCCAGCTGCGCGATTGCGGCGGGGCGGTAGACGTCGGCGGAGACAGTCAGGACCTTTTTCTTCTTCTCTTCCTTCAGGTACTTGGCGAGCTTGCCGGTGGTGGTCGTTTTACCGACACCCTGCAGGCCGGCCATCAGGATCACGGCCGGCGGCTGCTGCGCGAACGACAGCTGCGACGCGTCCGGACCGAGGTCGGCGCCCATCAGCGCGCCCAGTTCCTTCTGCACGACGCCGACGAGGGCCTGGCCCGGCGACAGCGAGCCGATGACTTCCTCGCCCAGTGCCTTTTCCTTCACTTTGGCGATGAATTCGCGCACGGCCGGCAGCGCGACGTCGGCCTCGAGCAGCGCCAGGCGCACTTCGCGCAGCATCTCTGCGGTGTTCGCCTCGGTGAGGCGGGCCTCGCCACGCATCGTCTTGACGACCTTGGCAAGGCGTTGTGTCAGGTTATCCAGCATGTTCTACCTTTTGTACTGATATATATAAGCGGCGGGCGCGCAACACGCCATTTTACCCCATGTCGGGGCGGGTTTTCCCCGGTCAAGACCCCAATTCAGCCATTCGCAACGCGTCCAGTCAACCTATCGATTTGATTCTTGGTAAAACCTGATTGGGCGGTTTGACAATGTATTGCTTCGAGTTTATGTTCCAGAGGCGTCACGCAGTTCATTCCAATAAAAGTTCTACCCCCAATCGGAGAGACAGGCAATGAAAGCACACGTGTTCGGCAAGACCCTCGCCATCGCCGCGCTGCTGGCCGCGAGCGGCGCCCAGGCGCAGGACGTGGTCCGCCTCGGCAACCTCAAGTTCGCGCACTACGGCGCGGTGTCATATATCAAGGAGATCGCGCCCAAGTGCGGGATCAAGGTCGAGGAGCGCATCTTCGCGAAGGGCCTGGACGTGATGCAGGCCATCATCGCGGGCGAGCTCGACGTCGGCACGACGGCGTCCGAGGCCGCGATCTCGGGCCGCGCCGGCGGTGCCCCGATCTATGTCGTGGCCGGCTTCGCGAAGGGCGGCGCCCGGCTCGTCGCGCGGGCGGACGCCAACGTCAAGAGCGTGAAGGACCTGAAGGGCAAGAAGGTGGGCGTGACGCGCGGCGGCATCCAGGAAGTGCTCCTGATGGCCGAGCTGCAGAAGGCGGGCCTCACCGCCGACGCGGCGCCCGGCAAGGACGTGCAGATCATCTACCTGGCGTACGCCGATCTCAACCAGGCGCTGCTGGGCAAGAACATCGACGTCATGATGCAATCCGAGCCCCAGTCGTCGCAGGCGATCAACAAGGGCTTCGGCGTCGAGGTGCTGAAACCGTACGACACGCCGATCGGCGAACCGGTGCGGACGATGGTCATGACCGAGAAATTCCACGACACGAAGCGCCCGGTGGCCGAGAAATTCATGCGCTGCTTCGTGATGGCCACGAGCGCCTTCATCCGCGACCGCGCGCTGGCCGAGAAATACGTGCGCGAAGTCGTGTTCAAGGGTCAGATCACGAAGGACGACTTCGACGACGCGATCAGCAATTCGCCCTATACCTACGACATCACGCCGGAACACATCCAGACGACCACCGACATCATGGTCAAGACGGGCGTCGGCCGGATGGCCAAGCCGCCGGTGGCGAAGGACTGGGTCAAGACCGATCTGCTGGATGAGGCGAAAAAGAGCCTGAACATCAAGTAAACCACGCGAGGAGCGGAGATGGTGAAACGCAGGTGGCAGGACATCGCGATCGGCCTGGTCGTGCCGGTCGTCGCGATCGCGATCTGGCAGTGGGTGGCGAGCATGGGATGGGTCAACGGGAACGTCCTGCCGTCCCCGCTGCAGGTCTGGCACAAGTGGATCGCGTACCTGCTGCCGCTGCAGGACTACCCGGCCTGGCACGAGGCCAACGGCGGCGGGCGGCTCGCGTGGATGGTTTCCGGCGAATTGATCACCGACGCCATCGGCAGCATGTACCGCGTGATCGTCGGCTTCCTCGTCGGCGCCGCGCTGGCGCTGCCGATCGGCCTCGCCATGGGCGCGAGCCGCATCGCGTATGCCTGGCTGAATCCGTTGTTCCAGCTGCTGCGCCCTATCCCGCCCATCGCCTACATCCCGATGTCGATGCTGTGGTTCGGCCTCGGCAACCCCCCGGCCTTCTTCCTGATCGCGCTGGGCGCCTTCTTCCCGGTGCTGATGAATACCATCGCGGGCGTGCGCCAGGTCGACGGCATCTATTTGCGCGCGGCGCGCAACCTGGGCGCGAGCGGGCCGACGATGTTCCTGCGCGTGATCCTGCCGGCGGCCGTGCCGTACATCCTGACCGGCATGCGCATCGGCATCGGCACGGCGTTCATCGTCGTGATCGTGGCCGAGATGATCGCCGTGAACAACGGGCTCGGTTTCCGCATCTCGGAGGCGCGCGAGTACTTCTGGTCGGACAAGATCATCGCCGGCATGATCACGATCGGCCTCCTTGGCCTCGCCATCGACGCCGGGATGAACAAGCTGAACAACTATCTGCTGCGCTGGCACCGCGGCCTGGAGCACTGAACATGACTGCGCACATCGTCATCGACAACGTCAGTAAAGTGTTCGACGGCGACGGCCGCCGCATGGTCGCGCTGCAGGACATCTCGCTCGAAATCCCGCACGGGCAGTTCGTCTGTCTGCTGGGACCGTCCGGCTGCGGCAAGTCGACCCTGCTGAACGCCATCGCCGGCTTCGCGCCGCCCACGTCGGGCAGGGTGCTGGCCGACGGCGTGCCCGTCGCCGGCCCCGGGCCGGAGCGGGGCATGGTCTTCCAGGAATATGCGCTGTTCCCGTGGATGACGGTGGAGCAGAACGTCGGCTTCGGCCTGGAGATCAAGGGCATGCCGCGCGCCCAGATCGCCGCGCGCGTGGGTGAGCTCCTGAAACTTCTGTCGCTCGAGGATTTCGCGAAGCGCTATCCGAAGGACCTGTCCGGCGGCATGCGCCAGCGCGTGGCGATCGCGCGCGTGCTGGCGCTGGATTCGCCGATCCTGCTGATGGACGAACCGTTCGGCGCGCTCGACGCCCTCACGCGGCGCAACCTGCAGGACGAGTTGCTGCGCCTGTGGGCCGAGTTGAGGAAGACCGTCATCTTCGTCACGCACAGCATCGAGGAAGCGATCTACCTCGCCGATCGCATCGTCGTGATGACGTACCGGCCGGGCACGATCAAGCGCGACATCCTCGTCGACCTGCCGCGCCTGCGCGATCCGGCCGCGCCCGAGTTCAATGCGCTCAAGCGGGAACTGGGGCTCATGGTGATGGAGGAGCAGCAGCGCCATCACGATGCCGAAATCAAGGCGGCTGCGGTCGACTGAGCCACGTAACTTGAAACGTCGTTCCCGCGAAGGCGGGAACCTAATTTGCGTGAACAGCCGTAACCAAAGCTTGTGGTCCGCGACGAACTTGGGTTCCCGCCTGCGCGGGAACGACGGGTTCAGGTTATCCCTTTGACAACCCAACCTTCCCCCTGTCGGATGGTGTAGACTCGCGCGTATGCAACTCACCCTATTCATCGCCGCGGCAATCCTGTACGCGGTATGTGCCCTGCTGCCGTCGCGGCAGGGCTCGGCCATTTCGGCCGTCACCGCCGTGGCCTGGGCCGTGCACGGCGCCGCGCTGTGGCCGGACATCGTGTCGAACGGCACCTTGCGCGTCGGCTTTGCCTTCATGCTGTCGGCCGCGCTGTGGATTTCCGTCGCCGCCTACTGGATCGAAAACCGCAACTTCGCGCTGGACGGCATGCGCCGCATGGTCATGCCGTGCGCGGCCGTCGCGGCGATCCTGCCGCCGCTGTTCCCCGGCAACCTGATGCCCGTGCAGGCCCAGTCGCCCGCGTTCGGCTGGCACGTCGCGGTTGCCGTGTCGGCGTACAGCACCCTCACGATCGCCGCGTTCCACGCCGTGCTGATGGCGCTGCAGGAGGCGCGTCTGCATACGAAGAGCGCGAAGCAGGGCTGGTTCACCGGCGCGCTCGACCAGTTGCCGGCGCTGCTGACGATGGAGCGGCTGCTGTTCCGCATGATCGGCATCGGTTTCATCCTGCTCAGTCTCACCGTCCTGTCGGGCATCGTGTTCTCCGAACAGCTGTTCGGCCGCGCGCTGCGCTGGGACCATAAAAACTTTTTCGCGCTGCTGTCGTGGGTGTTGTTCGCCGCGCTGCTGGCCGGACGCCGCTGGCGCGGCTGGCGCGGCAAGACCGCGCTGCGCTTCACGCTGGCGGGATTCGCCACGCTGGCGCTGGCTTACGTCGGCAGCCGGTTCGTTTTCGAAGTCGTTCTGCACCGGGGGTTCGTATGACGCGACTGCTTTTCTGGATTGCGCTCGTCATCCTCGTGGTGGCCGCCATCCGCAGCAAACTGCGCGCCGCGATGACGCGCGCACAAGGCCCCGCAGTCAATCCGGCCTCCGGGCCGGCGCCGGCATCCAGCGGCGGGGACACCAGGGCGTGGCGCCGCGTCGAGGACCAGTCCGAGACGATGCTGTGCTGCGCCCATTGCGGCGTCTATTTCCCGGCGTCGGAAGCCGTGCGGGCCGATGGCCGCGATTATTGCGGCACGGCGCACGCGCGCGAGGCGCACCAGCAGGCCCGGTAAGCCGCCGCATGGCGAGCCGGCTTTCCCTTTCCGCCGAGTCGCGCTCGACGTTCTGGCGCTCGCTGCAAACGCTGACGGTCACGCGCATCGTGATCGCGTTCGTGCTGCTGCTGTACCTGTCGATCGACGTGCGGCGCGGACGCGTCGACGGTACCGCGTATGCCGAGACGTGCATCGTCTACGTGCTCGCCGCGCTGCTGTTCGCGGTCGTCGCCCAGCGCTGGCGGCGGCGCTTCCTGTGGCAGTTGTCGGCCCAGGTCATCGTCGACATCGTCGCGATCTCGCTGCTGTACCTTGCCGCCGGCGGCATGCGCAGCGGCCTCGCGCTGCTGTACCTGTTCCCGCTGGCGGGCGCCGCGATCCTCGCGCCGCTGGTGCTGGCCCTGTTCTCGGCCGCGCTGGCCACGCTGTTCGTGCTGGGCGAGAGCGCCTGGGTGATCTTCGTGCGCGCGGACGAGCCGCCCTTGACCCAGGCCGGGCTCACCGGCGCCGCGTTCTTCGCGGTGGTGCTGGTGGTGAACCGCCTGGCCGCGCGTCTCATCAAGCAGGAGGAGCTGGCCGCGCGGCGCGGCGCCGACCTGCGCATCCAGCAGGCGATCTACCGCATCGTCGTCGATGACGTGGATGACGGCATCCTCGTGCTGGGACGCGACGGCACCGTCTTCGGCGGCAATCCGGCGGCGCGCCGCATGCTCGGCCTGGAGATGCAGCCGGGCGAGGACGGTAACACCTTCCGGCTGACCGACGTGCCGGCGCTGGAGCCGGTGGCACAGCGTTTCACGGACTGGGTCGGCCGCTGCATGGACGCGCCGGCGGCGGTGACGGGCGGCTTCGTCACCGTCAAGCGCTGGCACGAGACGGACGGTCCGGTGCGCGGCCGCCTCGACCAGCCGGTGCACCTGAAGCTGCGCTTCGCGCGCGTGGACACGCCGGAGGGCACGGCCGAGCGCAGCCTCGTCTTCCTGCAGGACGTGAGTGCCATCGAAAACCAGGCGCAGCAACTCAAGCTCGCATCGATGGGCCGTCTGACGGCCAGCATCGCGCACGAGGTGAGGAATCCGCTGTCGGCGATCGGGCATGCGACGTCACTGTTGGCGGAGGACATGCACGGCCAGGCGGAGACACGCCTGCTGCGCATCGTGAACGACAACGTGGCGCGCGTGAACCGCATGGTCGAGGACATCCTGAAACTGTCGCGCAAGGTGCAGCCGAACGGCACGCCCGTGGCGCTGGACGACTTCCTGCCCGAGCTGCGCGCCGAGTTCACGGAAATGCACGACATGGCCGGTGATATAGTGTGGGTGGGCGATGCGGGCGGGCGGTCCGTGCGTTTCGACGGCCTGCACCTGCGCGAAGTGCTCGTGAATCTGCTCGGCAACGCGATCCGCTACGCGAGCGGCAAGCCGGCCAGCATCCGCGTGGTGCCGGTGCTCGATGCGACGGGCCGCATGGAATTGCACGTGCAGGACGACGGCCCCGGGATCACGCCGGAAGTGCGCGCGCATTTGTTCGAACCGTTCTACACGACGTCGAGCAAGGGCACGGGCCTGGGCCTGTACCTGGCGCGCGAGCTGTGCCTGAACAACGGCGCGAGGCTCGACTACGAATACCGCACCGAGGACGTGCGGCCCGGCGCGCCCGACGGCATGGGCGAGGCCAGCGGCCGCTTCGTGATCACGTTCGCCGCCTCGTCCGGGCAAGACAATACTATTAGAGACGACGTCACGGAAAGATAGGCATGAGCTCACCCCGCATCCTGGTGGTCGACGACGAACCCGACCTGCGCGAGCTGCTCGAGATCACCCTGCTCAAGATGGGGCTCGACGTGGACAGCGCCGCGACCGTCCGCGAGGCGCGTACGCTGCTGGGACAAAAGTCGTTTGCGCTGGTGCTGACCGACATGCGCCTGCCCGACGGCCTGGGCCTGGAGCTCGTGCGCGAGGTGGCGGCCAATCACAAAAGCACGCCCATCGCCGTGATCACCGCGTACGGCAGCGCCGAGAATGCCGTCGTGGCGCTGAAGGCCGGCGCGTTCGACTACGTGTCGAAGCCCGTCGTGCTGGACGACCTGCGTGCGATGGTGCGCGCGGCATTGAAACTGTCCGAGCCGGCGGCCGCGCCGGCCGCCAGCCAGGCCGGAGAAACGTCGCGCCTGATCGGGCAATCGCCCGCGATGCAGGCGCTGCGTGCCCAGATCGCGCGGCTGGCCCGCTCGCAGGCGCCGATCGCCATCAACGGCGAATCCGGGAGCGGCAAGGAACTGGCCGCGCGCGAAATCCACGCCCAGGGCGCGCGCGCGGGCAAACCGTTCGTCGCCGTGAACTGCGGCGCGATTCCCGAGGCGCTGATGGAGGCCGAGTTCTTCGGCTACCGCAAGGGCGCGTTCACGGGCGCGAACGACGAACGCGACGGCTTCTTCCAGGCCGCCAACGGCGGCACCCTGATGCTCGACGAGGTGGCCGACCTGCCGCTCGCGATGCAGGTGAAACTGCTGCGCGCGATCCAGGAGCGGCGCGTGCGCAAGATCGGCGCCACGGTCGAGGAACCGGTCGATGTGCGCATCATCAGCGCCACGCACAAGGATCTCGCGAAGTGTGTGGAAAACGGCAGCTTCCGCCAGGACCTGTTCTACCGCCTGAACGTCATCGAACTGACGTTGCCGCCACTGCGCGAGCGCCTGGACGATCTGCCGCTGCTGGTGGACGCCATCCTCGCGCGCCTGGCCGGGCCGGGCGGGGCGAGACTGGGTCCCGGCGTGCTGGAAGCGTTGCGCGGCTATGCGTTCCCGGGCAACGTGCGCGAGCTGGAAAACGTGCTGGAGCGCGCGCTCGCGTTTGCCGACGACGGCGTGATCGAGGCGGGCGACCTGCTGCTGAAGGGCGCGAAGCTGGGCGACGCGGCCGTCGTGCCGCCGCCGCCGCAGACGCCAGTGAGCGCGGCACCGGAGCCGAAATTGGAGCTGGAGCAGGCCGCGCCGCCGCCGCAGCTGGCCGACGATGCGCTGCCGAGCAACCTGCCGGACTACCTGAGCCAGGTCGAGCGCGACATCATCCTGCGCGCGCTGAACCAGACCCAGTTCAACCGTACGCAGGCCGCCAGCCTGCTCGGCATCAGTGTCCGGCAGCTGCGCTACCAGATGCAGAAACTGGACATCCACGCGCCGGAGCCTTAAACCTGCGTGGTCTTTTCGCCAACGCAGCAACGCCAAATGGGCCGATTTTGCACGATTAATAAGCACACGAATTCGCGCTACAAATTCAATGTTAGTGCTTACTTCGCCGTGGAGGCTTCAGGTATCGGCACTGATCGATGTCAAGAAAAAAATCTTACTCGCAGAGCTCATAAAAATCGCGGACATCGACTACAATTAGGTCTGTAAGGCCGTTGTCTACTACATCTAGTGGTCAACGGCCTTAATGCCGAACAGACGGAGTAGGAGCGCAAAAGCGTTTTCTCAACATTGCAGCTCCTATTTTTTATCGGCAGAAAGTTATCGAGTTGCCAATTTTGATGAGTTGGCAGCGTTCCCTGGATTCACTCCGAGGGGTCCATATCTACCTTATTCGTGAAGGCGGTGGCAGTCTGTGACGCCAATGCTGGGAGGCTCAATGCAAACATCTTCGGACATTTCCATCAACCCCGTCGCGGCAGCTACGACGGCAGGCAAGAGCGCGGACGAACTGGTCGCGGGCAGCGACTACCGCATCATCCGCCGTAACGGCGCCGTGGTGCCGTTCGCGCCGAGCAAGATCGCCGTCGCGATGACCAAGGCGTTCCTGGCCGTCAATGGCGAGCAGGGCCGCGAGTCGGCGCGCATCCGCGAACTGGTCGCGCAACTGACGAACAACGTGGTCGCGGCGCTCGTGCGCCGCCAGCCGAACGGCGGTACCTTCCACATCGAGGATGTGCAGGACCAGGTGGAACTGTCCCTGATGCGCTCGGGCGAGCATGACGTCGCGCGTGAATACGTGCTGTACCGTGCCAAGCGCATGGAAGAGCGCCGCGCCGCCAAGGAAGCCGCCGGCACGACGCAGATCGCCGCGCCGCAGATCCACGTGGTCGACGGCGGTGCACGCCGCCTGCTGGACATGAACGAAGTGTCGTCCCTGATCAACGCCGCCTGCGCCGGCCTGGAAAAGCACGTCGACGCCGACGCGATCCTGGCCGAGACGGTCAAGAACCTGTACGACGGCGTGCCGGTCGAGGAACTGCACAAGTCGGCCGTGCTGGCCGCGCGCGCGCTGATGGAAAAGGACCCGGCCTACAGCCAGGTCACCGCGCGCATCCTGCTGCACTCGATCCGCAAGGAGATCTTCGGCAAGGACGTGCCGCAGGCCGGCGCCGCCGCCGAATACGTCACCTACTTCCCGCAATACATCGCCAAGGGCATCGACGCCGAGCTGCTGGACGAGGAACTGGGCAAGTTCGACCTGCAGAAGCTGGCCAAGGCGATCGTCGCCGACCGCGACCTGCAATTCGGCTACATCGGCCTGCAGACCCTGTACGACCGCTACTTCCTGCACATCCGCGAAACCCGCATCGAGATGCCGCAGGCGTTCTACATGCGCGTCGCGATGGGCCTGGCGCTGCGTGAAGAGAACCGCGAAGCGCGCGCCATCGAGTTCTACAACCTGCTGTCGACGTTCGACTTCATGAGCTCGACCCCGACGCTGTTCAACTCGGGCACCCGCCGCTCGCAGCTGTCGTCGTGCTACCTGACCACCGTCGCCGACGACCTGGAAGGCATCTACGACGCCATCAAGGAAAACGCGCTGCTGTCGAAATTCGCTGGTGGCCTGGGCAACGACTGGACCCCGGTGCGTGCGCTCGGCTCGCGCATCAAGGGCACGAACGGCAAGTCGCAGGGCGTCGTGCCGTTCCTGAAGGTCGCCAACGACACCGCCGTCGCGGTCAACCAGGGCGGCAAGCGCAAGGGCGCCGTCTGCGCCTACCTGGAAACGTGGCACCTGGACATCGAGGAATTCCTCGACCTGCGCAAGAACACGGGCGACGACCGCCGCCGCACGCACGACATGAACACCGCGAACTGGATTCCGGACCTGTTCATGAAGCGCGTGATGGAAAAGGGCGAGTGGACCCTGTTCTCGCCGTCGGAAGCGCCGGACCTGCACGACAAGGTCGGCAAGGCGTTCGAGGAAGCCTACCTGAAGTACGAAGAAAAGGCCGCCCGCGGCGAGATGACCGTGTACAAGAAAGTGCAGTCGCTCGACCTGTGGCGCAAGATGCTGTCGATGCTGTTCGAAACGGGCCACCCGTGGATCACGTTCAAGGATCCGTGCAACATCCGCTCGCCGCAGCAGCACGTCGGTGTCGTGCACTCGTCGAACCTGTGCACCGAGATCACGCTGAACACGAACGAAGAGGAAATCGCCGTCTGCAACCTGGGTTCCGTGAACCTGCCGGCCCACATGAAGGGCGACGGGCTGGACGTGGTCAAGCTGCAGAAGACCATCCGCACGGCGATGCGCATGCTCGACAACGTCATCGACATCAACTACTACGCCGTCGACAAGGCCAAGAATTCGAACATGCGCCACCGTCCGGTCGGCCTGGGCATCATGGGCTTCCAGGACTGCCTGCACATGATGCGCGTGCCGTTCGCATCGGATAAAGCCGTGGAATTCGCCGACCGTTCGATGGAAGCCGTCTGCTACTACGCCTACCTGGCATCGACCGAGCTGGCCGAGGAACGCGGCCGCTACCAGTCGTACGAAGGTTCGCTGTGGGACCGCGGCATCCTGCCGCAGGACTCGATCAAGCTGCTGGCCGAAGAGCGCGGCGGCTACCTCGAGCAGGACACGTCGGAATCGATGGACTGGAGCATCGTCCGCAACCGCATCAAACAGTTCGGCATGCGCAACTCGAACTGCGTGGCGATCGCCCCGACCGCGACCATCTCGAACATCATCGGCGTGTCGGCTTGCATCGAGCCGACGTTCCAGAACCTGTACGTGAAGTCGAACCTGTCGGGCGAATTCACCGAGATCAATGCCTGCCTGGTGCGCGACCTGAAGGCGCGCGGCCTGTGGGACGAGGTCATGATCAACGACCTGAAATACTTCGACGGCTCGCTGTCGCGCATCGACCGCGTCCCGCAAGACCTGCGCGACATCTACGCCACGGCGTTCGAAGTCGAGCCGAAGTGGCTGGTGGAAGCCGCGTCGCGCCGCCAGAAGTGGATCGACCAGGCCCAGTCGCTGAACATCTACATGGCTGGCGCTTCCGGCAAGAAGCTGGACGAGACCTATAAACTGGCCTGGCTGCGCGGCCTGAAGACGACCTACTACCTGCGCACGATCGCCGCGACGCACATGGAGAAGTCGACCACCCGTACCGGCGCCCTGAACGCCGTGGCGGTCGATGGCGGTCTGTCGGCTGCCCCTGCGGCCGCTGCACCGGCGGCACCGGTGGCAGCAGCTGCTCCGGACGTCGTGGACGGCGCGGCCTGCTACCTGCGGCCGGGCGATGCGGGCTTCGACGAGTGCGAAGCCTGCCAGTAAATAGATTAGACCCCTAAACGTAACCCCGCATCGCCCGGCCTCCCGGGCGATGCCGCTAAAAGAATTCAAGAAGGAAAAACATCATGGCTCTCTCCTGGGACGATGAACCGGCCGCCGCACCGGCCTCCGCCGCCGCCGTCAATCCTGAAGCCAGCGCCGCCGACGTCGCCAAGCGCGTGAACGCGGACGACAAGCGCATCATCAACGCCAAGACCGACGTCAACCAGCTGGTCCCGTTCAAATATAAATGGGCGTGGGACAAATACCTGGCCGGCTGCGCGAACCACTGGATGCCGCAGGAAGTGAACATGCAGCGCGACATCGAACTGTGGAAGAACCCGAACGGCCTGACCGAAGACGAGCGCCGCATCGTCAAGCGCAACCTGGGCTTCTTCGTGACCGCCGACTCGCTGGCCGCCAACAACATCGTGCTGGGCACCTACCGCCACATCACGGCGCCGGAATGCCGCCAGTACCTGCTGCGCCAGGCGTTCGAGGAAGCGATCCACACCCACGCGTACCAGTACATCGTGGAATCGCTGGGCCTGGACGAGAAGGAAATCTTCAACGCCTACAACGAGATCCCGTCGATCCGCGACAAGGACCAGTTCCTGATCCCGTTCATCGAAGTCATCAACGATCCGACGTTCCACACCGGCACGCTGGAAAACGACCAGAAGCTGCTGCGCTCGATCATCGTGTTTGCTTGCCTGATGGAAGGCCTGTTCTTCTACGTCGGCTTCACGCAGATCCTCGCGCTGGGCCGCCAGAACAAGATGACGGGTGCCGCCGAGCAGTACCAGTACATCCTGCGCGACGAATCGATGCACTGCAACTTCGGCATCGACCTGATCAACACGATCAAGATGGAAAACCCGCAGCTGTGGACGCCGGAATTCCGCGAAGAGATCAAGCAGCTGTTCCTGCAGGCCGTCGACCTGGAATACCGCTACGCCGAAGACACGATGCCGCGCGGCGTGCTGGGCCTGAACGCGGCCATGTTCAAGGGCTACCTGCGCTTCATCGCCAACCGCCGCGCCGTCCAGATCGGCCTGGATGCGCTGTTCCCGAATGAGGAAAACCCGTTCCCGTGGATGAGCGAGATGATCGACCTGAAGAAGGAGCGCAACTTCTTCGAGACGCGCGTGACCGAGTACCAGACCGGTGGCGCGCTGAACTGGGATTGATCCCGGCGCGTCCGCCCACCCAGGATAAGACCCGCCAACTGGCGGGTTTTTTTATTTTCCGTCGACAAACCCCTGGATCGCCTTCATGGTCGCCTCCGGCGCCTCTTCCATCAGCCAGTGCCCCGCATCCGGGATGACCGCTTCGGTGACGTTGGTGGCCGCATTGCGCATCACGACGGCCTCGTTGGCGCCGAACGATTTGGCGCCGCCGATCGCCAGCACGGGCATAGTCAGTTTATTGGCGACGACTTTCTGGTTGACCTCGGCATCCTTGGGGAAGCTGAGGAATTGCGCGAAGGCCGAGTGCATGGCGCCGGGGCGGGCGTACAGCTTCGCATAATAAGACCGGGTCGCTTCGTCGACCTTCTTCGGGTCGCCGGCGAATTCGTTCCAGAAGCGGTCCAGGTAGATGCGCTCACGGCCGGCGACGAGGCGCTCGGCGTCCGGGCCGCCGAACGAGAAGTGCCACAGCAGCGGATTGCGCAGGATTTGTTCCCACGGCGGAATCCCGGGCACGGGCGCGTCCATGACAACCAACCGGTCCGTTTTGTCGGGATAGCGGGAGGCGTAGGCGAACGCGACCATCGTGCCGATGTCGTGGCCGACGACGACCGCGTGGTCGATGCCGAGCTTGTCGAGGACGGCCCGGACGTCGCCGGCCTGCGTCCATTTGTCGTAGCCGCCGGCCGGGTGCGAGGACAGGCCCATGCCGCGCAGGTCCGGCACGACGACAGTGTGGTGTGCCGCCAGGCGGGCGGCCAGCGGCGACCACATGGCGCCGGTGTCGCCGAAGCCGTGCAGCAGCACGACGGCGGGGCCGTGGCCGCCGCTGACCACGTGCAGCGCGGCGTCGCCGGCCTGGATGGTCTGCGCCTTGAAAGCGGGTGGGAAGGGCTGGACGGCGGCGGTGGCGGGATGGCTCAGTGCCACGGCAAGCGAGAGAACGGCTGCAATACGGTAGAACATGGGGGCTCCTGGTTGATGGACGTTGGGGTGACTGCCACTATGGTTTAGGATGAGCGGCCGGACTAGTCACCAAATACCGCAACAGCAATTCGGAAACGCCGAACAAAGGGGAACGGCCATGAAACTGGAAGGCATCGCCACGTTCGTCATGGTGGCCGAAAGCGGGTCCCTGAGCGAAGCGGCGCGCCGGTTGCGCGTGTCGCGTTCCGTCGTCAGCGAGCGCCTCGTCGAGCTGGAGCGGTCGCTCGGCGCCAGCCTGCTGCAGCGGTCCACGCGCAAGCTGTCGCTGACCGAGGATGGCGTCGCCTTCCTCGCGCGCGCCGTGCGCATCGTGCGCGACGTGCAGGAGGCCGCGGCCGACCTGGCCGAGCGGCGCGGGCAATTGAGCGGTCCGCTGCGCATCTCCGCGCCCGTGACGTTCGGCCGCATGCACCTGGGGCCCGCGCTCTATCCGTTTCTCGCGCAACACCCCGACATCCAGTTGACGCTGGAGCTGGACGACCGCCGGGTCGACGCGACCTCGGACGGATTCGATGCCATCGTCCGCCACGGCCCGATCGCAGATAACTACCTCGTCGCGTGGCGGCTGGCGACCAGCCGGCGCGTGCTCGTCGCTGCGCCCGCCTACCTGGACCGGCACGGCACGCCCCGCTCGCCGGAAGAACTCGAAGGTCACCGCGGCATCTTCTACATGCACCGCGGCGGGGCCGACTGGCGCTTCGCGCAGCAGGGCGACACCCGCATCGTGCGCGGACGGCCCGGCATGGTGCTGAACAATGGCGACATGATGCGCGACGCTGCACTCGCCGGGCTGGGCATCGCACTGCTGCCGATCTTCATCGTCAGCGGCGCACTCAGGGCCGGGACGCTGCGCGTCATCGACGTCGGCGTCGAGGCCGAGCAGGAATACATCTATATGGCGCACGCGGACGGCCAGCATCCGTCCGCGAAGCTGCGCGCACTGGGCGCGTGGCTGAGGGAGGCGTTCGGCGATCCGCCGTACTGGGAAGCCGAGTGCAAGGACTCTATGTAGTACAGGAATTCCCGGCCGCGGTCATGCTATGCTGCCGCCACTTCGACCTCGCCCTCCGCAGTCCGCCATGTTCACCAGCCCGCTCCTCGACCATCCCGCCATCGTGCACGGCTTCGGCACGCGCCATGACGACATGGCCGCGCTGCTGCCCGGGTACTGGCCGCGCCGCCCCATCCAGCACGAGCGCCACGGCACGCGCATCGCGGTCGTGACGGCGGCGAAAGAGGATTGCGGCGAGGCCGACGGCATGCTGACCGACCGGCCCGGCCTGTTGCTGGCCATCGCCACCGCCGACTGCGTGCCGGTGCTGCTGGCGCGGCGCGACGGGCGCGAAGTGGCGGCGCTGCACGCGGGCTGGCGCGGCGCGCTGGGCGGCATCGTCACGGCATTCGCGGACCTCGTGCGTGCGCGCGGCGGCGATCCCGGCGACTGGATCGCGGCGCTGGGTCCGGCCGCGCGCGCGTGCTGCTACGAAGTGGGACAGGAAGTCATCGACGGTTTCGTCGAGCGCTGGGACCTTGCGCCCGGCTTTGTCGCGCCGCAGCCGCGCCGGCTCGACCTGCCCGCGATCGTGCGCCGCCAGCTCGAACGCGCGGGCGTGGAGGCCGTGGCGAGGCGGGGCGAATGCACGATGTGCCACACGCGCGCCGATGGACGCTGGACCTTCCACAGCTACCGCCGCGACCGCGCAACGCGCACGCCCGTGGTCGATGTGCACTGGTCCGCGATCGCCATCGCGGACCGTGAGTCCGTACCTTCGACGATACGTTGATGCCATCTTGCGTGGTCCAACGCACGCATTCTTCACGATTTTGCACGTGCGTCGCGCCACGACGCGGAGTCTGAGGCTATCATGCGTTCAATTCCAACTTGTCGTCGTCGTCACGCGAACCGAACGTCATGATCCGAGTCCTCTTCATCCACCAGAATCTGCCGGGCCAGTTTCGCCGGCTGATGCGGTATCTGCAGACGCGGCCCGACTTCGACGTCGTCGCGATCGGCGAAGAGACTGCGGTGCGGCGCGAAAGCGCGGGGCCGAAGGTGCGGACGATCGGCTACGCCAGGCCGGACGGTCCGGGCGAGAAGACCCATCACTACCTGCGTCACTTCGAAGGATGCGTGCGCCGAGGCCAGGCCGTCGCGCGCGTGTGCGTGGCGCTGAAGCAGGACGGCTTCGCGCCCGACGTCGTCGTGTGCCACCCCGGCTGGGGCGAAGCCCTGTTCGTCAAGGACGTGTTCCCGCAGGCGCGCCTCGTCGTGTTCTGCGAGTTCTGGTGGGCGGCAAGCGGGTTGGACGTCGGCTTCGATCCCGAGTATCCGGTGAGCTTCGACGACCGCCTGCGCATCCGCATCAAGAATTCCGTGCTGATGCAGTCGCTGCTGGCCGCCGACGACGGTGTCGCGCCCACGGCCTGGCAGCGCGGCGTGCATCCGCCTGAACTGCGCGGCAAGATCCGCGAAGTCCACGAGGGCATCGACACCCAGCAACTGAGCCCCGACCCGCACGCGCGGCTGGAACTGCCCGGCGGCGCCGTGCTCACGCGCGCGCAGCCGGTGCTGACGTTCGTCGCGCGCAACCTCGAACCCTACCGCGGCTTCCATATCTTCATGCGCAGCCTGCCGCGGCTGCTGGCCGGGAATCCGGCGCTGCAGGTCGTCGTCATCGGCGGCGACGGCGTCAGCTACGGCCGCCGTCCGCCGCAGGGCCATGCGAGCTACCGCGAGGCCCTCAAGGCCGAGCTGGACGGGCACGGCGACGCCGTCGACTGGTCGCGCGTGCACTTCCTCGGCAAGGTGCCGTATGCCACCTACCGCAGCGCGCTGCAGGTATCGAGTCTGCACGTTTACCTGACGTATCCGTTCGTGCTGTCCTGGTCGATGCTGGAGGCGATGGCCGTCGGCGTGCCGGTGCTGGGCTCGGATACCGCGCCGGTGCGGGAAGTGATCCGCGACGGCGAGAACGGCTTCCTGACGCCGTTCTTCGACGCGGCGCTGCTCGCCGACCGCGCGCTCGACCTCATCGCGCGCCGCGCCGAGATCGCGTCCATCGGCCAGGCCGGGCGCGAGACGGTGCGCACGCGCTACGATTTCGAAACGGTCGGCCTGCCGGTCTACCTCGACCTGCTCAAGCCATTGGATGAGCGCAAGGACGAGCGCACGCAGGCGGAGGAGGGCGCATGACGGACCGCTTCGCCTTCCACTACGCCCCCGACGGCTACTCGACGGCAGGCCCGCGCCTGATGGGCCGCCAGGCCGCCGGCGCCGGGTTGCTGCGCGCGATCGCGACGGCGCCCGGACTCGAGTCGGTCGGCTGCTTCGCCGGCGGCCAGGCCCACGCGGCCGAAGGCGAGCGCCTGCTGCGCGAACACGGCTACAAGGGCCAGGTCGACTGGATCGCGCAGGGGCGCCCGCAGGACCTGGAGCGCTACGGCACGCTGTATCACCCCGCGCCCGGCATCGAACGC
The DNA here is from genome assembly GCF_029223865.1 of Telluria mixta. Classification (NCBI taxonomy): domain Bacteria; kingdom Pseudomonadati; phylum Pseudomonadota; class Betaproteobacteria; order Burkholderiales; family Oxalobacteraceae; genus Telluria; species Telluria mixta. The sequence goes on from NZ_CP119520.1 coordinate 2,847,622, forward strand.
CTCGCGTGGCGCCGCCAGGGGCTCGGCGAGCGCCGCTACAGCCTGTGCGGCATTACGCACACGACGGCCAGCCATGCCGTGATGACGAGTCTCGCCGGCCTGCTCGTGGCGCCCGTGCGCAGCTGGGATGCCGTGATCTGCACGTCGCGCGTCGTGCGCGACAGCGTGCGCCGCGTGCTCGAGCGCCAGGCCGAGTATTTGAGTGCGCGCCTCGGTGCCCAGCGCTTCGAAATGCCGCAGCTGCCCCTGATCCCGCTCGGCGTGCACGCCGCCGACTTCGACGTCGACGCATCCCGCCGCGACGCCGTGCGCCGGCGCCTGGGGCTCGAGGCCGGCGACGTCGCGTTCCTGTTCCTCGGCCGCCTGTCGTTCCACGCGAAGGCGCATCCGCAACAGATGTTCGCGGCGCTCGAAGCGGCGGCGCAGGGTGGTGGGCGCGTGCACCTGGTGCTGTGCGGCTGGTTCGCCAACGAGGCCATCGACAGGGCCTTCCACGAGGCGGCCGCGCAACTGTGTCCATCCGTGACGCTGTCGGTGCTGAACGGCCGCGTGGCCGCGAACCAGCTCGACGCCTGGGCCGCCGCCGACGTCTTCATCTCGCTCGCGGACAACGTGCAGGAGACCTTCGGCCTGACGCCGCTGGAAGCGATGGCGGCGGGCCTGCCGTGCATCGTCAGCGACTGGAACGGCTACCGCGACACCGTGCGCGACGGCGTGGACGGCTATCGCATCCCGACCGTGATGCCGGATGCGGGCGCCGGGCTCGATCTCGCGCAGCGCTACGACGATGGCGTGGACAGCTACGACGCGTACTGCGGCCACACGAGCCAGGCGGTCGCGGTGGATGGACCGGCCCTCGCGCAGGCATGCGCGCGCCTCGTCGGCGATGCCGCGCTGCGCCGCGAACTGGGCGAGAACGCACGCCGGCGCGTGCGCGCGGAATTCGACTGGGCCGTCGTGTTCGGGCGCTACCGCGCGTTGTGGCGCGAGCTCGACGAACGGCGCCGCGCCGATGCGGCGCTGGGTCCCGCGCTGCCCACGGTCGTGCCGGACCGGCTCGATCCGTTCGAGTTGTTCGCCACGTATCCGACGATGCGGATCACGCCGGCGTCGATGGTGGAACTCGCGCCGGACGCATCGCTCGCGCTGCTGCGCCAGTATCGCGAGCTCGCGATCAACCGCTTCGCGCACGCGTCGCTGCCGACGCTGGAAGAGTTTGGACAGATCTTCGGATCGATCGAATCGCGGCCCACGCAGGTCGACGAGCTGCTCGACGCGCTCGGACCTTGCGACCGGCCCACTTTGCTGCGCGGACTCGCGTGGCTGTGCAAGATGGACTTGCTGCGTATCACCGCAGTGGAGGACTGATTTCGAATATCGCCTTTAAATAAAGGCTTTATGCGAAATCGTAGTAACGTAATGCGCATTGTTTTGCGCGCTTGTTTTTGGAGACCAAGCAAGACGAGGAAGGAATCAAACGTTATCGCAGCGATCGTTTCGGTTGAGGTTATCGCTGGTTCACCTGTAAAAGACATGAAAAATACTGTGTGCGGGTTGCGCACTGACAAGGTTTTCGTGTACTTTACGTGATTGAATTTGTCAAAACGTGAAGACGCCGATTTTCGAGGCGTTCAACGGGAAACAAACCGATCATAAATGGGACGCTGATTCATTCAGTATGCACGTAAGCTTAGCGAAAAGAACAAGCCGCATTGCCTGATAAACGTCGGGTATGGCGGCTTTTTCTTTTCGCGGCCAGCGGGCTGCGATGTGGACAGCGCAGTGAGCCATCGGACTTTAGTCGTTTAGGTCGTCGGCGACGACGATTAGCCGAGGTGCCGCAGTGAGCGATTGAGCGAATACTGTATGAAAACACAGTATAGCGTAAATCGGCGATGAATGCCCGGATGTTTTACGGGTTTTATCGAATTGCCGCGGCAGTTCGGCTGGTGCCGGATTCATTGACGCAAACGCCGCGTTTGCGCCGATGAATAATTCGCCCGACCAAGCAGACCGGGTTGGACGGGTTCAAACCATGTAGCGTAATTTCTCATCGCAGAGAAGGAGAACAGAAAATGGCAACCGCCGCGAAGAAACCAGCAGCAAAACCGGCTGCAAAAGCCGCCACCAAACCGGCCGCTAAGGCAGCAGCAGATAAACCCGCAACCAAAACCGTAGCCGCTAAAGCCGCTGCGAAGCCGGCTGCAAAGAAAGCCGCCGCTACCAAAGCACCGGCTAAATCGGCAGCAACCAAAACCGCCGCCAAGTCGACCGCCGCCGCCAAACCGGCAGCAAAGAAAGCCGCAGCAACCAAGACCGCCGCCGCTAAACCGGCTGCAAAGAAAGCCGCTGCAACCAAGTCGACCGCGACCAAGTCGGCTGCAACCAAGACCGCCGCCAAGTCGACCACCGCCGCTAAACCGGCAGCGAAGAAGACTGCAGCCAAGTCGACCACCGCCGCCAAGCCGGCAGCGAAGAAGACCGCAGCCAAGTCGACCGCAACCAAAGCCGCCGCCAAACCGGCAGCCAAGAAGTCTGCCGCCAAGTCGACCGCCGCCGCCAAACCGGCTGCCAAGAAGACTGCTGCCAAGTCGACCGCCGCCGCTAAACCGGCTGCCAAGAAGACTGCTGCCAAGTCGACCGCTGCTGCCAAACCGGCCGCCAAAAAGACCGCTGCCAAGTCGACCGCTGCCGCCAAACCGGCTGCCAAGAAAGCAGCAGGCAAGACCGCCGCCAAGTCGACCGCTGCCGCTAAACCGGCTGCGAAGAAGACCGCTGCCAAGTCGACCGCCGCCAAGTCGACGGCTGCCGCCAAACCGGCTGCGAAGAAAGCAGCAGGCAAGACTGCCGCCAAGTCGACCGCCGCCGCCAAACCGGCTGCGAAGAAGACCGCTGCCAAGTCGACCGCTGCCAAGTCGACCGCCGCCGCCAAGCCGGCTGCAACCAAGACCGCCGCCAAGTCGACCGCCGCCGCCAAGCCGGCTGCCAAGAAGACTGCAGCGACCAAGACCGCAGCCACCAAGGCCGCAGCGCCTGCCGCCAAAAGCGAGTCCAAGCCGGCAGTGAAGAAAGCCGCCGCCAAGCCGGCCGCCAAGGCTGAAGCGAAGCCGGAAGCCGCTGCTGCTGCGAAGAAGCCGGCCGCCAAGAAGACCGCAAGCAAGACCGCAGCCAAGGCTGAAGCCAAGCCGGAAGCCAAGGCCGAGTCGAAAGCTGAAACCAAGGCCGACACCAAGGCCGAGACGAAAGCCGAAGCCAAGACCGACAGCAAGGACAGCGGCGCAGCTGCAGCCCCGGCACCGGCCGCCAAGTCGGTGATCGCACCGGCAGCATGGCCGTTCCCGACCAGCAGCCGTCCGTAAGCCATTCCTGCCTGGTTCAGGCAAAATACCGCTGTGTGAGCTTTCACACAGCGGTTTTTTTTTCAAGGAGTCCTCGTGCTGCCCATTCTTAAATTGATCGTCGATACCGCGGCCGGTGTGCTGGGTGGCGTCTTGCTGCTGCGTTTCTGGATGCAGGTGACCCGCGTGCGTCCGCCGGCTTCCATCGCGCAATTTACGTTCACGTTGTCCGACTGGCTCGTGCGCCCGCTGCGCCGAATCGTGCCGGGCGCGGGCGGTTACGACTGGGCCAGCCTGCTGGGCGCGTTTCTCGTGGTGCTGGTGGCGTCTTCGATCCTGCTGCTGGCCGGGACGAGCGGCCAGGCCGTCGTGCTGATCGCCGTGGTCCGCCTGCTCGACTGGATCCTGTACGGTTTCATGGGCCTGTTGATCATCGAGGTGATCTTCAGCTGGGTCAATCCGCATGCGCCGCTGGCGCCGTTCGTCCACGCGCTCAACGACCCGCTGTTGCGCCCGCTGCGCCGCGTGATCCCGCCGGTCGGTGGCCTCGATCTGTCGGTGCTGGTGGCTTTCATCCTGATCCAGATCGCGCAGTATCTGCTGCGTCAGGTGTTCTACATCTGACCCTGGCCACTGCCGATAAAAAAGCGCGCCGGTCCCGCGAGGGACGGCGCGCTTTTTCTTTTGCCTCGAGCGTTAGAAGCGGTAGCCGAAGGCTGCTTCGAATTTATCCGCGATCTCCGAAGGCGTGAAGCTGTGGTTCTGGCCGCCCTGGTGGGCGATCTTGATGGCGCCCAGCAGGCTGGCCAGGCGGCCCGTCGTGGGCCAGTCGAGGTCATTGGCGATGCCGAACAGCAGGCCGGCGCGGTAGGCATCGCCGCAGCCCGTCGGATCGACCACGCTGGCCGCCGGCACGGCCGGGATCTTGTGGTGCTCGCCGCCGGCATAGATGTCCGAACCGTGCTCGCCGCGGGTGACGATGAGCGCGTCCAGGCGCGCCGCGATGTCCTGCAGCGGCAGGCCCGTGCGGTCCATCACCATCTCGAATTCGTAGTCGTTGCAGGCGAGGTAGCTGGCCTGGCCGATGAAGGCCAGCAGTTCGTCGCCGTTGAACATCGGCAGCTGCTGGCCCGGGTCGAAGATGAACGGCACGCCCCGTTCCGCGCAGTCGCGCGCGTGCTTGATCATGCCGTCGCGGCCGTCCGGCGCGACGATCGCCACGCGCAGCGGCAGGTAGTCGGCCAGGCTGTTCTCGTGCGAGAACTGCATCGCGCCCGGGTGGAACGCGTTGATCTGGTTGCCGTCCAGGTCGGCCGTGACGAAGCACTGGGCCGTGTACGCGTGGGCGATGGTGCGGATCGCGTTGGTGGCGAGGCCTTGCTGCTCCATGCGGTCGAGGTAGTCGCCCCCGTCCTGGCCGATGGTGCCCATGATGAGCGGCTCGCCGCCCAGCAGCTTCAGGTTGTAGGCGATGTTGACGGCGCAGCCGCCGTATTCCGTGCGCAAGGTCGGCACGAGGAACGAGACGTTCACGCGGTGCAGCTGGTCGGCCAGCAGGGTTTCGCCGAAACGGCCATGGTATTGCATGATCTTGTCGAAGGCGATCGAGCCGCAGATCAGCGAGGTCTTGGTCATTGGAAGTCTCAAGGATAGAAAACGAAAGTGTGATAGCCGGACGGCTGCAGGCCATCCAGCGTGAAATGCAGCGTGACCGGTTGCTCCGAATGCGGGCCGAAACCGCTGGCCGGCGACGTGCCGCGCGGCAGGTAGTCGGCGGGCGCCAGCACCCGGCGCAGCACCGGCTTGTCGCTGGCGTCGGTCAGCTCGAGCTCGATGCTGGGCCAGGCCAGCACGAGGCTGCCCTGGTTGCGCAGCAGCGTATTGAGTGCGTACGTGTTCGGGCCGAGCGTGGTCAGTTCGCCCGTCTCGATGACGAGGTTCTCGGCCTGCGCGGGCAGCTCCACGCGGCAGCCCAGGACAGCGCACGCGGCCCCCAGCGCCGGTTTCAGGCCCGGATGCTGCGCGGCCAGCGTGTTGCGGAAGCCCAGTACCGCCTGGGCCAGCAGCATGAGGAGCAGCACGACGGCACCCGCCGCCATCAGCATGCGCTGCGTGCGGCCCATGCGTTCCTGGCGGCGGCTGCGCTTGACGAACTCCGGCTCGTCGGTATCGCCCTCGGCCGCGAGGCGCAGCTTCGGCGGTTCGATCTTCGTCGGCGTCAGCTTGGACCGCCGTCCGCGCGCTTCGGTGGCACGCGCGGCCTTGCTGCGCGCCGGCTTCACCACGGGCGGGATCATCGCCGGTGCCGGCGCGGGCGGTTCGCTCGCGGCCGATGCGCGCAGCGGCAGGAAGGGCGGGGCGTCGGATGGCGGCGCGGGCGGTTCAGGGACGGGCTCGGGTTGCGGCTCCGGCTCCGGTTCCGGCTCCGGCTCCGCTTCAGGTTCGTAGTCCGGCAGCGGCTGGGCGACGATTTCCTCGGTCACCGGCAGGTCGAAACTCGGTTCGATGCGGTCGGCGGGCGCGTACGCGCTTGCAGGCGGCGGTTCGGCGACGACGTCTTCGGCGGGCTCGGGCTCGGGCTCCGGTTCGGTATCGGGCGCCGCGTGGACCACCGCTTCCAGTTGCGGTTCGACGCGGTCCGCGGGGGCGTAGTCCGCCGCAACCGGCGCTTCGACTGCGGCCGTTTCCGGCGCTTCCTCGGCCTCGGGCGCGCGTCGCCACACGTGCGCGCGCGGGGGCTCGGGCACGTCGTCGGCAGGCTTCGGCAGGATGCCGAGCGGATCGAAGGTGTGGTCGAAGTCGAGGGTGTAGACGGGCAGCGCGTCGTCTTCCTGGACGGGCGCCGGCGTGGCCGGCTTGTCCAGGTCGATCAGGTGGGCGTTGCCGTCAAAGATGCGCTGGCAAGACCCGCAGCGGACGATGCCGCCGCGGAGCTTGAGCTGGTCCGCGGCGACGCGGAACGTGGTGTGGCAATGCGGGCACTGGGTGGCGAGCGCCATGCCTTATTTGCTGCCGTCGGCCGTAGCACGTGCTCCCGGTGCAGACGCCGCGCCGAGCTGCCCGTGGAGGGCGACCCAGCCGTCCAACTCGGCCCAGACGCCCAGCTTGATGAAAGGTGCGTACGCGGCAGCCACTTCCTCGGCCTGGCGCGCCAGCACGCCCGACAGGATCAGGAAACCGCCGTCGGCCACGCGTCCCGACAGCATCGGCGCCATCAGCTTCAATGGGCTCGACAGGATGTTCGCGACGACGATGTCGAAACGTTCGTTGCCGTGCGTGGAGGCGACGAAGTCGTCCGGCACGTAGAAGTCGATCTCGCAGCGGTTGCGTTCCGCGTTCAGCTTCGCCGATTCGATCGCCTGCTCGTCGATGTCGACACCCGTGACGTCCGCCGCGCCGAGCTTCTTCGCGACCATCGCGAGGATGCCCGAGCCGCAGCCGTAGTCCAGCACGGATTTGCCGGGCGCCGGGTGGGCTTCCAGCCATTCCATGCACAGGCGCGTGGTCGGATGGCTGCCCGTGCCGAATGCGAGGCCGGGGTCGACTTCGAGGATCAGCGCATCGGGATCCGGGGCTTCGTGCCAGCTCGGCACGACCCAGATGTTCTTGCCGATGTGGATCGGCTCGAACTGCGATTGCGTGAGGCGCACCCAGTCGGCGTCCGCGACGGGACGCGTCGCGAACGCGGGCGCCTGCTGCAAGCCGATGGCGGCCGCAGCTTCTGCCACGATCGCGCCCTGGTCGGCATCCTCGTCCGTCAGCGCGACGACGCGGCTGTGGTCCCAGGCGGCTTCCTTGGGCACCATGCCCGGTTCGCCGAACAGGGGTTTTTCCGCGTCCGTGCCTTCGTCCGCGTCTTCCACCGAGACCGACAGCGCGCCCGCTTCCATCAGGGCGTCGGAGAGCCCCTCGGCATGCTCGCGTGCGATCTCGATGATGACTTCGGTCCAACTCATTGTTCGGCCTCGGCTTTGGCGCCGATCGCGCCATCCTTCGGCAGGTCCGGCTTGTGGGCCAGCTTCTGCTCCAGGTAGTGGATGTTGGTGCCGCCTTCGATGAAGCGGGCGTCGACCATCAGTTCGCGATGCAGCGGGATGTTGGTCAGGATACCCTCGACGACCATTTCCGACAACGCGATCTGCATGCGGCGGATCGCCTGGTCGCGCGTGGCGCCGTAGGCGATGACCTTGCCGATCATCGAGTCGTAGTGCGGCGGCACGTAGTAACCGGCATACGAATGCGAATCGACGCGGATGCCGGGGCCGCCCGGCGGGTGCCAGCCGGTGATGCGGCCCGGCGACGGCGTGAACTTGAACGGGTCTTCCGCGTTGATGCGGCACTCGATCGCATGGCCCGACAGCATGATGTCGCGCTGGCGGAAGCGCAGGCGCTCGCCGCAGGCGATGCGGATCTGTTCCTGCACGATGTCGATGCCGGTGATCATTTCGGTGACCGGGTGTTCGACCTGCACGCGGGTGTTCATCTCGATGAAGTAGAACTCGCCGTTCTCGTACAGGAATTCGAACGTGCCGGCGCCGCGGTAGCCGATCTTGCGGCACGCTTCGGCGCAGCGGTCGCCGATCTTCTCGATCAGCTTGCGCGGGATGCCCGGTGCCGGCGCTTCCTCGATGACCTTCTGGTGGCGGCGCTGCATGGAGCAGTCGCGCTCGCCCAGCCAGACGGCCTGCTTGTGCTCGTCGGCGAGGATCTGGATTTCCACGTGGCGCGGATTCTCCAGGTACTTCTCCATATAGACTTCCGGATTGCCGAACGCGGTGCCGGCTTCGGTCTTGGTCATCGCGACGGCGTTCAGCAGCGCGGCTTCCGTGTGCACGACGCGCATGCCGCGGCCGCCGCCGCCGCCGGCGGCCTTGATGATCACCGGGTAGCCGACGCGGCGCGCGGTCTGGATGATCTCTTTCGGATCGTCGGGCAGGGCGCCGTCCGAACCGGGCACGCACGGCACGCCGGCGCGGATCATGGCCTGCTTGGCCGCGACCTTGTCGCCCATGATGCGGATCGATTCCGGACGGGGGCCGATGAACACGAAGCCCGATTTTTCGACGCGTTCGGCGAAGTCGGCGTTTTCCGACAGGAAGCCGTAGCCGGGGTGGATCGCTTCGGCGTCCGTGACTTCCGCCGCGCTGATGATCGCCGGCATGCTCAGGTAGCTTTGTGCGGACGGAGCCGGGCCGATACAGACGGACTCGTCGGCCAGCTTCACGTACTTGGCGTCCTTGTCCGCCTCGGAGTGCACGACGACCGTCTTGATGCCCATCTCGCGGCAGGCGCGCTGGATACGCAACGCGATTTCACCACGGTTGGCGATTAGAATTTTTTCAAACATGGTAAGTTCGGTGTTTCTTTGAGTGCCGGCAGCATGCCGGGAGGGCGCGGTCGGACGACCGCGCCGGAGACGTTTAGCCGATCACGAACAGCGGCTGGCCGAATTCGACGGGCTGGCCGTTTTCCACCAGGATCTTGGTGATGGTGCCGGAGGCGTCGGCATCGATTTCATTCAGGAGCTTCATCGCTTCGATGATGCACAGGGTATCGCCTTCCTTCACGTTCGCGCCCACTTCGACGAATGCCGGAGCGCCCGGTGCCGAGGAACGGTAGAAGGTGCCGACCATCGGCGACTTGACGACGTGGCCGGTCGGTTCGGCCGGCGCGGCCGGGGCTGCCGCGGGCGCGGTTGCCGGCGCCGCCATGGCCGGAGTCGAGAATTGCTGGACGCCTTGCTGCGGCACCATGACCATCTGATTCTGCGGGATTGCCGAGGACTTGACGATGCGGACCTTGCTTTCGCCTTCGGTCACTTCGAGTTCGGCGATATCCGACTCGGCGACGAGGTCGATCAGTGTCTTGAGTTTTCTTAGATCCATGTGAAACCCCTTGGAATTATTTGTTTAAGAGCATACGGCGCGCCGGCGGTAGGTACTTACGCGCGAATGCGTGAAGTTGACGTAGATTAACGTTGTTTCAGCACGAAGTCGATGGCAAAGCGATATCCATCCGCTCCCAGCCCGCAGATCGTGCCCAGCGCGATCGCCGACAGGAAGGAGTGGTGCCGGAATTCCTCGCGCTTGTAAATATTAGAGATGTGCACTTCCACGAACGGAATGTCCACCCCCGCCAGCGCATCGCGCAGCGCTACGCTGGTATGGGTCAAACCGCCCGGGTTGATGACGATCGCGTCCACGCCTTCCTGGCGGGCAGCGTGGATACGGTCGATCAGCGCGCCTTCATGGTTGCTTTGGAAACAGACGATCTCCGCCCCGGCTTCCCGTGCCTGGGCGGTGGCGGCCTGCTCGATGTCGGCGAGCGTCGTCGCGCCGTACACCGCAGGCTCACGTGTCCCCAGTAAATTCAAATTGGGGCCATTGAGCAGCAGTAGCTTTTTCGCCATATAAAACCGTCTGTTTGCCCGAAAGACAGGCATTTTGCCGCCAACGTTACGTGTTGGCAAGCGATAAAAAGAAGTCGGAAAATAAGTGAACGACCGTTCACTGAAACTACAACTTGGCCAGGTCGGCGCGTACCTGATCGAACTTCAGACGGCCCAGGTAAGTCTTGCGGACCTGCCCATCTGCGCCGATCAGCACCGTAAATGGCAGCCCACCGTTCGCGTTGCCGAGGCCGCGCGCGAGGTCGGTGCCACCCATGCCGCCTATGTACAGTGGGTAGGAAATCTTGATTTTGCGGGCAAACTCGGCGAGATTCGTGGGGGAATCGATGCCGATGCCGATCACATTGAAATGCTTGCCGCCGTCCTTGGCCGCCAGTTCGGACAGTTCCGGCATCTCCGACACGCACGGCGCGCACCACGATGCCCAGAAGTTCACGAGCAGCGGCTTGCCCTTCCACTGGGCGAGGGGCTGCGGCTTGCCGGCCAGGTCGTTCAGCGAGGTTGCATACAGATTCGTCACCGCCGTGTGCGGACGGCCGTCCGTGGGCGAATACGTTGTCGTCAGCGGACCTTTGGCATCCTGCTTGACGCCGGCAATGGCGCCGAGCACGGTAAAGGCGGCGGCCAAGATCACATAGCCGGCCAGGTGTTTCTTATTCATCTTGTTCGAGAGAGTCGTTATTCATCAAAGTATGGAGCGTGGCGGCATCTGCGCGCTGCAGACTGCCGTCGGCACGGGGTTTTAATGCACCGCGTAAATCGTTCAAGTCATAGAGCTCGGCGTGCACCATTTCTTTTTGCCACATAAAGCTTACCGTTTCTACCGGATCGTGGCGTCCCCCTTTGAAGTGGGGAGTTTCCGAGATCTCGATATTGACGTTGCGGTTCAACAGCCAGATTTCGACTTCCTTGGCGCTGTCGGCAAATAATTGCAGGTGGATGTCGTCATGTTCGCCGGCCGTTCCATTTAATACGGCGCCGGTGATATAGGGACGGAACTCGGCCAATTGTTCCATTACTTCGAGCGCTGTGGCGCGCATGTGCTGCAGGCGTGCAGCCTGGGCCGGGCCGTGGAACAGCGCCTGGTAACGGCGCACCTCGTCTTCCACTTGCAGATTATCTGGCAGATAATTCGGGGAAGGGCGGTCGACGCCGAGCACTTGTCGCGCCGCCTTGGTCTTGGCCGTGGAGTAATCGGCCCCATCCTGGGCGATCATGCGGGCGGCCGTCGCGGCGATGCGTGCGCGCACCTGTTGGAGGTCGTCATTTGAATTGGGCATCATGTCCGAGATCATACTCTTGAAAGGAAAATGGCATCGCGTCGGGTAGAATCGCGTATTCGCTATTACAGAGATCCCTTCGGCACGTCATGCACATCCATATCCTCGGCATTTGCGGCACCTTCATGGGCGGCCTCGCGGTGCTGGCCAAAGAGGCCGGCCATCGCGTCACCGGGTGCGACGCCAACGTCTACCCTCCGATGAGCACCCAGCTCGAAGCCCAGGGCATCGAGCTGATCCAGGGTTACGGGCCCGAACAGGTGAACCTGAACCCGGATCTTTATGTCGTCGGCAACGTGATGACGCGCGGGAATCCGCTCGTCGAGGAGATCCTGAACCGCGGCCTGCCGTACGTATCTGGCCCGCAATGGATCGGCGACCATATTCTCCGTAATAAATGGGTGCTGGCCGTCGCGGGCACCCACGGCAAGACGACGACGACGTCGATGCTGGCGTGGATCCTGGAAGATGCGGGCTATTCGCCGGGATTCCTGATCGGTGGCGTGCCGCTGAACTTCGGCGTGTCCGCGCGCCTGTCCGGCGAAACCGATTCCGACTTCTTCGTGATCGAGGCGGACGAGTACGACACGGCCTTCTTCGACAAGCGTTCGAAGTTCGTGCACTACCACGCCAAGACCGCCGTGCTGAACAACCTCGAATACGATCACGCCGACATCTTCCCCGATATCGGCGCCATCGAGACCCAATTCCACCACCTCGTGCGCACCGTGCCCGGCGTCGGCCGCATTGTCGTGAACGGCGACGAAGCGTCGCTGGCGCGCGTGCTGAAGCGCGGCTGCTGGAGCGAGAAGGAAAGTTTTGGCGGTTCCGACGGTGTCGACTGGAGCCTCGTCGAGCATCCGGGCGGTTCCAGCTTCGACGTGTTCTTCAAGGGCGAGCAACAGGGCACCGTCCACTGGGACCTGACCGGCCACCACAACCGCAGCAACGCCATGGCCGCCATCGCCGCCGCGCGCCACGTCGGCGTGCCGCCCGCGCAGGCGATCGATTCGCTGGGCCGCTTCCAGAACGTCAAGCGGCGCATGGAAGTGCGCGGCGTCGTGAACGGCGTGACTGTCTATGACGACTTCGCGCACCATCCGACCGCGATCGCGACGACCGTCGGCGGCCTGCGCCAGAAAATCGGTACGTCGGGCAGGATTCTCGCCGTGCTGGAGCCGCGCTCGAACACGATGAAGCTGGGCGCCATGAAAGATGCGCTGCCGGGCAGCCTGAAGGATGCCGACCTCGTGTTCGGCTTCGGCAGCCAGCAGGCGCTGGGCTGGTCGCTGGCCGACGCCCTGAAACCGCTGGGCGCCAACGCGCACAGCTTCGACCAGCTCGACTACATGGTGCAGGCGATCGTCCAGGCCGCGCAGCCGGGCGACCACATCCTCGTGATGAGCAACGGCGGCTTCGGCGGCGTGCACCAGAAGCTGCTGGAGGCGATGGCGGTATGAGCAGCGGCTCGCATCTGCTCTACCTGCACGGCTTCCGCTCGTCGCCGCGCTCGTTCAAGGCGAGAGTCGTGCAGCAGCGGATGGAGGCGGCCGGCCGCGCCGCCGACCTCATCTGCCCGCAACTGCCGGCCTCGCCGAAGGCCGCGATGGATCTCGTACTGACCCTCGTCGAACGCCATGCCGGCAATCTGGCCATCATCGGCTCCTCGCTGGGCGGCTTCTACGCCACCTGGCTGGCGGAACGCTTCGGCTGCCGTGCCGCGCTGATCAATCCGGCCGTCGATCCCTTGAAAGACCTGGACAAGCACGTCGGCATCACGACCGAATGGCATACGGGCGAGCCGTTCGAATTCAAGCGCGAGTACATCGATGAACTGGCCGCATTGAAGGTCGGCGCCATCACCCGGCCGGAGCGTTATTTCCTGCTGGCCGCCACGGGCGACGAGGTGTTGGACTACCGCGACATGGTTGCGCATTACGCTGGCGCGCACCAGCACGTCATCCAGGGCAGCGACCACGCGGTGTCGGAATTCGAGCAGTATGTCGATGAGGTGCTGGCGTTCTGCCTGACGGATAATCCAAACGAAGGCGACGCCGGATCGGACCATCGTCAGTGAGGCCCGCTTCGCTGCGCCGGGCCCGCTGGCTGGCGCATCCGGCCGGCACGGGCGCGCCGGCCGCCATGTGCGACTGGCTGACGACGCCGGGTTCGCTGACGGCACGCCTGATCGCGCACAGCCGGCAATTCCGGGTACAGAAACTGCGCCAGGCGGGCAATATCTGCCTGGCGGACGAGGCCGGCGCGATCGGCTTGGCGCGGCCCCAGCGCGTGTGGGAACGCGAAGTGCTGCTGCGCTGCGACGGCCAACCGGTCGTGTACGGCCACACCGTCGTGCCGATGAGTGCGAGTGCGAGCGACTGGCCCCTGTTTTCGGCGCTGGGCGAACGTTCGCTCGGCACCACGCTGTTTTACGATCCGCGGGTCACGCGCGGCGAGCTGGAATTCGCGCGGCTGCGTCCCGGCCATCCGCTGCTGGCGCGTGTGAACGCCGCGCTCGGCCGGGTCGATCCGGCCCGCGACACTTATTTTGCGCGGCGCTGCGTGTACCGCCGCCGCCAGGGACTGCTGCTGGTCACCGAGGTCTTCCTGCCCGAGGTGCTCGATCTCGAGGCGACCGCATTTAATATGAATACGAATACAAAATGAACTTATTTTTCGAAGAGTCCGGCGATTTCAAGGTCGGCACCGTGCTGTCGCAGGCGGGCGAGGCCTACCAGGTCGAAATGCCGAGCGGGAAGCGTACCAAGGTCAAGGCGCGCGACGTGATGCTGCAGTTCGACAAGCCCGATCCTGCTACCTTGCTGGAACAGGCGAAGGCCGTCGCGGCGGACGTCGATCTGGAGTTCCTGTGGGAAGTCGCCGGCCAGGAAGAATTCGGATTCGCCGAACTGGGCGCCGAATACTTCGGCCACGCGCCGCTGCCGTTCGAAGCGGCCGGCCTCGTGCTGGCACTGCACGGCGCGCCCATCTATTTCTACAAGAAGGGCCGCGGCCGCTACAAGGCGGCGCCGGAACAGTCGCTGCGTGCGGCGCTCGCCGGCATCGAAAAGAAGAAACAGCAGGCCATCGTGCAGGCCGCGTATGTCGAAGAATTGAAGGCCGGCACGCTGCCGCAGGCCATGCAGCCGCTCGTCCAGCAACTGCTGTTCAAGCCGGACAAGAACAGCATCGAATATAAAGCCCTCGAAACGGCGGCCGACGAGTTGCAGACGACGGCCCCGCGCCTCATGCTGTCCACGGGCGGCATCGCGTCGGCCAAGGAGCTGCACATGGGCCGCTTCCTGTTCGAACACTTCCCGCGCGGCGCCGGCTTCCAGCCCGTCGCCGTGCCGACGCCGCCCGCCGACCTGCCGCTGGCGAACGTGGCCGCGTTCTCGATCGACGACGTGACGACGACCGAGATCGACGACGCGTTTTCCGTCGAGAAGCTCGATGACGGCACGGTCCGCGTGGGCATCCACATCGCGGCGCCGGGCCTGGGCATCCGTCCGGACGACGCCATCGACAAGATCGCCCGCGCGCGCATGTCGACCGTGTATATGCCGGGCGACAAGATCACGATGCTGCCGGACGAGGTCGTCGACGCCTATACGCTGGCCGAGGGCAACGACTGCCCGGCGCTGTCGCTGTATGCCGTGCTCGATCCGGCCACGTGGACCGTGCTCTCGACGACGACCCGCGCCGAGCGCGTGCCCATCAAGAACAACCTGCGCCACAACGACCTCGACGACGTCGTCAACGAGGAAACGCTGAACAACGGCGAAGGCGATTACCCGCACAAGATGGAACTGGGCCTGCTGTGGCAGTGGGCGCTGCAACTGGAAGCGGGCCGCATGAAGAAGCGGGAAGCGTTCGGCCTGAAGCCGGAACAGGCCAACCGCGTCGACTTCAATTTCTATGTCGAGGACGACGTTGTCACGATCGTGCGCCGCAAGCGCGGCGCGCCGCTGGACAAGATCGTGGCCGAGCTGATGATCTTCGCAAACAGCACGTGGGGCAAGCTGTTGCACGACTGCGGCGTGCCGGGCATCTACCGCTCGCAAGGGCCGGGCGCCGGCGGCTGGACCGCCAAGATGCAGGTGCGCATGGTGACGCACGCGGCGCCGCACCAGGGCCTCGGCGTCGATCAATATGCCTGGTCGACCTCGCCGCTGCGCCGCTACACGGACCTCGTGAACCAGTGGCAGATCCTCGCGTGCGCGACGAACGGCGTGACGGCACCGCTCGTCGCCCCGTTCAAGCACCGCGATGCGACCCTGTTCTCGATCGTCTCCGCATTCGACGCCGCGTACTCCGCCTATAACGACTTCCAGCAGAACATGGAGCGCTACTGGTGCCTGCGCTGGCTGGCGCAGGAAAACGCGAAGCAGGTCGAGGCCGTCGTGCTGAAGGACGAGGTGCTGCGCCTTGTCGAGATCCCGCTCGTGATCCGCCTGCCGGGCATGCCGCAGGCGGCGCGCGGCGCGCAAGTCCGCCTGGACATCGTGCGCTGGGACGAGGTCGACCTGTCGCTGGAGGCGCGCCTGCTCGAAGTGGCCGCCGTGGCGCCGGAAGCGGCCGAGGAGCTGGGCCTGGACGAGGAAGAGGACACGGGCGAGGCGGCGGCTGCGGAAGCGGTCGAGGCCGAGGGCGCGGTCGCGGTCACCGATCCGGAGACGCAGACCGACGTCACGGGCGAGCAGGCCGCGTGATGTGAATTCGTCATCATGTCGCCGCGACGCGACCATTTGGTGGGCACGGGGTGCCCACCCTACCAAAGATTCCAGCCTGCACGGTAGAATGGGGAGTTCCATGACCCCAACCGTCCCACCCCGCAGCGCGTGAACACCCTCCTACACAACCGTCCCCTGATGATCGCCATCGCCTGTTCGGTGCTGGCGCATGCCTCCCTGCTGGCGGTCCGCTTCGCCGCGCCGGATGCGTTCCGGCTGCAGCCGGCCGATCCGGGCCTGGAGGTCATCCTGGTCAACGCGAAGCATGCGCGCGCGCCCGTCAAGGCGGACGCGCTGGCCCAGGCCAACCTGGACGGCGGCGGCAATGCCGACGCCGGCCGCGCCCAGTCGCCGCTGCCGGACCTGCGCAAGGTCGAGAACGGCGACTCCATCCGCGCCCTGCAGCGCCGCATCGCCGAACTGGAACAGCAGCAGAAAAGCGTGCTGACGAAGATGCGCCAGTCGCAGTTCAACAGCGCGCCCGTGGCCGACCAGACCAGGCCCGACCCGAGCCGCACGGGCGAGGACAACCTCGACTCCACCAAGGCCATCGCGCGCATGACAGCCGAGATCACCCAGCGCATCGCCGACGAAAACAAACGTCCCAAGAAGACGTTCATCAGCCCCAGCACGCGCGAGGTCGGCTACGCCATGTATTACAAGGCGATGCAAAAGCGCGTGGAAGAGGTGGGCACGTTGAATTTCCCGCAGCAGAACGGCAAGAAGCTGTACGGCGAACTGGTCGTCTACATCCCGATCTTCCAGGACGGGACGCTCTATGAAAAAGAAGGCGGACCGCGCATCGAGCGCAGTTCCGGCAATCCAGCGCTGGACAAGGCCGCGCTGTCGATCGTGCGCCGCGCCGCGCCATTCGGCAAATTCCCGGCCAATATGCGCTCGACCGACAAGGACGACCTCTGGATCGTCGTCACCCGCTTCAAGTTCACCCGCGAGGAAAAGCTGCAGGCAGAATTGCGCGGCGAAGGATAACGGGAGCTCAGTAATGGAGACTAAATGACGGATAAATATTGCGTGATCGGCAACCCGATCGCCCACAGCAAATCGCCGGACATCCACGCCGCGTTCGCGGCCGCGACCGGCCAGGACATCTCGTACGAGCGCTGCCTGGCGCCGCTGGACGGCTTTGCGGACACCGTCCGCGACCTCGTCGCGCAGGGCTACCGCGGCGCCAACGTGACGCTCCCCTTCAAGCTGGAAGCGGCCGCGCTGGCCACCCGGCTGGAAGAGCGGGCGCGCCTGGCGGGTGCCGTCAACACCTTGCGTTTCGAGGGCGGCGAGATCGTCGGCGACAACACGGACGGTCCGGGCCTCGTGGCCGACATCGTGAAGAATGCCGGCGTGCCGCTCACCGGCAAGCGCGTCCTGCTGCTGGGCGCGGGCGGCGCGGCGCGCGGCGTCATCCTGCCGTTCCTGAGCGAGAAGCCGGAAGCGATCGTGATCGCCAACCGCACGCGTGCGACGGCCGATGCGCTCGTTTCCCACTTTGCCGATCACGTGGCGTATGCGGGGCAGATCAGCGCCTGCGGTTTCACGGACATCGCGGGCCCGTTCGACGTCGTCGTCAACGCGACGTCGGCCAGCCTGTCGGCCGACCTGCCGCCCGTGCCCGCGTCGGCTTTCCGGTCGGGCACGCTGGCGCTGGACATGATGTACGGGAAAGAGCCGACACCGTTCATGGCGTTCGCGGCAGCGCACGGCGCGACCGTGCGCGACGGCCTCGGCATGCTGGTCGAACAGGCGGCGGAAGCGTTCTTTACCTGGCGCGGCGTGCGGCCGGAGACGTCGGCCTTGCTGGCCCGCATGCGCGCATCATGAGCGGCATCGGCACGCTCAAGGCGGGCGCGCCCGCGCGCGCAAGAACCGGCGGGCGGCGCTGGCTGAAGTGGCTCGTCCTCGGGCCGCTGCTGCTCGTCGTCCTGGTGCAGCTGTATTTCTTTGCGATGGTGTGCTGGTGGACGCAGTTCAACCCGTCGTCCACGAGCATGATGCGCCAGCAGCTGTCGGCGCTGCGCGAGCAGAATCCGAACGCGAAGCTGGAACAGGCGTGGGTGCCGTATTCCCGCATCTCGAACAACCTGAAGCGCGCCGTGATCGCATCCGAGGATGCGAATTTCAGCGAGCATGACGGTGTCGACTGGGACGCGCTGGAAAAGGCGTACGAGCGCAACAACAAGAAGCACAGGGTGGTGGGCGGCGGGTCGACGATCACCCAGCAGCTGGCCAAGAACCTGTTCCTGTCCGGCTCGCGCAACTACCTGCGCAAGGGCCAGGAACTCGTCATCGCCTACATGCTGGAAGCGGTGATGGACAAGCAGCGCATCCTCGAGATCTACCTGAACGTGGTCGAATTCGGCCGCGGCGTGTTCGGCGCCGAGGCTGCCGCGCGCCATTATTTCCGCACGTCGGCCGCGAACCTGAACGCCGCCCAGGCTGCCCGGCTGGCCGTGATGCTGCCGAACCCGCGCTACTACGACCGCCACCGCGACACGAACTACCTGGCGCGCCGCACGGCGGTCATCCAGCGGCGCATGAACGCGGCCGAACTGCCCTGATTCACAGCGCCCGTTTCACAGCCCCTTTTCCCACACGAGACGCCAGGTCGTGCGCACGCGGTAGGCTGTCGTGCGCACGAGCGGGCTGGCGCCGTCGTAGGCGACCCGTTCGCGATAGTCCCGGTGCAGCAGGTCCGCCACGGACAGCCGCAGCCGCGTCGTCGCGTCGCGCTTCCACACCGCGTACAGGTCGAACTGGCGCTTGATGCCGTCATCGCTGGACAGCACGGCGCTCGTGCGGCCGGCCACCCGGCCGCGGTAGCTCCAGGTGCCGCCCAGGTCGACGCGGGCGGCGCCGTAGTCGAGGCCGACGTTGCCGCTGTACGTCGGCTGCCCCTCGATGCGGTTGTCCGGTCCCGGCACGCTGTCCACGCGCGACCAGTTGCGCGCCGCGTTCACGCGCACCGCCAGCGGGCCCCGCGTCGCCCTGCCTTCGAATTCGATGCCGCGCACGGTCGCGCCGCCCAGGTTCTCCGGTGTGGAGGTCCACACGCCGTCGGCCAGGGAAGTGCGGAACAGCGTGACGTCGCGGATGCGCTTGTGGAACGCGCTGACCCCGACCATGCCGTCCTTGCCGATCGTGCGCTCCCAGGCCAGGTCGACGGCGAGCGCCAGTTCGGGACGCAGGTTCGGGTTGCCCTGCTGGTCCGGGTTGGTGGCGCTGTTATTGTTGTCGACCGTGTACCGGCGCGGCATCAACTGGATGATGTTCGGCGCCTTGTACGTCCGGCTGACGGCGAGGCGGAACTGGTCGCGCGCGCCCGCCGGCTTGAACAGCGCCTGCAGGATCGGGCTCCACGCGCCGGCGTGGACGTCGACCGCGGCGTGCGCATTGCCTTCTCCCGTCGTGCGCAGGTCTTCGCGGCGCAGGCCGACGTAGGCCGACCAGGCGTCGTCGATGTCCCACTCGTCCTGCACGAAAAAGGCGCCGCGGGCGACGCCGGCGCGGTAGTTCTCGTCGCTGGCCAGCAGCAGCGCATCGGCCGCATCGGTCTGGCGTTCGCGCCGGTATTCGCTGCGCCGCTTGCGGCCCAGTTCCCAGCCGGCCGCGAGCAGGTGGCCGCGCCACATGGGACGGCGCCAGCTGCCGTTGAACGTCCATTCGCGTTCGGTCGGGCCGGAGGCGACGCGATGGGTCTCGAGCAGGTCGTCGCGCAGGTCCATGCCGCGGTAGACGAAGGCGGCATCGCGCGTGGTGTAATAGCCGGACAGCTTGGCCGTCACGCGCGCGCCGCCATCGAGCCTGCGGGTCCACGCCACGTCGGCATAGGCATGCAGCGGATCGGCCGCGAAGCGCTGGACGGCATGCGGGAACGCCGTCGGACCGCCGGTCTCGGTGGTCTCCGTCTCGCGCTTGGTGTTGTCGAAGCGGCGCTTGCGCACATAGCCTTGCGCCGTGACGGTGTCGCTTGTGTCCGGCTGCCAGGTCAGGCGCGGCGCCAGTTCCGCCATCTCCTCGGTCTGGTGGTCGGACCAGGCGATGCGGCGCAGCAGGTCGGGACGGCGGCCCGCTTCCGTGGTGACGGCCGTGACGGGATTCTCGTTGTGCCTGAGGGTGGCGACCAGCGTGTAGGCCAGCGCGCCCGCACGGCCGCTGTGCTGGGCGACGAGCTGCGGCGCGAGATAGCCGTCCACGACGGCGCTGCCCGCCTTGACCTCGGTCGCGGCGGCGCCCCGGGCCGGGCCGGCGCGGCGCAGGATCACGTTGATGGTCCCGGCCACGGCCTGGCTGGAGGTTTCGGCGGTGGCGGTGCGCTGGATCTCGATCCGCTCGATGACGTCGGGACCGAGCGACTCCAGCGCGAAGCCGGCCGGCGCCGGCAAACCGTTGAGCAGCAGCGCCACGTAGCCGCCGCCCATGCCGCGCATGCGGATCGTGGCGGCCTTGCCGGGGCTGGCATCGACCGTGATGCCGGGTTGCCGTTTCAGTACGTCGGACAGCGTGCCGTCGCCCTGGCGCAGAATCTCGTCGCGGCCGACGACGATGGAAGTCGTGGTCGACTGCGCGCGCTGCGCATTCGCGTCAGCGCTGACGACGACCTGTTGCATGGGCGCGGTCTGGGCATGAAGGCCGGCCTGGACGGCCAGCAGCAGCGCGGCCGCGCCGCCGGATCGGATAATGTGCATGGATGGATTATTCGACAACCGCCGCGGCCGCGGCACGGTCGAGGGACGAACGGACCGGACGACGGGACGAATTCGGGGTCAGAGCACATTTTTGTCAAAATTCGGGGTCAGAGCACATTTCGATCCGCAGCGCTCGGCCCCGCTTTTGCCGTTCATGCCAGTGCCCTCACGGTGTTTTCGTTGCGCTGATGCCTCAAACATGCCGCGTGGCCATTGCCACAAAAAGTGCTCTGAGGTGTACCGGGTTTAGTGGACATCCCAAATAGAGGACAATGCGTTCCCATGGATAAGACTAAACCTGCTCCTACCGAGCGCAGAGAGTTCACGAAGGCTTTCAAGCAAGAGGCGGTCACACGCCTGAAGGCAACTGATAACGCGACAGCCTTGGCACTGGAGCTTGGCGTGCGGCGCAACGTGCTCTACAAATGGGCCGAGACGCTTGAGAAAGCTGGCGCCGAGAAGGCGTTCAACGGCCCAGGGCGGCCGTTGGCACAGGACGAGGATGAGTTGACCCGGCTGCGGCGGGAAAATGAGCGGTTGAAGATGGAGAACACCATCCTAAAAAAGGCCGACGCGTACTTTGCGAAACGCAAGCCGTAAGGTACGCCTTTGTTCATGAGCATCGCAAAGAGTTTCCGATTGCGATGATGTGCCGGTTGCTGGAGGTGAGCCGAAGCGGTTGTTATGCCGCACGTGAGCGCGAGCCGAGCATACGCAGCCGCGAAGACGTGGCGCTACGTAGTCGCATCGAAGAACTGCACGCAGAGCAATGGCACGCGCCAGGCGTCATCAAAACATGGCGTTTGCTACTTGCTGAAGGTGTAAATTGCAGTCGTAACCGCGTGGCCAGGATACGTCGGATCGCTGGCATCGAAACCCGCCGCATGGCGCGGTTCAAAAAGATGCGGACGTATCAAAAGACCGAGCCGCCGGCGGAAGACCTGGTCAAACGCCAATTTGCCGTAACGCTGCCCAATCGGGTCTGGGTCGGCGATATGACGCAGATCGCAACAAGGAAGGGACCTTTGCATCTTGCCGCCTTCGTCGACCTGTGCACGCATCGTGTCATCGGATGGGCCACTGCAACGAGCCAGACAGCGAACCTGGCCGTGACAGCGCTGCAAGCTGGTATCGCACAGCGAAAGCCTGTCAACGGGATGATCTGCCATACGGATCAGGGCTCGCAGTTTTCCTCAGCCATGTTTCGCAATCATCTGCGCGACAACCAGATACGCCCAAGCATGAGCCGCAGAGGAAACTGCCACGACAACGCCGTGGCGGAGAGTTTCTTTTCGAACCTGAAGAACGAGCTGACGCACCACACGATCTATGAAGATCAGCAGTCGGCACTAGCCGCCATTACCGCCTACATCGACGTGTATTACAATCAGCAACGACTTCATCAGACGCTCGGCTACCGTACGCCAGCTGAAGTCGAAAAAATGCACGGGTGTACCTGATTTAACCTGTCTACCAAACCGGTGCATCTCACTCTGACCCCGAATTTACGGCGAAATTGGACCTGACCCCGAATTTGGGAATTTGCCTGGGAAAACGTGCGTTCGGACTGGCCGGCCTCAGGGCTTACAGGTACACTTGCGCTGTTTCCGAATCCGGCCGAGAAAGCAGCGCATGATCAACGTATTTGTCCTACAAAATGGCCGACTGAACCAGATACCCATCGCGTCGCGTGCCGATCTGGAGAACGCGCCTGCCGTCTGGGTCGACCTGCTCGACCCGACCGACGAGGAGCGCGCCTGGGTCAAGACGACCTATGACGTGATCCTGCCCGGCGAGGACGAAGTCCAGGACATCGAGGCATCCGCGCGCTACTACGAGGCGGAAAACGGCGACCTGCACCTGCGCACCGACTTCCTGCGCGAGGAAGAGGACGGCCCGTCGCGCATCGTGACGGTCGCGTTCATCCTGGCCAAGAAGATCCTGTTCTCGGTCCACACGGACGACCTGCCCGTATTCCGCCTCGTGCGCTTGCGTGCGCGCTCGCGGCCCGGGTCGATCGAGGACTACATGGACGTGCTGCTGGACCTGTACGCGACCGACGCCGAGTACTCGGCCGATGCGCTGGAAGGCATCTACGAGAGCCTGGAAGACGTCAGTCAGCGCGTGCTGCAGAAGGAATTCACCGACCAGGACGCGGCCTCCGCGCTGAATGCGATCGCCCACGAGGAAGACTTGAACGGCCGCATTCGCCGCAACATGATGGACACGCGCCGTGCCGTCAGCTTCCTGATGCGCGGGCGGCTGCTGAACGCGGAACAGTTCGAGGAGGCGCGCCAGATCCTGCGCGACATCGAATCGCTCGACGGCCACACGTCTTTCCTGTTCGACAAGATCAACTTCCTGATGGACGCCACCGTCGGCTTCATCAACATCAACCAGAACAAGATCATCAAGATCTTCTCGGTGGCCTCGGTCGCGTTCCTGCCGCCGACCTTGATAGCCAGCGTCTACGGCATGAACTTCGACTTCTTGCCGGAACTGCACTGGAAGTTCGGCTACGGCTGGTCGCTGGGGCTGATGGTGGTCAGCGCCATCGCCCCGTTCCTCTACTTCCGCCACCGCGGGTGGCTCAAGTAATCAAAGCGGCACGTCCGCCTTCAGATACCAATTCAGCGCGCGCACGACCATCGCATGGTCGTCCACGCCCGCGAGCCCCGACACGGTGATCGTGCCGACTTGTCCGGTACCCTTGACGACGATGGGGAACGAGCCGCCGTGCGCGGCATAGTCCTTCGAGTCGAACATGGGCAGGTTGTCGAAATCGCGGCCCGCGTTGACGGCTTCCGTGTGCACGAAGAACGACGCGTGGCCCGTGCGGTTCACGAGGTTGCTCTTGCGGCGGATCCAGTCGACGTTGTTCGGGCTCGTGCCGGCCATCGCGTAAAAGAACAGCGGATTGCGGTTGATCGTGATGTCGATCGTGACGGCGACCTTGTCCGCCTTTGCCTGCTCGACGATCTTGTTGCCGATCGCGAGCGCCGCGTCGTTGTCGAAGGACGTGAACTGCAGCGCCTGCTCCTGGCGGCGGATGGTGTCGAGCGATACGGTTTTCTTTTCCATGCTGGTTCCTGGATTGGTCGTTGCGGCGCCGGCGGTGCCGGCGAACAGCGCGCTTGCTGCGATCAGCACAGCGCAGGAACAGTGGACGATACGCACAGCCATGTCGTTGCCTCTCTCCGGTTTTATTATCCGGAAAGTATAACCGGAGAGCGGCCCGTTATTGCTTGAGATTCAGGAACAGATTGGCGGCGAACGCGAGAATGGCCAGCGCGGCGATGATTTCCGCGATGACCAACGCCGGTGCGAAGGCCATGTGACCCAGCAGCAGCATGGAGAGCGCGACCATCATCACGGGCAAGGCCAGGTTCAGCAGCCAGAAATGCAGGCGCGCGAGACGGCTTTCGCCCGCCTTCGGGAAGATACTGTAGATCAGGCCGGCCAGGGCCAGCGTCGTCCAGCCCAGCAGGTTGACGTGGGCGTGCACGGGGCGCAGGGTGAAGTTCTGGCTGGCGCCCATGGCGATGCCCAGCGAGATGCCGAAGATGAGGTAGAGGACGGCCAGCTTGATCCAGATGATGCCGGCGCGCGAAAACTGCGGTTGCGGCAGCGGATTGACGGTCGTGGTTTGCATGGTGCGGCTCCTGACGGTATGTACGATGAGGAGCGCATCGTAAAGCGCCCCGTCGTGCAGGTGCAGCCCCACGCGTGGGGGACGATCAGCCGGTCACATCGTCGCAAACATGGCCACGACGGCCACCAGCATCACGGCCACGCCGATCCAGCCGATGACGGTATGGCGCGTCGACAGCGTATACCCGCCCATGATCTTGCGGTTATGCGCGAGCAGCATCATGACGGCCATGATCGGCACGGCGATGACGCCGTTGATCTGCGCGGACAGCACCAGCGCCGCGATCGGGTCGACCGGCGCGAAGTCGAGCGCGACGCCGCCCAGCGTGGCCAGCGCGATGATGCCGTAGAACTCGCGCGCCTCGACGACCTTCAGGTCCATGCCGTTGCGCCAGCGGAAGCTTTCGGTGACGGCGTACGCGGCCGACCCGGCCAGCACCGGGACGGCGAGCATGCCCGTGCCGATGATGCCCAGCGCAAATGCGATGAACGCGAACTCGCCCGCCACCGGCCGCAGCGCCTCGGCCGCCTGGGCGGACGACTGGATGTCCGTGATGCCGTGCGCACCGAGCGTCACGGCTGTCGTCAGCATGATGAAGAACGCGACAAGGTTGGAAAAACCCATGCCGATCAGGGTGTCCGTCTTGATGCGTTTCAGCTGCGCCGCGGCGTCACGCGGGCGCGTGCGCAGTGCGCGCGTGTGGTGGTCGTTGCGGATCTCCTCGACTTCCTGCGACGCCTGCCAGAAGAAGAGGTAGGGGCTGATCGTCGTGCCGAACACGGCGACGATCAGCGCGACGGAGTCCTTCGTGAATGCGAAATGCGGCCAGATGGTGCGCGCGAACACTTCCGTCCACAGCATGTGCACGGCGAACGCCGTCGCGACATACGCCAGCAGCCCCAGGGTCAGCCATTTCAGGTAGCGCACGTAGGTGGCATACGGCAGGAAGACCTGCAGCGCGAGGCACAGCAGGCCGAAGCCGAGCGCGTACAGGTGGCTGGAACCGGTGCCCGTGACGAGGCGCAGCGCTTCGCCCATCGCGGCGATGTCGGCCGCGATGTTGATCACGTTGGCGACGAGCAGCAGGGAGACGATCGCGTACAGCAGCCAGGGCGAATACGCCCGGCGGATATTGGCCGCGAGCCCGCGCCCCGTCACGCGGCCGATGCGCGCCGACACGAGCTGGATGCCGACCATGAACGGATAGGTCAGCACGAGCGTCCACAGCGTGTTGAAGCCGAATTGCGCGCCGGCCTGCGAATAGGTCGCGATGCCGGACGGGTCGTCGTCGGCCGCGCCCGTGATCAGGCCGGGGCCGAGCGATTTCAGCGTGGCATTGTCGGTGAGGCGGCGGAACAGCTTCAGCGGCATGTCGTGCCTGGCGCGATCACGCCAGGCGGGCAAAAACGCGGCGCGCGGCTTCGACCGTCTCCGCGATCACGGCATCGTCGTGCGTGGCCGAGACAAAGCCCGCTTCGAACATGGCCGGCGCGAAGTACACGCCTTCGTCCAGCATGCCGTGGAAGAAGCGGTTGAAGCGCTCCTTGTCGCCGGCCATCATCTGGGCGTAGCCGGTCGGGACGGTGTCGGCGAAATACAGGCCGAACATGCCGCCGACGCTGTCCGCGCAGAAGGCGATGCCCGCTTCCTTCGCGGCCGCCGTCAGGCCCTCGACCAGTTTCTTCGTCTGCGCCGTCAGGTGCTCGTAGAAGCCCGGCTGCTGGATCAGCTTCAAGGTGGTCATGCCGGCAGCGACGGCGACCGGGTTGCCGGACAGCGTACCGGCCTGGTAGACGGGGCCGATCGGTGCCATCTTCTGCATCAGGTCGGCGCGGCCGCCGAACGCGGCGACCGGCATGCCGCCGCCGATGACTTTGCCGAGCGCGGTCAGGTCCGGCGTGATGCCGTACAGCGCCTGCGCACCGCCGATGCCGACGCGGAAGCCCGACATCACTTCGTCGAAGATCAGCACGGCGCCGTATTCCGTGCACAGTTCGCGCATGCGGTGCAGGAATTCCGGCGTCGCGCGGATCAGGTTCATGTTGCCGGCCACGGCTTCCACGATCACGCAGGCGATGGTGTCGCCCATCGACTGGAACGCGTCTTCCAGCTGCGGGATGTTGTTGTAGTCGAGGACGAGCGTGTGCTTGACGAAGTCTTCCGGCACGCCGGCCGACGTCGGGTTGCCGAACGTGAGCAGGCCCGAGCCGGCCTTCACGAGCAGGGAATCGGCGTGGCCGTGGTAGCAGCCTTCGAACTTGACGATCTTGTCGCGGCCCGTGGCGCCGCGCGCCAGGCGCAGCGCGCTCATCGTCGCTTCCGTGCCGGACGAGACGAGGCGCACCTGTTCGATCGACGGCACGAGGCGGCAGATTTCCTCGGCGATCTCGATCTCGCCTTCGGTCGGCGCGCCGAACGACAGGCCGCGCGCGGCCGCATCCTGCACGGCTTTGACCACTTCCGGGTGGGTGTGGCCGACGATGGCCGGGCCCCAGGAGCCGATGTAGTCGATGTAGCGCTTGCCGTCCGCATCCCAGAAATACGGTCCTTCGGCCCGGGTGATGAAGCGCGGCGTGCCGCCGACGGAGCGGAAGGCGCGCACGGGCGAATTCACGCCGCCCGGCGTGGTCTGCTGGGCGCGGGCGAACAGGATGTCGTTTTTCGAGGTGGTGTCAGGCGTAGCGGTCATGGTTGTCTGGATGAATCCCGGGCGGCAGGCGCCGGCGGGGTTAGCAGGCCGCGCCGGGAGCGCGGAAGATCTTGTTCGGAATGAGCCGGCCCATGCCGAAGCGGCAGGCGTGGGCGAGGGTGCCGGTGACGTAGTCCTGGGCGCCGGGCAGGGCGTCCGCCGCGCCCGCGCCGCGCGCCATGCGCGCCGCCAGCGCGGCCGACAGCGTGTTGCCGGCGCCGACGAACGGGCCGGGCAGGTGCTGGGCCCAGGGCAGGGCGGTGGCCAGGCCGTCCGGCTCGTACAACTCGTTGCAGCGGCTGCCGTCGCCCCCGCCGACGCCCGTCACGAGCACGTGGCCGCAGCCGATGCCCGTCAGCTCCGCGGCGTCCTCGGCGACGGTGGCGATGCTGCCCGGGTCGCGCCAGCAATCCGCCAGGCGCGCCAGTTCCGGCTGCGACAGCAGGAACACGCTGGCCTGCGGCGCGAGCAACTGGTGGATGAGGGTCAGCATGTCGTCGTCGCGCGGGCCGCAGTCGGGCAGCGACGACGTGAACGGGTCGAGCACGAGCGGCACGTCGGCATAGTCGGACACGATCTCCGCCACCGCGGCGATCTGCTCCAGGCTCGCGAGCGTGCCGACCTTGATGGCGGCCACCGGCATGTCCTCGAGCAGCATGCGCGCCTGTTCCACGACGAGCGTGTGGTCGGTCGGGTGGATGTCGTCGACGCGCGCGGAGTCCGCCACGAGCAGGCCCGTCACGACCGAGAGGGCGTGGCAGCCATGCATGGCAAAGACGGTCACGTCGGACTGGATGCCCAGCGCGCCGACCGGGTCGGCAGGCCCGAACGTGAGGATGAGTGGAGACGTTTGGTTTTGCACAGCGGGTAGAATACTATACCTTTCCCCACCATTTTATCTGAACCGAAAAGAGGAAATCGAAGTGAGTACTGAAACACAGGTGTACCAGACCTGGATGTGTCTGATCTGCGGCTGGGTCTACGACGAGGCCGCCGGCGCACCGGACGACGGCATTGCGCCGGGCACCCGCTGGGCCGATGTCCCGATGAACTGGACGTGCCCGGAATGCGGCGCGCGCAAGGACGACTTCGAAATGACCGCGATCTGAGCGGTTTTCTTGCCTGTCGATCAAGGGGCGATAGCGTCCCGCCAATGTTTCGTGTCATCCCGTCAATGAACCGTGTTTTGACAAGTTGACGTAACGCAACACTTCATGCACAAGCAGCAGACCCTATGCTATCTTGCGTGTTCATGCTGAAGTGAAACGAATATGACGACGCAACCGACAGGCCTGACGATCATGGTGATCGACGACAGCAGCACGATCCGTCGGTCCGCCGAAATCTTCCTGACGCAGGCCGGCTACCACGTGGTGCTGGCCGAAGACGGCTTCGACGCGCTGGCCAAGATCAACGACCATCATCCGTCCCTGGTGTTCTGCGACATCCTGATGCCGCGCCTGGACGGTTACCAGACCTGCGCGCTGATCAAGAAGAGCGCGAAATTCCATGCCACGCCGGTCGTCATGCTGTCCTCCAAGGACGGCCTGTTCGACCGCGCGCGCGGCACGATGGTGGGCTCGAGCGCCTACCTGACCAAACCTTTTTCCAAGGACAGCCTGCTGGCGGCCGTGCGCGACCATGCGCAGGGCCGGACCGACGCGGCTGCCTGATTCCAACGATGCGGAGCCCGCCGTGGCCATACAAAAAATCCTGATCGTCGACGATTCCCCGACCGAACGTTACTACCTGACCGACATCCTCGTGCGCAACGGCTTCACCGTGACCACCGCCGACAACGGCGAGGACGCGCTGGCCAAGATCCGCGCCGAGCGCCCGGAACTGATCCTGATGGACGTCGTCATGCCCGGCGCGAACGGCTTCCAGGTGACGCGCTCGATCGCGCGCGACCCGGAACTGGCGTCCGTCCCCGTCATCATCTGCAGCAGCAAGAACCAGGAAACCGACCGCATCTGGGGCATGCGCCAGGGCGCGAAGGATTATTTCGTCAAGCCGGTCGATCCGGCGAAGCTGCTGGCCACCATCGCCACGCTCGGCGCCTGAGATGGACGTCAGCGACGTCGCCGGACAGAAGGGCGCGGCCAGGCGCGCGCGCCTGCGCCAGTACCAGGAACAGCTGCTCGAACGCATGCAGGCCGCGCGCACGAGCAGCGGCGCGCGCGCGCACCAGCTGGGCGTGGAGATCGGCGGCGTGCGCTACCTGCTCGACCTCGTCGAAGCGGGCGAGATCGTGCCGCTGCCGCCGCTGGCCGCCGTGCCGCTCACGCAGCCGTGGTATCTCGGCCTCGCGAACGTGCGCGGCAACCTGCTGGGCGTCGTCGACCTGGCGCGCTATCTCGATCCCGAGGTTGCCGGCACCGCGCCGACGGCCGGCACGCGGCTCGTGACGTTCGCGTCCGGTCTCGGCTTTCCGTGCGCGCTGCTGGTGGCGAAGGTCGTCGGCCTGCGCCACGCCGCCGACATGACGCCGCTCGATGCCCGCCTGCGCGACGCCGACGGCCAGGAATGGACGCCGCTGTCGCTGGCCGCGCTCGCGCGCGAGGACCGCTTCCTGCAGGTCGCACGCTAAAAAATCAATCAAACACAGGTTCTGTACTGGAGCTGGCATGGGATTCGTATCCAAACTGTCGATGAATTTCTTCCCCAAGGACGGGGGCGGCGATGCGCAGGCGCCCGGCACGGTGCTGGCGTCGCCGGACACGCAGTTCGGTGCCGGCACGATTCCCGCCGGCCCGGTCAGCGGCACGGCGCCGACGGGTTCCGCCGATGACGCCGCGCTGCGCCTCGGCCAGCTCGCCCGGCGCAAGCGCCGCCATGCGGAGGAGGCGGCGACCGGGATGGCCAGCGGGGACGACGAACTGCGCCTGCCGCTGATCGGCCACCTGTCGCTGCCGCGCCAGCTGCGCATCCTGCTTGCCGCATTCGCGATCGGAATCCTGCTCACCCTGCTGTCGCTGTGGCGCAATGCCGGCAGCGGCGCGATCGCCAGCGGCCAGACCCAGATCGCCAGCGAGGCGCTGATGCACTCGCAGCGCGTGGGCAAGGCCGCGCCGAACGCGATGCAGGGCGTGCCGGACGCCTTCACGCAGCTGCAGGACAGCCGCATCGCCCTGTCGCGCGACCTCGACCTGCTGGCCCGGGGCGGCGACTTCAACGGCAACGCGATTCCCGCGTCGACGGGCGACCTCGCCGCGCAACTGGCCGCCGTGCGCAAGAAGTGGAACGTGTCCGACGCGGCCGCCGCCAGCATCCTCAAGATGAAGCCGGAGCTGGTCGCCTTCGACAAGAACCTCAAGCAGCTCGACGTGCTGGCGCCGGAAATGCTGGCGCTGACGGAAGACATCCTCACCGAGCGCACGGCGCGCGGCGGCAGCGCGCGCGAACTGGCGGCGCTGGGCCGCATGATGATGCTGACGCAGCGCCTGTCGCGCAGCGCCAGCGAATTCCTGACGTCCGGCGGCATCCGTCCCGAGACCGCGTTCCAGATGGGCCGCGACACGACCACGTTCCGCGCCACCGTCGACGGCCTGCTGAACGGCAGCGCCGCGCTGGGCCTGGCCCCGCTGCGCGATCCGGACCTGCGCGCCAAGCTGGAAGAAGTGCAGTCGAAATTCGACATCTGCCAGAAGCTGATCTCGACCTTCCTCGACAAACTGTCCGACATGACGGCCGCCAAGGCCGCCGAGCAGACGATCTTCCGCGACAACGAGGCGCTGCGCCGCCAGTTGACCGACCTGCAGACGTCGTACCGCGCCGGCGAGGGCAGCACGGGCATGTGGCTGTGGGTGCTCGTGGCGGCATCGATCTTCACCCTCGTCACGGCGGGCAGCGTCTCGCGCGTGATGCTGCAGGATTCGCGCAACCGCACCCGCGGCGCCGATGCCCGCCGCCAGGAAGCGGAGGCGATGCGCCTGCTGGCCCAGGCCAAGGAAGAGGAAGCCAAGGCCACCAACGACCAGAACCAGGCCGCGATCCTGCGCCTGATGAACGAATTGCAGGAAGTGGCGGACGGCGACCTGACCGTGTACGCCACCGTCTCGGAAGACATCACGGGCGCCATCGCCGACTCCGTCAACTACACGGTGGAAGAGTTGCGCGGCCTTGTCGTGCGCGTGATCGACACGGCGGAAAAGGTGACGCAGGCGTCGAACGATGCGCAGCAGGTGTCGAGCCGGCTGCTCGTCGCGGCGGGCCAGCAGGCGCGCGAGATCCAGGACACGTCGGCCACCATGTTCCGCATGGCGGGCGAGATCACGGACGTGTCCAGCTCCGCGAAGGAGTCGGCCGAGGTGGCGCGCCAGTCGGTGGCGGCGGCGGAGCAGGGTGCGACGGCGGTGCAGAACGCGATCCGCGGCATGGGCGAGATCCGCGAGCAGATCCAGGAAACCTCCAAGCGCATCAAGCGCCTGGGCGAATCGTCGCAGGAGATCGGCGAGATCACCGAACTCATTTCCGACATCACGGAACAGACCAACGTGCTGGCGCTGAACGCCGCCATCCAGGCCGCATCGGCCGGCGAGGCGGGGCGCGGCTTCTCGGTCGTGGCGGAAGAGGTGCAGCGGCTGGCGGAACGGTCGGCCGAAGCGGCCAAGCAGATCGGCGCGCTGGTGCGCACCATCCAGACCGACACGCACGACGCCGTGGCGGCGATGGAAAAGTCGACGCAGGGCGTCGTCGAGGGCGCGCGCACGACCGACGCGGCCGGCGCGGCGCTGGCCGACATCTCGCGCGTGTCGAACCGTCTCGCCGAGCTGATCCAGGGGATGGCGGTTGCCGCCGGGTTGCAGGCGACGTCCGCGAACGGCGTGGCGCATAATATGCAGCACATCCTCGCGATCACCGAACAGGCACAGGGCGGCACGCAGCAGACCGCGCAGTCGATCCGGCAACTGGCGGAGCTCGCGCAGGAACTGAAGAATTCGGTGTCGCGCTTCCGCGTCGCCGCCTGAGCATCCGACTTTTATCCACATGACCCAGTTTTCGTCCGCCTCCGCCGCACCGCCTTTCGACACCGGCCCCCTGTCCTGGGTCATCGGTGAAATCCGCGACGCCCTCGGGCGTTCCGCCAAGGCGCTGCAGGATGCGGCCGGCCGCACTCAGGAAGCGCAGCCCACGCTGCTGCTGCATGCCAAGTCGCACCTGCACCAGGCCCACGGAGCCCTGCAGATGGTCGACGTGGCCGGCGTCGAACGCCTGAGCGAGGCGGCCGAACAGGTCATCGACCGCTTCAAGGACGGCACCCTTGCGCTCGAGCTTGAGCGTGCCGGGGCCGTCGGCGAGGCGTACCGGGCGCTCGTCGAATACCTGGAAGAGCTGCTCGACGGCGCGGCGCCGCAACCCGTGCGGCTGTTCCCGTACTACCGCGCGCTGCAGGAGTTATTGGGCGTGGAGCGCGTCCACCCGGGGCAGATGCTCGTACTGGACCTCGCGCCGGCCTTGTTGCCGGCAGGCGGCGCCGGCCCGATGCCGGACTACGCCGCGACCCGCGCCGCATTCGAAAAGGCGCTGCTGCCGTTCCTGCGCAGCCAGGACGTCGATGCCCAGCGCGCCCAGGCGGCCGCCATGCGCGATGCCCTGGCGGGCGTCGTGCACGGCCAACCGCAGGCGGAGCCGCACGCGTTCTGGCTGGCGCTGCAGGCCGTCGCCGACCTCGTCGCGGCCGGCCAGGTGGCGCCCGACCTGTACGTGAAACAGCTGTTCGGCCAGATCAACCTGGCGTTGCGCCGTGCCGCACAAGGGCATACCGAGCTGCCGGAAGCGCTGCTGCGCGACGCGCTGTTCTTCATCTCGGCCGCGCCCGAACCGACGCTTGAAGCGCGCCAGCTGCGCGACGCCTACCACGTCGGCGGCCAGGTGCCGGCGGACTACCTGGAACGCCGCTACGGCAAGGTCGACCCGGAGGTGCTGAAGGATGCCAAGGAAGCGCTGATCGAGACCAAGCAGGGCTGGGACCGCGTTGCCACGGAAGGCGGCGACGTGCTCGATGGCGGCTTCAACGACGCGTTGGCGAAGCTGGCCGGCGCCAGCGAGAAGCTGGGCGCGCCGCAGCTCGCGCACCTGCTGCGCGAACTGGGACAGGCCGCCAGCGAATCGATGGCGGGCGGCCGCAGCGACCAGTTCAGTCTCGAGATGGCCGAGGCCATGCTGTTCGTCGAGCACGGGCTGGACCAGGTGCGCCAGCTCCCCGAGGACTTTAGCCAGCATGCGGAAGCCGTCGGCCAGCGCCTGCTCGCGCTGGCGCACGGCGAGACCCCGCCGGATGCCCCGGTGTGGCACGGCGAGATGGCGCGCGAGCTGCAGCAGGGCCAGACCGTGGCCGTGCTGGCGGGCGAGATCCGCACCGGCCTGCGCCAGGTCGAAAAGCTCATCGACGACTACTACGAAGACCCGGCCCGCATCGCGTCGCTCGCACAGGTCGACCCGCTGCTGCACCAGTTGCAGGGCGCGCTGGCCATCCTCGACCAGGAGCAGGCCATGCAGGCGGTCGATCATGTGCGTGCCCAGGTGCGCACGCTCATCGAGACGCAGCCGGATGCCGCGGCGCGCGGCGCCGTGCTGGACAACCTGGCCCGCAACATCGGCGCGCTCGGCTTCTTCACGGACGCGCTGGCGCAGAACGTGGACGGGGCGCGCCAGCGCTACCGCTTCGATGCCGCGGCGGGCCTGTTCCATGAGCTGCCGCTCGAAGCACCGGCGCCTTCGGAGCCGCAAGCCGCGCCGGTGGAGGCACCGGACGCCGTCGACGCCGAACTGCTGGAGATCTTCATCGGCGAGGCGCGCGAGGTGCTGGACGTCGTCGGCAACGCGCTGCCGGCCGCCGAGGCCAACCCGGCCGACCAGGACACGCTCACGCGCCTGCGCCGCGGCTTCCATACGCTCAAGGGCAGCAGCCGCATGGTGAACCTCGAGCAGTTCGCGGCGGCGGCGGCGGCCATCGAAAAAGTCATGAACCTGTGGCTGGCCGAGGCGCGCGCCGCCACGCCGGACCTGCTGGCGCTGCTCGCGCAGGCGCATGCGGAGCTGGGGGCGTGGGTCGATGAACTGGCGGCCGGCGGATCGCAGCGCGATGGCGCGGCGCTCGTCGGGGCTGCCCTGCGCGTGCAGGAGGGCGGAACGTTCGCGTTGTCGGAAGAAGCCCCCGAGCCGCTGGTGTCGACGCCGGAGGTGCCAGTCCTCGATGCGCCGGCGGAGCTGGCACCGGAGACGGTCGGCGCGCTCGATGCCGTGCCTGCCGCATCCGCGCCGCCACCGGAACCGGTCGAACCTGCCGCCGGCTTCGACGTCGCGCCGGACGAGGCGCCCGCGCCGCTGCCGGCCCTGTCCACGGAAGAGCTGCCGGACAACGTGCTCGCGTTCCCCGTGTCGGAAGCGAACGTGCGGCACGTGGGCGACCTGGAGATTCCGCTCCCGCTGTACAACATCTACCTCGGCGAGACCGAGGAACTGGTGCGCACCTTGGCCGAGGACTTCGCCGCCTGGCGCGCGGAACCGCTGCGCGCCGTGTCGGCGCAGGCGTTGAAGGCGGCGCACACGCTGGGCGGCACGTCGGCCACCGTCGGCTTCAACGCGCTGCGCGAACTGGCCGTGGCGCTGGAAGAAGCGCTGCAGGTGGCCGTCCCGCCGCTGGAAGGTAGCCAGTTCGACCTGCTGGACGAAACGGTCGAGCGCGTGCGCATCATGCTGCAGGTGTTCGCCTTGGGCGAACTGGCGCCCGCGCAGCCGGAACTGCTGGCGCGCCTGGAAGCGCTGCGCGACGAGCTGGGGCGCCAGCGCGCCGATGCCGTCATCGCCGACGCCGAACCGGAACTGGCGCAGCGCCTGGACGCGCTGTTTGCCGCCACCTATGCGAGCATCCTGGCCGATCCGCCGCTTGCCACCGGCACGCCGTCCCTGCCCGCCAGCACGGAACTGGCGCCGCGCGCGCCGGCACCGCGCCAGGAAGATCCTGCCGTGAGCGCCGTCGACGATCTGTTCGACGCGTACTTCGACGATCCGTTCGCCGCGCCCACGCTGGAGCAGGCCGAGCCCACGCCGGAGCCGGCGCCGGCGGAGGCGGAAGAAGTCATCGACATCGATGCGCTGTTCGACATCCCGGCGCCCATACCCGAGCCAGGGCGCGAGCCGGAACCCGTGCCGCAGCCGGAACCCGTCGCGGAACCGGAAGCGGACGCGGTCCTGGCCGCCGAGCCGGTCTTCGTCGACGACCTCGATCCGGACCTGCTGCCCGTCTTCATGGAAGAGGCGTCGGACCTGCTGCCGCAGATCGGCAACGGCCTGCGCCAGTGGCAGCTGAACCCGGCCGACGTGGCCGTCGCGCAAGGCCTGCTGCGTGCCCTGCACACGGTGAAGGGCAGCGCGCGCATGGCCGGCGCGATGCGCCTCGGCCAGCACACGCACGCGCTGGAAACGCAGATCGAGAACATGCTGCACGCGGGGACGACGAACCCGGCCGCCTTCGACGAACTGCTCGCCAACTACGACCAGGCGCAGCTGCTGTTCGAACAGCTGCAGCAGCCGGGCGCGCCGGTGTTCCAACCTGCTCCGGCACCGGAACCCGCGCTGCCGGCACCGCCCGCGGACGAGCAGGCCGCGCGCGCGCCGCTCGTGCGCGTGCGCGCCGACATCCTCGACCGGCTCGTCAACCAGGCCGGCGAGGTGTCGATCACGCGCTCGAAGCTGGAGACGCAGGTCGGCGCGCTGAAGGGCATGCTGGCCGAATTCTCCGACAACCTTGCCAACCTGCGGCGCCAGTTGCGCGAAGTGGAGGTGCAGGCGGAATCGCAGATCGCGTCGCGCCTGTCGATCGCGGGCGAGCGCGAATTCGACCCGCTCGAATTCGACCGCTTCACGCGCCTGCAGGAACTCACGCGCATGATGGCCGAGAGTGTGAACGACGTCGGTTCGTTCCACGACGGCCTCGCGCGCACGGTGGAGGCGGCGGCCGACGACCTGGCCGCGCAGTCGCGCCTCACGCGCGAGCTGCAGCGCGACCTGATGCGGGTGCGGATGGTGCCGTTCGCGAGCCTGTCCGAGCGCCTGTTCCGCGTGGCGCGCCAGACTGCCAAGGAAATGGACAAGCGCGTCAACCTGGACATCCGCGGCGGCGGCGTCGAGATCGACCGCAGCGTGTTGGAACGCATGGCCGCGCCGTTCGAACACCTGCTGCGCAACGCCATCGTGCACGGCATCGAGCCGCGCGACCAGCGCCTGGCGGCCGGCAAGCCGGAGACGGGCGAGCTGCTCGTGCAGGTGAGCCAGCAGGGCAACGAAGTCGAGATCCGCTTTGCCGACGACGGCGCGGGCCTCGACCTGGGCCGCATCCGCGCCAAGGCGGCATCCCTCGGGCTGCTGGCCGACGGCGAGGACGTGTCCGACCAGGATGCGGCGGAGCTCGTGTTCGAACCCGGCTTCTCGACGGCGGACGCGCTGACGGAGCTGGCCGGCCGCGGCGTGGGCATGGACGTCGTGCGCTCGGAAGCGCGCGCGCTGGGCGGCCGCGTCGACGTCGAGACGACGCCGGGCCGCGGCGCCGCCTTCGCCATTCACCTGCCGCTCACCCTGGCGGTCACCCAGGTCGTGCTCGTCGCCAGCGGCACGCGCACGCATGCGCTGCCGGCCGTGCTGGTCGAACAGGTGCTGCAGGTGCGCGAGGCGGACCTGGATGCGGCCTTCGCGGCAGGGGCGATCAACGTCCACGGCGAGAACGTCCCGCTGCACTACCTGCCTGCGCTGCTGCACGAACCCGGCGGTGCCGGCGGCCAGCGCTCGTCGCCGGTGCTGGTCCTCAGGAGCGGCAACACGCGCGTCGCCGTGCGGGTGGACGAGGTGCTGGGCAACCGCGAGGTGGTCATCAAGAACATCGGGCCGCAGCTGGCCCGCATGCCGGGCATCGCCGGCGCCACGGTGCTCGGTTCGGGCGAGATCGTGCTGATCCTCGACCCGGTGCAGCTGGCCGGGCAGGGCGCGCGTCCGGGTCGTGCCGTGGAGATGCCTGCACCGGCGCCGGCCGCGCGCATCGCGACCATCATGGTCGTCGACGATTCGCTCACCGTGCGCAAGGTCACGCAGCGCCTGCTGGAGCGCGAAGGCTATCGCGTGCTGCTGGCCAAGGACGGCGTCGACGCGCTCGAGCAGATGCAGGAGATGCGGCCCGACCTGATGCTGGTTGATATCGAGATGCCGCGCATGGACGGCTTCGACCTCACGCGCCACGTGCGCGGGGACGCCGCCACGGCCGCGCTGCCGATCATCATGATCACGTCGCGCACGGCGGACAAGCACCGCAACGTGGCGCTGGGGCTCGGTGTCGATGCCTATTTCGGCAAGCCGTACCAGGAAGATGCGTTGCTGGCGGCGATTACCGGGTTGCTCGACAGCCGTCATCCCCGCGAAAGCGGGGATCCATACTGAGCATCCGATGTAGGTAGCGTCAGCTCAGTATGGGTTCCCGCTCTCGCGGGAACGACGTTCAGGTGTCGCGGATCGCCTTGAAGCGCGCCAGTGTTTTTTCTCTCGCTTCTTCGTGATCCACCACCGGCACCGGATAATCCTTGCCGAGCACGACCCCGGCCTTCTGTAAGACCTCCGGCTTCGCCAGCCACGGCGCATGAATGGCCGCCCCGCTCAAGCCGGCCAGCTGCGGCAGGTACTGCCGGATGAACGCCCCGTCCGGATCGAACCGCTTCGACTGCGTCACCGGGTTGAAGATGCGGAACCACGGCTGCGCGTCGCACCCCGTCGACGCTGCCCACTGCCAGCCGCCGTTGTTCGACGCCAGTTCGTAATCGTTCAGTTTCAGCGCGAACCAGCGCTCCCCACGCCGCCAGTCGATCCCAAGGTCCTTCGTCAAAAAGCTGGCCGTCACCATGCGCAGGCGGTTGTGCATGAAACCCGTGCGTTCCAGCTGCAGCATGGCCGCGTCGACGAGCGGATAGCCCGTGCGGCCCGCGCACCACGCGTCGAACAGCGCGTCCGCATCCGGCCCCTCGTCCCACGCGACGGCATCGAAGGCGGCCTTGAACGATTGCGTGACCACGCGCGGATGGCGCGCCAGGATCATCATGTAGAACTCGCGCCAGACCAGTTCCGACAGCCACACGGGCGCACCCGGGCCGCCGCTGCCGTCGGCAATGCGTTCCTGCAGCATGGCGACGAGGCGGCGCACGGAGAGCGTGCCGAAGCGCAGGTGGATCGACAGGCGCGACGTGGCGTCCAGCGCCGGGTAATCGCGGTCGTGGTCGTAGCGCGCGAGGCGCTGCCCGAACTGCGCCAGCAGTGCCTCCGCGCCCGTCATGCCGGGATGCGCGATGGGGGCCGCGTTCGGGACGAAACCGAGATCCGCGAGCGAAGGCAGGACGTGATCCGCAGGCGGCGGCGCGAGCGCGCCCGCGTGAGGCGCCGTCTCGTACGGCCGCAGCGCCTCCGGCTCGCGCGCGAGGCGTTTCAGCCACGCGTTCCTGTACGGTGTAAAGACGGAATAGGGGCCGCCGGCCAGCGTCAATACCTCATCCTGTTCGAAGATGACCTGATCCTTGAACGTCTGCAGGCTGCGGCCGGCCGCGCGCAAGGCGTCCTGCACGGCCCGGTCGCGCGCGATGGCCTGCGGCTCGTAGTCGCGGTTGGCGAACACGGATTCAGCATCCAGTTCGGCCGCCAGCGCCGGGATCACCTGCGTGGCGCGCCCGTGCCGCACGATGAGATAACCTCCCATAGCATGCAGGCGCGCATCCAGTTCGCGCACGCTGTCGAGCAGAAATTGAACGCGCCGGTCGTCGGACGGCAGACCGGCCAGGATGTCCGTATCGAACACGAACACGCCAATCACCCGGCGTGAGGAGAGCAGGGCGTGATGCAGCGCGGCATGGTCGTCCACGCGCAGATCGCGCCGGAACCAGACCAAAGAGTTTCTCAGAGTCATCTTCTGTGTGTTGAGTCAATGCAGTCCAGAATTTTACTGTCTACCATCTCTCAGGTTTGCCCCGCCGAGCGGCTTCCGTGGCCGGTCGGGCAATTCGGTGTAAACTAGCGAAAAGTCCAGCTTTTCAGCGTAGCAATGCCGCGGTAACCCAGAGAGTGAGCCAACAGAGAGTATGAGCATGAAAAAAAGTAAGGTCGGCAAGCCTCTAACCATGCCCGGGATGCCCCAGGAAGATACGCCCGCCCTCGGCATGATGAGCGCATCCCCGTCGTCACAGCTGAACTTGGCTAATCATTTCTTGATCGCCATGCCGTCCATGAATGACCCGATCTTCGGCGGCACTGTCGTGTATATCTGCGAGCACAACGAGAAGGGCGTGCTCGGCGTCGTCATCAACAAGCCCACCGACATGACCATGGACGTGCTGTTCGACCGCATCGACCTGAAGGTGGCGGAAGGCCTGCGCGCCAGCGTCGAGGACGAGCCGATCATGTTCGGCGGCCCGGTCCAGGACGACCGCGGCTTCGTGCTGCATTCGCCCGGCGGCCGTTATTCCTCGTCGCTGAGCGTCACCGACGACGTCGCGTTTACGACGTCGATCGACGTGCTGGAAGCCGTGGCCAACGGCACCGGCCCGCGCCGCATGCTCGTCTCGATCGGCTATGCCGGGTGGAGCCCGGGCCAGCTGGAAGAGGAAATCGCCCGCAACGGCTGGCTCACGGTGAGCGCCGACGCGCGCGTGCTGTTCGACCTGCCGATCGAAGAACGCTACAACGCGGCCATCAAGCTGCTGGGCATCGACCCGCTGATGCTCGCCTCGGAGGCCGGTCATGCCTGACGGTTGCACACTTAGCCGGAGTCGACGCAGGTAATGGTCGACATCGTTCTAGGCTTCGACTTCGGCATCAAGCGCATCGGCATCGCCATGGGTAACACTTTGACGGGACAGGCGCAACCGCTGTCCGTCATCAAGGCGGTCGACAA
Organism: Telluria mixta; assembly: GCF_029223865.1. Classification (NCBI taxonomy): domain Bacteria; kingdom Pseudomonadati; phylum Pseudomonadota; class Betaproteobacteria; order Burkholderiales; family Oxalobacteraceae; genus Telluria; species Telluria mixta. The sequence goes on from NZ_CP119520.1 coordinate 2,887,345, forward strand.
TGCGACCCGCTTCAAGGTCATCGGCGACCTGATCGAACAATGGCGCCCCGCGCGCCTCGTCGTGGGCGAGCCGCGCCATCCGGACGGCGCGGAGCACGACATGACCCTGCGTGCGCGCCGCTTCGCGAATCAACTGAACGGCCGCTTCAACCTGCCCGTCGAACTCGTCGACGAGCGCTATTCGTCGGCCGTCATTCCCGCCAAACGCGGCGAGATCATCGACGCCAAGGCCGCCGCCATCATTTTGCAACAATACTTTGACGATCATGCCAACTCATATTAACGACGCGGACAGCCTGGACGCCGAGGCCCTGTACCGCGATCTGCTCGCGCAGGTGCGCGCGGGTCTCACGGGCGTGGCGGATGCCGCCATCGTCGGCATCCACTCGGGCGGCGCCTGGCTGGCCGAGCGTCTCGCGGCCGACCTCGGCCTGCAATCTCGCCTGGGCTTCATCGACGTCTCGTTCTACCGCGACGACTATGCCCGCAAGGGCCTGCATCCGGACGTGAAGCCGACCCGGATCGAATTCAACGTCGACGGCGCGACCATCGTGCTCGTCGACGACGTGCTGTACACCGGCCGCACGGTGCGCGCGGCGATCAACGTGCTGTTCGATTATGGCCGTCCGCAGCGTATCATGCTGGCCGCGCTGGCGGACCGCGGCGGCCGCGAACTCCCGGTCGCCGCCGATTTCGTCGGCGCGCACGCACAGCTTGCCCCCGGCCGTTCGCTCGCGCTGGCGCGCGCGGCAGACGGCCAACTCTCGCTCACGATCGAAGACGACAATGCATAACCCGCAACTGAACAAGAACGGCGAACTGCAGCACCTCCTTACCATCGAGGGACTGCCCAAGGCCATCATCAACCACATCCTCGACACCGCCTCGAGCTTCGTGAGCATCTCCGACCGCGAGGTCAAGAAGGTGCCGCTGATGCGCGGGAAAAGCGTCTTCAACCTGTTCTTCGAAAACTCGACGCGCACGCGCACGACGTTCGAGATCGCGTCGAAGCGCCTGTCGGCCGACGTCATCAACCTGAACATCGCCGCGTCGTCGACGAGCAAGGGCGAATCGCTGCTGGACACGATCGACAACCTCTCGGCCATGCACGCCGACATGTTCGTCGTGCGCCACGCGCAGTCGGGCGCGCCGTACCTGATCGCCAAGCACCTGAACGACACCAAGCAGAACCACGTGCACGTGGTGAACGCGGGCGATGGCCGCCACGCGCACCCGACGCAGGGCCTGCTCGACATGTACACGATCCGCCACTACAAGAAGGACTTCACGAACCTGCGCGTGGCCATCGTCGGCGACATCCTGCACAGCCGCGTGGCCCGTTCGGACATCCACGCGCTGACGACGCTGGGCGTGCCGGAAGTGCGTGCCATCGGCCCGCACACGCTGCTGCCGGGCGGCCTGGAACAGATGGGCGTGCGCGTCTTCACGAACATGGACGAGGGCCTGAAGGACGTCGACGTGATCATCATGCTGCGCCTGCAAAACGAACGCATGTCGGGCGCGCTGCTGCCGTCGGCCGGCGAGTATTTCAAGAGCTACGGCCTGACGCCGGAGCGCCTGGCGCTCGCCAAGCCGGACGCCATCGTGATGCACCCGGGCCCGATGAACCGCGGCGTGGAGATCGATTCGGCCGTGGCGGACGGCGCCCAGGCCGTGATCCTGCCGCAGGTCACCTTCGGTATCGCCGTACGCATGGCGGTTATGAGTATTTTGGCTGGAAGTCACGCATGACGAATTTGCACATTAAAAACGGGCGCCTGATCGACCCGGCGGCCGGCCTCGACGCCGTCCAGGACCTTTATATCGCCGACGGCAAGATCGCCAGCATCGGCAGCGCACCGCAAGGCTTCACGGCCGCGTGCACCATCGACGCCACCGGCCTCGTCGTCGCGCCGGGCCTCGTCGACCTCTCCGCCCGCCTGCGCGAGCCGGGCTACGAATACAAGGCCACGCTGGAATCGGAAATGCAGGCCGCGGTGCAGGGTGGCGTGACGACGCTCGTGTGCCCGCCCGACACCGACCCCGTGCTGGACGAGCCGGGCCTCGTCGAAATGCTCAAGCATCGTGCGCGCCTGCTGAACCAGGCCAACGTCCATCCGCTGGGCGCCCTGACCGTCGGCCTCAAAGGCAAGGCGCTGACCGAGATGGCCGAGCTCACGGAAGCCGGCTGCATCGGCTTCGCTCAGGCCGAGGAACCGATCACGGACACCACTGTGCTGCTGCGCGCCATGCAGTACGCGAAGACCTTCGACTACACCGTCTGGTTGCGCCCGCAGGATCCGCACATCGGCCGCGGCGGCATCGCCCACAGCGGCCCGCTGGCGTCGCGCCTGGGCCTGTCCGGCGTGCCGGTGATGTCGGAGACGATCGCGCTGCACACGATCTTCGAACTCATGCGCGCCTCCGGTGCGCGCGTGCACCTGTGCCGCATCTCGTCGGCCGCCGCGCTGGACCTGATCCGCGCCGCCAAGAAGGAAGGCTTGCCGGTCACGTGCGACGTCGGCGTGCACCACCTCCACATGACGGATGCCGACATCGGCTTCTTCGATTCGAACGCGCGCCTGACGCCGCCGCTGCGCAGCCAGCGCGACCGCGACGCGATCCGCGCGGCCGTGCTGGACGGTACCGTGGACGCCGTCTGTTCCGACCACACCCCGGTCGACGACGACGAGAAACTGCTGCCGTTCGCCGAGGCGTCGCCCGGCGCCACCGGCCTGGAACTGCTGCTGTCGCTGATGCTGAAATGGGCGGCGGAGCAGGGTAGCCCAGGCGCGCTGTCGACCGCGCTGGCGAAGATCACGAGCGATCCGGCACGCACGGCAGGCCTGTCCGCCGGCACGCTGGCACAGGGCGCGAGCGCGGACGTCGTGCTGTTCGATCCGGACACGCGCTGGACCGTCAACGCGGCCGCCCTCGCGAGCCAGGGCAAGCACACGCCGTTCCTCGGCTACGAACTGGCGGGCCAGGTGAAGGCGACGATCGTCGCCGGTCACGTCGCGTTCGAACGCTGATTGAAGGTCAAGCTTGCGTGGCGCCTCGCGCGCCTCGTCCTCCACCTCATCCAGGGCCTGGCCACCTGCGCCCTCGTGTTCCCGTGGGCGGGTGATTCCCGGCGCGAGCGACTCATTCAACGCTGGTCGGCACGCCTGCTGGGCATCTGCCGCGTGCGCCTCGAGCGCGTGCCGGGCGAGGACTCGCTCGCGCACGCCCTCATCGTCGCGAACCACATCTCGTGGCTCGACATCTTCGTCATCAATGCCGTGCACCCGTGCCGCTTCGTGGCCAAGGCCGAGATCCGGGCCTGGCCCGTCGTCGGCTGGCTCGTCGCGCAGGCGGGCACGGTGTTCATCGCGCGCGGCAACCGGCGCGACCTGCGCCACATTTTCAAGGGCCTCGTGGAAGCCCTCGGCCAGCGCCGCCGCGTGGCGTTCTTCCCGGAAGGGACGACGGCCAGCCAGGGCACAGTGCTGCCGTTCCACGCCAACCTGTTCGAAGCCGCCATCGACGCCGCCGTCCCCGTGCAGCCGGTCGCGCTGGCCTACGTCGACGCGGGCGGTGCGTGGCATCCATCCGTCGACTACACGGGCGAGACGACGTTCGTCGACAGCATCGTGCGCATCCTCGGCGGGGAACCGGTCGTCGCGCGCCTGGCCTGCCTGACGCCGATCCCGGCGGCGGGCGCGCACCGGCGCGAGCTGGCGCAGGCGGCGCACGATGCGATCGCGGGGGCGTTGGGGCAGACCCAACCCCGTCATTCCCGCGAAAGCGGGAATCCATACTGAACTAAAGAATTCGGTACGCTGGATACGCTACAGCATTTCTGAATGCCGGATTTCGGAACCTCAGCATGGGTCCCCGCGTGCGCGGGGACGACGGTCTCTATTTCTTCCCGCTGTGCTCCCGGTACTCGGGACAATCCACCTGCAACAGCGACCGGTCATCCAGACACACCGCCGTCAGCTTGCCGCCCCACACGCAGCCACTGTCCAACCCCACGAGATTCGGCCGCAGCACGAGTCCCAGCGCGGACCAGTGTCCGAACACGACGGTGACATCGAGCGTGCGGCGGTTGGGCAGGTCGAACCACGGCTGCAGGTCGGTGCCTTCCGGGCCCTTGTCGCTTTCCTTGTGATGGAAATCCATGCGGCCGTCCGGCCAGCACAAACGCATGCGCGTGAGCGCGTTGACGATGCAGCGCAGCCGGGCGATGCCCGTCAGGCCGTCGTCCCAGCGGTCCGGCTCGTTGCCGTACATCCGACCGAGGAATTCGATCCAGTGTTCTCCGCGCAGCACAGTCTCGACTTCGGCCGCCAGCGCCATCGTCTGCGCGGCCGTCCACTGCGGCGCCACGCCCGCATGAACGAGCAGGTGCGCATCGACGAACATTGCGAGCGGGCGCCGGCGCAGCCAGTCGATCAACTCGTCGCGGTCGGGCGCGGCCAGGATCTCGTCCAGCGTATCGGACCGGCTCATCTTCTGGGCGCCGACGGCCACCGCCAGCAGGTGCAGGTCGTGGTTGCCGAGCAGGGCGTCGACGCGACCATCGCTCGTTTCCGCCAGCGCCTTCATGCGGCGCAGCGCGCCAAGTGAATCGGGGCCACGGTTGATCAGGTCGCCGACAAACAGGATGCGCACATCCGGCCCGGCGGTCGCGGCGATCCGTTCCAGCAGCAGGCCCGCTTCATGGGCGCACCCTTGCAGGTCGCCGATTACATAGGTTTTCATCGCGCTCATATTCGTTTTTGCAGGATCGATACTAATGGATTCTCGCGGGTTTTGTGCGGCCGGCCCGGCTGTACGGATTACCGATTGTAAATTGTCTTGTCCCTCAGTCAAAGTTTCGGTATTTCGTAATTCCTCAATCGGGTCGAGGCGCACGCGCGTACACTGCCAGGTCCGGTTTCCCGGGACTAATCCGGTTACAATGCCGCACGCTTGCATTTAAAAAATAATAAAATGTTTTCCTTCATCGTAAGTTTTGTCGTGTCCGCGCTGCTGACGCTCCTCGTCGTCAAGCATTCGAAATTGCACGGCCCGGCACTCGACAATAATTTCGACGGCGTGCAGAAGGTGCATGTGCATGCGGTGGCGCGGATTGGCGGTTTGCCGATCTTCCTCGCGGTGGCCCTGAGCGCCGGCATTTCCGTATGGCGGGTGCCCGGCCTCGGTTATTGGCTGGTCTGGCTGCTGGGATGTTCGGCGATCGCATTCGCCGGCGGTATCGTCGAAGACTATACGGGGAAGGTGCGTCCCTCGCGTCGCCTGATATTGACCATGGTCGCCGCGTTCCTCGGCTATCTCGTGCTGGATGCGAAAATCGCGCGCCTCGATATGCCGTTCATCAGCTGGAACCTCGATTCGTTGTGGCTGATATTGCCGCTGACCGTACTGGCCGTTGCCGGCATTGCGAATGCGGTGAATATCATCGATGGGTTCAATGGCCTGGCGAGCGTCGTTACGATCTTCATGCTGCTGTCGCTGGCTTACGTGGGCTGGCAGGTGGGCGACATGTTCGTGCTGGTGTCCGCGCTGACGGTCGCGGGCGCGACGGCCGGTTTCCTCGTGTGGAATTATCCCGTCGGTCTCATCTTCCTCGGCGACGGGGGCGCCTATTTCATCGGATTCATGCTGGGCGAACTGGCCCTGCTGCTCGTGATGCGCAATCCCCAAGTATCGACGTGGTATGCCGCTTTGCTGCTGATTTATCCGGCATTCGAAACCATATTTTCCGTTTATCGCCGAATGTTTGTGCGTGGGAAATCTCCTACAATGCCAGATGGAATCCACCTGCACAGCCTGATTTTCCGGCGCATCGTGCAATGGACCGTCGGTCGCAAAGAGGCCCGTGCGCTGATGAAAAGGAATGCGCGCACGTCGCCATACCTGTGGCTGTTTTCCCTCACTGCCGTTATCCCCGCAACCGTGTTCTGGCGGAATACGGGAATTTTGATATTCTTCTGTCTGTTGTTCATTATCAGCTACGTATGGTTGTACGCGCGTATCGTGAGATTCAAGTCGCCGCGCTGGCTGATTTGGCACAAAAAACACTGAAGAAATTTAAGTTGTAGTATATTGCGAGCATTGGTGAATATTCGATAAAATCCCTTACACCTAGACTCTACATATAAGGAATCAAGATGGATCTGTCTAATTTGTCCTTGGGCGATTTGCGCAACCTGCAGGAGCAGATCAAGCAGGAAATGAAGAAACGCGAGGTGCAGGAAGTGCAAAAGGCGCGTGAACAGATCATGGCCATCGCACAGAGCGTCGGCGTGCCTTTGAAAGACCTGATCAGCACCAGCGGCCGTGGCGGCAAATCGGCGGGTGGGAATGCCGGCTCCGTCGCAGTTCGTTATCGCAATCCGGACAATGCGTCGCAACAGTGGACCGGTCGCGGCCGCCAGCCGAAATGGGTCAAGGAATGGGTCGAAGGCGGTAAATCGCTGGACAAACTGCGCGTCTGATTCCGTTTCATATCGTTCCGAGTGCGCACGTTCTGTGCGCCTCACTGCGCTTGTTTGCGCATTCAATATAGCGGCACGCCGACCCCGTCGGTCCTCCTTGCCGTTACAATATCGCTTTTTCGACATCCGACCCAACCGGCGTTCGTAATGCCCGTGCGCGCGCATTCCGGTGCCCTGTCCAGCAAGGTAGATAATCCATGGTTTCTCTCTCGAAAACGATCTTCAAGGCTTATGACATCCGCGGCGTCATCGGCAGCACGCTCGACGCCGGGATCGCACGCCGCATCGGCCAGGCGTTCGGCGCCGCCGCGCTGGCCAAGGGAGAACGCACCGTGATCATCGGCCGCGACGGCCGCCTGTCCGGCCCGGAGCTGGCCAGGGCGCTGGCCGAAGGCCTGCAGGCTGCGGGCGTGGACGTCGTCGACCTGGGCATGGTCGCCACGCCGATGGTTTATTTCGCCACCAACGTGCTGGGTGCGCGTTCCGGCATCATGGTCACCGGCAGCCACAACCCGCCGGACTACAACGGCTTCAAGATGGTGCTGGCCGGCGAAGCGATCTATGGCGATGCCATCCAGGCTCTGTACCAGGCGATCGAACGCGACGACTTCCAGCCGGCCGCCCAGCAAGGCGGCTACTCGACGCACGACATCAAGGCCGCCTACGTCGAACGCATCGTGGGCGACGTCAAGATCGCGCGTCCGATCAAGATCGCGGTCGACTGCGGCAACGGCGTGGCCGGCATGGTCGCGGGCGACCTGTTCCGCGCGATGGGTTGCGACGTGATCGAACTGTTCTGCGACGTCGACGGCCACTTCCCGAACCACCACCCGGATCCGGCGCACCCGGAAAACCTGCAGGACCTGATCGAATGCCTGAAAACGACGGACGCGGAGATCGGCCTCGCGTTCGACGGCGACGGCGACCGCCTGGGCGTCGTCACGAAGGATGGCCAGATCATCTTCCCGGACCGCCAGATGATGCTGTTCTCGCAGGACGTCCTGTCGCGCAACCCGGGCGCCGAGATCCTGTACGACGTGAAGTGCACGCGCCACCTGGGCCCGTGGATCGAGCAGCACGGCGGCCGTCCGCTGATGTGGAAGACGGGCCACTCGCTCGTCAAGGCCAAGCTGAAGGAAACGGGCGCACCGCTGGGCGGCGAGATGAGCGGCCATATCTTCTGGAAGGACCGCTGGTACGGCTTCGACGACGGCCTGTACACGGGCGCGCGCCTGCTCGAGATCCTCACCCGCGAAACCGACCCGTCGGCGCTGCTCAACGGCCTGCCGATCGCGTCCAGCACGCCCGAGCTGCACCTGCACCTGCAGGAAGGCGAGAACTTCGCACTGATCGACAAGCTGCGCGCGGAAGCGCAATTCCCGGGCTCGGACCGTATCGTCGACATCGACGGCCTGCGCGTGGAATACCCGGACGGCTTCGGCCTGGCGCGCGGCTCGAACACGACGCCCGTCGTCGTGCTGCGCTTCGAGGGCGAGAATCCGCAAGCGCTGGACCGCATCCAGAAGGAATTCGCGCGCGTGATCCTGGCCGCCAAGCCTGACGCGAAGCTGCCGTTCTGATGAAGATCCTGCTGGTGCGGGTGTCGTCGCTGGGCGACGTCCTGCACAATCTCCCGATCGTGGCCGACATCCGGCGCCACTTTCCGGATGCCCAGGTGGACTGGGTGGTGGAAGAGGGCTACGTCAGCCTGGTGAAGCTCAACTCGCACGTGCGCAAGGTGATCCCGTTCGCGCTGCGGCGCTGGCGCAAGGGGCTCGGCCAGGCGGCCGTGCGCGCGGAACTGCGCGGCTTTTTTGCCGACCTGCGCGCCGAGCGGTACGACTACGTGTTCGACACGCAGGGCCTGCTCAAGACGGGTATCGTGATGGCCTGCGCTCGCGGCGGCCAGAAAATCGGCCTGGCCAACGGCACCGAGGATTCGGGCTACGAGGGTATCTCGCGCATCTTCCACAGCCGCAGCATTCCCGTCGAACCGCGTACGCATGCGGTGGCGCGCGGCCGCCAGGTCGTGGCCGCGGCGCTCGGCTATGCGGTCGACACGCCGCCCGATTTCGGCCTGCCGGCACCCGACGGGGCGGCACGTCCCGCATGGATGCCGCCGGGCGACTACGCCGTGTTCTTCCACGGGACCGCACGCGATGCGAAAAAATGGCCGCCGGCGCACTGGATCGCGCTCGGCCAGGCGCTCGCGCCCATGACGATCCTGCTGCCGTGGGGTTCCCCGCGCGAGAAGGAAGAGGCCGAGCGCCTGGCGGCCGGGCTGCCGAACGCGCGCGTCCTGCCGAAACTGTCGATGATGGATGCGGTGGAACTGGCGCGCCACGCGACGCTGGCCGTCGGCGTCGACACGGGCCTCACGCACATCGCCGCCGCCTTCGTGCGGCCGACGGTCGAGATCTATGCCGATTCGCCGCGCTGGAAGACCGAGGGCAACTGGTCGCCGCGCATCGTCAACCTGGGCGACACGGGTGCGCCGCCATCGGTCGACGAGGTCGTGGCGGCCGCGCGGCGCCTGCTGGAGAACCGCTGATGCGTGTGCTGTATTCGCTCATGTGGTGGCTGGCACTGCCGCTCGTGCTGGGCCGCTTGTGGTGGCGCGGGCGCCGCGAGCCCGGCTACCGCACGCATCTGGGCGAGCGCCTGGGGTTCTACGTACGCCGGCTCGACAAGCGCCCGACCATCATGGTGCACGCCGTCTCCGTCGGCGAGACGCGCGCGGCGGAACCACTGATCGAAGCCCTGCTGGCCGCGCGGCCGGATTGCCGGATCCTCCTTACCCACATGACGCCCACGGGCCGCGCTACGGGCAAGGCGCTGTTCGGCAAGCATGGCGACCGCGTGATCCAGTCGTTCCTCCCGTACGACACCGGCTTCATGGTCGGCCGCTTCCTGCGCCATTTCGAGCCCGCGATCTGCATCCTGATGGAGACGGAAGTGTGGCCGAACCTGATCCACGGCTGCGCGAAGCACGGCGTGCCGGTGGCGCTCGTGAATGCGCGCCTGTCGGAAAAGTCGCTGCGCCGCGGGCGCAAGATCGGCGCGCTGATGACGGATGCCGCGCGCGCGATCACCCTGGTCGCCGCGCAGACGGATGCGGACGCCGAACGCATCGCCTCGCTGGGCGCCCCGAAGGTCGCGGTTACGGGCAGCATCAAGTTCGACGTCGTGGCGCCGCAAGCCGCGCTGGACACGGGCGCCATGCTGCGTGCGCGTTTTTCGGATCGCCCCGTGCTGCTGTGCGCCTCCACGCGCGAAGGCGAGGAAGCGCTCATCCTCGACGCCTACAAGGCCATGGACAAGCGTCCGGCGAACATGCTGCTCGTGCTGGTTCCGCGTCATCCGCAGCGCTTCGACGAGGTGGCGCGCATGGTGGAAGAACGCGGCTTGAGCGTGGCGCGCAGGTCCGCGCTGCCGGATCGCGTGGACGCCGACGTGCTGCTGGGCGATTCGATGGGTGAGATGTTCGCGTATTACGCGGCATGCGACTGCGCCTTCATCGGCGGCAGCCTGCTGCCGCTGGGCGGCCAGAACCTGATCGAGGCGTGCGCGCTGGGACGTCCGGTGCTGGTGGGCGAGCACACCTTCAACTTCCTGCAGGCGACCGAGGAAGCCGTCGCCGCCGGCGCCGCGCTGCGCGTGCCCGATGCCCCGGCGTTGCTGCGCGCGGCCGCCGACCTCCTCGCCGACGACGGCCGCCGTGCCGCCATGGGCGCCCACGCCCAGGCCTTCGCGGCCCGCCATCGTGGCGCGACAGTGCGCACTGTTGAACTCTTGCAACAAATTATCGCTTAGCTTTTGCTACCATTCTCTTTAGATTAGAAAACGAAAGGGGATGCACATGTTGTGGTCAAATCGCTCGCGAGCGGCCGGCCACTCGGATGGCGGGGCCGCGTTGCTGGACCAGCCTGACGCCGCGGATCTCGGTGCCGACGCCATGCCGGCAGCCACGATCCCGGTCGTGCATCCGCCGGCGGAACGTTACAGCCTTCATTTCTGGGTGCGCTACTCGTTCGCCGAGTACGTGAACTTCATGTGGGAGCATGGCGGTTACCTGATCCGCCGCCGCCATGTCCGCTGGCCGATGGGCGTCTACCTGCGCCTGAAAAGCACGCTGTCGGCGGCCACGCACTTCGTGCTGCTGCAGCGCGGGAAGCGCACGTACGAATTCCAGATCGACCAGCACGGCATCGTGCGCACCAGCGACACGGGCGTAAGCCTGATCGACTGGAACGACGTGCAGCGCATCCGCACGTATTCGAAGGGCTTCATGATGATCCTGAAGCGCGGCACCCTGCCCATTCCGTTCCGGTGCCTGAACAAGGACGAGGTCAGCGCGATGCGCGGGATCGTCGAGGCGCGTGCGGCGGGCGAATTGCAGTTCCGCGCCTCATAACTGTCTGTTCCCCGATCACTCGTCGGGGAACAGCACCGGCATCTCCACCGACCGCTTCTTGAGCGCCGCCTTGGCGCCATCGTAATCCGGAAACACCTCGCCCACGACGGCCCAGAAGGCCGGGCTGTGGTTCATTTCGCGCAGGTGCGCCAGTTCGTGCACGACCACGTAGTCCAGCAGCGCGAGCGGATAGTGCACCAGCTTCCAGTTCAACCGAATGTTCCCGGCCACCGTGCACGAACCCCAGCGCGTACCGGCCGACGAGATCGCGAACGAGTTGTACGTGACGCCCACGTGCGGCGCGTACAGGTCCAGGCGTTCGCCGAAGATCCGCTTCGCCTCGTCCTGGAACCACAGCTTCACGCGCTCGCGGACCTGCCACGTCTCGAGGCCCGGCGTCACGCCGAGATGCAAGGTGCGCGTGTCCGCATCGAAGATGCAGTGGCTGCGCGCGGCAGGCTCCAGCCGCAGCGTGATGTCGGCGCCGAGGTAGGGCAGTTGCGCGCCGTCGACCCATTCCACGGGCGGACGTTCGGCGCGCTGCGCGCGGCGTTCACCCCGTTCGAACAGCTTGGTGAGGATCCAGCGCTGCTTGGCGCGGATCGCGCGCTCGATGTCGTCCAGCGGCGCGCGGTTCGGCGACGTCACGAACAGGCCGTCGTCGCACACCATGAAGCCGTGCGAGCGGCGCGCGGAGCGGCGCAGCACGTAGTGCACGGTGTGCGATCCGAGCTGGATCTTGCGCAGCGGCGGGTCGTTCGGGCCGACGGGCGGAATGGGAAGCGTACGGGTCGGCACCGGCGGTGCCTTGAACAGCGGGGCCGGCGGCACGGGTCTGGCCGCCGGTGCCGGTGCCGGTGCGGGCGAGGGCTTGAGCGCCGCGACGAGTTCCTGGGCAAACAGCTCCAGCTGGTTCGCGTCGATCTTGGGGGAGGTCATGGTGGGCGGCTTCGATGGTGCTTGGTTCTGCGCGCCCAATTCGTTCAAGTACCTGAATAGGCGTGGGGCGAAATGACGCGCATTTCCGATTCTATCCAATTTTCGACCTCTTGCATCAGACTGTCGGCAGTGTGGTTTTCCGGCGATATCGGCTTGCCGATCGAGACGGTGATGAGGCCCGGCCGCTTGATGAACGAGTTCTTGGGCCAGCACTCACCTGAATTATGCGCGATCGGCACGACCATCGCACGTGTTTCTATCGCCAGGCGCGTACCGCCGCTTTTGTACTGTCCTTTCTGGCCGACGGGGATGCGCGTCCCTTCGGGGAACATGATGATCGACTGGCCGTCCGCGAGGCGCGATTTGCCGATCTTGACCACGTGGGCGAAGGCGCGCTTGCCCTTGCTGCGGTCGATCGGGATCATGCGCAGCAGCGCCATGCCCCAGCCGAAGAAGGGGATGTAGAGGATCTCCTTCTTGAAGACGTAGACGAGCGGACGCTTCATGTTCGGCAGCATGAAGATGGTCTCCCATGCCGACTGGTGCTTCGACAGCAGGATCGCGGGTTGGTCCGGCAGGTTCTCGTAGCCCTTCACCTGGTAGCGGATGCCGCAGATGACGCGGGCGCACCAGATGATGAAGACGTTCCAGCGCGACGTGACCCAGAAGCGCGTCTTGTACGGGAACGGCGCCGCGAGGAAGCAGACGCAGGCCCAGACGACGGTGGCGACCGTCATGACGATCGCGAACAACAGGGAACGCAGGAACAGGGCGGCGGTACGCAACGGCGTGGTCTCCAGATCTGGGGGGGCGGTATTAGCGATCATGCGCTGGCAGTTTGTGTGGTGGCCTTGAGGAAGGCATCGACCATGGACGCGAGGTCGGGGAAGACCTGCGTGCCGGGTGGCAGGCCGCCCGTCTCCCGGGTCTTCTCGCCCTTGCCGGTCAGGACCAGGTAGGGCACGCAGCCGCTGATGAAGCCGGCCTGCAGGTCGCGCAGCGAATCGCCGACAGTCGGCACGCCCTTCAGGCTGACCTTGAAGCGCTTGCTGATCTCCTCGAACATCCCGTTCTTCGGCTTGCGGCAGTCGCAGTTGTCGATGGCCGCGTGCGGGCAGAAGAAGATCGCGTCGATGTCCGCGCCCACCAGTTGGGCGCTCGCGTGCATCTTCTGGTGGATCGCGTTCAGGGTCGCGATGTCGAACAGTTCGCGTGCGATGCCCGACTGGTTCGACGCGATGACGACGCGGTAGCCGGCCTGGTTCAGGCGCGCGATCGCCTCCAGCGACCCCGGGATCGGGATCCACTCGGCGGGCGACTTGATGAATTCGGGGAGTCATGGTTGATGACCCCGTCCCGGTCGAGGATGATCAGCTTCATTTGCACTTACGCTGCCAGCTTGGAGATGTCGGCCACGCGGTTCATCATGCGGTGCAGGATGGACAGCAGGGCGAGGCGGTTGTTGCGCAGTGCGACGTCGTCGGCCATCACCATCACGTCGTTGAAGAACGCGTCGACGTCGTCGCGCAGCTGGGCCAGCGTCTTCAGCGTGCCCGTGAAGTCGCCGCGCTCGAAGGCGGCATCGACGTCCGGCTGCACGCGCTGCACGCTCGCGTACAGCGCCTTCTCGGCGGCGTCCTGCAACAGGGCGGCATCAACGTTACCAGCTTGTGCGAGGGCCTCCTCATTCTTCTTGAGGATGTTCGAGATGCGCTTGTTGGCGGCAGCCAGCGACGCGCTTTCCGGCAGTGCGGCGAAGGCCTGCACGGCTTCCAGGCGCTGCACGACGTCGTCCACGCGGTCCGGGTTCTGCGCCAGCACGGCTTCGACTTCGTTCGGTGCGAAGCCGCGGTCGCGCAGCAGGCCGCGCAGGCGGTCCAGCATGAAGGCCGTGACTTCCGCGGTCGGATCTTTAAACGTCGGCATGTAGTCGAACACGCCGGCGGCATCCGTCAAGAGGTCGGACAGCGCGAGCGGCAGGCGCTTCTCGACCAGCATGCGCATTACGCCCAGGGCGTGGCGGCGCAGCGCGAACGGGTCCTTCTCGCCGGTCGGCTGCAGGCCGATCGACCAGATGCCCACCAGGGTTTCCAGTTTGTCGGCCAGTGCGACGGCCAGGCCCGTGTTCGTCGTGGGCAGCGCGTCGCCCGAGAAGCGCGGCTGGTAGTGCTCGGAGGCGGCCAGCGCCACTTCCTCGTGCTCGCCGTCGTTGCGGGCGTAATACGTGCCCATGATGCCCTGCAGTTCCGGGAACTCGCCGACCATGTCGGTCAGCAGGTCGGCCTTCGCGAGCTGCGCGCCGCGTTCGGCCAGCAGCACGTCGTAGCCGAGGCGGCGGGCGATGGCGCCGGCGAGGCGCGTGACGCGCTGCGTGCGCTCGGCCTGCGTGCCCAGCTTGTTGTGGTAGACGACGTTCGCCAGCAGCGGCAGGCGCGATTCCAGCGACTTCTTCTTGTCCTGCTCGAAGAAGAACTTCGCATCCGACAGGCGCGGGCGCACGACGCGCTCGTTGCCTCCGACGATGGCGGACGGGTCGTCGGTCGCGAGGTTCGAGACGATCAGGAAGCGCGAGCGCAGCTTGCCGTTCGAGTCCGTCAGCGCGAAGTACTTCTGGTTCGTCTGCATCGTCAGGATCAGGCATTCCTGCGGCACGGACAGGAACACGTCTTCGAACTGGCATGCGTAGACGACGGGCCATTCGACCAGCGCCGCCACTTCATCCAGCAGCGATTCCGGCATCAGCACCTGGTCGCCGCCGGCCTTGGCCAGCAGCTGGGTGCGGATCGATTCCTTGCGTTCTTCCGCATTCGCGACGACCTTGCCCTGTTCCTTCAGGATGTCGTTGTACGTGTCGGCGCGCGCGATGTCGATGGACTGGCCGTTCGACAGGAAGCGGTGGCCCAGCGTGGCGCGGCCGGCTTCCAATCCGAGCAGGGACAGCGGCACGACGGCGTCGCCGTGCAGCGCCAGCAGCGAGTGCACGGGGCGCACGAACTGCACGGTGGCGCCGTCCGGACGCTGGTAGCTCATCACCTTCGGGATCGGCAGCTTGGCGACCGTCTCTTCCAGCACGGGCTGCAGGCCCTCGGCCAGCTTGATGCCCGGCGCGGTGTAGGTGTAGAAGAAGCTTTCGGCCTTGCCGTCCTGGGCGCGTTCGAGGTCGCTGATGTTGAGGTCGGGGAAGCCGAGGGCGGCCAGTTTCTTGGCCAGCGGCGCGGTCGGGTTGCCGTCCTTGTCGAGGGCGACGGTCACCGGCAGGATCTTCTCGCGGATGGTCTTGTCGGCCGACGTGGCGCGCACGTTGGTGATGGAGACCGCGAGGCGGCGCGGCGTGGCGTAGGTGGTGACGACGCTGTCGGCGTCCAGGAAATCACGGGCCTTCAGGCCGTTCGCGATGCCGTTGGCGAAAGCGGCGCCCAGTTTCACGAGCGCCTTCGGTGGCAGCTCTTCGGTCTGCAGTTCGACGAGTAATGTCTGATTCATGGTGTCGTTCTATTCTTTTCTGGACTCAAGCTTTCGGGAGCATGGGGAAGCCCAGCTTCTCGCGCGAATCGTAATAGGCCTGGGCGACGAGGCGCGACAGAGTGCGCACGCGGCCGATGTAGGCGGCGCGCTCGGTGACGGAGATCGCGCCGCGCGCATCCAGCAGGTTGAAGCTGTGCGACGCCTTCATGATCTGCTCGTACGCGGGCAAGGTGAGCGCCAGTTCGATCAGGCGCTTGGCTTCGCTCTCGTGGTTATTGAAGGCCTGGAACAGCAGGTCGGTGTTCGAGTGTTCGAAGTTGTAGGTCGACTGCTCGACTTCGTTCTGGTGGAACACGTCGCCGTACGACAGCGATTTCTTTTCGCCGTTCTCTTCCCACTCGGTCCACACGAGGTCATACACGTTCTCGACGCCCTGCAGGTACATCGCGAGGCGCTCGATGCCGTACGTGATCTCGCCCAGCACCGGCTTGCAATCGAGGCCGCCGACCTGCTGGAAATACGTGAACTGGGTGACTTCCATGCCGTTCAGCCAGACTTCCCAGCCGAGGCCCCAGGCGCCCAGCGTCGGGCTTTCCCAGTCGTCCTCGACGAAGCGCACGTCGTTCTTTTTCAGGTCCAGGCCCAGCGCTTCCAGGGAGCCCAGGTACAGGTCCAGGATGTTTTCCGGCGCGGGTTTCAGGACGACCTGGTACTGGTAATAGTGCTGCAGGCGGTTCGGGTTTTCGCCGTAGCGGCCATCCTTCGGGCGGCGCGACGGTTGCACGTAGGCGGCGCGCCACGGTTCCGGTCCGATCGCGCGCAGGAAGGTGCCAGTGTGGAAGGTGCCCGCGCCGACTTCCATGTCGTACGGCTGGAGCAGGGCGCAACCCTGCTTGTCCCAGTAGGTTTGCAGAGTCAGAATAATTTGTTGGAATGTGAGCATCTTGTTGGCTTCGCGCGCACGGGGCGCGAACACGGTGAGTTTGCTAAAACACCAATTCTAGCGGGTTTTACGGAATGGCTTGAAGTGAATCGCTCGCTATTTTAGCCGTTCGCCTGCCGCCGCCTCCCGGCGACCCAAGCGCAAGCCAGCAGCAAAGCGCCCAGCGCGAGGAACAGCAGGTTGCCGAAGCGGATGTACGGCGTGCTGCCGGCCATGCCCTGCACGGTCGTCGCCAGCGTGCCCTGGCTGTAGAACGGCAGCAGGGCGGCGACGTTGCCGCGGCCGTCGATGACGGCGGTGGCGCCGTTGTTCGTCGCGCGCAGCATCGGGCGGCCCGTCTCGAGACTCCGCATGCGCGAGATCTGCAGGTGCTGCGGGATCGCGACGGACTCGCCGTACCACGCGAGGTTCGACACGTTCAGCAGCACGGTGGCCGGCTGCGCCTGCGAGCGCAGGTTCTTCGCGATCTCTTCGCCGAACACGTCTTCGTAACAGACGTTCGGCAGAATCAGCTGGTCCTTGACGGCGAACGGCGCCTGCACGTCCGGGCCGCGCGTGAAATCGCCCAGCGGGATCTGCATCAGGTCCGTGAACCAGCGGAAGCCCGTCGGGATGAATTCGCCGAACGGCACCAGGTGGTTCTTGTCGTAGCGGTAGGATTGTCCCTGCGGGCCGATGCCGGCCACGCTGTTCGCGTACACCGTCATGCTGTCGGCCAGCGGGATCCCGAACAGGAACGCGCTGCCGGTCTGCGCCGCGTAATTCCGGAACGTCTGCAGGTACTCGGGCGGGAGCTGGTTCGGGAACACGGGGATCGCCGTCTCCGGCGCCGCGATCAGGTCGGCCGGTGCGGCCGTCATCATGTCGCGGTAGCGCGTGAGGATCATGCCCAGGTGCTCGGCGCTGAATTTCTCGTCCTGGCGGATGTTCCCCTGCACGAGGCGCACGCTGAGCGGCTTGCCGGCAGGTGCGGTCCAGGCGATGTGTTTCAGGCCCCAGCCAGCCAGCAGCAGCGCGGCGAACAGGCCGATGGCCGGCAGCCTGCGGCGCTGGGTCAGCATCACGATGCACGCCGAGCAGACAGCGACCAGCACGCCGATGCCGTACACGCCGAGGATCGGGGCGAAGCCGGCGAGGGGTGCCGTCACGTGCGCATAGCCGGACGCCGCCCAGGGGAAACCGGTAAAGACCCAGCCGCGCATCCATTCCGACACGCCCCAGCAGGCGGGGAACACGAGCAGCAGGAAGGCGGGGACGGGCAGCGACCAGCGCTTGCGTAGCCAGGACGACACACCCGCGGCGAACGCGCCGAACAGGCCCATGTAAAGACCCAGCAGCGCGATGGCGATGGCGGACAGCACGGCCGGCAGGCCGCCAAAGCGATTCAGCGCAATATATAACCAGTGCATGCCGGCCACGGACCAGCCGAACCCGAACGCCCAGCCGAGGAACACGGCGCGGCGGGTCGAACTGCCCATGCCGACCTGGTAGAACAGGTAAGCGAGAGACAGGAACTGGACGGGCCACCAGCCGAACGGTTCGAACGAGAACAGGCTCAGGGCGCCGGCCAGCGCCGCGACGGCGAGACCTGTGACGCTCGGCCGCGTGCCGCGCAGGGCGGGATCGGGCGCCACGGCGGGCTTGCGGCCGCGCCGCAGGTTCAGGCTGGATTCGATCAATGCAGGACCCGCGTCAATCGTGTTCGTCGTCGACGGCCGGGAGTTTTTCCACCAGCAGCACGTGGATCTGGCGCGCATCGGCGCGCAGCACTTCGAAGCGCAGGTTCTCGAGGTCGAACACCTCGCCCTTGTGCGGCATGCGGCCCAGGTGGCTGGCGACGAGGCCGCCGATGGTGTCGACGTCGTCCTCGGGCAGGTCGACGCCGATCTCTTCGTTGAACTGCTCGATCTCGGTCAGCGCCTTCACGCGCCAGCGCGAGCCGTGCTGGCCTTCCTTGATGGAGAGGATGTTGTCTTCTTCCTCGTCGAAGTCGTACTCGTCCTCGATGTCGCCGACGATCTGTTCCAGCACGTCCTCGATGGTGATCAGGCCGGCCACGCCGCTGTACTCGTCGACGACGATGGCCATGTGATTGTGGTTCGCGCGGAAGTCGCGCAGCAGCACGTTCAGGCGCTTCGATTCCGGGATGAAGATCGCCGGGCGCAGCATGTCGCGCACGTCGAACGATTCTTCCGCGTAGTAGCGCAGCAGGTCCTTGGCGAGCAGGATGCCGACCACCTTGTCGCGCTCGCCCTCGATGGCGGGGAAGCGCGAGTGAGCCGTTTCCAGCACGATGGGCAGCCATTCCTCGATCGGCTTGGTGATGTCGATCACGTCCATCTGGGAGCGCGGGATCATGATGTCGCGCACCGACAGGTCGGATACCTGGAACACGCCCTCGATCATGGAGAGTGCGTCGGCGTCGATGAGGTTGCGTTCGTGGGCGTCGTGCAGAACTTCCAGCAGTTCGGCGCGGTTTTCGGGCTCGGGGGAAATCAGTGCGGTCAACCGTTCGAACAGCGACCGGTGGGTTTTAACGTCCGAACGGACGTCAGCAGGGTGCTCGGGCATAGTTGGCGTGAAGCCGTTGTTGCGATGGGCCATAGGATACACCAAAAGCCGGAATGCCTGATTTTTATGCAGGCATCCGGGTTCAAGCAGGCGTGCGCCATTGCTGCTAGTCTTCGTCCTATAGTTGCTCATTCGCTAAGGAAAGGAATCCCCATGCCCGCCTTGAACGTCAACGGCACCACCACCAACCTCGACGTCCCCGACGACATGCCCCTGTTGTGGGCCCTGCGCGACGTAATGGGCCTCACCGGCACCAAGTTCGGCTGCGGCGTGGCCCTGTGCGGCGCCTGCACTGTCCACCTGGACGGCCAGGCCATCCGCTCGTGCGTGACCCCCGTGTCGGCTGCGGCCGGCAAGAAGATCACGACCATCGAGGCGATCGGCAACGACCCGGTCGGGGCCAAGGTGCAGGACGCGTGGCGCAAGATCGATGTCGTCCAGTGCGGGTATTGCCAGTCGGGCCAGATCATGTCCGCCACGGCGCTGCTGCACGCGACGCCGAAGCCGGGCGATGCCGACATCGATAACGCCATGGCCGGCAACATCTGCCGCTGCGGCACCTATAACCGCATCCGTAAAGCGATCAAGATCGCATCGGGCCAGGCATGAAAGGGGACGCGCGCATGGATCAGATCTCGGGCAAACGCCGCCAACTGCTGAAAGCGGGCGCCATCGGCGGTGGCAGCCTGCTGTTCGGCTTCTCGCTGTTCGGCTGTACGAAGCAGGGGCAGACGCCCGCCAACGATCGCAAGGAACCGCCATCCGAGAAGGCCGTCGGCCAGGCGTCGACCGCGATGACGAACGAGCAACCGGGCCTTGCGCACGATGCGTTCATCCGGATCGACCGCGAGGGCATCGTCACGCTCATCATCCACAAGGTCGAGATGGGGCAGGGCACGTTTACCTCGCTGCCGCAGCTGCTGGCCGAGGAACTGGGTGCCGATCTGTCGAAAGTGAAGCTGGAGCAGGCGCCCGCGAACAATTCGCTGTACGCCGACGCGCTGCTGGGCGGCCAGGTGACGGGCGGCTCGACGTCGATCCGCGCCACGTATAAACCGCTGCGCGAGGCAGGCGCCAAGGTCCGCACGGTGCTCGTGCAGGCCGCCGCGAAGAACTGGAACGTCGAGCCGGGCGACCTGAAAGTCGTGGGCGGGACGATCCGCCACGAGGCGTCGAACCGGCAGGTGCACTTCGGCGAAGTGGCGGAGGCGGCCTCGAAGCTGAGTTTCCCGGCCGAGGTCAAGCTGAAGGACCCGGCCCAGTTCACGCTGGTCGGCAAGCCCTTGAAGCGCCTCGACTCGCCCGCGAAAGTGAACGGTTCCGCACAGTTCGGCATCGACGCGCGCCTGCCCAACATGGGGATCGCGGCCGTGGCGGCATCGCCCGTCCTGGGCGGCAAGGTGGCCGCCGTCGACGAGCAGAAGGCGCTGGCCGTGAAGGGCGTGCGCCAGGTGCTGCGCATCGAGGGGGCGGTGGCCGTCGTGGCCGACCACTTCTGGGCCGCGAAACAGGGCCTGGCCGCTGCGGCGCCCCGCTTCGACGACGGCGCCAACGCCAACGTCAGCACGGCCGGCATCGTCGCGGACATGATGAAGGTATCGCAGAACACGGGCGCCATCGCCACGGACAAGGGCGATGCGCTCAAGGCGCTGGATGCCGGCCCGGGCCGCCGCATCGACGTCGTCTACGAAGTCCCGTTCCTCGCGCATGCGACGATGGAACCGATGAACTGCACGGTCGACCTGAAACAGGACGGTTGCGACATCTGGGTCGGCACGCAGGTGCCGGCGCTGGCGCAGGGCGCGGCCGCCAAGCTCACGGGCCTGCCGATCGAGAAGGTCCGCGTGCATAACCACTACATCGGCGGCGGCTTCGGGCGCCGGCTCGAAGTCGACAACGTGATCCAGGCCGTGGAATTCGCCAGGCTGGCCAAGGGCCCGCTGAAGATCATCTGGACCCGCGAGGAAGACATCCAGCACGACATGTACCGTCCTTATTACGTCGACCGCATGTCGGCGCGCATCGACGACAAGGGCATGCCCGTGGCGTGGTTCCACCGCGTGACCGGATCGTCGATCATGTCGCGCTTCGCCCCGCCGATGGTCAAGAACGGCGTCGATCCGGATGCGGTGGAAGCGGCGGCCGACATCCAGTACTCGATTCCGGCCATCCGCGTCGAATACGTGAGGCACGAACCGCCGGGCCTGCCGACCGCGTTCTGGCGCGGCGTCGGTCCCACGCACAACGTGTTCGTCGTCGAGAGCTTCATCGACGAGCTGGCGTACGCGAGCAAGACGGACCCCGTCGCGTTCCGCCGCGCGCTGCTGCAGAAATCGCCGCGCACCCTGGCCGTGCTGAACCTGGCGGCCGAGAAGGCCGGCTGGGGCAAGCCGCTCAAGCCCATCGCCGGTCGCAAGCTGGGGCGGGGTATCTCGACGCAGTTCGCGTTCGGCAGCTACATGGCGCAGGTGGCGGAAGTGTCGGTCGGGCCGGACGGCGACGTGCGCGTGCACCGCGTCGTGTGCGCGGTGGATTGCGGCCAGAACGTCAACCCGGACACCATCGTCGCGCAGATGGAAGGCGGCATCGTGTTCGGCGCCAGCGCGGCGCTGTGGGACGAGGTGACGGTCGAGAAGGGGCGGGTGCAGCAGTCGAACTTCTCCGACTACCGCGTGATGCGCATGCCGGAGTCGCCGGCGGTGGAGGTCTATATCGTGAACAGCCACGACGATCCGGGCGGGATCGGCGAGCCGGGGACCGCGGGGATCGCGCCGGCGCTGGCGAATGCGGTGTTTGCGGCGACCGGGAAGCGGATTCGGAAGTTGCCGATTGCGGAACAGCTGAAAAAAGCCTGACTCGTCGTTCCCGCGAAAGCGGGAACCCATACGTCGCGTCTACATTGGCTCAGTATGGATTCCCGCGTCCGCGGGAATGACGGTGTGTTTAATTATTCGTTCTCTGCGTAAGGATCCGGATACCCCAGCGCTTCCATGATGTCGCGCTCGAGTTGTTCCATCTCCTCGGCTTCCTCGTCCGTCTCGTGGTCGAAGCCCTGCGCGTGCAGCACCCCGTGCACGACGAGGTGCGCCGCGTGTTCCTCGACCGTCTTCTTCTGCTCGTCGGCTTCGCGCTGCAGCACGTCCGTGCACAGGACGATGTCGGCCTGCGTCGGTTCGTCGTCGGCGATTTCCGCGCCTTCGTTGTAGGCGAAGGTCAACACGTTGGTGGCGTAGTCCTTGCCGCGGTATTCGCGGTTCAGGGTCTGGCCTTCCTCGGCGTCGACGAAGCGGATCGCCAGCTCGGCCGGGCCGAGGAGGGCGCCGCGTACCCAGCGCTCCACCAGCTCGGGGGTGAGGTCCGCCTCGAGGCGGGTGTCGGGGTACTGGACGTCCAGTTCCAGGTTATGCTTTTTTTCTTGCATGGCGGGTAGCGGCTGGTTTGGTCAAAGTGCCGGGGAGTGCGCCGAGTTCCTGCATCGACGCGGCCTTCTCGTAGGCGTCGACGATGCGGGCCACCATCGGGTGGCGCACGACGTCGGCGCTGGAGAACTGGGTGAACGCGATGCCGCGCACGTCCTTCAACACGTGCATGGCGTCGACGAGGCCGCTCCGCTGCGTCTTGTGCAGGTCGACCTGGGTGACGTCGCCCGTGACGACGGCCTTGCTGCCGAAGCCGATGCGGGTCAGGAACATCTTCATCTGTTCGGCCGTCGTGTTCTGGGCCTCATCGAGGATCACGAACGCGTGATTCAGGGTGCGGCCGCGCATGAACGCGAGCGGGGCGATCTCGATCACCTGCTTCTCGAACAGCTTCTGCGTGCGGTCGAAGCCGAGCAGGTCGTACAGCGCGTCGTACAGCGGGCGCAGATACGGGTCGACCTTTTGCGCGAAGTCGCCGGGGAGGAAGCCCAGGCGCTCGCCCGCTTCCACGGCCGGGCGGGTCAGGATAATGCGCTTGACGGCGTCGCGTTCGAGGGCGTCGACGGCGCAGGCAACGGCGAGATAGGTCTTGCCGGTGCCGGCCGGGCCGATGCCGAAGCTGATGTCGTGTTCGAGCACGGCCTTCAGGTACTGGATCTGGTGCGGCGTGCGGCCGCGCAGGTCGTGGCGGCGCGTCTTGAGCATCGGGCTGACCAGCTCATCGTCGTCGTCCGCGGCGCCATCGCCCTTGTCGGCTTCCTCGGTGACCGAGGCGCCCGGTTCCTTGGGCGGCGCTTCGGCGTCCGCGGTCTTGGGTTTCAGCCCGGCGCGCTGTTCGACGAGCGCCAACTGCACTTCCTCGATCGGCACGACCTTGTCGGCCACCGCGTAGAAGCGTTCGAGCAGCTCGACGGCGCGTTCGGCATTGGTCCCGCTGACGATGAATTTCTCGCCGCGCCGGAAGATGGTCACGTCGAGGGCGGCCGAGATCTGGCGCAGGTTTTCGTCGAGCGGACCGCAGAGGTGGGCGAGCCGCGTGTTATCGAGCGGCTCGGGAATGAAGTACGAAGGCTGGGTAGGCGTTTTCAACTGGCTTTGGCAATCGTATCAATGCTGGCGACCAGGTCGCCGCGCAGGGTGTAATCCAGGCTTTCGGTGATGCGCACGTCGACCAGCTGGCCGATGAGCGCAGCGCTGTCGTCGCCCGGGAAGAAGTTGACGACACGGTTGTTCTCGGTACGCCCCTGGAGCTCGCCCCCGCCTTTCTTGGAGGGGCCTTCCACCAGGATGCGCTGCACGGTGCCGACCATGCTTGCGCTGGTCTTGCGGGTGTTGGCGTCGATCTGCGCCTGCAGGCGTTGCAGGCGCGCGAGCTTGACCTCGTGCGGGGTGTCGTCCGCCAGGTTGGCGGCCGGGGTGCCGGGGCGCTTGCTGAAGATGAAGCTGAAGCTGTTGTCGAAGCCGACGTCCTCGACGAGCTTCATCATCGCTTCGAAATCGGCGTCCGTCTCGCCCGGGAAACCGACGATGAAGTCGGACGAGATCGAGATGTTCGGACGCACCGCCTTGATGCGGCGGATGATCGATTTGTATTCCAGGCCCGTGTAGCCGCGCTTCATCGCCTGCAGGATGCGGTCGGAGCCGTGCTGCACGGGCAGGTACAGGTGGTTGACCAGCTGCGGGATCTTCGCGTACGCGTCGATCAGGCGCTGAGTGAATTCCTTCGGGTGGCTCGTGACGAAGCGCAGGCGCTCGATGCCAGGGATCTCGGCCACGTATTCGAGCAGCAGGGCAAAGTCGGCGATTTCGCCCGATTCCATGACGCCGCGGAAGGCGTTCACGTTCTGCCCCAGCAGCATGATTTCCTTGACGCCCTGCGCGGCCAGACCGGCGACTTCCGTCAGCACGTCCTCGAAGCGGCGCGAGACTTCCTCGCCGCGGGTGTACGGCACCACGCAGTAGCTGCAGTATTTGCTGCAGCCTTCCATGATCGACACGTAGGCGACCGGACCCTCGACCTTGGCCGGGGGCAGGTGGTCGAACTTTTCGATCTCCGGGAAGCTGATGTCGACCTGGGCCGCGCCCGTGTGGCGGCGCAGCTGGATCATCTGCGGCAGGCGGTGCAGCGTCTGCGGGCCGAACACCATGTCCACGTGCGGCGCACGCTTGACGATGGCTTCGCCTTCCTGCGATGCCACGCAGCCGCCCACGCCGATGATCAGCTCGGGCTTGGCGCGCTTGAGTTCCTTCAGGCGGCCGAGGTCGGAAAACACCTTTTCCTGCGCTTTTTCGCGCACGGAGCAGGTGTTGAACAGGATCACGTCGGCGTCATCCGGCGTATCGGTGCGTACGAGCCCATCGGACGCGCCGAGCACGTCCGCCATCTTGTCCGAGTCGTACTCGTTCATTTGGCAACCGAAGGTCTTGATGAATACTTTTTTCTGCATGGAATGCTTCTAAGTGCTGATGCTTTGACAAGTGGATGCAGTTTACCGTAAATCGGAAACCGGCCGACAAAGCGGGTGCGTGTGGCCGTGCGCGTCGACATTCGGTGCTGCGCGGAATTCAGGATTTTCCGAGGGAAATATTTCTACAGTCGGTTACATTGTTAAATCTTGAATTTTTCTTTCTAGCTGTTATCTTTAAAGTTGCCGATTCGACTCGATTTAGTTTCTGCTTGCAAATCAAGGAGATCCTGTAGCTCGGCAATTGCAAAATTAGTCCAAAAAAACACTTGCGTGCGCCACAATTTGTCACCATGTGCTGAAATGACTATGTGACAAGCTTTCCACCGGTTAGCTTGATTTCGGCCAATGAATTTCGTGCTCAGGTCGAGTGTGAGCCCGACATATGAGTTTGATAATTTGTCCGAAAGACAAGTGCATGTGGGAAGCGGGAGTGCAAAAACCGCAGCGGCGACCGCAGTTCGGTCGCGGCGCCCGGACAGGGTTCCAACGCTGCATTGGTTTTTTCGCTTCCCGCCAAGGGAGCGCACGCGGTCCGGGGACACGTCGGCCGATATGTCAGGTGGATACCTGGTCAGTCGGACACGCGATCCGGGAACTTATGTTGATGAAACTTAGTCATTAAACACGGTTCGTAAGAGAACTATTTTAACCATTTACGAGGTCATCATGGCACATCACGCTTTGTCATCACAGGAAAGCTACAACCCCAACCATCTGCTGGACATTCTGCTCGGCAAGATGCAACTGAAGAACGATGCTGCGCTGTCGCGCATGCTGGAAGTCGCACCGCCGGTGATCAGCAAGATCCGCCACCACCGCCTGCCGGTCGGCGCCTCGCTGCTGATCCGCATGCACGAAGTGACCGGCATGAGCATCCGCGACCTGCGTGACCTGATGGGCGACCGCCGCACCAAATATCGCCTGTCGGATGCCCAGGGCCGCCCGAAGCCTGAGGAAAAAGCTGCACAGCAAGCTGCCCAGCAGGCTGCGCAACAGCAACAAGCTCAGGCGCAAGGCCAACAACCGCAATCGAACGAGGCATCGTCTTCGACCAAGTCGGGCAACTATGCGCACTGATGCCGTGGGCATGACAGCCGGTCCTGTCATGCCTCCGGCGAGACCCGGCAGCGGAGCAACCCTTCGCTGCTGTCACTACCGATCATCCTGGGCTTGATGAGCCCTTTTCAAGCCATCAGGATGGTCGACATTTCGCCAAACTGCAGTTCCGTTTCGCGGAACAGGTGCAGATAGGCTTCTTCATTCAGTCCCATCGCATCCCAGGCCACGCTGGATACGCGCGGCACCAGTTCGTCGTCTTCACAAGCCAGGTCGAGCGCGTGCACGATGGCGTTGGCCACGTGCACGATCGCTGCCAGGAAACCCGCGCCATGGATGTCGGGCGCGTGGTGGTAGGCGATCGCCTGGCGCATGGTGCTCGAGAAATTCCAGTGGTCGGCCAGCGCGACGCCCGCGTCGACGTGGTCGATGCCGAGGATGGCCTGTTCGGCGTCCTGCCAGTCGCCGCCATGCTGCGCGTGCCAGGCCACGACCTGGGCATACGCGTCCGGATGACCTGTCACCAGCACGAGCCGGCCGATGTCATGCAGCAGGCCCGCCGTGAACGCGATGTCCTGGTTGAAGCGCATCCGGCGCGCCAGTGCGCGTGCGCACGCGGCCGTGGCGATCGAATGGCGCCAGAACCCCTTATCGTGGAATCCCCCGCAGCGTCCGCTCGGAAAGCAACCGGTGATGGCGGCCGCCGTGATCAGGTTGCGCGTCGTCTGGAAGCCCAGGAAGGTGATGGCCTGCTGGATCGTCGTGACCTTCACTTGCAGGCCGTACGTCGAGGAATTGGCCAGGCGCAGCGTTTTTGCCGTCAGGGCCTGGTCGTACGACACTTTTTTCGCCAGCACCGAGATGTCGATGTCTTCCTGCTCTATGCTGCTGAGCAATTCCATTACGACGGCGGGCAGCGACGGCAAATCCTGCACGCCGGCGGCCAGTTGTTCGGGTGTCAGTCGGTTCATGGATTCACCCCGGGATTCACCTCGCGCTGCAGGCGGTAGTCTTCCACGTAGCGGCGCAGGATGCCCGTGGCCCAGTCGCCGAGGTCGTCGCGGTCGTGCTTGCGGAAGATGTGATCGAGCCGTGCCTGGATCGCTGCCGGATCGATCGGTGGCGGCTCGGGTGCTGCCTGGAGGATGGGCAGCATGTCGATGCCATGCCGTCCCAGCGACGCCAGCATGGATTCGGTCAGCACGATACCCTGTGCCAGCAACACATTGCCTTTCCCGTCGCGCACGACGTCGGATAACACCATGCCCGGTCGGGTCTCCGCCAACGGCGTCAGGTGGAAAGGACCGCTCATGCTTCCCTCATTTAATTTAATTTTTGCAATGGATTGAATATTACCATCCGGTAAGGAGCGTGTGAGCGCCCGTCGGCCCCGGTGTTGTAAGCCGGTGCCTTAATGCTTATCTAATTCGGGCGCCGTACCATGCCTGGATGACTAGAAAACGCTACATTGTTTTATTGAGAGGTGTAAATGTCGGGCGGGCGAAACGCATCGCCATGGCCGACCTGCGCAAACTGATCGCGGATCTGGGCTACGACCACGTGCGCAGTCTCCTCAACAGTGGCAACGTCGTGTTCACCGGCCCGGCCAAGGCGCATGACACGGTCGCTGCCGAGATCGAGGAAGCGCTCGTGCTGAAGCTCGGCGTCGCTTCCCGAACCGTCGTGCTCAGCTGCGATGACCTCGATGCCATCATCGCTTCCAACCCCTTGCTCGACCAGGCAACGGACCATTCCCGCCTGTTGACGTTCATTCTCGCCGGCCCCCATTCGCGCGACGCCGTCGAAGCGCTGTCCGGCCAGGACTGGCGGCCGGGGGCGATGGCGCTGGGCGAGCGGGCGGCCTATGTCTGGTGTCCGGATGGCGTTCTCGACAGTCCGGTCGTAGCGGCACTGGGAAAGAAACTGGGCGATGCGACGACCACGCGCAATTGGGCGACGCTCAGCAAGCTTCATGCACTGTGCCAGGAATTGCCGGCCTGAGCGGCTGACAAAAGAAAACGGCGCCTTGCGGCGCCGTCGATCGACATTTCCGCGTCTTGCGGAAAAGTGTTTCATCCTTATTTGAATTTCTCGCTGCTGTCACGGCTGGCCCGATAACCGATCAGGATCAGGCCGACCAGCATCATGGCAAACACTTCCGGTTCCGGAAGTTCGGACATCGAAGCGGAAGGTGGTGCCACCACTTCGTTGTGATTTACCGTCGACAGATCGGTCACGCCGCGCATGCGCAGCACGGTGTGACTGTTGTCGAGGTCAATGGCGGCAGCCTGGACGGCGCCACCCATCAAGAGACTGAGCATTGCGGCAAGTGCGTATCGTTTCACGGTCATTCCTTATCCATGCATTGTCTGACTGTGGGGTACGTAACCCGCACGACCATTGGCGGCGTCATGCGGATGATCCCAGCATAGCAAAAATGCGCCATGCATCGCGTCCGTTACGTGCCGTTAAAGCACGATAAACAGATGGCAAAGTTAATCATTTTTAAATAAAAGAAATGCAATTAATTAGTCTATTGGCTATTGATAAAACACCAAACATAGAGCGACTTATTGCGATTTATTTATTGAATGTATGAGATGGGCAATGAAAACAGATATCAGCTTGATCATCCCTGTTGTGATTCAAAATTTTTTCACCGCACGGTATACACGTCGCTTTTCTTTGCGAGTATAGTCTCCATATCCCCATTGCCTTCGGGCATCAAAACAATATCAAACGCACACGTTTGAATACCCCGCGGTCCCCGCACCGCCGCCTTTCGCGTCCACTCGGCACTCCGGAAGGCAGTAGTAACCAATGCCGTATCACGCACCTTCGACCTTGTAAGAGACCGATATGCCCAATTTTGCCCGACTTCAAATTGCCTTTAAGAATGTTTATGTCCGAATCTTGACTGCCGTCCTGCTCGGCATCCTGACGGGCTGGGCAATCTACAAGGCCGATATCCCGCAAGATCCGTCGCCGGTCGTCTACTCGCAGAATATCTCCGAGATCACCCAACTGGCCGCCCAGAAGGACCGTCTCGACTACCTGCTCGTCGCGAAGCCGCTGTCGGATTCGCCGCGCTATATCTATAAGTACAAAAATGCGCCGCAACTGCACGTGGTGAAAGTGCCGAGCACGTCGCACCTGTCGCTGGAGCGCGAAGTGCTGCTGAAGAACGCGATCCCGTATTCGATCGCCAAGGATGAGTACCTGGCGTCGCACAAGGCCGTCCTGCAGGACGAAGGCGAAGGCGTCGGAGCCGACATCGTCGATTTCCTGAAGCGTCATGCGCTCGACCTGACCGTGCTGCTGGTGATCCTGTACGCCATGAAATTCGGCATCCCGGGCATGGGCATGAGCAGCCAGATGATCACGCCGGATAAGCTGAAGGGCAGCATGGACGACCTGATCGGCATGGAAGACATCAAGCAGGAAGTGCTGCACCTGGAAGACATGATCCGCAACCGCGAGTTGTATAAAGAGCACAACATCGACAAGCCGTTCAACGTCATGCTGACGGGGCCGGCCGGTACCGGTAAGACCAAGCTGGTGGGCTACCTGGCCAAGCGCCTCGACATCCCGCTGATCCAGGCGTCCGGCTCGGCGCTGGAATCGGGCTATGTCGGCGGCGGTTCGAAGGCGCTGAACGCCCTGTACCGCAAGGCGTCGGGCAAGGGCCGTTGCATCATCTTCCTGGATGAAGCGCAAAGCCTGTTCATGCCGCGCGGCCGCAGCGAAAAGAAATGGGAAGACGACACCGCGAACACCCTGCTGGGCCTGCTGGACGGCGTCAAGAGCGACAAGGGCCAGGGCGTGATCTGGGTCGTGGCCTCGAACTTCGACGATGCGTCGACGGAGATGGACGAAGCGATGCTGCGCCG
Organism: Telluria mixta; assembly: GCF_029223865.1. Lineage (NCBI taxonomy): Bacteria > Pseudomonadati > Pseudomonadota > Betaproteobacteria > Burkholderiales > Oxalobacteraceae > Telluria > Telluria mixta. The sequence continues at coordinate 2,916,995 of NZ_CP119520.1, forward strand.
CTTCTCCGTGAAGATCAATTTCCGCCTGCCGAACAAGGGTGAGCGCAAGGAACTGCTGCGCAGCTTCCTGTCACGCAAGAAAGAAGGTCTCGTGGACTGGAACGACCTCGACCTGGACCAGGTCGCGGAAATCACCCAGAACCTGAGCCCCGCACTGCTGGAAACCGTGGTCGAGCGCGCATCGATGATCTCGATCCAGGAAAAGACGATCATCAATACCGACCTGCTGTTCCGCGCATACGAGCGTGCCACGATCGGCCTGACGGACCGCGCCACGACGGCCGAGAAGCTCAAGCAGCGCGAGCGCATCGCCGTGCACGAACTGGGTCACTTCTTCATGCAGATCGACCCGTTCCTGCGTGCCGGCATGAGCCTGAGCGAGGTCAAGGAAAAGTCGCATCTGCTGAAGATCAGCACGGAAGCGGTGTCCAAGATCGGTGCGCTGGGCTATGTGCTGCAGTCCGGTGAAGACATGTCGCTGCGCACGCTGGAAGAACTGGAGCGCGACGTGATCGGCCTGTACGGCGGCGTGGCGGCGGAAGAACTGTTTTATGGTGCACGCGGTATCTCGGTGGGCAGCCAGAACGACATCGAAAAGATCACGAAGATGCTGAACCTGATGGTCGGCCGCCTGTCGATGTATTCGCGCGCCAAGATCGACTACAGCCAGTTGCAGAACGACGCGTCCGGCGAGCACACGCTGCGCCAGGTCGAGGAGAAATCGGACGAGCTCTATAACTACACGCTGAATTCGATCCGCGACTACAAGGACGTGATCGTTTCGATCAAGGACACGCTGCTGGACCAGTACGTGTTGTCGAAGGATGCCGTGTTCAACCTGTTGGAAGAACACCAGGAAGCGCTGATGGCGGGTCTGAACGCACCGCGCCATGCGAGCCTGAAGCTGTGTGCCGAAGAGGCGGCCGTGGCCTGATTAAAGTTTGGTGGTAGGGCACCTCGAAAAACCGTCGCGAGCGGCAGCAGATTTCGTTGAGAAGCGCAGCTGTACGAGAGTACAGCGAGCATCGCAGACGGAATCTGCAACGCGTAGCAGGTTTTTCGACGTGCCCGGTTGTTTGATGGTCTTGAGGTAGCACTCAAGTTAATGCGGCGGACAGTGATGTCCGCCGTTTTTTTTATTCTGGCCGCTGCACGACCCGGATCTTGCCGCTATGGCCACCGCCGCAAAAAAAACGATCCACGCCGTCGGATTCGAGGCCGGATACCATGACGTCGGCCGGCATGTCGACGGTCTGCAGCACGTCGCCGGTATCCGGATCCACCCGGCGCAAATCGCTCTGTTCGCTTTCCCAGGTGGCGTGCCACAGCTCGCCGTTCAGCCACGTCACGCCCGTGACGAAGCGTTTCGACTCGATCGTGTGCAGGATCGCCCCGGTCTCCGGATCGAGCCGGTGGATCTTGCGCGCGCGGTGCTGTCCGATCCACAGCGAACCTTCGGCCCAGGTGAGGCCGGCGCCGCCGCCTTCCGGCGTCGGGACGGTCGACAGGACCGCGCCCGTGTCCGGGTCGATCTTCTGGATACGGCTGTCCGCGATCTGGTACAGGTAGCGGCCATCGAAAGCCGTCCCCGCATGGGCTTGCACGTCAAGGGAGCGGCGCAGCTCGCCGCTGGCGGGATCGACGGCATTCAGGTGGTCGCCCGAGGCAAACCACAGTTGCTTGCCGTCGAAGGAGACGCCGTGCACGGCGGGCTTGTCGTCGTAGGGTCCGTATTCGCGGACGATGTGGGCAGGTGTCGTTTTCATATGGTCATTCTAGGGAACGCCCGGCGCCGTCGCGAGTAACAAGTTTGTCGCGAATCCGGGCAGGGGCAGCATCGACCAGCGGCGCGCGCGGCCCTGTCCGTATCCCTGGATCTTGCCGCTTGCTGCCAGCGCTTCCAGCGAACGCTGGACGGTGCGCTGGCTGGTGCCCAGCGCCAGCGCGAGCGCGGAACTGGACCACGCCTCGCCGTCCGCCAGCAACGCCAGCACGGACGCGTGGTCGTCATCGACGGGGCGCACGAGCACGGCGACGTCGTGGCCGTCGCGCGGGATCAATTGAAAACCGCGCGGCGTGGCGCGCACGCCGGCGACGCCGCGCAGTACGGTCCGCAGGCGGCCCATCTCGACGCGCAGGCGGGCGCGGTGCGTCTCGTCGGGATGGCGGATGCGGAAGGCGGCCAGGATCAACGCGTCGCGCGCTGCATCCTGCGGCCAGGCCTCGGCCAGGGTTCGCGCCAGCGCGAACAGGACCGGGCGCCGGGCCAGCGCGATGTCCGTGCCGAGGTGGTGCACGGCATGCAGGCACCCGTCGACCACCAGCGCCGTGGACGACATCAGCCGCTCCACGTCGTCGAGCAGCACGTCGCGCGGGCCATCCGGCGTGACGAGCCTGGCCGCCGGCGTGTCGAGCAGGCGCGCGGCCCACGCGATCTCGGCGCCCAGCGCGGCGATGCCGGCGGCGCGCGCGTGGGCGTCCGCGCGGGCGAGCGCTTCTCGTGCCGCGTGCGCGCGCAGGCGGCGCATCGCGATGCCGGCCGCGGTCAGCTCGTGCGCGGCACGCAGGGCGCGCGGCAGGCCGGCCGGATCGAGCGCGGCAAGGCGCTGCCCGGCATCGTCGAGGCGGCCCGTCAGCAGCAGGCGGCGGATCTCCAGGTAGCGGGCGTGCGCGGCATTGGCATGGTCGCCGTGTTCGTCCAGCGTGCGGCACGCTTCGGCGAGCAAGGTCGTGCTTGTGTCGAGGTCGCGCACGGCGAGTGCGATCTCGGCCTCGGCGAGCAGGCAGCGGGCGCGCGCGACGGCCTCTTTCGCACCGAACGCGCGGGCGGCGCGGCGCACCAGCTGGCGGGCGCGAGACAGATCGCCCAGCTGCGCCATCGCGATGCCGCGCAATGCGAGCGCGGGGGCATCGTCACGCAACGCGACGCGGGAGAGGGCGCCGAGCGGGTCGCCATGCGCCAGCGCCAGGGCCGCCGCCGTGATCATCGAGTCCATCGGAATCGCGCCAAACTTGTCACTCCCGTCGGGTGGTATGCCGTCCCTAATATAGCACCGCACCTTCAACCAACAGGAGAAAACGATGAGCACTCATCAAGCGGGAACCCGGGACGAATGGCTGGCCGCGCGGCTGCGGCTGTGGGAAGCGGAGCGCGAGCTCACGCACCGCAGCGACGAGCTGGCGCGCCAGCGGCAAGCGTTACCCTGGGTTCGCATCGACAAGGATTACCGCTTCGAGACCGAAGCGGGCAACGTGGCGCTGGCCGACCTGTTCCAGGGCCGTTCGCAACTGCTCGTCTACCACTTCATGTTCGGTGTCGACTACGCGGCGGGCTGCCCATCCTGCTCGGCGATCGCCGACGGTTTCAACGGCATCGCCACGCACCTGGCCCACCACGACGTGATGCTGATGGCCGTCTCGCGTGCGCCGCAAGCCAAGCTGCAGGCCTACAAGAGGCGCATGGGATGGACGTTTCCGTGGGCGACATCGCTGCCGGGCGAGGCGGACTTCAATGCCGACTTCAACGTCTGGTTCAGCGAGACGCAGCAACGCGAAGGTGGCATCGAGTACAACTACCGCCGCGAGCCGCCGATGCCGATGCCGCTGCAAAACGGCACCGGTCCGGCGGCGCAGCAGGCCGTATCGACCGGCACCGACCTCGCCACCTACACGCGCGAGCGGCCGGGCCTGAGCGCCTTCGTGCTGGAGGATGGCGTCGTGTACCACACCTATTCGACGTACGCGCGCGGCCTCGACGCGCTGTGGGGCATGTATCCCTGGCTGGACCGCGCACCGAAAGGCCGCAACGAGAACGGCGTCTGGTGGCGGCGGCACGACGAGTATCCCGTGTGATCATGGGGCAGATCCCGATGCCCGGCGGGTGGAGCATGGCGGCGATGTGGCTGCCGATGTGCGGCCAGTCGTGGCCCGGTGCCGCGGCCGGTTTTACGGGGATGTGGGGCGCGATGATGGTGCCGATGATGCTGCCGCTCGCCGTGGCGCCGTTGCTGGACTACCGGGCCGCGCTGGACGGAAGATGGCGCCCGTTGCTGCTCACGGCGGCCGCCGGCCTGGCCTGGGCCGCCACGTGGACGGCGCTTGGACTGCCCGTGTACCTGACCGGTGCGGCCGTCGCGCAGGCGCTGCTGAATACGCCTGCGCTGGCGCGCACGATGCCGGTGATGGCCGCGCTGGCCGGCGTGGCGGGCGCCGCCTGGCATCTGGCGGCGTGGCATCGGCGTCCGGTGCCTCTGAGGCTGGCTGGTCCGCCCGTCTGCGCCGCCGCGCTGCGGCACGGGGCGCGCCTGGGCGGCCATTGTGTCCGGCGCTGCGCCGGCCTGACCGTCGCGCTGCTGGCCGCCGGCATCATGGAGCGCAGCACGATGGTCTGCGCATTCGCCGTCGTCGTCGCGGAATCAGTGCGCCTGCGCGAGCGCTAGCCCGTCCAGCACATGTCGCGTCATACTGCGCGCCAGTTCGTGTTCGCCGACGAGGACCGTGCCGCCCGTCTCTTCGCGCAGCAGGCGTGCCTCTTCCTCGTTGTGCGTGCGGACCACGCAGCGGATGGCGGGATTCAGGGCCTTGGCCGTTTCGACCATGGCACGCACGTGGAAGGTGTCCGGCGTCGCGATCACGAGCATCGATGCGCGCGCAATGTGGGCCTGGATCAGCACGGCGGGTTCCGCCGCGTTGCCCGCCACGGCCGGCTGGTCGCGCCGGCGCAGGTCCTCGACGATGTCGCGGTTCTGTTCCGCCACCACGTAATGGATGCCTTCGCGGTCCAGTTCTTGCGCGATGCGCTTGCCCACGCGGCCGTAGCCGACCAGCACGACCTGGCCCGTCAGGCGCTCGTGCGTGACGGTCGTCGGCAGCTCGGCCAGCGGGTCGGGCGAGCGCGCCATCTTGCGCGCATGGTCGGATTTCGCCAGCACCCAGTTCTGCAGCGGGCCCACCAGCTTGAACATCAGCGGGTTCACGGCGATCGAGATGATGGCGCCCGCGAGGATCAGGTTCTGCCCCATCTCCGGCAGCAGGCCGAGCGAGATGCCGAGGGCGGCAAGGATGAACGAGAATTCGCCGATCTGCGCGAGGCTGGCCGACACCGTGATCGCCGTGTTGAGCGGATAGCGCAGCGCCAGCACGAGGAAGAACGCGGCCAGCGATTTGCCGACCAGGATGATGGCGACGACGCCCAGTACTTCCAGCGGGCTCTCCACCAGCACGCGCGGGTCGAACAGCATGCCGACCGAGACGAAGAACAGCACGGAGAACGCGTCGCGCAGCGGCAGCGTCTCTTCCGCCGCGCGGTGGCTCAGCTCCGATTCGCGCAGCACCATGCCGGCGAAGAACGCGCCCAGTGCGAACGACACGCCGAACAAATGCGACGACCCGTACGCGATGCCGACGGCGGCCGCGATCACGGCCAGGGTGAACAGCTCGCGCGAGCCGGTCTTGGCCACGCGCCACAGGAACCATGGGAACAGCTTGCGGCCCACGAGCAGCATGAAGGCGATGAATGCGCCCACCTGCAGCAGGGTCTTGCCGAGCGAGAGCCACAGCGAGCCGCCTTCGCCCTTGCCGCCCAGCGGGCCGGCGAGCGCGGGCAGCAGCACGAGCACGAGTACCGTCACGAGGTCTTCCACGACGAGCCAGCCGACGGCGATGCGGCCGTTGAAGGAATCGAGCTCGCCGCGGTCTTCCAGCGCGCGCAGCAGCACCACCGTGCTCGCGACCGACAGCGCGAGGCCGAACACGAGGCCGGCGCCGAGGTCCCAGCCCCACAGGTACGTGAGGCCGATGCCGAGCAGGGTCGCCACCGTGATCTGCAGCACGGCGCCGGGCAGGGCGATGCCCTTCACTTCGAGCAGGTCGTCCAGCGAGAAATGCAGCCCGACGCCGAACATCAGCAGCATCACGCCGATCTCGGCCAGCTGCGACGCGAGATGCACGTCGGCCACGAAGCCCGGCGTGGCGGGGCCGATGATGACGCCGGCGGCCAGATACCCGACCAGGGCCGGCAGGCGCAGGCGCACGGCCAGCATGCCGAACAGCAGGCCGAGACCGAGGGCGGCGGCGATGGTGGTGATCAGGCTGATGTCGTGCTGCATCCCGGCTCCTTTGTGTTGAACCGGGCCAGTATACGCGACACGACCAATGCAGGACGCTTACGGCACCGTGGCCAGATTCAGCAATGCCTTGCGCACGGCCGCCCTGACGGCCATGAACTGCTCGCGGCGCGAGTCGCGGTCCAGGCGGAACAGCATCAGTCCCTCGATCTGCGCCACCATCAGGATGGCACGCTGCATGTATTCCTCGTCCGTGATGGCCGGGTTCAGCCCGCGGATCAGGTTGTAGACGGTCTTGCGCTCGCGTCCCAGCATGCGGTCCATCAGGCTGGACGCGAACGCATTGCGCGACGCCAGTGCCCAGATCTCGAAGAACAGCGCGTGCGTGACCGGGTCCGTGATCTCTTCCAGGAACATGTCGGTTGTCGACAGGAACTGGTCAAGGCGCGGGCGGTCGCGCATCTCGGCCGAGATGCGGTCCATCTTGGCCTGGAATTCGTCCATCGTGGACAGCAGCGCCGCTTCCAGCAAGACGTCCTTGCTGTTGTAATAGTGCTGGACGTTCGACAGGGTCATGCCCGCCTCGGCCGCCACCTTGCGCATCGACAGCCCGGCATAGCCGTCCTCCGCGAGCAGCCGGCGTGCGGCCTGCAGGATCGCGTGCACGCGCTCCCACCCTTTTTCGGTCGTGAGGGAGGACTTGTTGCGCAGGGTCTGGTCGATCGTTGCCTTCATGCCCGGCATTATCGCACGGCATGCTTTGAAAAGAAGGTCGACTGACCTATAATCTGTCGGATAGGTCGGCTGACCTAATAAAAAAGGAGACGACGATGAGCCGCAAAGTCCATGTGACCGGCGTGGGGATGATCCCGTTCGCCAAACCGGGGGCGAGCGCCCCGTACCACGAAATGGGAGCCCAGGCCGCGCGCGCAGCGCTGGAGGACGCGGGCATCGCCTGGGAGGACGTCGAACAGGCCTATGCCGGCTACGTCTACGGCGATTCCACTTGCGGCCAGAAGGCGTTGTACGGCGTGGGCATGACGGGCATTCCGATCGTCAACGTCAACAACAACTGCTCGACCGGGTCGACCGCGCTGTACCTCGCGCGCCAGGCCGTGCAGGGCGGAGCGGCCGACTGCGTGCTGGTGCTGGGCTTCGAGCAGATGAGCCCCGGCGCGCTGGCATCCGTGTTCACGGACCGGCCCGCGCCGTTCGACGACTTCGACGCCGTCACCGACCGCCTCGTCGGCAAGCCCGAAATTCCGCTGGCGCTGCGCTACTTCGGCGGCGCCGGCCTCGCGCACATGGAAAAATACGGCACGCCGCTGGAGGCGTTCGCGCGCATCCGCGCCAAGGCCAGCCGCCATGCGGCGAACAATCCGCTGGCGCTGTTCCGCAAGGAGGTCAGCGCGCAGGACGTGCTCGACGCGCCCGCCATCTGGCCCGGCGTGATGACGCGGCTGATGGCCTGTCCGCCCACGTGCGGCGCCGCGGCGGCCGTGCTGGTGTCCGAAGATTTCGCCAGAAAGCGCGGCCTGCGCGCCGACGTCCACATCGCCGCGCAGGCGATGACGACGGACCGTCCCGGCACGTTCGAATCGAACGACATGATGCGCCTCGTCGGCTACGACATGAGCCGGGAAGCAGCGCAGAAAGTCTACGCGCAGGCGGGCATCGGGCCGGACGACCTGGACGTCGTCGAGCTGCACGACTGCTTCGCCCACAACGAGTTGATCACGTACGAGGCGCTGGACCTGTGCCCGGAAGGCGGCGCCGACAAGTTCATCCGCGACGGCGACAACACGTATGGCGGCAAGGTCGTCACGAATCCGTCCGGCGGCCTGCTGTCCAAGGGCCACCCGCTCGGCGCGACGGGCCTCGCCCAATGCTTCGAACTGACGCACCAGTTGCGCGGCACTGCGGGGGCGCGCCAGGTCGAGGGCGCGCGCACGGCGCTGCAGCACAACCTGGGCCTGGGCGGCGCCTGCGTCGTCACGCTGTATCAAGTGTAAGGGGGCGGCCATGACATCTCCCTGGATGACGCCTGAACTGGAAACCTTCCGCACTGCCGTGCGCCGCTTCGTGGCGGCCGAAGTCGTGCCGCACCAGCAGCGCTGGCGCGAGCAGCAGCACGTCGACCGCGTGCTGTGGGAAAAGGCCGGCGAACTCGGTCTGCTGCTCGCCGACGTGCCCGACGATTTCGGCGGCTCGGGCGGCACGTTCGCCCACCAGGCCGTCGTGTTCGAGGAACTGGCGCTGGCCGGCGATACCGCGTTCGGCCTGCACGTGCATGCGATCGTCGCCCACTACCTGCTGAACCACGGCACGGAAGAGCAGAAATACAAATACCTGCCGCGCCTCGCGACCGGGGAACTGGTCGCCGCGATCGCGATGTCCGAACCGGGTGCCGGCTCCGACCTGAAGGGCATCCGCACGACCGCCGTGCGCACGGACCTGGGCTACCGCCTGAACGGGTCCAAGACCTTCATCTCGAACGGCTATCTCGCCGATCTCGTCCTCGTCGTCGCCAGGACCGATCCGGCCGCGGGTGCGAAGGGCATCTCGCTGATGCTGCTGGAGACGGCGCACAATCCGGGCTTCCGCGTCGGCCGCATCCTCGAGAAGATGGGGCAGAAGGGCCAGGACACGTGCGAGCTGTTCTTCGACGAGGCCATCGTCCCGCTGCAGAACGTGCTCGGCGGCGAAGAGGGACGTGGTTTTGCCCAGCTGATGACGGAGCTGCCGTACGAGCGCACGATCGTCGGCGTGGCGGGCGTCGCGTGCATCGAGCGCGCGCTGGACCTGACGATCACGCACGCACGCGAGCGCAAGGCGTTCGGCCAGGCCCTCATCGACATGCAGAACACGCGCTTCGTGCTCGCCGAGTGCAAGACCGAGGCGACGGTGGCGCGCGTGTTCATCGACCGCTGCATCGAGGACATCGTCGCCGGCCGCATGGACACGGTACGCGCGTCGATGGCCAAGTACTGGATCACGGACCTGCAGTGCAAGATCGTCGACCGTTGCCTGCAGCTGTTCGGCGGCTACGGCTACATGCTCGAATACCCCATCACGCAGATGTACCTGGATGCACGCGTGCAGCGCATCTACGGCGGGGCGAACGAGATCATGAAAGAAATCATCGCCCGCTCGCTGTGATGGCCAAAGGACCTCTCACGGGGCTGCGCGTGATCGAAATGGTCGGCATCGGCCCGTGCCCGTTCGCCGCGATGATGCTGGCCGACATGGGCGCGGACGTGATCCGCATCGACCGCAAGCCCGATCCCGCGGCCCCCAATCCGTATCCGACGCTCGGCACCAAATACGATGTGATGGCGCGCGGCCGGCGTTCGCTGGCGCTGGACGTCAAGCACCCGCGTGCGCGCCAGTTGCTGCTCGATCTCGTGACGAAGGCCGACGCGCTCGTCGAAGGCTTCCGGCCCGGCGTGATGGAGCGATTGGGCCTTGGGCCGGACGTGTGCCTGGAGCGCAATCCGAAGCTGGTGTACGGCCGCGTCACCGGCTGGGGGCAGACCGGCCCGCTGGCGCCGGCGGCCGGGCATGACCTCAACTACGTGGCGCTGTCCGGCATGCTGCATGCGATGGGCGACGCCGACAGGCCGCCGGCGCCGCCCTTGAACCTCGTCGGCGACTTCGGCGGCGGCGGCATGATGCTCGCGTTCGGCGTCGTCTGCGCCATGCTGGAAACGCGGATATCGGGCCGCGGGCAGGTCGTCGATGCCGCGATGACGGACGGCGCCGCGCTGCTGGGCGCCATGATGTACGGGCTGCGCGCGCACGGCTCGTGGTCGGCCGCGCGCGGCGCGAATTTCATCGACGGTGGCGCGCCGTTCTACGCCACGTATGCCTGCGCGGACGGGAAGTTCATCGCCGTGGGCGCCATCGAGCCGCAGTTCTATGCGCGGCTGCTGGCGCTGACGGGGGCGTCCGATCCGGCGTTCGCGCGGCAATGGGACCGGGACGACTGGCCGGCGCTGAAAGACCGGTTCGCCGCGCTGTTCGCCACGCGCACGCGCGACGCCTGGTGCGCGCTGCTGGAGGGGACGGACGTGTGCTTCGCGCCGGTGCTCGACATGGACGAGGCCCCGCGCCACCCGCACAACGCGGCGCGCGCCACCTTCGTCGACGTCGACGGCGTCACGCAACCGGCGCCGGCGCCGCGCTTCTCGCGTACACCCGGCCAGGCGGGGCAGGTCGCCGCGCCGGGACAGGACGGGGCCGCCATCCTGGCCGACTGGGGGTGGACCGACAACGCCATCGCCACGCTGCTGCGCGACAATATCGTCTAGGCTGGGCTACGATGGTGGCATGGACACCATGCCTTCCAAAGAACTTGAGCTGCGCCAGTCCAAGCGCCTGGCGCTGGGCTTTTTCATCGGCGCCGCCGTATTGTTCGTCGTCGCACTCCTGCTGTCCTCCCGCTGGCCCGGCAACTGGTGGATCGGGCTGCTGAAGGCGTTTTCGGAAGCGGCGATGGTGGGCGCGCTGGCCGACTGGTTCGCCGTCGTCGCGCTGTTCAAGCGCATCCCGATTCCCGTCGTGTCGCGCCACACGGAGATCATCCCGGCCAACAAGGAACGCATCGCCGACAACCTGGCCGCGTTCGTGCGCGACAAATTCCTCGACACGGATTCCATCGTGCGCCTGATCCAGCGCCACGATCCGGCGCAGAAGGTCGCGGACTGGCTGACCAGGCCGGAGAACACGGAGTGTCTGGGCGACACGCTCGTGCGCGTGGCCGGCTTCGCCCTCGACGTCATCGAGGACGCGGCCGTGCAGGATTTCATCCGGCGAGGGGTGCACGGCGTGGTCAGGAGCGTCGACCTGTCGCAGACGGCGGGCACGATCCTGGAAAGCCTGACGCGCGACGGCCGCCACCAGCAGATCCTCGACGAAGGCATAGCCCAGCTGGCCAACCTGCTGGCGAACCCGGAGACGCAGGACTTCATCGCGCAGGGCATCGTCGACTGGCTGCGCGACGAGTACGCGTTCATGGAAAAGATGCTGCCGTCGGAACTCATCGGCCGCAAGGGCGCCGACATTTCCGTGCGGCTCGCGGCCGGCATCCTCAAGCGCGTCAACGACGAGCCGGATCACCCGCTGCGGCGCCGCTTCGACGTCTTCACGCACGACTTCATCGAAAGGCTGAAGACCGACCCCGCGTTCATCGAGAAGGGCGAGGACATCAAGCGCCACCTGATCGGTGACGCCTCCGTGAACGGCTACATCGGTTCGCTGTGGGGCGACCTGAAAGGCTGGATCAAGGCCGACCTGCACAAGGAGGACTCGGTGCTGCGGCGCCGGATCGTCGCGACCGGTGCCTGGATCGGCAGGACGCTGGCCGAAGATCCCGTGCTTCGTACGGCGCTGAACGAGAACCTGGAACTGGCCGCGCGCGGCGCGGCGCCCGAATTCGCGGGCTTCTTGACGCGCCACATCGCCGACACGGTGAAACACTGGGACAGTGGGGAGATGTCGCACCAGGTCGAAATCAACATCGGCAAGGACTTGCAATACATCCGCATCAACGGCACCATCGTCGGTGGACTGATCGGCGTCGTGCTGTACCTGTTGTCCGCGCTGGCGTAAAAGGAGCGAGTCATGCAAGCATCGAACGAACCGTTGAACGCACTGCTGACCGGCGTCCCCGAGCTGGCACGCCTGCCGGGCCGCGACCTGGTGGAGGTGGCGCGCTACCTGATCCCGCTGGAAGCGAACCTCGTGCAGGGCTGCCTCGCCGCCTCCGGCATCCCGGCCGTGCTGGCCGACGCCAACCTCGTGCAGACCGACATGCTGCTGGCGCCTGCGCTGGGCGGCGTGCGCATCCTCGTCCCGGCGGATCATCTGCAGCAGGCCCAGGCCGTGCTCGAAGCGTTCGCGCGCGGCGAGTTCGAACTCGGCGAGGATGCGGACGTGAGCGGATCCTAGGCCGACAGCTTGCGCATTTCGCGGATCAGGTCCGCCTTGCCCTCGAAGCCGATGCCCGGCAGGTCCGGCATCGTGATGAAGCCGTCCTCCACGCGCACGCCGTCGGGGAAACCGCCGAACGGCTGGAACAGGTCGGGATACGATTCGTTGCCGCCCAGGCCCAGGCCGGCCGCGATGTTCAGCGACATCTGGTGGCCGCCGTGCGGGATGCAGCGCGTGCGCGACCAGCCGTGCTGGCGCAGCATGTCGAGCGTGCGCAGGTATTCCACGAGGCCGTACGAGAGGGCGCAGTCGAACTGCAGCCAGTCGCGGTCCGGACGCATGCCGCCGTAGCGGACCAGGTTGCGCGCATCCTGCATCGAGAACAGGTTCTCGCCCGTCGCCATCGGCTTGTCGTAGTAGTTGCGCAAGGTGGCCTGCAGTTCGAAGTCGAGCGGGTCGCCCGCCTCCTCGTACCAGAACAGGTCGTAGCGCGACAGGGCCTTGGCGTACGCGATGGCCGTGTCGAGGTCGAAGCGGCCATTGGCGTCCACGGCCAGCTTCTGCCCATCCTTCAGGACGGACAGCACGGCATCGATGCGGCGCAGGTCGTCGTCGAGCGGCGCGCCGCCGATCTTCATCTTGACGATATTGTAGCCGCGTTCGATGTAGCTGCGCATCTCGTCCTTCAGCTTCTCCAGGTCCTTGCCGGGATAGTAGTAGCCGCCGGCAGCGTACACGAACACGTTGCGGTGCGGGCGGCCGTCGCCGTAGCGGTCGGCCAGCAGCTGGAACAGCGGCTTGCCTTCGATCTTCGCGACGGCATCCCACACGGCCATGTCGATGGTGCCGATGGCGACGGAGCGCTCGCCGTGGCCGCCCGGCTTTTCGTTGGTGAACATCGCATCCCAGATCCGGTGCGGTTCGAAGTTGTCGCCCGCGTCGTCCAGCAGGGCTGCAGGATCGGCGTCGAGGATGCGGGGGATGAAGCGCTCGCGCATCAACTTGCCCTGGCCGTAGCGGCCATTCGAATTGAAGCCGTAGCCGACGACGGGCTTGCCGTCGCGGACCACGTCCGTGATGACGGCCACGAGGCTCAAGGTCATCTTGCTGAAGTCGATGTAGGCGTTGCGGATGGGGGAGCTGATGGGGAGTGTCTGTTCGCGGATCTCGACGATTCTCATGGCGGTCTCGCTGGTGGGTTGGTCAAGCGTGCAGGGTAAGTCCGTGGAGCGTCCCTATAATTCCCCTCATGTGAATTGATTATTGAATCCAGGTGAATACTGACAGCGCATCCGAACTCGAATTCTTCGTGCTGGTCGCCCGCCACGGTTCGCTGGCGGCCGCCGCCCGCGCGCTCGACCTCACGCCGCCGGCCGCAACGAAACGCCTGGCGCAGATGGAGGCAAGGCTGGGTGTCCGCCTCGTCAACCGCACGACGCGGCGGCTGTCGCTGACGAGCGAGGGCGAGACCTATCTCGCGCACGCGACGGGCATCCTGGCGGCGATCCGCGAGATGGAAGACGCGGTGGCGAGCAACCGCACCGCGCCGCGCGGCCTGCTGCGGGTGAACGCGAGCCTCGGTTTCGGCCGCACGACCATCGCGCCCGTCGTCTCGGCGTTCTGCAAGCGCCATCCGCAGGTCGAGGTGCAGCTGGACGTGACGGACCGTCCCGTCGACCTCGTGGAAAACGGCTACGACCTCGCGATCCGCTTCGGCGCACTGCCCGACAAACGGCTGGCCGCGCGCCGCGTGCTGTCGAACCGGCGCTTCCTGTGTGCGTCGCCGCGGTATCTGGCGCAGCACGGCGAGCCGCAGACGCTGGCGGACCTGGCGCGCCACCGCTGCATCCTGCACCGCCAGAATGACGACGCGTACGGCATCTGGCGGTTCAACGAGGGCGAGGACAGCGAGGTGGTGAAGGTGCACGGCGCACTGTCGAGCAACGACGGCGACATCGTGCTGGGCTGGGCGCTGGATGGTCACGGCATCCTGATCCGCTCGGAATGGGATCTCGCCAAGTATGTGAAGAGCGGGCGCCTGCGCATCGTGTTGCCGCAGGCCACGCTGCCGTCGGCCGATTTGTTCGTCTACTACCTCGACCGCAAGAACCTGGCGGCGCGCACGAGGGCGTTCATCGATTTCCTGGTCGAGCAGTTGGGCGAGATGGGGTAGGCCGGAAATGGAAAAAGCCGCCGGCTCTTGCGAACCGGCGGCTTTCCGAATCTGGTGGTGATAGGTGGACTTGAACCACCGACCCTAGCATTATGAATGCTATGCTCTAACCAACTGAGCTATATCACCAGCTTGTAACACTGTGAAAACAAAATGGCTCAGCCTTGAGTGCCAAGCCATTTCGCTTGAATCCTTGGTGGTGATAGGTGGACTTGAACCACCGACCCTAGCATTATGAATGCTATGCTCTAACCAACTGAGCTATATCACCAGAACGGGGAGCATTATGCCGTTCGGCCCCGAAAGTGTCAAGGCTACCGCCTTCAGATCACGCTGTCCAGCGCCGCTTCAATCGTCTCACACCCGCAACGTGGCCAAATGGTCAAGCATCTGCCGCGCCGGATCCGGCCCCAGGCAATCGATCACAATCCGCTCCGGCATCGACCGCAGCCAGGTCAGCTGGCGCTTGGCCAGCTGGCGCGTGGCGATGATGCCGGTCTCGCGCAGCTGGGCGCGGTCGATCGTGCCGTCGAGGTATTCCCACGCCTGGCGGTAGCCCACGCAGCGCATCGATGGCAGGTTCGGATGCAGGTCGCCGCGCGCGCGCAGGCCCGCGACCTCGGCCACGATGCCCGTGTCGTCGCGCTTGCCCAGCATCAGGTCGAAGCGCAGCGCGATTCGCTCGTGCAGCACGGCGCGCTCAAGCGGCTCCAGCGCGAACGGCACGAGGTCGAACGGCAGTTCCGGCTTCTCGCGGCGCGCAAGCAGCGCGGACATCGGCTTGCCCGACAATTCATGAATCTCCAGCGCGCGGTTGATGCGCTGGGCGTCGTTCGGTGCCAGGCGGTCCGCCGTGACCGGGTCGACTTCACGCAGCTTCGCGTGCATGCCGGGCCAGCCGATGCGGGCCGCTTCCGCGTCGATGCGCGCACGCACGTCGGCGTCGGCCGTGGGCAGGTCGTCCAGGCCGTCGTTGAGGCCTTTGAAGTACATCATCGTGCCGCCGACGAGCAGCGGCAGCCGGCCGCGCGCCTGGATCTCGGCCACGAGCCGGATCGCGTCTTCGCGGAACTGCGCGACGGAATAGGCGTCGAGCGGGTCGAGAATATCGATCAAGTGATGGGGGGCGCTTGCCAGTTCCGCAGCCGACGGTTTTGCCGTGCCGATGTCCATGCCGCGGTAGACGAGGGCGGAGTCGACCGAGATGATCTCGACGGGCATCTCCTGGGCGATGGCGAGGGCGGCCGCCGTCTTGCCGGACGCCGTTGGGCCCATGATGGCCACGGCCAGCGGTTTGTGTTGCGATGTCATGTGTTTCTTTACTGGCCGCGCAGGAACAGCTTGTCGAGCGCGGCGATCTCCAATTGGACCCAGGTCGGGCGGCCGTGGTTGCACTGGTCGGCGCGTTCCGTCGCTTCCATCTGGCGCAGGAGGGCGTTCATCTCGGGTTGCGTGAGGATGCGGTTCGCGCGCACGGCCGTGTGGCAGGCGAGGGTGCCGAGCAGTTCGTTGCGGCGCTCGATCAGCACGCGCGAGCCGCCGAATTCGCGCACGTCGCGCAGCACATCGCGCGCGAGCGTCTGCGCGTCGGCATTCTTGAGGAGCGTCGGCACGGCGCGCACGGCGAGCGTCGTCGGCGACACGGCCGCGATGTCGAAGCCGAGCGCCTTCAGCGTCTCCTGTTCTTCCTGCGCGGTGCCCACTTCGATGGCGTCGGCGAAGAAGGTCACGGGGATCAGCATCTGCTGCACCTGCATCTGCTCGCCGCCGGCCTGGGCGTCGAGCGCGTTCTTCAGCTGCTCGTACAGGATGCGTTCGTGCGCGGCGTGCATGTCGACGAGGACGAGGCCCTTGCGGTTCTGCGCCAGGACATAAATGCCGTGCAACTGGGCCAGCGCGAAGCCGAGCGGGAAGTCGTCGTCGGAGGCGGGCTTCGTCGTTTCCGGCAGCTGGGCTTCCTGCACGCCCAGCGGTTGCGATGAAGGCTTGGGCGCGCCGGTGAACAGCGCGCCATAGTCCGCGGTGCGTTGCGGGACGCCGGCGCCCGCCGGCGCATCCCAGCGGCTGCCGGGCGGGAACGGGGAGGGCGAGAAGGTCGACGACGCGCGCGAGCCACCGCCACCGCCGCCGCCACCGGACGATCCGGAGGTCCAGGCGGGCGACGCGAGCTGCGACCCGAACGACGTCTGCTCGTGCGGACGGCGCCAGGCCGTATCGCCCAGCGATGTGGACGACGGCGTGATCTCGGCAGCGCTGACGGGCGCCGGCGTATCTCCGTGCGCCGTCGCCGACGTCTTGGCCAGCGCGCGCTGCACGGCGTGGAACACGAACTGGTGGACGGCGCGGCTGTCGCGGAAGCGCACCTCGATCTTCGACGGGTGCACGTTCACGTCGACCATCGCCGGGTCGAGTTCGAGCGCCAGCACGTAGGACGGGAAGCGGTCGCCGTGCAGCACGTCCTCGTACGCGGCTTTGACTGCATGGACGAGCAGCTTGTCGCGCACGAAGCGGCCGTTGACATAAAAATACTGGCTGTCGGCGCGCGCCTTCGAGGCCGTCGGCAGGCCGACGTAGCCGTGCAGGCGCAGCGGACCGGCGCTCTCGTCGAGCTGCAGGCGGGCCTCGGCGAAGTCGCCGCCGAGAATCTGCGCGCTGCGCTTGGCCGCCTCGCTCGTGTTCCAGTGGTCGATCGTGCGGCCGTTGTGCGTCAGGCTGAACGACACGTCCGGCCGTGCGAGCGCGATGCGGCGCACGACTTCGACGCAGTGGCCGTATTCGGTCTGCTCCGATTTCAGGAACTTGCGGCGCGCGGGCGTATTGAAATACAGGTCCTGCACGTCGATCGTCGTGCCGAACGGACCGGACGACGGCGACACCGTGCCCTGGTGCGAACCGACGATTTCCCACGCGTGCGCGGCGCCTTGCGTGCGCGACGTGATCTTGACGGCGGCGACGGACGCGATCGACGCGAGCGCCTCGCCGCGGAAGCCGAGCGTGTTCACGTTCTCGAGGTCGGTCAGCGACGCGATCTTCGACGTCGCATGGCGCGCGAGCGCGAGCGGCAACTCCTCGGGAGGGATGCCGCGACCGTTGTCGGTGATGGCGATGCGCTTGACGCCGCCTTCCTCGAGCCGGACCGTGACCTGCGTGGCGCCGGCGTCGAGCGCGTTTTCCAGCAACTCCTTCACCACGGCCGACGGCCGCTCGACGACCTCGCCGGCGGCGATCTGCGAGATGAGCTGGTCGGGAAGCTGCTGGATGGGGCGGTGGGTGGGGGCCGGGGCGTTCATCCGTAAATTATAGCTCGCGGCAAGCCCCGAAACCGGTGCTGTTTGATTTTTCCCAAACCGGGGTCAGACCCCGGTTTGAGGACATTGATTGACAAAATGTCTTTAAAGAAGTTGCCAAAAAACGGGCTCTGACCCCGGTTTTGGTTAATTACCCTGAGGCTATTTTGCTCGCGTACGGGAATCGGCGCCGCGCACAGGTCGAGATGGCCGGCCGCGACCTTGGTCCACGGCCCGCCGCGGTTGCGCTGGGCGTCGAGCACGGCCTGGTACGTGGCGCTCTCGGTGCGCATCACTTCGAAGCGGCTGCGCTGGTCGGCCGGGACGTCGGCCGCCACCTTGATGGACGTGATCGGCACGTTCATCTCCGGCTTGCCATAGAAGCCCATCGGCGCCGGACCGCGCGGCAGGGCGGACAGTTCCGGCATGCCGGAGATCACGCGGCCGACCACCGTGATGTTGCGGTCGAGGTGGCGCGCCGGGCCGATGACGGCGTACAGCGCCGTGCCGCCGCCGCTGTCGGCATCGTTGTCGCGGCCCACACCGACCATGCCGTAACAGTGCGCCAGCCAGGTCTCGCCCGTCTTCGGATCCCGGCCGACGGGAAAGCCGTTCGAATGGCCGACCTGGGGCGCGTAGCCGTCGACGTCCTTCATGCGCGTGAAATGGGTATCGTTCTTGAGGGGGACGGTGAACTCCGCCTTCAGCGTTTTCTGCGCACCTTTGATCGGGCGCGCCTTGTCGTTGTCCTCGTTCGGATCGGCCCATTGCACGACCCAGTTGTCCTGCACGCGCACGATGGCCAGGCCGTCGAAATAATGCTCGCGCGCGAGGGCCTTGATGTTCTTCACATGGTTCGGTGCGAACGTCGGCGCCAGTTCGATGACGACGCGGCCGAACGGGAGTTCCATGTACAGCGTGTTGTCCGGATCGAGGGGGCGCCAGTCGGACGGTTTCGACGCCTTGACGATGTCGGCGACGCTGGGCTTCGGCGCGAGTTCTTTCGCGCCGGCGGTCGCCGCGAAGAGGGCGCAGGTGGCGGCGAGCATCGTGTGCCGGAGGGGGAAATATGCCTTCTTCAATGTCGTCTCCTTGGCCGCTTGTGGCGGGCCTGATCATCGGGTGGTGTGATGACAATTGTAATCTGGAAAATAATAGAATTAAAACATTTTGCCGATGAAGAAAATTCGCGGTGAAGATGAGCTGGCAGTTATTTTCGGGGTCGGACTGATGGTATGATTCGGCGCTACCATTTAGGAAAATTATGGATCTGATGCAATTCTTCGACATGATTCTTCATGTCGATAAGACCCTGGGTACATTGCTGGCGCAATACGGGGTGTATGTGTATGCCGTGCTGTTCGCCATCGTGTTCTGCGAAACCGGCCTCGTGGTTCTGTTCTTCTTCCCCGGCGACACCCTGCTGTTCATTGCCGGCGCCTTCTGCGCCACCGGCGAGATGAGTTACGCCTTGCTGACGATTCTCTTGATCATCGCGGCGGTGACGGGCAATACCCTCAACTATTACATCGGCGGGGCGATCGGGCACCGCGTGTTCACGCACGATTACCGCTGGCTGAACAAGGACGCCCTGCACCGCACCCACGAATTCTTCGAACGCCACGGCGGCAAGACGATCATCCTGGCCCGCTTCGTGCCCGTCGTGCGCACGTTCGCACCGTTCGTCGCGGGCATTTCCGATATGACCCATGCCCGCTTCCAGATGTATAACGTCACGGGCGCCGTGGCCTGGGTGGTCAGCCTGGTGACCGGCGGTTACTTCTTCGGCAATATCCCTGTGGTCCGCGATCACCTGACGGTCATCGTGCTGGTGGGCGTTGGCGCGGCCGTCGTGCCGCTGGCGCTGGGCGGGCTGTACAAGGTCGGACGGCGCATGATGAGCCGCTGAAACCTGACAATGTGATCACATGAAACGCGCCGCATGACGGCGCGTTTTTTATTTGCGGCGGCTATTGATGCACGGAATTGTTCCCCAGGCTCAAGTTTACTGTCGGTCACGCCGATAAGGCAGGGGAGAGCAACACTACTGGATTCCCATGCGTACCCTGATCGCCCTGTTCGCTTGCAGCTGCGTCGCCCTGAGCGCAAGCGCCGCGAACGATCCCGCCGCAGCAGCGGCAGCCAAGCTGGCGGCTTCCGTGTCCCGTCCGGCATCAGCCATGGTGCCGGCTGCGACGAAAAAGGCCGAGCCCGCAGAAAAGAAAGCCGAACCGAAAGCCGAACCGAAAGCCGAGGCAGCCGCCTCCTCGAGCGAGGAAGATGCCGAGGTCGAACTGTCGGCCAAGATCGCCCAGCGTCTCGCCGCGTTGCGCGAGCGCCAGCAGGCCCGCGCGACGGCCGCCGCGCGCGCGAAAAAGCTCGCCGATGCGAAGCGCAAACAGGACGAGCAGACCGCCGCCGCGGCAGCCGCCATCGCCGCCGTGCCGAAGCGCGGCACCGTGTGGTCGTATGAAGGCGAGACGGGCCCGGCGAACTGGTCCAAGATCAATGTCGACTGGGCAAAGTGTGGCACCGGCAACCGCCAGTCGCCGATCGACCTGCGCGACGGCATCAAGGTCAACCTCGAACAGATCAGCTTCGACTATCACCCGTCGTCGTTCAGCGAGGTCAACAACGGCCACACGATCCAGGTAACGGTGGGCGGCGGCAACTTCATCACGGTGGGCAACGCCGTGTACGAGTTGCAGGAATTCCATTTCCACCGCCCGTCGGAAGAAAAGATCAACGGCAAGGGCACGGAGATGGTGATCCACCTCGTGCACAAGAGCGCCGAAGGCAAGATCGCGATCGTCGCCGTGCTGCTGGAACGCGGCCAGCCGCACCGTCTGATGCAGACGATCTGGGACAATCTGCCGCTGGAAAAATTCGACACCGTGTCGCCCGCGATCGTGATCGACCCGACCGACGCGCTGCCGGAACGGCGCGAGTATTTCACCTACATGGGCTCGCTGACGGAACCGCCCTGCACGGAAGGCGTGCTGTGGATGGTGTTCAAGCAGCCGATGCAGGCGTCGCCGGCGCAGATGGCCCTGTTCTCGCGCCTGTATCCGCTGAACGCGCGGCCGGTCCAGTCGACCGCGGGACGCATGATCAAGGAATCGAACTGAGCGTTGGCGTGTTCAGCGCCAGCGGCGGCCGCCCCGGTGTCCGTGCCAGCCGCGCCCGCCACGATCGTACTCGTGGTAGCTGAAGTCGAGCGAGACGGGCGGCCCGACATACGCGGGGCCGTAGCCGCCAGGATAATAGGGCGCGTCGTAGGCCGCATAAGGCGGCGCATAGACGGCGCAGCCCGACAGGGCGGACCCCGCCGCCAGCACGAGTGCCAGCCGTTTCACCAATGTGTTCATTGCGTGTCCTCCCATGCGTGTAGCCTGTAGTTTAGGCCGCATGACGAGGTGCACCGCGCATTTTTTGCTACAAAATGAAACGCCGGCAAGCGCCGGCGTTGTCGTTTATCCTGCCTGGACCACGGCCCGGTACGTCCCGCGCCAGATCCCGCCCGGCTCCAGTTGCTGCGGTCGGGCGGCCGCATCCCCCAGCAGGGCAGGTTCGATGCAGACGAAGCGGCGGTATTCCTCGTCTTCCATGTCGGACAGGGCCGCCGCATCGGCCGCGCCCGGGTTCCACACGACGGCGTCATTGAAGCCCGTCTGCTCCAGCGTCACCTTGTCCGCGCCCGTGTCGAATGTGATCGCGCCCGCGATGCGTTCGAATACCTGGTCCAGCTTGTCGGTGATGGC
The DNA here is from genome assembly GCF_029223865.1 of Telluria mixta. NCBI lineage: Bacteria > Pseudomonadati > Pseudomonadota > Betaproteobacteria > Burkholderiales > Oxalobacteraceae > Telluria > Telluria mixta. The sequence continues at coordinate 2,938,212 of NZ_CP119520.1, forward strand.
GAGCGTCTCCGCCTGCACGCCGTCGATGCGCACGGCTTCCACGTCTTCGACGAGGTGGTACGTATGCAGTGCGGCCGCGAACGGGAACGCCTGCGTGCCCGTGTTGCGCACGTCGAGCGACATGTCCAGTTGCGCACCGCGCACGGCCACGCGCAGCACCAGTTCGAAGGCGTACGGCCAGGCGGCTGCCACCTGCTGCGGCAGGTCCGAGGCGTTCAGCCCCAGCACGGCGAACGCGGCGCCATCCTGTTCGCCCTGGTCGAGGACGCGCCAGGTCGACACGCGCGCGAAGCCATGGCGCATGCCGGTGCCGCGCTCGGCGAACTGCGGAAAGATGACGGGGACGCCGCCGCGGATCGCCTTCTGGCCGTCCAGCGCGGACAGGCTGCTCATGAACAGGCGTTCCTGCGCGGGCCCGCCGGCCGTGGTGACGGCTTTCCACGACACGAGATGGGCGCCGTACAACGTGATGGTGGCCTCGGCGCCATCCGGCGCGCGAAGTTGCAGGGCGGGCAGTTGCCCGAATTCGATGGTCGTTGCACTCACGAGAATCCTCCTCAGGGGGACGCCCGCGGGCGTCCCATTAAGTCATGCGGCTCTTCGCCAGCGGCGGATTGTACGCGAAGTAGCGCTTGATGCCTTTCGTGATCGCGTCGGCCAGTTGGTTCTGGTAGGCGTCATCCTTCAGCCGCGCTTCTTCCTCCGGGTTGGAGATGAAGGCGGTCTCGACGAGGATCGACGGGATGTCCGGCGCCTTCAGCACGGCAAAGCCGGCCTGTTCGACGACGCCGCGGTGCAGGCGGTTGATGCCGCCGATTTCCGTCAGCACGGCCTTGCCGAGCTTCATGCTGTCGTTGATCTGGGCCGTCTGCGACAGGTCCATCAGCACGCTCGCCAGCTGCTTGTCGTGGCTGGCGAGATTCACGCCGCCGATCAGGTCGGCCTTGTTCTGGTCGGCCGCCAGCCAGCGTGCCGCGCTCGAGCTGGCGCCTTTTTCCGACAGCACGAACACGGAGGAACCGCGCGCCGTTCGTTCGACGAAGGCGTCGGCGTGGATCGACACGAACAGGTCGGCCTGCACCTTTCTCGCTTTTTCCACGCGCTGGCCGAGGGGGACGAAGAAGTCGGCATCGCGCGTCAGCATCACGCGCGTGTTCGGCAAGTCTTCAAGCTTGGCCTTCAGGCGCTTGGCGACTTCGAGCACGATGTCCTTCTCGTGCACGCCCGTGGCACCGGTGGCGCCGGGGTCCTCACCGCCATGGCCGGGGTCGAGCGCGATGGTTACCATGCGCGCCACTTTCTGGCCCGGGACGTTCCTGGCGGGCGGCTGGGCCGGTTGCGGCGTCGTCGGTTGGGGCTGCGCGGGCGTGGAACCGGCGCGGGCCGCGTCCGCTTCCAGCTTGGCGATCGCGTCCGGGCCGGCCTGGCCGACGGTCGGCTCGCCCGGCTGCACGGCCGGGGTCGGCGTGGCGGGGGCCGCGTCCATGCTCCAGTTTTCCTTGGCGATCATGCTCGCGAGCGGATCGACGGGCTTGACAGGATACAGGTCGAAAATCAGGCGGTGGTGATAGCCGGCGACGGGCGCCAGGTTGAACACCTGCGGCTTGACGTCTTCCTTCAGGTCGAACACGAGGCGCACGACGTTCGGCCGGTTCTGGCCCACGCGCACCTGCTTGATGTACGGGTCGTTCGATTCGATCTTGGCGACAAGGCCCTTCAGGGTGTCGTTCAGCGCGAGGCCGTCGATGTCGACGACGAGGCGCGGCGGGTCCGGCACCATGAAGTGCGTCGTCTTGAGCTCGCCGTCGTTTTCCAGCGTGACGCGCGTGTACTCGTCGGCCGGCCACACGCGCACGGCCATGATCTGGGCGGCGGATGCCGTCAGCGGCGCGACGACGGACAGCAGCAGCGTACCGCCGGCCTTGAGGATCGTGCGACGCTTCGGGGAACCGGGAATCAGGGAGTCGGGGGGTAGTGCAGGCGTTCGAGGCATAGCAGGCCCAAGTCGGACAACGCCTGCAATTCTACCTCACGCCCGAGACCGCTGACCTTAAGCAACACTTTAACGTCGGGTGGCGGCAACACCGGTTCTCCCTTTTCCGGCCATTCGACGATGCAGATGTTGTTACCGTCGAAATCCTCGCGGAAGCCCGCGTCGAGGAATTCCTCGGGGCTGGACATGCGGTACAGGTCGTAATGGATCAGGTTGACGGGTCGGCCATCCAGGTCGATGCGGTACGGCTCCGACAGCGTATAGGTCGGACTCTTGACGGCGCCCTTGTGGCCGGCCGCGTGCAGCAGCGCGCGCGTGAGCGCCGTCTTGCCGGCGCCCAGGTCGCCGTGCAGATAGATCACGAGACCCGGGCTCAGCGCGCGCGCGAGGGCGGCGCCCAGGGCCTGCGTGGCCGATTCGTCGGGAAGATAGGCTGTCAGTTGCTGGTGCATCGAATAAAATATGAGGTTTGTAGGTCCGCCAATGTCCGCCCAGCTCCCCGTCCAGCCCGATTTCTCCGCACTCGCCCAAGCCATCAAGGCATGGGGCGCGGAACTGGGCTTTGCCGACGTGCGCATCGCCGACATCGATCTCGCCGACCACGAAGCGGGCCTGCAGGCCTGGCTGGACGCCGGCCACCACGGCGAGATGGATTATATGGCAAGCCACGGCATGAAGCGCGCCCGGCCGGCCGAGCTGGTGCCGGGCACGGTGCGCGTGATCAGCGCGCGCATGGATTACCTGCCGATGGAGACCCCGCCGGACTGGCGTGCGCGCGAACGCCTGCGCCAGGACGACCCGCAGGCCGCCGTCGTCTCGATCTATGCGCGCGGCCGCGATTATCACAAGGTATTGCGCAACCGGCTGCAGGCCCTGGCCGAGAAGGTCAAGGCGGCCGTCGGCGAGTACGGCTACCGCGTGTTCACGGATTCCGCGCCCGTGATGGAGCTGCCGCTGGCGCAGAAGGCGGGCCTCGGCTGGCGCGGCAAGCACACGTTATTACTGAGCCGCGAGGCGGGCTCGACGTTCTTCATCGGCGAGATCCTCGTCGACCTGCCGCTGCCCGTCGACGCACCGACCGGTGCCCACTGCGGCCAGTGCAGCGCATGCATAGCTGCCTGTCCGACGGGCGCGATCCTTGGTCCGGGCCGGCTGGATGCGCGCCGCTGCATTTCCTATCTGACCATCGAACTGAAGGGCGCGATTCCGGAAGAATTCCGTCCGCTGATCGGCAACCGCATTTATGGCTGCGACGATTGCCAGCTGGCCTGCCCATGGAACAAGTTCGCGCAGCGGGCGACCGTGCCGGATTTCGACGAGAGAAACGGCCTGGGCACGGCGGGGCTCATCGAGCTGTTCGGCTGGAGCGAGGACGATTTCAACCGCCGCCTCGAAGGCAGCCCGATCCGTCGCATCGGGCACGAGCGCTGGCTGCGCAACCTGGCGGTCGGTCTCGGTAATGCTGCCAGGTCGGATGCCGTCGTCGCCGCGCTGCGCGCACGTGCAGACCACCCGTCGGCGCTCGTGCGCGAGCACGTCGCGTGGGCGCTCGCACGCCACGAGCAAACGATTTAGAGTTCGATCCGCTTCATGCGCAGCGCGGACCAGTCGCCGTCGATGGAGATCATGGCGACGCCCGTGATGCCGTTTTCCTTGGCATAGGCATTGATCGAATCGCGGTTGATGTCGGTGGCCTTGGAGGCGGTCTGTTTCAGATAGGCGACCCACAGCGAGCCCTTGTCGCCCAGGCGTTCCTTGGCGATCGGGAAATACTGCTCGAGTTCCTTGCGGTTCATCGCGAACAGCAACACCACGTCGACCTTGTCCTGATCGTTCTGGATCAGGTTGGCCGGCATCTGGGACACCATGCCGGGGTGGACGTTCCCGTTCAGGATCAGCATCGACTTCGCGGTTCTCAAGAACATTTTGTCGGCTATCGTCTTCTCGCTCATCTGCGTTCCCTAAAGAATGTTTCGACGTGGTGAGTTCGACCACTCCATGCTCAGGCTGATTTTACAAGCGAACCCCGCGCGGCACAGGGCGCGCGGGCAGTCGTGCGCGCGTGTTACTTTAACAAGCCAGCCAGCTCGACGGCCGTCTTGACCTGCATCTTGTCGAAGATGTGCGCGCGGTGCACCTCGACCGTGCGCATGCTGATGCCGAGCTTGTCGGCCACGACCTTGTTCATGTTGCCGGCGAGGATGAGATCGAGGACTTCGCGCTCGCGTGCCGACAGGGTGGCGAGGCGGGCGTGGATGGCGTCGCGCGAGGCGGCCTTGCGCGAGGCGGCGAGGGCTTCCTCGACGCGGTCCATCAGCTGGTTGTCGTTGAACGGTTTTTCGAAGAAGTCGAAGGCGCCGCGCTTGAGGGAATCGACGGCCATCGGCACGTCGCCATGGCCGGTCAGGAAGATCACGGGCAGGCGCGCCAGCAGGCCGCGCGCCACCAGCTGGTCGAACACGGCGATGCCGTTCATGCCCGGCATGCGCACGTCCAGCAGGACGCAGTCGCCGTGGGGAGTGTCTGCTGCAAAGCGGTCGCCGAGCGCATCGAGGAAGGCCTGGCCGCCCGCATAGCCGCGCGCAGGCAACCCACGCGATTGCGCCAGCCATTCGAGGGCGTCGCGGATGACGTCTTCGTCGTCGACGATATGCAGCATGGAGTCTCCTTTTTTCGCCGTATTGTAATTCACCGTTCAGGTGACGGGTGCTTCCTGGGCCTGCTGCAAGGTGAACGTAAACACGGTCCCGCCGCCCGGATTGTCCGCGTGGGTGAGCGTGCCGCCGTGGAATTCGATGGCCGTGCGGCAGATCGACAGGCCCATGCCCATGCCCTCGGCCTTGGTCGAAAAGAAGGGCGAGAACAGGCGCTCGGCCACTTCCGGCGGGATGCCGTGGCCGTTGTCGATCACGGATACGGCGACCTGGCCCTGTTCGCCGGTGTGCGCCGCGATGCGCAGTACGCGCCGCTCCGGGTCGACGGCCTGCATCGCTTCGATCGCGTTGCGCGTGAGATTGAGAAGCACCTGCTCGATCAGCACGCGGTCCGCGAGCACCGGAGGCAGGTCGGGCGGAACGTCCACCTGCAGCGCGACATAGCTCTGGCGCGCCTGCAGTTCGACGAGGGCGCGGATGCCGTCGACGACGTTGGGAATGCCCACCGTCTCGCGGCGCGGCTCGCGCTTTTTCACGAATTCGTGCACGCTGCGGATGATTTGGCCGGCCCGGCGCGCCTGCGTGTTAGCCTGTTCCAGCGCGCGTTTCAGCATGCCGGTGTCGAGCGGGGCCGCATTGGTCTCGCGCGCGAGCACGTTCAGTGCGCCCGCCGTGTAGCTGGAGATGGCGGCCAGCGGCTGGTTCAGCTCGTGCGCCAGCATCGACGAGATCTCGCCCATCGTCGCCAGGCGCGCGCTCGTCTCCAGCTTTTCCTGCTGCTGGCGATTCAGTTCTTCGGCGCGCTTGCGGTCCGTGATGTCGAGGATGGAACTCATCCAGCCCGTGTGGCGGCCGTGGGCGTCGACGAGCGGTGCCTCGAACACGAGCACGGGCACGCGCACGCCGTCCGAGCGCTGGAACACGGTTTCGAACTGCGGCGTGGCCTGGCCCGACAGCACCATGCGGAAGCGGCCTTCGTACTCCGCCATCGCTTCCGGCGCCCAGTAGGGCATCGGCGGCTTCTTGCCCAGCAGGTCTTCCGCCGGATAACCGACCATGCGGCAGAACGCCGGGTTCACGTAGGTGACGCGGCCCTCCAGGTCGCGCGCGCGCAGGCCCGTGAGCAGAGAGTCTTCCATCGCGGTGCGGAAGGCCATCTGCTGGCGCAGCGCGTTTTCCGCCGCAATCGTGCGCGCGATGTGGCGCCACAGCGCGACGAGCGAAATCACGAGGCCCAGCGCCAGCACGATCACGGAGCCGACCAGCAGGTTCGGCAGCAGCTTGGGCGCGCCCTTGACGCTGTCGGTGGCGAGCACGATCTGCGAGCCGGGCAGGTCGAGCGCACGCTTGTGCGTGTAGACGCCGCGGCCTGGCCCGCCCGCCGCGCGCTGTGCCACGACGTGGTCGTCGCGGTCGAGCAGGGACAGGGCGTTGTCCTGGGCGAACCACCACGGCACGTTTTCGTCCAGCAAGGTCTGCAGGTTGTACGTGGCAACGAGGCTGCCCATGTACTTACCAGCGTGGTACAGGGGCAGGTGGAAGTCGATCAGGCCGTGCACGAGGCCGGTGGCGCCATATGGCTCGCTGTAACGGCCGAGGCGCGTGCTGCGCGACATGGCGGCGGCGTCGCGCGACGATTGCGTGAGCCCTTCGGGGGGCAGCTCCATCCCGCGGCTCGCCTTGACCTGGCCCTGCGCGTCGTACCAGATGATGCGCTGGATTTCATGACCGTTCTTGAACATCTGTGCAAGGCGGGCCTGCAGGGCGGCCGGCGCCGGCGTCTCGATGGCGAGGTCGTTGCCCAGCGCGGCCAGCGCTTCCTCGCTGCGCGCGAGCTCGAAGCGCAAGGTCTGCTCGACCCACAGCGTATCGGCGATCAATTGTTCCTGACGCTCGTTGCTTTCCATCTGGCGCGCCTGCCAGGGCAGCCACAGCAGGACGAGCAGGAACAGCAGCACGAGCAACACGGGCACGAGCCAGCGCCACGGGCCTTGCTTGACAGGGCGGGGCAGGGTGAATGTTTTCATGTGATAACGTTTCATCTTTTACCGACGACTGTCTGTCGTGGTTTTCCACGATAGCGGTCGCACAGCGGAACCGGCACACTGGCGGTCGGTATCCGAATATACACCGCGGGAAGATCAAATTTATGCGCATCAAAGCCTTGTTGGCCGCGCTTGCTGTGCTGACCGGCGCCGGCGCCCAGGCCCAGGCACCGATCATCATCAAGTTCAGCCACGTCGTGTCGCCGGACGCGCCCAAGGGCCTGGCGGCCGAACGCTTTCGCGTGCTGGCGGAACAGCGGACGCGCGGCCGGGTGAAGGTCGAAGTCTATCCCAACAGCCAGCTCTACAAGGACAAGGAAGAGCTGGAAGCCCTGCAACTGGGCGCCGTGCAGATGCTGGCGCCGTCGCTCGCCAAATTCGCACCGCTCGGCGTGAAGGAATTCGAAGCGTTCGACCTGCCGTATATCTTCCCGACCAAGGCGGCGCTGTATGCCGTGACGGAAGGCCCGATCGGCAAGAACCTGCTGCAAAAGCTGGAATCGAAGGGCATCACGGGCCTGGCCTACTGGGACAACGGCTTTAAAGTGATGTCGGCCAACCGCCCGCTGCACAGCCCGGCGGATTTCCACGGGCTGCGGATGCGCATCCAGGGTTCCAAGGTGCTCGACGTGCAGATGCGCGCGCTCGGCGCGGTGCCCCAGGTGCTGGCGTTTTCCGAAGTCTATCCCGCCCTGCAGGCGCATATCGTGGACGGCACCGAGAACCCGCCGTCGAACATGTACACGCAAAAGATGCACGAGGTGCAGAAATACGTGACGGTGTCGAACCACGGCTACCTGGGCTATGCCGTCATCGTCAACAAGAAATTCTGGGACGGCCTGCCGCGCGACATCCGGGGGGAACTGGCGCAGGCGATGCGCGAAGCGACCGCGTTCGAGAAGACCATCGCTCAGCGCGACAACGACGCTGCCCTCGAGGCGATCCGCAAGACCGGCAAGACGAAGATCTACACTTTGACGCCGCAGGAGCAGGCCGACTGGCGCCGCGCGCTGCTGCCCGTGCAGAAGCAGGTGGAAGGGCGGATCGGCAAGGATCTCATCGATGCAATCAACCAGACGACGTCGCGCGCCACGGCGCCCGTGACGACGGCCCAGGCGCGGTGAGAATCGCCCTCATTCGGTGCGGGTAAAACGTGTTAGTTGCCTGTAATCAATGAAACACCGGCACTAGCATTTTTATGACATGTCATGGGGGCTTATGACCGAAATATATTTCGTGAATGTATATAAAAAACTACGCTTTTCTTATGCGGTTGCGTTATGATGGGGCACCTTTTGGCACCAACCTGGTGCGATAAAGCGACCGAATACGATTTGGGAGAGGGAAAAGAAAGCGGTAAACACAAACTTTACCGTAAAACAGTTAGGAGGAGACACACGTTTTATATGATGCAGCCGGCAATGACCAGGCAGCCGAAAACGTGACCATATTAGAAACGCACCTACGGGTGCGTTTTTTTTTGCCTGCGGCCGGTGACGCTTGCGAACGCGCTTGCCGGGTCTTACACTGCATCGATGAACACACAACAAGGCAGCGAGATTTTCAGCGCCATCATCGCGGCGCCGTTTGGAGCGATGGGCATCCGTACCGAAGACGGGCGGTTGCGCGAACTGGTCTACCTGCCGTCGCATTATCATGAAAAATCGGCGCAGGATGCCGTCGCGGAACAGGCCGCCGTCCAGATGGCGCGCTATTTCGAGGATCCCGATTTCCGCTTCGACCTGCCGCTGAAGGAAGCCGGCAGCGCCTTCCAGCGGCGCGTGTGGGACACCATCTGCGCGATCCCGCGCGGCAGCGTCCGTACGTACGGCCAGATCGCCAAGCAGCTGGAATCGGCCCCGCGCGCCGTCGGCCAGGCCTGCGGCGCGAACTGGTTCCCGCTCGTGATCCCGTGCCACCGCGTGACGGCGTCCGGCGGCCTGGGCGGTTTTTCCAGCAGCGATGACGAACACGGATTCCAGCTCGGAATCAAGCGCTGGCTGCTGCGCCACGAAGGCGCGCTGGCGCTCGAGATGCCATGGCAGCAGCAGTCAATCTTCCCCTGATCGACGCGTTCTGCGACACGCTCTGGCTCGAGCACGGCCTCGCGAAGAACTCCCTCGACGCCTACCGGCGCGACCTGCGCTTGTTCGCACGCTGGCTTGAAGTCAAGCGGCCGGAGCGGGGCGACCTGTACGCCGTCGAACCGCAGGACATCGCCGCCTATTTCGCCGAACGCCATGAAGACACGAAGCCCAGCTCGGCCAACCGCCGGCTGTCCGTGCTGAAGCGCTTTTATCAGCTTGCCTTGCGCGACCGCCGCATCGCCGCCGATCCGTGCCTGAAGATGGCGTCCGCGAAGCAGCCGCAGCGCTTCGTCCATACGCTCTCGGAGGCCCAGGTCGACGCGCTCTTGGGGACGCCGGATGTCTCGACGCCGCTCGGCCTGCGCGAGCGCACGATGCTCGAACTGATGTATGCCAGCGGCCTGCGCGTGTCGGAACTCGTCGCGCTGAAGATGGTCGAGCTGAGCCTGAACGATGGCGTGCTGCGCATTACCGGCAAAGGCAGCAAGACGCGTCTCGTGCCGTTCGGCGAACAGGCGCGACACTGGCTGGAGCGCTATATGAAAGAGGCGCGCGGCATCATCCTCGACGGCCAGGTCGACGACGCGCTGTTCGTGACGGGCCGTGGCGGCCCGATGACGCGCCAGATGTTCTGGGTCGTCATCAAGAAGCATGCGGCGAAGGCGGGCATCACGGCGCCGCTGTCGCCGCACACCCTGCGTCACGCGTTCGCCACGCATTTGCTGAACCACGGCGCCGACCTTCGCGTCGTGCAATTGCTGTTGGGCCATTCCGACATTTCCACGACCCAGATCTACACCCACGTCGCGCGGGAACGCCTGAAGCACCTGCACGCGCGGCACCACCCGCGTGGTTAATTCTCAAGACGGGGTGGGATGACTGGTCCATAATGGACCGGTACGACCTTTCCAACGATAGCAAGAGGTGAGCATGGCCAAGACGAATTTCCAGTACGAAAAACGCCAGCGGGAGTTGGAGAAGAAACGCAAGGCGGACGAAAAGGCGCGCAAGAAGCAGGAAGCCAAGCAGCACAAGGGGGACGATGCGCCGGCGCAGGATGAGGATTCCGGGGAAGAGGCACAGCAGGAGCACGATCCGGCTTGACCATTAATCGTCGTTCCCGCGCACGCGGGAACCCATGCTGAGCTTGCTTAAACGCGACGGGTGCGATTTCTGAGGCTCTGTATGGGTCCCCGCTTTCGCGGGGACGACGTATGTCAGGCGGTTTGTTCCGTTGCCGTCTCCTCTTCGTGCCCCTTCCTGAACCACGCCGCCACGCGCTTGCCGAGACTGTCGAGATAGGTATAAGCCACCGGCACGACGACGAGCGTGAGCAGGGTCGACGTGATCACGCCCCCGATCACGGCACGTCCCATCGGCGCCTGCGTTTCCCCGCCTTCGCCCATGCCGATCGCCATCGGCAGCATGCCGAAGATCATCGCGAGCGTCGTCATCAGGATCGGGCGCAGGCGCACCTGGCCCGCTTCCATCAGCGCGTCGAACTGTGAGCGGCCTTCGCGCTGGCCGTGGTTCGCGAAGTCCACCAGCAGGATCGCGTTCTTCGTCACTAGACCCATCAGCATCACGACGCCGATGATGGAAAAGATGTTCAGCGTCGTCTTCGTGATGAGCAGGGCGATCAGCACGCCGATCAGCGACAGCGGCAGCGACACCATGATCGCGATCGGCTGCAGGAAGCTGCCGAACTGCGATGCCAGCACGAGGTAGATGAAGATCACGGCAATGCCCAGGGCGACGCCGAAGCCGGCCATCGTCTCGTCCATCTGCTGGGCGTCGCCGCCGACGTCGAAGCGCACGCCGTCCGGCAGCTGCATGGCTTTCATTTCCTTGTTCACGTCGCCCATCACGTCGCCCAGCGGACGGCCTTCAAGGCCGGCGAAAACCGCGACGCGGCGCTGCAGGGCCTGGCGCTTGAGCATCTGCGGGCTCGTGGACGGGATGAATTGCACGACCTGGCGCAGCGGGACCATGACCGGGTTGCCCATCGCGTCACGCTTGCCCGATGCCACCGACAGGTCGGCCAGGTCGGCCACCTTCTCGCGGCCCGACTTCGGCAGCTGCACGTTGACTTCGTAGTTCTGGCCATCCGGCGCGAGCCAGCGGTTGGTCTGGTCGCCGGCGACGAACGGACGCAGCGCCGTGCCGATCTGCTGCACGGTGAGCCCGAGGTCGGACGCCAGCTCGTGGTTGATCTTGACGATGGTGGCCGGGTTCGCGCCTTCCTGGCTGTACTCGATGTCGGCGATGCCGCGGATCTTGCGCATCTTGTCCATCAAAGTGTGGGCCACCGCGTCCAGCTTCGCTTCGTCATTGCCCAGGATGGCGATGTAGATCGGGCGCTGGCCCACCGTCATCGAGATGCCGGCTATCTTCTCCAGGCGGTCGCGGATGACTTTTTCCATGTCCTGCTGCGAGCGGCGGTGCGTCTTGTGCACGTCCGTCAGCTTCAGGTGCACCTCCGAGTAGTTGCGGCCCTCCCACGAACCGACGATGGTCGATACGCTTTCGATTTCCTTGAACTCGCCCAGCGCCGCTTCGGCCTGGCGCAGTTTCGCATCCGAGTATTCCAGGCTGGAGCCGATCGGCGTCTTCAGGCGCATATGGATGTAGCCGTCGTCGACCTGCGGCACGAATTCGCCGCCGATCATCGGCACCAGCGTCAGGCTGCCCCCGAACAGCACGACGGCCAGCAGCAGGGTCGACTTGCGCCAGGCAAGCGCCAGTCCCAGCACCTTCGCGTACAGGCCGTGCAGCCACTCGATACCGTGCTCGATGCGCGCCATCAGGCGGCCCAGCCACGGCACGTACTTGAAGCGGTCCTTCACGGGGTCGGGCCACACGGACGACAGCATCGGGTCGAGCGTGAAGCTGACGAACAGCGACACCAGCACGGCGACGGCGACGGTGATTCCGAACTGCAGGAAGAAGCGGCCGATGATGCCCTTCATGAACGCGATCGGCACGAACACGGCGACGATGGCGAACGTCGTCGCCATCACGGCGACGCCGATCTCGTTGGTGCCGTCTTCCGCGGCGCGCACGTGGTTCTTGCCCATGCCGAAGTGACGCACGATGTTTTCGCGCACGACGATGGCGTCGTCGATCAGCAGGCCGATGCACAGCGACAGCGCCATCAGCGTGAGGAAGTTCAGCGTGAAGCCGAAGTACTTCATCGCGATGAAGCTGGCCAGCACGGAGATCGGCAGGGTCAGGCCCGTGATGATCGTGCTGCGCCACGAGTGCAGGAAAAAGAACACGATCACCATGGTCAGCATCGCGCCTTCCATGATGGTGTCCTTCACGTTGTCGAGCTGGCCCTGCACGTTCTTCGCCTTGTCGTCCAGGATGCGGAACTGGATGTCCTTCGGCAGCGTCGTCTTCATCGCTTCGATGGCGGCCTTCACGCCGGTGCCCACCTGCACCGTATTGGCGTCCTGGATCTTCGCGATCTCCAGCGTGATGGAACGCTCGCCGTTCACGCGCGAGATCGACTGTTCCTCGGCGGCGCCGTCGGAGATGTCGGCCACCTGGCTCAGGTAGATCGGGCCGCCGGTGCGGTTGGCGACGACGATGCGCTTGAAGTCGGCCGCTTCCTTCATCTTGCCTTCGATGCGCACGAGGTTCTCGCGTGCGCCGCGGCTGATGCGGCCGGCCGGCAGGTTGGCATTGGTCGTCGTGATCGCGTTCATCACCTCGTCGATGCCGACGTTGAGGCTCTTCAGCTGGTCGGGGCGGATGTCGATCAGCACCTGGCGGTCTTGCTTGCCGTTGACGCGGATCTGGCCCACGCCGGCCACGGCCTGCAGGCGCTTCACGATCACCTGGTCGGTCAGCATCGTCAGGTCGCGCAGGCTGCGCTCCTTCGACGTCAGCGCCAGCAGGACCACGGGCTGCGTGTTCTCGCCTTCCTCGCGGAACACGATCGGTTCTTTCACCTCGCGCGGGAAGCCGCCGCGCACGGTGCTGATGCGGTCGCGCAGGTCCTGCACGGCGCGGTCCATGTCGACCGTCAGCTGGAATTCGATGCCGACGCCCGAGCGGCCTTCCCACGACGTGCTGCGGATCGTCTTGATGCCGCCGACCGTGTTCGCCGCTTCCTCGAGCGGGCGCGTGACGTCGTTCTCGACCTGTTCAGGCGAGGCGCCGGGATACGCGGTCTCGATGAACACGGCCGGGATCTCGACGTTCGGCATGCTCTCGACGCCGAGGCCGCGGTACGCGAACAGGCCGAGCACCATCAGGCCCACCATCACCATCGTGGCGAAGACGGGGTATTTGATACTGGTACGTGTGATCCACATGGCTCAGCCTTTCGCGTCCGGCAGTTTCACCTGGCTGCCCGGCTTGATGCCGTCCAGCGGCACCGCGAGCACCGTCATGCCGGCGTCGACGCCTTCCAGCGCTTCGACGACGCCCTCGTCCTGGTTGCGCAGGCCGAGTTTCACCGGCTGCGCGACGACCTTGCCGTTGTCGATGCGGTAGACGACGTCGCGGCCGTTGTCCTTGCGGACGGCGCCGAGCGGCAGCAGCGGATGCGCGTTCGACTTCTCGGTGACGACGGTGCCCTTGGCGAACATGCCGGCGCGCAGCAGGCCGTCCGGATTCGCCACGTCCACATAGACGATCATGGCGCGCGAGCCCGTCTCGGTCGCCGGGTTGATGCGCGCGACCTTGCCGGTGAAGTTGCGGCCGTCGAAACCGTCGACCTTGAACTGCACGTCCTGGCCCACCTGGATACGGGGGATGTCGGAGGCCGGCACCTGGGCGTCGAGCGTCAGGTGTTTCAGGTCGACGATCGAGAACACGGGGCTGTCCGGCGCCAGCTTTTCGCCGGCCTGCGCGTGGCGTTTGCTGACGACGCCCGAGAGCGGTGCGTGGATCGTCGTATCGGCCAGCGCGATGCGCGCGAGGTCCAGTTGCGCGCGCGCGGAGTCGACGGCGGCCTGCGCCAGGTCGACGGCGTTCGCCGACGTGTCGTACGCGTTCTGCGCGATGAAATTCTGCTTCAGCAGCGACGCGCTGTTGCTCATGTTTTTCCTGGCCATCGTCAGGCGTGCCTGCGCGTCGGCCAGCATGGCCTGCTGCTGCGCGACGCGGGCGCGCGCCTCGGCCGGGTCGAGCTGCGCGATCACCTGGCCGGCCTTGACGTCCATGCCTTCCTGCACGGCGGTCGACAGCACGATGCCCGATACCTTCGACTTGACGGTGGCCTGCGCCAGCGGCATCAGCGAACCGGTGACAGGCAGGGTGACGGCCAGCGGACGCGCCTCGACGCGGGCGATGTCGCGCACCGACAGTTCGTGGACAGGTTCCTTGGCCGCCGCCGGTGCCGGTGCGGCCGCTTGCGCGGGCGCCGCGGCGCGGTGGGTCAGCGCATAGGCGCCGGCGCCCGCGAGTGCGACGGCGAGCAGCGACAGCGCAATGATCCTGGCGCGGCGGCGCGGCGCCGGTTTCTTGGCGGGCTGGTCGGCGGACAAAGGCAGGGACTCGATCTTCATGGTTATTCTTTATGTAGTGGCAAGCGCGAGCGGAAAGGAGAGCGCACGTGCTCCGTCCTGCCAGGCAGGATGGAGCTCCCAGCGCATGACGGCATGGTAGGTTTGTCCATGACGAACCGCTATCGGAATGCGACGAGCGGTGCAAAAGGGACGCTGAACTGCGAAAAATCCGGGGCGGACGTGCAGACGGTCGAAACACTAACCAACGTCGCCCCTGCGGAGGCAGGGGCCCAATTTCGCCAGCGTAGCGGTTACGTTTGCAGAACTTGGGTCCCCGCCTTCGCGGGGACGACGGGCGGGCGTCAGCCGTCGCCGGTTGGCGTGCCGGCCCGCTCGAACAGGCGCAGCCGCGCCAGCACTTGCCCGTGATCCGACGCCTCCGGCAACCCGAGATCGAGGTGGTCGTTCAGGTAGACGACGTCGATGACTTCGCCCAGCGCCCCCGGCAGCGACGCATTGAATTCCGCCGACACGAGGATGTGGTCGATGGTCGAGTGATAGCCATCGTGCACGTTGGAAAAACCGACGTGCCGCAGATGGTCCTGGCGGCCCTGCAGCTGACAGGCATCATATAAACGGTCGCCGCTGGGCGCGCCGAGGCCCAGCACGATGCCGGTCGTGACCGCGTCGGCGACGTCGTTGAAGTCGCCCAGCACGACGCGCGGGCGGTGGTGCGTGCGGCCGATGTCGGTCAGCAGCACGCGCAGCGCGGCCGCTTCCGTGCCGCGCCGGATCAGCGAGCGCAGCGATGCCAGCGCGTACAGCTGCGGGTCGTCGCCCGTGTCGCCCGCGCGGTAGTCGGGGCGGCGCGATTTTAAATGCACGACCACCACGTCCGCGACGAGATCCGGCGTCAGCTGGATCGCCGCGTGCAGCGGCGCACGGGTAAAACGTTCCGGATCGCGGTTGCCGGGCGGCATCGCTATCCCGGGCGGGAAATAGGGCAGTTGACGGGGCGCGTCGGCCAGGGGCAGGCGGGAGGCGAGGGCGACGCTGGGCGTCAGCTTCTCCGCGTCCGGGTCGGGGTCGAAGCCGACGTGGACGGCGTCGCGGAAGCGCCGCGTGCGCGACAGCGCCTCGGCCAGCGCGGCCTGGGAGAACACTTCCTGGAAACCGATCACGTCGGCGCCGAGCATGTCGATCTGGTGCGCGGTCCAGGCGATCTTCGCTTCGTATTCCTCGGGGGTGCTCGGTTCCAGGTTGTCGTACAGCCTGGCGCCCGGCGGGGCGAGGTTACACACGTTGAAGGTGGCAAAGCGAATCTCTTGCTGCATAATAAGCAACTCCTCCGTTTGCATTTAGCGTAACACGCATGGCCAAGAAAGAGCATATCTCCGAAACCCCGGCAACACAGTTCCTGCGCAAGCATGGGGTCGCATTCACGGAGCATCCCTACGAATACGAGGAACACGGCGGTACGGCCGTGTCGTCGCGCGAGCTGGGCGTGGAAGAGCACGCCGTCGTGAAAACCCTCGTGATGCAGGACGAGGCGGCCAAGCCGCTGATCGTGCTGATGCATGGCGACTGCAAGGTCTCGACGAAGAACCTCGCCCGCGCCATCCCCTGCAAATCCGTCGAACCGTGCAAGCCGGACGTCGCCCAGCGCCATTCCGGCTACATGGTCGGCGGCACGTCGCCGTTCGGCGTGCGCAAGGCGATGCCGGTCTACGTCGAGGAAAGCATCCTGCAGCTGGACAAAATCTATATCAATGGCGGACGGCGCGGTTTCCTGGTCGGGATCGCGCCCGCCGTGCTGGTGGACGTGCTGAAGGCCCGTCCGGTGAACTGCGCGCTGGCCGACTGACTATCGCCCGGCTCGGCCGATGGTGTATATTTCACGCGCGCCAGATTCCTGGCCAGGGATTAAGCCCGGTAGGGATTAAGAAAAGAGACTCATGTACACAATTCTGTTCACCATCGCAGCCTATCTGATCGGCTCGATTTCCTTCGCCGTCGTCGCGAGCCGCCTGTTCGGCCTGGCCGACCCGCGTACCTATGGCTCGAAGAACCCGGGCGCCACCAACGTCCTGCGCTCGGGCAGCAAGAAGGCGGCCATCGCGACGCTCGCCGGCGACTGCGCCAAAGGCTGGCTGGCCGTATGGCTCGCGATCCGCTTCGGCGAGCGCTTCGGCGTCGAGGACGGCGGCGTGGCGCTGGTCGCCATCGCGGTCTTTCTGGGCCATCTGTGGCCCGTGTTCTTCCGCTTCGTCGGCGGCAAGGGCGTGGCGACGGCGCTGGGCGTGCTGCTGGGCCTGAACGTCTGGCTCGGCCTGGCGACGCTGGTCACCTGGCTCGTCGTCGCGTATGCGTTCCGTTACTCGTCGCTGGCCGCGCTCGTGGCCGCGGTCTTCGCGCCGTTCTACTACGGCCTGCTGTTCGGCGCGGACGAAAAACTGGTCGCCGTCATCGCGATGAGCCTGCTGCTCCTCTACCGCCACAGCAGCAACATCGGCAATCTCATGGCCGGCAAGGAATCGAAGATCGGCAGCAAGTCCAAGGGCGCTGCGGCTGCCAAACCGGCGGTCAAGAAGAAGTGAGCACAGGGGCCGATCAGGCCCCTTTTCTTTTTGATTTGCCGAATTTGTTTGGCGCGCTGCTGCCTTTCGTTCGATGTGTCACCATATGCCCTAAGCGTTAGTGAAACCAATTGGAAGGCGGTGAAAAAGTGAGCAAGCAAATGAGAATCGACTTCGTGTCGGATGTATCGTGCCCGTGGTGCGTGATCGGTCTGAAATCGCTCGAGCAGGCACTGGAACGGGTGGGCGGTGACATTACGGTCGACATGCACTTCCAGCCCTTCGAGCTGAACCCGGGCATGGGTCCGGAAGGCCAGGACATCTTCGAACACATCACCGAGAAATACGGCTCCACCCCCGCCCAGCAGGACCAGTCGCGCGAGATGATCCGCCAGCGCGGCGAGGCCGTCGGCTTCACGTTCGACATGAGCAAACGCGGCCGCATCTACAACACCTTCGACGCACACCGCCTGCTGCACTGGGCGGAAGGCCAGGGCCGCCAGCAGGCGCTGAAGGAAAAGCTGTTCGAGGCGTATTTCACGCAGGGCGAGAACCCGGGCGCGCACGACGTGCTGCTGCGCGCGGCGGGCGAGGTCGGCCTCGACGTGGAAGCCGCGCGCCAGGTGCTGGCATCCAACGCGTACGCCGACGAGGTGCGCCAGCTCGAGTACTACTGGCAGCGCGCCGGCATCCGCTCGGTGCCGGCGATCGTGATCAACCAGCGCCACCTGATCTCGGGTGGCCAGCCGCCCGAGGTGTTCGAGCAGGCGCTGCGCCAGATCGCGCAGCAGGACGAGGAACTCGAGCAGGACGAGGAACCGGCCGCCTGAGGCGGCGCGGCCCCAGCTCGGTTCAGCCCAGCTCAGTTCAGGTCAAGGACGATGGGCTGGTGGTCCGAGGCCGACGTCTCGGACTGCACGCTCATGTCGGACACCCGCCCCGCCAGGTCTTCCGTGACGAAGAAATAGTCGTAGCAGTCGGGCTTCTCCGGCCATTTGAACCCGTGCAGGCCGGCCGTCGGCGCGCGCGGGGCGTCGCCGTGGCGCACGCGCCAGGCATCGACGAGGCCCAGTGCACCGCTTGACGCGGGCGCCAGCAGGGCCCGATAGTCTTCGGAATCCGGACCAAAATTGAAATCGCCGCAGTAGATCGCCGTGCCGGGCCGGAAACCCAGCTGGAACGGCGGCTCGAGATCGGGCTCGGGCTGGTAGACGGCCGCGCGGGCGCACGCTTCCTCGTGCAGTTCGCGGATGCGGCGCACCTGCGCGCGGCGCTGCATGGGCGAAAAATATTCGAGATGGGTGGTGAGGAGGCGCAGCTTGCCGCCGGGCGCTTCCAGCACGGTTTCGATCATCCCGCGCGGCATGCCGGCCGGGTGTTCCGGATCGACGGGCCAGGGCAGCATGTGGCGTTGCGCCTGGGTGATGCGGAATTTGGACAGCAGGATGTTGCCGAACTGGCGGGGCAGGTTGTTCCGGTAGATTTCGCTCGGCGCCTGCTCGATCATGTGGTACCCGCCGAACGCGCCGGCGAGTTGCTTGAACTGGCTCGCGCTGGCGCTGCCCTCCAGTTCGGGATGGTTGGCGGCCACTTCCTGCAGACAGATCACGTCGGGATTCAGCTTGCGCAGCACATCGATGATTGCGTGGATCCGGATGCGCCCGTCCCTCCCACAGCCCCAGTGAATATTCCAGCTAACCACGCGCATTCGATACCTCCGTAAAACTCAACTGCCAGAGTTTGCCATTCTTTGGAGAATGACGGTCACACGGTAGGATCGATGTCAAGGTTACAAGTTCATCGAAAAAGTGTCCGAAGCGGCCCATTCGGAAGCGGCGCGCGTTGCTGCGTTCGAGATCATGCGCCACGCCGGCGCACGCCGCACGGTTCCGGACGCGCATGCGCCGCAGCCATGCGGACCGTTGCACGCAATCGGTGTGTGGACCCGTTTTTCATGGTGCGTCGGCACAACCACGGTGCCGACGCACCATTTTGCGTGTTGGCACGGCACTTGCTGTATTGACTGCGAGGGCGCCGGAGCTGGCCACTCCGCCCGCCGCAGCGTTGTCTCTACTTTCGATTGCCTTCTACAAGGACCAACATGACCGATACAACCAACCTGACCCGCCGCCGCCTGCTGGCCGCCGGTGCCACGGCCTCGCTCACCGGACTCGTCTCCGGTGGCGTCTTCGCCGCGGGCTCCGACAAGCCCGAGAAGACCGAAGTGAAGGTCGGCTTCATTCCGCTGACCGATTGCGCCTCCGTGGTGATGGCGTCGGTGCTGGGCTTCGACAAGAAGTACGGCATCAAGATCGTGCCCAGCAAGGAATCGTCCTGGGCCAGCGTGCGCGACAAGCTGGTCAACGGCGAACTGGACGCCGCCCACGTGCTGTATGGCCTGATCTACGGCGTGCAGATGGGGATCGGTGGTCCGAAGAAGGACATGGCGGTGCTGATGAACCTGAACCAGAACGGCCAGGCCATCACCTTGTCGAAGAAGCTGGCCGACGCCAGGGCCGTGGACGGCCCGTCGCTGGCGAAGGTAATGGGCACGGACAAGCGAGAGTACAGCTTCGCGCAGACCTTCCCGACCGGCACGCACGCGATGTGGCTGTACTACTGGCTCGCCAGCTACGGCATCAATCCGATGAAGGACGCCAAGGTGATCACGGTGCCGCCGCCGCAGATGGTGGCGAACATGCGGGTCGGGAACATGGACGGCTTCTGCGTGGGCGAACCGTGGAACCACCGCGCCATCGCGGACGGCGTCGGCATCACCGCCGCGACCACGCAGGACATCTGGAAGGACCATCCGGAAAAGACCCTCGGCACCTCGCTCGAGTGGGTGAAAAAATATCCGAACACGGCGCGGGCCCTCGTGGCCGCCGTGCTGGAGGCGAGCAAGTGGATCGACGCGAGCCTGTCCAACAAGGTCAAGATGGCCGAGACGATCGCCGACAAATCGTACGTCAACACCTCCGTCGACGTGATCAACCAGCGCATCCTGGGCCGCTACCAGAACGGCCTGGGCAAGACGTGGGACGACCCGAACTACATGAAGTTCTACAACGACGGCACGGTCAACTTCCCATACCTGTCGGACGGCATGTGGTTCATGACCCAGCACCGCCGCTGGGGCCTGCTCAAGTCCGATCCCGACTACCTGGCCGTGGCGTCGAGCGTCAACCAGGTCGGCCTGTACCGCGAGGCGGCCGCGCTGGCCAAGGCCGACGTGCCGAAGTCGCCGATGCGGTCGGCGAAGCTCATCGACGGCATCGTGTGGGACGGGAAGAACCCGGCCGCGTATGCCGCCGCTTTCAAGATCAAGGTTTGATCGGAGGACATCATGGATACCGTCGTGAATTCGACATCGAAACCGCGCGTCAAACCTGCGGTGCGCCTGCCGCACGGCCTGGCGCTGCGCATGCCGAACGGCCGCGCGCTGTTGCTGGCAGTGCTGCCGCCGGTGCTGGGTCTCGCCATGCTGGTGCTGGTGTGGCAGCTCGTCTCCGCGAACAACAGCAACTTCCCGTCGCCCTTCGTCACGTGGGAGGCGGCCGTCCAGCTGTTCGCCGACCCGTTCTACAGCAACGGGCCGAACGACCAGGGCATCGGCTGGAACATCCTCGCGTCGCTCAAGCGGGTGGCGCTGGGCTTCGGCCTCGCCGCGGCGGCGGGTATCCCGCTCGGCTTCCTGATCGGCCGCTCGCGCTTCCTGGCCGGGATGTGCAATCCCATCGTCAGCCTGCTGCGTCCCGTGTCGCCGCTCGCATGGCTGCCCATCGGCCTGCTCGTGTTCAAGGCCGCCAACCCGGCCGCCATCTGGGCCATCTTCATCTGCTCGATCTGGCCGATGATCATCAACACGGCCGTCGGCGTGCAGCGCGTGCCGCAGGACTACATGAACGTGGCGCGCGTGCTGAACCTGTCGGAGTGGAAGGTCTTCACGAAGATCCTGCTGCCCGCGGTGCTGCCGTACATGCTGACCGGCGTGCGCCTGGCCATCGGCACGGCGTGGCTGGTGATCGTCGCGGCCGAGATGCTGACCGGCGGCGTGGGCATCGGCTTCTGGGTGTGGGACGAGTGGAACAACCTGAACGTGCCGCACATCCTCATCGCCATCGTCGTCATCGGCGTGGTCGGGCTGGTGCTGGAACAGGCGCTGGTCGCACTGGCCCGCGCCGTCACTTACGAAGAGAGTGGATCATGAGCGAACCGAAATTCATCGAAGTCCAGCAGGTCGAGATGCTGTTCGACACCCGCAAGGGCCGCTTCCACGCGCTCACCGACGTCAACCTGAAGGTGGCGCGCGGCGAGTTCATCACGCTGATCGGCCACTCCGGCTGCGGCAAGTCGACCTTGCTGAACCTGCTGGCGGGCCTGACGCGCGCCACCGAGGGTGTGCTGATCTGCGCCGGCCGCGAGATCGCCGGACCGGCGCCCGAGCGCGCGGTCGTGTTCCAGAACCATTCGCTGCTGCCGTGGCTGACCTGCTTCGAGAACGTCTACCTGGCCGTCGAGCGCGTGTTCGGCGCCCGCGAAGGGAAGGACAAGCTGCGCGCACGCACGGCCGACGCGCTGGCGCTGGTGGGCCTGACGCATGCGGCGCAGAAGCGGCCCAGTGAGATCTCGGGCGGCATGAAGCAGCGCGTCGGCATCGCCCGCGCGCTGTCGATGGAACCGAAGGTGCTGTTGATGGACGAACCGTTCGGCGCCCTCGATGCGCTGACCCGCGCCCATTTGCAGGACGAGCTGCTGCGCATCGTCGCCCAGACCCAGTCGACGGTCGTGATGGTCACGCACGACGTGGACGAGGCGGTGCTGCTGTCGGACCGCATCGTGATGATGACGAACGGCCCGGCCGCGACGATCGGCGAGATCGTGGACGTGCGCCTGCCGCGGCCGCGCGAACGCGTCGCGCTGGCGCACGATGCGCTGTATAACGAGTATCGGACGCGGGTGCTGGAGTTCCTGTATCACCGGCAGGCGAGGCCGGCGAAGGAAGCCGCCTGAAGGTCAGGCGGGTTCGATCTCGTCCAGCGGCCAGCGCGGACGCACGTTGAATGCGTAGTCGCGCTGTGCCGCGTCCGGATTGCGCTCCAGGCGCATCGCACCGGCGAACGCGATCATCGCGCCGTTGTCCGTGCAGAATTCGAGTTCGGGGTAGTAGACCTTGAAGCGCTTCTTCGCGGCCGCTTCGTTCAGCGACGCGCGCAGCTGGCGGTTCGCGCCCACGCCGCCCGCGATCACGAGGCGCTTGAGGCCCGTGTGCTTCAGCGCCAGCACGCACTTCGCCGTCAGCACGTCGACGATGGCATCGACGAAGCCGCGTGCGATGTTGGCCTTGTCCTGTTCGCAGACGTTGGCAATGTCGGTTGCGCTGTTCTTCACGACGGTCAGCACGGCCGTCTTGAGGCCCGAGAAGCTGAAGTTGAAATCCTTCGAGTGCAGCATCGGGCGCGGGAGTTTATACGCTTCCGGATCGCCGAATTCCGCCAGGCGGGAAATGGCCGGACCGCCCGGATAACCGAGGCCCAGCAGCTTGGCCGATTTGTCGAACGCTTCGCCGGCCGCGTCGTCCAGCGTCTCGCCCAGCAAGGTGTAGCGGCCGACGCCATCCACGCGCATCAGCTGCGTGTGGCCGCCGGAGACGAGGAGGGCGACGAACGGGAATTCCGGCCGCTCGGTCGCGAGCAGCGGCGACAGCAAATGGCCTTCCAGGTGGTGCACGCCCAGCACCGGTTTGTCGAGTGCGAGCGCCAGGCTGCAGGCGACGGACGATCCGACCAGCAGCGCGCCCGCGAGGCCGGGACCCTGCGTGTAGGCGATGGCGTCGATGCGTTCCATCGGCAGGTCGGCCTTCGCCAGCACCTGTTCCAGCAGCGGCAGCGCGCGCCGGATATGGTCGCGCGACGCCAGCTCCGGCACGACGCCGCCGTACTCCTCGTGCATCGCGACCTGCGAGTGCAGTGCGTGGGACAGCAGGCCGCGCTCCGTGTCGTACAGAGCCAGGCCGGTTTCATCGCAGGAGGATTCGACGCCGAGGACAATCATGGGCAAGCAGGAACAGTATGAGGAAGACAAGATCGGCGCGCCGGGGCGGCGCGCAATCTGCCATTGTACCTGCATTGGCCCGCCAGGGCATCACGGCCGCTGCAGCAATTCCTTGTGCGCGCTGCGCAGCATGGCCTCGGTGTCGTCCCAGGCGATGCAGCCGTCGGTGACGGAGCAGCCATACTTCAGCTGCGACAGGTCGCTCGGAATCGGCTGGCTGCCGCTGACGATGTTCGACTCGATCATCACGCCGACGAGCGACTGGTTGCCGTGCCTGATCTGCTGGATCACGTCCGACATGACGAGCGGCTGCAGTTCCGGCTTTTTATAGCTGTTGGCGTGCGAGCAGTCGACGACGAGGTTCGCGGGCAGGCCGGCCTTCTTGAGCGCCTGTTCGGCGATCGCGACCGAGACCGAGTCGTAGTTCGGACGGCCGCCGCCGCCGCGCAGCACGACGTGGCCGTAGGCGTTGCCGCGGGTGCGCACGATCGACACGCCGCCCTGGCCGTTGATGCCCAGGAAGGAGTGCGGGCTGGACGAGGACAGCACGGCGTTGATGGCGATGCTGACGTCGCCGTCGGTGCCGTTCTTGAAGCCGACCGGCGTCGAGAGGCCGGACGACATCTCGCGGTGCGTCTGCGATTCCGTCGTACGCGCGCCGATCGCGGTCCAGGCGATCAGGTCGCCCAGGTATTGCGGCGAGATCGGGTCGAGCGCTTCGGTGGCGGTCGGCAGGCCCAGTTCGCACACGTCGAGCAGGAACTGGCGCGCGCGCTCCATGCCCACGTCGACGCGGAACGAATCGTCCATGAACGGATCGTTGATATAGCCCTTCCAGCCGGTCGTCGTGCGCGGCTTTTCGAAATACACGCGCATCACGAGCACCATCGTGTCTTCGACTTCGGCCTGCAGCGCCTTCAGGCGGCGCGCATAGTCGAGGCCCGCGACCGGGTCGTGGATCGAGCAGGGGCCGACGACGACGAACAGGCGCTTGTCCTTGCGGTCGAGGATGTTGCGCAGGGTCTCGCGGCCCTTCATCACGGTGGTGAAGGCCTTGTCCGTCAGCGGCAGTTTTTTATGCAGCTCGCTCGGCGTCGGCATGGTCGCGAACGAGGTGACGTTGGTGTTTTCGATATCGGGCGTGATCAGCATGGCAATCGTATTTATTCCAGAGGGGATCGTTGAGTCTAGCCTGAAATCTTACACCTTGCATCCTCCTGCCCAAAAATGTTGCATGGTATCCTGTCATCATGGACACGACCAACACCTCCAAAAATCCCTTCCCGGCCGCCCGCTTCATCAAGGAGATCGGCCGCGGTGTAAAAGGCGCGCGCAGCATGACGCGCGACGATGCGAAACTGCTCTACGGCGCGATGCTCGACGGGCGGGTGTCCGACCTGGAACTGGGCGGCATCCTGCTTGCGATGCGCATCAAGGGCGAATCGGTGGAAGAAATCGCCGGCTTCATGGACGCGGCGGAAAGCTCGTTCGCGCCGCTGCCCGCGCCGCCCGGCGACTTCGCGCCCGTGCTGATCCCCAGCTACAACGGCGCGCGCAAGCTGGCCAACCTGACGCCGCTGCTGGCCCTGCTGCTCGCGCGCGAGGGCGTGCCGGTGCTCGTGCACGGCGTGCAGGAAGACCCGGGCCGCGTGACGACGGCCGAGATTTTCGCCGAGATGGGCATCGGCCCGAGCGGCTCCACGGCCGACATGCTGGATGCCTTCGCGGCCGGTCGCCCGTGCTTCATGCCGATCGAGCGGCTGGCGCCGGAACTGGCGCACCAGCTGTCGCTGCGCCGCATCCTCGGCGTGCGCAATTCCACGCACACCCTCGTCAAGATCCTGCAGCCGTTCGAGGGCCCGGCGCTGCGCCTCGTGTCGTACACGCACCCGGAATACCTGGCGATGCTGACCGAGTATTTCGCAACGGCCGCGCCGCACGTGCGCGGCGACGCGTTCCTCATGCGCGGCACGGAAGGCGAGACGGTGGCGAACGCCAACCGCGCCCAGGAAATCAACTGGTTCCACGCCGGACAAAAAACGCTGCTGGTCGAGCGCGATGCGCCGACCGACGAGCTGGCGCCCGCACCGGAGGGCCGCGACGCCGCAGCGACCGCCGACTGGATCTTGCGTGCGCTGCGCGGTGAACAGCCCGTGCCGCCGCCGATCGCGGCGCAGGTGGCGCAGTGCGTGCAGGTGGCGCGGGCGTTACGTTCGGCTGTCTGAACCGTTCGCCTTCCCGTACAATCACGCCTTTTGCGCGCAGCATTGACGGAAGAGGCATGGCAAAACACTACGACGTGGCGATCATCGGTGCCGGCGCCGCCGGCATGATGTGCGCCGCCACCGCGGCCCAGCGCGGCAAGCGCGTCCTGCTGGTCGACCACGCCGCCAAGCTGGCGGAAAAAATCCGCATCTCGGGCGGCGGTCGCTGCAACTTCACCAACATCAACGCCGGCCCGCAGAATTTTCTCTCCGAGAATCCGCATTTCTGCCGCAGCGCACTGTCGCGCTACACGGCGCAGGATTTTCTTGCGCTCGTCAAAAAGCACCGCATCGCGTACCACGAAAAACACCGCGGCCAGCTGTTCTGCGACGACTCGTCCGAACAGATCATCGCGATGCTGAAGGCCGAATGCGATGCGGGCGGCGTGCAGTGGCGCATGCCGTGCAAGGTGGCGGCCGTCACGAAGAACGCGGAAGGGTTCCGCATCGACACGGACGGCGAGCCTATTCTCGCGAGCAATGTCGTGGTCGCAACGGGCGGCCTGTCGATCCCGAAGATCGGCGCCACCGACCTGGGTTATCGCATCGCGAAACATTTCGATTTGAAAATCGTCGAGACGCGCCCCGGCCTCGTGCCGCTGACGTTCGACGGCCCCAGCTGGCAACCATTCGTGCCGTTGGCCGGCATCGCGCTTGAAGTGGACGTGACGACGAGATCGAAGAAGGGCAAGAACGCGAAGTACGGCTATTTCCGCGAAGATCTGTTGTTCACGCACCGCGGCCTGTCCGGGCCGGCCATCCTGCAAATCTCCAGCTACTGGCAGCCGGGCACGCCCATCGTGCTGAATCTGCTACCGGAAATGGATGTGGCGGAAGAGCTGATCGGCATGAAGACGACAGTGAAAAAGCAGCTGGGCAATATCTTGTCGCAATGGCTGCCGACGCGCCTGGCGGAAGGCCTGCTGACCGGCAATGGTTTGACACCAGATGCGCGCCTGCCGGACATGGCCGATGCGAAACTGCGCAAGCTGGGCGATGCGATCAACCGCTGGGCCATCGTCCCGACAGGATCGGAAGGTTATAAAAAGGCCGAGGTGACGCTGGGCGGCGTCGATACGCGCGAACTGTCGCAGCAGACGATGATGGCGAACACTGTCCCGGGCCTGTATTTCATCGGCGAGACGGTCGACGTCACGGGCTGGCTCGGTGGGTACAACTTCCAGTGGGCATGGGCTTCCGGCGTCGCGGCAGGCAGCGCGATCGAGTGAAAAAACAGCCATGTGGCAACTTTGCACACTGATGAAAAACTTCGCACAGAACTTGAAAAGCTGTTAGAATTTCGTTCTTCCCTAAATCCAACGGTTTCATTTTTACATGACCACTATCCGCCTTAAAGAAAACGAGCCGTTCGAAGTCGCTATGCGTCGCTTCAAGCGCACTATCGAAAAAACCGGTCTGCTGACGGAACTGCGCGCACGCGAGTTCTACGAGAAGCCGACTGCAGAGCGCAAGCGCAAGCTGGCCGCTGCCGTGAAGCGTCACTACAAGCGCATCCGCAGCCAGCAACTGCCGAAGAAGCTGTACTGATTTATATTCACGTCTTCCCCGGTGACGGCCACTGCCAGTCCCGGCGTTGCAAGGCCTGAATTCGACGAAGCCCGCTCCGGTTGTGCCGCAGCGGGTTTTGCCTTTTGCCCCTATCGAACGGAGTTTCCATGAGCTTGAAAGACCAAATCACCGACGACATGAAAGCCGCGATGCGCGCCAAGGAGAGCGAGCGTCTCAACACGATCCGTCTCCTGATCGCCGAGATCAAGCGGAAGGAAGTGGACGAGCGCATCGAGCTGACGGATGCGCAGGTGTTGGCCGTCGTCGAAAAGATGATCAAGCAGCGCAAGGATTCGATCACCCAGTTCGAAAATGGTGGCCGCCAAGATCTGGCCGACAAGGAAAAGTCGGAATTGGCCATACTGTCGGCCTACATGCCGGCCGGGCTGTCCGATGAAGAAGTCGCCGCCGAAGTGGCCGCTGCCGTCGCCGACTCGGGCGCCGCCGGTCCGCAGGACATGGGCAAGGTGATGGGCATCCTGAAACCGAAACTGGCCGGCCGCGCCGACATGACGGCCGTCTCGGCCCAGGTCAAGAAGGCCCTGGCTGGCGGTTAATACGTGCACGGCACGGTTGCGGCATCGATGCCACGGCTGTGTCCGTTTTTGATGCACCGGAGCGGCAACGCCATGTTGCATTGTTGCAAATCAACTTGTAACGAGCCCTGCGGTATAGTCTGACCTGAGACAAATACTGTTAGTTAGATCAAGTGATTCCGCAATCATTCATTACCGATCTGCTCAACCGCGTTGACATTGTCGACGTGGTGGGGCGTTACGTGCAGCTGAAAAAGGGCGGCGCCAATTACATGGGGCTCTGTCCGTTTCACAACGAGAAGTCCCCCAGCTTCACCGTCAGCCCGACCAAGCAGTTCTACCACTGCTTCGGCTGCGGCGCCCATGGCACCGCCATCGGCTTCATGATCGAATACTCGGGCATGGGCTTCGTCGACGCTGTCAAGGATCTCGCACAGAGCGTGGGCATGATCGTGCCCCAGGAGGACGACAAGATCCCGCCGGCCCAGCGCGCCGCCCAGCAGGCGCAGACCCTGGCCCTGACGGATGCGCTGAACCAGGCTTGTGACTTTTACCGCGCCCAGTTGCGCACCGCGCCGAACGCGATCGCCTATTTAAAAGGCCGCGGCCTGACGGGTGAAGTGGCCGCCCGCTTCGGCCTCGGCTATGCGCCGGGCGGCTGGGACAACCTGCGTTCCGTCTTCCGCGACTACGAGGCGCTGGCGCTCGTCGAGTCCGGCCTCGTCATCGACAAGGTGGACGAGGATGGCAACAATAAAAAGAGGTACGACCGTTTTCGCGAACGGATCATGTTCCCGATCCGGAACACGAAAGGACAGGTGATCGGCTTCGGCGGCCGCGTGCTGGACGGTGGCGAACCCAAATACCTGAACTCGCCGGAAACCCCGCTGTTCCAGAAGGGGCATGAACTGTACGGCCTGTTCGAGGCGCGCCAGGCGATCCGCGATGCCGGCTACGTGCTGGTGACGGAGGGTTACATGGACGTGGTCGCCCTGGCCCAGCTCGGCTTCCCGCAAGCCGTCGCGACGCTCGGCACAGCATGTACCAGTACCCACGTGCAAAAGCTGCTGCGCCAGACGGACAACGTCATCTTCAGCTTCGACGGCGACAAGGCCGGTCGCCGCGCCGCTCGCCGCGCGCTGGAAGCGTGCCTGCCGCAGGTGACGGACAACAAGACGATCAGGTTCCTGTTCTTACCGCAAGAGCATGATCCGGACAGCTATGTGCGCGAGTTTGGCGCGGATGCGTTCGCCCAGGAAATCAACGAAGCGATGCCGCTGTCGCAATTCCTGTTGCGCGAGGTGACGACGGAACACGATCTCGACACGCCGGAAGGCCGGGCGCGCGTCCAGTTCGATGCGAAACCGCTGCTGCAGGCGATGACGCCGACCGCCCTGCGCCTGCAGATCGTGCGCGGCCTGGCAAACCTGACGGAGTCAACGCCGGCGGAGATCGAAACGTTGTTCGAGTTGTCCAAACCGGTTGCAGTGGCAAGGAAAGCGCCGCCGCGCCAGGGGCGTCCGGAACCGGTCGGCCTGGAATTGCAGATGTCGCGCATCCTCGTCTCGCATCCGGCGCTGGCACTGGGCCTGGACGAGTCGGCCTTGCGTGCGTTCGACCATTTCGGCACCGAGCAGGCCGAACGTTTGCGCCAGCTCGTGGCGATGGCGCAGGCACTGGGACCGAACGGTACGTTCGCCGCGTTGTCCGAGCAATTGAAGGAGGCGAGTTCGGAGTACGACAACCTGATCGCATCGATCGCGGTCGAACCGGAATCGGATATCGACGCGGACCGCGTCTGGCTCACAAGTGCCGTGAGGCAAGTCAAGATGGACGTGCTGAAACAGGAGTTGAACCAGTTGTTTTCTTCCGGATTGACCCCAGATCAGGTGAGTGCCCGCTATCGCGAAATCACAGCTCAGCAGGACCTCTTGGCCCGGGAGGCGGCAAACGACACCCCTGCGAAATTCGCCTGATCGGGACCAGTTGCCAAGGCGCCGTTCTTGACTGGAAAGAACAGGGGTGCGTGCTATAATAAAACGCTAACTATTGCAAGCATTGAAACGATTTTTCGTGACAATTCGGGCTGGGTGTTTCAGTTAGCGGGGCAGCAGTGTATGCCTGCAGCGTGATGTAAGGTAACAAAACTTTATCATTAACCATCGTAAAGTGGTCGTTGTGACTTCGAAAGCGCCTGTGCCAACCAAGAAACCCGAAACCAAAGTGGCTACCAAATCCACCAGGATGTCCGCCAAGGCGGACAATTCGCAAGACAAGGCGGAAGCTCGCGTTGCGGGTGTCGCCCCAGTCAACCAGACGACCGACGCGGAGGCCCTCGCCGCGATCGACACGTCGGGCTACGTGCTGCCGGCCGTCAAGGTCCCGGGCCGGCGTGGTCGCAAGCCCAAGGAATTCACGCCCGAAAACGATGAAGTTGCCGCCCTGAACGCGGTCGAGCGCGCCGAACTGAAAGCGGTCGACAAGGCCAAGGCCAAGGACCGCAAGGCCAAGGAAAAAGCGCTGCTGAAAGATGCATTCTCGTCGGATACGGAAGCGAGCGAAGAGGAACTGGAAATCCGCCGCCAGAAGCTCAAGGCCCTGATCAAGTCGGGCAAGGAGCGCGGCTTCCTCACGTATTCCGAGATCAACGACCATCTGCCGGACAACATCGTCGATCCGGAAGCGATCGAAGGCATCATCGGCACGTTCAACGACATGGGCATCGCCGTCTACGAGCACGCGCCCGATGCCGAAACGCTGCTGCTGTCCGATAACGTCGCCACCGTCACGAGCGACGACGAAGCCGAAGCTGCCGCCGAAGCGGCGCTGTCGACCGTCGACTCCGATTTCGGCCGCACCACCGATCCCGTCCGCATGTACATGCGCGAGATGGGTTCGGTTGAACTGCTGACCCGCGAAGGCGAGATCGAGATCGCCAAGCGCATCGAAGACGGCCTGCGCGACATGATCCAGGCGATCTCCGCCTGCCCGGTGACGATCGCCGAGATCATCGACGCCGCCCGCCGCATCGAGCAGGACGAGATCAAGATCGACGAAATCGTCGACGGCATGGTCGACCCGGACGAAGACGAAGCCACGTCGCCGACCGCCGTCGCGCCGGCAGCGACCGAGTCCGACGACGATGAGGACGAAGACGAGGAAGAGGAAGAAGAGGAAGAGGAAGAAGAGGCGGGCGCGAGTTCCGGCGCGGCCGGTTATTCCGCCGAACAGCTCGAGCAGCTGAAGAACTCGGCCCTCGACAAATTCCGCGAAATCGAACAGCAGTTCGACAAGATGCGCAAGGCGTACGAGAAGCAGGGCTATAACTCGGACGGCTACGTCAAGGCCCAGGAAGCGATCTCGAACGAACTGCTCGGCATCCGCTTCACGGCCAAGGTCGTCGAAAAGCTGTGCGACACCCTGCGCGGCCAGGTCGACGAAGTGCGCCACATCGAGAAGCAGATCCTGGACGTGGCCGTGAACCGCTGCGGCATGCCGCGCGCCCACTTCATCAAGGTCTTCCCGGGCAACGAGACGAACCTCGAGTGGGTCGACGGCGAAGTGAACGCCGGCCACGCCTACAGCGCCATCCTCGGCCGCAATATCCCGACGATCAAAGAACTGCAGCAACGCCTGATCGACCTGCAAGCCCGCGTCGTCCTGCCGCTGCCGGACCTGCGCAACATCAACCGCCAGATGGCGGCCGGTGAAATGAAGGCGCGCAAGGCGAAGCGCGAAATGACGGAAGCCAACCTGCGTCTCGTCATCTCGATCGCGAAGAAATACACGAACCGCGGCCTGCAATTCCTCGACCTGATCCAAGAAGGCAATATCGGCCTGATGAAGGCGGTGGACAAGTTCGAATACCGTCGCGGCTACAAATTCTCGACGTATGCAACGTGGTGGATCCGCCAAGCCATTACCCGCTCGATCGCGGACCAGGCGCGCACGATCCGTATTCCGGTCCACATGATCGAAACGATCAACAAGATGAACCGGATCTCGCGCCAGATCCTGCAGGAGACGGGCGCTGAGCCGGATCCGGCGACGCTCGCGATCAAGATGGAAATGCCGGAAGATAAGATCCGGAAGATCATGAAGATCGCGAAAGAGCCGATCTCGATGGAAACGCCGATCGGCGACGACGACGATTCGCATCTGGGCGACTTTATCGAGGACAACAACACGCTGGCGCCTTCGGACGCCGCGCTGCATGCCTCGATGCGCGGTGTGGTGAAGGACGTGCTCGACTCGCTGACGCCGCGCGAAGCGAAGGTGCTGCGCATGCGCTTCGGCATCGAAATGTCGACCGACCACACGTTGGAAGAGGTCGGCAAGCAATTCGACGTCACTCGCGAGCGTATCCGCCAGATCGAAGCCAAGGCGCTACGCAAGCTGCGCCACCCGTCGCGTTCCGACAAGCTGAAGAGCTTCCTCGAGAACAACAGCGGCTGAGGCTTGACGGACCTACGCTAAAACAATATCCTCTCGCCACTTCGGCCGCTCGGCGACCGTAAGTGGCGAGTTTTTAGCGTCTTCGGATGTACCAGTTTCGGGCCTCTAGCTCATGCCTGGTTAGAGCAGCGGACTCATAATCCGTTGGTGCCCGGTTCGACTCCGGGGAGGCCTACCAATAAAATCAAGGACTTGCACGGTTAAGGCGCAAGTCCTTTTTCTTTTTCTCTTCACTTTTTTCTGTGTACCTTAGGTGTACCCAGGCTGTGTCAGTCACTGTTCTGCTCAATTCTGTACATGTGTGCAGGAACCGCCGGGACGTCCAGCGCATCTAAATGATACTGGGACCCGTCGTCCCGCCTGGGGGCAAGCATGTTCCGACAGACGGCTGCAAGGCTGCCGTCATTCCCGCCGTTCTTCCAGATACTGGCCGCTGCATGGTCGGCCATCGCGCTGATGGCCTTGCTGGTCGGCGGTGTGCCTGTGCACGCGCAAACCGCGCGCGGCCCGGTCGTGTTGCTGACGGTCGATGGCGCGATCGGACCAGCCTATGCCGACTACGTGTCGCGCGGCATCAACCGCGCGGCGAAAGAGGGCAGCCAACTGGTGGTACTGCAGCTCGATACCCCCGGCGGGCTCGACACGTCAATGCGCTCCATCATTCGCGCGATCCTCACATCGCCGGTTCCAGTGGCGTGCTATGTGGCACCCAGCGGTGCTCGCGCGGCCAGCGCCGGCACCTACATCCTGTACGCCTGCCACATCGCGGCGATGGCGCCCGGCACCAACATCGGCGCGGCCAGCCCGATCCAGGTCGGCGTCGGCGGACAGGAGCCGCCGCGCGACAAGAATGCGACTCCTTCGACGATGGAACACAAGCAGGTCAACGACGCGGCCGCCTTCATCCGCGGCCTCGCCAACATGCGCGGACGCAACGCCGATTGGGCCGAGCGCGCCGTGCGCGAGGCGGTCAGCCTGCCGGCCGGCGATGCGCTGAAGGCCCACGTGGTCGACTACGTGGCGCCGGACCTTCCTCACCTGCTGGCGCAGGTGGACGGCAGGGTCATTAACGTGCTCGGGCAGGAGCGCACCCTGCGCACTGCCGGTGCGGCCGTCGAGGACGCCCAGCCCGACTGGCGCACGCGGCTGCTGGCGGCGATCACCAACCCCAGCATCGCGCTGATCCTGATGACGATCGGGATCTACGGACTGATCTTCGAATTCATGAACCCGGGCGCGGTGGCGCCGGGAGTTGTCGGCACGATCTGCCTGCTTCTGGCGCTGTATGGGTTGCAGCTACTGCCCATCAATTACTCCGGGCTGGCGCTGATTTGCCTCGGCATCGCCTTCATGATCGCCGAAGCCTTCCTGCCGACCTTTGGCGCGGTCGGCATCGGCGGCGTGATCGCGTTCGTGATCGGTGCGCTGATGCTGATCGATACCGAGTCGCCGGGCCTGGGAATTCCGCCGTTTTTGGTCGTGAGCGTCGGCGTGGTGGCGGCGCTGCTGCTCGCGGGAACCGCCAGCATTGCTCTGCGCACGCGGCGGCGGCACGCGGTAAGCGGTCCTGAGACCCTGATCGGCAGCGTGGCCGAGATGCTGGGCGATGCGCCGCATGAGGGCTGGGCCAACGTAGGCGGCGAGACCTGGCGCGTGGTCAGCGCCACGCCGCTCGCGCGCGCGCAGAAGGTGCGCGTGGTGGCGCGCCGCGGAGCGGTTCTCGAAGTAGCACCGCTCGACAATTGAACACAAGGAGGCTCAAATGCTATTCCAGTTCAGTTTCGGATTCGGTCTGATCGCGGTCGTGGTGGTGGCGCTGCTCGCCTCGTCGGTACGCATCCTGCGCGAGTACGAGCGCGGCGTCGTGTTCCAGCTCGGGCGCTTCTGGGCGGTGAAGGGACCGGGGCTGATCCTCCTGATCCCGGTGCTGCAGCAGATGGTGCGGGTCGATCTGCGCACCATCGTGCACGACGTGCCCAAGCAGGACGTGATCTCGCGCGACAACGTTTCGGTTAAGGTATCGGCGGTGCTGTACTTTCGCGTGATCGACCCGCAGCGCGCGATCATCCAGGTCGCCAACTTCTTCGAGGCCACCAGCCAACTGGCGCAGACGACGCTGCGCTCGGTGCTGGGCAAGCACGAGCTGGACGAGATGCTGGCCGAGCGCGAGCGCCTGAACATCGACATCCAGCAGGTGCTGGACGCGCAAACCGACAACTGGGGCATCAAGGTCGCCAACGTAGAAATCAAGCATGTGGACCTGGACGAATCGATGGTGCGCGCGATCGCCCGCCAGGCCGAAGCGGAGCGCGAACGGCGCGCCAAGGTGATCCACGCCGAGGGCGAACTGCAGGCCTCTGAAAAGCTGATGCAGGCGGCGCAGGTGCTGGCGCAGCAGGGCGGCGCGATGAAACTGCGCTACCTGCAGACCTTGTCGTCGATCGCCGGCGACAAGAGTTCGACGATCGTGTTTCCGCTGCCGATGGAGATGCTCGGGAAGCTGGTGGACAGGCTGGGAAACGATGCAGCGGCACGGTGAGTCTTGCTCTGTGGACGGATCGGTACGGCTGAGCTCAAGGGTATGGATCTTCGCGCCCTGTCACACTGGCCCCCGTTTCTCGATCCGGTTGGGTTACACGTTCTGAAACGGACGATGCGTCGCCGATCTCAATGCCCCAGCAGCCTCTTCGCCACCGGTAACCAGGCCGGCCACAGATACAAGCTGACGTGGGTAACCTGCCACCCGAAACTCCAGACGATGCCTGCCACCCAGGCAGGATGCAGCCGCCCGCGCGTCAGCAGATCATGGACGCCGATGCCGAGCGCAAGCATGTCGTTGGTGAAGTGCAGGACCAGGAACGTCGCCCAGAAACTCTGGCCCCAGTAGCCGAACGGGTAGGCGTAGCCAATCGCACCGCCCAGCCAGCGCGCGAAGCCGGCCGTGCTCAGCTGCAGGATCGCCAGCATCATCAGGCGCTTGTGCGCCGCTACCCGTTTGCGGAGCACGAGGGCGGCCACGCTCAGGCCGACGAAGCCGATCACATCGCCCAGTTGAACGCTGAAGAACGCGGGGTCGCTGCGCGGCGTGCCGAAATTCAGGTTTTGTATCGTGTAGGCCGTCAGCGGGCCGACGACGGCGAGGACGCCCACGCCGAATGCCATCGCGATACCGAGGCGCCGATGCAGGGCCGGTTTCCCTATGCGGATGAGCAGGATCTGCGCGGTGAACGCCACCAGCCATGTGACGAACACGGTGGAATGCACGTGCAGGATCATGGGGTAGGGTGGGTCGTTGTTCGCGATGTGCCGGGCGATTTCGCGACCGAAACCGAGCAGCATGCCGACCCAGATCAGCGTGATATAGATGAGAAACAGGGGGCCGTCGGCCGGGTGGGTGGGCGCGAATTCGCGGCGCGCCTGGCGTGGTCTGGTGACTGCGTCTGAAAACATCGGGCGGCCTCGTTCGACGATGGTCGGTGACAGAATTGCTGAAAAGTAAATTCTGTGCGCACGCATTTCGTGTTGCAATTACGAAAACGTCCAAACGACGCAGAATTTTGCCGCCTCGTCAGCAACCATAGAGCGCCGAAACCCGTCGCAGCCTGGAAACGATCGCCTCCCTGAGCCTGGCCGGCCCCGTCACCTGCACCTCCGGCGCCAGCCGCAGCAACTGGCCGGCGCCATGCTCGACCGACTCGACCGGAATACGCACCGCGACCCGTCCATCCCGTCGGCGGGAAGGCCGCGCCTCCGCAACCGCGCGCGCGACCGCGGCATTCAGGTAACGCAAATCCTTGAGCCCAACCCGCGTCGCCAGCACGTCCGCATAATCCGTATAAAGCTCCGACTCGAAGCGCGCGACGGACTCCGCCCAGTACCGCGCCAGGTCGAACCGCTTCGGCCGCCGCGCTTTCTGTTCCAGGATTGCCGCGCGTTTCACGTTCGAGAGCCGATACGTGCGCGGCTTGCCATCCGCTGCAGCAACGAGATACCACGCGCCCGCCTTCAGCACGAGCCCCAGCGGATGCACGACCCGCTCGACCTCGTCACGCCAGCTCTCGTAGCACATGCTCAGCTGCCTGTCCGTCCAGACCGCTTCAGCGACGATCGCCAGATACGGCACCGCATCCGCCTCGCGATACCAGTCGACCGGATCGAGGTGAAAGCGGGACTGCATCTTCTGCGCTTCCGACCGTGACGATTCCGGCATCGACGTCAGCAGCTTGAGTTGCGCACCCTGCAGCGGCTTGTCGAGGCCGAGGTCGGCTGCCGGGCCGGCCAGGCCGCTGAGGAACACGACCTGCGCTTCGGCCGGCGTCAGTCCGGTGAGTCGCGTGTTCCAGCCATCGAGCAGGCGGAAGCCGCCCGTGCGGCCGCGTTCCGCGTAGATCGGCACGCCGGCGGCGGTGAGCTGGTCGATGTCGCGGTGCAGGGTGCGCACGGAAATCTCCAGCGCTTCGGCCAGCGCGGCGGCGCTCATGGGGCCGCGCGTCTCGAGCATCATTTGGATGGAAAGCAGACGGCTGGCGCGCATGATCGGCGGGAATATATGACATGAGGTGGCAGATATTCTAGTCGATACTGCCGGCATCGAAATCAATGAGGAGACCGCGATGCCACCGAAACATCCCCAGATCGTCGAACTGCGCCAGTACACGCTGCACCCGAATAAACGCGATGCACTGGTCGATTTGTTCGACCGCGAATTCGTCGAGTCGCAGGAAGCGGAAGGCATGAGCGTGATGGG
Source organism: Telluria mixta (assembly GCF_029223865.1). Classification (NCBI taxonomy): domain Bacteria; kingdom Pseudomonadati; phylum Pseudomonadota; class Betaproteobacteria; order Burkholderiales; family Oxalobacteraceae; genus Telluria; species Telluria mixta. The sequence continues at coordinate 2,974,651 of NZ_CP119520.1, forward strand.
CCAGTTCCGCGACCTGGACGATCCTGATCGCTTCGTCTGGCTGCGCGGCTTTGCCGACATGGCGTCGCGTGCGCGCGGCTTGCAGGGCTTTTATGGCGGTCCCGTCTGGGCTGCGCATCGCGACGCGGCGAACGCGACCATGATCGATTCCGACGACGTCCTGCTGCTGCGGCCGGCGTGGCACGGTGCCGGTCTCGTACATGATCCCGCGCGCAGGGCAGGGCTTGCTGGCGGCATGGTCGACATCGCTGTGTTCAGCCTGAGCGATGCCGCGAGCCCGGCACTGCTCGACTTCTGTCACGAGCGTGTGACGTCGGTTCTTCAAAGCGAAGGTGCGCTGGCGCAGGGCTGGTATGTCACCGAATCGAGCCCGAACAATTTCCCGAGCCTGCCCGTGCGTGAAGGGGAAAACGTGCTCGTTGTCGTGGCCGTGTTCAAGGAGCTGCTTGAAGGAGGGCGCTGGCAACGCGACGTCGCGCAGGCCTTGTCGCAGTGGCTAAACAAGCCGCACCATTCCATGAAACTGACGCCGACCACCCGCTCGGCCATCCATGCATAAGGAGGCCACCATGAACGATTTCGATTTCCTCGTCGGTCACTGGACGGTCCGCCATCGGCGTCTCAAGGAACGCCTCGCCGGCTGCACCGAATGGGAAGAGTTCCCCGGGACATGTTCCCTGCGACCGCTGCTAGACGGCCAGGCGAATGTCGACGACAACGTGCTGGAGCTGCCGTCGGGTACCTATCGCGCGGCCTCGATCCGCGCCTACGATCCGGCGACGACGCTATGGTCGATCTGGTGGCTCGACAGCCGTCATCCTCATGACCTCGGCACGCCGGTCGTGGGCGCGTTCAAGAGCGGCACCGGCACCTTCTTTGCCGACGACACCTTGAACGGCCAACCGATCCGCGTGCGCTTCCTCTGGACGGATATCGCGCCATCCAGCGCCCGCTGGCAGCAGGCGTTCTCGAAGGATGGCGGCGCGACGTGGGAAACGAACTGGATCATGGAGTTTCAACGCGTGGACTTTGAGCGCGCTATTTCTTGAACACCCCGCGCAGCAGGCCCACCGCGCCTTGCGTGATCACGTCCGTCGCCGTGGGCGTCCTGGCCTGGGCGGGGGCGGGTTGCGCCGGCGGTCCGCTTGAAACGTCATCGCCGTGACCGGACATGGCCGCGCTCGTCGCCATCGAATCCATTCCCGGCATCAGGGACGCCACCGACTTGCGGCGCACCTTGACGTCCCATTGCGGCTCCCAGGTGATTTTCGGATCCTTCGGGCGCGGCGGCCAGGCCATGTTCAGTTCGTCGCCGTAGGCGATCACGCGGCTCATGGCCGTTGCGCCGACGGCTTCTTTCGGCGCAGCGCACTCGGTGGCGCTGGCCGGCAGCAGCACCTTCTCCTTGCGCCATTTTTCGATCGCGCTGTCGGGCTGGTAATTGACGAGTCCCATGCCCATGTCGGGCAGTTCGCTCGACGTCCAGTAGACCAGTTCCATGTCGTTGTCGCCGCCATGGCCCGTGTCGCGCATGCCCATCGCCTGGACGAACCAGGCCGTCGCCTGCGGCATCGCTTTCCACTTGAACAGTACACCCTTGCCATCGTCGCTGCGGGTCGCTTCCACTGCCGGCATCAGGTCGTGCGCGGCGTCGATGTTGAACTTGAAACCGTCCACGATGCCGTCCCCGGCAAACGCATGCTCGCCCGCCATCGACGCGCCTTCCGGCAGCAGGCGCGCATCGGTCTTGTTCGGCCATGCCGGGCGGCCGGGGACGGGCGTCGGGACGCGCGCCGTGGCGCCGCGATTCTGGAAGAACTTGTTGTACTGCGTGACGTCCATCCTGGCGAAATCGATGACGAGAGGCTGGCCTTTACGGACTTCCGTGCCGCATCCCCAGTACAGATACATCTTCCCCTTCGGCATCTCGAACTTGGCCGGCTCGTCATCCGGAATATTGCGCTCGGGCGCCTGGTGCGGTTGCGGTTCCGGCGCGAGCAGGTTCAGCGTCGGCGCCAGCCGGGAGCCGGCCGGTACGCTCTGGGTCGCCGTTTTCAGATTGGTGTTATTCCGCGTCAGCAGGACGACGTCCATCCAGCGGCCCTGGCTCTGGCCCTGCGTCTGGCCAAAGGTATTGCCCCCTCCGTTGCCCTTGTTGAACAGGCTACCCAGCATGCCGGCCGCGCCGCCGCCCGGCATCGCCGGCATCCCGCCCGAGAAGGTCGCGAGGTCGACATAGGCCTGGCTGACGGGCGGCTTGACTTTCTGGACGAGGTCCGCGGCCAGCGCGGGCGTCAGGGCGAACAGGCCGGACACGGCCACTGCGAGCGGTTTGAGCGAAGACATGGGCACTCCTTGAGAGAAGGCCGCCATTATCTCGGCAGGTACCGCCCCGAAATAGCCCCCTCGGTGTGGGGCTCGTCATTGCCGGTCGTCGACACGGCGTCACACAATTTGTTCGCCATCCGCACCAATTGATACCGAATGGCAACACTGCTTTTCAGTTTTATTGCATGCACCTAAACGGTGAGGTATCTTGCTGTATCGCAAGAATCTCTAAAAAACTCACCATGTCGGTGTCCTCCACTGAAACCTCGCTGCAGCCCCTTGTCCGGCTCCTCGGCTATGCCCGCTATGTCTTCGCGGGCTTGCTGGTCGTCACGGTCGTCCTGCTCGTATGGCAGCGCTATGGCATGGAAAAGGTTGTCGAGTTGACCGGCGATCACTTTCCGCTGTGGGTAGAGGATGACCGGTCAGGCGGTGGCGCTTCTGTGGCCTCGCTCGAGCGCAAAGGGCAGGATCTCATCGTGCACTGCCATATCTCGTCGAAGAGCCCGTGGCCGTACTGTAAGTTGAGTTTCAATTTCCTCAAGGAGGAGATGGGCATGGACATGTCCCGTTTCGACTTCTTGACCATCGAGGGGCGATATGCTGGGCCGGGGTCGTCGAAATTCGGCCTGGTGCTTGCGGATATCGAAGAAGGGCTGACCCGCCTCGACCAGTGGCAAACCTACAAGATCAACCAGATCGATGCGCTCGACCTGCCGCCCGATGGCAAAGTCTTCGTGATACCGATCAAGTGGTTTGGCGTGGCGCAGTGGTGGAAGGACATGACAAAGCCGACGCTGGCGCATTCCGCAGTCAATGTCGACAACGTCGCGCGCGCGGAATTGATGATCAATGGCGGTGGCAAGGAAGGCGAGCACGTATTCACCCTGCACGCCCTGCGCCTGCACGGCAAGATGATCAGCCGCGACACGCTGCTGATGTGGATCGTGGCCGCATGGGTGTCGTGCGCGGTCGGCTGGCTGGCGATTCTCACGCTGTCGCTGCGCACGCAACTTGCGGACAGCCGGGCGGCTGTCGCGCTGCTCAGGACGGTCAACAAGGCGCTGGAACTCGAAGCGCGCGACCTGGCCGGACAGGCACACATCGATCCGCTCACGGGCGTGCTGAACCGGCAAGGCCTGCGTGCGGCGCTGATGAGCACGTCGAGCCTGCTGACCGATCCGATGGCAGTCGTTTTCATCGACATCGACCACTTCAAATCCATCAATGACACGCATGGCCATGATGTGGGCGACGATGTCCTGCGCAAGTTCGCCAACGTCATCTCGTCCGGCATCCGGTCGTCGGACCGCCTCGTACGCTGGGGCGGCGAGGAATTCCTTATCGTGTGTCCGATGACCAATGTGTACCAGGGACGGATTCTCGCGGAAAACCTGCGCCATGCGCTGCACCAGCAGGCGTGGCCGGCGGGCTTGCGCGTCACGGCATCGTTCGGCGTGGCGCAGCATCACGAGCGGGACGAGGTCGGCGTGGTCATCAAACATGCCGACGAGGCGCTGTATCGCGCCAAGCAGGACGGCCGCGACCGCGTATGCGCGCACATCCCGGCGGACATGATCGCGAATGCCAAGGCGGCCTGACGTCACTCGCGTATAACAATCATGTCCGCGTCTATCGCTTCGCTTCAGCCGTTAGCCCGTATCGTCGGATATGCCCGTTACGTGTTCGGTGGACTGCTGCTGCTGACGATAGTTCTGCTCACCTGGCAGCGCGTTGGCATGGAGACGGTGGTCGAGCTGACCAGCGATCATTTCCCGGTCTGGATCGAGGATGATCGCAGCAGCAGCAGCGAAGGCGGCGCCTCGGTCGGGTCGATCGAAAAGAAAGGGCGCGACCTGGTCGTTCATTGCCATATCGTCCCGAAGTACGGATGGCCGTATTGCAAACTCACGTTCAATCTTCTCAAGGGGAATGTGGGTATGGACATGTCAACGTTCGATTACATGACCATCGACGGACACTATGCCGGCACCGGGAACCCAGGCTTCAGTCTGGCCCTGGCCCAGGTCGAGGAAGGATTGACGCGGCTCGACCAGTGGGAAACCTTCAAGGTCCACCAGGTCGATAAGCTCGATTTGCCGGCCGACGGCAAGTTGCTGATTCCGCTCAAATGGTTCGCTGTGGCACCGTGGTGGAAGGACATGGTCAAGCCGTCGATGGAGCACGCGGCCGTCAATGTCGACAATGTCGCGCGCGTCGAGTTGCTGATCAGGGGCGACGGCAAGGACGGCGAGCACGTGTTCACGTTGCGCCGGCTGCAATTGCACGGCAAGGCGATCGCCTTGAATACATTGTTGATGGGACTGGTGAGCGCCTGGATCCTGTGCGCCGTCGGCTGGCTGGTGGCCGTCACGCTGTCGTTGCGTACGGAATTGAAGGACCGGGAGACGGCCATCACATTGCTCAAAGAGGTCAACAAGGCGCTGGAGCTCGAGGCGCGCGACCTGGCCGGGCAGGCGCACATCGATCCGCTGACAGGCGCGCTGAACCGGCAAGGCCTGCGTGCGGTGCTGATGAGTACGTCGAGCCTGCTGGCCGATCCGATGGCCGTGGTCTTCATCGACATCGACCACTTCAAATCGATCAATGACACGCATGGCCATGACGTGGGCGACGATGTGCTGCGCAAGTTCGCCAACGTCATCGCGTCCGGCATCCGTTCGTCGGACCGCTTCGTGCGCTGGGGCGGCGAGGAATTCCTCATCGTCTGTCCGATGACCAACGTGCACCAGGGACGGACCCTCGCGGAAAACCTGCGCCGCGCGCTGCACCAGCAGGCGTGGCCGGCCGGCCTGCGCGTCACGGCGTCGTTCGGCGTGGCGCAGCATCACGAGCGCGACGAGGTCGGCGTCGTCATCAAACATGCCGACGAGGCGCTGTATCGCGCCAAGCAGGGCGGCCGCGACCGTGTATGCGCCCATCTTCCGGGCGACATGATCGCGTCCGCCGAAGCCGCCTGACGTTACAGCGCGAACTACAGCGTTATTTCGGTCCCGAGCCGCTTGAGGAATTGCGCGATCCATTGCGGATGCGCGGGCCAGGCAGGGGCGGTGACGAGGTTGCCGTCGGTGACCGCCTGGTCGACCGGGATGTCGGCGTATTCTCCGCCGGCCAGCTTGACCTCCGGCGCGCACGCGGGATAGGCCGATACGCGCTTGCCGCGGATGACGTCGGCTGCCGCCAGCAGTTGGGCGCCGTGGCAGACCGCGGCGATGGGCTTGTCGGCGTGGGCAAAGCCCCGCACCAGCGCGATCACTTGCGGATCGAGGCGCAGGTATTCCGGTGCGCGGCCGCCCGCGATGACGAGGGCGTCGTAGTCGTCGGCGCTCGCTTCGGAAAAATCGGCGTTCAGCGCGAACTGGTGGCCGGGCTTTTCCGTGTAGGTCTGGTCGCCTTCGAAATCGTGGATCGCGGTCTTGACCTTGTCGCCCTTCTTCTTGCCGGGGCAGACGGCGTGCACCGTGTGGCCCACCGCCAGCAGTGCCTGGAACGGCACCATGGTTTCGTAATCTTCCGCAAAATCGCCGGTCAACAACAGGATCTTTTTCGCTGCCATCGTGTGTTCTCCTTAAAGAGGTTCCCCTGGACTTGCCTCGACAAGATACCATCGTCGCGCGGGCGCCGTAAGGCTTGATGTTCGGCACGGTTTGTTGCCGGAATCGGACCCGCAGCTATGGAGCTTTCGATGACCGTGGATGAACTGAAATCGCTCGCCGACGCCTCGGCCGCCGTGACGCAGCCGTGCGCCTGCGCCATCGACACCTATCGGGAATGGACGCGCGTGCCGGTGGATTTTCCGGAGTCGCACATGCGCACGGTGGGGACGCTCGTCGACGATCCGTACGGCGAACCCACGTTCGCCGAGTACCATCCGGATGGCACGACGTCCTGGTCGGCGGACGCGCCGATCGCGCCGCGCCACTATCCCTACAACCGCGCTCAGGTGATGCAATGCACCGTGTGCGGGCGCTGCGCGTTACGTTATGTGGAGGCGGGCGGCTACTACGTCGAGCCGCGGATCCGGGCGCTCGATCCGCGCCTGATCGTGGACGTGCCCGCGCCGGATTGAACGCGGCTCAGGCGGCCGGCACGCGCTCCTCGAGCACGCGCGCACGCAGCGCCGCCAGCGGCAGCGGACGCGCCAGCAGGTAGCCCTGCACGTAGTCGCAGCCCGCCTGGCGCAGCCATTCGAACTGCTCGGGTTCCTCGACGCCCTCGGCCACCACGGTGAGGTTGAAACCGTGGGCGAGGGCGATCACGGCGCCGGCGATCGTCGTGCCGGACGTGGGCAGCAGGCGGACGAAGCTGCGGTCGATCTTGAGATGGTTGATCGGGAAGGTCTGCAGATAGGCGAGCGACGAATAGCCGGTGCCGAAGTCGTCGATCGACAGGCGCACGCCCAGCGCGCGCACGTTGTGCATGAAATCGACGGCGCCGTCCAGGTCTTCCATCAGCATGCTTTCCGTGAGCTCCAGTTCGAGCCGGTCCGGGGGCAGGCCGGTCTGCGCCAGCGTGCGCTCGACGACGCCGATGAAGTCGCGGTCGCGCAGCTGGCGCGCCGAGACGTTGACGGCCATGCTGAGCCACGTGCCGGTCTGCCGGTATAACGCGACGGCGTCGCGGCAGGCGCGTTCCAGCACCCACTTGCCGACTTCGACGATCAAGCCGCTTTCCTCGGCGATGGGAATGAACTCGGCCGGCGAAATATAACCCTGGTCGGGATGCGGCCAGCGCAGCAGCGCTTCCACGCCGACCATCTTGCGCGAGCCGCAGGCGTATTGCGGCTGGTAGCACAGTTCCAGCAGGCCGGCCTCGAGGTGGCGGCGCAGGTCGCGGTCCAGGCGAGCGCGCCGCTGCGTGGCGAGGATCATCTCGCGCTCGAACACGGCCACCGTGTCGCGGCCCTTGCCCTTGGCGCGGTAGAGGGCGGCGTCGGCGTTGCTGAGCAGTTCGCTCATCGTGTGCGCGTCGTCCGGGAACACGCAGGCGCCGATGCTGGCCGTGGGCGTCACTTCCTGGCCCTCGACCTGCAGCGGCTGGCGCAGGCCGGCCACGATGCGCTGGCCCACGCGTTCCAGCTCGGCCGCATCCTCGAGCGGGGCGACGATGACGGCGAATTCGTCGCCGCCGATGCGGCCAATGCGGTCGCTGGGGCGTGCCGTCGCGCGCAGCACGCTCGCGACCTGGCGCAGCAGGCGGTCGCCAGCGGCGTGGCCGGCCGTGTCGTTGACGACCTTGAAGTTGTCGAGGTCGATCAAGAGCAGGCCGATGCGGCCGCCGCTTTCCGTGCGCATGGCGATTTCCAGCTCCAGCGCCTCGTAGGTGCAGCGGCGGTTCGGCAGGTCGGTCACGGTGTCCGTGTAGGCCAGGTGCTTCAGCTGCGATTCGGCGCGGCGCATGCGCGCCTTGGAGCGGCGCGTGAGCACCCACGTCGTCACCAGCGCGCCCAGCGAGGCCAGGGCCAGCAGGGCGCCGTAGCGCAGCAGGCCGTTGCGGATGCCGACCGTGTCGGCCGTCAGCACGACCCGGCCCAGCGCCATGCCGCGATAGCGGATGGGACGCGCCACCGACAGCGGCGTGAACAGCGTCCAGTCGCGCAGCAGCGACGGCGTGTCGTCGACGGCGCCGTTGCGGTATGCGGCGAATTCGACGTCCTGGCGGTCGTACACGGTGGCAGCGGCCAGGAACGACGAGTGGCGGAACGAGCGCAGCATCTCGTGCGCCGCGTCCTGGTCGTGGAACATCAGCGTGGCCGCGACGTTGTCGGCAATGATCGCGGCCTGCACGGTGAGGTCGTCGGTGAGATTGCGGCGCAGCGCGACGAACTGGTAAGCCAGCAGGATGCAGCAGGCCACGCCGAGCGCGGCGGCCGCGGCCAGCAGCTGGCCCTTGCCGAGCATGCGGCTCAGTTCCCCGGTGCGGCGTGCCGTCGTCGGGTTCATAGCACGTTCCTCGCCAGGCGCAGCAGGTGGGACGAAAAGCGCAGGCCGCTCTTCGCCGCTTCCTGCGTGTCGATGTCGAAGCGGATGTGTTCATCATCCTCGACGAGCGTGATGGCGGCCTTGCTGCCGGCACCGTCGCGCACGACGAGCACGCCCCCCGTAAGCAGCGCCGGCCGCTCCATGGCGCGCGGCAGCACGGCGATGTCGCAGCGCGCGGCTTTCGGATGCGCGAGTTCGGTCACGGTCCAGGGTCGGCCGTTGACCGGCTTGCCGTTCAGGGCGTTCAGCCCGGACCAGAGCGGGTTGTCGGGATTCGTGCACACGAACAGCGGCCCCTTGCCGGCGGCATCGGGCCAGGTCGTGAACATGGCGAAGTTGAAGATGTACGCCGCCTTCAGGTCCTTGCCGTCGACCTGGGCGCGGCACATGCCGGCCGCCAGGCCCAGGCCGGCTACGATCGCAAGGAAGGAGAGGGCGCGGACCATCGTCAGAACCGCCAGTCGAGTTTCGCGGCCAGCGTGCGGCCTTCGCGCGCGAGCGCGGTCTGCACGAATGCGGGGCCGGCCACGTCGGCATAGTGCTTGCCGGTGGCGTTGTAGGCGGAGAGCGACAGCTCGGCGCGCGGCAGCAGCCGCAGCGCGGAGAGCGTGACGTTGGCGACGCAGTACCCGCCGGCCGCGCCCTGGTCGGCCAGGCGCTTGCCGCTGCACAGCAGCTCGGCGCCGACGCGGCCGCCGCGCCAGCCCAGCGGCGCCGTGAGGTTCGCCTTGGCCAGGTGGCGCGGGGAATCGATCAGGGGTACGCCGCCGGTGCCGCGTGCCAGCTGCCAGGAATAGCTGGCGCGCAGGCGCACGGCGCCGAAGTCGCGGTCGAGCGCGGCCTCGAGGCCGCGGGCGTCGGCATGGTCGATGTTGCGGAAGATGAGCATGCCCGTGCCCGGGTCGATCTGCTGGCTGATCAGGTCGTCCACGGCGTAGCGGAACAGCGACAGCGTCGCATGGCCGCCGCCCGCGAGCATGTGTTCCAGCACCAGTTCGCGCGTCGCGATCTTTTCCGGGCGCAGGTTCGGGTTGGGGAGCAGGCCGCCCGCCATGTCCGGCAGCGCGTAATACATCTCGTAGGCGTTGGCCGCGCGGAAGGCGCTGCCCGCGATCAGCTTGACGGTGTCGGCCGGCGTCGCCTTGTACACGACGGCCACACGCGGGCTGAAGCGATGCATCTCCGGGTCTTCGCGGTTGTCGTAGCGCACGCCGGCGTTGACGAGGAAGCCGGCCGGCAGGCGGATCTCGTCTTCCACGAACACGGCGCGGCGCATCGCGTCGCGGTGGTCCTGCAGCAGCAATTCGTAGGGCTGCTCGTTGTAGTTGACCTGGTCGCGGTGCGCATCGCGACCCAGCTCGGCGCCGATCACGATCTTCTGGCCCGGCAGGTTCGTCAGGGTCGCATGCGCGCTGGCGTCGTACCAGCGCGCGTGGGCGCCGTCGATGTTCAGGCGCGGCACGCCTTCGGTGTCCGGATACCAGCCTGGGCCGCGATAATCGGCCTGGCCCGACTGCAGCTGCACCGCGAGCGCCAGCGCCGGTGCGAGCTGGCGGTTCCACGCCACGCCGATGCTCGTCTGCGTGTCGCGCGTGCTGTCGGGCGCGTTGAAGACGGCGCCGAACGAGGCGGTCGGGACCCCTTTGGTGCGCGCGACGTGGCTCGCCGACAGCGTCACGCCGCCGTAACTGCCCTTGACGAGGAAGTTCTGGGCGCGGTCCCAGTCGAGGTGGCGGGCGATGCCGCCGTTGGTCTCGGGGGTGTCGAACTCCGGGTAATACAGGTCGCGGCCCGTGCGGTTGAAGGCGCTGGCGGACAGCAGCAGGTCGGCGCCGTTCTGGCCATGCCAGCCGTAGCTGGTGCGGGCCTTGCGCTCGCCCTGGCCGGCCACGGTGACGGCGCCCTGGATGCCGGACATGCCGCTGCCGTCGCGCGTGACGACGTTGATCACGCCGAACAGCGCGTTCGAGCCATACACGGCCGAGCCGGGGCCGGGCACGAATTCGATGCGCTTGACCATGTCCATGTCGATCAGGCCCTCGGTGCCGATGAGGGCCTGGTCGTACACGGCGTCGTTGATGCGCATGCCGTCGACCAGCAGCAGGAAACGGCTGTTGTAGTCGCCCGGACGCAGGAAGCCGCGCGCGCCAAGGTACGTGTAGTTGCGGTCGTTCGTCACGTACAGGCCGGGCAGCGTGGCCAGCGCGTCGGCCAGCGTGCGCCAGCCATGGTCGCGGATGTCGGACGCCGTGAGCACGACCACGGACGATGGCGCATCGCTGATCGGCTGGGCGAATTTCGAGGCGGCCGTCACGACCCGCATCTGCATCAGTTCCTCGAGGGGAATCGTGCTCAGCGTACGGATGTCGCCAGTGTCCGTGTCCGCGCCGGCGAACGCCACGGTGGGGCAGGCCAGTATGGCGGTGCAGACGATGACGGGCAGGGTACGTGACGACATGGATGTGGACATGGGATGACGAAGGCCGGCGGTGACGCCCCGTCTTTTGTAAATTGTTTCAAATAATCACATGTCAGTACTATAGAGAAACTTTCGCAATGTGGCACCGAAAAGTTGCATCAAAAAGACAGAATAGCGTATTTATGGCAAGCATCATTCCATATTGCACCAAAACTGGGCGGTTACACTCACTTGCAATTGATACTGTTTCACTCTTTCCACATCCGGGCATGACCGTTACTCTGTACACATGTTTGTTACAACGATATGTAAGGGGAACACCATGCAAGCATTTTCGATCCGTCATACGGCCCGTGCCGCCCTCGTCGCCGCAGTCCTCGCCGCGCCATTCGCGGCCCAGGCCGCACCCGACCACCACCCGCGCGCCGAAGCGCAGTGCCGCAACTGCGCCACGGTCGTCTCGAACCATACGTACAAACGTGAACCCGAGCGCGCCAGCGGCGTCGGTGGCGTGGGCGGTGCCGTCGTCGGCGGCCTGCTGGGCAACCAGGTCGGCAGCGGCCGCGGCCGCACGCTCGCCACGGTGGCGGGCGCGGTGGGCGGCGCCTATGCCGGCAACCGCATCGAGCGCAACATGAAGGCAGAAACCTATACGGACGTGCGTGTGAAGATGGCGGCCGGCGGTTATCGCACGTTCACCGAGAAGGGCGCGCCGCGCTTCCGCAATGGCGAACGCGTGCGCGTGCTGGATGGGCGCCTCGTACGCTGACCATCGCGATACGAAACCTCAAAACCGTCGTTCCCGCGCAGGCGGGAACCCAAGTTTCAGGCGTCGTCGAGACGCAAACAAAATTGGATCCCCGCCTGCGCGGGGATGACGTCGTTTGAGTGCGTCAGGTATTCACCGGCCGCACGTTCTTGATCACGAACCCGCTCGCCGGCAAGGTCGGAATCCGCCGCATGCTCACCGTCAGGTCCTGCGGCGGCACATCGTAGGCGATCTCGCCGGCGAACAGCTGCAGGGCCGACTTCACCAGGTCGCCGGTGACGAATTCGCCCGGGCAGCGGTGGCCCGAGTAATGGTCGCCGCCGCCGTGCGGCACGAAATCGAAGCCGCTGCTCTGCCAGCGGTCGAAGCGCTCCGGCCGGAACACGGCCGGGTCACCCCAGATCCCGGGGTGGTGGTTCGTGCCGTACAGATCGAACAGCACCCACGTCCCTTTCTTCACATGCATCCCGCGCCAGTCGAAGGCATGCAGGGCGCGGCCGCCCATCGCCGGGATGAACGGGTAGTAGCGCCGCACTTCCTGCATGAACCACGTCGCGTACGCATCGTCGCCTGAGGCGATGCGCGTGCGGCATTGCGGGTGTTCGTGCAGCGCCAGCAGGCCGAAGACGATATAGCGCGCCACGGCCACCGTCGGGCGCAGCAGGTTGATGAGTTCCACGCCCGCGTGCTTGCGGTGCATGAGTTCCCCATTGGCGTCGCGGTGGCGCGCGATCACGTTCAGCGGGCTGTCGAACGGCGGCTGGATCTGGCCGGCGCGCACGGCGTCGACGAGGGCGCGCGCCCATTGCTCGGTGCGGACGCGCGCGAGGTGGCCGCGCCAGTTGCGCGGACCCGCCGAACCGGCGCCGGCGATCATCCGCGCGAATTCGCGCGTGCGCTCCTGCGCTTCCGCCGCGCTGACCGGAATCCCGGCCCAGTGGCACACGGCGCGGCACAGCACTTCCTGCGCGGCGTCGTGCATGACGATTTGCGAATTGCCCGTCCATTGCGCGAAGCGCGTGCGCCATTCGGCCGCGGCCAGGCCGACGAGGCGCTGCCGCTCCAGGGGCCCGAACAGCGACATCAGCATGGCCTTGCGCTTCCTGTGCGCTTCGCCGTCGAGCGCCATCACGCTGCCGAAGTCCTGCAGCAAGGCCATCGTCGTCGCCGGCAGCGCGTGGCGGCGCGTGAAGCGGCCGGGTTGGTAAAACATGCGGCCGGCGTCCTCGCCGCGCACGCACAGCACGCGCTGCAGCATCAGGCGGGTCGCGAACATGTCGCTGCCCAGGGCGGCGTAACGGCGCGGCATGAACTCGTAGCCTTGCGCGAGGAAGGCGATGGACAGGTCGAAACCCGGGGCACGCGGTACGGCGTCGAGGGCGTCGGCGTGGTGTTGGTCGGTATTGCTCAAAACTTCTCCTGCGGTGGTGATACCAGATACTCAGTGCGGCACGGGCGCGAAGGCGGGATCGGGCGTGTCCTGCAGGGCGCGCGGCAGGTAGATCGTGACGGTCGTGCCTTCTCCCTCCCTGCTCGCGAGCCGGATGTGGCCGCCGCTCTGCTTGACGAAACCGTGCGCCATCGACAGGCCCAGGCCCGTGCCCTTGCCCTCGGGCTTGGTCGTGAAGAACGGTTCGAAAGCCCGCTCCATCACGTCGGGCGGCATGCCGCTGCCCGTGTCGCTGACGGCGATCGTGACGAATTCGCCGGGACGGATGCCGGAATAGGCCAGTGGGTCGGCCGGGTCGATCGTCGCATTGGCCAGCGTGATCGTGACATTGCCGCCGCCCTCCATCGCGTCGCGCGCGTTGATCACGAGGTTCAGCAGCACGTTTTCCAGCTGGTTCGGATCGACGAGGACGTTCCACAGGTCGGGCGCGATGGTCAACCGGATCGCGACGCTGTCGCCGACGGCGCGGTGCAGCAGCGTGTCCATGCGTTCGATGAGCTGCGCCAGGTTGACGACGCTCGGGTGCAGCGGCTGGCGCCGCGCGAAGGCGAGCAGCTGGGCGGCCAGCTTCTTGCCCCGTTCGACGGCGTCGAGGATGTTCAGGAGGCGCTTGCGGCCATTGTCGTCGCTGCGCAGCATCAGCTGGACGTTGGCGCTGATGATGTGCAGGATGTTGTTGAAGTCGTGCGCCACGCCGCCCGTCAGCTTGCCGACGGCCTCCAGCTTCTGCGAGCGCAGCAGCGCGGCGCGCGCTTCCTCCAGCCGCTGCTGGCGCTGCTGCTCGCGCTCCGCCGCCTCCTTGCGCGGACGGATGTCGCGCACGAATGCCGTGATGCCATAGCCTTGCCTGGTCGCCAGCGGCGTGATCGCGACTTCCACCGGGATCGCGGGGCCGTCGCGCGTCAGCGCCGTCGTTTCCGTAGGACCCGTCAGCATCGCGCAGGCGCCGCTCTGCGCGAAGTGCGCCAGGCAGTCGCGCCACTCCTCGCGCTCCGGTGCGGGGATCAGGAGGTCGAGCACGTCGTGCCCCACCGCCTCGTCCTCGCGCCAGCCGAACAGCTTGCAGGCCTGCAGGTTCCAGTCCGTGATGCGGCCGTCGGGCGCCACCGCGATGAAGGCGTCGTACGCCGTCTGCAGGATCAGGCGGACGCGTTCGCGTTCGGCGTCGATGCGGTCGCGCGACGCGCGCAGCTCCACCGTCATCCCCTGCGCCAGCTGCAGCGCGCGGCGGCGCTCGGAGGCGAGCAGCCACACGACGAGCGCCAGCAGGATGCCCAGGCCAATGCCAGTGAGCGTGATCGCGAGCGTCGTACGGCGGTCGAGCGCCTCCTCGAAGCGCGGCGCCGAGTGGAGGACGACGGTCCATGTGCGGCCGGCGCTGTCGACCGTCGTCTGGTAGCTCAGCAGGGGCTTGCGGCTGACGGGGCCGCCACGGGAAGACCGGTAGAGCAGGGCGTCCGCGGTGGGCGCGAGGCCATCGTAGATCTCGACCTGCAGGTCGTCCGCATGCTCGCCGCCCAGTCCGCGCATCAGGTCGCTCATGCGGAACGGCGCGTACACCCAGCCGATGATGGCGGCGCGCCGGGCCGGGACCGAGTCGTGCGTCAGGCCGGCCTCGTACACGGGCACGTACATCAGGAAGCCGGGCTGGCCGCCATGACCGCCTTCCTGCACCAGCACGACCTTGCCGGTGGCGGCCGCGTGCCCGGTATCGCGCGCCTGCTCCATCGCCGTGCGCCGCGACGGCTCGCTGAACATGTCGTAGCCGAAGGCGCGCAGGTTGCGCCCGGAGAACGGTTCGATGCGGGTGATCGACGTGATCACGGGACGCGGCCCGGGCGGCTTGACCGCATAGTCGCGAAAGCCTTCGGCACGCATGGCCGCGACGTGCGCGTCGAGCCGGCCGGGCGGAATGATCGCGGCGATGCCCAGCGCCTCGATGCCGGGGAAGTGTTCGTTCAGGCGCAGCAGCTCGTAGTACTCGGCAAATGCGCCGCGGTCGATCTCGACCGAGCCGCGCAGGAAGCCGCTCGTGGCCAGCAGCACTTCCTCGTAGACGTCCAGGCGCCGGTCGATACTGGCGGCCATGTCGCGTGCGCGGAAATTGAAATTACCTGCCAGTTCGCCCGCCGCGGTCCGCTGTGCGTTGCCGGCCACCATATAGGTCACGATCAGCGCGGCGAGGAACGCGAGCGCGGCCAGGAGCAGGGGAAGGTGGACCGGGCTGCGCGGCGAAGAGCTGTTGGATGGAATGGACGATGGGTCTGGACGCGGCATGAAGGCAGTACGCTGTACTCGACAAGGGAAAAGGTGGCAATGGTCCATTGCCGGCATGGCAAGCGCGCCGTCATGACAGGATACCGGTGTATGGCCGGAATCGGCGCACAACAGGGCGGCGAACGGTCCGGCTACAATGAGCGTTTTACGCCATGCCCATGCCTTTCCACTTCTCCACGATGAGCCTGCTGCAGCGCGTGCGCTGGGGTGCCGCGCTGGCCCTCGTCGCCGTCCTGCTGTGGGCCGCGCTCGCGCCCGTGCGCTACCCGACGCGCGAGCGCACGTTCGAGTTCCCGCGCGGCGCCGCGGTCCTGCGCGGGGAACAAGCGGGCCTGGTACCGGCCGAGGTGCGCCTGACCCTGGGCGTGCGCGACGTCCTGCTGCTGCATAACCGCGACATCGCGCCGCACGTGTTCGGCCAAGTGCTCGTGCTGCCGGGCCATGCGTTCCGCCTGCCGTTCGAGCAGGCCGGCGACTATGTGTATGCCTGCGACGCGGCGCCCGGCCATGCCGTCACGGTGCGCGTGGGGACTCATCCCGATCCCGGCTGGGCGCGCCTGGGGTGGCGCCTGCGCGTCCTGGCCGAGGCCGTGCGTACCCTGCCGATCGTCGGCCCGGGCGACTGAAACGGCGCGCAATCGTGCTCCGTCCCGCGCGGCGAATCTGTCATCATGCGCGCATGGCCACGATCACGTTACCCCTGTTCCCGCTCAGCACGGTCCTGTTTCCGGATGGCGTGCTGCCGCTACAGATCTTTGAGGTACGCTACCTCGACATGATCAGCCATTGCCTGACGGAAGACGAGCCGTTCGGCGTCGTGCTGCTGACGCACGGCCAGGAAGTGCGCACCCCGCAGGGGCAGGAAAAATTCGCACCCGCGGGCACACTGGCGTCCGTGCAGGACACGACGGCATCCACGCCGGGCCTGCTGCAGGTGGTGTGCCGCGGCGGTGCGCGTTTTAACGTCCTGGAAAGCGAACGCCGCACGAACGGCCTGTGGATGGCCGAGGCGGAGTTGCTGGAAGACGACCATATCGTGCGCATCCCGTCCGATTTGAAAGGGGCGGCCGACGCGCTCGACCGCGTGCTCGCGTCGCTGCACGACGTGCCGCAGAGCCGCTGGCCCGTGCAGCCGCCGTTCCGCCTGGACGATTGCGGCTGGGTGGCCAACCGCTGGTGCGAGCTGCTGCCGCTGCCGAATCACCAGAAGCAGAGCATGCTCATGCTCGACAATCCGATGATCCGGCTGGAGCTGCTGCACGACGTGCTCGACGAGCACGGCCTGATCACATCCTGAGTCAGGCCGCGACGCTGACGCTGCTGCTGGTCGACGCCGTGTCGCTGTCGTCGGAATATGCCTTCAGTAACTGCAGCGCATGGGCGAATTCGCGCATCGGATCGCGTTCGTGGTGGGTTTTGGACGTCGCGCTGCCGGTGGACTCGCCGGTTTCGCTTGCCTGCTTCGCGTCGTACGCCGCCTGCTCTTGCGCGCTGACGGTGCCGTCGCCGTCGGCATCCGCCGCTTCGGCCGTGCTGCTGCTCGTGCTGTCGGTGGAGTCGGCCGAGTCGGCGCCGCCGCTGCCGCGCGGGCCGTGCGGGCCACCCGGCGGCGGACCGCCGGCGCCGCGCGTGCCTTGCGTGCTGTCGCTGCCGCTGGCGGCGTCGATGCTTCCCTGATCCTGGGCATCTTCGGACGGCGGCGGACCCGGCGGGGGACCGTCCGGCCGCATGCCGCCGCCGTTGACGCGCGCTGCATCGAACTGAGCGTTCAGCTGGTCGGACAGCTTGGTCATCGCATCCGTCAGCTCGCTCTTGGTGACCTTGCCGTCGCTGTCGCCGTCGAGGGCGCCGAAGGCGTCGTCGATGTCGCTCGACTGCGTGGTGCTCCCATCCGTGCTCGACAGCGCGCTCTGCAGGTCGCTTTTCTCGATGTAGCCCTGGTTCTTCGTATCCAGTTTGGAGAAGACGGAATCGGCCCATTTGGACAGGCCGCCGGAACTGCTGCTGATGCTCGCTACCATGATGGAATCCTTTGCTAAGCGGAATGTTTTATTGAGTAAATTATCGGCCTAACTGAAGGTTTCTATATGTAAAGCGGAGTAAAGCCAGGTAAAGAACGGCTGATGAAAAGATTGCAATTTGCCGCCAAAAACGCGGATTTCATATACAGGGGGTACGATTTGAGGTAACCTTGAGCGCGATTTAGATTCTCTACGTCAGCCAAAGCCGCCGCTCCCGGCCAAGCCCGCGCGAAGCGCGTCCCGTCACCCCGGTTTTCCCGCGTTGGCCCTCCCAGGCAGCAGCCCGGCCGTAGAACGCAACGATTCACTGCCCGAAAGAAAACATGTCTGAAACACCGACCACCATTGAAGATGGCGGCGCGCCGACCGTGCGCTTTGCCGATTTCGGCCTCGCGCCTGAGATCCAGCGTGCGCTGTCGGACCAGGGCTATGTCCATCCGACCCCGATCCAGGCCAAGGCGATCCCCATCGTCCTGCAGGGCCGCGACGTCATGGGCGCGGCCCAGACCGGCACCGGCAAGACGGCGAGTTTCTCGCTGCCGATCATCCAGCTGCTGCTGCCGCATGCCAATACCAGCATGTCGCCGGCGCGCCATGCCGTGCGCGCCCTGGTGCTGACGCCGACGCGCGAACTGGCGATCCAGGTCGCCGAGAACGTCAAGGCCTATGCCCAGCATACGCCGCTGCGCTCCACCGTCGTCTTCGGCGGCATGGACATGAAGCCGCAGACCGAGATCCTGCGCCGCGGCGTCGAGATCGTCATCGCTACGCCGGGCCGCCTGCTCGACCACGTGGAGCAGAAGAACATCAGCCTGGCCCAGGTCCAGATGCTCGTGATGGACGAAGCCGACCGCATGCTCGACATGGGCTTCCTGCCCGACCTGCAGCGCATCATCAACCTGCTGCCGAAGAAGCGCCAGAACCTGATGTTCTCGGCCACGTTCTCGCCCGAGATCAAGAAGCTGGCGTCGAGTTTCCTGAACGACCCGCTGACGATCGAAGTCGCGCGCAGCAACGCCACGAACACGTCCATTACCCAGGTGCTGTACAAGGTCGACGAAGAGCAGAAGCGCAACGTCGTCGAGCACCTGATCCGCGCGCGCGACCTGAAGCAGGTCCTCGTGTTCTCGAACACCAAGATCGGCGCGTCGCGCCTGGCGCGCTACCTCGAGCAGGCCGGCATCAAGGCCTCCGCCATCCACGGCGACAAGACGCAGCAGGAACGCATCGCCGCGCTGGACGCCTTCAAGAACGGCGAGATCGACGTGCTCGTCGCGACCGACGTCGCGGCGCGCGGCCTCGACATCACCGACCTGCCGTGCGTGATCAACTACGACCTGCCGTACAACGCCGAGGACTACGTGCACCGCATCGGCCGCACGGGTCGCGCCGGCGCCACGGGCGATGCGCTGTCCGTGTATTCGGACAAGGACGAGCGCCTGCTGGTCGACATCGAGAAGCTGATCAAGCAGACCATCACGCGCGGCGAGCTGACGGGATTCTCCCCGTCGCGCGGCGTCGAGCGCAGCGAGCGCCCGGGCGACCGCCGCGGCGGCCGCCGCGAATCGGACAGCCCGCGCGCCGAGCGTGGCGAGCGTGCCGAGCGCACCGACCGCGGCCCGCGCAGCTACGGCGCGCCGCGCCGCGAGAAGATCGATCCGTGGTTCCTCAAGCCGTACGAACCGGCGGCGGCCCCGCGCAAGGACACGTCCGCGGCACCGGCTGCATCGAGCAAGCCGAAGCCGAAGCTGGCGGCGCTGCTCGGCGGACTCCCCAAGCAGTAGCGTGGACGGCATAGCCGTCCACGCTACGTCCCCAGCGCCGCCTCCACCCGCTCCAGCAGATCGCCATGCTTGTACGGCTTGGCGAGGATATTCAGACGCTGGCCCTGACCGCGTTCCGGCAACTCGTCCATGTAGCCCGTCGTGACGAGCACCGGCACGCGCGGACGCAGCCGCCGGACTTCATCGACGAGCTGCAGCCCGTTCATCCCGCCCGGCATGATCACGTCCGTGAACAGCAGGTCGACGCGCGCACCCTCGCGCAGCAGATCCAGCGCCTGTTCGCCGCTGGCGGCCGCCAGGACCGCGTAGCCGGCCATGCCCAGCACGCTCTCGGCCAGTTCGCGCACGTCGTCGTTGTCCTCGACGACGAGCACGCTGGGCCGGCTGCCCGCCAGGTCGTCCGCGTCGGGCGGCGCGGCGTCCTGGTCCGGGCCCGTGCCGCCGGCACCGTCCTGGCCGTTGTCGGCCACGGGGAAGATCATGCGCACCGTCGTGCCTTCGCCCGGCTTGCTGTCGATTTCCAGGCGGCCGTGCGACTGCTGCACGAAGCCGTGGACCATCGCCAGGCCGAGGCCCGTGCCCGGTCCCTTGGTCGTGAAGAAGGGCTCCGTCGCGCGCTGCAGCACCTCGGGCGGCATGCCGATGCCTTTATCCACCACGCACAGGTCGACGTAGGGGATGCGCTCTTCGCCGCGCACGATGGCCGTCCCGACTGTGACGGTGCCGCCTTCCGGCATGGCGTCGCGGGCGTTGATCAACACGTTCAGCAGGGCCATCTCCAGGTGCGTCGGGTCGAGGTGGCACAGCGGCAGGCCGGGACGCAGGTCGAGGCGCAGGTCGACCTTGTCGCCCAGCGTGCGCACGAGCATTTCGGAAAATTCCACGACGAGGGTGTTGATGTTGACGGGCTTGGGTTCCAGCCGCTGCTTGCGTGCGAACGTCAGCAGCTGCTGGGTGAGTTTACCGGCGCGCATCGCCGCGCGCTGCGCCCGTTCCAGTGCGCCGCGCGCCATGTCCGGCTTGTCGAGACTGATCAGCGCGACTTCCAGGTTGCCGTTGATGACCTGCAGCAGGTTGTTGAAGTCGTGCGCCATGCCGGCCGTGAGCTGGCCGATGGCTTCCATCTTCTGCGCCTGCAGGTGCGATTCCTGGCTCGTGCGGCGCTCCGTGATGTCCATCTGCGACGCGAAGAAATACAGCAGCTGGCCGTCCTGGTCGAAGATCGGGCCGATGAACAGGGCGTTCCAGAACGGCGTGCCGTCCGCCTTGTAGTTCAGGATGTCGACGGCGACGGCGCGTTGTTCACCGACGGCCTTGCCCACCTCGTCCACCGTGCGGCGGTCCGTCTCGGGACCCTGCAGGAAGCGGCAGTTGCGGCCGACGACGTCGTCTTCCTTGTACTGCGTGAGATCGAGGAAAGCACCGTTGCAGAACACGATCGGGTTGTCCGGCTGGCGCGGATCGGTGATGACCATCGGCATGCGCGTCATCTCGACGGCGGCGAAGAAGATGTTGCCGCGGTCTTGCAAGCCATCGCGCTTGATGTAGGTGGCCTGCCAGTGGTTGACGCCGGGGCTGCCCATCGGCTCGTAGGCATTGCCCTCGATCTCGCCGTCGGCGCGCACGCCGAAGCTCTGGCCGCCGCCTTGCTCCTCCAGTCCTTTCCTGAATACCTCTTCCTTGTCCGGGCCCATCACCATCGCGCCATCCTTTCGCTCCAGACGATGGAGCTCGATGATGGAATTCTAGGGCGCACGTTTGGGGTGAACTGTTCGAAAGCGCACCTAGCGCGCCGGCATGCAGCGCGGTTCGCCGTCGAGGTAGCGCCAGGTCTGGGCGCTCTTGACGATGCGATTGCCCGGCGCCAGCGTCCGGCCCGGGCCGCACAGCTGTTCTCCTGCGCGGGGATTGGTCGCGTTGAACAGTGCCTTGGGCGGTAGGCCGGCCGGGCGGTAGACATAGACCTTGTCCGGGTGGATGTAGTCGTCGTTGCCCGCCATGCGTTCCGCGAAGATTTCCGGTTCCGGGTGGTAGTGTTCCGGGATGTGGGCCAGCACGAAGCGGGCGGCGGGGCTGAATTCCACGTACGAGTAACGACTCGCATTGACCATCGCCGCGCCCTGCGCCAGCACCAGCCACAGCGCCAGCAGCGGCGGCCAGCGCCCGTGCGTGCGCACGCGCAGCAGCAGCGCGAGCACGAGCGGCATCCCGGCCCAGAATGCATACCGCATGACGCCGGCCGCGCCGGAATTCCAGTTCAGGACGGCCAGCGCGGGCCCGATCAGCGCCAGCACGAGGGCCAGGCACACGGCCGCCGTCGCGGCCGACCGGCGGCGCCAGCCCCACGCGAGCAGCGCCGCGGCCACGCCGGGCAGGGCGACGATCGCGCCCTGGTTCAGGTCGAAGAAGAACGAGACGAGGCGCGTGCCGCTGACGAGCCCCGGGTTGGAGAATTTGTTCGCGATGATGTTGGGGACGCCGAACTGCACGAGATTGAACAGCGGCGGCAGCGCAAACAGGGAGAGACCCGCGGCCAGGCCGGCGATGTTCGCGCGCGTGAGCTGGGTCGTCACGTTCGTCCTGACATCCGCGTCGCGCCGCCAGTCGGCGCACAGTTTCAGCAGCGGCGCGAAGACGAAGAACATCACGATGGTGGGATTCTGCTGCGCCGCGAGGCCGGCCATGACGCCGCCGGCGAGCGGCGCGCCGCCCAGCCAGAACAGCAGGCCGGCCAGCAGCGACGCGGCGCCGACGCACTCGGGGCTCGTCTGGTTCATGTACAGCACGCCGCCGCAGCCGAGGAACAGCAGCACGCCGAGGCTCGCGCCCGGCGCCGAGCGAAAGAAGCGCAGCAGCGCGAGGCCGAGCACGAAGATGGCCGCGTAGTTCGCGGCCTGGAACGCTTTCAGCGGCGGGATGCCGGTCGCCTCGAACACGCGCAAGGGTAACGCGGCCAGCGCGGGATAGCCGAAGAAGTGGATCGGAAAGACGTCGCCGGATCGCCCGCGCGCGAAGGCGGGATAGACGTTCTGCACGCCGTTGCGCATGTCCTGTTCCAGCGGATCGAACGCCCAGCCCAGTTGCGGCACGAGCTTGCGCACGGCCGCGATGTCATCGAGGCGGATGTCGGGCGTGCCGTGGTGCGCGATGGCGACGGTGTCGAGCGTGTACTCGAGCATGTCGCCGCCGAGGATGGGCTGGTTCAGGCAGAACAGCACGGTCAGCGCGGCCAGCAGCGCCAACGGAAAACGCCAGGCGGGCCGCATCGTCGCTTACGCGTCCGTGCCGGGCAGCGTGCGATACCAGCGCCCGCCGATAACCGTATCGATCACCTGGCGCGCGCTGCGGTCCCACGTCAGCCACGGCATGCCCGTCGAGACGGGGGCGTTGCCGGCGCGGTGCAGGGCGAGCCAGTCCTCGATGGCGCGGGCCAGGTCGGCGGGCGCGAGGCCGTCGAAATAATAGGCGTGGTCGCCCGCGACTTCGCGGAACACGGGCAGGCTGCGCGCGATGATCGGGATGCCGTGCTGCGCCGCCTCGATCAGCGGCAGGCCGAAACCTTCGCCTTCGGACGCGGCCAGCAGCGCCGCCGAACCGGCATACAGCTTCAGCAGCATCTCGTCCGAGATCCCGGCCAGCCAGAACATGCGCTTGCCCTTTTCCGGGTGATTCGCCATGCGCGCGGCGAGCTGCTCGACCATCCAGCCTTCCTTGCCGACGATGACGAGGTTGACATCGACACCGCGTTCCCACAAGGCTTCGAACGCGGCCAGCGCCTGGGCCTGGCCCTTGCGCGGTTCGACGGTGCCGACCATCAGGAAGCTGGGGCGCGCGGCCAGCGCATTCAGCACGACGTGGGCGTCGGGCGGCATGCCCGTGCTCGGGGCGCTCGCGTCGATGTCGGCGCCCAGGTGGAACCAGCCCAGTTGCAGCGGCAGCCGGCGGCGCAGGCCTTGTCCCTCGTACCAGTCCGCCAGCTCGTCGGCGACGGCGCGCGAGATGCAGATCACGCCGTCGGTCACGGCGTGCACGGTGCGCAGGAAGTCGCCGAAGTATTGTTCGGTCCCGAACGGGAACACGTCCGGCCGCAGCATCGGCAACAGGTCGTACACGACGAAGTGGATGGCGACGCCCCGGTCCGACATCGACCGCAGCAACGCCTCGTTCTGCGACGTGCCGTTCGTGAACAGGTCGAGGCCGAGGAACACGTCGCCGGGACGCAGGTCGGCGGGCGCGTCTTCCAGCGCGAGGCCGGTGGTGCCCGTCAGGTTCAGCGCGAACTGGCGCGCGTAGCGGTACGGGTTGCCGCCGCCGTGCGAGAACACGGGCTCGATGCGGAATCCCGGCGGCGGATCGTTCAGCATCGCCAGCAGGACGCTGCGCACGACGCGCTGGATGCCCGTCTTGAGGTCCGACTGCACGAGGGCCGACACGTCGACCAGAAGCTGGCGCGGTGCGACCGGCGCGCGGTTGAACGCGATGGCCGCGGCGAGCGGGGCCAGTTCATTGTCCGGGCACACGGGCGCCGCGGCGCGCACGACCTGGCGGTAATGCGCCTGGCTGCCGTGCTGCGTGAAGTGTTCGATGGCGTCCACATACATCCGGCCCACGCGCGCCGGCGCATGTTCGGCTTCCATGTGGGCGAGGGCTTTCTGTGCCAGCGCCGTGCGCGCGCCGGCGTCCCCGTGCAGGTGCGCGAGCGCGTCCGCCAGTTCGGGAACCGTGAAGTCGTCGCGCAGCTTGACGAGCAGCTCGTCGTCAATGGAGGCGGTGGAGCCGTGCGCGTTGACGACGGTGGGCAGGCCGTACAGCAGGCAGTCGAGCACGGAGGCCGACGTCTCGCCGCGCGTCGACGTGCGCAGCTGCACGGCGCAGTCGGCGGCAGCCAGCCAGTCGGCGTAGGTCGCCGCGTCGACGAAGCCCGTGATGCGGATGCGGTCCTTCGCCGCGCCGGCGTTCGCCTTCTGTACGAGTTCGCCGCCGTACAGGCCGGGGTCGTTCTCGCCCACGAACACCAGCCTGCAATGCGGGTCCAGCGCGAGGGGCGACGCGAGGAAGGCGTCCAGCAGTTCGTCGTTCAGCTTCGTGCGGCCCAGCATGCCGAACGTGCACACGACGTAATCGTCGCGCGCAAGACCCAGGCGCACGCGGGCGTTCGCGCGCGCGTCCGGGCCAATGCTGCCCTCGGGCCGGCCGCGCAGCAGCGGAATCGTGCGCCAGCCGGCGGCCGTTTGCGGGCCGTACCAGGTCGTTGCCAGCGTCTTCGAAAAATCCGAGTGCACGATCACGCCGGCGGCCGCATCGAGCACGCCCTTGTTGACGGGGTACTTCCAGATCGCCGCATGGCGGCCGTTCCTGGCGTGGTCGAGCAGGCCGGGGAAGCCGTGCGATTCGTACAGCGCGTGCAGGAACGCCTGCTGCAGGTAGCCCTCGTTCTCCAGGTTGTCCAGCACGCCCGAGAAAAAGAAGTCGTGCAGCACGACGATGCCGGGCACGTCGCGGATCAATTCGAACATGTGCTGGTGCGCGTGCGAATTGCCGAAGTGGTAGACCACGCGGTCGAACGCATGCGCGTTGGCGCGCAGCCAGTCGGGAGACCGCTGCGGGAAGCCGGCCACGCGCGGGTCATCCACGCGTTCCTGGTCGACGACGAGGTCGATCTCGTAATGCTTCGCCAGCTCCGGCAGCAGTTCCGCGCTGTAGTCGGCGATGCCGGATTTCACGGGCGGCAGCGGCGAGACGTACGCCAGTTTCGGCCGCGCTTGCGGCGCGGGCGGCGCCACCGCCACTTCGGCGGCGCTGGCCGCGATGCGGGTCCACAGCGTGGCGGCGCTCTCCATGCCCGGTGCGGACACGACGTGCGCAAACGGCGCGCCCGGCATGGGACGCACGCGGCCGGCCCGGCCCAGCGACACGACGACGTCGGGCGCGAGATCGGCGAACGCGTGGATGCGCACGGCGGCCGCGTAGCGCGCATTGTTCGGGAAATCGAATGTGCGCAGTGGCTGGCTGAACGTGGCGCGCAGCGTCTCCACCGCCGTGTGTGCGCGGCTCGATGCGCTCAGGACGATCTCGTGGCCGTCGGCCATGCGGATCAGTTCCTGGGCGAGCAGCAGGGCCGCGGGGTCGATGCGGCCGTCGCCGTCGTCGAAGTCGATCACGATGCGCATGGTTCAACCGCCTGTGTGCTTGCGGGCGCGCTGCAGGTCGGTCAGCACGTTGCGGACCGAGACCGGCAGGCCCCTGAGTTCTTCGGGGACGTCGATGTTCACCACCGGGTGCGGCAGGCTGCCCTTGACGGCCTGCAGCATGCCGGCCACGCGCCGGTTCAGCGCGGGATGGCGCAGCAGGAACGGGATCAGGGTGCGGCGCAGGCGCTGGTTCTTCGTCACGCGCGTCAGCAGGCGGCGCGCGAGGCCGGGCCGGCGCACGCGCTGCACGAGGGCGCCGGCCATGCGCAGCGGGCGCGTCACCTTCCACGACGTGCTGTTCAGGGTTGCCGTCAGGCGCTGTTCGAGGTCGAGCGCCCACATCTGGACCTGCGCCAGTTCGTGCCGCTGCTGCGCGGCCAGGGCCAGCGCGTCCTGCTTTTCCAGCTCCAGCGCTTCCGCGAACTGGATCATGTCGTGCAGTTCCGTGCGTGCGGCATCGAGCTCCCTCTCCTGCGCCTGCAGCGCTGCCGTCGCCTCGCCGTTCGCGGCCCAGGCCTTGTCCAGGTGGTGCGAGATGTAGTCGTCGAACACGTTCGGCTGGATGCCGAAACTGGCCAGCAGTTCCGCATGTTCCTCGGCCACGTAGTAGCGATTCAGGCCGTCGAACCACGCGTAGCGGTAGCGCCGGCTCGTGACCAGGTGTTCCCAGCTGGCGTGGTTCGTTTCGCGGCTGTTCGGCTGGGTCGCCTCGATCACGAGCACCCACGGCCGCCACCGCTCGAAGTCCATGCCGCGCAGGACGTCGCCCTCGAAGCCTTCGACGTCGATTTTCAGGAAGTGGACGTCGCCGCGCACGTGCTCTGCGCACACGTCGGCCAAGGTGCGCACGGGCACGGTGAGTTCGGCCACGGTGTGGCCTTCGGCGCGGTGCAGGTCGGCGACCGACTTGTCGGGCGAGGCCCAGCCGCGCACTGCCGGCACGTCGTACAAGGTGAGCGTACCGGCTGCGCTGCCGGCGGCGACGGCCAGATTGATGTCGCCGGGACGCTGCTCGTCGAAGGCGGCGATGTGCGCGGGCAGCGGTTCGATGTTGATGCCGCGCCAGCCGGCGTCGTAGAACGCTTTCGTGACCGAATGCTCGACCGGGTCGTTGGCGCCCACGTCGATGTAGAAGCCGTCCCGGACGTGGCCGAGCGCGCGCCACAGCAGCACGTCCTCGTTGTTCTGGGCGTAGGAGATGAATCTCATGTGCGTTGGATGTCGACGGCCGGGTCGAGCCAGGCCGATCCTTCGAAATACGGACGGCGCATGTTCACGACCGTGAACACGAGCGCCAGGTCGCGCCATTCATAGTTGTTGACGAGGTGGGTCTCGGTGCTGACGATGGCCGTCGCCACCGAATAACTGCCCGGCCCCAGGTTCATCGGGAAGGCGAAGCGGTACACGACTTCCTCGCCGGCGGCCACGTCTTCCAGCGGCAGCTCTTTCAAGTGCGTGTTGGTGCCGTACATCGGCTGGCCCAGACGGTCCTTGATCATGTAGCCGAGGACCATGCGCGGGATCGCGGCGCTGGTCCTGACCGTCACCTGCAGCGTGACGGACGCGCCGACGTCGACGACTTCCACGCGCTCGCCGTGTTCGTCCAGCAGGGCGATGTCGGCCACCGTCGCCTCGCCCGTGCCGGACACCGTCTGCACCTTGCCCGTCTCCGTCGCCTGCAGGCGCACCGTGGCATTTTCCCGTTCCGCGATCAGGGCGTTGTAGTAATCCATGATCTCCTCGGGTGCGCCTTCCTTCGTCAGGCGGCCGCCGTCCAGCAGCAGGGCGCGGTCGCACACGGACTGGATCGCCTGCTTGTCGTGCGAGACGAGCAACAGCGTCGTGCCCTGCTGGCGGTAGCGGCGGATGCGGTCGAAGCTCTTGTGCTGGAAGTAGGCGTCGCCCACGGACAGCGCTTCGTCGACGATGAGGATGTCGGGCCGGCGCGCGGTGGCGACGGAGAACGCCACGCGCATCTGCATGCCGCTCGAGTACACGCGCACGGGCTGGTCCATGTAGTCGCCGATCTCGGCGAACGCCTCGATCTCCGGCATCAGGGCCGTGATCTCCTCGACCGTCATGCCGAGCAGCTGGCCGGCCATGTAGACGTTCTGGCGGCCCGTGAAATCGGGGTGGAAGCCCATGCCCAGTTCCAGCAGCGCGGCCACGCGGCCTTCCATGTAGACGGTGCCCGTCGTCGGCTGCGTCGTGCCGGTGATGAGCTTCAGCAGCGTGCTTTTACCGGCACCGTTGATGCCGATGAGGCCCACGGCTTCGCCCGGCTTGACGGAAAAGCTCACGTCGCGCAGCACCCATTTCAGCTTGTGGCGCGGGCGGCCGGGAAAGACCCACTCGGCCAGGCGCGACCAGCGCGTCGGATACTGTTTATAGGCCTTGCCCAGGCCTGTGACGACGATCGCGCCCATCAGAGTTCATCCACCATCTCGCCGGCGCGGCGGCGGAACAGGCGCAGGCCGAACAGGCACAGGACCACGGCCAGCACGAACACGGGGAACAGGGAACGCCAGTCGGGCGTTGCACCCTGCACGAGGACGGCCTGGTACGCGCCAATGATGCGCGCCATCGGGTTCCACTCCAGCAGCGGACGCACGTCGGCCGGCAGGATCGTGGCGGGATAGACGATGGGCGTGAGCCAGAACCAGAACTGCATCGCGATCGTGACGAACTGGCCCACGTCGCGGAAGAACACGTTCAGCACGCCGGCGATCATGCCGAGGCCGATCGCCAGCAGCACCTGCACGACGAGCACGGGCAGGATCGACAAATAGATCCAGCCGGGGAAGGAACCGGAGGCGACGAGGAAGACGGTGAACAGCCCGAAGATGATGGCGAAGTTGAGCGTCGCGGAGAGCACGATGATGAGGGGCAGACAGATGCGGGGAAAGCTGACCTTCTTGATCAGGTTCGCCTGCTCGATGAACATGCCCTGGGCGCGCGCGACG
This sequence comes from Telluria mixta, assembly GCF_029223865.1. Classification (NCBI taxonomy): domain Bacteria; kingdom Pseudomonadati; phylum Pseudomonadota; class Betaproteobacteria; order Burkholderiales; family Oxalobacteraceae; genus Telluria; species Telluria mixta. The sequence continues at coordinate 3,002,855 of NZ_CP119520.1, forward strand.
ATTTCCGCGAACAGGCCCCACGTGAGCACGCCCGCGCACAGCCAGACGCTGTAGGCGTAGTGCGAATCGACTGCTCCCGGCAGCTTGCTGTGCATGACTTCGGAAAAGATCACCGTGTACACGACGATCATCGCGAGCGGCGACAGCAGGGACCACAACGCCCCCAGCACCGCATTGCTGTACTTCGACTGGAATTCGCGCTTGACGCTGCCCAGCACGAAGCCGCGGTAGGCCCAGAGGCCGCGCAGCATCAGCGGAGAGATCATGGCGCGGTCCCGGCAGGCCGCGCCTCGGCAGAGTACGTCGGGTGGTTCTTCATAAAGTGGCAAGGCCCAGTGAGCGCAAGATTATACTCTACGGTTCCGCCACACAAATTAACAGAGTTGTAATGAAATTCAGCCCTGATGTAAGCCCGCGGGCTGTCTTTGATCTCCCTCGGACGGGCTCGCGCGGCGCAGCCGGCGCCGGATCGCGCGCAGGGCCGGGGCTTCGACGAAGTGCCAGCTGAGCACGGCCAGCACGCCCGTCACGACGAGACCCAGCGCCAGCAGGCGCCAGTGGCCGAGGGGCGCGAACGCCGTCCGCAGCGCCAGGAGCACCGGCCAGTGGTAGATGTAGATGCCGTACGAGTAATCGTGGCGCTGCAGGTGGCGGGCGAACGGTAGCCGCGCCGTGCCGACGGTGAGCGCGAGCGTGCCCGCCACGAGGAAGATGCCGAACCATGTGAGCGGATTCGGGGTGAGGGCCTGCGAGCGGGTCCAGTCCAGCGCCACGAGCGCGAGCGCGCACGCGACGTGGCGCCAGCCGATGCGCAGGTCGCGTCCCAGCGTATGGATCAGCATGCCGGTCAGGAACAGCGACCACAGCCGCACTTCCCAGATATAGCCGGACAGCACGTCCGGAAACAGGTTCGCCGCCGCCAGCAGGAACAGCGCGGCGCCGCGCATCCACGTGCGCAGCGGCAGCGCGGCGGACAGGCCCACGAGCGCGACGACCACGTACATGCGGCCTTCCCAGTACAGCGTCCACAGGGGACCGTTCAGCGTTTCGCCGCTGAACACCCCGGGCAGTTTCAGTTCTTCCGGCGGGATGATGTAGCGCAGCCAGTGCAGCACGGTATTGCCGAAGATGTAGCGCCACGGCGCCGGGTCCAGCAGGCCGCGCCAGCCCGTGCCTGAAAACAGACACACGGCGAGCACCGTCATCACGAGCAGGCACACGAACAGGCCGGGCACGATGCGCGCCACGCGGCGCAGCACGTAGCGGCCGAGGTGCGGATCGCGTTCCCAGCTCTGGCTGATGAAGATGCCGCTGATCAGGAAAAAGACGCCGACGGCCAGCGCGCCGAGGTCCGTGTGCGGCGCGAGCAGGGGGCTGACGGGGTCGGACGCGCCGGGGCGCGCCGAATTCATCGGGAAGGCATGGAACACGACGACGAGCGTCGCGCAGACGAGCCGGACGAGATTGAAACCGTTGTCGTGCGAGGCGGTGGCCTGGTCGAGGGTGCGTGGATTCATCCTAGGCGCCCTGCACGAGTTTCTGCAGGGCGGCGGGATCCAGGATGACGAGGCGGTTCGATTCCTTCTGCACGATGCCCTGCTGGACGAGGCTCAGCAGGGCGCGGGTGACCGTCTCGCGGCTCGTGTTGATCATGTTCGCGACGTCCTGGTGCGTGGGCAGGTTGTCGATCACGGCCTTGCCGTTACCGTCCGGCTTTTGCAGCAGCGACAGGTACGTGTAGATGCGGCGCGCCGTGTTGTTGATGCTGAGGACCGCGCGGAATTCCGAGTCGCGCTGGATCTTTTGCGCGAGGTGGCGAAGCATCAGGTTGGCCACGCTGGGCGAGTGCGAGAACAAATGCAGCGCGGTGGCGGCGGGCAGGAAGGCCACCAGCACGTCGCTCGTCGCCACCACCGAGGCCGAGCGGGTCGAGTCGTTGATCAGGGCGATTTCGCCGAAGAAGTCGCCCGGGGCGAGCATGCGCAGGCCGATCGCGCGGCCGTCTTCCGTGATGTCGACCACCTGCAGTTGGCCGGACAGCAGGAACAGCAGGGCGTCGCCGCTGCCGCCCTTGTGCAGCACCACTTCGCGCTTGTCGTAGTGGCGGATGCGGATCTCGGCGTTCACGCGGCGCATCTCGTCTTCGCTCAGGCCGGCCAGCAGCGGGATCTTGCGCAGGTTGATCTGGATCTGGCTCGCCTCGACGGCCGCGCCGGAAGCGTAGGGAGTTGCCAGGGTCTTGCTCGCGGACGTCATCGATGATCCTGTTAGGTGCGCGGCGCGCTCACGGGAGCTGCCACTGCAAGCTCAGCTGCAAAATCCGGTTATTGTACTGAAAGATCGATATGTTCTCGTTGTTTCGGACGGCGCGCGCTTCCAGGTGTAGCGTTTGTCCCTTGCCTAACTGATAAGACAGGTCGGCCCGCACCATCTGCGTACGCTGGGCACGTACGGCGTCGATCAGCAGTTCGGGCGCATAGGGCAGGGCGCTGTTCCAGGTCTGGCGTGTATAGCCGAGTTCGCCCGTGACGTTCTCGGACAGCGTGCGCTTGAGCATCAGGCTGGCGAAGTTGCCGTGGCGGTTGCCGCCGGGACGCTGGTCGCGCGCCTGGTCGGTCATCAGGCCGGCGGTGGCGCTGGCCACCAGCGGGCCCTCCCGCCAGGTCAGCAGGGCGCGTCCCTCCAGCATCAGGGAATTGAAGTTGGTCAGCGTCAGGTAATCGCTGTAGGTGGCGCCGGCGATCAGGTTGAGTTGCGCGCCGGCCGGCAGCGGCAGGCCCGGATTCACCCGCGCCTGCACCTGGCCCTGGCGCTGGTACATGTGGCCCCCCAGGCTCACCGCGCCCAGCGCGCCGCTGGCGTGCACGGTCCAGCGCCCGACGCGCCACGGCGACTCGACCCCGGCATACACGGCGGCGCTGTCGTACTGGCGCAGGGCGTCGTTGCGCCGCACCTGGTATTGCAGGTAGCCGATGCTGCCGTTGGGCGTCAGTTCGCGCAGGTGGTCCACGCCGATCACGCTGTACTGGTCGGCGTGCGGCTGGAATTCCGGCAGCAGGGGCAGTTCGATCGGCCCGCCCCGGTCGACGATCAGCGACGATACGCTGGTGCCCTGGTTGACGTTGCGGTCGAAGCCCCGCCCGAGGGTCACGACGGTTGACCTGGACGGCACCCACTGCTTGCAGCCGGCTTCGCGCGTTTCCGCGATCAGGGTCAGCAGGTCGCGCGTCGGGCTGAAGCGGGTTTCGATGATCGCGAACAGGCGCTCGGCTTCGTCGGCGTTGCCCAGGCTGCACTGGGTCAGGGCCAGTTCGAGGAAGGCGCCGGCGTGCAGCGGCGCCTGTTCGACGAGGCGGCGCAAGGTGGCCGACGCATCGCTGCGACGCCCTTCGGACAGGGCCTCGAGGGCCTCGCGGTACAGTGCCTGTTCGGGGTTCTCGGCGGCGGCGTCGCCGCTGTCGGCCAGGTTTTCGACGTTCTCGGCCGCCAGCGCCGGCGCACACGCCAGCGCGCACGCCAGCATGGCCGCCAGCCAGGTGTCCTTGCGTAGAAATGTCATGCCGCCGGCCCCGTCGTGAGGGAGGCTGCCGTGTTCTCGGTACTGCCCGGTTGATGCATGCTGTCTTGCAAAGTGAAAACGTTAATCAGGTGTTCCTTGCCGCGCAGGCGGCGCTCGCCCAGCGGCAGGAAACGATGTCGTTGCGCCCGTGCCACCGTGCCCGGGCCGATGATGACGTCGTGGGGGTAGTCGCGCGCCGCCTGCTCCAGGCGCGAGGCGGTGTTTACGCTGTCGCCCACGGCAGTATAAATGCTGCGGAAGCTGGTGCCGAAATCGCCGGCCATGGCCGGGCCGCTTTCGATGCCGATGCGCACCCGCAGCGGCGGGTGGCCCAGGCGTTCGCGCGCCGCGCTGAATGCGCGCACCCGCGCGACGATCGCGCGCGCGGCGTCCAGCGCCAGGTCGGCGTGCTCGTCGAGCGGCAGCGGCGCGCCCCAGAACGCCACCAGGCCGTCGCCGGTGTACTTGTCGAGCGTGCCCTGGCGTTCGATCACGGGACCGGTCAGGCAGTCCAGGAAATCGCGCGTGAGCCGCGCCGCGTCCTCGACCGGCAGCGACTCGACCTGGGCGGTATAGCCTTCCATGTCGGCGATCAGCGTGGTCACGTCGAGCTGGCGCGGCTGCAGCGGATCCTCGAGGTCGCTGCGCAGCAGTTCCGCGACCACCGCGGGGGCGACGTACTGGCGCAAGGTCAGCAGCAGGCTGCGCGACCGGCGCTGGGTCTGCTGCCACTGGTAGGGCACGGCCACCGCGAGCAGCAGCAGGTTGCTGGCCAGCGGCGCGACGGTGCTGAAATCCGGATCGTGCGGCGCCGCGAGCCAGGCCAGGCTCGTCCAGCCCAGCGAACTCGCGCCCAGCAGGCCCACGCTGGCCAGCGCCGACAGGCGCGGGAAGGCGAGCGGCACCAGCAGCGCCGTCAGCAGGGTCCAGCCCAGCGCAAGCAGGGCGCCGGGCCAGCGCGCCGGGGCGCGTCCGGCCTGCAGGTCGAGCAGGGTCGACAGCATGGCGGCCTGCACGCCCAGGCCCGGACGGCTGGCCGCCAGCGGCGTGGCCACGCGGTCGCCCATGCCCAGCGAGGACGAGCCGACCAGCACGAGGCGGCCGTGCGCACTGGCCGGGTCGATCGCCTGGTCGAGGATGTCGGCCGCGCTGACGACGGTATAGGCATTCCAGTCCCGCTGGAAGGCGACGCGCATCGGGCCGCCGTCCGCCAGCGGCAAATTGCCGCGCCCGTTGCAGCAGTTGACGAGGGCCAGGGCCAGCGCCGGGTAGGCGCGGCCTTCGTAGCGGGTGATCAGGGGCACGCGGCGCAGCGTGCCGTCCGGATCGGGGATGAAGCCGATCGCGCCGATGTGCGGCGCCTGGGCCAAGGCCGGATAGTTGGCGATATAGCCCGTGGCCTCGACGCCGCCGGCATAGCCCGTGACCGCGCCGCCCAGGTGGCCGTCGAGCACGGGTTCCGGCCGCAGCCGCGCCAGGTCGAAGTCGAACGCCTGGGCCGGCACCACCGGGCCGTGGCGCGCGAGCAGGGCCAGGCGGGTATCGCCCGGACCGCCATCGGCCTTGGGCAACAGGATGTCGAGCGCGACTCCGCGCGCTTCATAACGGCCGAGCAGAATTTCGACCAGGTCGGCCAGGCGTTCGCGCGGCCACGGCCAGGGGCCGATACGGGTCAGGCTGGCCTCGTCGATATCCACCACCAGGACGCGCGGTTCCGGCGCATTGCTGACCTGCAGGCGCAGGAACGCATCGCGCATCCATTCGTTGGCGATGAAGGCCAGGCGCGGCGCGGGCGCCCACTGCATCCAGGCGGTCAGCAGCACGGCCGCGATGGCGATCAGCCAGCGGATCGGCAGGCCCGCGCGCCTGATTGGCGATGGCGCGGCAGCGGATTGTGGAAGGAATTCTGCCACGCGGGAAAGAAGGATGGAAAAATTGCAAGCAAAGAAACATTATAGCGTCGCGCTGTTGCTAGTGCGCACTGTTCATAATTTTAGAGACAAATTAGCGACAGGCGAGCCCTGGCGTTTGCATATAATTGTGACCGTCGTCACTTTCTACCGTCCTGCCCGCACGTTAAGCTCGGGGCAGGAGAGGAACCCATTTATGCCGCGCTATCTGCTTGCCACCACCCTGTTCGCCGGCGCCTGTATCGTTCAGGCGGCCCAGGCCGCCGACGCCGGGCGCATCATCTTTGTTGCCGGCAAGGCGAGTGTCGGCGACCAGCCGGCCGTCGAGGGCGGCAGCGTGCGCGAAGGCGAGCTGCTGTCCACTGGCAGCGACGGCTATATCTATGTGAAGACGGTCGACAACGGCCTGTTCATCCTGCGTCCCGCAACCCGCGCGCGGATTACCGCCTACCACGTCGACACGGCCAACCCGGCGAATACCCGGGTCAAGTTCGAGCTGCTGAGCGGCGTGGCACGCAGCAAGTCGGGCGAGGCGGTCAAGCAGGCGCGCCAGAACTTTCGTTTCAACACCCCGGTGGCGGCCATCGGCGTGCGCGGCACCGACTTCACCGTGTTCACCGACGACCACACGTCGCGCGTGGCGGTGCTGACCGGCGGCGTGGTGGTGAGCGGCTTTGCCGGCGCCTGCCGGCCGGAAGGCGGCGGGCCCTGCGAGGGCACCATGAGCCGCGAGCTGTCGGCGGCCCAGCGCGGCCAGCTGCTGCAGGTGACGCGCGGCCAGGTGGCACCGCAGCTGCTCAGCGGCAGCGCGCTGTCTCCCGACCTGGTGTCGCCGCCGCGCACCGACGAGCCGGTTGCCAAGACCGATGCCACGTCGGGTGTGACGACCAATGGCGGCACCCCGAATCTCGAGGTCAAGAAAGTGGTGGCCCTGACGGCCGTCAACGAACAGCCGAAGCCGCCCGTATTGCCGGCGCCGGAAACGCCGGTGCCGCCGCCGGCCGTCGATCCGGTGCCGCCGCCGGATCCGTCCAGGCCGGAAAGCCGCATCGTGTGGGGACGCTGGGTGCAATTCGACGCGTATTACGCCAAGCTGAATTTGCCGACGGAAATGCAAAATGCCGAGTTACTGGCGACGAATGGCGATTACGCGCTGCTCCGTACGCCCGGCCGCCAATTCGTTACACCGAATAATGGCAGCATGGGTTTCGCGCTGCGTGATTCCGATGCGGTGATTTATACGGATTACGGCTATGGTTCGCGCACGATCGCGCCGGCAACCGTGTCGAATGGCTCGCTGAACGTAGATTTCGGTAGCCGGACCTTCGCCACCAATTTCACCGTCCTGTCGAAGGACGAATCATTCCCGTTCCAGGCGACGGGTGCGGTGGGCAGCGATGGCCGCCTGTTCGGCGACGAAGCCAAGGGACGGCCGGGTTATCTCAACGTACAGGGGTTGCTGAGTAACGACAAGGGTGGCAGTGCCGCATATATCTTCGATGGTCGCATTGACGCCTTGCGTACGGTGAATGGCGCGACGTATTGGATGCGCAGGTAAATCGTATTATCCCCGTATAAAACCCCGGTATTGCCGGGGTTTTTTTATATGCATGAGAAACGCCGGTCCAATGCCGGTTTTTTGTGCAGTCGTGAATATTGTTGAGATAATTGGAGAGAATTGACGGGTAATGTCAACTGAAGTGTCAAAAATTTGTATGAATTTTGAACGAGTTTTTTATTTTTGTGATGGCTGTCACATCGCCATGCTTGTGCGATCTGTCATGATTCGGCCCGTTGGACAGCAAAGGCATTCCCGAGGCTGCACAATCTAGAGACATTCATCGATCGATCGATCTACTTGGAGCATTAAATGGCAACGACCTACTACGAAAACATCCAGAAGCTGTACGTGGCATACTTCAACCGTCCGGCTGACACCGCTGGCCTGGCATACTGGGAAGGCGTCGTCGAAGCCGCCAAGGGCGACACCGCCGCTGTTTCGGCCGCTTTCGCTGCTGACACCGAGTACAAGGCTGCTTACAAAGACCTGTCGAACGCCGACATCGTCAACAAGGTTTACCAGAACCTGTTCGGCCGTGACGCCGAAGCCGCTGGCAAGGCTTACTGGGCCGACCTGCTGGACAAGAAGACGATCACCATCGACGCAGTCGTGACCGCTGTCGCTTCCGGCGCACAAGGCTCCGACCTGACCGCGTACAACAACAAGGTCAAGGCTGCCACCGCCTTTACCGCTGCTCTGGACACCGCTACCGAACAGAAGGGCTACAGCGGCGACGCAGCTAACGCCATCGCCAAGACCTTCATCTCGGGCGTGACGACGGATGCATCGCTGGCCGCTGCCATCGCTCCGGCAACCCTGGGCGCCACCGTCGCCAAGTCGGTTGCTGCCGGCACCGCCTTCTCGCTGGCTTCGGGCCTGGAAGCCCTGAACGTCGCTACCGTGGCTAAAGCCGATTTCCTGGCTGCTGCTGACGGTGACAACAATGCCAAGACCTCGACCACTGATGCCGCTATCGGCACCAAAGTGACCACCGCCATTACCGGCGTGGACACCCTGGTCGCTGGCGACTACACCGGCGCTACCGCTGGCGTCCGTTCGGTTCTGCTGCAATCGCAGATGTCGCTGAATGCGGCTACGCTGGCTGACGCACAAGCTGCTGTGGCTACGGCAAACGCCAACATCGCCAAGGTTGCAGGCCTGACCGATGCGATCAGCGCACTGGAAACCGCCGAGACCGCTACCAAGGATGCGCAAACCGCCCAGATCACCAAGGAAGCTGATCTGGCTGCCAAGGTTGCTTCGTACAATGTCGTCAATCCGACCAAGACGGCTGTTGTTGCTGCCAACGGCGAAATCACCATCAACGGCACGAAAGTTGTCACCCTGGACGCTGACGGCAAGCTGGTCCTGGCTACCGATGTCACCGAAACGACCAACCCGGGCGTGACCACGCTGCTGAACGCAAGCGTCGCTACCGAAGCTGCTCAGAAGGCGACTGCCGACGCAGTGACGGCACAAGCCAACGCACAAGCCGCGGTTGACACGCTGGATCTGAGCGCTGCAGCGCAAACCAAGCTGAAGGATGTGGCTGCCGCGATGACCATCGTTGATCTGGCTGACGGCGCAACCCCGACCTCCGCTCAGATCAAGACCGAACTGAGCCAGCTGGATGCCATCAACAAGTCGGCCGCTGCAGTCGCAGCCCAAACCGGCGCTACGCAAGCTCAGAAGGACGCTGCCGCTGCTGCTGCTAAAGCGTACACCGACTTCAAGGGCCTGGTTGACGCATTCGTGGCTGCCGATACCGACAATCCGCTGATCGCCAAGCTGGACACTGCTAATGACGCTGTGACCGCCGCTCAGAAGAGCGTCACCGACCTGACCAAGGCAGTGACTGCTCTGGACGCCGCCAACGCAACGGCTGCTCAACTGGCTGCTGTCAACGGTCAAGTGAAAGCTGCCCAGGACGCCTTCACCACCAACAAGCTGATGCTGCCGGTCACCCTGGATGCCACCCACACCTCGGCTGTGGCAACCGCTGACGCCGACATCTTCGTCGTCGCCAAAGGTGCAAAGGATTCGACCATCACCAACTTCGGCCTGCTGGGCTCCGACTCGCTGTACATCGGTACCCAATACACGCTGAACACCGGTGACTACACCAAAGGCGCCGGCAACAACGCAGTGCTGGAAGCTTTCCTGGTGAAGAGCGGTTCGGACACCAAGCTGGTTCTGGAAACCTCGGCCTTCGGCTCGAATGCAGCAACTCCGGAAATCGTCACCATCACCCTGACCGGTGCTGACTCGACCAAGGTGCACCTGACCAACGGCATCATCACCGTGGCCTAATTCAGGCTGGATCCAGCCCGGGCAACCGGGCTGTTCCCGGAAACCCCGCTGCCGCAAGGCAGCGGGGTTTTTCATTTGGCTTACCAGGTGTCTGTGACCCGGACGCGACTCTTGTTCAAAATTTGTGACGCACATCACATTTTTGAATGTTTTTGATAGATAATATGCGCGGGCAAATTTCTTTAGGTTATGGCGTGCTTCGGTGACGAAACAACGTCGATACGCAATCCGCTATGAAAAAACTGTTAGAAAAAAAGAGCGAAATCCAGCTGGTGCTCCGGTCGTTCAAAAGCACCTTCTTCACGGTGGGCGCGTTCAGCGCGATCGTCAACCTGCTGATGCTGGCGCCCTCGTTGTACATGCTGCAGGTGTACGACCGTGTGCTGGGCAGCCGTAACGAGATCACGCTGCTGATGCTGACCCTGCTGATCATCGGCGCGTACCTGTTCATGGGCGGCCTCGAACTGATCCGTTCGTTCGTGCTGGTGCGCGTGGGCGCGAAGTTCGACATGCAGCTCAACAAGCGCATCTACACCGCCGCCTTCGAGCAGAACCTCAAGCAGGCGGGCGGCAATGCCGGCCAAGCGTTGGCGGACCTGACGAACCTGCGCCAGTTCCTCACGGGCAGCGCACTGTTCGCCTTCTTCGACGCACCCTGGTTCCCGATCTACCTGATCGTCATCTTCATATTCGAGCCGGTGCTGGGCATGTTCGCGCTGGCCGGCACCGTCGTGCTGATCATCCTGGCCATCGTCAACGAGCGCGTGACCAAGCAACCGCTGGCCGAAGCGAACTCGATGTCGATCCAGGCCAATACCCTGGCCACGAACAACCTGCGCAACGCCGAAGTCATCGAATCGATGGGCATGCTGCCCAATCTGATCGGCCGCTGGTTCAAGCTGCACGGAAAATTCCTCACGCTGCAGGCGGATGCCAGCCAGAAGGCCGGCCTGATCACCGCCGTGACCAAGTTCGTGCAGGTGTCCATGCAGTCGCTGGTGCTGGGCCTGGGCGCGCTGCTGGTCCTGGAGCACAAGATCACCCCGGGCATGATGATCGCCGCATCGATCCTGCTGGGCCGTACGCTGCAGCCGGTGCAGCAGGTCATCGCGGTCTGGAAGAGCGTCAGCGGCGCACGCAGCTCCTACGAGCGCCTGGAAGCCCTGCTGGAAGCCAATCCGGCGCGCGAGGCGGGCATGGCCCTGCCGGCCCCGCAAGGTACGCTGCTGCTGGATAACGTGACGGCCGCGCCGCCGGGCGTCAAGGTGCCGATCGTGAAGGGCGTGTCGATCGCGATCACCCCGGGCGACGTGCTGGGCGTGCTCGGCCCGAGCGGTTCCGGCAAGTCGACCCTGGCGCGCCTGCTGGTAGGCGTGTGGCCGACCATGATCGGCAAGGTGCGCCTGGACGGCGCCGACATCTACCACTGGAACAAGGCCGAGCTGGGCCCGCACGTGGGCTACCTGCCGCAGGACATCGAACTGTTCGCAGGCAGCATCAGCGAAAACATTGCCCGCTTCGGCGAGGTCGACGCGGAGAAGGTGGTGCAGGCGGCTAAGCGCGCCGGCGTCCACGAGATGATCCTGCAGTTCCCGGAAGGCTATGACACGAAGCTGGGCGACGGCGGCGCGGGCCTGTCGGGCGGCCAGAAGCAGCGCCTCGGCCTGGCGCGCGCCATGTACGGCGACCCGGCCCTGCTGGTGCTGGACGAGCCGAACTCGAACCTCGACGACGTCGGCGAAGCGGCCCTGCTGGCCGCTGTGACCGACCTGCGCGCGCGCGGCAAGACCATCGTGATGATTACCCACCGCCCGAACGTGGTGCAGGTGACCACCAAATTGCTGCTGATGCGCGACGGTACCGTGCACATGTTCGGCCCGACCAACCAGGTGCTCGCCGCCCTGCAGGAAGCCAACAAGAAAGCGATGGAAGCCCAGGCCGCCGCTCAGGAGCAGGTCGCGCAGGCGCAGGCCGCTGCCCAGCGCGCTGCTGCAGCCGCCCAGGCGGCCCAGGCCGCCAGTGCCACCACTGGAGAAGGAAAGTAATGAAACTGATTGCGAACAAGGCGCAGGACGTCGTCGCGCACGACGTCACGCCGATCGAAGTGAATACGGATGCCCGCGTCTATGCGCGCCTGGGCTGGATGATCGTGCTGCTGGGCGTCGGCGGCTTCCTGCTGTGGGCGCTGCTGGCGCCGCTCGACAAGGGCGTGCCGATGGGCGGCACCGTCGCCAAGGAATCGAACCGCCAGGCCGTGCAGCACCAGACCGGCGGCACCATCCAGCAGATCCTCGTGCGCGACGGCGACGTCGTCAAGGCCGGCCAGGTGCTGGTGCGCATGAACCCGATCGTGGCCCAGTCGGCCGTCGAGATGACCGACAGCCAGTACCTGAGCGCGCGCGCCGTCGAGGCGCGCCTGATCGCCGAACGCGACGGTGCCAAAACCATCAAGTTCCCGGCCGAGATGGAACAGCGCCGCAGCGATCCGCGCGTGGCTGAGATGATGAGCCTGCAGAACCAGCTGCTGGCGTCGCGCCAGGGCTCGCTGCAGAACGAGCTGGGCGGCGTGGACGAAAGCATCGCCGGCCTGAAGGTGCAGATCCAGGGCCTGCAGGAGTCGCGCGACGCCAAGAAGGAGCAAGTGAACATCCTGAAGGAGCAGCTTGCCGGCATGCGCGACCTGGCCAAGGAAGGCTATGTGGCGCGCAACCGCCTGCTCGAACTGGAGCGCACGTATGCCCAGCTGAACGGTTCGATCTCGGAAGACATCGGCAACATCGGCCGCGCCCAGCGCCAGGTGACTGAACTGACGCTGCGCAAGGCCCAGCGCGTGCAGGACTACCAGAAGGAAGTCCGCACCCAGCTGACCGACGTGCAGCGCGAAGCCGAAGCCCAGCAGGCCCGCCTGCAGGCGCAGAAGTTCGAGCTGTCCAACGTCGAGGTCAAGGCGCCCGCCGACGGCACCGTGGTCAACCTGGCCGTGTTCACGCCGGGCGGCGTGGTGCCGGCGGGCTTCAAGATGATGGACATCGTGCCCAGCAACGATCCGCTGGTGGTCGAAGGCCAGTTGCCGGTCAACCTGGTCGACCGTGTGCACGCGGGCCTGAAGACCGAACTGATCTTCTCCGCCTTCAACGCCAACCGCACGCCGCACATCGAAGGCGTCGTCGAGCAGGTGGCGGCCGACCGGGTCGTGGACGAGCGCACCGGCGCAGCCTTCTACAAGGTGCGCGTGAAGGTGACGCCGAAGGGCGCGCAGATGATCGCCGCGCACAAGATGGACATCCGTCCCGGCATGCCGGTCGAGCTGTTTGTGAAGACGGGCGAGCGCACCATGATGAACTACCTGCTCAAGCCGGTACTGGACCGCGCCGGCTCGGCGCTGAGCGAGGAGTGAGCGTGGTAGGTACGATGATGAAACGCGGCGTCGTGGCGCTGGCCGTGGCGCTGGCTGCCGGACAAGCAGGAGCGGTCACCCTGCAGCAGGCCTACGAGGCGGCGCTGAAGAACGACCCGACCTACCGCATGAGCTTCTACGACAAGGAGGCGGCCCAGGAAAACCGCATCATCGGCCGGTCTTACCTGATGCCCAGCGTGTCGGCGAGCCTGTCGAGCAGCCGCAACGTCGCCGACATCGACAATATGGGAACCGACATCCTGGGCCGGCCGGCGCGGAGCATCACGCATCCCCGCTACATCAGCCGCTCCAACGTCGTGCAACTGCGCCAGCCGATCCTGAACCTGGACGGCGTCGCCCGCTACCGCCAGGGCAAGGTGCAGGCCCAGCAGGGCGAAGCCGCGTTCGCGGCGGGCACCGACGAGGTCACGGTGCGCGTCGTCAGTGCCTACATGGACGCGCTGTTCGCGGACGACCAGGTGGCGCTGTCGAAGGTGTCGCGCGACATGTACCTGGAGATGATGAAGGTGAACCAGCGCCTGTTCGAAAAAGGCGAGGGCACCAAGACGGACATGCTGGAAACCCAGGCCCGGCTCGACCTGGCCGAAGCCCAGCTGACGGAGGCGAAGGACAATGCCGTGGCCGCGCGCGAAACGCTGGCCGGCATCATCGGCATGGATCCGGGCCCGCTCGACCGGCTCGGCGACGGCTTCAAGCCCGCTACCGCCCAACCCGGCACGTTCGAGGACTGGGAAAAGATCGCGCGCGAACACAATCACGAACTGGCGGCCGCGCGCCTGGCCACCGAAAACGCCCGGCTCGACATCGACCGCAACCGCGCCGGCCACTACCCGCGTGTGGACTTCGTCGCCGCGTATAGCAAGGGCGACGCGGAATCGATCAACACGTACACCCAGAATACGGTGAACCGGACGATCGGCGTGCAGGTCAGCATTCCGATCTACCAGGGCGGCGCGATCAATGCGACCACGCGCCAGGCGGCCGCGAACTATGCGCGCGCCCAGGCGGATGTGGACGCGCGCACGAGCAAGGTCCTCGTCGAACTGCGCAAGGCGCACAGCCTGGTCATGTCCAGCGTGCACAAGATCGAGGCGCTGGAAAAAGCCGTTGCTTCCGGCAAGCTGTTGATGACTGCCACCGAACAGAGCATCAAGGGCGGGGTGCGCATCAATCTCGACCTGCTGAACGCCCAGCAGCAGTTGTACACGAGCCAGCGCGACCTGGCCCAGGCCCGCTATACCTACATGATCGGCCTGTTGCGCCTGCGCGCGGCGGCCGGCACGCTCGACAGCAGCGCCGTGCGCGAAGTGGCTGCCTACTTCCGCTGATCCGATCCGCGCGTCTGACGAAGCCCTGCCGCTCATGCGGCGGGGCTTTTTTTATGCGCAAACCGATGCTTCGGACTGTGCGGTATCTAACTCATGTTGACCGCCAGTTTCCTAGAAAAATCTTTTTCTATTCAATAACTTACGCACGTTACACATCAGTTTGGTGCGCCCATCTTTAAGCAATTGGGGTATATTTTTTTACCACTTAACCCATTGCAGAGGAGCCCATCATGGCGACAGCGACCGAAACAACAGTGCAGAAGCTTTACGTGGCGTATTTCAGCCGCCCGGCGGACGTGGCGGGTCTGGCGTACTGGACGAATATCCTGGCCAGCAATCCGGACGGCTACCAGATGATTTCGGCGAACTTCGCCTCGTCGGCGGAGTACAAGGCCATGTATGCGGGCCAGGACAACCGCGCCGTCGTCAGCACGGTCTACGAGCACCTGTTCGGTCGTCCCGCGGAAACTGCCGGTGTCGATTACTGGGCCAAGATGCTGGACCAGAAAGTGATCACGGTCGACAACGTCGTCACCCAGATCGCGGCCGGCGCGCAAAGCACGGACAAGATCGCCTACGACGGCAAGGTGGCGGTGGCCGCCGTGTTCACGGAGCACCTGGACCTGGCATCGGAACAGGCAGCGTATGCGAAGCCGGCCGGCATGAAGGTCGCCTCCGATTACATTGCCAGTATCAAGGACCTGCTGTCCGCCTCGCTGGCGCGCGATCCGGGCAATATCGACATCACGATCGACAAGATGGTGTCGGCTGCCGCCACCGGTACCGATGGCCATGCGCAAGTCGTCGGCGTGTCCGACGCAGGTTTCACGCCGCTCCACGGCTGAGCGTCGCGCCCCGTACACGGTTCATTGCACGCGAGCCGCGTGAATGACAAAAGTAAAAGGCACTACCGCGGTAGTGCCTTTTTGCTGGAACTCAGGCGGCGGCGCCGTCTTCGGACATGTGGTCCGCGCGCTCCTTGCCCCCGCGCAATGCGGACACGACTTCCCGACGACATATTCCGGCGACAACTGCTGGCGCGGCGTCACGACGGCGCGGCACGCGAAGCACTGCACGGTCTCCGTCGGCTCCAGCTTCGGATTGAGGGCGGTACGGTAGTCGAACACGAAGCAGTCGCCCGAGTAGTGGTCGCCGCCCACTTCCTCGAAATACTTCAGGATGCCTCCATCGAGCTGATAGACGCGGTCGTAGCCGATGTTCTGCATGTGGATCGCGGCTTTTTCGCAACGGATGCCGCCCGTGCAGAACGTCACGACGGTCTTGCCTTTCAGCTCATCCTTGTGTTTCTCGACGACGTCCGGGAATTCGCTGAATTTTTCGATGCGGTAATCGAGCGTATTCTCGAACGTGCCGACGTCGACTTCGAACGCGTTGCGGGTTTCCATCATGACGACGGGGACGCCGTCATCGTCATGGCCCTGGTCGAGCCAGCGCTTGAGTGTCTTCGGCGCCACGGACGGTGCGCGGCCCAGTTCCGGCTTGATCAGCGGCATCCGCATCGTAATGATTTCCTTCTTGATGCGGACCAGCATGCGGCGGTGCGACTGTTCATTCGACACGCTTTCCTTCCATTCCAGGTCGGCCAGGCGTGCGTCGCTGCGCACCCATGCCAGGTACTGGTCGATCTGTTCGCGCGGGCCGGACACGAACATGTTGATGCCTTCCGGCGTCAGCAGGACGGTGCCTTTCAGGCCCAGCTCGTTGCACAGCGCCTGGTATTGCGGGCGCATCTCTTCGAGGTTGTCGAGGCTGACGAACTTGTAGGCGGCGATATTGACGTGCATGATCGTTAATGCGGAGGAACGTGAAATGAAGCCCTCTATTATAAGACAGCTGAGCCCTGAAGACGTCATCTTCGCGGCAATTGGCATTACAATGCTTTTCTTTCGCGCAAGCCTTCCGGCCCTCCCATGCAATCGCTGAACCTGCAATACAACCCGCGCATCGACCAGTTGCGCTGGCTGGCCGCCACCATCGTGTTCCTGTTCCACTTTCACCTGGAATACCGCGGGCTGGGCGGGACGCCGCTGGTCAGCAACTGGGCGGCGCTGATCACGGAAGGACATACGGGCGTCGGGCTGTTCTTCACCCTGTCGGGCTTCCTGTTCATGCAGATCGCGCTCGCGCAAAAGACCATTGTCTACCGCGATTTCGTGCGTAACCGCGTGCTGCGCATTGTCCCGCTGTTCCTGACGATCTTTCTCGTGGCCACGTCGATCGGCCGCGACAACTTCCAGCCGCAGGACATCCTGTACCTGTTTGCGACCAACCTCGGCCACGCGCCCACGTCCGGCACGGTGATCACGGGCGCTGCCTGGACGATCTCCCTCGAATTCCTGTTCTATCTCGTGTTTCCGTTCCTCGCGCGCTTCGCGCTGGAGCGGGGCAAGCGCTACCTGCTCGAACTGCTCGCGCTGATGGCGTTTTTTAAACTGGCCGCGTACACCGTCAACGACAACAGCACGCTGATGTATTTCTGCACGTTCGTCGGCCGTTTCGACCAGTTCCTGATCGGCATGCTGGCGGCGATGCTGTACCAGCAATACCAGCCTGCGCTGCAACGCCTCGCGCCATGGCTGCTCATGGTGGCGGCCGCGCTCGTCGTGTGGGACACGGCCGCGATGCACCGCCTGGCCCCGTTCGGCGCAACGCCGAAATCGTCGTTCTGGATCTTCTGGTCGATGGCGGAAAGTACCGGCTGGGCCTTGTTCATCGTCGCGTGGGTCGGATTCCGCCCGCGCCTGCCGGGACCGGTGGAGCGCGTGCTGTGCCATGGCGGCAAGGTCAGCTTTTCGTTCTACCTGCTGCACATGGGCCTGCTGCACCTGCTGGCGCAGCGCGTCGGCCTCGTGCATCCGACCGGCCGCGGCTGGCTCGACGCCGCCATCATGGTGGCCGTCAGCTATGGCGCGACGTGGGCGCTGGCGACGCTCAGCTATAACAGCATCGAGGAACCGTTCCTGCGCATGCGCCGCCGCTACGGCGCGCAGCGCGGCGCAGCGGCGGCGGAACTGGAATCGATCAGAACCAGTAGCCGAGATTGAGCGTCAGCCCGCGGGTGACGTTGCTGCGCACGTAAGAGACGCCGGCGCGCAGGAAGCTGTGGCGGTTGGTCGCATTGCGGTTGGTGCCGACCGTCACGCCGATTTCCTGGCTGTTGCTGACGAAAGGTTTGTCGCCCAGGTAGCGGGTGTCGATCAGCGAGAATTCCGCCGCCGTGTCGCTGCCGAAGATGGTCGTCGGGATGGATGCCATCAGGCCGTTGCGCGTCATCTTCAGTTTGATGTCCGGGTCGAACGAATAGTCGCCGCTCCGGAACTTGCCCGTCTTGTACAGGGCGATCATGTTGCCAACCGCGAGATCGAAGCCGTTCATCGGGATGACGTACGTGCTCATCAGCGAGCCGGATGCGACGGTGGACACGGTGGCGCGGTCGAGCGATGCGACGGCGGAGTAGCGCACGCCCGGCGTCAGCGTCCAGTGGTCGCTTACCGGGAGGCGCACTGCGACGCCGATGCCGAAGTTGTAGGCATGGGCGTTGCCGGTCTTGGCATCCATGATCGGCATGCTCAGCACGACCTGGCGGCGCGCGTCACTGTCACTCCGGTACGTGTAGGACAGGGGCAGGCTGGTGGTCTTGACCTGTTCGCCGCCACCGCTCACGTTGTAGGTCGAATAGCCCAGGCCGACGCCGATCAGGTTGTTCGGCGTCCCCGCCGTGCCGCCGGTGGCGATCTTGCTGGCCGTATCGAAGCCCGTATTGAAGTCGGCGGTGCCGAGCATCGGGATCAGGCCTCCGGCACCGGTCAGGGCGCTCGAGGCCGAATGCTTCGCTTGGTAGCGCAGGATCTTGCCCAGGATGTCCGATTTTTTCAGGAATTCGACGAGTTGCTCTTCCGATTCATCGCGCGTTGCGCCCGTGAAAGAGCCACTCATGCCCAGTTCCGGGAAGGCATAGCTCAGCGTGGTGGACGTGGTGGTGTAGCGCAGGACGACGTTGAGGTCGTCGAAGCGGCCCTGGGCCTGGGCAACCGAGTTCTGCGAGTAGCCGCTATTGCTCAGCGTGAAGTTTTTGGCCGAATCGATGAACGCGTCGACATTCGACGCGCACAGCGTTTTTCCTGTGGAGCCATTAACGTCCGCGCGAAAACCGAACGATTTCTGGCAGTCCAATTGTTGGGCGTGCGCCGGCAGCACCACGGTGCCGGCCAGTGCGACGATAAGAGTCGTTTGCTTCAAATGCATTACTTTAACCCCTAGTTAATAATTGTTGTGGTGCAGCATTATATTTACTGAAATGGCAATGTTGGTCATAATTTAATACCGACTGTTGTTATTTGGTCACGATGTTTGGTTGTCGCGTTCGTCGGGACAAAGTCGATTCATAAAAGTTCGATGGCGCATATGAGCCGCCGCAAACGACCGTATTGACGTCTCCCCTTAGGATGGTTCGCATCTTTCCACCGAGGGGTGAATCATGACGAAGCCAACGTTGTTCAAGGCCGGTCTCGCGATGTCCGGCGCCTTGCTGTTCGCGGCGCATGCGGGCGCGCAGGAAGTGATCCCGGTCGAGATGCCGCAGGAAATCAATATGGTGGGGGCGGGCGCGTTCGGGTTGCCGGACTTTCCCGGTTCCGAGGATTACCATCCCGAAGGGGCCGGTTTCCTGCATGCGAACTTCGGCAACGGCATGTGGCTGCGGGTGATCGGGCCCGAAGTCAAGCTGAACGTACTGCCGTCCGACATGAACCTGCCGGAGACGTTTGCCCAGCTCAAGAGCCTGCGGGCCGGCTTCCTGTACCGGGCGCGGCCCACACGCGACACGGACGTCGACGATGCCATCGTCCGCCAGATGCGCCGGATTCCGGCCGCGTCCGAGCTGGGCATCTTTGCGAGCTACGATATGCCGATGTCCGGCGATCCCTTGCACAAGATCGTGTTCAGTGGCGACGTCGCGTGGAACACGAACAACCTGTACACGGGTGCCACCGGCAGCATCAAGGCGACGTATTTCTATCCGTTCCCGCAAGGCCTGGGCGGGCGGCCGCTGCTCGGTTCGGCCGGCTTCAGCCTGTTTTTCGCGAGCGACCATTTCAACGACCGTTATTTCGGCATCAACGGCGCGGATCTCGCCGCCTTCCCGGAGCGGGGCGGGACGCCGTACCGGGCCGAAGGCGGGCTGACGTCGATCCGGGTCCCGTTCCAGCTGACGTCGCAGTTCGACCGGCACTGGGGGCTGACCCTGGCCGGGCGCTATGAACGGCTGCTGGGGGATGCGAAGGACAGCCCCATCGTGGACCGGCGCGGGAGTCCGAACCAGTGGGTGTTCGGCGGGGCCATCAACTATGCATTCTGAGATCACGCATCGGCGTCTTGTCAAGAGCATCACCGTGCCTGGATGCAACCCTCCGATTCGGCCGTCCGAGGTAAAATGACAGGATGACTTCACCGATCTTCACCCACCTCCGCGTCCATACCGAATACTCGATCGTCGACGGCCTCGTCCGCATCGACGACCTCGTGGCTGCTGCCGTCAAGGACCAGCAGCCGGCGGTGGGTGTCACCGACCTGGCCAACGCCTTCTGCCTCGTGCGCTTCTATAAGGCGGCGCGCGGCAAGGGTGTCAAGCCGATCGTCGGGGTCGATGCGTGGATCACGAACGACGAGAACCGCGACAAGCCGTTCCGCCTGCTCATCCTGTGCAAGAACAAGACGGGCTACCTGCAGCTGTGCGAACTGGTGTCCAAGGCGTGGCTCACGAACCAGTACAAGGGCCGGGCCGAGATCCGCGTCGAGTGGCTGGAAGCGCTGGCGACCTCCGTCTCCACGCTGGAGCCGGACGTGCCGCAATCGAACGGCCTGATCGTGCTGTCCGGCGCGCAGTTCGGCGACATCGGCCAGGCCATCGACAACGGCGACCTGGACAAGGCCGAGGCGTGCGCACGGCGCTGGGCGCAGAGCTTCCCCGGTCACTTCTACGTGGAGATCCAGCGCGCCGGCCAGCCGAACCAGGAACAGCAGGTGCGCCATTCGGTGGCGCTGGCGAACCGGCTCGGGCTGCCGGTCGTCGCGACGCATCCGGTGCAGTTCATCAGCAAGGACGAGTTCATCGCCCACGAGGCGCGCGTCTGTATCGCCGAGGGCGAGATGCTGGCCAACGCCAAGCGCGTGCGCCGCTTCAATGAGGGCATGTGCTTCAAGTCGCAGGCCGAGATGGCCGAGCTGTTCAAGGACTTGCCGGGCGCGCTCGCCAATTCCGTGGAAATCGCCAAGCGCTGCAACGTGACGCTCACGCTCGGCAAGCCGCAGCTGCCGAATTTCCCGACGCCGGGCATGACGATCGATGAATTCCTCGTCGCGGAAACGAAGAAGGGCCTGGAAGAGCGTCTCGTCGAGCTGTACCCCGACCCGGTGCAGCGCGAGAAGGAGCGCCCGCGCTACGAAGCGCGCCTGGAGTTCGAGAACAACACCATCATCAAGATGAAGTTCCCGGGCTACTTCCTCATCGTGGCGGAGTTCATCCAGTGGGGCAAGAACAACGGCGTGCCGATCGGCCCGGGCCGCGGCTCCGGTGCGGGTTCGCTCGTCGCGTACGCGCTCAAGATCACCGACCTCGATCCGCTGAAATACAACCTGCTGTTCGAACGTTTCCTGAATCCGGAACGCGTCTCGATGCCCGACTTCGACATCGACTTCTGCCAGGAAAAGCGAGAGCTGGTGATCCAGCACGTGAAGGACCTGTACGGGCGCGACGCCGTGTCGCAGATCGCCACGTTCGGTACGATGGCGGCGAAGGGCGCGATCCGCGACGTGGGCCGCGTGCTCGATTTCGGCTACAACTTCTGCGACGGCATCTCGAAACTGATTCCGTTCAAGCCGGGCAAGCAGGTGTCCATCGCCGAGGCGATCGAAGAAGAGCCGATGCTGAAGGAACGCCTCGAGAACGAGGAAGAAGTGAAGCAGCTGATCGAGCTCGCGCAGCAGGTCGAAGGCATCACCCGCAACATCGGCATGCACGCGGGCGGCGTGCTGATCGCGCCCGGCAAGCTGACCGACTTCTGCCCGCTGTACACGCAGGGCGGCGACGCCGGCGTGGTGTCGCAGTACGACAAGGACGACGTGGAGGCGGCCGGCCTCGTGAAGTTCGACTTCCTGGGCCTGACCACGCTGACCATCCTCGACCGTGCCGTCAACTATATCCGCGCGCTCGATCCGGCCGACAAGGATTTCGAGCTGTCCAAGCTGCCGCTGACGGACCGGCCGACGTACAAGCTGCTCACCGACGCGAAGACCGTCGCCGTGTTCCAGCTTGAAAGCCGCGGCATGCAGGGCATGCTGAAGGATGCGCGTCCCGACCGCTTCGAGGACATCATCGCGCTCGTGGCGCTGTACCGTCCGGGCCCGATGGACCTGATTCCGGACTTCTGCAAGCGTAAGCACGGCGAGAAATTCGATTACCCGGACCCGCGTACCGAGTCGATCCTGTCCGAGACCTACGGCATCATGGTCTACCAGGAGCAGGTGATGCAGATGGCGCAGATCGTCGGCGGCTACTCGCTGGGCGGCGCGGACATGCTGCGCCGCGCGATGGGCAAGAAGAAGGCCGAGGAAATGGCCGAGCACCGCGCGATCTTCCGCGCCGGCGCCGCGAAGGACGGCCTGACGACCGAAAAGGCCGACGAGATCTTCGATCTGATGGAGAAGTTCGCGGGCTACGGCTTCAACAAGTCGCACGCGGCCGCGTACGCGCTGCTGTCGTATCACACGGCGTACCTGAAGGTTCACCACACCGCCGCGTTCATGGCAGCCAACATGTCGCTGGCCATGGAAGACACGGACAAGATCAAGATCCTCGTCGAGGACTCGATCGACATGTGCAACCTGACGATCCTGCCGCCGGATGTCAACGAATCGCAGTTCCGCTTCACGCCGGAAGGCCCGCCGCCGTCCGTCACGGGCAAGCCGGTGAAGAACATCCGCTATGGCCTGGGTGGCGTGAAAGGTGCGGGGCAGGGCGCCATCGAGGCGATCATCGCCGCGCGCGAAGAGGGCGGCAGGTTCAAGGATCTGTTCGACTTCTGCAAGCGCGTCGACCGCAAGCAGATCAACCGCCGCACGATCGAATCGCTGATCCGCGCGGGCGCGATGGATTGCTTCGGCGTCGACCGCGCGATCCTGCTCGCGTCGGTCGCGTTCGCGATGGAAGCGGCGGGCCAGGCGGCGGCGGCGGCGAACCAGGTCAGCCTGTTCGGCGGCGACGATTCCGATCTCGTCGCGCCGCCGGACTACGTGAAGGCAACGCCGTGGACGGACCGCCAGAAGCTGGCCGAGGAAAAGACGGCGCTGGGCTACTACCTGTCGGGCCATATGTTCGACTCGTACGCGCAGGAAGTGCGCCGGTTCGCCAAGACCAAGCTGAAGGACCTGGAGCCGTCGCGCGACCCGCGCATGCTGTGCGGCGTGATCACGGGCGTGCGCACGCAGCTCACGCAGCGCGGCAAGATCCTCATCGTATCGCTGGACGACAAGTCCGGCGTCGTCGAGGTCACGATCTACAACGAGCTGTTCGAACAGCACAAGAACATCTTCCGCGAGGACGAGTTCCTGCTCGTCGTGGGTAAAGTGTCGGAAGACCGGTTCAACGGCGGCCTGCGCATCACGGCCGAGAAGGTGTTCGACATCGCGACGGCGCGCATCCAGTACGGCCACAAGCTGGAGATGGACGTGGCGTGCACGATCGCACCGGCGAAGCTGGCCGAGATCCTGCAGCCGTACCGCCACGAGAACGGCCTGCCGGTCAGCCTGCGCGTGACGCCGCAGGGCATCCCGTGCACCCTGCAGCTGGGTGATGCCTGGCGCGTGGCGCCGTCGGACGAACTGAAATACGCGCTCGAGCTGCACCTCGGCGCGAAAGAGGTCGCGGTCGAGTACTGAACGCCATCGGGCGGCGCAACAATACGCACAAGGCAAGACACTTTGCCAACTGCGTTGTAGCGCCGCCGCGTATTGGTGGTCGAAATATGGTTATTTAGGTGTAATTGCACTTTTACCATTGAGTTTGATCCGCTCCCGACGGTAAATATTGGTCTACGGAAATCCCAGGCTGACCAATATGAAAATTACATTTCGCCAAAAACTCTTCCTTCCCTTGTTCCTGAGCTGGATCTGCCTGCTGGCCGTGTTCAGCGTGCACGCCCTGCAAAGCCGCGCGCTGCGTCTCGAGGAACGCAAGACCCAGTTGTCCAATGCCGGCGAGATGGCCGCGTCCATCGCCAAGGAATACGCGGCCCTCGCCGCCGCCGGCACCTTGCCGCTCGACGAGGCGAAAAAGCAGGCGCTGGCGCGCACCCGGGCGCTGCGCTTCGGTACCAGCGGCTACCTCGTCATCTACGACGACAAGGCCGTGCTGATGCATCCGATCAAGCAGGAACTGGTCGGCACCGCGATCGACCAGACCGTCGATCCGGAAGGCCATAAACCCTACGTGGACGGCATCGCCTCCACCCGCGCGAACGGTGCCGGCTTCATCGAATACCTGTGGGCCAAGCCGGGTTCGCAACAGCCCGAGCCCAAGCTCACGTACATCCAGGCGTATCAACCGTGGGGCTGGTACGTCATGACCGGCCTGTACATCGACGACCTCGATCACGCCTTCCACGCCCAGCTGGCCGGCGCGGCCGGTTGGCTGGTCGTGATCGGCGCGCTGCTCACGGCGCTGGTCTGGGCGGTGGTGCGCAGCGTCGAGCGCTCGATCGGCGGCGATCCGGAAGATGCCGTCGCGGTTGCTCAGCGCATCGCGGCCGGCGATCTCGGCATGGACGTGCCCGTGCGCGCCGGTCTTGATGCGAGCCTGATGGCCGCGATGAAACGCATGCGCGACGCGCTGGCCGGCATCGTCGCCGACGTGCGCACGGGCACGGACCTGATCGCCACGGCATCGCGCGAGATCGCCAGCGGCAACCTGGACCTGTCGAGCCGCACGGAAGAACAGGCCAGCTCGCTCGAAGAGACGGCCGCGTCGATGGAAGAATTGACGTCGACCGTGAAGAACAGCGCCGAGAACGCACGTGAAGCGAGCCGTCTCGCCGATTCCGCCGCCGAGGTGGCGGGCCGCGGCGGCGAAGTCGTCGCGCGCGTGGTCGATACGATGGCGTCGATCAACGACTCGTCGAGCAAGATCGTCGACATCATCGGTGTCATCGACGGCATCGCGTTTCAGACGAATATCCTCGCGCTGAATGCCGCGGTGGAAGCTGCCCGCGCGGGCGAGCAGGGCCGGGGCTTTGCCGTGGTGGCGAGCGAAGTACGCAACCTCGCTCAGCGTTCCGCCACGGCCGCCAGGGAAATCAAGGCCCTGATCGGCGATTCCGTGGCGCGCGTGGACGATGGCGCCAAGCTGGTGGAGGAAGCGGGCGCGACGATGCAGGAGATCGTCGCCAGCGTGAACAAGGTCAGCACGATGATCGGCGCCATCAGCAACGCCACGCAGGAGCAGGGCGAGGGCATCGAGCACATCAACCAGGCCATCGCCCAGATGGACCAGGTGACCCAGCAGAACGCGTCGCTCGTCGAGGAAGCGGCGGCGGCGTCGGAAGCGATGCAGGAGCAGGCCGCGAAGCTGGCGCAGGTGGTCAGCGTGTTCCGCGTCGAGGCCGCGGCGCCGGCCGATACCCGCCGGTCCGCTATTGCGCCGGCTGCGCGTGTTCGCGCAACCCGATCGTTGCCTGCGTAACCTTGTTAGCGGCGCGTTCGAGGACGACCTTGCGGTTGCTGGTCTCCTGATCGCGCTGCGCCTCGCGGTGCCACAGGTGGAATACCTCGGTGGCGAAGGCGCCGTCCTTGCGCCGCACGCCGGCGTGGAACAGCCGCACGACGAGGTCGGAATCTTCATGGCCCCAGCCCGTGAAGCTCTCGTCGAACCCGTTCACCTTTTCCAGGTCGCTGCGCCAGACGCCCAGGTTGCAGCTCTTGATGCGCCGCCAGGTGAACTTGCGCGACGTGCGGCCCAGGTCGGGCCAGCGCAGCCCCAGCGGCTGTAAAGTCTTGTTCAGATCGCCCCGCAGCCGCCATTGCAGGCGCCTCAGCGCCGACGTGGCGGTCACGTCGATCCCGTCTTCCAGCACCCGGCGCGTCAGCGTCTCCGACATCAGGATGCGGCTGCCCGACACGAGGCAGCCGGGTTCGGAAAGCTTTCGATGGCGCGCGATGAAATCGCGTTGGGGAATACAGTCGCCGTCCAGGAAGATGATGTAGTCGCCCGTGGCGGCCAGGGTGCCGCGGTTGCGCGCCATCGCGGCGCGAAAACCCAGGTCGGGTTGCCAGACGTGGCGCAGAAGCACCGGTGACGCCACGGCGAGCCGCTCCACGCAGGCACGCGTGTTGGCAGTCGAGCCATCATCAGCGATAATGATTTCGAAATTCTTGTCGTTCTGCATAAAACATGCCCGCACCACCGCCTCCAGCGCGTCTGGCCGGTTATAGGTGGTGATCACGACCGAGATTGTCTGTGCGTGAAGCATAAGGTCCAGTGTACACTGCCGTATTCAGGGGCAAGAGTATCCCACAAGAACATCGATGAACAGCAATCCGACGAACACGAGGGAGCCGATGCGGGTCTGGATCGGCGCCCTGGCCTTCCTGTTACCCTTTTTGAGCCTCGTCACCTCGTTCGGCGTGAATCTTGCGAGTTTCCTTTTCCTGGCCAGCGCTTTGATTTTCTTCAAACCGAGCCGTGATGCGCTCGTGCGCCACTGGCCGCAGGTGCGCTGGGTCGTGTTAGCCTTTCTGCTGCACTTCCTGTTCGTGCTTGCCTGCGCGCTGTTGCGCGGCGAGCGGCTGAGCGTGCAGGAAAAGCCGTTGCGCATGCTCCTGTCCGTCAGCGCGCTGGTCCTCGTCGTGGCCGTGCGCGCACCGCGCCGGGCGCTGTGGTGGGGTGCGAGCGCGGGTGCGGTGGCGGCGCTGCCGTTCATCGCCTGGCAGCGCCTCGTGCTGCACATCGAGCGGCCGGGCGGATTCATCAATTCGATCACGTTCGGCGACCTGGCGATGCTGCTGGGGCTGCTGTCATTGGCCGGCGCGATCGACATGCGCGACCGCCGGCGCGACGTGCTGCTGGCCGGCGCCGGCGCGCTGGCGGGACTCGCCGCGTCCGTGCTGACCGGCACCCGCGGCGGCTGGGCGTCGCTCGTCCTGGCGGCGCTGGTGCTGGGGCGCCACGCGGGCCGGATCGACGGCCGCCGGGCGCGTGCACTGCTGGCCGCCGGCGTGGCCGTGCTGGCCGCGGCCTGGTTCACGCCGGCGCTGGGCGTGCAGGAGCGCTTCGCCGAAGGCGTGCACGAAGCGCGCGCCTGGTACGAGGGCGGCACCGTGTGGACCAACGTCGGCACCCGGCTGGAATTGTGGAAAGGCGCCGCGATGCTGATCCGCGAACACCCGGTGCTGGGCATGAGTTTCGACGCCTGCCGCCTGCGCCTGGCCGAGTATGCGCAGGCCGGCCGGCTCGATCCGATGGTGCTCGAGCTCCCGCACCTGCATAATGACGGGTTGCAGGCGCTCGCGACCGGCGGCGTCATCGGCTTCGTGATCTGGGCCGCCACGCTGTACGCGCCCCTGCGCTTCTTCCTGCGCCGGCTGGCACAGGATACGGAACAGCGCGGACCGCAGTTCGCGGTCGCGCTCGGCGGGGTGTTCGTGGTGCTCGGCTATGTCGGCTTCGGGCTGACGGAAGTGATTTTCTGGTCTATGAAGGGCAGTCTGTTCTATGCGCTCATGGTGTTTTTGCTCATGGGCTTCTGCCTGAATGCGAAAGAAAAAATTGGATAACAGTGTCATCATCAAGCGCCTGTGGGCGATCCTGAAACCCTATCGCGGGCGCGCCTTCCTGTCGCTGCTCGCGATGGCGTTGACGGCCGCCACCCAGCCGCTCCTGGGCGAAGCCCTGCGGCTGTTGATGGACAAGGGCTTCAATAAAAACGTGCAATTCAGCCTGTGGTGGATCCCGGGCGTGCTGGTGTCGATCTTCGTCCTGCGCGGCATCGGCACGTTCGCCACCGCCTACTACAACAACTGGGTGCTCTCGCGCGTGCTGAACGACTTGCGCGCGCAGGCCTTCGCGCGGCTGCTGCGCCTGCCGGTCGCGCGCTTCCACGAAGAGTCGACGGGCAAGGTGATCAACACCGTCGTCGGCGACGTGCGCCAGGTCGTGGACATGATCAACTCCGTGTTCATCTCGTTCGTGCGCGACGTCCTCGTCGTGATCGGCCTGCTCGGCTCACTGCTGTGGCTGAACTGGAAGCTGACCCTCGTCGCCATCGTCGTCGTGCCGCTGACCGCCGTGATCGTGCGTACCACCAGCCGCCGCCTGCGCCACCTGAACCGCGAGAACCAGCGCGTGACGGCCGAGATGACGCAGGTCGTCGAGGAAGCGGCGCGCGGCCACCAGGTGATCCGCGTGTTCTCCGGCGAGCGCTACGAAAACCGCCGCTTCTACCTGCGCAGCGAAGCCCTGCGCGGCTTTTCGCAGCGCATGACGGTGGCCTTCGCGGCCACGACGCCCGTGACCCAGATCGCCACGTCGCTCGCGCTGTCGCTCGTCGTCGTGCTGGCGCTGCGCGCCGACATGACGGTGGGCGAGTTCACCAAATTCGTCACCCTGATGCTGATGCTGCTCACGCCGCTGAAGGCGCTGGCCGAAGTGAACGGCCCGATGCAGCGCGGGATCGCCGCGGCGGAGACCGTGTTCGACCTGATCGATGCGCCCGTCGAGCACGACCCGGGCACCCGTACCATCGCGCGTGCGCAGGGCCACGTGCGCTTCGAGCACGTGAGGTTCCGCTACCCGAACGCGCAGTCGCCCGCGCTGGACGACGTGTCGCTGGAAGTGAAGCCGGGCCAGACCGTCGCGCTGGTCGGCATGTCGGGCGGCGGCAAGTCGACGTTCGTGAACCTCGTTACGCGTTTCTACGAACCGGAAGCCGGCCGCATCCTGCTGGACGGCATTCCGTACCAGGACATCCAGCTGCCGTCGCTGCGCGCCCAACTGGCCCTCGTAAGCCAGAACGTCGTGCTGTTCGACGACACGCTGCGCGCCAACATCGCCTACGGCGTCGAGCACGTCGACGAGGCGCGCCTCGCGGCGGCCATTCACGCCGCGCATCTCGACGACGTCGTGGCGCGGCTGCCGGAAGGCGTCGACACGATGATCGGCGAGAACGGCATGCGCCTCTCGGGCGGCCAGCGCCAGCGCGTGGCCATCGCGCGCGCCATCTACAAGGATGCGCCGATCCTGATCCTGGACGAGGCCACGTCGGCGCTGGACAATGAATCGGAACGCGCCGTGCAGGCCGCCCTCGACACGCTGATGGCCGGCCGCACCACGTTCGTGATCGCGCACCGCCTGTCGACCATCGAAGGCGCCGACCTGATCGTCGTGATGGAACATGGCCGCATCGTCGAGCAGGGCACGCACGACGAACTGCTGGCCCAGGGCGGCATGTACGCCAACCTGTACCGCCTGCAGTTCACCGCTCTGGTGGAAGAGACATGACCACGGAACGAGACGAGCGCGACCGCACACTGGTCATCTCGCCGAACTGGATCGGCGACGCCGTGATGGCCCAGCCCCTGCTGCGCCTGCTCAAGCAGGCCCATCCGGAACGCGCCATCGACGTGCTGGCGCCGCCGCAGGTGGTGCCCGTGTGGCGCCGCATCCAGGAGGCGGACGACATCCTCGTGACGCCGTTCCGCCACCGCGCGCTGCAGCTGGGCGAACGCTGGCGTTATGCGCGGATCCTGAAGGAGCGCGGCTACAGCGACGCCTACGTGCTGCCCAATACCCTGAAATACGCGCTGATCCCGTGGCTCGCGCGCATCCCGCGCCGCATCGGCTACAAGGGAGAAATGCGCTACGGGATGGTCAACGTCATGCACCATGACGAGAAGCCGCGCCGCTCGATGGTGCCGTTCTACGCGGCCCTCGCGCGCGAGCCCGAGGTGCCGCTGCCGGGCAAGCTGGTGCGTCCCTACCTCGTCGTCGGCGGAGAAGAAACGGAACAGGTCGGCAAGCGTCTCGGCGTGGACTTGTCCCGCCCCCTCGTCGCGTTCGCACCCGGTGCCGAATTCGGCATCGCCAAGCGCTGGCCGCCCGCGTACTACGGACAGCTTGCCGCGAAGGTCGTCGACGCCGTGCCGGGCGTACAGGTGGTGCTGCTCGGTTCCCCGAACGATCGCGAGACGTGCGACCAGGTCCTGCGGCATGTGGGCGTGGCCGGCGGGGCGGTGCGCAGCCTGGCCGGCCTGACGTCGCTCGACGACGCCATCGCGCTGCTGGCGCGGGCGAGCGCCGTCGTCTCCAACGACTCCGGCCTGCTGCACATCGCGTCGGCGCTGAACCGGCCGGTGGTGGCCCTGTACGGCTCGACGGATCCGGATTACGCGCCGCCGCTGTCGGAAGTGGCGCGGACGGTGTCGCTGCGCCTGGAATGCTCGCCGTGCCGCAAGCGCGAGTGCCCGCTCGGGCATCACGACTGCATGAACAAGATGAGTGTGGAGAGGGTGTGGAGCGAGCTGGTGCCGATCCTGGTGCCGGCCAGCGCCGTTCGCGCGTAACCTACCGGGCTCTCAAGCCTTCACATACAGCGTCGGCGAGCTTGCTCACGACTTCATGCCGCTTGCGCGCCTCCGACCGCTTCTTCGACGGGATGCTGTCCAGGTCCGGCGCCGCCACCGGCGCGCAGTCGAGTTCCCAGTCGCCGTCCGCTCGCCTGCGGGCGCCCAGTTCTTCCCACAGCTGGTCGTAGTCGGCCAGCACGCGGCCGTTGCGGATCGCCTTGTAGATCACGCGGTTGCGGTTCGACACCATCACCATCCGTTCGCAGCCGTACTCGTGGCCCAGCTGGCGCACGAGCGTCGCCATCAGCTGTTTCGGGCGGATGCCGTGCAGGTCGCGCGTGGCCGTGCGGATCGCCTCGCGCGCATCGCTCGTCTTGCCGCCCTGGATGCAGCCGATGTTGACGGCCGGGCGGCCATCGCGCGGCGCCACCGTGAACGCCACCGTATACAACGCTTTGTCGTCCTGGGTCAGTTGCAGCACCAGTTCGCCCTCGCGGTCGAACATGTTCACGGTGCGCAGCTGGATCTGGTAGGGCAGGCCGCTTTTACCTTCCGCTTCGGCCAGCACGACGGGACCCAGGCTGGCGCGCGCCAGCACCTGGCCCAGCCCGTGACGGAACATGACATCGTAGTGCGCGCGGATCGCGTCCAGCCGCGCGCCGGCATCCAGCGCATGGCTGATGTACGGGCGGTAGATCTTGTACAGGAAGCGCGGGCAGTTGCGCACGTATTCCGAGAACGCCGGATGCGAGTTGAGCAGGTGCAGCCACTGCGGCGTCTGGCGCGGGTGCAGCGCGGCACGCATGCAGATCTTGGCGTATTCGCGGGTGGACTTGAAACCCGCCAGGTGCGGCGGCACGGCCGAGCGCAGCGTGACGGAAGGGATGGCGGAGGCGATCAGCCGCTCGGCCCAGCCCTGTTCTTCGCGATAGAGTTTCATGCCGGCCGTCCGGCGGCGGCGTGGAGGGAAAGCGGGCGGTAGCCTGCGTACATACCGGTCACCGCGGGTAGCGGCTGGCGAAGGAAGTCGGACATGTAGTCACACCTTGGTTGCGTAAAGTAACGCTAAGTAACGTAGTGTAACTAAAGAAATTCCGCCGGTAAATACACCTTGATAAGATTAATGTAGCGGTAACACAGCCGCACGCGGAGGCGCGCGGCTGTGTGTCATCCAGCGTGGATCAGCTGGCGTAATGCGCGTCGTTCGCCCGTTGCGCGACCAGTTCGCGGTCGCGCAGGTAGCGGGCCAGCGCATCGTCGAACGACGGCAGCAGCAGGCCGCGTTCGCTGCTCATCGCGCTGTTGCGGGGACGGGCGGCGCGCAGGCCGAGTTCGACGGTGGTGCGCTCTTCCAGCCGGCTGGCGTCCACGCCGGCCGCCGCGCACGCCTGGCGCGCCAGGTCGGCCCAGCTCATCGCGGCGCCATTGGTCAGGTGCCAGAGGCCGCATTCGCGGTCGATCAGCAGGTCGAGGCAGGTATTCACCAGGTCCGGCACGTACGTCGGCGACACGACCTGGTCGGCCGCCGCGGCGAACGGCCGGCCCGCGTCGAGCGCGTCGAGGGCTTGCGTGACGAAATTGTGCTCGTCCCACGGACCGAAGAAGGCGCTCGTGCGGATGACGAGGGCCTGCGGGTCGGAATCGAGCACGCGCCGTTCCGCGTCCGCCTTGCTGCGGCCGTACACGCCCAGCGGCGAGGCCTTGTCGGATTCCACGTACGGGCGGTCGAGGGTACCGTCGAACACGAGGTCGCTGGAGAAGGTCATGAAACGCAGCGCGTGGCGGATGGCGGCCAGCGCCAGCACGGTCGGGCCGTGCGCGTTCTCGCGCATGCAGCGGTCGATGTCGCCCTCGGCATCGTCCACGCGCACGTAGCCGCCCGCGTTGATGATGGCCCACGGCTTGAAGCGCACGATCGCCGCCTCGACGGAGGCCGGATCGGCGATGTCCATCTCCTGGCGCGTGAGCACGTGGTACGCGAGGTTGCGCCGCTCGCAGATGCGGGCGAAGGCGCGGCCCAGGGTGCCCGTCGCGCCCGTGATCAGGATCGGCTGCGGGAAGGTCGAGCGGAACGCGCCGCGCTCGGCGATGTCGGCGACAGCGGTGCGGGTGGCGACAGGCTTCGCGAGGAAGCGGCCCGGACGGCGCCACCAGCCCTGGCCCTGCAGCACGGGGTGCGAAAGCGGCCGGCCGCTGGCCAGTTCGCGCATCAGGTTCGCAACCGCGGTCGGACGCGGCTGCGGGCCGCGCACGTCGAACGGGCCCGGCTCGTAATAGCCGCGGCATTCGGTGACGAGGCAGTTCCAGTCGAACGAGCCGAGCAGCGCCCACACGGTGACGGCGCGGATGTCGGCGCCGCCCTGCTGGACCTTCTTTGCGGCGTTCCAGATCTCCACGAGCCAGCGCAATTGATCTTCGCGGTTGGCGTCGATGTGCGCCTCGGTGACGGCGACCGGCAGGCCGTAGCGGTCCCACGTTTCCTGCAGCAGCGGGCCGATGCCGGGCGTCGGCGTGGCCAGCACGCGCGGGCATTCGATGTCGGCGTGCGGGACGCCGCGGTAATTGGTGCGGTGGCTTTCCGGATAGCGTTCGACGCGGTGGTCGAGCCAGCGCTCGCTCGTGATGTAGTAGTTGACGCCGATGATGTCCGGCGGGCAGGTATTGTCCTTGAACCACAGGAGCTCGTCGGCGCCGGCGCCGTTCTCGAGCAGATAGTCCCACAGCGCGTGGCCGGGGTCGATTTTCCCGCACAACATGTCCCACGCCAGCCAGCGGCGTTCGTTGAAGAAATTCGCGATCTCCGCCATCTCCGGCGTGCCGTAAGTGCGCGACAGGTCGTCGGTCTGGACGAGCTTCGCGTTCGGGTTGACTTCGCGGATCGCGCGCATCGACAGCACGACGGCGCGGCACTGGTTGATGAGGGCGCGGATGAAACCTTGTTCGCTCGTGTCGTGCGGATACCAGACCCCGTTGAGGCCGGAGAAGCGCGCGGTCGTGCACGGTTCGTTGACGGGCGTCCAGTACTCGACCCAGGGATAGCGGCGCGCGACGGCGCCGGCGTATTCCGCCAGTTTCTCGGCGAAGTCGGGGGACACGAGGCTCGTGTGGCGCGGGCCGCTGCCGTGGTGGACGAGGCCGACGATGGGCGTCACGCCCAGTTGCTGCAGCACGGGCAGGCGTTCGTCGGACCACGACCAGTCGGCCGAGTCGATGCCGTCGGGAGCGGTGCGCTCCCACAGCACGGGGTAGCGGATGGCGCGGATGCCGAGCGAAGCGAACCGCTCCAGGTCCTGAAGCCGTTCGGCATGTCCGTTGCGTTCCATTTGGGAGAAGTACTGATCGCGTACGCGGTTGACGGTGCATTCGAGGCCGCCCCAGAGCTGGAGTGGCGAGCTTGCTGGCTGGATATGGTTGTTGAGATTCATGTGCATGTCCTGCTGTTGATCCAAGGTGTAAGCCTAGACGCCGATGCCGGCTTCTTGTGTGGGATGGCGAACATATAGGCTCGATTTAGGACAAGTCCTACGTACTATCGGTCTTTGCTATAACGCCTGGACGTGTACGTCTTGACAGACCATGCGGGCGCCCACACGATGCAGGCAGGAGGACGCACGATGTATATGGTCTACTGGACGATCGAAGAAGATGGGCGCCAGGCCCCGCACGCGCAGCCGTTCGACACGACCGCGATGGTCGAGGCAATGCGCTTCATGGAAGACCTGCGGCGGCGCCAGCGCGAAGGCGAGGGCGTGCGCTTCGTGACGATGTGCTCCGAGCACCCGGACGTGGTCGGGCATCCCGGGGTGGACGTGACGGGGCCGGCGTACAACTGGAAGAAGAGAAGACGCTGATTTCGACGGCCTGGCGTACGAATCGGGCGTTCCGTCGCAATGCCGTCGAGCCGGGCATCCCCTTTCGCTACAGTCCCGCTATCGAGGACATGACGAAAGGACGGCACGATGCAGAGCGCACAACGACGACGCGCCACGGCCCTGTTGCTGGCGCTGCCGCTGCTGGGCGTGTTCAGGGGCGCGCAGGCGGCCGATGCCATTGCCGATGCGGCCGCGGGCTTCATGGCCGACCCGCGCGCCGCCGGCCTGTCGGTCGGCGTGATCCGGGCCGGGACGGCATCCACCCACCACTACGGGCGCCCGCTTCCCGACGACCGCACGCTGTATCCGATTGCCTCGCTGACCAAGACCTTCACGGGCACGCTGCTCGCGCAGGCGCAACTCGACGGCAGGCTGGCGCTGGACGACGACATCCGCCGCCACCTCGACGGCGACTATCCGAACCTGGCGTTCGAAGGCCAGCCGATCCGCATCCATCACCTGGTCAACCACGTGTCCGGCCTGCCGCGCCTGTTGCCGGACATGCCGGACGGCCCCGGCGATATCCCTTATCCCCAGCGCCTGCGCGCCTTTGTCGCCGGATCGACCCGCGCCGGTTTTTACGCGGCGCTGCACCGTGTCGAGTTGACCGCGCCGCCGGGGACGCGCTTCAGCTATTCGAACGCGGCGGCGCAACTGGCCGGCGACATCCTGGAGCGGATCTACGGGGCGCCGTTCGAGACGCTGGTACGCACGCGTATCGCCGCGCCGCTGGGCATGCCTGATACCTGCATCACGTTGACGGCCGGGCAGCGGGCGCGGCTGGCCACCGGCTACGAAGGGGGCGTGCCGCAACCGGATTTTCCGAACCAGATGCAGGCCGCCGGCGCGCTCAAGTCGACCCTGGCGGACATGCTCGCCTATGCCCGCTGGCACCTGGCGGAACAGGATCCGGCCGCGCGGCTCGCCCACCAGCCGACAGACCGCGCCGACCGCTACACGGCCGGCCTGAACTGGCAGATCCAGCGGCCGGGCGGGCGCCGCGTGCTGTTCCAGGACGGCACGCTGCCCGGTTACGCCAGCATGCTCGTCCTCTACCCGGACAACGGCATGGCCATCGTTGTGTTGTCGAACGAAATCGATGCCGGCACGGTGGGGCGCCTGCGCACGCTCGTCAACGGCATCGCCCAGGCGCTGGATGCGGAGGCGCCGGCCGTGCCCTGATTCAAGCCATCCCTTTGAGGACGTGCTTGAGCACCTTGCCGTTCGCCGCCGCCGGCAGGGCATCCATCATGACGATGCGCGCCGGCCGTTTATAGGGCGCGAGCCGCTCGGCGGCCCACGCGCGCAGCTCGGCTTCCGACGGCGTGCGGCGCGGATCCGGCTGCACGAAGGCGACGACTTCCTCGTTGCCGTCGGCGACCAGGCGGCCCACGACGGCCGACTGCGTCACACCAGGGTGCGCGTTCAGCACGGTCTCCACTTCCAGCGGATAGACGTTGAAGCCGGACCGGATGATCAATTCCTTCGTGCGTCCGACGATGAACAGCGCGCCGTCCGGGTCCTGGCGCGCCATGTCGCCCGTGTTCAGCCAGCCGCCGGGACGCAGCCCCGCGGCGGTCGCTTCCGGATTGCGGTAATAGCCGCGCATCAGGTTCGGCCCGCGCACCCACAATTCTCCCGCCGCGCCGCCGGCGACGTCCCGCCCGTCCTTGTCGACGACGCGCACCTCGACGCCGGGAATCGGCAGGCCGACGGACGTGTCGGACCGCGGCGCGTCCAGGCGGGTCTGGCTGACCGTGGGCGCGGCTTCCGACAAGCCGTAGCCGTTGTGCAGCGGCACGCCCAGCAGGCGCTCGACGGACGCCTTCAACGCCGGATCGAGGGGCGAACCGCCGGCGTAGGCGAAGCGCAGGCGCGTGGGCAACGGTCCACTGTCGCCGACATGCTCCAGCAGCCGCGCATACATCGCGGGCACGCCCTGCACGATCGACAGGCCGTCGTCGCGGATGGCCGCGAGCATCCCTTCGGGCGTGAAGCGGGGCGTCAGGTGCAGGCAGGCGCCGGCGCTGAGCGTGCCCAGCATCACCGACGTCAGGCCGTACACGTGCGAGATGGGCAGCACGCCCCAGGCATTGTCGGCCGGCGTGAGACCGCGCAGCCCGCTGGACACGGCGGCCACGAACAGCAGGCTGCGGTGGCTCAGCATCACGCCTTTCGGCTTGCCCGTGGTGCCCGTCGTGTAGAGCAGGGCGGCGACGTCCGTATCCTGTTCGGGTGTGCAGTCGTCGTTCAGCGGACCCACCATCAGGCCGTCGTCGAACGTGGCGCCCGCACGTGCCGCGTGCGCCTCCGCTTCCGGCGACACGGCCGCCGTGTACACCGCGAGGCGCGCGCTGGCGTGGTCCCGGATCGCGTCCAGCTCGGGCGCGGTCAGGCGCGGGTTGACGTTGACGATCCACGCTTTGAGGCCCGCCGCGGCGAAGATGAGCGCGATCTGGTCCGCGCAGTTTTCGCTGGCCAGCAGTACGCGGTCGCCGGGACGCACGCCTCGCGCGCGCAATTGGTCGGCGCGGCGGTCGACGAGGTTTGCCAAATCGCGGTACGTTAGCGTACGGCCGGCGTCGACGAGGGCGGGTGCGTCGGGTGTGCGCGCCGCCGCGTTGCGCAGGATGGAGTCGATGCGGGCGTCGATACGGGCGGGAAGCGAGGCCAGCAGGGAGTGAGTGTCAATCATGGACGCCCTTGAGTTTCCAACAGTATATTATTCCAGAAATTCATCCGCACAGGAGGAGACATGGCAGAACCCATGGCACCCGCGGCCGGCAAGACGGTGATCCCGATTGCCGCCCAGGGCCCGAGCCGCCAGCGCAAGCGCGAGGCGCCGAAGGGCCGCCGCGTCGATCCGCAGGCGCTCGCCGACGTGCAGGCGGCGCTGGGTGAAGCGCCGCGCAGGCGCGACCTGCTGATCGAGCACCTGCACAAGATCCAGGACCGCTGGGGCGCGCTCTCCGCCGCGCACCTGGCCGCGCTGGCGCAGGAGCTGAAGCTGGCGCAGTCCGAGGTCTACGAGGTGGCGACCTTCTATCACCACTTCGACGTGCTGCGCGACGGCGAGGCTGCGCCGCCGGCACTCACCGTGCGCGTGTGCGCGGGCCTGTCGTGCGAGCTGGCCGGCGCGCGCGACCTGCTGGACCGTTTGCCCGCGATCCTCGGCACCGGCGTGCGCGTGCTGGCCGCGCCGTGCATCGGCCGCTGCGACAAGGCGCCGGCGGCCCTCGTCGGCCAGCGGCCCGTCGCGCACGCGAGTGCCGAGTCGGTGCTGGCCGCCGTCAGCGCGCGGGCCATCACCGACGTGCACACGGGCCACCTCGACTACGACGCCTACCGCGAGGCCGGCGGCTACCAGCTGCTGCGCGCCTGCACGGAATGGCGCTTCGACCCCGAAAGCGTGATCGTGACCCTGATGGCGTCCGGCCTGCGCGGCCTGGGCGGCGCCGGCTTCCCGGTCGGGCGCAAGTGGCGCATCGTCAGGAACGAGCCGGGACCGCGCCTCATGGCCGTCAACATCGACGAAGGCGAACCGGGCACGTTCAAGGACCGGCATTACCTCGAGCGCGACCCGCACCGCTTTCTCGAAGGCGCGCTCGTCGCCGCGTGGGCCGTCGGCATCGAGACGATCTACCTGTACCTGCGCGACGAATACCACGGCCTGCGCGCCATGCTGGAGACGGAACTCGATCGGCTGCGCGCCGATCCGCCCGTGCCCGACATGCCGGAGATCGTCCTGCGCCGCGGCGCCGGCGCGTACATCTGCGGCGAGGAATCCGCGATGATCGAATCGATCGAGGGCAAGCGGGGCATGCCGCGCCTGCGCCCGCCCTATCTTGCGCAGGTCGGCCTGTTCGGGCGGCCCACGCTGGAACACAACATGGAAACGCTGCACTGGGTGCGTGACATCGTCGAGCGCGGCGCGGAATGGTTCACGAACCGGGGCCGCCACGGGCGGAAGGGGCTGCGCTCGTTTTCCGTGTCGGGCCGCGTGCGCGAGCCGGGCTTAAAGCTGGCGCCGGCCGGCATCACGATGCAGGAACTGTTGAACGAATACTGCGGCGGCATGCAGGACGGGCACACGTTCTATGCCTATCTGCCGGGCGGCGCGTCGGGCGGCATCCTGCCGGCTTCCATGGCCGACGTCCCGCTCGACTTCGACACCCTGCAGCGCCACGGCTGCTTCATCGGCTCGGCCGCCGTCGTCGTGCTGTCCGACCGGGACACCGCCCGCGCCGCCGCGCTGAATACCTTGCGCTTCTTCCGCGACGAGTCGTGCGGCCAGTGCACGCCGTGCCGCGCCGGCACCGCGAAGGCCGTCGCGCTGATGGAGCGGGCGACGTGGGACGCGGCCCTGCTGGCCGAGCTGTCGCAGGTGATGCGCGACGCGTCCATCTGCGGCCTGGGCCAGGCGGCGCCGAATCCGTTCGACTGCGTCGTCAAATACTTTCCGCACGAGCTGGAGGGTTCATGAGCGTGACGTTCGAGATCGACGGGCGTACCGTCGAGGCGCAACCGTTCGAAACCCTGTTCGATGCGGCTGCGCGCGCCGGCATCGACTTGCCGCACCTGTGCCACAAGGATGGGCTGGAGCCGGCCGGTAACTGCCGCGCATGCGTCGTCGAAGTCGACGGCGAGCGCACGCTCGCGCCGTCGTGCTGCCGTTATCCGGCGCCCGGCATGAAGGTGCGCACGGACAGCGGCCGCGCCGTCGCCGCCCGCAGGATGGTGCTGGAACTGCTGCTGTCCGATTTGCCGGACACGGCCCGCACGCGCGAGGACGAGGTCGCGCAGTGGGCCGATAAACTCGGTGTCGGCACGCCGCGCTTTCCCGCCACGCGCGCGGTGCCGCCGGCCGACGCCAGCCATGCCGCGATCGAGGTGAACCTCGACGCCTGCATCCAGTGCACGCGCTGCGTGCGCGCCTGCCGCGACGAGCAGGTCAACGACGTGATCGGTCTCGCGGGCCGCGGGCAGGATGCGCGCATTGTGTTCGACCAGGGCGATGCGATGGGCGCCTCCACGTGCGTGGCCTGCGGCGAATGCGTGCAGGCCTGTCCGACCGGGGCGCTGGCGCCGGCGCGCGGTGCCGCGCTGGCCGTGCCGGACAAGCAGGTCGATTCCGTGTGCCCGTATTGCGGCGTGGGCTGCCAGCTGACGTACCACGTGAAGGACAACCGCATCGTGCGCGTGGAAGGCCGCGACGGTCCCGCCAACCACGGCCGCCTGTGCGTGAAGGGCCGCTACGGCTACGACTATGCGCACCATCCGCAGCGCCTGACGACACCGCTGATCCGCCGCGCAGGCATCCCGAAGAACGGCGAATTCACGATGGACCCGGCACGCGTGCTGGACGTGTTCCGCGAGGCGACGTGGGAAGAAGCACTGGAGGCGGCCGGCGGCGGCCTCGCGCGCATCCGCGACGCGCACGGCGGGCGGGCGCTGGCCGGCTTCGGCTCGGCCAAGGGCAGCAACGAGGAGGCGTACCTGTTCCAGAAGCTCGTGCGCACGGGCTTCGGCAGCAACAACGTCGACCATTGCACGAGGCTGTGCCACGCGTCGTCCGTCGCCGCGCTGCTGGAAGGGATCGGCTCGGGGGCCGTGTCGAATCCCGTGATGGACGTGACGCGGGCCGAGGTCGTGATCGTCATCGGCGCCAACCCGACCGTCAACCACCCGGTCGCGGCCACGTGGATGAAGAACGCCGCGCGCACGGGCGTGAAACTCATCGTCGCGGACCCGCGCCGCTCCGACCTCGCGCGCCACGCGCACCGCTTCCTGCAGTTCAAGCCGGACACGGACGTGGCGCTGCTCAACGCGATGATGCACACGATCGTGGAAGAGGGCCTCGTCGATCCGGTGTTCATCGCCGACCGCACGAGCGGCTACGACGCGCTGGCCGCGAACGTGGCCCACTACAGCCCGGAAGCGATGGCGCCCATCTGCGGCATCGACGCGGAGACGATCCGCTACGTCGCGCGGCTGTATGCGACGTCGAAGGGATCGATGATCCTGTGGGGCATGGGCGTGTCGCAGCACGTGCACGGCACGGACAATGCGCGCTGCCTGATCGCGCTCGCGCTGATGACGGGCCAGATCGGCCGTCCCGGCACGGGCCTGCATCCGCTGCGCGGCCAGAACAACGTGCAGGGTGCGTCGGACGCGGGCCTCATTCCGATGATGTATCCGGATTACCGGCGTGTGGACGACGCAGCGGCGCAGGCGACATTCGAGGCGGCGTGGGGGCGGTCACTCGACGGCAAGCCAGGTTTGACGGTCGTCGAGATCATGGACGACATCCTCGCGGGAGGGATCAAGGGCATGTACATCATGGGCGAGAACCCGGCCATGTCCGACCCCGATGCGAACCATGCGCGGGAAGCGCTGGCCGCGCTGGAACACCTCGTCGTGCAAGACATCTTCCTGACGGAGACGGCGTACCTGGCCGACGTGATCCTGCCCGCGTCCGCGTTCGCGGAAAAGACGGGCAGCTTCACGAACACGGACCGCGTCGTGCAGCTGGGCCGCCAGGCGCTGGACCCGCCGGGCGATGCGCGCCAGGACCTGTGGATCATCCAGCAGATGGCGCGCCGCCTCGGCCTGGACTGGGATTACACTGGGCCGGCCGCCGTGTTCGACGAGATGCGGCACCTCATGCCCAGCATCGCCGGCATCACGTGGGAGCGGCTGGCGCGCGCCGGTGCCGTCACGTACCCGTGCCGCGCGCCGGGCGATCCGGGCGAACCCGTCGTCTTCACGCGGGCGTTTCCGCGCGAGGGCGGCCGCGCGCGCTTCGTCCCCGCCGACATCATCCCGGCCGACGAGCGTCCCGACACCGAGTACCCCGTCGTGCTGATCACGGGCCGCCAGCTCGAGCACTGGCACACGGGCAGCATGACGCGCCGCGCGGGCGTGCTGGACGCGCTGGAGCCGGACCCGGTCGCACTCGTGCATCCGCTCGACCTGGAAGCGATCAAAGGGCGGCCGGGCGACGTGATCACGATCGCGTCGCGCCGCGGCGAGGTGGCGCTGTATGCCCGGGCCGACGACGGCACGCCGCGCGGCGCCGTGTTCGTCCCGTTCTGTTATTACGAAGCGGCCATCAACCGGCTGACGAATGCGGCGCTGGACCCGTATGGCAAGATCCCGGAATTCAAGTACTGCGCCGTG
Organism: Telluria mixta; assembly: GCF_029223865.1. Classification (NCBI taxonomy): domain Bacteria; kingdom Pseudomonadati; phylum Pseudomonadota; class Betaproteobacteria; order Burkholderiales; family Oxalobacteraceae; genus Telluria; species Telluria mixta. The sequence goes on from NZ_CP119520.1 coordinate 3,043,622, forward strand.
CGCGTGCGGCTGGGCGGCGAGGTCGCACACCAGGGTTCCTACGGTGGCGGCCAGATTCTGGGGGACGTGGCAGAATTGCAAGCATGACATCATCTTATCGTCCCGAACTGTCCCAGGCCAGCGCCGGCCTCACGCACCCCGTGACGGCCATCGACGAGCGCGGGCGCCGCGAGACGCTCCATATCCCGGCCGAGCGCCCGCTGACGGTCTATGTGGACAAGCGCGAGCTCGTCACCCTGATGACGCTGGGCGCGGCGCCGGAAGCGCTCACCTTGGGTTACCTGCGCAACCAGCGCCTCGTGCGTTCGCTGGAAGACATCGTGTCCGTACAGGTCGACTGGTCCGTGGATGCCGTGGCCGTCGTCACGCGCGGCGGCATCCAGGACGTCGAGGCGCGCACGGCGAAGAAAGTCGTCACGACGGGCTGCGGGCAGGGTTCCGTGTTCGGCGGCCTGATGGACGAGGTCGACCGCATCGTGCTGCCGCCCGATGCCCGCCTGCGCCAGTCCGTCGTGCACCGCATCGTCGAGACCGTACGCACCCAGCAATCCGTGTACAAGCAGGCAGGCTCCGTGCACGGTTGCGCGCTGTTCACGAGCGAGGGCGAACTGCTGTGGTTCATCGAGGACGTCGGGCGCCACAACGCCGTCGACGCCATCGCGGGCCTGATGTGGCTGGAGGGGATCGAAGGCGGGGACAAGGTGTTCTACACGACGGGCCGGCTGACGTCCGAAATGGTCATCAAGGGCGCGCAGATGGGCATCCCGTTCCTGCTGTCGCGCTCCGGTACGACGCAGATGGGCCACGCGGTGGCCGAGCAGGTCGGCATGTCGCTGCTGGCGCGCTGCAGCGGCCACCATTTCCTGCTGCTGTCCGGCGCGGAGCGCCTCGTGTTCGAGCCGGAGTGGCTCGCCGCGCTGGAGACGGCGCGCACGTTGCGAACGGCATGAATGATATTGCGGACGCCGTCGCGCGCGCCTTCGCGCTGCTGTTCACGGGGGATCCGGACCTGTGGCGCATCGTCTGGGTGTCGCTCAAGACGAGCATCGTGGGCCTGCTGCTGGCCACGCCGCCCGCGATCCTGATCGGCTACGTCGTCGCCATGCGGAAGTTCCGTGGGCGGCGCATCGTGATCTGGCTGGCGCAGGCGGCGCTGTCGCTGCCGACCGTCCTGATCGGCCTCCTGCTGTACCTGCTGCTGTCGCGCCACGGGCCCTTGGGCGGCCTGCAATGGCTGTTCTCGCAGCCCGGCATCGTGTTCGGCCAGTGCGTCGTCGCGCTGCCCGTGCTGCTCGCCTTCACGCTGGCGGCCGTGCAGGGGCTCGATCCGCGCTATGCCGAGACCGCGATCGCACTGGGCGCATCGCCCATGCAGGTGATGGTGCGCGTGCTGTACGAGGCGCGCTTCGGCGTGATGGCGGCCGTCCTGTCCGGCTTCGGCCGCGTGATCTCCGAGGTTGGCTGCGCGCTGATGGTGGGCGGGAACATCGAAGGCGAGACGCGCACGATCACGACCGCGATCGCGCTGGAGACGAGCAAGGGCGAGTTCGCCCAGGGCATCGCGCTTGGTATCGTGCTCGTGTCGATCGCGTTGCTGATGAACGGCGCGCTGATGCTGCTGCAGGGCGACGCCCACACGATCCGGGAGCGCGCATGAGCATCAGCATCCACTCGCAGATCTCGGCGGCCGTGTACGAGAACGAGAACGTGAAGCTGCGCGACGAGCGCCGCAAGGCCCTGCTGGGCGTGCGCGGCCTGCGCAAGCGCCATGGCGACCGGCTGCTGTTCGACATCGACCGGCTCGAGATCGCCACGCACAGCGCCTACGTGCTGACCGGGATGAACGGCGCCGGCAAGAGCACCCTGCTGCGCGTGCTGGGCGGCCTGGAGCGGGCCGAGATCGACAGCCTGCGCTTCGCCGGCGAGGACATCCTGCGCGTGCACCCGTACCCGCGCGCGCTGCGCCGGGCCATCGTCTACGTGCACCAGCATCCGATCCTGTTTTCGACGAGCGTCGCCGACAACATCGGCTACGGCCTCGTCGTCCGTGGGGAAGCGCCCGGGGCCGTGCGGCCCGTCGTGGAAGAGGCGATGGCCTGGGCCGGCGTGGCGCACCTGCGCGACACGGACCCGACCCGGCTGTCGGGCGGCGAAAAGCAGCGCGTGGCGCTCGCGCGTGCAAAAGTGCTGGAGCCGCGCCTGCTGCTGCTGGACGAGCCGACGGCCAACCTGGACGGCGCCGCGCGCGAACAGGTGATCGCCCTGATCCCGACCATGATCGAGGCGGGCAGCAGCGTCATCATCGCCTGCCACGACCGCGACCTGATCAACCTGCCGGGCGTGCAGCGGCTGAAGCTGCGCGACGGGCATCTGGAATACCGCTGATACCACAAGGAGACATCATGCAACGCCGTTCCATCCTCGGCTTCATCGCCTGCCTCGCCGTCGCCACGCCGTTCGCGCATGCGCAGTCCGATAAAGTGCTGCGCCTGTCCACGACGACCAGCACCGAGAACTCGGGCCTGCTGGGCTACCTGCTGCCGGCCTTCGAGGCGAAGACGGGCATCAAGGTCAACGTGATCTCCGTCGGCACCGGCAAGGCGCTGGAGCTGGGCAAGAACGGCGACGTAGACGTGACGCTCGTCCACGCGCGCGCGCTCGAAGAAAAATTCGTGGCCGAGGGCTGGGGCATCGACCGCCACGACGTCATGTACAACGATTTTATTGTCGCGGGACCGACCGCCGACCCGGCGGGCGTAAAGGGCAGCCGCGACGTCATCGCGGCCTTCAGGAAGATCGCGGCGGCCAACGTGAAGTTCATCTCGCGCGGCGACAATTCCGGCACGGACGTGATGGAGAAGGGCTACTGGCAGCAGGCAGGTACGAAGCCGGCCGGCAGCAACTACGTCAACGCCGGCCTGGGCATGGGCGAGGTGCTGAACATGGCGGCCGAGATGGGCGCGTACACGCTGACGGACCGCGCGACGTATGGCGCTTATAAAGCCAGGACGGGGCTGGCCATTCTCGTCGAAGGCGACAAGCGGATGTTCAATCCGTACGGAATCATCGCGGTGAACCCGGAGAAGCACAAGGGGATCAACTACAAGGGCGCGAAGGCGCTGATCGACTGGATCACGTCGGCGGAGGGGCAGGCGAAGATTGCGTCGTTCAAGCCGGCCGGCGAGCAGTTGTTCTTCCCGTCCGCGAAATAACGCTATGCCTTGCGGCGGGTATCGATGGCGATCCAGTTGGTCTCCCAACGCCGCCCGCCATCCGCCGAATAAGCCTGCTCGAAGCGCCACTGGCCGGCGCCCATCGGCACGAGATCAGGAACCGCACCAGCACCGCGCGCCCGTCCACGGTGTCCTTGCCGTAAAAGCTGCCCTGGCCATTCTTGAAGGAACCCTGCATCGGGTCGGTCATCAACCCATTGGCCAGGTTTGCGAAATGCAGGGTCCATTGACCGGTCGCAGGCTGGTACAGGCGCAGCGACACGCCCGCGATCCGGCCGCTGCTGCCGCGCACACCCAGTTCGACGAGGTTGGCCTGCCCGCCCATCACGGCCTTGACGACCGACGTGCCCGTGTACTCGACCCAGTCGGTCTTGCCGCTGAGCGGCTCGCGCAAGCGTTTCAGTTGCGTATCCCAGGAGCCGATCTGCTATCGATTACGTGTGCAAATGTGCACAGCGTTCTCTTCCTGCCCCAAGCCGTCCTGCTGACCGTGCTCGTGCCTGACAGGCGTCACTTCCCCGCCTCCCGCCGGCATCAGGCCGGCGGCAGTGCCACGCGTTACCGCCTGGCTCGCCTCGGGTAGCGCCGTGCGCGCCGCGAAGGCGCCGGTGGCGAGCCGTTGCAGGTTGATGGCCGCGTTCACGTCGCGGTCATGCTGCGCACCGCAAGCGGCGCAGGTCCACGCCCGGTCGCCCAACGCCAGCTCTGCGTTGCGGGTACCGCAGCCCGAACACAGTTTGCTGGACGGGTACCAGCGGTCGGCAAGCACGATTTGCGTACCGTAGCGCTCAGACTCGTACGTCAGCTGGCGCCGGAATTCGTAAAAGCCGACATCGGCGATCGCGCGCGCCAAGCGCGCGTTGGCCAGCATCCCGCGCACATTCAGGTCTTCGATCGCCAGCGCCTGATTCTCGCGGCACAGCCGGGTCGTGAGCTTATGGGTGAAATCCCGGCGCACGCGCGCGATGCGCGCCTGCAGCCGCGCCAGCGCCAGTGCGCCCTTGGTCCGGTTCTTCGATGCCGGCAGGCGCGTGCCCTTGACTATGTGGCCGACGATCCCGGCCGCGGCCTTGGCCGCCTCGAGCTTGCGCGACTGCCGGCGCGAGCGGACGCGCAGGCGCCGCAGCGCCGCCTTCAACGGCCGTGGCGCCGCGATCTTCTCGCCGCTGGACAGCGTGGCTGCGCTGGTCACGCCCAAGTCGACGCCGGTAACGGCGTCACCCGTGCGAGGCCGCCGGGCCAGGTGGTCCGGCACGTCGACCTGAACCACCAGGTACCAGTGACTGGCTTCGCGCGAGACACTCGCGCCCATGATCTTGCCGCTCCAGCGCAGCGTTTCGCGCAGCGCGACGCGACCCACCTTCGGCAGCACGGCGCTGCGTCCCTCGAGCCGGAATTTGTCGTTCGCGAGGTAAAAACTCTCGGCCGAGCGGCCCTTTTTCTTGAACCGCGGTACGTGCGCCAGCTGGCCGGCGCGGCGCTGCTCGAAGTAACGCCTCCAGGCCTTCGCGAGGTTAGCGAACGGCTGGGCGTGCGCGTCGCGGTGGATGGCGCGCAGCCACGGCTTGCCGTCGGCGTCGAGCCATTCGGGGTCGGAATACTTGATGCGGTTGAACGCCTTCTTGAGCGCCATCGCGTTTGGCCGCAGGCCGACGGCTGTCTGGCGGTTCCACTCGGCGAGTGCCCAGTTCCAGACCCGGCGGGCAGTGCCGGCCGCGCGCGCGAAATAGTCGCGCTGGGCCGCTGTCGCGTCAATCCTGATCCGGTGCGCCAGCAGCATGGTCACTCTCCAGGGCCGCGCGTAGCTGGCGGCGCCGGTTGCTGGCGGTGCGGGCGACTGGTACTAGCCGGCACTCGCGCTCCCACTGGTGAAGCGTCTTGACGGTGATTCCCAGCAGTCTGGCGGCCTCGCCTGCGCCTATCGTCTTTTCCATGATCACGATTGGACACGTTCAATCACGTCTAGTTCGACCAGAGTCGCACTCCCAGTCGAAATCGTGTTGGCCGTCATGCGGACCCGCCGCGCTCGACTGCGAGAACGCCAGGACTGCAGATATCAGGAGCGCAACGGATATGGGTTTCATGGTCAGTGCCGGCCTGAAAAATAGAAGGCCGCACGAAGCGGCCTTTGTCACCTACGAATACCGATTCACGCCAACGCGTGCATCACCGCGTCGACCGGAATCGCCTTCACCCAGTCCCGTCTCTGATCCGCCGTGATGACGGTGGAGTTGGCCTTGTCCACGGGCGCCCATTCCGGCGTCTTCTGGCGCATCAGCGCGACGACCGGCACGCCGACGGCGTTCGCCAGGTGCATCACGGCCGTTTCCACCGACACGATCAGGTCGCACTGCGCCAGCATCGCGGGCAACTGGAAGAAATTCTCGTTGGCGCTGAACAGTTCCGTGCGGTCGAGCTGGCGGCGTGCCAGCATGGCCTTCACGTTGTCCACTTCCTGCGGCACCGCGTTGACGATGAAGCAGGCGTCGCGCCATTCCGGCTGCGCGCGCATCGTCGTGATCAGTTCCGCCACGCGCTCGACGGGCCAGCAGCGCTTGCGCGTCTTGGCGAACGGGTTGATGAACACGAGCTTGCCGCGGCGGCCGTCGAAACCCCATTCATGCAGGCGCGCTTTCGCGCCCTCGACGAACTGCTCGGGATGTGCACGAACGGGATGCGCCCGGCCGGGGGAATGTCCACGCCGGCCAGCTGGCGGAACCATTCCGCATGCATGTCGCTGATGTGCGGCGCGCTTGCGCGGTCGGCCACGTCCGGGTCGAGGCTGGCGTCCAGCTTGCGGTAGCTGAACCAGTGAATCAGGCCCTGCAGGCCGTGCGGCTTTTTCAGGCCTAACACGAAGCCGTCCGGGCTGATCTCGCGCGCGAGGTCGGCGTAGAAGTGGGGACGCAGGGTGCCCAGCGAGACGACGATCGGATAGTGTTCCCGTTGCGCTTCCTGGATGGAGGCCTGGAACAGTTCCGGCGAATAGTTCTGCTTGTAGACCTTCTCGATGAAGTCGCAGGCGTCGAGCCAGTCGTACAGGACGTTCTTTTTCAGGTGCGGCCACTGCGACGCGTCGCTCGTGCGGCGCACTTCATCCACCCACAGGTGCAGTTTCAGGTGCGGGTAGGCGCGCGCGAACGCCTGGAAGCAGTTCTGCAAATAGGTATAGTCGCCCAACGCCAGGTGGGCGATGAACAGGATCTTGTCCGATTTCTTCAGCAGATCGGAAGGAATGAGAGGTACGTTCATTGTCTCTTACGGGTCGCCTGCCAGTTGTTGTCCGACGCCGCCAGCGGTGTATCAGGGTCTGCGAATCAGCAGCGCTAACCGGTCGGCTGGCTGCGCATCTGCGTGGTGGGGATGCACACTACCGCCAACTCTAGAAATCTTCAACAAATTGTCTCGAATTGTAGTCCAATCCGCGACATTGCGTTGCCCCTGGCCATATTTTTAGACGCATTGTCCTGTGCGAGCAACATGAACTGAACAGGATGACAAATCCTTGTCTTGGAGACGGCGAAACTGGCGTATTAAATTAACATCGGTCACATCAGGATCACGTCGTACTGTTCCTGGTGATACCCGCGCTCCACCTGCAGCGAAATCTTCTTGCCGATGAAGTCGCCGAGCATGGCGAGATGCTGCGACTCTTCCTCGAGGAACAGGTCGACCACTTCCTGCGACGCGACGATGCGGAATTCGCGCGGGTTGAATTGCTTGGCCTCGCGCAGCAGTTCGCGCAGGATCTCGTAGCAGATCGTCCGGCTGGTCTTGACCTGTCCCTTGCCGCCGCAAGCGGGGCAGGGCTCGCACAGGATGTGGGCCAGCGATTCGCGCGTGCGCTTCCGCGTCATTTCGACGAGGCCCAGCGCCGAGAACCCGCTCACGGACACCTTCGTGCGGTCGCGCGACAGCGTCTTCTTGAGCTCCGCGAGCACGGCGTTGCGGTGCTCGTTGTTCTCCATGTCGATGAAGTCGAGGATGATGATGCCGCCCAGGTTGCGCAGCCGCAGCTGGCGCGCGATGGCGTGCGCCGCTTCCAGGTTCGTCTTGAAGATGGTGTCGGCGAAGTTGCGCCCGCCGACGAAGCCGCCCGTGTTGACGTCGATGGTCGTCATCGCTTCGGTCTGGTCGACGATCAGGTAGCCGCCGGACTTGAGGTCCACGCGCCGGCCCAGCGCGCGCAGGATCTCTTCCTCGACGCCGTACAGGTCGAACAGCGGGCGCTCGCCCGTGTAGTGCTGCAGGCGCGACAGCACGCTGGGCGTGTACACCTGGGCGAATTCCACGAGTTTCAGGTAATTCTCGCGCGAGTCGACGAGGATCGCGGCTGTCTCGTCGTGCACGAAGTCGCGCAGCACGCGCTGGGCCAGGCTCAGGTCCTGGTACAGCAGGCTCGTCGCGGGACGCGTGCGTGCACCCGTCATGATGGCGCCCCACGTCTTGCGCAGGTAGTCAACGTCGGCGGCGAGGTCGGCGTCGGACGCGTCCTCGGCCTGCGTGCGCACGATGTAGCCGCCTTTTTCGTCCGGCGGCAGCAAGCCCCCGAGGCGCGCGCGCAGGGCTTCGCGCTCGGATTCCTTCTCGATCTTTTGCGAGATGCCGATGTGTTTATCCTGCGGCAGGTAGACGAGCATGCGGCCCGCGATCGAGATCTGCGTGGACAGGCGCGCACCCTTGGTGCCGATCGGATCCTTGATCACCTGGACGGTCAGTACCTGGCCGTCGAACAGGATTTTTTCGATGGGCGTCGGTGCGTTGTTGCTATTATTGCTGCTGCCGTTGGCGCCGTCGTGCGGCCTAGCTTCCCAGATGTCGGCCACGTGCAGGAACGCGGCGCGTTCGAGGCCGATGTCGATGAAGGCCGACTGCATGCCTGGGAGTACCCGCACGACCTTGCCCAGATAGACGTTGCCCGCGAGGCCGCGGGTGAGCGTACGCTCGATGTGCAGCTCCTGAACGGCACCCTGTACCACCAGCGCGACCCGTGTTTCTTGCGGGTTGATATTGATCAGGATGTCTTCAGTCATGAGGCCGGGCCGCGAATGTTGTTCAGAGTCACATCATACACGGTGTGACTACCTTACAAAGCGCTGACGCCCGCTTTCTGCAGTAACTGCGCCGTCTCGAAGACGGGCAAGCCCATGATGCCGGAATGGCTGCCTTCGATATGCTCGATGAACAGGGCGGCGAGGCCCTGGATGCCATACGCGCCGGCCTTGTCGTAGGGTTCCGGCGTCGCACAATACGCCCGGATCGCTTCCGGCGTGAGCTGCGCGAAGCGCACGTTCGACACCTGCGTCACCTGCTCGAACACGTCCGTGTAATGCAGGGCGACCGACGTCAGCACCTGGTGCGTGCGGCCCGACAGGCGTTCCAGCATGGCGACCGCTTCCTTCGGATCGCCCGGCTTGCCGAGGATCTCGCCGTCGATGGTGACGGTCGTGTCGGCCGACAGCACGGGACGCAGCGGCATGCGCCGCATGTGCAGCACGTTCCACGCGAATGCGCCTTTTTCGCGCGCCACGCGGGCCACGTAGTCCTGCGCGGGTTCGTCCGCGAACGTGTCTTCGCTGACGTCGATGCCGCGCGCCGGATCGGAGCGGAGGCTGAGGATGTCGAACTCGATGCCGACCTGGCGCAGCAGTTCGCGGCGGCGCGGGCTCTTGGAGGCGAGGTAGATTTTCTTGTCGAGCTGTTTCATCGGCTCATACCCGATGGTAAGGGTGGTTCTGGGTGATGGACCACGCACGATATAACTGTTCTGCCAGCATCACGCGCACGATACCGTGCGGCAGCGTCATGCTGGAGATGCGGATCAGACCGTCCGCGCGCGCCTTGAGTTCCGGATCGAGGCCGTCGGCCCCGCCGATCAGGAAGGCGACATCGCGCCCGTCCTGCTGCCAGGCCTCCAACGCTTGCGACAGGCCCACGCTGGTGAGATCCTTGCCGCGCTCGTCGAGGGCGACGATACGTACGCCTTTCGGCAGCACCGCCTCGATGCGCTCGCGTTCGAGCGCCATCGCGGTGGCCGCCGTCTTGCTGCCCGACCGTTCGACCGGCTTGACTTCCTTCAGCACGATGCGCAGCTCCGGCGGCATCCGCTTCGCGTATTCCGCGAAGCCGGTCTCGATCCAGGCCGGCATCTTGTGGCCGACCGCGACGATGAACAACTGCATCGCGGTTTATTCTTCGGTTTTCTTGATGCGGCGGATGACTTTCTTGGCCGGTGCGTCGCCCTCGGCGGCTGCGGCCTTGGTTGCACGTTTCGGCGCAGCGGCGGCTTTCGCAGCCTTGGCGGCCTTCGCGTCCGCGGCAGCGGTCTTGGACACGGCAACCTTCACGGTGGCGCCCGTCGGGATCTTCTTGGCGGCAGGTTTCCTGGCGGCCGGCTTGGCGTCGGCCGACTTCTTGGCCGCCGGCTTGCGCTCGCGCACCGGTTTCGCTTCTTCCTGTTCCTGGTTCGCGGCGAGGTGCTTCGACTTCGTCTTCGGCGCGGCCGCGTCCAGGCCTTCGGCCGTCGACTTGCGCTTGGCGGCGCCCAGTTTCACGGGCTTGTCGCCCCAGATTTCTTCCAGGCGGTAGTACTGGCGGATGGCCGGCTGCATGATGTGCACGATCATGTCGCCCAGGTCGACAAGGACCCATTCGCCCGTGTCTTCGCCTTCCAGCCCGACCACGTCGCCGCCTGCTTCCTTGACCTTGTCGCGGACCGAGGCGGCCAGCGCCTTGGTCTGGCGATTCGACGTGCCCGACACGACCGCGATGCGGTCGAACAGGCTGGTCAGGTGCGTCGTGTCGAACAGAACGATGTCCTGGCCCTTGACGTCTTCGAGGGCGTCGACGACGAGCGTTTGCAGTTTCTTGATATCCATTAGTTTTTGTACAAGTTATGTTGTTGAATATAGTCTAGCACTTGCGGCGCAACGAGCGCGCTTATGTCAGTACGGGGTTCGGCATGCAGGGCAGCGCGCACCTGCGTGGCCGAAATGTCGACGGCCAGCGTGTGCGCCAGGCAGACCTTGCCTGCCGGGCTGGCGCGCACGTCGTCGAACGACGCGCGCCGCTGCGCCAGCTCCGCTGCCACGGCGGGCGGCAGCGCGGCATCGTCGAGCCGATAGCCGGGGCGGGCGGCGACGCCGAAATTGGCCAGCGCGAACAGGTCGTGCCAGTCGCGCCAGGTGTCCAGCTTCTGCAACTGGTCCGCGCCCATTACGAACACGATGGACGTATCCGGACCGAGCTCGGCGCGCAGGTCGCGCAGGGTTTCGACCGTGTACGTAGCGCCGTGGCGGTCGATCTCGCGGGTATCGATCGTCACGGGCGCGCTGCTGCCTGCAAATGCCAGCTTCAGCATGGCCACGCGGTCGGCATCGCCCGCTTCCAGGCCGTTCTTCTTTTGCCACGGCTGGCCGGCGGGCAGCACGCGCAATTCGTCCGGATGGAGCTGGCGCGCGAACAGCTCGGCCAGCGCGACGTGGCCGTGGTGCACCGGGTCGAAACTGCCGCCCAGCAGAGCAACGCAGCGCGTCACGGGGCGAGCCAATCCCGGTGCGGCAGGAAGTCGGTATAGAGCTTCTCTTCCGGGCTGCCCGGCTCCGGATGCCAGTCGTAGCGCCATTTGACGATCGGCGGCATCGACATCAGGATCGCCTCCGTCCGGCCGCCCGACTGCAGGCCGAACAGCGTGCCGCGGTCCCACACGAGGTTGAACTCGACGTAGCGCCCGCGCCGGTACGCCTGGAAATCGCGTTCGCGTTCGCCGTACGGCTGGTCCTTGCGGCGCTGCAGGATCGGCAGGTAGGCATCGAGGAAGCCGTTGCCGACGCTCTGCACCATGGCATACGACTGCTCGAACCCGAGTTCGTTGAAGTCGTCGAAGAAGATGCCGCCGACGCCGCGCGCTTCCTTGCGGTGTTTTATATAGAAATAGTCGTCGCACCAGCGCTTGAAGCGCGGATGCAGGTCGTCCCCGAACGGCGCCAGCGCATCGCGGCAGACCTGGTGGAAGTGGCGTGCGTCGTCTTCATTGCCGTAGTAGGGCGTCAGGTCCATGCCGCCGCCGAACCACCAGACGGGCTCCTTGCCCTCGGCCGTCGCTTCGAAAAAGCGCACGTTCATATGCACGGTGGGTGCGTACGGATTGTGCGGGTGCAGAACGAGCGACACGCCCATCGCTTCCCACGCGCGGCCCGCCAGTTCCGGCCGCGCGGCCATCGCCGACGCCGGCAGGCTGGCGCCGCGCACATGCGAAAAATTCACGCCGCCGCGCTCGATCACATTTCCGCCTTCGATGAGGCGCGATATCCCGCCACCACCTTCAGGCCGTTCCCACGTGTCGCGCAAAAAGGACTTGCCGTCGACATCTTCCAGCGCTTGCACGATGCGCGCCTGCAGGTCGAGCAGCCAGGCCTTGACGGCGGCCGGATTAATTGTAGCCATGTGGAAATGTGAGAGAAAAAAAGCGAACGGGGATTGTACACTGATGAACTGGATCGCGACAGGCAACCGCCAACACCGTTTCCAACACCCCTCCGGCGCCGATAAAAATCCTGCGCAAATCTCTTCAATTTTCTGCACTTTTCTAGCTTTCGTAGTTACGAATGCAAGAAACACGTTCCTATTACTAATAGTCTAGGTCGAAAGAAACCGATTTCACGCCAGCCGCATAGGCCGGTGTCGAAACGAGTTAAAACGATAACGACGGAGACATTCATGGAACACACGATCCCCCCTCGGCCGCGACCTTAACGCGCCCGCCAGTCCTCCCCATCCATTGTCTTCATCGTAACGACCCGTCCGCGGCCGTGCCGATGGGGATGGTGCATTGCAGCAAGCGACCGGTAACCACGGTCCAACACTTTCTTGGAGTTCAAGCATGAAGAAGCAAACTCTTGCACTGGCCTGCGCCGTGGCCGGCTTGGTGGCAGCCTGCGGCGGCGACAGCCCATCCTCGCAATCGCCTTCCTTTGCCGCCATGGTCGGCAGCGCGTCCGGCGGCGGCGCCGACGTCGCGACGGCGGGTACCCGCTGGCAGAGCGTCAAGTACGGGGGCAGCGGCTACGTGACCGGCCTGATCTTCCACCCGACCAGCCCGAACGTGCTGTACGCGCGCACGGACATGGGCGGGGTCTACCGCCGCGATACGGCGACGTCGGGCTGGACCCCGATCACGGACGGCTTCGGCGTCCGCGAAGAATTCTATAACGGGGCCGAAAGCGTGGCCCTGGATCCGACCGACGACAAGCGCGTGTATCTGGTCACGGGCATGTATGACTGGTCGGGACAAAATGCCCGCCTGTACATTTCCACCGACCGCGGCGACAGCTGGACGCACGTCGACCTGCCGTTCCGCGCCGGTTCCAACGATCCGGGCCGCGCCATCGGCGAACGCCTGATGGTCGATCCGAACAAGCCGTCGACCTTGTACTACGGTTCGCGCACGTCGGGCCTGTGGAAGAGCACGGACTACGGCCAGACCTGGAACCAGGTAACGTCGCTGACCACGTTCCAATACCCGGGCGACCAGATCGGCTCCCTGCCGGGCCGCACCTCGGGCGGCATCGAGAGCGTGCTGTTCGACACGTCGACGACGGGCACGGGCACGGCCACGCAGACCATCTACACGGCCGTGGCCCCGGACTACGCCGCTGCGGCCGGCCTGAATGCCAACCTGTACAAGTCGACCGACGGCGGTGCGACCTGGACCGGCGTGACGACCCCCGTGACCGGCTACTACATCCCGCACATGGTCCGCGCCAAGGACGGCATCATCTACGTAGCGTTCACGAAGGACATGGGCCCGGGTGCCGGCGGTCCGGCCCGCCTGTACAAGTTCGACGGCACGAACTGGACGCTGCTGAAGAGCTACGATACGCAGCAATGGGTGAACTTCGGCATGGGCGGCCTGTCGGTCTCCGGCTCCGGTCCGACCACCCGTATCGCGCTGGGCGTGTCGAACTCGTGGGGTAACTGGCAGGGCCAGCCGGTCGTGCAGGTGTCGGACGACGCCGGCCTGACCTGGCGCGAGATCGCGTCGATGACCCCGCACACCCCGTCCGACGTGGACTTCTCCGGCTGGGTGGACGACGTCGAGATCGACCCGAACAACCCCGACCACATCCTGCACGTGTTCGGCGGCGGCATCTGGGAAACGAAGACGGCGTCGGCGGCCACGCCGAGCTGGAACCTGGACGTGACCAACCTCGAGGAAACCGCGACGATCAGCCTGGCGACCCCGCCCAAGGGCGCCAGCTACGCGCTGCTGCGCAGCTCGGGCGACATCGGCATGCACGTGCAGACCGAGCTGCTGAAGAAGCCGACGCGCGGCCCGATCGGCTGGTTCAGCAACGGTAATGCCGCCGACACGGCCTGGTCGAATCCGGCCTACATCGCAGCGGTCGGTACGGGCGGCTGGGTCCAGAACAACCCCCGCGGCGCCTACTCGACCGACTCCGGCGTGACCTGGACGGCATTCGCCAGCAAGCACCCGGACGCGCTGACCAACCAGGGCGGCGAGGAAACCATCGCCGTGACGGCGCCGGGCAAGGCCGTCTGGGCACCGTCCGGTGCGCGTCCGGCCTACACGACCGACAACGGCGCGACCTGGACGTACACGAACCTGCCGGCCCTGTCTGCCGTGGGCATCGGCCGCGGCTACCGCGTCGTCGCCGACCGCAAGAACCCGAACAAGGTCTATGCCTTCAACTCGGGCGGCGCGTGGTGGAACCAGTGGTCGGACACGTCCCACTTCTGGTACTCGAACGACGGCGGCCACACCTTCACCGAGAGCGCGACGTTCGTGGGCGCGGGCGCGCGAGTGGCAGCGTTCTATCAGTCGTCGATCGCGGTCAATCCGAATGCCGAAGGCGACGTCTGGGTGGTGGACGGTTTCAGCATCCTGCACTCCACCGACTCGGGCGCGACCTGGACCAAACTGGACGTGACGGCACCGGACTGGGGCACCAACGAGACGTGGAGCTACCCGCAGGTGTACGGCGCGACCTCGATCGCGCTGGGCAAGGCGCCGGCCGGTGCGACGTACTCGTCCTCGATCTACATCGTCGGCATCATCAATAACGTGTGGGGCGTGTACCGCTCGGACGACGGTGCCAGGACCTGGCGCCGGATCAACGACGACAAGCACCAGTACGCCGGCATCAGCAACCTGGCGGCCGACCAGACCGTGCCTGGACGCGTGTATGCCGCCGGCGCGGGCCGCGGCGTCGTGTTCAGCTACTGATGATGCCCATGCCGGCGCCCGCGTTGGCGCCGGCAGTATCGATAATTTTCGGAGACTTTCATGAAATTCAAATCCATTCTCGCCGCCGTCGCCTTGATGGCGGCAGGCAGCGCCGGCGCCACCGTCCTGAACTTCGATGGCCTGACCGAGATGATGTACGGCGACGGCTTCCCGCTGGCCGGCAGCATGACCTACAACGGCCTGAACCTGACGTATGTGGAATCGGGCTTCCAGGTCACGCTAAACGCGCCGGGCGCGGACGCGGGCGCGGCCCACATCGGCGACGGCACGTATGAATCGTCGACTTATAACTGGCACGACGGCATGGAAAACGGCTGGGACACGTACGTGACGCTGACCCGCGTGGGCGGCGGCAAGTTCGACCTGAAGAGCTTCGACTATGTCATGGACTGGAGCGACGTGTCGGCCGATGGCGTGTCGGTCGGCTCGATCCAGGATATCGGTACGTGGAGCACGGTCCTGACCGGCATCACCGAACTGCGGATCGGTTCGGGCGCGTTCAACCAGATCGACAACGTCAACGTGGAAGCGGCTGCGCCGAGCGGTGCCGTGCCGCTGCCGGGGACGCTGGCGCTGATGGTGGGTGGTCTGGCGGCAGGGGGCCTGGCGCGTCGCCGTCGCGACTAGCCCGTCATTCCCGCGCAAGCGGGAATCCATGCTGAGCCACAGAGTCCGTATTGTTGACGCACTACAGTGTGTACAGGCGACCGGCTTCGGAAGTTCAGAATGGATTCCCGCCTTCGCGGGAATGACGTTTTTTACATTTGCGGTATCTCAGCAGGACATCGGGGTTCTCGGCCGACCATGCCGGTTTAGGCATCGAGGA
Organism: Telluria mixta; assembly: GCF_029223865.1. Classification (NCBI taxonomy): domain Bacteria; kingdom Pseudomonadati; phylum Pseudomonadota; class Betaproteobacteria; order Burkholderiales; family Oxalobacteraceae; genus Telluria; species Telluria mixta. The sequence goes on from NZ_CP119520.1 coordinate 3,058,947, forward strand.
CTCAACCATGGATAAATCAAGCTACGTCTATATCCTGGCGAGCGGCTTGAACGGAACACTCTACGTTGGCGTGACGAGCGACCTCGTCAAGCGTGTCTGGCAACATCGCGAAGGCCTGGCTGATGGTTTCACGAAGCGATATGGCATCAAGATGCTGGTCTGGTACGAGGTTCACACGGATATCGTCGAAGCCATCCGGCGTGAAAAGCAGATCAAGAAGTGGGATAGATCTTGGAAGGTCGAGCTGATTCAGAAGGCGAACCCTCGGTGGCGTGACCTTTATGCTGATATTGTGGGTTAGCGGGTAGGGTGAAAAAAACGGAGGCTGCGTGCCTCCGTTTTGGTTGTGGCGAAGCGCTACGCCATCACGCCTGCTTGATCCCGCGCCACCCAATATCGCGCCGATACTGCGCACCATTGAAGTGGATCTTCTCGACCGTTTCGTACGCCTGCTTCTGCGCCATCTTGACGCTGTCGCCCAGGCCGACGACGCACAGCACGCGGCCGCCCGACGTCTGCAAGGTGCCGCCCACGATCTGGGTGCCGGCATGGAAGGTGACGCATTCCGGCGTTTCGGCCGGGATGCCGTCGATGATGTCGCCCTTGGCCGGCGCGTCCGGATAACCGGCCGCCGCCATCACGACGCCCACCGCGGTGCGGCGGTCCCATTCCAGTTCGACCTTGTCCAGGGTGCCGTTGCAGGCGTGTTCCAGCACTGTCACGAAGTCGCTCTTCAGGCGCGTCATGATCGGCTGCGTTTCCGGGTCGCCCATGCGGCAGTTGAATTCGATGACCTTCGGCACGCCGGCCGCGTCGATCATCAGGCCCGCGTACAGGAAACCGCTGTACGGGATGCCGTCCTTGGCCATGCCCTGGATGGTCGGGTTGATGATCTCGCGCATCACGCGCGCGTGGATCGACGGCGTGACGACCGGTGCCGGCGAATACGCGCCCATGCCGCCCGTGTTCGGGCCCTGGTCGTGGTCCTTCAGGCGCTTGTGGTCCTGCGACGTGGCCAGGGCGACGACGTTCTTGCCGTCGCACATGACGATGAAGCTGGCTTCTTCGCCGGCCAGGAATTCTTCGATGACGATGCGTGCGCCCGCGTCGCCGAAGCGGTTGCCCGACAACATGTCGTCGGCCGCCTGGTGCGCTTCTTCCAGGGTCATCGCGACGACGACACCCTTGCCGGCGGCGAGGCCGTCGGCCTTGATGACGATCGGTGCGCCCTGTGCGTCGATATAGGCATGGGCCTGGGCGACGTCCGTGAACGTCTGGTACTGCGCGGTCGGGATGCCGTGGCGGTGCATGAAGGCCTTGGCGAAGTCCTTCGAGCTTTCCAGCTGGGCCGCTTCCTTCGTCGGGCCGAAGACCTTCAGGCCGCGCGCACGGAACAGGTTGACGATACCGGCCGCCAGCGGCTGTTCCGGCCCGACCAGCGTCAGGCTGATGTTTTCCGCGACGACGAAGTCGGCCAGCGCGGCCGGGTCGGTGATGTCGATGTTGACCAGGCGATCATCGCGCGCGGTGCCGCCATTGCCCGGTGCGACGTAGACCATCTGGATGCGATCGGATTGGGCCAGTTTCCAGGCCAGGGCATGTTCACGGCCGCCAGAGCCGACTACCAGGATTTTCATGGATGTTCGATTACTCTTCAATGACTGCGTTCGTATAGACTTCCTGCACGTCGTCCAGGTTTTCCAGGGCGTCGAGCAGCTTCTGCATCTTGAGCGCGTCTTCGCCGGTGAATACCGTCTCGGTGTCCGGCTTCATGATGACTTCGGCGGAATCGGCCTTGAAGCCGGCCTTTTCGAGCGCTTCCTTGACGCCGGCGAAGGCGTTCGGGTCGCACAGCACTTCGAAGCCGCCTTCGTCGTCCGTGATCACGTCGTCGGCGCCGGCTTCCAGCGCCGCTTCCATCAGCTTGTCTTCTTCGACGCCCGGTGCGAACAGGAACTGGCCCACGTGCTTGAACATGAACGAGACGGAGCCTTCGGTGCCCATGTTGCCGCCGAACTTGCTGAACGCGTGGCGGACTTCGGCCACGGTGCGCACGCGGTTGTCGGTCATGCAGTCGACGATGATCGCCGCGCCGCCGATGCCGTAACCTTCGTAGCGGATTTCTTCGTAGTTGACGCCTTCCAGGCCGCCCGAACCGCGCTGCACGGCGCGGTTGACGTTATCCTTCGGCATATTGGCATCCGCCGCCTTCTCGATGGCGAGGCGCAGGCGCGGATTGGTGTTGGCGTCGCCGCCGCCCATGCGGGCGGCCACGGTGATTTCCTTGATCAGTCGGGTCCAGATCTTGCCGCGCTTGGCATCAGTCGCGGCTTTCTTGTGCTTGATGTTGGCCCATTTGCTGTGTCCAGCCATGTCGAGTCTTCCTTAGACAGGGAACCTCGGCAAACTGCGATCTTCGAGGTCCCGGGTATTGATAATCCTCGACATTTTAGCATAGGGCCCCCGTCTAAAAACTGTCAGGGAAACAACAACGCGGTGCCCAGCCCGACCAGGCCGAGCCCCGTCGCGCACGCCACCACGTGCCCGCCGGGCAGCAGTTTTTCGGCCAGGATCAGCGCGATGAGGCCGGCGATGACGGGCAGGTTCAATACGCCGGCCGGCAGCACGAGCGCGAGCAGCAGCCAGCAGCAGCCCGTGCAATATCTCGCATCCGCGACGCCCATGCGGAACGCGCCCCACATCCCCCGGCGCCAGTGCGTGAGGACGAACGCCAGCGGCGCGCGGCAGTTGTCCAGGCAGACGTGCTTGGCGGGCGTCCACTGGTAGACCCCGGCCGCGACGAGGGCGAGGGCGCCGACCGTCGGGTGCGCGATGGCCATCGTCTCGTCGAGCCCGCCCGCGTCGTGCAGCTGCCAGTCGGCCAGTGTGGCGGCGAGGGCGCAGCAGGCCCAGACGAACAGGTAACCCAGCATGAACAGGAACGTGGAGGGATAGACCCAGCGCTCGCGCACGAGCCGTTTTACGCGCGCGTACAGCAGGACGGACGGCGCGGCCGCAGGCAGCATCATCGCGGCGATGACGACGGTCCACAGTGCCAGCAGGCGCGCGAGCTCGTCCGCGTGGTACGGCCCGACCCGGACATGGCTCCCCGCGCCCGCCACCAGCGGCGACATGCGGCCGGCACGAAACAGCAGGAACAGCAGGCAGGCCCAGCACAGCGCCGCGAGCAGCACGAGCAGGGTCAGGACGACGGTGCGGTCGACACCGGGGCGGCCGACGCCGCTGGCGCGGCTCATCGCGTGCACGCTCCGGCCGGGTGCGCGGTTGCGCGGTGTGTCATGGACATCTCCTGAAAGGTTGAGCGGTGACGGCAATTGGACCGCAACCGGCCGGCCGCGTTCGGGGGGCGTCCTCAGCCGGCTATGCGGATTCCTCGTACAATCGTCGGATGAGTAAAACCGTAGCCGACATATCTGTTGTACCGACCGCACGCCCTGCCGTGTTGGGCGGCCTGGCAATCGCCATCGGCGGTGCCGTTCTGTTTTCCACGAAGGCGATTGTCGCCAAACTGCTGTACCGCTACCACATCGACGCCGTCACCTTGATCGCGTTCAGGATGCTGTTCTCGCTTCCGGTGTTTGCTGCCGTGGCGGTGTGGAAGATGCGAACCGAGCCGCCGCTCGCCGTGCGCGACCGCTGGCGTCTCGCCGGACTGGGCCTGATCGGCTACTACCTGTCGAGCTATCTCGATTTTCTCGGTCTGCAATACATCTCGGTGGGCCTGGAGCGCCTGATCCTGTTCCTCACGCCGACATTCGTCCTGTTGATCACGGCACTCATCTTCAAGCGCCGCATCGGCCGCGCGGAGTGGATGGCGCTCGTGCTGTCGTACTGCGGCATCGTGCTCGTGTTCGCGCACGACCTGAAGGGTGGCGGAGGGAGCACCGTCACGGGCTCACTGCTCGTGCTTGGTTCGGCGGCGTGCTACGCGGCCTACCTGCTGGGGACGGGCGAGATGGTGCGCCGCATCGGTTCGCTGCGCCTCGTCGCGTACGCGATGTGCGTGTCGAGCGCCGCGTGCATCGCGCAGTTCTTCATCCTGCGGCCCGCAAGCATGCTGGTGCAGCCGCTGCCGGTTTACGGGCTCTCGCTCGTGAATGGGATATTCTGTACCATCTTCCCCGTCTTCATGACGATGGCGGCGGTCCAGCGCATCGGTGCGACGACGGCATCCCAGGCCGGCATGATCGGTCCGGTGTCGACGTTGTTCCTGGGCTGGGCGCTGCTGGGAGAGCCGATCACGACCGTGCAACTGGCCGGAACGGGCCTGGTGCTGGGCGGGATCTGGATGCTGTCGAAGAAAAAAACACCTGACAAACCGAAACGGAACGGAACATGAAACCTCGCATCGCCCTGATCGCCCACGACAAGAAAAAAGACGACATGATCGCGCTCGCCGCCGAATACGTGGATTTCCTGCGCGGCTGCACGCTGTCGGCCACCGGCACCACCGGCGGACGCCTGATCAACGAGCTGGGCCTGGAGGTGACGCGCATGCATTCCGGTCCCGTCGGCGGCGACCTGCAGATCGGCGCCCAGCTGGTCGAGGGCGAGATCGACTGCGTGATCTTCCTGCGCGACCCGATGACCCCGCAGCCGCACGAACCGGACATCAACGCGCTGGTCCGCGCCTGCGACGTGCACAACATCCCGTGCGCGACGAACGTGGCGAGCGCCCACCTCGTGCTGTCGCAATTGCAGTCGAAGGCCGACTGATTCCAGGAGGAGCGGTCATGACGACGGCAAAGGCGATCCGCTTCGCGCGCACCGGCGGGCCCGAGGTGCTGGAATACGTCGACGTCGAGGTCGGCGATCCCGGCCCCGGCGAGGCGCGCGTGCGCAACCACGCGATCGGCGTGAACTTCATCGACACGTATTTCCGCTCCGGACTGTACCCGCTCGACCTGCCGAACGGCCTCGGCCAGGAAGCGGCGGGCGTCGTCGAGGCGGTGGGCGAGGGCGTCACGCACGTCAGGCCGGGCGACCGCGTGGCCTATGCGGCGCGCCCGAACGGCGCCTACAGCCAGCTGCGGGTGATGCCCGCCGACATCCTCGTGCACCTGCCGGACGCCATCTCCTTCGAGACGGGCGCCGCGATGATACTGCAGGGCCTGACCGTGCAATACCTCCTCAAGCAGACGTATGCCGTGCAGCCGGGCGAGACGATCCTGTTCCACGCGGCGGCCGGCGGCGTTGGCCTTATCGCGTGTCAATGGGCGCGTGCGCTGGGCGTGAACCTCATCGGCACGGTGGGGTCAAACGAGAAAGCGGCGCTGGCGAAGCAGCGTGGCGCCGCCCACGTCATCAATTACCGGGACGAGGATGTCGTGCAGCGCGTACTTGAGATCACGAATGGAGAAAAGGTGCCGGTCGTCTACGATTCGGTCGGCAAGGACATGTTCACGCGCTCGCTGGACTGCCTGCGGCCGCGCGGGCTGATGGTCAGCTTCGGTAATTCGTCGGGGCCGGTGCCGCCGTTCTCGCTGAACGAACTGTCGGCGCGCGGCTCGCTCTACATCACACGGCCGACCCTGCAGGCGTATGCGGCCACGCGCGCGCAGCGGGAGGCGATGGCGGCCGACCTGTTCGACGTCGTGGCGAGCGGTAAAGTGAGCATCGACATCCACCAGCGTTTCCCCCTCGCCGACGCGGCCCAGGCCCACATCGCCCTCGAAGGACGCCGCACGACGGGCAAGACGATTTTGCTGCCATGAGAGAATTCAGCGACGACAATGAAGGGCCGATCGATCCGCAACCGGCGGCGGAACCGCACTTCGGGCGCTTGCTCGTGGTGCTGATGCTGGCGGTGCTCTTGATTATCGGGATTACGTTCCTGTCGGAAGCGTATTTGGGCTAGGGCCCGCGGCCCTTGAACGTCGTTCCCGCGGAAGCGGGAATCCATGCTGACCATCCGAAGGCGAGTCATTCGAAACACCGCGACATCGCCAAATTCGCGATTCCTGAGCCTCAGTATGGGTCCCCGCTTTCGCGGGGACGACGGTCGGTCAACCGTTCTGCCGCGGCTCCTGCTTCAACTCGATGACGCGCGACCCGCCATTCGGCCCTGGGAACCCTTCGAACGCACTCTGCACGAGGGCCGGCATCACGGCCGGCGTCGACATCTGCCGGCTCACGTTGCGCACCGTGACGTCGAACAGGCGCTTGCCGTCCGCAGCCGACGCGATCGACAGCTGCAGCTGGCGGTGGTAGCGGTGTTCTTCCTGCACGTCATAGGCCGGCATCGGACCCCAGAACGGGTCGTAGAACGGGCTGTACCAGCCGCCCCAGTAGCGCCGGCGCCAGCCCATGTAGGCGAAGCGGGGCGAGTACGCGTACGTCGGCGCGAAGGTCGGATAGATGACCTGCGTGGGCACGTCGATGGTCGAGAAGCGCATCGACACCTTCAGCGCGGGCGCCCCCTGCGCCTCGTGGAAACCGAGGCGGGCGAGCTGGGCACGCACGAGGTTTTCGTAGCTCTGCAGCTCGAGCGTGTTGTCCTGCGGCGGCGGCGTCTCGAACGCATAGCTCTTGTCGGGTAGCTGGGCGGGCCACTGGTTGAAGGTGGTGACGTCACTGCGGATCGTCGTCGCGCAGCCGCCCAGCAACAGGCTCAGCGATGCGACCGCCGTGATCATGGTACGTTTCATGATGCGCTCCATCTATTCGTATTCCCCGTGTGTCGGGTTTCAATTCCTGCAATCGGTCTTGTTCAGGAGATCATATTATTCCTGATGCGTGATGTTCGTCGATACATTTACGCGTAGTTACTACCTGTACATGGCGATACATTCGAAAGGTACGGATCGTGGTGTAAAGCTGTTGGTAAAATAAGCATCCCACCAACGGCTTTGCGGACTCCTGACCATGCGCACCGATACGCCCCAGACTATCTACCGGAAGGATTACACTGCCCCCAGCTACCTGGTCGATACCGTTGAACTCGGCTTCGACCTCGATCCCGCCCGTACCGTCGTCGCCAACCGGATGACGGTGCGCCGCAATCCCGCCAGCGCGCAGCGCGAAATCGAGCTGTACGGCGAAGACATCGAGCTGGTGGCCCTGCGCCTGAACGGCCGCACGCTGGGCGAGGGCGACTACGTCGTCGAAGGCAACCTGCTGCGCATCCCCAACGCCCCGGAAGAGGCGACGCTGGAAATCGAGACCATTTGCGTTCCGGAAAGCAATACTACCCTCAGCGGCCTGTACACGTCCAATGGCAGCTTCTATACGCAGTGCGAAGCCGAAGGTTTTCGCCGGATCACCTATTTTCCAGACCGCCCGGACGTCATGGCCCGCTTCACCGTCATGCTGCGCGCCGACAAGGACAAGTATCCGGTCCTGCTGTCGAACGGTAACCTGATCGAAGAAGGCGACCTCGATGGCGGCCGCCATTACGCGCTGTGGGAAGACCCGTTCAAGAAACCGTCGTACCTGTTCGCCCTCGTCGCCGCGCGCCTCGTGTGCCAGGAAGAGAATTTCGAACTGGCCGACGGCCGCACGGCGCTGCTGCAGGTCTGGGTGGAAGAGGGCAACCTCGACAAGACGGACTACGCGATGCAGTCGCTGAAGCACAGCATCCGCTGGGACGAGGAGCGCTGGAACCTGGAACTCGACCTGGACCGCTTCATGATCGTCGCCGTGGGTGACTTCAACATGGGCGCGATGGAAAACAAGGGCCTGAACATCTTCAACACGAAGTTCGTGCTGGCCAATCCGCGCGTCGCGACGGACGTCGATTTCCAGGGCATCGAGGCCGTCGTCGGCCACGAATACTTCCACAACTGGACGGGCAACCGGGTCACCTGCCGCGACTGGTTCCAGCTGTCGCTGAAGGAAGGCCTGACCGTGTTCCGCGACCAGGAATTCTCGGCCGACATGATCGGCACGAACACGGGCCGCGCCGTCACCCGCATCGACCAGGTGCGCACGCTGCGCCAGGCCCAGTTCCCGGAAGACGCTGGCCCGATGGCCCACCCGGTCCGTCCCGACTCTTTCGTCGAGATCAATAATTTTTATACCGTCACCGTCTACGAAAAGGGCGCCGAAGTCGTGCGCATGTACCAGACCCTGCTGGGCCGCGACGGCTTCCGCAAGGGCATGGACCTGTACTTCCAGCGCCACGACGAGCAGGCCGTTACCTGCGACGATTTCCGTCTGGCGATGGCCGACGCCAACGGTCGCGACCTGACGCAGTTCGAGCGCTGGTACAGCCAGGCCGGCACGCCGGTCGTTCAGGCCGAAACGCGCTGGGACGAGCAGGCGCAGACGTACACCTTGCGCCTGATCCAGTCGTGTCCGCCGACGCCGGGCCAGGCCGAGAAGCTGCCGTTCCACATTCCGATCGCCGTCGGCCTGCTGGGCCAGGACGGCCGCGACCTGCCGCTGACGGTGGACGGCAAGGACCATGGGACGACGGCCGTGCTGGAGCTGACGGAAAGCGACCAGACCTTCGTCTTCACGGGCGTGACGGAACAGCCGACGCCATCGATCCTGCGCGACTTTTCCGCGCCCGTGATCCTGAAACACGGCTACAGCGACGCCGAGCTGGTGCACCTGTTCAGCCACGACAGCGATCCCGTCAACCGCTGGGAAGCGGGCCAGCGCCTCGCGATGAGCCGCCTGCTGAAGCTGACGGGCCAGGTGGCCAGCGCCGGCAACGTCGTCGACCGGCTCGACCTGGACGACACGTTCATCGACGCGATGCGCAAGATCCTCGTGGACGACACGCTCGATCCGTCCTTCCGCGAGCAGGCGCTGCTGCTGCCGACGGAATCGATGATCGCCGACCAGCTGGACGTCGTCGACCCGCTCGCCATCCACCTGGCGCGCCAGTTCGTCCGCGCCGACATCGGCGCGCGCCTGCGCACCGAGCTGCTGGCCCAGTACGACGCCAACCAGACGCCGGGCGAATACAGCCCGGACGCGGAATCGATCGGCAAGCGCGCGCTGAAGAACCTGGCGCTGGCCTATCTGAATGCCGCGCCGGACGACGCGAGCCTGGCCCTCGCGCAGCAGCAGTTCGACGGCGCCACGAACATGACGGACCGCGTGGCGGCCCTGTCGGCCCTCGTGCATGCGCGCGCGCCCGCGGCCGCTGACGCGCTGCAGCGCTTCTACGACGAATTCCAGGGCGAGGCGCTGGTCGTCGATAAATGGTTCGCGATGCAGGCCGCGGCCCCGACGACGGACGTCAACAGCGTACGCGAACTGATGACGCACAAGGCCTTTACGCTGCGTAACCCGAACCGTGCGCGCAGCCTGGTGTCTACCTTCTGTGCCGGCAATGCGGTGGGCTTCCACGCGCCGGACGGCAGCGGCTACGGCTTCTGGGCCGAGCAGGTGATCGCGCTGGACGCGCTGAACCCGCAGGTCGCCAGCCGCCTGGCCCGCGCGATGGACCGCTGGCGCCGCTATACGCCGGATCTGCAGGCCCACATGAAGCGGGCGCTGCAGCAGGTGGCGGGGCAGGCGAAGCTGTCGAACGACGTGCGCGAAGTGGTCGGCAAGGCGCTCGCTAATTAAAAGAATTTATTTTCACAAACCGAAGGAAGTCCATGAAACGTGTCAGCCTGACGCAATACCTCGTCGAGGAACAGCGTCTCCACAACAATATCCCGGCGTCGCTGCGCCTCCTGATCGAGGTCGTGGCCCGCGCCTGCAAGACCATCTCCCACTCGGTCGGCAAGGGCGCGCTCGGCGACATCCTCGGCAGCGCGAACACGGAGAACATCCAGGGCGAGGTGCAGAAGAAGCTCGACGTGATCTCCAACGAGATCCTGCTCGAAGCCAATGAATGGGGCGGCCACCTGGCGGCGATGGCATCGGAAGAAATGGAATCGATCCACCCGATCCCGAACCGCTACCCGATGGGCGAATACATGCTGCTGTTCGATCCGCTGGACGGTTCGTCGAACATCGACGTCAACGTCTCCATCGGCACCATCTTCTCCGTGCTGAAGGCGCCGGAGGGCATGACGGCCCCGACCGAAGCCGACTTCATGCAGGCCGGCAGCAAGCAGGTCGCGGCCGGCTATGCCGTGTACGGCCCGCAGACGATGCTGGTGCTGACCACGGGCGCGGGCGTCAACTGCTTCACCCTGGACCGCGAGATGGGTTCCTGGGTCCTCACGCAGAAGGACATGCAGATCCCCGAGGAGACGAAGGAATTCGCCATCAACATGTCGAACCAGCGCCACTGGTACCCGCCGGTCACGCGCTATGTCGATGAAATGCTGGCCGGCAAAACCGGTCCTCGCGGCAAGGATTTCAATATGCGCTGGATCGCCTCGATGGTGGCCGACGTGCACCGCATCCTGAACCGCGGCGGCATCTTCATGTACCCGGCCGACCAGCGCGACCCGTCGCAGCCGGGCAAGCTGCGCCTGATGTACGAAGCGAACCCGATGGCCTTCATCGTCGAGCAGGCGGGCGGCGCCGCGACGGACGGCAAACAGCGCATCCTCGACATCGCGCCGCAGAAACTGCACCAGCGCGTGCCCGTGTTCCTGGGCTCGAAGAGCGAGGTAGAATGCGTGACGGCTTACCACCAGGAATAATTTTCAGCGTGTCCGCATAAAATTGCCGAGTCGGACTAGCAAGTTTGGGAAGTTGTTGTTAGAATGCGGGCTCCTTCGCGCTGCAGCTCATCCTGATGAGCGAAGCACGCGAGACCTCGGGTCGCCAGCAGTCTGATGGCAGGTAAGCGGACACAGGTTAAACGGTTGTTCCGGTTTAGCCGCTGTAGCTCAGTCGGTAGAGCAGCGCATTCGTAATGCGAAGGTCACCAGTTCGATTCCGGTCAGCGGCACCAACACAGTGAGAAGGGCCTCCCAAGCGGGAGGCCCTTTTTGCTTTCCGCCCTGTTTTTATCGATGTCGTCCCGTGTTGTCAGCCTGCCTCATCCTGTATTTATGACAAGGAAACGGTGCTATATTGCCGGGATGGCCAAGGATGAGACCGTCCGGCCTGACGCCGCCCCAGCCGTTTTTCTTACCCGACCGGTCGCCATGCTCTTCAACTCCTTCACCTTCCTGTTCCTGTTCCTGCCCATCACGGCAATCGGTTACTTCCTGCTGGCGCGCAGGAGTCACGTCCAGGCCGCCGGCTGGCTGGCCCTCGCGTCGCTGACGTTCTATGGCTGGTGGAGCTATTACTATATTCCGCTGCTGCTGGGCTCCATCGTCTTCAACTACTGGATGGGGCAACGCATCGGCCAGGCGGCCGGCCCGGCGCGCAAGCGATGGCTGACGGCGGCCCTGGTCACCGACCTGGGCCTGCTCGCCTATTACAAGTACGCCGACTTCTTCATCTCGGGCGCGAACTGGCTGGCCCATGCGGACATCCCGCTGCTGCACGTCGTGCTGCCGATCGGTATTTCCTTCTTCACGTTCACGCAGATCGCCTATCTCGTCGACACCTACCAGGGCAAGGTCAAGGAAGCGCGCTTCCTGCACTACGTGCTGTTCATTACCTATTTCCCGCACCTGATCGCGGGACCCGTGCTGCACCACGCGGAAATGATGCCGCAGTTCGACAAGCCGGCCAGCTACCGCTTTTCGTTCCAGAACTTCGCGGTCGGCCTCAGCATCTTCGCGATCGGCCTGGCCAAGAAAGTCCTGATCGCGGATAACCTGGCGCCGCATGCCAACTTCCTGTTCGACAAGGCGGACATCTTCTCGCTCGCGAACGCGTGGGGCGGGGTGCTGGCCTACGCGTTCCAACTGTACTTCGACTTTTCCGGCTATTCCGACATGGCGATCGGCATCTCGCTGATGTTCGGCATCCGCCTGCCGCTGAATTTCGATTCGCCGTACAAGGCCGCCAACATCATCGATTTCTGGCGCCGCTGGCACATGACCCTGTCGCGCTTCCTGCGCGACTACCTGTACGTGCCGCTGGGCGGCAACCGCAAGGGCCCCGTGCGCCGCTACGTCAACCTGATGACGACGATGCTGCTGGGCGGACTGTGGCATGGCGCCGGCATGAATTTCGTCATCTGGGGCGCGCTGCATGGCCTCTACCTCGTCATTAACCACGGCTGGAACGCGATGGCGGACAGGCTGCGCCTGCCGCGCGGCCGCACCTGGGCCGTCTTCAGCTGGGCGCTGACGTTCGCGGCCGTGTGCGTGGCCTGGGTATTCTTCCGCGCCACCAGCTTCGACAAGGCGATGACGATCCTGCACGGCATGGCCGGCCTGGACGGCGTCGGCCTGCCGGCGTCGATCGGCCTGCAGCTCGGACCGCTGAAGACGCTGCTCGAGCAATGGGGCGTGACGTTCTACCTGGGCGGCGGCTCGCGCTTCCTCGAGACGTGGCAATGGGTGGTCATCGGCGGCTTCATCGCGTTCTGCCTGCCCAATACCCAGCAGATCATGGGCCGCTACGAAGCGGCGCTGGGCACGATGGCCGGGCCGCGCCTGGCCGCCCGCTGGCAGCTCTGGCAGCCGTCGCGGCGCTGGAGCCTTTATATCGGGGCGATCCTGCTCGGCAGCCTGCTGTCGCTCAGCCGTCCCGCCGAATTCCTGTATTTCCAGTTCTAAGTCCGGGGGAGCCCAATGGAACAGATCCAACGCTACGACGACGAAGCCCCGGTCCTGGTGGGGGCGCCGGCAAGCGCCGCGGCGCAAGCCCCGGTGTCCTACAAACGCTTCACCGCATGGTGCGCGACGGTCGTCGGTGCCGGCGTGCTGCTGGTGACGGGCTTCGTGGCCGTCATCGACCCCTACCACCTGTACGGGTTCGTCGACAGCCCGGCACTGAACCACGTGAAGCCGCTGCCGGAACAGTACCGCGAACAGATCAAGCTGGCGCAGGCCACGGCCGTGCGGCCCGACCTGATCCTGCTGGGAAATTCGCGCGTCGAGGTCGGCCTCGATCCGGACAGCCCGCAGGTGAGCGCGCATGGCCGCACGGCGTACAACATGGGACTGTCGGGCACGAGCCTGACCACCTCCGAGCGCATGTACGTGCAGCTGCGCGAGAGCGCCGCGCCGGCCGCAATGGCCGTGATCGGCGTCGAGTTCCTGGACTTCCTCGTCAAGCCGGACGAAGCCCCGGCGGCACCCGCGGCAAGCGGACCGTTGCCGTGGCAGTGGCGGTTCGACACGCTGTTCTCGATCAAGTCGCTGACCGATGCGCTGCGCACCGTGCGCCTGCAGAAGGCGGCCGATCCGGAGACCATGACGGGGCGCGGCCAGACCCCGCTGCGCAACTACAACCAGTTCGCGCGCCAGGAGGGTTACTACGCGATCTTCCAGCAAAAGGCCGGGGACAACGCGAAGACCCTCATGCGCAAGCCGCACAACCTGTTCGTGGCCGGCACCAACCGTTCGGAGAGTATCGACCGCCTGCGCACGCTGCTGGACACGATGGCGCGCGACCGCACCGAGGTGCATCTCGTGATCTACCCGTACCACGCGCAGCTGATGGCCATGTTCGAGGAAGCCGGCCTGCAATCCACGCTGGACGACTGGCGCCAGATGCTCGTGCGCGAGGCGGACGCCGTGCGCGCCCGCTATCCGAATGCCCGCGTCAACGTGTGGGACTTCAGCGGCTATGCCGGCATGCGCTGCGAACGCATCCCGGGTCCCGGCGACACGCGCACCGCGACGCGCTGGTACTGGGAAGCCGGCCACTTCAAGTCGACCTTGGGCGAGCGCATCCTGCAACGCATTCTCGGCGGCGAAACGGCGTTCGGCTTCCGCCTCGGCGCCGACACGCTGGCCGCCAACCGCCAGCGCATCGCCGCCGAGCGCGCGCAATGCGCCGGTGACTATCCGCAAGTCTTTGCCGGTGCGCGCGACCTGGTCGCGAACGCCCGCGCTTCCGCACCCTGATCCCCTGGACCGGCCGTCGCGCCGGTCCTGTCTCCTCGTCCGTCCCGCGTCTTTGTTATGCAGCGCACAGTCCGGATCGACTAAAAGTTATATTTTTTTTATTGAGACACCGCATTGCGCCGGTGTCGCTCCGACATCGGTCGAACTTTTGAACGGATGCACGGTCAAGAAGATCGGTCTACCCGCGTTGGTCAAAATCTTACAAGAGGAATTCATCATGGATAATCAGAAGTCGAGCGAAGCAAAAGGCAGCAACCTGGGCTCGGGCAACCTGGGCAAGGATTCGAGTTCCGGTAACCAGGGCAAGGACAGCAACCTGCCGAACGCCGGCGGCTCCGGCAACCTGGGCAGCACGACCGGTTCGGGCAGCCTGAACAAGAGCAGCCAGCAGAACCAGGGCAAGGACCAGCAGAGCTCGACAACCGGCAGCAGCACCGGCGGCGCCACCGCGTCCAGCACCGGCGCCGTGGGCGGCACCAGCAATGCCGGCAGCGCATCGTCGTCCGGTCCGGGTTCGATGGGCTCGATGAGCGCCTCGGGCTCCAGCGCCAGCGGCACCAACTCGAGCATCAGCGGCAGCTCGCTGGGTTCGAGCGGCAGCGGCAGCCAGAACAGCCAGAGCGCCAGCGCCGCCACCGGCTCGGGCGTGGGCGGCGATTCGAAGGACCTGGGCGCGCAGGTGAATGCCCGCGCCGAGGGGCTGCACCAGTCGATCGACAAGGCCGCCGACGCCGCCAAGCCGCTGGTCGACAAAGCCGTCAACAGCGTGCAGCCGGTCGTCGACCGCCTGGCATCCAGCGCCCACGCCGGCGTGGACAAGCTGCAGGGCGTGCTGAGCGGTGCCTCCCTGAACCTGGGCCAGCGCCAGCAACAGCTGACCGACGCCTACGGCCAGTGGAAGGAAGCCAGCTTCGAGTACGTGCGCCAGAAACCGGGCACGGCCATCGCTATCGCCGCCGCCGCCGGCTTCGTGTTGGCCAAGCTGCTGGGTGGCCGCAGCCGCGATTACTGATCGCCGACCGCGTCCACACAAAAGCCGGCTACGCGCCGGCTTTTCCTTTTCTCAGGGCCGCAAGCGCAACCAGCCCGCCCCCCAGCATCATCCACGCCCCCGGCTCCGGCACGGGCGACACCGGCGTAATGGTCAACGCCGTCCCCGCGCCGAAAAAGTAATAGTCGTCCACCGGATAATCGTGCCCGTAACTCGACCTGGCCACGTAACGGTCGCCGCTCACGAACTCTTCCGTGTGATATGCCAGCTGCGTCGCGTCGTTGTCGCGCCAGCTCGCGGTGATGTCGAGGGCGTCGCTGCCGGGGCGGAAAGAAAATACGTCGAGCTGGCAATCATGGTCGACGGTCCCGCCGCCGCATCCGGCGAAGTCGCCTGACCACAGCCGCATGTTCATCCACAGCGAATCCAGCTCGGATTCATGGATGACGCCGTCCGCGTCGGTGTCCTCGCCGACGATCCTGCCCGTGACGGCCACGTCGGTGCGCAGCACGCCGGGATTGTGATAGTCGTAGAAGCCGCGGTATTCGAAGTCCCACGCCGACGGTGCGGCGTGGGCGGCGGTGCACAGCAGCATGGCACCGCCCAGCAGGGTTGGGATTTTCATCGTGCAAGCCTAGACCGATGGGGCCGCCCGCGGCGCCACCTTGCCTGCATTCATTTCACGACGGTTTCCCGGCTCGGCACGGGAGGATGCGGATGGCGGCGCAGCCGCTGCGCCTGGCGTCCGAACCAGTGCTCGATGTCGTCGACGTACGTGAACACGGCCGGCACCACCAGCAGGCTCAGCAAGGTGGACGTGATCAGGCCGCCGATCACGGCGACCGCCATCGGCGAGCGGAAGCTCGGGTCGCCCGACAGGCCCAGCGCCAGCGGCAGCATGCCGGCGCCCATCGCGATCGTCGTCATGACGATGGGGCGCGAACGCTTGTGGCAGGCGTCGACGAGCGCGTCGAAGCGGTTCATGCCGGCCTTGCGTGCGAGGATCGCGTAGTCGACGAGCAGGATCGAGTTCTTCGTCACGATCCCCATCAGCATGATCAGGCCGATCATCGTCGGCATCGACAACGCGTTATGCGTGAGCAGCAGCGCGACGAACGCGCCGCCGATCGACAGCGGCAGCGCCGCGAGGATCGTCACCGGCTGCAGGAAGTCCGTGAACAGCAGCACCAGCACGCCGTAGATGCACAGCACGCCGATCAGCATGGCGAGGCCGAAGCTGGCGAACAGGTTCTGCATCTCCTGCGCGTCGCCCAGTTCCGCGATCGACACGTTCGGCGGCAGCTCCTTCAGCGCGGGCAGGGCGCGTGCTTCCGCGTTCACCTCGCCCAGCGAGCGGCCGTTCAGCTCCACTTCCAGGGTCACGTTGCGGCTGCGGTTCAGGCGGTCGATCTGCGCCGGGCCGCTTTCCATCGTGACGGTCGCCACGTTCGCCAGCAGCACCGGGCCGTTCTTGCCGGGCACCGTCAGGCGGCCGATGGCGTCCAGGTCCGCGCGCACGGTGTCCGGCAGTTTCACGCGGATGGGCACCTGGCGCTCCGACACGTTCATCTTCGACAGCACCTGGTCGTAGTCGCCGCTCGTCGCCACGCGCACGGTCTCGCCGATGCTGGCTGCCGTCACGCCCAGGTCCGCCGCGCGTGCAAAATCGGGGCGCACGATGATTTCCGGCCGCACGAGCGACGCGCTGGAACTGACGTTGCCGACGCCGTGCAGGGTGCGCAGTTCGCGCTCGGCGCGGCGGGCGGCGGTTGTCAGTGCGACCGGGTCTTCGCTGCGCAGCACGAGCTGCATCTTGACGCCCGTGTCGGGCGGGCCGACGGTAAAACGGGCGCCGGGGACGTCGGCCAGGCGCGCACGCAGCGCCGTTTCGACGGCCGAGAGCTTTTCCTTGCGGTCCGTGCGCGCGACGGTCGTCACGGTCAGCACGGCACGCCGCGCCTCGGCCGCCGCACCCGGCGCGAACGCGTCGCCGCTGGAACCGCCGCCGATGGAGCTGAACACGCCCTTGACGTTTGGCGTGCCCATCGCCACCTGGCGCACGCGCTCCGCGACGGCGCGCGTCTCCGCCAAGGTGGAGCCGGGCGGCAGCTCGACGTTGATCTGGGTCTGCGAGCGGTCGGCGGGCGGCACGAAGCCCGTCGGCAGCAGCGGCACGAGCGAGATCGAGCCGACGAAGAACAGCGCGGCCGCGATCATCGTCAGGCCGCGGTGGCGCAGGCACCACTGCATCGTGCGCATGTAGCGGCGCATGATCGGGCCGTCGCGCTCTTCCCCGTGCGGCAGCGGTTTCAGCAGGTAGGCGGCCATCATCGGCGTCAGCAGGCGCGCGACGAGCAGCGACGCGAGGATCGCCAGCACGGCCGTCCAGCCGAACTGCTTGAAGAATTTGCCGGGGATGCCGCTCATGAACGCGGTCGGCAGGAACACCGCGACGAGCGAGAACGTCGTCGCGATCACGGCCATGCCGATTTCGTCGGCCGCCTCCAGCGCGGCCTGCATCGGCGTTTTCCCCATGCGCAGGTGGCGCGAGATGTTCTCGATCTCGACGATCGCATCGTCCACGAGCACGCCGACGACGAGCGCCAGCGACAGCAAGGTGACCATGTTCAGCGTGTAGCCGAACAAATACTGGCCGAGGAAGGCGGGGATCACGGACAGCGGCAGCGCGGCCGCCGCGACGAGGGTCGCGCGCCAGTCGCGCAGGAACCACCACACGACGAGCACCGCCAGCACGGCGCCTTCGTACAGCATTTCCATCGACGCGTCGAAGTTGTCCTCGACGGGCGCCGCGTTGTCGATCGTTTCGCGCAGCACGACGTTGCCGTGCTTTTGCTGCAGCTCGGCGACGGCCTTGCGGACGCCTTGCGCGACGTCCATCTCGCCGGCGCCGCGCGTGCGGAAGATTTCGAAGGCAACGACCGGCTTGCCGTCCTGCTCCGCGATGGCGCGCGGCTCCGCGACCGTATCGGACACCGTCGCGATCTCGTTCAGGCGCACGTGGCGGCTGTCCGGCAGCGGGATCTCCATGCGCGCCAGTTCCTGCGCCGTCTGCACGGTCGCCAGGGTGCGCACGGACTGCTCGGCGCCGCTGACGTCCCCGCGGCCGCCCGGTTCCTCGCGCTGCACGTTGCGCAGCAGGCGCGACACGTCCAGTGCCGACACGCGCAGCGCGGCCATTTTCTGGTCGTCGAGTTCCACGCGCACTTCGCGGTAGACGCCGCCGACACGCTTGACCGCGCCCACGCCCGGCACGCTGAGCAGGCGCTTGGACACCGTGTTGTCGACGAACCAGCTCAGGTCGGGCGCGTCGAGCGCCGGCTTGCCGTGCGCATCGGCCGCCTGCGCCGTGAACGTGAGGACGACGCGGCCCGCGGTCGTCGTCTTCGTCACGCTCGGGTCGCGCATCTCCGCGGGCAGGTCCGCGCGCACGCGCGAGACGGCGTCGCGCACGTCGTTGACGGCGTCCGACAAATCTTTTTCGAGGATGAACTCGACGGTGATCGTGGCCACGCCGTCCAGCACGCGCGCATAGATGTTCTTGACGCCCTGCAGGGTTGCGACCGAGTCCTCGATCTTGCGCGCGACTTCCGTCTCCAGCTGGGCCGGGGCGGCGCCGTCGAGCGTCGCGACGACGGTGACGATGGGCAGTTCGATGTCCGGGAAGTCCTGCACCTTGTTCGCCTTGAACGCCAGCACGCCGGCGAACGTGAGCAGGGCGAACAGCATGATCGCCGGGATCGGGTTGCGGATCGAGAGCGCGGAAAAATTCATCGTGCTTCCTTCAGCGCGCGGCCAGCGGCGCGGGTTGTGGTCCCCCTTGGACGTTGCGTACCAAATCCCCATCGTTGAGGAAGCCGGCGCCGCTCGTGACGACCAGCGCGTCCACGGGCAGGCCGCCCGTCACCTCGACGCGGTCGCCGAGGCGGCGCCCCGTCGTGACTTTCAACTGGCTCACGCGGCCGTCGGTATTCAGGCGGAAGACGTACGCGAAGCCGTCGCGCACGGCGACGGCCTGCTGCGGCACCGTCAGCGCGGCCGACTCGCCCAGCGCGAACTGGCCGCTGGCGAACATGCCGGCCTTCAGCGGCGCATTGGCCGACAGCGCCGGCGGCAGGTCGACGTAGACGAGGGCGACGCGGCTCTGCGCATCGACGGTCGGCGCGACCGTACGCACGCGGCCCTGCACGTCCTTGCCGCCCGCCGTCTGCACGACGGCCTTCTGGCCCGGCTTGATGCGCGCCAGCTCGGCGGCCGTCACCTCGGCGCGCCATTCCAGGCGGCCCTGGCGGATCATGCGGAACATCTCCGTGCCGACGCCGGCGACGGCGCCCACGGTGGCATTGCGCGCGGAAATCAGGCCGGCGTCCGGCGCCACGATCTTCGTGTACTTCAGGCGCAGCTGCTGCTGGGCCAGGGTCGCCTTGGCGGAGGCCACGCGCGCGGCGGCCGTGCGCTCGGCCGTGATGTATTGCGTGATCTGCTGTTCGCTGATCGCGCCCGAGCTTTGCAGGGCGCGCGCCCGCTTCGCATCGGCGCGGGCGGCGGCCGCATTCGCTTCCGCTTCCTGGACGGCGGCTTTCGCCTGCGCGACATCCGCTTCGACCGGCGCCGAATCGAACACGGCGAGCACCTCGCCCTTCTTGACGACGTCGCCCACGTTGACCCTCACCTCCTGCAAACGAAGACCGTTCGACTCGCTGCCGATCACGGCTTCCTGCCACGCGGCGACGTTGCCGTTGGCGGCGAGGCTGAGCGGCATGCGCGCCTGGTCCGGCTTTGCCGTCGTGACGGTCAGCGCGGGACGCGGGGCCGCCGCCTTCTTGTCGTCGGCGGCATTGCTGGAGACGAGGACGCCCACGGTGCTGGCCAGGATGGCAGCGATGGACACGGCGAGGGCGGGCCGGGACATACGGCGGAGTTGGGCGGGAGTCATGGCGTTCAAAGTAGATGGATGCCGAAGCGTTTCAGCAGAAGGGCGAACAGGAGCAGGCAGGACACCGTGATCGCGACCCCCGCGGCCAGCGCCGGCCAGAAGCCGAAGCGGGCCAGCAGCCAGGGGAAGGCGGCGAACATGGGGAGCGTCGGGATCACGTACCACAGCGTGTACCAGGCGTGATTGGCGATCTTTTCCTGGGGCTGGCGCTCGACGTGCAGCCAGATCAGGGTCAGCACGGTCACGAGCGGCAGGGACGCGATCAGGCCGCCGAGGCGGTCGGAGCGCGCGGCAGCTTCCGACACCAGGACGACGACGGCGGCGGTGATCAGGTATTTCAAGACGATCCAGGACATGGCGGAACCAGAAGTCAAACTCCGACAGTGTAACAAAGCACACTCGAGGACGCCTGTTCCGTATGGTCCCGGCCGTCATGTTCCGTTACAAATCCTTACCACTGAAACGTCGCGTCGATATTCCCGCTCATCCATTCGCGGTTAAATGACTGCCAACATGGCGCTCAACCTCATCCACCGTGCATCACTTGCCCTGCTGGCCGCCGTCCTGATGGCGACGGGTGCCGCGTCGGCGGCCGATTCCGACGCGCGGGCCCTGCACGTGCTGAATCGCCTTGCATATGGCCCGCGTCCCGGCGACGTCGAGCGCGTGGCGGGCATGGGCGTGCAGCGCTGGATCGACCAGCAGTTGCACCCGGAGACGATCTCATTGCCGTCCGACCTGAACGCACGCCTGGCCGCACTGGACACCGTGAATCGCAGCGCGGGCGAGTCGCTGGCCGAGTTCCTGGAACTGCGGCGCGACGTGCGGATGGATGACGAGGGTGCGAAACAACGCAGGCGCGAGGCGGAGATGCGTGCCAGCCGCCAGGCCGCGGAAGCCCGGCTGCTGCGCGCCGTGGAGAGCCCGCGCCAGCTGGAAGAAGTCATGGTCGACTTCTGGTACAACCATTTCAACGTTTTTGCAGGCAAGGGCATAGCCCGCGCGCTGGTGACGAGCTACGAACGCGACGCGATCCGCCCGCACGCGCTGGGTTCCTTCCGCGCGCTGCTGGGCGCGACGGCGAAGCATCCGGCGATGCTGTTCTACCTCGATAACGTCGTGTCGTCGGCGCCGCGCCCGGATGCGAAAGGGAAGGCGCGCGGCCTGAACGAGAACTATGCGCGCGAGCTGATGGAGCTGCACACGCTCGGCGCGGACGGCGGCTACACGCAGCGCGACGTGACGGAACTGGCGCGGATGCTGACGGGGTGGACGTTCGACCAGAAGCGCCTCGCGCGCACGGGCGAGACGTTCCGCTTCGACGCGGGCCGGCACGATGCCGGCACCAAGACGTGGCTGGGCCGCGAGATCGCGCCGGCCGGCCAGCAGGAAGGGGAATATGCGCTGGACGTGCTGGCCATGCATCCGGCCACGGCCCGCCACGTGAGCCGCGAGCTGGCGCAGTACTTCGTCAGCGACGAGCCGCCGCAGGCCCTCGTCGACCGCATGGCGGCCACGTGGCTGGCGTCGCAGGGCGACATCCGCGCCGTGCTGGCGACGCTGTTCGCGAGCCGCGAATTCCTGGCGCCTGCTGCCGCCGGGACGAAGTTCAAGACGCCTTATCAGTACGTGGTCTCGGCGGTGCGGGCGAGCGGCGTGCCGGTGGCGAATGTCGGGCCGTTGGTGAATACGATGAGTCAGTTGGGCATGCCGCTGTACGGCTGCCAGACGCCGGACGGGTACAAGAACACGCAGGACGCGTGGCTGAACCCGGACGCGCTGACCCGGCGCATCGCCTTCGCCGCGGCGCTGGCGGCGCCCCTCGATCCGGCCCAGCTGCAGGCAACGCTGGCCGGATCGATCTCACCGCGCACGCTGGGCATCGTCCAGCGCAATCCGGACAACCTGCGGGCCGCCATGCTGCTCGGCAGTCCCGATTTCATGCAGCGCTGATTTCATCGGAGGACCCATGCGACGCAGGCACTTCCTCAACGCGGTGGGCGCCGGCCTCCTGCTGCCCGTCGGGCGCGGCGCCTGGGCCGTGAGCGCGCCGGCCGCCGGTCCGGCGAACAAAAAACTCATCGTAGTGATGCTGCGCGGCGCCGTCGACGGCCTGAACGTCGTCGCGCCCGTCGGCGACGAGAACTACCTGCGCCTGCGTCCCACGATCGGCCTCGCGGCGCCCGGCATGGAGGGCGGGGCGCTGGACCTGGACGGCTATTTCGGCCTGCATCCCGCGCTGGCCAGCCTGCAGCCGCTGTGGGCCGCGCGCAAGCTCGCGTTCGTGCATGCCAGCGGTTCGCCGGACGCGACGCGTTCCCACTTCGACGCGCAGGACTACATGGAATCCGCAACGCCGGGCCGCAAGAACACGCCGGACGGCTGGATGAACCGCCTCGTGGCCGCGCTGCCCGGTCCGCGTTCGCCCAGCCGGCTGCTGGGCATCGGCCCCGTGCTGCCGCGCATCCTGTCCGGCCAGGCCGCAGCCGTGAACCTGCCGAACGTCGCCGCCGCCGCGCGCGCGGACCTGCTCGACCGGCCGGCCGTGAAGGCCGCGTTCGACGAACTGTATGCGAATCACCCCCGCTTCGGGCGCGCGTACGCGGACGGCCGCGCGGCCCACCGCGAAGTCATGGATGCTTTGGAGGAGGGGCAAATGAGCCGCGAGATGCAGGCGGCCGACCGCGGCGCGCCGCTGCCGAACGGCTTTCCCGACGATGCGGCCCGCCTGGCGGGCCTGATGCGCAACGATCCGAAGATCCAGCTGGCGTTCGTCGCGCTGGGCGGGTGGGACACGCACGCGAACCAGGGCGCCGCGACCGGCCAGCTGGCGAACCGGCTCGCGCCGCTGGGGCAGGGCCTGGCCATATTGGCCGACCGGTTGGGACCATTGTTCGACGACACGGTGGTCGTCGTGATGTCGGAATTCGGCCGCACGGCGCGCGAGAACGGCAACGGCGGCACCGACCACGGTCACGGCAATGTGATGTGGGTCATGGGCGGGAAAGTGCGCGGCGGTAAGGTGTACGGCGACTGGGAAGGCGTCGGCGACGCAAAACTGAACGAGGGCCGCGATTTGCCCGTCTTGACCGACTTTCGTTCGGTGTTAGCGCAAATATCGGAAGAACATTTAATGTTAGGCGACAAGCGTCTGGAACAGGTCTTTCCCGCAATGCCGCAAAAACGTCCTGGATTCCGTATCGTTGCCGCCTGAACCTCTACTCTAGAGGCTGCCCTCTACATATAGTAGTTCTACCGTATTGCGGTGCACAAAAATTAGGTCTATAGTTGTACCTGTCTCCTCCAGTTTTTCTCCGAAAACCTGGATTCAGCCCGCACCGCAAGGTTGCGGGCTTTTTTTTATCAGAACTTGTTCGACGCTAACATTTTTGGATGCATGCGATGTCCGCATGCCTTTCAATGTTCGGTCGGGAGCGCGGCTCGAACGGCCGCGCGGAGGGAAGCGTCAGGCGCCGGTCGTCTCGGCGTCGTCGCCCTGGAAGGCGCCGGCGCGCCAGGTCAGCACGAGCGTGTCGCGGTGGCCGCGATTGCCACCAAGGCCGATGGGCTGGATCGGGGTCGATTCGTGGATCACGGCCGCGTCGTCCAGCAGCAGCAGGGTCCACGGTTCCGTCATCGTGAAGCGCTGGCCTTTCGGGCCGTTCGCTTCGAACACGCGCGTCTCGCCACCCTTGATGTTCTCGCGCCCGATCAGGATGACGGCGACGAAATCGACGCCGTCGCGGTGCGCGCCTTCCGGCGTGGGACGGCCGATGCCGTCGGCGGTGTCGATGCGGAACTGATGCGCCTCGACGTACCACGTTTGCCGGCCTTTGACTTGCGAGCACACGGCGCCCAATGCGCGCAGCAGCTTGGGCCAGGCCGGCTGCTCGACGGTGGACGGCTCGACGGGTACGAACAGGCGGTGCATGCCGCCGTGCAGGGCGTTGTACTCGACCGGCTGCCAGTGCGCGCGGTGCGGGCTTTGCGTCAGGTGGTCGCCGCTGTCGATGAAGCAGGAATGCCGGCGCCGGCGATAGCGGCCGCCGTCCTTCAGGTAGTTGTCGAGTTCCAGGCGATCCCAGCTCGGCGCCAGCGCCTTCAGCTCATCGAGCGGACAGCCGGCCAGCTGCGCCACGTCGGCCGGGCGCAGCAGCGCATAGCCGTCGCCGCGCAGCGCATCGGCGATGCGGGCCGGATCGGTATAGGGTGGTTGCGGTGTTGTCATCCCGGTAGCCTAGCACTTTTTGTGCGCGGCCGTGCCGGCCATCACCAGTTCCTGACGAGCGTCAGCCGGAACGAACGCGCTTCGATCGGGTGGAAGTGCACGTCCTCGCGCGGCGCCGCTTCGCCTTTCAGCTGCGACGCATAGTAGTAGTCGATGGCCGATGCGCGGCGGTTCGTGAGATTGAACCCTTCCAGCTCCAGCCGCAGGTCGCGGCTCACGCGGTAGCCGAGGCGGCCGTTCAGGGTCGTGCTGGCGCGCGAGCGCACGCTGTCGTCTTCGACAAGCGGCCGCGGCCCGAAGTACCGCAGGCGCAGCGCGCCTTCCCACGGCCCGACCTGGCTCACCGTCAGCGCGAGCTGGGCGACGCCCTCGATCGCTTCCGGAATGCGGTCCTGCCCGGGCGCGACGCCGCGCGAGCGCGCATGCGCGTAGGCGGCATCGAAGTCGACCGACAACCATTTATACGGTTTATAGTAATTCGAGAACTCGATGCCGATGCGGCGGCTGGGCGGTCCGGCCTCGGTCGTGCCCTCGTCGCCGACGTAGGTCAGCTCGGAATCGAAGTCCAGGCGGTACAGCGAGATCGCGGATTGCATTTTCGGAATCGCTTCGGTGCGCAGGCCTAGCTCCATGCCGCGCGAGCGCACGAGGCCCGGCGCCGTCAAGGTGGCGCGCGCATCGTTGCTGTGGAAGCCCTCACCATAGTTCATGTAGAACTCGGTCTGGCGCCACGGGCCGAACACGACGTTGGCGGACGGGCTGGCCAGCGAATCGCTGCTGTCCACGCCACTGGTGCGCACGCGGAAGCGGTAGTCGTCCGCACGCAGGCCCACGGTCGAGCGCAGCCACGGGGTCCAGCGCGTGGCGTTCTCGATGAAGGCACCAAGGCTCGTCTCGACGATGTGATCCGCACGCGTCACCGACAAGGTCCTGCGCGCGGCCGTGCGATACAGGCCGTTGAAGACATTGTCGTTCTGCGCCTCCATGCCGACGGTGATGTCCGACGTCGACGTCTCGCCCTGGTGTACGTGCCAGCTGTGCGTGGCGTTGACGCCGCCCGTCACGCGCCGGTCCGGCTGGGCGAACTGGTCGCCGTTCACCGGGTCGTTCATGAAGTAGGTGAAGTCGGACCACAGGTCGAGCTGGTTGCGGATGACGTAGGCGCTCACCTTCGACGCCGAGTCCTGGCCCGTGCGGCGCCATACGCCGGAAAGGCTGAAGCGCTTCGCTTCTCCACCGTCCGTCGTGTCGATCGCGTCGAAGCGGTCCAGCAGGCCGGCGGCCACGGCGCGCTCGGGAATCTGGTCCGTCGCATTCCAGCGGCCCCGGTACGCCATCGCCGTCACGCTCCACCCGTTGTTCGCATAGCCGCGGCTGTAGCGCAGCACGCCGTTCAGCTTCTGGTAATCGTTCGGGTGCGTGTACGGGCCGTCGTTGTGCAGGGCTTCCAGCGCATACGTCAGCACGCCGTCGTCGATCTCCTTCGATGCGGCCAGCGTCGTGCGCGCATGGCCGTCCTGGCCGATGCCGACGGTGGCCACGTTGCGCGCGAGGCGGTTCGCGTAGGTGATAGCTGCGCTGCCGGCCGACGCGAAATCGCCTTCGCGTGCCGAGTACGGGCCCTTCTTGTAGTCCAGGCGCGCCGTCAGTTCCGGGATCAGGAAGTTCAGGTCCGTCCAGCCCTGGCCGTGCGCGTGGCTGCGCTGGTTGACGGGCATGTCGTCCAGGTACGTGGCCAGGTCCGTGCCGTGGTCCAGGTTGAAGCCGCGCAGGAAGAACTGGTTCGCCTTGCCTTCGCCGCTGTGCTGGCTGACGATCAGGCCCGGCGCCGCTTCCAGCAGTTCGCCGGGACGGTACACGGTGCGCATCGCCAGTTCCTTCTGGTTGACGGTGCCTGCACTGGCGGCATCCGCGATGCCCAGCTGGCTCGTGCGCGCGCCTTCGACGAGCACGCGCTGGATCACGGGATCGTCCGCCCATGCGCAGGCAGGCACGAACAGCGTGGCGAGCAGCAGGGCGATCTTGCGCATCAGCGGACGGGGAGTTCGGTGCGGCTGCTGGTAAAGCCGAACGTGCGCACGCTGCCGTTCGCCGTCAGGTTCACGGTGTTCTGCTGGTCGGGCAGGAAGTCGCTCAGCACGGCGTCGTGGATCGTCTCGATCTTCGACACGGGTGTGCGCACGGCTTCCTGGAACACGACGACGCTGTCCGTGTCGACCGTCAAGCCCACCCAGTTCAAGGGCAGGCGGCGGCCGTCCTTGTCGGCCAGCCAGAACTGCTTTTCCACGTACTTGCGCAGCACGGCCCGGTCGTCCGGGTCGGACAGGTCGAACTGGCGCTGGTACAGTTCCGTGAGCAGCGCCTCGACGTCGTGCGCCATGTACGTGTGCACGACTTCCGTGCTGCCCGTGCGCTCGTTGTAGCTGATGTCGGTGATGCCGGCGTGGAAGCGGTGCGCGGAGGCGTGGATGCATACGCACGCGCACAGCAGCACCAGGATGCGGCGCAGCTTCACTTGTCCACCTTTTTCAATTTCTCGTTGAGGTCTCTCATCAGGTTGTCCTTGTCACGCTGGGTCTTGTACAGCTCCAGCCGCGACGGCACTGCCTTGCGTGGCCAGCTGTTGTTGCTGGTGTCCGTGTCCGCCGTTTCCCAGTACGGGTCCTGCGTCAGCGCGACCATCGGTTCATCCGTGACGATCAGCTTCGTGATCTTCTTCGGGCTGTAGCGCCACACTTCGGCCGGAATCCGCTCGACGTATTTCTTGCCGCTCGCGAGCGTGATCTCGAGGATGAGCGGCGTCACGAGCCCGCCGACGTTGCCGAAGTCGACGAGGTACAGATGTTTGCCTTCCTTGAGCAGCGCCTTTTCCCAGTCTTCCAGGTCGCCCAGCGCCTCATTGTACGTGTTGCGGTCGCGGTTCGTGACGGTGAACTGGTCGTGCTCGTTGTAGAAGTCCTTCAGTTCCGGACGGGAGTCCACGCGGCGCGGCAGGGTGCCCTGGTTGCGCTGGTCCGTGATCGAGATCGGTTCAAGGTCATGCTGTGCCTTCTTCCACGCCTTTTCGATTTCCGGATCCTTCGTGCCGACCGTGTATTCGCTGATGCCGTCCACGCTCACGTCGACGTTGTCCGTCGTGTAGAACCAGCCGCGCCAGAACCAGTCGAGGTCCGTGCCGGACGCGTCTTCCATCGTGCGGAAGAAATCGGCCGGTGTGGGGCGCTTGAATTTCCAGCGCTGCGCATACTCTCGGAAAGCGAAGTCGAACAGCTCGCGGCCGAGGATCGTCTCGCGCAGGACGTTCAGCGCCGTCGCGGGCTTCGCGTACGCGTTGTTGCCGCGCTGCGTGACGGATTCCGAGTTCGTCATAACGGGCACCTGGTTGCGGCTCTTCATGTAGTCGACGATGTTGCGCGCTTCGCCGCGGCGCGACGGGTAGTGCTCTTCCCACGCCTGCTCGGCCAGGAATTGCATGAACGAGTTCAGGCCCTCGTCCATCCACGTCCACTGGCGTTCGTCCGAGTTGACGATCATTGGGAAGTAGTTGTGGCCCACCTCGTGGATGATCACGCTGATCAGGCCATACTTCGTGTTCTTCGAATATGTCAGTTCACCCGTTTTCTTGTCCTTCACGGGCCGGCCGCCGTTGAACGAGATCATCGGGTATTCCATGCCGCCCACCGGACCGTTCACGGAGATCGCGACGGGGTACGGATAGTCGAACGCGTACCTGTTGTACTCGGCGATCGTGTGGATGATGGCCTGCGTGGAGTACTGCTCCCACAGCGGGTTGCCTTCCTTCGGGTAGAACGACATGGCCAGCACGTTCGTCCCGTTCTTTTTAAAACCCTGCGCGTCCCAGATGAATTTGCGGCTCGATGCCCACGCGAAGTCGCGCACGTTGGCCGCCTTGAAGCGCCATGTCGTCGTCGTCGCGGCCCTTTGCTTCTCGTTCGCCGCCGCTTCCTGCTGCGTGACGATGACGACGGGTTTGTCGGCCGTGCGCGCCCGCGCGAGGCGGTCGCGCTGGGTGGCAGTCAGCACGGCGCCGGCGTTCTGCAACTCGCCCGTCGCGGCGACGATATGGTCGGCGGGCACGGTCAGTTCGACGTCGTAGTCGCCGAATTCCAGCGTGAACTCGCCGTCGCCCACGTACTGCTTGTTCTGCCAGCCGTGCGCGTCGTAGTACGCGGCCATGCGCGGGAACCACTGGGCGATCTCGAACAGGTCGTTCTTGTCTTCCTTGTCGAAGCGCTCGAAGCCCATGCGGCGTCCGAGCACGGTCGTCTCGGGCACGTTGAAGCTCCACGCGATGTCGAACGCAACGCGTGCGCCGGGTTTCAGCGGCTCGGCCAGGTCGATGCGCATCATCGTCTTGTTGACCGTGGTGCGCAGCGGGCGGCCGTTGCGGTCCGTCACGGAGGTGATGTCGAAGCCGCCCTGGAACTTCGCGCTCTCGACGAGGAAGCGGGCCGATTCGAACGGCGTACCGCCCGACCGCCACGCCTCGCGCGACGGGTAACTGGCGATGCGGCGGTTGTCGGAATCGGCGCGGAACATGTTCTGGTCCAGCTGCACCCACAGGTACGCCAGCGTGTCCGGCGAGTTGTTGTGGTACGTGATCGTCTCCGAACCGGTGACGGCGCGCTTCGCTTCGTCCAGCGTGGCGCGGATGCGGTAGTCGGCGCGCTGCTGCCAGTACGCGCGGCCAGGCGCGCCGGACGCGGTGCGGGTGTCGGTGGGCGTGGGAAGCAGTTCGTCCAGCTGGCGGAATTTGTCGTCGAAGGTCTGGGCGTGGGTGGCCGAGGCGAGGACGAGCAGGGCGATGGTGGTCAGGCGTTTCATGTCGGTGTCTAAAGTGAAAACGGCAACGGCACCTCGTGGGCGCCGTTGCCGAGGGCAGACGTAGGGCGTGTTATTCCGCCTTGTCGTCCTTGGTCTTCAGTTTTTCGTTGAAGTCCCTCATGAGGTTGTCCTTGTCATGCTCGGTCTTGTACAACTCCAGGCGCGACGGGGTCGCCTTGCGCGGCCAGCTGTTGTTGCTGGTGTCCGTGTCGGCGGTCTCCCAATTCGGATCCTGCGTCAGCGCGACCATCGGCTCGTCCGTGATGATCAGCTTCGTGATCTTCTTCGGCGTGTAGCGCCACACCTCGGCCGGGATGCGCTCGACGTACTTCTTCCCGCTTTGCAGAGTGATCTCCAGCACGAGCGGCGTCACGAGGCCACCGAGGTTGCTGAAGTCGACGAGGTACAGATGCTTGCCTTCCTTGAGCAGGTTCTTCTCCCAGTCTTCCAGCTCGCCGATCGCTTCGTTGTACTTGTTGCGGTCGCGGTTCGTGACCGTGAACTCGTCATGCTCGTTATAGAAATCCTTCAGCTCCGGCTCGGAGTCCACGCGGCGCGGCAAGGTGCCCTTGTTGCGCTGGTCCGTGATCGAGATCGGTTCCGCCTCGCGCTGCGCCTTCTTCCACGCCTTTTCGATTGCCGGGTCCTTCGTGCCGACCGTGTATTCGCTGATGCCGTCGACGCTGACGTCCACGTGGTCCGTCGTGTAGAACCAGCCGCGCCAGAACCAGTCGAGGTCCGTGCCCGACGCGTCTTCCATCGTGCGGAAGAAGTCGGACGGCGTCGGGCGCTTGAACTTCCAGCGCTGCGCGTATTCACGGAACGCGAAGTCGAACAGCTCGCGGCCCAGCACCGTCTCGCGCAGGACGATCAGCGCGGCCGTCGGTTTCGCGTACGCGTTGTAGCCGAGGGCGGCGATGGATTCCGAGTTCGTCATGATGGGCACCTGGTTGGTGCTCTTCATGTAGTCGACGATGGCGCGCGGTTCGCCGCGCGACTGCGGGTAGTGCTCTTCCCACGCCTGTTCGGCCAGGTATTGCAGGAAGCTGTTCAGGCCCTCGTCCATCCACGTCCACTGGCGCTCGTCCGAGTTGACGATCATCGGGAAGTAGTTGTGGCCCACTTCGTGGATCACGACGCCGATCAGGCCATACTTGGTGCGGCTGGAGTACGTGAGCTCGCCCGTCTTCTTGTCCTTGGTCGGACGCGGGCCGTTAAAGCAGATCATCGGGTATTCCATGCCGCCGACCGGACCGTTCACGGAAATCGCGACAGGATACGGATAGTCGAACGAATACTTGTTGTACTCGGCGATCGTGTGGATCACGGCGGCCGTCGAGTATTTTTCCCACAACGGGTTGCCTTCCTTCGGGTAGAACGACTGCGCCAGCACGTTGGTCGCGTCCTTCTTGAAGCCTTGCGCGTCCCAGATGAACTTGCGGCTCGACGCCCATGCGAAATCGCGCACGTTTTTCGCGCGGAAGCGCCACGTCTTCGTGCCGCTGGCGCGGGTCTTTTCGCGCGCCTCGGCCTCGGCCTGCGTCGCGATGATCACGGGCTTCGTCGCCGTGCGTGCCTGCTCCAGGCGTTGGCGCTGCGCGGCGGTCAGCACGTCGCCCGGGTTCTGCAGCTCGCCCGTGCTGGCCACGATGTGGTCGGCGGGGACGGTGAGCTGCACGTCGTAGTCGCCGAATTCCAAGGTGAATTCGCCCGTGCCGAGGAATTGCTTGTGCTGCCAGCCCGTCACGTCGTAGTACGCGGCCATGCGCGGGAACCACTGGGCGATCTCGAACAGGTCGTTCTTGTCCTCGTCGAATTTTTCGTAGCCGGAGCGGCCGCCGAGCACCTTCTGCTCGTTGATGTTGTAGCTCCAGTCGATCGAGAACGCGACCTTCGCGCCCGGTTTCAGGGGCTGCGGCAGGTCGATGCGCATCATCGTGCGGTTGATGACGACGTGCAGCGGACGACCGATGGAGTCCTTTACGGCGGCGATGTTAAAACCGCCGTCGAACGTGCTCTTTTCCAGCACGGAGCGCAGCGCGTCGAATTTATAGCCGTCTTCCGGCCCGCGCGCCTTGGCCCAGGCGTCGCGCGAGGGGACGGTGGCCGTCATGCGCGCGTCGGAATCGCGCTTGTAAATGTTCTGGTCGAGCTGGACCCACAGGTAGGACAGCGTGTCGGGCGAATTGTTGTGATACGTGATCGTCTCGGTGCCGCTGATCGCGCGCTTGCCTTCGTCCAGCGTGGCGCGGATCGCATAGTCGGCGCGCTGCTGCCAGTAGGCGTGTCCCGGGGCGCCGGAGGCGGTGCGGATCGTCGTCGGGGTGGGCAGCAATTCGTCGAGCTGGCGGAACTTGTCGTCGAAAGGTTCCGCCGCGATTGCCCCCAAGCTGAGGCATAGCGCCGCCAGGCCGATCGGGAAACGTATCATATTTACCCTGCATTCATGGTTGAAAGAAGGAAAATATTCTAGTCTTGGCGTTCAGCCATTTCCTTATTTGATGTGTAACAAGACTGATACATACGGATGGGCGTGGCGCGTGCGATACGGTCGGACATGCGGACACAGGATCGGACACTGAGCGGACACCGCGGGCGGACACCATCAAGGTTCTCGTTGAAATTCTGGACGGCGATCGACTGGCCGGCAGGCATCAGGCTATCACAGCCGCCAGAAGGCCCGTTTCCCTTGCTTGTAAGTACAGAAACTTTCGGATTGCGACAATTGGTGAGATTTGCATATAGACAAGAGTCTTATACTTAAGGAATTATCTATACAGGTTAGCGGCGTACGGCTGGCCAGGGGACGGATGGACGCTTTCACACTCATCGTGGCCGCCGCGCTGGCGGCATTGACCATGGCGGCCAGCATGGGGCTGTTGTACCTCGCCAGCGCGCGCCAGGCCTGTCTCGTCGACTGGACGGTCGCCGCCGCACTGTTCGCCCTGAGCAACGGGCTGGGCGCCATCGGCCTGCACCAGCAGGCGAGCCCCATCCTGTTCATCGCCTGCGTCAACGCGCTCCACATCGGCGGCCACTTCGGCATGCTGGCCGGCGTGCGGCGCCACCTCCACCTGGCGCCGGGCTGGCACTGGGGTGTCGTCCTGATGGCCGGCCTGCTGGCGGCGCACGGGTTGCTGGCCGTGCGCGAGGCGCCGCTGTACCGGCTCGTGCTGTTCACACCCTTCGTCGGCGCGCTCAACCTCGGTGCCGCGTGGCTGCTGTGGCGCCGGAGCGAGCGCGAGGCGCGCGCGGCGCACCTGCCGCTGATCGTGCTGCAGGTTCTGTCCGCGCTGCAGCAGGCTGCGCGCGTCGCGATTATGCTCGCGTACGACGGCCACCCGCCGGGCTTCCTGGGCGGCGATTTCTTCCGCACGTCGGGCGCGCTGGCGATGCTCGCGTACATGTCGCTGGCGACGATGTGCTGTGCGCTGATCGTGAGCCACCAGCAGACGCTGGCGCTGCGCCGCGCCTCGCTGACGGACGTGCTGACCGGCTGGCTGAACCGGCGCGCGCTGCACGATATCGCCACGCGCGACTTCCGCCGCTGCCGCCGCACCGGTTCGGCCATGTACTTCATCACGTTCGACATCGACCACTTCAAGCCCATCAACGACCGCTACGGCCACGGCGTGGGCGACGCGGCGATCTGCCACGTGACGGCGCTCTCGGCGCGCGTGCTGCGCGGGTATGACGCAGTGTTCCGCATCGGCGGCGAGGAATTCGCGGTGCTGGTCGTCGGCGAACACGCGGGGAACGTGTGCGCCATGGCCGAACGCCTGCGCGAGGCGGTGGTCGCGGCGCCGCTGACCGTCGAGGGGAAGCCGGTCGCGATGACCGTCAGCGTGGGCGTGGCAGCGCTGGATGCGCACGACCACAAATGGGAAGAGATCCTGCGCCGCGCGGACGAGGCGCTGTACCACGCCAAGCAGAACGGCCGCAACCGCGTCAGCGTGCATGGCCGCGACGTCGCGGGCCGCGGCCAGGTGACGCGGTTGCAGGCGGTGGGTGCCTGAGCCGCGTCTTCTGTTTACTTCATCCAGACTGCGTAGTTGTTGCCCGACGTCTGCAGGGTCCAGCCGGCGCCCGGGCTCCAGCTGTTCGGGCCGATCTTCATCGCCAGCTGGTGCGTGGTGCCGGTGATGATGGCTGCGTACAGGCCCTGCGTGGCCTGCTGGATGGCGACGGCCGACGTCGAATTCACGCCCGCATTCTTACGCGCCGCCATCAGCGCCGCGATCTGCGTCTTGAGGTTCCAGTTGTAGATGTGCGGGTAGAACACGGTCGGGATGCCCGGATGCGACAGGATGTAGGCATAGCCTTCCAGTACCGAGCCGCACGGCACGGCCCACAGGTTCTGGCCGGTGCCGCAGCTTTCGGCCGGGCCGGTGTCGTGGTTGTCGACGAACGTCACCGACATCGCCGGCCACCAGCCGATGGCGCCCTGCGGCTTGCCGTCGGTCGCCTTCAGGCGCCAGTAATTGCCGTTGGCGAGGGCGTCGTTGAGGATGCCCTTGGTCGTGAAGTCGAACGCGCCGCAGCTGTTGCTGGTGCCGTTGATCCAGTCCATGATCGCCTGGCGGTTCGCGTTCAGGTTGTTCAGGTCGAACGAATCCGGCCACATCTCGCCGACGCAGAAATCGGACGCGAACGCGTTCGAATACTGGCCCACGTAGTTGGCGCCGAAGCCCTTCACGTAGTCGAAGCGCAGGCCCGAGAAGCCCACCGGCTTCAGCGTGTAGTTGAGCCAGTTGATGATGCCGTTCTGGACTTCGCCGACGTTCTTGTGATCGAGATCGCGCGCGGCGGAATAGCCCGTGCCCGTGTCGGCATTGCCGAGGCCGCAGTTGCACTCGTCGCCGTTGACGATGGAATAAGTGGTCCAGTTCGGATTCGTGAAGTCGGACCAGCCCGTGCTGCCCACGCGGTGGTTGACGACGACGTCGACGATCGACTTGACGCCCTTGCTCTTGAATGCGCTCACGACGTTCGTCAGCTCGGCCGCGCTGCCGTACTTGGAATCGAGCTTGTTCAGCTGGCGCGGCAGGTAGCCTTCCTTGGCCGCCGAATCCGACGGCGGCGGGAACCACACGTGCGTGAAGCCCATGGCGCTGATGTCGCCGACGTTGTTCAGCAGGGCGTTGTACCAGTCCGGGCCGGCGTAATTGGCCGAGTTCCAGTGGAAGCCCTGCAGGACGACGGCCGTGCTGCTGCCGGCCTGCTGGACGGGTGTGGCGGCCCCTGCCGAGGCCATGGACGTGATCATGCCCGCTGCCAGCAGGGCGGCGATGGTGCTCTTCTTCATGCTTCTCCTCCGATGTGATACGGGTAAGGTCCCGGCCGGCAACGGAGGTCGTGCAAAAGTCCGTTGCTCAGCTAGGTACTTTTACTACGTATCGAGCGATCATTCTGTGGTGTTTTCTTGCCCGACGGGGGAGATTGTTAGCCATGCGTATTTCTATGTCAATCCAATTCGCATGAAGTGTGTAGTTTTAATACTTGCGATTTGAGCTTGCGCAAATGAAATCTTCCAGCGTCGTTGATCCGCGGACGGGGTCGTCCGGCCACCGGTCCTGCTCGTCCAGCACGGTCCCGGTCATGCACACATAGCTGCGCGCCGCTTCCGCCGAGAAGCCGAGCTGGCGGAACGTTTGCTCCCAGGCGTGGCGCGGGATGACCTCGACGTCGACGGGCCGGTCGAGCGCCTGCGCGAAGGCGTCGGCGACGTCGCGCAGCGTGTAGCGGCGTGGCCCTTCGATGTAGATGGTGTCCGTCCGGTCCTCAGGTTCCATCAGCCGCTGCGCGGCGGCTTCGCCCAGGTCATGCGGTGCGACCATCGGGATCGCGGCATCGGCCGGAAAGAAGCTCGGCAGCTTGCCGCGATGGCGCACCGTGTCGAGCATCTCGGTCCAGTTGCTCATGTAGTAGGCGCCGCGGTTGACCGCGACGGGCACGGCCTGCGCCTTGAGCTTCTCTTCGAATTCGAACAGCACGGTCAGGTCGCCGCACGGCTCGCCGGCGCGAGCGCCGAAGGTTGAAATCGCGACCGCCTTGCGCAGTCCGGAACCCGTCACCGCGTCGACGATGGCGGCGGCATTCGCGCGCTCGACGGCATCCGTGTCCGTGAACGGCGCGGCCGGTGGATTCAGCAGCAGCGCGGTCGTGCCCGTGCGCAAGATGGCACGCAGAGCTTGGACATCGCGCACGTCCGCGACGGCGACCTTCGCGCCGGCATCCCGCAGCCCGGCCGCATGGCCGGCATTGCGCGTGACGACGGTGACGGGCTCGCCGCGGCGCAGCAGCGCGCGGGCCGTGGCCGAGCCGACGTGGCCGGTGCCTCCGATGATGATATGCATGAGCTTCTCCTTTCGTGTCCGGCGAAAGGGAAGATTTTACAAAGTGTTCCTGACAGTTTTTGTCAGGAGGCGCGCGGTTTTCTTTTTGTACGGCTGCGAGTTTCGCTTACTGCTGTATTCTCGGGAGCCTTGGTCGATGCCGGCGCCGGGTCGAGCGTAGTTTTCCGTGCCTTGTGCGCCTGACTCAATGCGTTCAGTTCTGCGTCGATCTGCTTAGCGGCCATGCGAACGATGTCATCTAAACGCTCCTGGATGACCTTGCGTATGACCTCCGGGGCGTCCGCGTCATCGTTCCCGTTGCGCATGCGGTCCTTGTCGGGCTGCGGCTGCTCGTCAGCATGCAGCTCGCGTTGGATCGGAACGAACGCCACTTCCAGGCCAAAGAACTGTCCGATCCGGTTCATCGTCGCCACGGTGGGGTTTGCCTGGCCAAGCTCGATCGCCTTGATCACCCGCGCGCTCACTCCGCGATGGCGCGCGAATTCTTCCTGCGTCATGCCAGCAATCGCGCGCATTTCGCGCACCCCTTCGGTGAGCGACAGCCTGGCCGCAGCGGCGGATTCCAGCATCCGGTTACGCCGCTCGCGGGCCTCTGCCTTATCCAACGGTTTTTTTTTGCTCATGACTATCTCAGTGCCAGAAGTTGGGTGCGTTGCGCTTCGATGCTGGGCGTGACGAAATCGACGATGTCATTATCGACGCCCACCTCGCGCATGCATCCGGAGAGGGTCGTCAATTGTTCGCCGAACCGTACCAACGCCTCGACAACCTGTGCACGCTCCTGATCGGGCAGGGACAACTGCACCAGGATGTCTGACCAGTTTTTCAGTTCCTTGCGGCTGTCCGGATGGTACCAGCGCGCCGAGCGCGTAATGCCTTCGGGGTCCAGGTACATCGGCGCGAAATCGAACAGCGGCGTGAGGCGCGTGACACCGTCGACGGTCTGCACGGCCGTATTGCGCGCATGGTTGTCCGTGTTGCGCATTGCGAGGTTGAGCACGTCGCGCCGGATGAACTCGATGGTCTCGGCAAGCGGCACGTCGACCACGCTTCGAATCGCGTTCACCAACTCGAACTGGTCGGCCTGGGTGCCGAAGCCAGCCAGGCCCGCGATCGACGCGACGCTCTCCTGATGGAAACGCTGTACCCGGCCATCGCGGGCGCGACGATCGAAGCGCGGGATGAACAGCATGTCGGCGTGCAGGACAGGTATGTCGAAGCTACGGATGCCGAAGCGCCGCGCGACTTCCATGTAGCGGGCTTCATTGCGCAGGACCTTGCGATCGGCGTCCGAGGGGCCGCGTGGCCGCTTGATGATGTAGTGGCGTTGGGCCTGGTCGTCGGGCAGGGCCGCGTCGGGATGCCATTTGCCGTCATGCCCTCGAGTCAGCAGATATTTGGGGGCGACACCTTGCACGCCTGTGCCGCCCGCGGCCAGCATGCCGTGCACCATCATCATTTCGTAAAAGTCGGGCGAGCGCGCCAGCAACTCGTCGAAGGTGAAGCCGTCCGCAGCGAGTTCATGTCGCTCGACATGCTGTTCGTAGTAGTGGACGGCTTCCCGGATGCGCAAGCGCCCGATCGGATTGAAGGCGCCGGCGCACAGCAACGGCAGGTCGGATGCCTGGGCGTCGGGAAGTTTCAGATGGTCGAGCAGAAACCTGCGTCCGTTACCTTGCGGCACAAGATCATAGAGAAAGGTGGGCCAGGTCTTGCGAACGTGACGGTCCGCATCTACCGGGATCACGAGCGACACCGGCGCCGGTGCATCGCCGAAGGCGTAGGGCAGATCGTACTCGAACACACAATCGTTGGGCCGGAAGCCATTGCGCACTACGTCGGAAAAGCTTGCGTGCGCGGCTTCCAGCCACTGGCCTTCGTGAAATATCTCGATGTGACAATCCATGCCCGGCTTATTGTTCTAAAAGTGCATTAAAAGATACTGGAGAAGTATATCAGTCGAAGCCCCGTACCGGGAAACCAGCATCCCGCTGTATCCAGTTACGCGGCGAATACGCGGTCCTTGCATCCGTCACGTGCAAGGTGAACGCATGCCGCGACACCGCCGAGCGATTGGGCGCGCTGTAGTGCGGCAGCAGTCCATGGAAGCAGACGAGGTCGCCGGCCTTCGCTTCCAGCGGGACGGCCGTGCTGTCGTCCGGCCACGGCGTGCTGTCCAGCTTTTCCATCGTGATCGCATCGCCGTCGCGGAGAAAACGCTCGCGCAGCGGGCCGCGGTGGCCGCCCGGCTCGACCCACAGGCAGCCGTTGTCGATGGTCGCGTCTTCCAGCGCGAACCAGAACGTCGTCACGCTGATCGGCGTGGAATCGAAGAACGTCGCGTCCTGGTGCCAGCGCACTTCGCCGCCGATGCCCGGCTGTTTGAAAATGTACATGGACTGCCAGATCTGCGGCTGCTCCAGGCCCAGGTCGCGCGCGACGGCCGCCAGCTTCGCGTCGTGCGTGAACTCTTCGAACACGGGGTCGAGGTCGTGCATGGCGTGGCCGATCTTGTTGATCGACAGCGCCTTGGCCTGCTTCAGCTGGCCGTCCGGGCCGAAGGCTTCCTCTTCGAAGAAGCAGCGGATCGTGTTGTCCGAGCCGAGGAACCAGGCGTCGCTGGCTTTGGCCTGGTCGCGCGTGGTGAAGATGGCGCGCGATTCCGCCGGATCGAACGCATCGACGATGTCGCCGGCGCGGGCGCGCAGGCGCGCGATCTCATCTGCAGATTTGAAATTCGGGATGACGATGAAGCCGTCGCGCTGGTACCGGTCGCGTTGTTCGGGAGTGAGCATGATGTCCTTTCGAAGTCACCTATACATCTTACGACAATGCATCTTACGACAATGCTGTGCCGCAAACGCGACTACGTAACCTGACGTATGTTCCTGCCGCCTCCCGCTGGCGATGATGTCCACAAGACAACCACCCAACGAGAGGACAAGAATGACGTCACTAGGGAACAAGGCAGCGGTGCTGGCCCTGATCGGGATCGCGGGAAGCTTTGCCGCACTGGAGGCACGGGCCGGCGCGACCGTGAACATCGGGCCGGACCAGTCGGTCAGCGTGGGCTTCGGCATGCGCACCAGCTATACCAACGCCGAACACGGTGCGCCCGACGGCTCGCGGTCGAACGACTTCAACCTGGACAGCGCGCGCATCTACCTGGGCGCCTCGCTGAACAAGCAGATCAAGGGCATGTTCAACACGGAGTGGGATGGCGACAAGATCCGCGTGCTGGACGCCGCCGGCCAGTTCGCGATTTCTCCCGAACTGAACGTCTGGGCCGGGCGCCTGCTGTCACCGAGCGACCGCGCCAACATGGCCGGACCGTACTACTCGCTGGGCGGCGGCTACTGGGCCGGCGTGGCGTCGCGCTATGGCTACAACGGCGGCATCTTCCGCGGCCGCGACGACGGTGCCGTCGTGTGGGGCAACCTGCTGGACGGGAAACTGGGCTATTCCGTCGGTGCGTTCGAGGGCCACACGTTCGGCATCGGTTCGCTCACGCAGAACGAGGCGAAGGCCGCCGGCATCAAGGCATCCGACAAGCCGATGGTCGCGGGCCGCCTGCAGTACGACTTCTGGGACGCGGAGCCTGGCTACTACGGCACCGGCAACTACCTGGGCACGAAGGACATCCTCGCGATCGGCATCGCCGCGCGCAGCCAGAAGGACGGCGTGCTGACACCTGCTGCCATCGGCGACTACCGCTCCTGGAACGTCGACTTCCTGCTCGAAAAACGTCTGCCGGGCGCGGGTGCCGTGTCGCTGGAAGGCGCCTGGTACGACTACGACACGGACAACGTCGTCAAGGCCGAACAGGGCAGGGCATGGCTGGTGGGCGTGGGCTACATCGTCGACCGCCTGCAGCCGTTCGCGCGCTACCAGAAGTTCGCGGCCGATACCGGCATCGACACGCGCCAGGGCGACGTCGGCGTCAACTACATCATCGACGGCTACAACGCCCAGCTGGCGGCGCTGTATTCGCGCACGAAGGTGACGAACGCGCCCAACCAGTCGAAGTTCGCCGTCACCCTCCAGCTCCAGTACTGATCAACCCATCACATTCGCGAGGCTCACCATGTCCAACCGCCGCAATTTCGTTTCGTCCCTCACCCGCGTGGCCGCCGGCGCCGCCCTGCTCGCGAGCGGGCTGTCCGCCCACGCCGCCGACACCATCAAGGTCGGCATCCTGCACTCGCTGTCCGGCACGATGGCGATTTCCGAGACGTCGCTGAAGGACGTCGCCCTGATGGCCATCGACGAGATCAACGCCAAGGGCGGGGTCCTCGGCAAGAAGATCGAGCCCGTCGTCGTCGATCCGGCGTCGAACTGGCCGCTGTTCGCGGAAAAGGCGCGCCAGCTGATCGCGAAGGATCACGTGACCGCCATCTTCGGCTGCTGGACGTCGGTGTCGCGCAAGTCGGTGCTGCCCGTCGTGAAGGAGCTCAACGGCCTGCTGTACTACCCCGTGCAGTACGAGGGCGAGGAACTCGAGAAGAACGTGTTCTACACGGGCGCGGCGCCGAACCAGCAGGCGATTCCCGCCGTCGAATACCTGATGAGCAAGGACGGCGGCGCCGCCAAGCGCTTCGTGCTGCTCGGGACCGACTACGTCTACCCGCGCACGACGAACAAGATCCTGCGCGCCTACCTGCATAGCAAGGGCGTGAAGGACGCCGACATCAAGGAGCTGTACACGCCGTTCGGCCACGCCGACTACCAGACCATCGTCGCCGACATCAAGAAGTTCTCGGCCGGCGGCAAGACGGCCGTCATCTCGACCATCAACGGCGACTCCAACGTCCCGTTCTACAAGGAGCTGGGCAACGCGGGGCTGAAGGCGACGGACGTGCCGGTGGTGGCGTTCTCCGTCGGCGAGGAAGAGCTGCGCGGCGTCGACACCAAGCCGCTGATCGGCCACCTGGCGGCCTGGAATTACTTCGAATCCGTCAAGAACCCGACCAACGCGGACTTCGTCAAGAAGTGGAAGGCGTACGCCGCGGCCAAGCGCCTGCCGAACGCCGCCACGGCCGTCACCAACGACCCGATGGAAGCGACGTATGTCGGCATCCACATGTGGGCGCAGGCCGTCGAGAAGGCGAAATCGACCGACACCGACAAGGTGATCGCGGCGATGGGCGGCCAGAGCTACAAGGCGCCGTCCGGCTACACGCTCGTGATGGACCCGACCAACCATCACCTGCACAAGCCGGTGATGATCGGCGAGATCAAGGGCGACGGCCAGTTCTCCGTCGTCTGGAAGAGCAAGGAAGCGATCCGCGCGCAGCCGTGGAGCCCGTATATCAAGGGGAATGAGGGCAAGCAGAACCTGTAAAACACCGTCGTCCCCGCGAAAGCGGGGACCCATGCTGAATTACCGAAGTCGTTCGATGAATACTGTTTGCATCAATGAACGGATTCTTTTTGCTCAGTATGGATTCCCGCCTGCGCGGGAATGACGCACTGATTCGACTGGATACGCCATGAAGCCTCTCTTCAAAAACCTCCTGGCCACATTGTCTCTGTGCCTGCCCCTGCTGGCCAACGCCGCCCTCGACCCGGCACTGCTGCAGCCGCTCGCCGGCGACGACCCCGACGCCCGTGTCGCCGCCGTGGCCCGCATCGCCGCCACGGGCGGCAGCGACGCACGCCAGGTGCTGCAGGCGCTGCTCGACGACGCCCTGGTCGCGACGCCGGCCGGCCAGGTCCTGATCGTCCGCGACGACCAGGCCATCGACGCCGCCACCGGCAAGGCGCTGCCCGTGCCCGACGGGGCGGACGGCGTCGTCGTCAACAACCGCCTGCGCGGCGCCGTGCAGGCCGCGCTGTCCGGCCTGGCGCTGCTCGCGCCGGCGCGCGACGAACGGCTGGCGGCCGTACACTCCCTGCAGGCGCAGGACGCCGACCCGGCCCAGGCCCCGCTGCTGCGCCAGGCACTCGCGCGCGAGACCGACACGGACATCAAGGCGCAGCTCGCGCAGCTGGTCGCGCGCGCCGACCTGGAGTCGTCCGATCCGGCCACGCGCCTCGCCGCCGTGACCGCGCTGGCGGACAGCGGCGACGCAGCGCTGCGTCCGCAATTGCAGGCGATGCTGACGGAGGAGCCGGACGCCGCGCTGCGCGCCGCCGCGGGCGCGACCCTGCGCGCGATCGACGGCCGCGTCGCCCGCAACGAGGTGATCGGCAACCTGTTCTACGGCGTCTCGCTGGGCAGCGTGCTGCTGCTGGCGGCGCTGGGCCTGGCCATCACGTTCGGCCTGATGGGCATCATCAACATGGCGCACGGCGAGCTCCTGATGATCGGCGCGTACACGACCTATGTGTGCCAGTCGCTGTTCCGCCACTACCTGCCCGGCGCGGCCGACTGGTACCTGGTGGCCGCGCTGCCGGCCGCGTTTCTCGTCGCGTTTGCCGTCGGCGTCGTGCTGGAGCGCAGCGTGATCCGCTGGCTCTACGGCCGCCCGCTGGAGACGCTGCTGGCCACATGGGGCATCAGCCTGATGCTCATGCAGGCCGTGCGCACCGTGTTCGGCGCGCAGAACGTCGAGGTGGCGAATCCGGCGTGGATGTCGGGTGGCGTCACCGTGCTCGGGTCGCTCGTGCTGCCGTACAACCGCATCGCCATCATCGTCTTCGCCGCGCTCGTCGTGGCGGCCGTGTGGCTCGTGCTGAACAGGACGCGCCTCGGCCTGTTCGTGCGCGCCGTGATGCAGAACCGGCGCATGGCCGATTGCGTGGGCGTACCCACCGGACGCATCGACATGATGACGTTCGGCCTCGGCTCCGGCATCGCGGGCCTCGGCGGCGTCGCGCTGTCGCAGCTGGGGAACGTCGGACCGGACCTCGGCCAGTCGTACATCGTCGATTCGTTCATGGTCGTCGTGCTGGGCGGTGTGGGCCAGCTGGCGGGGACGGTGCTCGGCGCATTGGGCCTCGGTGAGATCAACAAGTTCCTGGAGCCGGTCGCGGGCGCCGTCATGGCCAAGATTTGCATCCTCGTCGTCATCATCGTGTTCATCCAGCGCCGGCCGCAGGGCCTGTTCGCGCTGAAGGGAAGGAGCGTCGAATGAATCGCACGTCATCCCTGTTCTCGCGCCGCGCGTGGGCAGTCCTCGCCGCGTGCACGCTGGCGGCGGCGCTGCTGCCGGTGCTGCACCTGGCGTTCCCGGACGGCCATCCGCTGCACGTCTCCGGCTACGCGGTCGGCCTCGTCGGGAAGTTCATGTGCTACGCGCTGGCGGCGCTGGCGCTGGACCTCGTGTGGGGCTACACCGGCATCCTGTCGCTGGGTCACGGCCTGTTCTTCGCGCTGGGCGCCTACGCGCACGGCATGTACCTGATGCGCGCCATCGGCCGCGACGGCAGCTACGGCAGCGTGCTGCCCGACTTCATGGTCTTCCTGGACTGGAAGGACTACCCGTGGTACTGGGCGTTCACGGATCACTTCTGGTATTGCATGCTGCTCGTCGTGCTGGTGCCGGGCCTCGTCGCTTTCGTGTTCGGCTGGTTCGCATTCCGCTCGCGCATCAAGGGCGTGTACTTCTCGATCATCACGCAGGCGCTGACATACGCCGCGATGCTGCTGTTCTTCCGCAACGACACGG
Source organism: Telluria mixta (assembly GCF_029223865.1). Lineage (NCBI taxonomy): Bacteria > Pseudomonadati > Pseudomonadota > Betaproteobacteria > Burkholderiales > Oxalobacteraceae > Telluria > Telluria mixta. The sequence goes on from NZ_CP119520.1 coordinate 3,101,787, forward strand.
GCTTCGGCGGCAACAACGGCTTCACCGACTTCCGGCGCATCCTCGGCCAGTCGATCACAGCGCCCGGCACACGCGTCGCGCTGTATCTCGCCACGCTGGCGCTGCTCGTCGGCGCGCTGCTGCTGTGCCGCTGGATCGTGCGCTCGAAGCTGGGCCGCGTGCTGCAGGGCGTGCGCGACGCGGAATCGCGCCTGATGTTCATCGGCTACGACCCGCTCGCGTTCAAGCTGTTCGTGTGGACCCTGTCCGCCGTGCTGTGCGCCGTCGCGGGCGCGCTGTACGTGCCGCAGGTCGGCATCATCAATCCGTCCGAGATGTCGCCGGCGAATTCGATCGAGATGGTGGTGTGGGTGGCGATCGGCGGACGCGGCACGCTGGTCGGCCCGATCGTCGGCGCGTTCGCGGTGAACGGGCTGAAAAGCTGGTTCACGGCCGCGTTCCCCGACCTGTGGCTGTTCGCCCTCGGCCTGCTGTTCATCCTGGTCACGCTGTTCATGCGGCGCGGGATCCTGGGCACGCTGCCCGCCATCGCACGCTTCCTGCCGGGCCGCCGGCCGGTCGTGGCCACCAAGGAGGAAGCGGCATGAGCCTCGACATGAGCATCAAGCCGGAGGGCGTCGACACGCGCCACGGCGCCATCCTGTACCTGGACGACGTCACCGTGTCGTTCGACGGCTTCCGGGCGCTGAACAAGCTCACGCTGGACATCTCCGTGGGCGAGCTGCGCTGCATCATCGGCCCGAACGGCGCCGGCAAGACGACGATGATGGACGTCATCACGGGCAAGACCCGGCCGACGTCCGGCAGCGCGTTCTTCGGCCAGACGTTCGACCTGGCGCGGATGACGGAATACGAGATCGCCCACGCCGGCATCGGCCGCAAGTTCCAGCGCCCGACCGTGTTCGAGCAGCACACCGTGTTCGAGAACCTGGAGCTGGCGATGAAGATGGACAAGCGCGTGCGGCCGACGCTGTTCGCGCGGCTGTCGTCCGAACAGGAAGACCGCATCGGCGCGATCCTGCGCCTGATCCGCCTGCACGGCCACGAAGACCGGCCGGCCGGGCTGCTGTCGCACGGGCAGAAGCAATGGCTGGAGATCGGCATGCTCCTGATGCAGGAGCCGCAGCTGATCCTGCTGGACGAACCGGTGGCCGGCATGTCCGACGCCGAGACGGCGCGCACGGCGGAGCTGCTGAACGAGTTGCGCGGCAAGCACTCGATCATGGTCGTCGAGCACGACATGGGATTCGTGGCCGAGATCGCGCAACAGGGCAAGGTCACGGTGCTGCACGAAGGGTCCGTACTGGCGGAAGGCCGCATGGACGACGTGCAGGCCGACGACCGCGTCATCGAAGTCTACCTGGGGAGGTAAGCATGCTGCAGGTCGAACACCTGAACCAGTACTACGGTTCGTCGCATACGCTGCGCGGCGTGTCGCTGGCGGTGGAGAAGGGACAGTGCATGGCGCTGCTGGGCCGCAACGGCGTGGGCAAGACCACGCTCCTGAAATGCCTGATGGGCGTACTGCCCGTCGCGCGCGGCACCGTCACGTGGAACGGGCGCGACATCACGCGTTATAAACCGCACCGCCGCGCGCAGGCCGGCATCGCGTACGTGCCGCAGGGCCGCGACATCTTCGCGCGCCTGACGGTCGAGGAAAACCTCATGATGGGCATGGCCACCTTGCCGCGGCGCGAGGCGGCGCGGATCAGCGGGGAGGTCTACGAACTGTTCCCCGTCCTGAAGGAGATGCTGGGCCGGCGCGGCGGCGACCTGTCGGGCGGCCAGCAACAGCAGCTGGCGATCGCCCGCGCACTGCTGCAGCGCCCGCAGCTGATCATTCTCGACGAGCCGACCGAAGGCATCCAGCCATCCATCATCAAGGATATCGAGCGCGTGATCCGGCTGCTGCGCGAGCGCGGGGACATCGGCATCCTGCTGTGCGAGCAGTATTTCGATTTCGCGCGTGCGCTGGCCGACAAGTTCGTCGTGCTGTCGCGCGGGGAAGTCGTGGCCAGCGGCGGGGCCCACGAGATGGACGGGGAGCACGTCCGGCGCCACCTCGCCGTGTGATGTTTACGTCGCGCGCAGGCGGTTGGTGGCCAGTGTCGCCGCCGCCGTGCGCGTCTCGACGCCGAGCTTCTCGAACACGTGTTCCAGGTGCTTGTTCACGGTGCGCGGGCTCATGCCGAGGATGTCGCCGATGTCGCGGTTGGTCTTGCCCTGGATGACCCAGTGCAGGACTTCCGATTCGCGCTGCGTGAGGCGGAACAGGGCCATCAGCGCCTGCACGCGGGCCGTGTCCGATTCCTCGCGCAGCACGATCATCCATTGTTCGGGCGAGCGGGTGTCGGCCGCCGTGAAGACGAGCCGCGCCGAGCCGCGGATCACGGTCAGCGGCTGCGCGGGACCCGCGGCCAGCCAGGCCGCCAGTTGCGCCGGCGTGCCATCGTCGTCCGCGCCGAACCAGCGCTGCATCCACTGGCGCGCGAGCGGCGTCTGCCAGACGATGCGGCCGTCGTGCGGCGTGACGGCCAGCACGGCGTTGCCGAACGCGTCGAGCGCGCTGCGGGCCTGGTTCATCAGCCGGGCCGTGTTGACGTGGGCCGCGATCCGCGCCAGGACCTCGCTTTGCCGCACGGGCTTCGTCACGTAGTCCGTGCCGCCGCTCTCGAACGCGGCCACCACGTGTTCCGCCTCGGTCAGTCCGGTCATGAAGATGACGGGGATGCCGCGCGTGGCGACGTCCGCGCGCAGCCGGCGGCAGACTTCGAAGCCGTCCATGCCGGGCATGACGGCATCGAGCAGGATCACGTCCGGCACGACGTGGCGCACGCGTTCCAGCGCGGCCGCGCCGTGGTTCGCGACGAGCACCGTGTAGCCCGATTCGTCCAGCGCATCGTGCAGCACGGCGAGGTTTTCCGGGACGTCGTCCACGATTAACACCACCTGGCCGGCGTGGCGGTCGAAAGATTGCATGGTCATGAGGTTTCCTGGTCGAGGTAGGCCGCCATCGCTTCCAGGTCGAAGCGGGCGGCGAACTTGCGCAGCGTGCCGGTGAAGGCGGCGTATTCCGGATCGAGCGCGGCGAGCGCGTCGAGCTCCCGGACGATGCCGCGCACGTGGCCCAGCGCGAGCTGCGCGCGCAGCGCGGCCAGCTGCGCGGCGGGCGGGATGCGCGCCACGGTGCGGTCGGGAACGGGAGCAGGCACCGGCGCGTCCCGCAGCGCCCAGTCGAGGCCGAGCCGCGCGCCGATCCGCTCGAGCAGCTCGGCCACGTTGACGGGCTTGACGATGAAGTCCTCGGCGGCGATACCGGCCGGATTGTCGAGATTCTTGTCGTAGGCGTTGGCGGAGACGATCAGGATCGGCACCTCCACGTGCAGGTCGCGGCGCAGGATGCGGCTCGCTTCCCAGCCGTCGATGCCGGGCATGGCGAGGTCCATCAGGATCAGGTCCGGCTGGAAGCGCGCCTGCAGGGCGATGCAGTCGGCGCCGGTCTCGGCCTGCAGCGTCTCGAAACCCAGCGGCGCCAGGATGTTCACGAGCAGCTCGCGGTCGTTGCGTTCGTTGTCGACGACGAGGATGCGGCGGCGCGGGCCCGCGTAGCCGGACGGCGCGAACGCCGGCGCGACCCGGGCGGGCGCCGGCAGGTGCACGCGCGGCAGTTGCAGGCGCACCGTGAACGTGCTGCCGCGTCCCGGCGCCGTGTCGACCGTCAGCTGGCCGCCCATCAGCTGGACGAGCATGCGGCTGATCGGCAGCCCGAGGCCCGTGCCCGCCACGCCGGCGGCGGCGCCGGCGCTGCCGCGCGCGTACGGCTCGAAGATCCGTTCTATCTCGTCGGGCGGGATGCCGGGGCCGCTGTCCTGCACCTCGAACGACGCCATCTCGCGCGCATAGCGCACGCGCAGCACGACCTCGCCGCGCGCCGTGAACTTGACGGCGTTGCCCAGGATGTTCATCAGGATCTGGCCGAGCCGCTTGCGGTCGGCGCGCACGTAGTCGGGCAAGGGGCCGTCGACCTCGTACCGGAAGACGAGGCCCTTGTCGTGCGCCTGCTGCTCGAACATGCGGACGATCTGGCCAAGGAAGTCGGGAAAGGCGAGCGTGCGGATATCGAAGCTGAACTTGCCGCCCTCGATGCGGGCGATGTCGAGCGAGCCTTCGATCAGCGACAGCAGGTGCTCGCCGCTGCCCCGGATCACGCGGATCGCCTGCCGGCGCGGTTCGGGAATCGTCGCGTCGTTGTCGAGCAGCTGGGCGTAGCCGAGGATGCTGTTGAGCGGCGTGCGGATCTCGTGGCTGATGGCGGCGATGTAGCGGCTCTTGGCGCGGTTGGCCTGGTCGGCCTGGCGCTTGGCCTGCTGGAGCTGGGCGTCCGTGCGGCCGTGCAGCTCGATCTCGCGCTGCAAAAGGCTCGTCTGGCGGTTCGATTCCTCCTGCGCCACGCGCCGGCTCTCGCTCGTCAGCACGAGCCACCACGCGACGATGCCGCCGGCCAGCACCAGCGCGCCGAAGACCTTCACGAAGGTCAGGCGCAGCGCGTCCACCATGACGGGATCGGCTGCGGCGCCGAGCGCACCGCGTTCGTGCACGTACAGCAGGGCGAGCAGGCCGGCGAGGAACGATGCCGTCGTGACCATCAGCAGCAGGTAGTGGCCCAGGCGGCTCGTCATGTAGGGCCACATCGACACGGGCAGCAGCGCCTTCGCCGCCGTTTCCCACTGCTGCGCGAAGCGCGCGTGCGGCTTGCAGGCGTCGCCGCAACGCGCGTCGAGGCAGCAGCACAGGGAGCAGATCTGACCCTGGTAGGCGGGACAGTGCGCCATGTCGTCGGTCTCGTATTCCTTCTCGCAGATGCAGCACACCTGCGTGCGCGCCGGCGCCGGCCGGTCCGCGACCGGGCGCGCGAGATAGTATTTGCCGCGCGTGGCCCAGGCGATCAGCGGCGCGGCCAGCAGTGCCGTCGCCAGCGCGATGAAGGCGGAAAAGGCCCGCGCATGCGCGCCGAACAGGCCGGCGAACGCGGCGATCGACAGGGTCGACGCGAGCAGCATGGCGCCCACGCCCACCGGGTTGATGTCGTACAGGTAGGCGCGGCGGAACTCGATCCCCCTGGGCGAGAGGCCCAGCGGCTTGTTGATCACGAGGTCGGCCACGACGGCCGTGATCCATGCGATCGCAACGTTCGAGTACAGGCCGAGCACCTGCTCCAGCGCCTGGAACACATCCAGTTCCATCAGCAGCACGGCGATCAGCGCGTTGAACACGGCCCAGACGACGCGGCCCGGGTGGCTGTGCGTGAGGCGCGCAAAGAAATTCGACCACGCGAGCGAGCCGGCATAGGCGTTCGTCATGTTGATCTTGACCTGCGAGACGATGACGAACAGCGCCGTCGCGAGGACGGCCAGGCTGCCGGCGCCGAACACCTGGCGAAAGCCCGCCAGGTACATCTGGTTCGGATTGACGGCCTGGGCGAGGCTGGCGCCGCCCTCGATGGCCAGCAGCGCGAGCAGCGCGCCGCCCAGCATCTTCGCCATCCCGAGCAGGATCCAGCCGGGGCCGGCGACCAGCACGCCCAGGTGCCAGCGCACGCGGTTGGCCGGCGTCCGTTCGGGCATGAAGCGCAGGAAGTCGACCTGCTCGCCGATCTGCGTGATGAGCGCGACGCCGACGGCGGTGGCGGCGCCGAACTGCAGGATGTCGAAGCCGTGCGTTCCGGCTTGGCCGGAGAAGCGCTGCAGCTGCGTCAGCAGGTCCGGCTGCTTGATGGCGACGGCGACGAACGGCAGCGCGAGCAGGACAAGCCAGACGGGCTGCGTGAGCATCTGGATGCGGCTCACGAGCGTCACGCCATGCGTCACGAGCGGGATCACGGCGAGCGCGCTGACGAGGTAGCCGAGATACAGCGGCAGCCCAAAGTACAGCTCGAGCGCATAGGCCATGATGGCCGCCTCCAGCGCGAACAGGATGAAGGTGAACGAGGCGTAGACGAACGAGGAGATGGTCGAGCCGATGTAGCCGAAGCCGGCGCCGCGCGTGAGCAGGTCCATGTCGACGCCGTGGTGGGCGGCGTAGTAGCTGATCGGCAGGCCGGTGGCGAAGATGATCAGGCCGATGGCGACGATGGCCCAGAACGCGTTCGCGAAGCCGTAGTTGACGGCGATGGTGCCGCCGATCGCTTCCAGCACGAGGAAGGAGATGGCGCCGAACGCCGTGTTCGCGACACGGAACACGGACCATTTGCGGAACGACCGCGGCGTGAAACGCAGCGCATAGTCCTCGATGGTCTCGTCGGCGACCCATTTGTTGTAGTCGCGCCGGATCTTGACGATGCGCAGCGGCGGTTCGGTGTCGCGCGAGGGGGGCTGGGTGACGGTATCCATGCCAAAAACTTAAGCAAGATCCGGGCCCGTCACCCGGCCGGCATCAGTCCCGGACCGTCCAGGCGCCGTCCGCGTACACGCGCTCGTCGTCCAGGTAAACCGCATCCGTCACGACGAACACGTCGATGTGGTAGCGCGCATCCTTGCGCTTGAAGCCCGGTTTCGCATACACGCCGTGCTTGGCGCCCAGCGACAGGTGGATGCCGCACATGCGCTCGTACGTGCCGATGTCGTCCACGCGGCGCTCGCGCGTGAAAGCGCGGTTCATGCCGAAGCCCAGTTCGCGCACCCACACTTCGCCCTCGTCGCGGCGGATGATGTCGAGGACTTCCTGGAATGCCGGCGTGACGTTTTCCGTGCCGACGACGCGGCCCTTGTCGATGACGAGCGTGATGGGCGACTCCGGCCGGTTGACGAGGTAGGACGTATCGCCGAACACGTGGACCTGCGCGCGCCCGCTGACGGCTTCCAGGTCCCGCGCTTCCGTGAACACTTCGCCGATCGGGAACTGGCCGCCGACATTGTTCATCGCGCTGTAGTCGCCCACGTTCAGCTTGGCGCTTTCCAGCGGCGAGTCGAACGTGAGGACGGCGCCGCCGCCATGCACCTCGGCGCGGCGGGCACGGTCGATGCGGGCCTTCAGCGCGTGGCCCACGCCGCGGAAGTAGGTGGGGTCGTAGGCCAGCGCCTCGATGTAGTGCTCGCCCTGCGCGCCTGGCATGCGCGACAGGTGCACGTGCTCGATCACCTTCAGGCCCAGCTTGAACAATTCCACGCGCAGGCGGAAGCCGTCCAGGCGGAAGTTCGTCGACTGCACGAGCACGACGAGGTCCTGCGGCGCCAGCGTGTCGAACGTTGCCAGCACCTCGTTGGCGACCACCGTGTCGAAGTCGATGAAGGTCGCCTTTGGCAGATTCGCGCGGTACGCGTCGACGAGGGCGCGGGCCAGCGCCGTGCGGGTGTCGAAGACGACCAGCGCGCGCCGCTCGGGCGTGTGTTCGAGCGCGATCGCGAGCACGTTGCGCAGGTGCGCGGTGGCGGAGTCGATGGCGGCGGCGGGCAGGGCGTCGGTGGTCGTCATGGCGTCGGTGAAGGGGGAGGACAACCCGGCATTATACCCTTGCGGCAGGTCACGGCCTGCCGGGCCGGAATGCTGCACAGTCTGGCTGTCGGGAGACTATCATGTTGATTCATAAAGGAAATTTCCTAAAGTTCATTCTGGCCAGCCTGCTGCTGGTCTGTCTCGCGTCTTCCGCAGCGGCAGTGCGCGCACCGGAAGCCGTGGCGACGGAATTCTATGGCTGGTACCTGCAGACGCTGGACGCCGATCAGGATCCCCTGAGCGACCGCTACGACCGTCTGAATGCATACGTCGCGAAGCCCCTCGTCGACCAGCTGGTGAAGCGCCTGCTGGAGAAGACCCTCCAGCCGGGCGACTACTTCCTGCAATCGTCCCGCATCCACGGCGCCTGGCTGCGCGGGCACGTGCAGGCCGTCACCCTGCGCCGCCAGGCGCGCAGCGCGGACGTCCTCGTCACGCTCGATGGGGACGGCGACGCGAAGCATGACGTGGTGTTGACGATGGTGCTGGACAACGGCGCGTGGAAGATCCGCCACGTGAACCGCGCGGCACTCGAAAGTTCCGCCAGCCAGCCCATCATTTGATCCGTAAAGCACAGCCACGTGCTACTCCGTGAACAGGGCGCCGTCGCCTTGATCCCGGCGCTATGATTCCAAAACGATAACGGCCCCGAGTTTGAGCGGGCCGCGATCGATTTTGACGAATCGACGGTGGAGCGCATGGCATACCGATGGGAAACGCCGGCCAGTATCTGGCTGGAGGACGAGCACAGCGGGCAGTTCGAGCTGGCGTCCAGCGACGGGCTGGGCCGGATCGACTGGCAGGCCGCCGCGCGCGGCCGCCTGGCCGATTGCGCGCACCTGCTCGGCGCCTCGCTGCCGCAATCCTGCGACCATGCCGCCATCTATCCCGAGGGATTCGCGTTCTGCCCGACCTGCGGCCGCCCGCTCGAACGTCTCGGCGCCGTGCCCGAACATCGCCCCGACTGGTGGGGCCCCCATGCAGATGCGCTGCTGCCCCGGCACGTGCCGCATGGGTTACCCGTGACGTCGCTGGCGCTGGGCGACAGCCTCGAAGAACGGCCGCCCGCGCCGGAGGTCGGCCGCTTCGACGCCGCGATGCCGCCGCCGCCGAACGCCCATTGCGTGTTTGCCGCCGCCACCTTCGGCTTTCCCGAACAGCGCCTGCTCGCGCTGGCGCCGGGGCGGGGCGTGCTGCAGTACTGGGATCCGCTGGCGGAAGTCTGGCACGTGCTGCTGCCGGAAGAGGGCGCGGCCGATCTCGCGTTCGGCGCGTCCGACTATGGCTGGCTGCCGACAGCGCACCTGCAGGTGCCGGCGCGCCGCGGCGATGTCGCGCTCGTGCCCACGGCGCGCGGCCTGTACCGCCTCGCCATCAACCCGGTCAGCGAGACGTGCCGCACGGAGGCCGTGCTGGCCGCGCCGGTCGTCGCCGCGCCGGGCCTGATGCGGCGCCAGCTGGGCGTCCTCGTGCGCAATCCGGGCGGCACGCTGGGCCTGTGCGGTCTCGGTGCCGACCTGTCGCCCGGGCCGCAATTCGATTGCGGCGCGCTGCCGCTGACCGGCTGGACGCGGCCCATCGGCTACGACGGCCAGCTGTTCTGGCTGCACGGCGAGGGGCAGCTCGTGTGGCGTCCGGGCGAAGCACCGCGCTGGCTTGCGTGGCCGGACACATGGCTGCCCAGCCTCGACCTCGGCGGCCCCACCCTGAGCCGCGACGGCCGCATGTGGCTGATCGGGCATGACGGCCAGTCGTATTCGTTCCTCGAACTGGGGAGCGACCATCCGCAGCGCGAACCGATCGACGGCGCGCGCCTCGGCTTCGCGAATCTGTTGTTCCGGCGCGGCCATCCCGTCGTCGACGAACCGTGGTCCGGCGAGCACGTCGAGGACCAGCACGAGGACGATTCCCTCGTCCTGCCGCTGCTGCGCAGCTTCAACAATAACCGCAGCCAGCCCAGCGGGCTCGTGCTGCGCTTTCACAAATACACCGGCCGCGCCGAAGAGGCGCTGGCCAACCGCGTGATCGCCCGCACCACGGTGGAGTGGATCGGCCGGCGCAACGTGATCCTGGACGAGGTGGCGCGCCTCGCGCGGCCGCTCGAGTGCGTGCCCTTCGTTTACGCCAACCGCCTGTGGCTGCACCACCCAGACTGGAACCGGATCCGCGGCTGGAATCTGGAAGCGCCGACGTGACGGCCGCCCGCCTGTTCGTCCTCCTCCTGGCGCTGTGCGGCATCGCCCCCGCCTGGGCCGTGCCGCAGGTCGTGCTCGTGCAGAACTCGGGCTGGATGGAGCCGTTCTACACCGACCCGCAATCGCCCTTCAAGCCGCTGGTGGCTGCGCTGGCCGGCAATGTCGCGCAGCCGGGCGACGCGCTCGTGCTGGCCGCGTTCAACCAGTCGCGGCCCGGCGCGCCATCGCCGCGCGCGCTGCTGTCCGAGCAGGTGACGAAGGAGACGCCTGCGCACGTGCAGGCCGCGCTGGCGGGCCTGCAGACGGCCCGCAAACCCGGCGGCACCGCGCTGGCCGACACGGACCTGGGCGAGGCCATGGAGACGACGGTCACCAAGGTATTGGGCGGAAAGGCAGGCCTCGTCTGGCTCGTGACGAACAACCGCAACAGCCCGAACAACGACCAGGCCACCGCGCAGCGCAACCGCGAATTCTATGCGCTGATCCACAAGGGCCCCGCCATCACGAAGGCGCTCGCGTTCCCGTTGCGGATGCCGGTGCAGGGCCAGCATTACCACGCGAACGGCCTGATGGTGTACGTGTTCGCGGTCGGGCCGGAAGGCGCCCGCGCCCTCGACGCGCTGCTCGCCCGCGTGCAGCGCGTGATCACCGAGCCGCCCGCGCGCCTGAAACCGCTCGACCGCGACACGGTGCGGCTCGTGCCGCGCAAGGTCGAGAACGCGCCCGGCGTCGAGTTCTCGATGGATGCGGCGGGCCGCCTGCGCGCCGACGTTGCCCCGGATGCGCGCACGCCCAGCGCGACGATCCAGTGGCAGCTGCAGAACACGATGTACCCGTACACGATCGCGGGCGCGACGATCTCCGCGCGCTCGATGCTCGGCGGCGAGAGCCATCCGATCGCGTTGAAGACGAATACCGTCACGCGGCTGGCGCCGGGCCGTGCGGAGCCGCTCGCGTCGACCGTGCAACTGCCCGTCGCGCAGCTTCCGGGTAAATGGTCGATGGCGGCACTGAAATCGGCCGGCTCCGCGTACGTGCTGCCGGGCCGCATCGAGCTGCACCTGCAGGGCCAGCGGCTGGAACTGTCGCAGGCGTTCCGCGAGCGCATGGCGGCGCTGTTCCCCGGCGACCCGTTGCCGGACATCTTCACACCGCCCGCCGACATCCAGGCATCGACGGCCGTGCTGCCCGTCGAGGTGCACGTGCACTACGGCTCGGGGCCGCTCGTCGCGCTGCTCGCCGGCGGGCTCGCGCTGCTGGCGGCCGGCGCCGGCGCCGCGTATGCGTACGGCCGGCCGCGCCGGGTGCAGCTCGTCGTGGAAGACGAACTGCGCACCGTGCATACGCGGGCGGGCGCCACGCAACCGATCTACGACAAGGCGGGCAATGAAGTGGCCCGCCTGAAGACGACCTTGTTCGGCCACCAGTTGCTGGACCTGCGCGAAGGCGCGCAGGTACGGCTCGGCCGATGAACCCACGGGAACCCTCCACCATGCAGAACGACCAGACCAAGCCCGCCCCCGACACCGCCGGCACCGATCCGGGTTTCAAATTGCCCGGCCAGACGGCGACCACGCCGCAGGACAGCCTGCCGAAGACGACGCCCGACACGGCCACGCAGCCCGTCGAGATCGCACCCGGCGGCGCCACCAACACGAGCGCGGCGCCGCTGCGCGACACGGCCGGGCGCGACATGGCCATCGGCGCCGTCGCCTTCGTCGTGCTGCTGGTGATTTACTTCTTCGTGCGCAACGCCTACGTGCACCACCTCGTCGTCAAGCGCGTGGCGCCGTCGTCCGCTGGCAGCGCGGGCTGGCTGCTGTTCGTCGGCATGGGCTTTTTGTCGGCCGCCGTCGTGCTGGCCGTCGTCAACGCGAGCAAATACCTGACCCCGGCGATCACCGGACCGCTGGTCGTCGTCGGCGTCGTGACGCTGGTCGCGGCCTTCTTCGTCGGCCGCCGCTGACCTTTCAAAGAGAACACCATGGCAGATTTTCCCGATCCCGCATCCCTCGGCAATAAAGCCGAGCTGAAAGTCGACCTGCGACCGACCTTGTTCATCGGCGCCGGGGGCACCGGCATGGAAGTCATGATGCGCATCCGCCGCCGCATCCTCGCGGCCGTGTGGAACCGCCGGCATCCGACCCGCGTCGACTCCATCGCCGACTTCCCCGTCGCGCGCTTCCTCCATTTCGACCTCGATGCGAACGCCGTCATCGACGAAGGTAAATCGCAGCGCACCGACCCGTGGTTCGAGCTGGTCAAACTGTCCGACGAAGAACGCCTCGTCGAACCGCTCGACCTGCCGCAGTACCACGAGTCGGACGACAGCCTCGCGCGCTTCCCGCTGATCGAAAACTGGATGCCGCTGCGTCCCAAAAAACTGCGCTCGCTGGGCATCGACCCGTCCAAGGGCGCGGGCCAGATCCGTGCGCTGGCACGCTTGTACCTGTTCGACAAATACCCGAAGCTGCGCGGCCGCATCAAGGGCGCGCTGAATTTCCTGAGCAGTAACGCGGGCATCGAGCGCAAGGAGAATTACCAGCGCCTCGGCCTGCAGGTCGACACGTCCAAATTCCGCATCGTCGTCATCGCGTCGAACGCGGGCGGCACGGGCGCGGGCAGCGCCATTGACCTGGGCTGGATCGCGAAGGCCGTCGCACGCCAGGAAGTGTCGGACAGCCAGGTCGACCTCGTGATGTTCCTGCCGTCCGGCTACGCGAAGGCGAACAAGGAGCGTACGGAGGCGAATGCGTACGCCACCATGATGGAGCTGGAGACGGGCATGCGCGACATGAATGCGCGCGTGCAGTGGATGGAGCCGGACAGCATTGTCGGCCGCGGCACGCCGTTCGACGACGTGTACTTCGTCGACACCGCGAACCTCGCGAACAAGGCCACGCAGGACGTGAAGGACGTGTACCAGATGGTGGCCGATACGCTGTTCGAGGATTTCGCGTCGGCCGATTTCGCCAACCGCAAGCGCTCCGTCGCCGTCAACCAGCAGCAGCACAAGCTCGGGCCGTACAACCCGCGCGTGCCGGAGCAGCGCTTCGGCGACATGCGCCTGTCGTACTCGAAGGTGTATTCCGCGTTCGGCCAGTCCGTCCTCGACACGCAGCAAAGCCTGCGCGAAGACATCCGCGCGTATGAACTGGCGGCGCTGATGGTGAAGGCGTTCTTCGGCCTCGTCGCGGTCGACGGCACGGCCGCGCGGCGCGCCACCGACCAGGAACGCGACGCCTTCATGCGCGAGCAGATGGGCATGGCCGAGCACCCGTTCGCGGAGTTCCCCGATTTCAAGAAGGGCACCGTCGACGTCACGCCGTTCCCGGAATACGCGCTGACGGACATGCTCCTGCTGGACAAGGACCAGCGTTCGCTGCTGGAGCGCGTCGAGAGCAAGGTGCAGCTGGAGATGGACCGCATCATGGCCTCGTACGACTTGAAGCTTTGGCGCGAGAAGGTCGTCGAGCTGCTGCCGAACCTGGAGCGCGACGCCATCCGCGAAGCCGGCGCCACGGCCGAGACGAGCGAGGACCGCATCAAGCGCCACACCGGTGAACTGCTCGCGCAGTTGCGCCTGAACGTGCGCGGCCGCCTGTACATGCTGCTGGACGACCGCAAGCAGGGCGGCCTCGAATTCGTGCTGTCGCTGCTGGAGCAGGTGAAGGCACGTCTCGCGCAGCGCGACCTGGCCAACGTCCAGCGCAACGGCAAGCGTTATCGCGACGTGCGCGACGCGTTGCGCACGCGCCAGGTCGAGGAATCGCTGAACAACCTGACGCAGGCTGCGGGGCGCCTGTTCGGCAAGGATGCGCAGGCGCGCGAAATCATGAACCACCTGAAGCGCGACATCGCGGACTACCTGCGCTTCCACCTGCTCGCCGTCGCGGCGGGACAATCCATCGAGGTGATGCAAAGCCTGTCCGGCTGGCTGGGCGAACCGCAGGCGCCGGACGAACACGGGCAAGTGCGCTGGAGCGGCGTGGCTGGGGAATTCCAGGAAGGGCGGCGTAACGTGGGCGCGATGCTGGCCGCCGTCGACCAGCGCATCGGCCAGCTGCGTGCCGATGCGCGCCAGGAGCACGCAACCTATATCAAGCTGGCGAGCGACGTGCTGCCGGAACCCGTGCGGCTGACGGGCGACGTGAGTGCGTGGAGCGAAGACGTGCTGCTGGAATTCGGCGGCTCCGCGCGCCTGTTCCCGCAACTGGGCGACGAGAGACTGCGTTCCGATCTGCTGTTAAAACTGTTCCGGCGCGCGCAGTTGCAGCTGTCGGGCGAGCAGGCCGTGGCCGAGCTGCCCGATCCGCTCGTGGAGCGTCTCGGCGCGATGTCGCCGCAGGAGCGGCACCGCATCTTCTCCGAGTGGATCAAGAGCGCCATGCCGTGGATTAACGCGCGCTTCTCGGCCGAGTTCACTCCCAGCGCCGACCAGTTCAAGTGCTTCATCGGCGTGGGCGACCCGGCCGCGTGGCGCAAGCTGGAAGGGGAGATCCGCGCGGCCGTGCCGACCGGCTTCTTCCACGGCGACCTCGTGTCCGTCGTGAACACGGGCGTGCCTGGACGAGCCGTCTGCTACATCGAGCTGTCCGGCTACCCGATGACGGTGCTGCGCGGCTTGCCGACGTGGCGCGCCAGCTACCAGATCGAGAACCCGAAGATCCCCACGCACCTGCACTTCGATTCGACGCGCTTCCGCCATCCGATCTCGCCGTCGATGGACGAGCTGAATCGCCTGGCCGACGATTACGAATTCTTCCTCGCCGCCATCGCGCTGGGCGTCCTGCGCCGCAAGCAGGACGCGGGCGATCGCGAGGCCGCGTTCCAGCCGCGCGGGCAATACCTGTTCGAGGTCGAGCAGGGCGCGGGCGAGTGGCTCCAGATCGGCAACGAGTACGCGATCCGCTCCAACGGCCTGCCGCCGTACTACCGCGAGCAGGTGATCGCGGCGACGCGCCAGCGCCTGGCCGCCATGGGCCCGCACCAGCTGGCGCTGCTGGCCGCGCTGATGCGCCATTATCAACTGCGGGTGTACGAGCCGAAGCTGGAAGTGGACGAGACGGGTGCCCAGCTGCCGTCGCCGTCGCTCCCCTACATCACGGCGCGGCGCCTGTACGACCAGTGGATGCGGCGCGCGGTCTCGATCGATCCGCAGCTGTCGCCGGCACAGGTGGAAGCGGCGCTCGCGCAGCTCGACACGTGGACGGAGACCGTGCCCGATTCCGCCTCCGATGCGTACGCGTGGGAAGTCGAGCGGCCCACGGACAAGCGCGTGATCCGGCCTGAGTTCCTGTCGGCCGACGCGCGCGCCGCGCAGGCGCTGGAACGCCGGGCGGCAAATCCGGTCATGCCGTCCGCGCAGTACGCGCCGGCCGCGCCGACCGTCGTCGCACCGACGCCGGGCGCACCGGATGCGGTGCCTGCGCCGAGCCTTGGGCCGGCCGCGTACGTCGTCGGCGCGACACCGATCCCCGCGCGCTACAAGCTGTTTGTGGGCGGCACCCAGCGCGGGCCGTTCGCGCTCGACGAAGTCGTGCAGCAGCTCACGCGCGGCGAGATCGACGCGGGCACGCGCATCTGGAACATGCAGTGGAATCCGCGCACGGACAAGTGGAAGACGGTCGGCGACATCCCGGAACTGATGGCGGCCGCCGGTGCCGCGATTCCCGATCCGGACGACGACGGCATCCCGGACCCGGAATAAGGACGCACCGTGCAGGACGAAGCGATCTACCGCTGCATCAACACCGCCTGCGCGCGCGGCATGCCGCGTCGCGTGAATTACTGTCCGTATTGCGGGACGGCCCAGCAGACGGGGGCGCCGCCACCGCCGGACGATGAACGCGTACGCCGCGATGCCGCCGTCGCTGCTGCCGCGACGGCCGGGGCGGAGGCCGTGGCCGGATTGTCGGGCTGGTCGGACGCGCCCGATACCGTGCAGGAGGCGGCACCACCCCCGCCACCGCCCAACGCGACACCGTCCGCGACTGCCTTTGGCCGCAGCGGCCGCCCGGTCGAGGCCGACCCTGTGCCGCCGCCGGAGCGGGGCCGCGGCATCCCGTGGTCGCCGCATCCGACGCCGCCGCCTGCCCCGAAGCCTGCCGGCCGCCAGCCGATCCGCCTGCGCTGGTGGATCGTCGCGCTGGCCGTGCTGTGGGGCGTGTGGCTGTGGGCCAAGCCGTCGGCGAAGAAGATCGACAAGCGCATCGACGCCGCCATCACGCTGGCGCAAGCCTGCCAGGGCAAGCAGGCGCAGGACGAGCTGATCGCGCTGCGCAGCAGCCGCGCCACGCCGCAGCAGCTGGAGCGCCTGCAGCGCGGACTGAACGAGGCGTCCAGCGCGTGCACGCGCAAGCGCCAGCGTGCGAGCGCGTGGGCGGACGCGCGCGGCCCGATCGAATCCGCGCTGGCCTCCGGCAGCGTCGAGCGGGCCCGTTCCCGCCTGCAGGCGTTCACGAAGCGCTGGGGCGAGGACGACAACACGCGCGCGCTCAAGGCGCGCATCGATGCCGCGCGCGCCGAGCATCCGCTGGCTATCCCGCCAGACGTGTAAAACCGTCGTCGCTCCATCCTTCGCTGCCCACGCCGTGGCGCACGAAGAACAGCCCGTCCGGATCGTACCTGCGCTTGACCTGCGCGAGCCGCGGATAGTTGGCGCCCCAGAAGGCGTCCTGCCAGTCGGCCTGGAAGTAATCGCTTTCCGCGACGTATGCGCCGGCCCTCGGCGCCACCGCCAGCAACGCATCCATCGCCTTGCCGATCGCCTGCGCGTGCCCGCGCCCGCGGACCGCATCGACGGTGACACCGGGCATGCCGGGGAAACGCGGCCCGTCGCCGCCCGCGATGATCGCCAGCGCGAAGGCGTCGAGTACGGCGGGGTTGGTTGCCGTGTCGCGCGCCGCGTCGATGTCCGCCTGCGGCGCGCCGGCCAGCCCCTTGTTGAAGTGCAGGCCCACGCTCCAGTGCCGGCTTGCCTGGAACAGCGCATCGGCGAGGCCGGCCTGGCGTTTCGGATCGAGCAGCCCCGCCGGCAACCACGCCGACTTGTAGCCGTGGATGAACCAGCCTTCCTGGTCGGTGTCACCTTTCCAGATCACGTGGTGCGCAGGCGCGCCCGGACGCGGATCGGCGACCATGAAGCCGGGCGCATGCTCGCGGAAGAACGCGGCATCCCACATGTGGCGCGCGGGCAGGGCCAGCACCTGGAACGGCTTCTCGAACGTGTAGCCGGGGCGGCTGCGCAGCCAGTCGAGCAGCGGCGCCCACGTGCGGGAGGCCGCAGCTTCGTCGAGGTCCTGGAACACCATCGAGACGTCGACGGTGTTGTCGCCGTGGATGGCGATCTGCTCGCCCCAGTGCGGATTGAACAGGTCGCGCGCATAGAATTCGACCAGCTTGCCGAGCAGCGTGCGGAACGCCGTATCGTCGGCCGCGCGTATCTTGCAGAAGACGGCGCCGAACATGGCCGGCAGCTCGCGCGTGCGCAAGGTGAGGCGCGTGACGATGCCAACGCTGCCGCCCCCGCCGCCTTTCAATGCCCAGAACAGGTCAGCGTTCGTGCAGGCGTTGGCGATGCGGACCTGGCCGTCGGCGGTCACGACTTCCGCCTCCAGCAGGCCCGCCGCCGCCGTGCCGTAGCGCTTGGAAAAGCTGCCGAAGCCGCCGCTCTGCACGAGGCCCGCCACGCCGACCGTCGTGCAGCCGCCGCCCTGCACGTAGCGGCCGGCGCGCGTCGTCACGGCATCGTAGGCATCGATCCACATGGCGCCCGCGCCCACCGTGACGGCCGGCTGCGGCGCGCCGCCGCAGTTGCGCGCGACGAAGGCGCGTTCCAGGTGCACGTCGTTCATGTGGCGGGTCCAGACGAGCAGGGAGTCCGGCGCGTCGGACGTGCCCTGGTAACTGTGGCCGCCGCCCTTGACGACGAGGCGCAGGTCGTGGGTACGCGCGAAGTTCACGGCGGCGACGACGTCCGCCGTCGTGCGCGCCGCGACTGCGTACGCGCTCGGTTGCGACGACCACGCGTCCAGCCAGCCGCTCGTGTGAGTGAAGTTCGGCTGGTCGCCCATGTCGAAGCCGTTCTTCAACCGCGCCAGGGCGGCCGTGCAGGCTGGAGCCTCCGCACCCGCGGCGCAGCCGGCGAACGGCGCGTCCAGCTTGACGAGCCGGCCGCCCACGCCGCGTTTCAGGTCGTCCCACGCGGCAGCGGACGGCCAGAGAGCATCGCCCGGGCGCACGCGCCGGCGTAGCGGTGCGGCGGTCGTCATGCCTGCGAATGCGAAGGGCAGCGTCGCCGCGGCCTTGAGAAGGAATCGTCGTTTCACGGTGTCTCCTGACTGGATCGAATGCCGCTCAGGCTACGCCGGCGCGGACACGCGGGCGAGCGGAATGTGGCGAATCGGGAGACGGACGGGGCGAGCCGGATTCAGGCCGCCGCCTTCGGCAACCCGAACACGAGGTCGAACGCCCAGTTGAACGCGAAGCTGTAGACGACGAAGAACACGACGAGGCCGATGTCGAGCAGAAAGGCGTCGACGAGCGACGTGTGCAGCGCCCACGCGAACATCGGCACGATGGCGAGCACGAGGCCGCCCTCGAAGCCGATGGCGTGGACGACACGCCGCAGCAGGCTTCGTCCGCGCCTGGCCTGGCGTGCTTCCCACGCTTCGAACAGCGTGTTGTAGACGAGGTTCCAGACGACGGCCGTCGCCGACGCGAGGACGGCGGCGATGCCGGCGGCGCCCGCGTCATGGTCCGCGAGGCCGGCCAGTCCGGCCGTAGTGCTCGCGATGGCGATGGCTTCGTACAGTGCGACATAGACGATCTTGCGTTGGATGCCTTGCATGGTCCTGCTTCCATAAAATACCGATGGGGCAAGGATATGTCGACCAAGTTGATGTATAAAGTCAGGATCTATCAACTTTATTGAAAGATCATGGCCTTCACCAGCGACAGCATGCGTATCTTCCTGGCCGTGCTCGACCACGGCTCCTTCTCGGCGGCGGCCCGTGCGCTGGGGCGGGTGCCGTCGGCCGTCAGCATGGCCATCGCCCAGCTCGAGGCGGAGCTGGACCTGACGCTGTTCGACCGGTCCGGACGCGACCCGCGGCCGACGGACGCCGCGCGGGCACTGGAGCCGCGCGCGCGCCACGTCGCCAGCGAATTGCGGCGGCTGCAGGCGGACGTGCTCGCGCTGCACGGCGGGCTGGAACGGCGTTTGACGCTGGCCGTCGTGCCGGAACTGATCGCGGGCCGCTGGAGCGCGCCGCTGGCCGTGCTGGCGCGCGAATTCCCCTCGCTGGAAGTGGAGGTGCTGTCGGCGCCGCAGGCCGATGCGCTGCGCCTGCTGCACGACGGGAGCATCGACCTGGCCCTCGTGTTCGAGCGCGAACGGCTGGACGATCGCGAGGCGTTCCAGGAAGTGGGCAGCGAGTTGCTCGTCGCGGTGGTGGCGCCGGGACACCCGTTGCTGGCCGACGGCGCACCGCGTCTGGAAGACCTGATCGATGCGCGTCAAATCGTCGTGGCGGGGCGCAGCAAGGTGGACCAGAACTGCGCGGGACGCGATCCACGCTTCGTGCACGCGCGCGACGTGTGGCGCGTCGACAGCCACCTCGCCACCCTGAACCTCGTGCAGGCGGGCCTCGGCTGGGCGTATCTGCCGCGCGCCCTCGTGCAGCCGCTCGTGGCGGCGGGGAGC
Source organism: Telluria mixta (assembly GCF_029223865.1). NCBI lineage: Bacteria > Pseudomonadati > Pseudomonadota > Betaproteobacteria > Burkholderiales > Oxalobacteraceae > Telluria > Telluria mixta. The sequence goes on from NZ_CP119520.1 coordinate 3,121,179, forward strand.
CTCGTCGAGATCGGGTTCGACAACATCAGCAACGCGCTGCGCCTGTGGGTCGACGTCGTGTGGTCGCGCGAGCGGCCGCTGGGCCTGGGGGCAAGCCGCTACGTAGAGCTCATGCGCGAGGACTGGCGGATGTCATAGCCGGGTCACATTGCATCCCTATCGTGTTTCGATTTGAATCACGAACGAAGGGATATACAGATGATCGGATCGAACGGCCGGGCCCTGAGCCGGAGCGCCGGTACAAGGACGGCCGCCTGTTCGACGACGTGGCCACCATGCCGTACAACCGCCGCAAGGGGATGAAGCCGGCTCTCGACGATGCGGACATCGACGCTATCGTCGCGTTCCTGCGTACCTTGACGGATGCACCGTTCGAAGCGTCCGCCGCGGCGCGTGGGGCAGGTGTATATTCGGCAACAAAGGAGGGTGCAAGATGAATCGGATATCCATCATCGGCGCGCTGCTGGCGGGCTGTCTCCTGGCGGCGTGCAACCGTGGCACCGACGGCGTGGGTCCCGCCCAGCAGGCCGGCAAGGCCATCGACGACGCGGGCGCCCGCGCGCAGGCGAAGGTCGACGCGGCCGGTGCGCGCGTGCAGGAAAAGCTCGACCACGTGAACGACAAGATCGACCGGATCAACGAGAAGGTCGAGGACAAGGTCCAGGCGCAGGTCCAGAAGGCCGACCAGGCCGTGCGCGAGGCGCGCGAAGGCGCGAAGGAAGCGACGGAGCGGGTCGGGGAGAAGGTGGAACAGGCCGGGGAAAAGATGCAGCAGGCGGCTAAATAACCGCACATCGTCGTCCTCGCGAAAGCGGGGACCCATACTGAGCAACCGGATTCGGTACGTCAGAAGCGCCGCGATATTCTTGATGCCGGGCTTCGGAAGCTCAGAATGGATTCCCGCGTGCGCGGGAATGACGGTGTTCTTACGACGCCATCCGCAATTCCGGCACGTGCGCGGTCACGATCGACAGATCGACGAGCCCCGCGCGCCACGCCTTCTCGATGTCGTGCTCGACTTCGTCCAGCGACGCCGGATCGAGGCCGGACACGCCGCACACGCCATACGCGCGGTTGCGGCCGTGGCCCTTGGCCAGGTACAGCGCCATGTCGACGATGTTGATCGCGCGTTCCCACGAGAGCGCGGTGCCCGGCACGAGCGGGAACGGCGCGAAGCCGATCGACACGTTCACCGACAGCCGCGTGCCCTGGTAATCGATCGTGCGGGCCGGGATGCCGGCCAGCAGGCGGCGCGCCACCTCGTCCAGGCTGTTGCGCGGCACGGCCGGCAGGAAGGCGAGGAATTCCTCGCCGCCCCAGCGCACGATCATGTCGGTTTCGCGGAGGATCTCGCGCAGCGCCTCCGCGATCTCGCGCAGCACGGCGTCGCCGGCGCCGTGGCCGTACGTGTCGTTGATGTGCTTGAAGTGGTCGACGTCGAGCAGGAACATGGCGCTCACCATGTCCTCGCCGCTCGTGCCGGCCCCTCTGCGCTCGATCTCCTGGTGCGAGCGCATGAATTCCTGGAAGTGGCGGCGGTTGTACAGGGCCGTCAACGGATCGCGCGCGCTCTGCTGCTTGAGTTCCTGGTTCTTGACTTCGAGCTGGGCGTTGGCGTGCCGCACCTTGCGGTACAGGATGCCGACGATGACCGACGCGAGCGCGAACACGAGCGCCAGCAGCCACCAGATGCGCTGCTGCAGGCGGCGGTTGTCGATTTCGGTCGACTTGACCTGGTTTTCCTGGCGCAGCATCTCGATCTGGCGCTGGCGCTTGTCGGCCTCGTATTTTTCCTGCAGCTCCATCATCGCCTTCTGGCGGCGCGTCTCGAACAATTCGTTCGACAGCGCGCGCTCGCGGTGATACGCGGCCAGCGCGCCCGGCAGGTCGCCGGCACGTTCCAGCGCGTCGCCGTATTCGACGAGGACGCCCTGCTGGTCGGGCTTGTTGCCGGAGCGCTGATACCAGTCCATGCCCTGTTCGATGTGCTTCTTGCCCTCGGCCAGGCGGCCCATGCCGAGGTAGGCCTGGCCCACGTTGACGCGGGCCGTGGCGGCGAGGGCGTCGTCGTGCAGCTTCTGCGCCTGCTCCAGCGCCTGCTGCGCGTACGCGAGCGCGCGGCGCCAGTCCTGCTGCTTCAGGTACGAGTCGGCCAGGTTGACGAGCGTGTTGGCGATCATGGCGTCGGCGCCGATGCGGCGTTCCAGCGCGAGCGCCGACAGCAGGGCCTTCGTGCCGCGCTCCATGTCGCCGCTGTTCGCGGCCAGGATGTATTCCGTCGTCTTGAAGATCGCAAGGCGGCCCGGCGAATCGATCGCTTCCGCCAGCTGTTCCGCTTCGCCGATCGCCTCGAATCCCTTGTCGAATTCGCGCATCTGGTTGTACAGGTAGGCCAGCGACTTGAGCGCGACGGCGAGCTGCAGCTTGTCGCCGCTCTGGCGCGCGAGCGTCACGGCGCCCTGCATCTTGGTCAGCGCGACGGGGAAGTTGCCTTCCTCGGCGAACGATTCGCCCGACGAGATCTGCACGAGGATGCGCAGGTCGACGTCGGCGCTGGCGGCGGCGAGGCGTTCCGCTTCCCAGACCAGTTGGTGCGACTGGCTCATCTCGCTCAGGCCGAACAGGGCGTAGGCCTTGGACAGCAGGGCGCGCGCGACGAGGCTGTCGTCGTGCACCTGGCGGCCCAGTTGCAGCGCCTGTTCGCACAGCTGGACGGCTTCTTCGTGCTTGCCGAGGCGGTGGCTCAGGTCGCAGGACAGCGTGAGCAGGCGGGCGTGTTCGGCGGGCGTGTTGCGCGCCTGGGCTGCCAGTCCCGCCAGCAGCGGCACGGCGCGCTGGGGCGTGACGCGGATGATTTCCCCGAGTTCGGCATAGCGGGCGCGCACGGGCGCATCCGGAACTTCCGCGGCCAGCGTACCTCCGGAAACGAGCAATAGCAGAGCCAGCAGCGCAAGGCTGCGTCGGTGCTGCGCTGCACGGTATAGACCTGCCAACATGCCTCCCCGAGGAAGTGTAGTCCCTTAATTTAGGACATCTGCATACTCGATTATAGGCTCTTGCAAATGAGAAAGATCAATTAATGGAACGATTATGCGTAAAAGACACAGGTTTCGTATCCAAAAAGCCGCGCCTTACAAAAATAATGTTTAACTAACAAAGTTTCACTAAAAGCAACTGTCAAACGCTCAGCTGCTGCAGTAAATACAGCCGCTGATACAGGCCCCCTTCGATGCGCATCAGGTCGTCATGGCTGCCCGATTCGCTGATGCGGCCGTGGTTCAGCACGACGATGCGGTCGGCATCGCGGATCGTCGACAGCCGGTGCGCGATGGCGATGATCGTGACCTGGCCGCGCAACTCGTCCAGCGCCTGCTGCACGATCTGCTCCGTCTGGCTGTCGATGCGCGACGTGGCCTCGTCCAGCAGCAGGATGCGGGGCCGGCCGGCGAGGGCGCGCGCGATCGCGATCAGCTGCTTCTGGCCGGACGACAGGCGCGAGCCGCCTTCGCCCAGCGGCGTGTCGTAGCCTTGCTCCAGCCGGGCGATGAACTCGTGCGCATGTGCCGCGCGCGCGGCCGCCTCGATGGCTGCCTGCGACAGGCCGCGGCCCATGTCGATGTTCTCGCGCGCGGACGCCGCGAGCAGGAACGGATCCTGCGGCACGAGGCCGACTTCCGCGCGGAAGCGCTCGTTGCCGATCGTCGCCAGCGGTTCGCCGAACAGCGTGATCGTGCCGTGTTCGAACGTGTAATAACGCAGCAGCAGCGACAGCAGGGTCGACTTGCCGCTGCCCGTGTGGCCGACGATGCCGAAGAAGGCGCCCTGCGGGATGTCCAGCGACAGGTCGTGCAGCACGGTCTGGCCCTCCACGTAACCGAAGGAGAGGTCGCGCACGCGCACTGCCGGCACGTCGGCCGCCACGGGCTTGCGCTCGGACGTGATGCGTCCGGCCTGGTGTTCCGCGGCGCCCGCTTCGTCGAGCAGCGCGGCCACCCGCGCCGTCGCGACGACGGCCTGCTGCAGGCCCGAGAACTGCATCGTGATCTGGATGAGCGGTTCGACGACGCGCGCGATGTAGCTGATGAACGCGTACAGCACGCCCACTTCGACAGCGTTCATGCTGCGCTGGCCGAAACTGTAGATGACGACGGCCAGCAGGACCACGTTGAGGAAGTCGAGCGCGGGCCGCAGCAGGAAGGCGTTGGCGCGCAGCTCGGCCACGCGGGCCGTGTAGTGCTGGTCGTTGGTGTGGGCGAAGCGCTGGCCGAAGCGGTGCTGCGCATTGTTCGCCTGCAGTACGCTCATGCCGCCGATGGATTCCGCCATCTGGCCGTTGATGTCGCTGCGCAGCGCGCGCGCGCGCGTGACCGCCGGCGCGGACAGCCGCTGGTACAGCCACACGATGCCCAGCACCGCGGGCACGAGCGCCAGCACGATCACCATCAGGCGCCAGTCCAGCCACGCCATCGCGATCGACGTGCCGACGAGGACGATGCTGGAATCGAGGATCACGAACAGCACCTGGATGTACAGGGTTTTCACCGCCTCGGTGTCGTTGGTGACGCGGCTCACGAGCTGGCCCGTGATGGCGCGGTCGAAGAACGCCATCGGCAGGCGCAGCACGTGGCCGTAGACCCATTCGCGCAGGCGCTGCACGGCGCGCATCGCCATGCCGGACAGGCGCACGAGCTGCAAAAAGCGCAGCCACGACGCGGCCATTCCCGTGACGACGACGCCGGCCAGCAGCCATGCCATGCGCGTCCAGTCGAGATGGTGCGGCAGCAGGTGATCGTCGATCAGCTTCTTGCCCAGCAGGGGGCCGACCACTTCCAGGCCGGCCGCGAGGATCAGCCACAGCGTGGCCCAGCCGAGGTGGGCGCGGTCCGGATGGGCGGCGCGGCGCAGCAGGCTTGTCGCCTGGCGCGCCTGTGCCGCGGTTACGCTCTTATTCGCACTCTTTTTGACGTCTTCAGATGGCATCGAGGCTGGCCTCCAGTTGCTGGTAGCGCCACTGGCTGGCATACCAGCCGTCCAGGGCGAGCAGTTCGTCGTGCGTGCCGCGTTCCACGATGCAGCCTTCGCGCAGCACGACGATCAGGTCCGCCTTCACGACGGCCGACAGGCGGTGGCTGGCGATGATCGCCGACAGTTCCGGGCGTTCGCGGCGCACGTCGTCGAGATGGTCGAGGATGTTCGTTTCCGTGCCCGTGTCGACGGCGGACAGGGCGTCGTCGAGCAGCAGCAGGGCGCTGTCTGCCAGCAGCGCGCGCGCGATCGCCACGCGCTGGCGCTGCCCGCCGGACAACGTGATGCCCTTTTCGCCGACGGGCGTGTCGTATCCATCTGGGAACCGGAGGATGTCGTCGTGGATCGCGGCCATTTTTGCCGCCTGCTCGATCTCCGCGCGCGACGCGCCGGGGTGGCCGAGGGCGATGTTTTCCGCGATCGATGCGGAGAACAGGAAGGATTCCTGCGGCACCCAGCTGATGTGCGCGCGCAGCGTGGCGAGCGTGTACTCGTCGAGGGCATGGCCGCCCCATGTGACCTTGCCGTGCTGCGGCGTGGCCTGGCGCAGCAGCACGCGCAGCAAGGTCGACTTGCCCGCACCCGTGGCGCCGACGAGGCCCAGCGTCTTGCCCGGTTCGAGGCGCAGCGAGACGTCGTCCAGCGCGGGGCGCGCGTCGGCGCTGTAATTGAAGCGCACGTGGTCCAGCACGAGCGGGCCGCGCGCGAGCGTCTCCAGCGTGCCGCGGTCGTCGACGGTCAGCGGCGCATCGAGCAGCGGCTGCAGGCGCGCGAGGGCGGCGCGTCCGCGCTCGATCAGCGACAGCACCCAGCCGGCCGCGAACATCGGCCAGATCAGCTGGCCCAGGTACATCGTGAAGCTCGTGAGGCTGCCGATCGTGATCTGGCCCTGCCACACGAGATAGCCGCCCAGGCCCAGCGTGAGGCCCGTCGCGGCGGTGAGCGTGAGGCCGACGGCCGGTTCGTATGCGGCTTCCCATTTTTGCGCCGAGAGGCTCGCATCGGCGGCGCGCGCGGCCAGTTGCGCGAACTGGTCGGCGCTGCGCTGTTCCAGGCCGAGGGCGCGCAGCGTACGCACGCCGGACAGCGTTTCCTGCACGTGGTCGTTCAGGGCCGAGAAGCGCTTCAGCGAATCCGTGGACGCCGTGTGGATGTGGCTCGAGATGCGCCAGAACGCCAGCGCCATCAGGGGGAACGGGAGCAGGGCGATCGTCGTCAGGCGCCAGTCGACGCCGAGGAACATGATACCCAGTACCATGACGAGCGTGAGCGTGCCGTCGAAGCCGGCTAGCATCGCCTCCCCGGCGGCCTGCTCGATGGCGTCGATGTCGTTGGTGCCGAGCGCCATCAGGTCGCCCGTGCGCTGGCGCTGGAAAAAGGCCGGGCCCTGCGCCGACAGGCGGTCATAGAGTTTCGTGCGCAGTTCCACGCCGAGCCGGTACGAGGCGGAGTACAGGCGCAGGCGCCACGCCACGCGCAGGCCGTAGATCGCGAGGCCGAGGCCCAGCAGTTGCGCGATCTGGATGAGCAGGTCGTGGCCGCCGAGGCGGTGCGCGGCGAGGCCGTCGATCATCGCGCCGACCTTGCGCGGCACGAGCACGGTACACAGGGCCACGCCGAACAGCATCACCGCCGACGACGCATAGGAACGCCAGTGCCGGCGCACGAAGCCGCCGATCAGCTTTGCCAAACCCATTGAAGATCCTGTTCTTGTTGTTGGTGAGTGAAAAAAGAAAAAGCGGGCCAAGGCCCGCTAATTTACTAGGTTTGCCACCTGCTTGCAGGCAGCCGTGCTACCGCTTATTTCTTGCGCGGCGTGCGCGACGTCTTGCCACCGTGGGTCACGACGCGCAGCGGCGGCGTGCTCTCGGTCGGCGTGACGATCGGCAGTTCCACGTGCGGCCCCGCTTCCAGCGGCACGGTCGATGCGATCGGATGCTCGGCGCCGGCCGGCTTCGGTGCAACCTTGTTCAGCGCTTTCGCGAGCGGCTTGGCCTTCGCGTGCGGCACGTCGTCGGCGATGGCCGTTTCGACCGGATCGGCAGCCGGGGCTTCCGGTTCCGCAGCCACCGCTTCGGTCACGGTGGTCGTGATCGGTTCGGGCGCTTTCAGCTCGCTCTGGGCTTCGGCTTGCGGCGCCGCCGGCGCAGCTTCGACGGCAGCGACAGCCTGCTTGCCCGCATCCAGCGCCGCTTCGGCCAGCGCGCTGCCGGTGTCGGCCGCGGCGCGGGCGATCTCGCTGCTCACGGTCGTGGCTTCAGCCGTCGCAATGGCGGCCTGCTCCAGGATCTGCGGCACGGACGTCGGGATGTTCGCGGTGGCGGCGGGCACCAGTTGCAGCGGCGCCTGCGTGCTCCAGCTGCGCTCGTGCGTGCCGGCGGCGATGCCCAGCAGTTCACGGCCGTAGGAAAAGAATTGCTGCCATTGACCCTGGGCCGACGAGCCGATGGCGATCAGGTCGCGCGGGTTGGTAATTTCGAGCAATTGCTTGAAGGTTCCCGTGGCTTGTTCGACCGACGCGCGGGAGGTCTTCATGTTGAGCGCAATCAGCTGTTCGGCACTGTCGAGTGCGCGTTGGCTCAATGCCCGGAACACGTCGAGCTGGGCTTCCCATTGGGACTTGCGGACGGCGGACAACTGTTCGGAGAATGAAGTCATCTGGGTTCCTTGTCTTTCAGGTTGTAACCATTCGGTTTATGACGCACTGCAATAAGTCTAGTGTAAAGGGGTTCATGCGGGATGAAAAGGGAATTCTATGTTGTTTTTATAAGGAAATCTTGCGGTGCAGCATTGTGGTTTGATATATATCATTGACAAGATGATCACCGTGGTAATCTGATGGCGTTTTAACCGATCAGGAGCCCCGCGCATGGATCTCGTTCTCCGCAACGCCACCCTGGCCGATGGCCGCTTGGTCGACATCGCCATCGCCGGCGGCACCATCGCTGCCGTCGAGCCCGCCTTGCCGCAACGTGGCGCGCGCGAGATCGACGTCGGCGGCGACCTCGTGACGCCGCCGTTCGTCGACGCCCATTTCCACATGGATGCGACGCTCAGCTACGGCTTGCCGCGGGTGAACGAATCGGGCACCTTGCTGGAAGGCATCGCGCTATGGGGCGAGCTGAAGCCGCAGCTGGCACAGGAGGCGCTCGTCGAACGGGCGTTGCGCTACTGCGACTGGGCCGTGGCGCGCGGCCTGCTGGCGATCCGCACCCACGTCGACATCTGCGACGACCGCCTGCTCGCCGTGGAAGCGCTGCTCGACGTCAAGCGCCAGGTCGCGCCTTACATCGACCTGCAACTGGTCGCGTTCCCGCAGGACGGCCTGCTGCGCAGCAAGACCGCGTTTGACAATTTGAAACGCGCGATCCGGATGGGCGTGGACGTCGTCGGCGGTATTCCACACTTCGAACGCACGATGGCCGACGGCGCCGAATCCGTGCGCCTGCTGTGCGAATTCGCGGCGGAGCAGGGCCTGATGGTCGACATGCATTGCGACGAGAGCGACGATCCCCTGTCGCGCCATATCGAGACGCTTGCCGCCGAAACATTGCGCTTGGGCTTGCAAGGCAAGGTCGCCGGCTCGCATCTGACGTCGATGCATTCGATGGACAACTATTATGTGAGCAAGCTGCTGCCGCTGATGGCGGAATCGGGCGTGGCCGCGATTGCAAACCCGCTCATCAACATCACGCTGCAAGGCCGCCACGACACGTACCCGAAACGGCGCGGCATGACCCGCGTGCCGGAACTGCTGGCGGCCGGCGTGCCGGTGGCGTTCGGCCACGATTGCGTGATGGACCCGTGGTACGGCCTTGGTTCCGGCGACATGCTGGAAGTCGCGCACATGGGCCTGCATGTCGCCCAGATGACGGGGCAGGCCGCGATGCGCCAGTGTTTCCAGGCCGTCACGGAGACGCCGGCCCGCATCCTCGGCTTGCAGGGGTACGGCATCGCGCCGGGTTGCCGCGCGGACCTCGTCTGGCTCGATGCGGGCGACTCCGTCGAGGCGATCCGCCTGCGCGCGGCAAGAAGGCTCGTGCTGCGCGCCGGCCAGGTCGTCAGCGAGGCGCCACCGGCGCGCGCGACCCTGCATCTGCCGGGTCGCGAGGCGTCGGTTGATTTCCGTTTGGAACGATCCAGGCAAGCCGGGCAGTAACGGGCGGCACGAAGTCTTTCCTACCTTTATTCAACGGAAATTTTCTACGTCCAGTTACCGGATCGGCAGCCGTGCACCCGAAAGCCAAGGTAGAATCTTGCGCTTTCGTTACCATCCCAGCGGGTCACGCAGTGAAAGATATCCAGATTCGTCCAGCTACTGAAACTGATTTCAATGCTATGTGGACCATTTTCCAGGCGCACGCGGCCGAGGGCGAAACCTATGCCCAGGACGCCGGCACGAGCCGCGAAGATACCTACGATTACTGGTTCGCACCCGAGGCGTCAACCTATGTCGCGGTGCGCGGCGAGGAGCGGATCCTCGGGATGTACAAGCTACAGCCGAACCACGTGGGACGCGGCGCGCACGTCGCCAATGCGTCGTACATGGTCAGTCCGAACGCGCAGGGCGTCGGCGTGGGGCATCTGCTTGGCGAGCACAGCATCGGCGAGGCCCGCCGCAAGGGCTACCTGGCCATGCAGTTCAACTTCGTCGTCAGCACGAACAATCCCGCGATCCACCTGTGGAAGCGGCTCGGCTTTTCCATCGTCGGCACCCTGCCTAAGTCGTACCGCCATCGCCGGCTCGGCTACGTCGATGCGTACGTGATGTACAAACTGCTGGAAGACCCCGCGCGCTGGCCGCTGCCGGACGAAGACTGATGGCGGTGGATATCCTCGCGACCCCGCGCCTGCGCCTGCGCACCGCCGACCGCGACGACGCCGACTTTTATCTCGCCCTCGTCAACGATCCGGGCTTCCTGGAGCACATCGGCGACCGCGGCATCCGCACGCGCGAGGACGCCGTGCAGGCCCTGCTCGAGGGCCCGATCGCGATGCAGGACGTGCGCGGCCACTCGCTCTACGTCGTCGAACTGAAGGACAGCGGCGCGCCCATCGGCATGTGCGGCCTGATCAAGCGCGAGACGCTGGACGGCGTCGACATCGGCTACGCCTACCTGGCGCCTTACTGCGGCCGCGGCTATGCGTACGAGGCCGGCATGGCCGTCCTGGCCCTCGCGCCCGCGCTGGGCCTCAGGCGCGTGCTGGCCATCACGTCGCCCAACAATCTCGCGTCGAACGGCCTGCTGCGCAAGATGGGCTTGCGCTTCGAACGGTTCGTCCATCTCGTGCCGGGCGATGCCGGTAGCAATTTGTACAGTCTCGATATCGAATAGCTCAGATAACGTTGCTTGGTGGATACGAATTTTCGCAAAATGTAACGACATGGTTGGTTTTTCAGTTTCTTTTGGTCATCATTTCATTTGTACAGACCATTACGACCAACATGAAACTCGACAATCTCAAGATCTCAGTCCGCTTGGCCCTGCTGGGTGGTTTTTTTCTGCTCGTCATCACGCTCATCAGCCTGTACGACTGGCGTGCCATGGAGGCCAGCAATGCGCGCGCCACCGAGACCATGGCCCGCATCGAAGCGCTGGCCCGGGCGGCGGACGTGGCGCGCGGTGCCCAGGTCGAATTCAAGACCCAGGTGCAGGAGTGGAAAAATATCCTGATCCGGGGTGGCGATCCTGCCGAGTTCACGAAATACCGGGACGGTTTCGAAAAGAGCGCGGCGACGACCCTGGCTGAACTCGACAAGCTGAAGACGGCGCTGGCCGCCCAAGGTGTCGCGACGGACAAGGTGGATGCAGCCCAGGCGGCGTTGCGCGAGCTGGACGGCCGCTATCACACCGCACTGAAGACGTACGACGGCGCAAACCCGGAGAGCTACAAACTGGTCGACCAGCAGGTCAAGGGCATGGACCGCGCGCCGACGAAGGCGATCGACGACATCGTCGCCGACATCCATGCTTACGAGAAGGCGACCGTGGACGCCATCCGCAAGGAGAAGGAAGCCAACGAGCAGGCCGAGGCCCGCCTCACCATTGTCTCCTTCGCCGCGGTGCTGCTCGTGGCGGTCGCCGTCACGACCTGGCTGGCGCGCAGCATCACGCGCCCGATCGACGCCGCGGTGACCATCGCGCGCACCGTCGCCGCGGGTGATCTCACGCATCCCATCGTCGTCGACCGCAAGGATGAAATCGGCCTGTTGCTGGACGCGCTGCGGCACATGCAGGACAGCCTGTCCGGCATCGTCGCGCATGTGCGCAGCGGCACCGACAGCATCGCCGTCGCGACGGGCGAGATCGTGCAGGGCAACCAGGACCTGGCGGCGCGCACGGAGGAACAGGCCAGCTCGATCCAGGAGACGGCGGCGTCGATGGACCAGCTGACGTCGATGGTGCGCAGCAGCCTGGACAGCGCCGACCGCGCACGCCGTATGGCGGACGAGGCATCCGGCGTCGCCACCCGCGGCGGCGAGGCCATGGCGCAGGTGGTCGACACGATGGGCGAAATCGACGCGTCGTCGAAGAAAATCGTCGACATCATCGGCGTCATCGACGGCATCGCGTTCCAGACCAACATCCTCGCGCTCAACGCGGCCGTCGAAGCGGCGCGCGCCGGCGAGCAGGGCCGCGGCTTCGCCGTCGTGGCATCGGAGGTGCGCACCCTGGCACAGCGCTCGGCCGGCGCGGCGAAAGAGATCAAGGCACTGATCGGCGATTCGGTGGACAAGGTGCAGGCGGGGACGCGCCTCGTGGGCGAAGCGGGCAGCACGATGCGCGACGTGGTGGACAGCGTGCAGCGCGTGACCGGCATCATCGCGGAGATCACGGCCACCGCCACGCACCAGAGCAACGGCATCTCGCAGGTCAACACCGCGATGGGCCAGATGGACGGCGCCGTGCAGCAGAATTCCGCGCTGGTGGAAGAAGCGGCGGCCGCCGCCGACGCCCTGCAGCAGCAGGCGCAGGCGCTGGCGGAGGCAGTCGGCGTGTTCCGCCTGGCGGACGATGGGGGCCGAGCGGCTGCCCCGGCCCCGACCTCGCGCGCGCCCCTGCGCAAGGCCTTGCAGGCACCGGTAACGTCTTAAATCACTGGCGGGTCGAGCCCCACGGGAAGAACCACGTGAGCGGCTTGTCCACGCGCGCGGCCCATGACGCCTCGTTGTGGCGCCCGCCCTCGGCCTTGTAGAACATCAGGTCTTCGCTGTCGCGGTAACCCTTGGCCAGCATGGCGTCGCGCATCTTCGTCGTGTCGTCCAGGCCGTCGTCGCGCGTGCCGGCGTCGAGGTAGAACTTCACCGGCACGCGGTCCGGCACCTTCGCCAGCAGTGTCCCGTTGTTCCACCAGAACGAGCTGGAGACGCCGCCCGCCTTCGAGAAGATGTCCGGATGGCGCTGCGCGATCAGCACCGAGGCGATGCCGCCCAGCGAGGAGCCCATGATCGCCGTTGTCTCCTTGCCGGGCAAGGTGCGGTACGTGCGGTCGACGTACGGCTTCACCGTCTCCACGATGAAAGAGTCGTACGCATTCAGCTTGCCGCCGCCGTACTTCGGATCGCAGCAGGGCGTGTATTCGGGGATGCGCTCCGGCGTGTTGTCGATGCCGACGACGATCACCTCGTCCATCACGCCCGTCGCGACGAGACGGTTGATCGTCTCGTCGACGGCCCATTCGACGCCGTACGATGCGGTCTTCGCGTCGAACAGGTTCTGGCCGTCGTGCATGTACAGCACGGGGTAGCGCTTCGCCGCGTTCTCGCCGTAGCTGGGCGGCAGATAGATGCGCAGCGCGCGCTTGTTGTCCAGTTGCGGCGACGCGAAATCCTTCACGATCGTCACCTTGCCGAACGGGTGGCCGAAGAACGGGTAGATGTCGACCGTGCTGCCGGCCGCGAGTTTATACACGCCGCCGATCGATACCTTGTCCGCGCCCAGCGTGGGCTTCATCTGGATGTCGCCCAGCGCGTCCGGCCACGTGAACGTCCACAGGTTCAGCGGACCGCCTTCCGGTTTCGCGGGCACGCCCTGCGACCAGCCGGCGGCGCCCTTGTCGGCGCGGATCTGGATCGTCTCCTTGCCGGCGGCGTAGTGGATGCGCACGGTGGTGGCGTGGGCCTGTGCCAGCAGCATGGTCGCGGCGGCCGCGATTGCGAGTCGTTTCATCATTTGATTCCGTTGGTGCGCAGCAGCCGTACGCCGTAGATATCGAAGCGGTTCGACGGGCCGTCGACGCCGCCGGCCGCACTGAAGCTGCGGTTACTGTCCAGGTAACTCATGTTGTAGAAGTCGCTCATCTCGATCCGGTACGCCACGTTCGCCTTCAGGCGCGCCGCCAGCGGGGTCGAATACACGGTCGGGGTGTTCGCCTTCTCGATGCGCGCGTGCGGCAGTTGCACGACGCCTTGCGCGACGATCTTGCCCGACTCATCCTTGAGCGCCAGCCATTTTACGCCACCGCTGATGCCCAGGTTGATCTGGTTGGCGCCGTTGTGATAGCGGACCTGCACGGCGTAGTCGCCGGCTTGCGTCACGCGCACGTCGCGCACGGCAAAGCGGTCGGCCGGCTGGCCCCAGTTCGCGAGATGCGGTTCGGCGAAGCGCGCGTTGGCCGGCGCGATGGCCACGCCGGCCTGCACGCGCGGGTCCGTCGCGGCGATCGCCACGCTGGCGCCTCCGCAACGCGGCACGCTGTGGTGGCTGCGGTTGCCGGACGCCGTGTATTGCGCTTCGACGGCATAGCACGCCGCGCCGCTTTTATCTTTGTCGGTCCACGCGCCGGCCGGCACGTTCGCTGCGACCAGCTTGCCGTCGCGGTAGACGTTGTACGTGATGCCGGCCTGCCGGTCGGCCGGCGCGATCGTCACCGTCGTGGTCCCGCCCGCGCGCGCGACGCCCTCGATGCGCGGTTCGCGCGGTCCGAACACGGCCGGCGTTTCCGCATACGGATCGGCGTTCACGCGCCGGATGGCGGTGCTGCCTTCGACCAGCTTGCCCAGCTGGACCTCGATGTCGCTGTGCGCATCCAGCGCGCTCCAGGGGATGCTGCTGCCAGCCGGCTTGCCGTCGACGAGGATGCGCTCGACGGCGTAATAGCCGCTGCTGCCTGCCGCCGGCACGGGCGGCAGCCGCAGTTTCACATTGACGGCGCGGCCCTGCAGGCGCAGGTTGTACAGCGCGATGCTGTCGCCGCCCGCGAACACGCCGCCGCGCAGCTTCGCCGTCACGAAGGGTTTCACCTCGATGCCGTCGCGCGTGGTCGAGACGCCGAACACGTCGCGGATCACCATGCCGAGATAGGCGCCCACGGACCACAGCTGGCGTTTCGAATTGATGACGGGGCCGATCAGGTTCGGATGCGCCTCGTCCAGCAGCACCGGCTGGCCCGAGAGCCACTCGAGGTTTTCCATGTTCGACAGGTTCAGCGCCGCCCCGCGCATCAGCGTGTCGTACGCGGCATCCGCGACGGCGACGTTGCGTCCCGTGATGGCGGCGCGCAGGCCGTATCCCGTGACGAACGGCCACATCGCGCGGTTGTGGTAGACGGGCAGGTCCTGCTGCTGCGGCCAGATGACGGGTGCGCCCATCGGGCCGTGCGGATAGCTGGCGAGGATCTTCTGCGCCCGCGCGCCGTCCGCGACGCCCGTGACGACGGCGAGCGACTGCCCCAGCCAGTCGAACTTGTGCAGCGGGGCGCCGTCGAAGTGTGGGGCCGTGAGGCTGCTGTACATGCCGGCGTCGTCCAGCCACAGGCGCGCATTGATGGCGCGTTTCAGTTCACGCGCCCAGGTCTCGTAGCGTTTGCCGCGTGCTTTATCTCCCTGTTCGCGCGCCAGTTGCGCGGCGAGCGTGAGGGCCTTGTAGTGGCCGACGTTGGTCGACAACGCCTTGCTGCTGGCCATCGCCGCCAGGTCGTCGGTGATCCACTTCGCGTACGTCTGGTCGCGCCAGTCGAGGAACGATTCCTCGCCCGTGTACAGGCCCGTCGTCCTGTCGAAGGCGGCGATGCGGTCGTTCTCGATCGTGTTCGCCAGCGCGTGCAAGGCCTGCGTCGCGAATGCCGCGCGCTCGTCGGCCGGCAGCGTCTTGAGCACTTCCTCGGCCGCGAAGGCCCACGTGATGCGGTCCGTGCTGACAGGCCAGCTGCCGCCGCTGCCCGTGTCCTGCACGACCTGCAGGCCGTCGGGCGTGCCCGCGACCTGCGGCGCCTTCGTCAAGCCCGCGCGCCAGCCGGACAGTTTAAAAAGCAGAGAATTGCGCACGCGCTGCGGGTCGAGCATCGCGAGGCCCAGGTCCGCCGCATACGACAGGTCGCGTGTCCACACGTAATGCCACTTTTCTCCCGTCTCGAAGCAGTCGCACGGGATCGCGGCGCCGCCGTTGTAGTTCCCGTCGCGGATCTCTTTTACCGAATCCAGCTTCATCTCGTGGCCGGCCAGCGCGAACAGCGCATCGAACGCGAGGTTGCCGCTGCGAACCACGGGCAGCGCGGCGTCTTCCTCGTACGTCGTCGCCTGCGGGCCGGGGTCGCGCAACTGCATCGTCGTCGAATGCGCGTAGCTGCGCAGCGGCGCCTGCGGGTCGCGTACGGAAAAGCGCGCGGATTCTTCCTTGCCGTCCCACGTGGGGAAGGTGAGGGTGGCCGTCGCACCGGCGCCCGCGTGCGGGTCGGCGGCCGCGGCGGCCGTGGGCGTGTCGACCTGCGCGACCGTCAACACGGGACGCTTGGGATCGGACACGTCGACGCGGAAGCGGAACGTGGCCGTCTTCTTCGTGAACAGATAGTCTTCCGGTCCCGCTTCCGTCACGAGCGGATAGGCGTCGCCCGGTTTCACGGTGACGCTGGCGGCCGGATTCGCGACCCACTCCGCGGCCCAGTCCTTGCTGCCGATTTTAAAGGCGTGGTTGCCGGGGCTGACGAGGATGTCGGCCTGGTAGATTCCCTTGCCCTGATGGACGAGGACATTGTCGGTGCCCCAGCCGTTGAAGGCGCCGCGCACGTAGATGTCGTAGCGCAGCGGCGGGGCCTCCGCCGCGACGGCGGCGAGGGATTGGGCGAACAGGGCGGCGGCGAGGAGGGCTGTTTTCATCGTGTGTGGCTCGCTAAATCATTTCTCGTCATTCCCGCGAAAGCGGGAATCCATGCTGACTGACTTCGGACCTTCAGCATGGGTCCCCGCTTGCGCGGGGACGACGGTAGGGTGGTTCAGAGTTCGAGGATGACAACTGACTTCGCAGGCAGGCGGATCTCCTTGCCCAGGTCGAAGCGCTTGCCGGTCAAAACGTCGGTCCCGGCCGCAACGCCCGACAGCATCTCATGGAAGCGCGCGGACGGCAGCACGGCTTCCTTCGCGTTCGCATTGAACGCGACCATGACCTTGTGCCGGCCATCGTAGCGGAAGTAGACCCACGTATTGTTCTCGGGCCCGTACTGCATCAGCTTCCCGTCGTGTACGACGGCCGCGCCCTTGCGCCAGTTGACGAGTTTTTTCACGAAGTCCTGCGCCTCGCGCTGGCGCGGCGTGAGGCCCGTGCCCGTGAAGGCATTGACCTTGTCGCCGGCCCAGCCGCCCGGGAAGTCGCGGCGGTAGCTGCTGTCGTCGCGGGTGCCGACGGTGCTCGTCATCAGGAGCTCGTCGCCCACGTAGAAGTGCGGGATGCGGGGCATCGTCATGATGAACGCGAGGTCCATCTTCCAGCGGTCGACATCCTCGCCGACGACGCTGTACAAACGCGCCATGTCGTGGTTCCCTTCGAACAGCACGAGGTTGGAAGCGTCGGGATATTGGGCGTCGAGCGACAGCGTCTCGTACACGTCGTTGAAGACGTTGGGATTGTTTTTGTCGGACAGCGCCGTGCGCATCGCTTCCGTCAGCGGGAAGTCCATCATGCTGGGCATCGAGGTCGGGGCGCGCTGCCAGTGCGCGACGACGGGCGGCAGCTTGCTCCATTCCTCGCCCACCATGTTCAGGTGCGGATACTCGGCCAGCACGCGCTGCGTGTACTGCGCGAGGAAGGCGCCGTCCGAATAGCCGAACGTGTCGATGCGCAGGCCGGACAGGCCCGCGTACTCGATCCACCAGATGCTGTTCTGGATGAGGTAGTTGGCGACGAAGGGGTTCGTCTGGTTCATGTCGGGCATGCCAGGGCTGAACCAGCCCGTCGTGAAGTTGCTCGCGTCTTCCTTCGACGCGTACGGATCCTGCACGGCCGTCCGGTGGTGCATCGTCGCCACGAACTTGCCGTCGTTGTGGTTGATCCAGTCCGGCGTCGGCAAGTCCTTCATCCACCAGTGATTCAGGCCGATGTGCGACAGCACGACGTCCTGGATGATGCCGACGCCATGCTTCTTCGCTTCGGTCGACAGCCGCACGTAGTCGTCGTTGCTGCCGTAGCGCGGGTCGATCCGGTAGTGGTCCGTGGCGGCGTAGCCGTGGTAGGACGCGGCCGGCATGTCGTTCTCGACGAGCGGCGTGGGCCACAGCTGCGTGAAGCCCATGCCCGCGATGTAGTCGAGGTGGTCGATGATGCCCTGGATGTCGCCGCCGTGGCGGCCGTGGCCGAGCTTGCGGTCGAGTTTATCGGCGAGGGCGGGCACGCTGTCGTTCTTTGGATCGCCGTTGGCGAAGCGGTCCGGCATCAACTGGTAGATGGCGTCGGCCTTCCCGAAACCTTTACGTTCGGCCGAGCCGGCGCTGCGCGCGAGCAGGCGGTAGGAATAACGGGTGGGATGCGCGCCGCGGAAGTCGATGGCGACGTCGCCGGGTGGAGTGTCTGGCGCGATGTCGAGGTCGATGAACAGGTAGTTGCGGTTGGCGACGCGGGTAACGGCTGCGATGCGCACGCCGGGGTAGGCGATGGCCGGTTCCAGGTCGGCGATGGCGGGGCCGTGCACCATCAGTTGCAAGTGACGGTCCTGCATGCCCGTCCACCAGAACGGCGGGTCCATGTGGTCGATGGCGGCGGGTGCTGCGACTGCGCCCGTCAGGAAGAGGCTGCCGATCAGCAGGGCGGCGAGGCGGGTAGGGATGCGCATTGTGGTCTCCGGGGCGTAGTCGAACTACAGCGATATACTCATTTGTTGCTCAAGAGTAATGCGCTTATTACATTATTGCTCGGAGAATACTACATAGGATTGAGTGCAGCAACGCACTCAGTACCGCGAATCTCTAGTTTTGCTACACATGTTTCCACAGTGAATTCAAGTCCATATGTGGGCAAATTCCAACGTTCTGTAAAGCTACTACGGGAATTCGCCCCAAAACGGGGTGGGCGTGTCGATAAATGGTGCAAGGAAACCAATTTGTAGCGCGACTACAAGGCCAACGTACCTGTTCTGTAGCTCGAATACAACGAGAAAGCCTGTTTTTTAATCAAAACTGCGTAAAACCCCTACATTCCTGTAATGAGGAGCAACTCTCGTTGACACGAAATCTAGTTTTAATACAGAATTCCTGAAGAAACGTACGTACTTATAGAAAACGTTTGCTTTCTGGCTCCCGGGTGCGGGCTCACGCTGCCGTCGTCGGGAAAAACAATGAGATCTGATGATTTGAGGGGACAAATGAAGACTTTTAATGGCAAGCATGCGCGTAACAACGGCGCCCTTGTGTTCAAACTGAGCCCGGTTGCAGCCGGTTGCGTCGTGTTCCTGTCGGCGCTCGGCACCAACGTGTACGCCCAGGACGCCACCGTCGCGCAGGCAACGGATGCCGAAGGCAAGCCGGTCAGCCAGGTGACCGTGACCGGTATCCGCCGCGGCATCGAGGCGGCCATCTCCATCAAGAAGAATTCCAATTCCATCGTCGAAGCGATCTCGGCGGAAGACATCGGCAAGCTGCCGGACGCGACCGTCGCCGAGTCGATCTCGCGCCTGCCGGGCGTGACCGCGCAGCGCGACCCGTCGACGGGCCGCGCCGCAGCGATCTCCGTGCGCGGCATGTCGCCGGACTTCAACGGCACGCTGCTGAACGGCCGCGAGCAGGCATCCGCCGGCGACAGCCGCGGCGTGCGCTTCGACCTGTATCCGGCAGAAATGCTGGGCACGATCACCGTGTACAAGTCGCCGGACGCCACGCTGATGGGCCAGGGCGTCGCATCGACGATCGACCAGCGCACCGTGCTGCCGCTGGACTTCGGCAAGCGCACCGTGGCCGTCGGCTACAAGCGCATCTGGACCGGTGAGAAGAACGAAGCCGAAGGCGGCGGCACCGGCAAGGGCTACCGCAGCACGATCACCTACATCGACCAGTTCGCCAACCGTACCGTCGGCGTGGCCCTGGGCCTGGTCAAGTTCAGCGACTCGGGCGCGGACCAGACCCGCGGCGACGGCTGGGGCGGCTGGACGCCGACGCTGAAGGATGTCGGCGTGCCGGCTTACAATGGTTCGGACAGCATCAAGGTCCCGGGCGGCTTCCAGAGCGTGAAGCAGCGTGACCCGCAGGGCAACAAGTCGGCGATGGCCGTGGTGCAGTTCCGTCCGAGCAAGGAATTCGTGACGACGGTCGACCTGTTCCACTCCAAGTTCACCGACGACACCCGCAAGAACGGCCTGGAAGGCGCGGTCTGCGGCAACAACGGCAGCTATGACCCGTCCGGCGTCCTCTCGAACGCCCAGATCGTCAATGGCGTGGCCGTGTCCGGCACCTGCTCGGGCTACAAGGCTGTCCAGCGCAACGACATCGTCGGCCAGGCCGACACGCTGAACTCCTGGGGCCTCAACAGCCGCCTGAAGTCGGGCGACTGGACCTTCACCGGCGACCTGTCCGGCTCGAAGGTGACGCACCACACCGACCGCTACGAGACGACCGCCGGCCGTCCGGGCAATGCCACCGACCTCGACACGATCTCCTGGACCGGCTTCAACGGCACCAGCAACCTGAGCCCGACCT
This sequence comes from Telluria mixta, assembly GCF_029223865.1. Taxonomy (NCBI): domain Bacteria; kingdom Pseudomonadati; phylum Pseudomonadota; class Betaproteobacteria; order Burkholderiales; family Oxalobacteraceae; genus Telluria; species Telluria mixta. The sequence goes on from NZ_CP119520.1 coordinate 3,141,100, forward strand.
ACAAGGTCAACGCCAACCTCACCGACCGCAGCCGCTACGTGCTGACCGACGTGAACGGCTGGGGCGGCAGCGTCCCGCAGGCAGGCTATGTGGCCGTCGGCGACCAGACCGACGACCTGAAGGCCGTCCGCCTGTCCGCCAAGCGCGACGTCGAATGGGGCCCGGTGACCGCGCTCGACTTCGGCGTGTACCACAGCAATCGCGACAAGGAACGCGTCTCGGACGAAGGCAACCTGACGATCAATAACCTGCAGTACGGTTCGGCCACGGTGCCGGGCACCGAGACGGGCGTGACCCCGAACGGCATCCCCATCGTGCGCTTCAACCCGGCCGGCACGCTCGGTACGGTCTACACGCTGCTGCCGAAGAAGGACCAGCCGATCCAGACCGACAAGAACTGGGAAGTGTCCGAGCGCATCACGACGCTGTACGCCATGGGCAACCTGGAAGGCGAACTGTTCGGCATCCCGTACCGCGGCAACGCGGGCGCCCAGTACGTGCGCACCAACCAGTCGTCGTCGGGCGTCGTCGTCCAGCCGGGCAATCCGTCGGGTTGCGGCGATGCGGGCAAGCCCTGCGCGAGCTACGCCATCGGCGGCGGCGCGAAGTACAACGACTTCCTGCCGAGCATTAACCTGAGCTTCGAGCTGCCGTACGACCAGATGCTGCGTTTCGGCCTGGGCAAGACCCTGTCGCGCACCAAGATGAGCGACATGCGTCCGGGCGGCGGCGTGACCGTGAACAACAGCAACCCGACCGGCCCGCGCCTGTCCGGCGGCGCCGGCAATCCGAAGCTGGAACCGTTCCGCGCCAAGGCACTCGACCTGTCGTACGAGAAATACTTCTCGGTCAACGGCGCCAAGGGCTACGTGGCCGTGGCCGGCTTCTACAAGAAGCTGGACACCTACGTGCTGCAATACGGCACCGAAGTCGACTTCAAGACGACCGGTTACTACCAGCCGGGCATGGCGCTGCCGACCAGTGGCCCGTACGCCGGTTCGACGGTCGGTATCCTGACCGTGCCGACCAACCTGAATGGCGGCAACATCAAGGGCATGGAAGCCACCGTCTCGCTGCCGTTCGCGATGGTGTCGAAGTACCTGAGCGGTTTCGGCCTCGAAGTGAACTACTCGAGCACGCTGAGCTCGCTGAGCCTGCCGTCGTCCGGCCTGGGCAACACGAAGGACACGCCGAACAACGTCTCGCTGCCGGGCCTGTCGCACATCGTGACCAACGCCCGCCTGTACTACGAAGCGAACGGTTTCCGTGCATCGCTGGCGGCCAAGAAGCGTGGCGACTTCCTGGGTGAAGTCACCGACTTCCAGGACAATCACCAGCTGACCTACATCAAGGCCAGCACGCTGATCGACGCCCAGGTGACCTACGACTTCGACGACAAGAGCATGTTCAAGGGCCTGTCGATCACCGCATCGGCGAACAACCTGACGAACGCCGCGTTCGACCGCTTCAACACCACCCCGGACGTCGCAGTGGAACACTACCGCTTCGGCCGTACCTACGGCCTGGGCGCAAGCTACAAGTTCTAAGCTATCCTGTCGACGTCGACGGATGTAAGCGAACACCCCTGCCGACCCAGGTCCGCAGGGGTGTTTTTTCTTTACCGTATTTGAAGAAGCCATGAACGCACCTCTCCTGAATACCATCGTCATCGTGGGCGGCGGCACCGCTGGCTGGATGGCCGCCACTGCCCTCGCCACCGCGCTGCGCGGGCGCTACAACATCCGCCTGGTCGAATCCGACGAGATCGGCATCGTCGGCGTGGGCGAAGCGACCATCCCGATGATCCAGCGCTTCAACACCGTGGCCGGCATCGACGAGGCCGAGTTCATGAAGGCGACCAACGGCACCTTCAAGCTGGGCATCGAGTTCGTCAACTGGGGCCGCCAGGGCGAGCGCTACATGCACGGTTTCGGGCGCCTCGGCCAGGACTTGTGGATGGTCGGATTCGAGCAGTACTGGCACAAGATGCGTGGCCTCGGCCGCGCGCGCCCGCTGGACGAGTACTCGATCACGCGCATGGCGGCGAAGGCGAACAAGTTCATGCCGGCGCGCACGGACGTCGGCAATTCGCCCCTGGCCGACATCGCCTACGCCTACCACTTCGACGCCAGCCTGTATGCGCGCCACCTGCGCAAGCTGTCGGAGTCGCGCGGCGTGGAGCGCATCGAGGGCAAGATCGTGCAGGTCAGCCAGCGTGCGCACGACGGCTTCGTCGACGCCGTCGTGCTGGAGAGCGGCCAGCGGGTCGAGGGCGACCTGTTCATCGATTGCTCGGGCTTCCGTGGTTTGCTGATCGAACAGACGCTGCATGCGGGCTTCGAGGACTGGAGCCACTGGCTGCCGTGCGACCGCGCGCTGGCCGTGCCGTGCGAATCGGCGGCCGTGACGACGCCCTACACGCGCGCGACCGCGCACGGGGCGGGTTGGCAATGGCGCATCCCGCTGCAGAACCGTATCGGCAACGGCCACGTGTACTGCAGCCGCCACATCAGCGACGACGAGGCGGCGGCTACCTTGCTGGCGAACCTGGACGGCAAGCCGCTCGCCGATCCGCGTCCGATCCGTTTCACCACCGGCATGCGCAAGAAGGCCTGGGTCAAGAACGTGGTGGCGCTGGGCCTCGCCAGCGGCTTCCTGGAGCCGCTCGAGTCGACCAGCATCCACATGGTGCAGTCGGGCCTGCAGCAGTTGCTGGACTTCTTCCCGGACCGCGGCTTCGCGCAGGTCGACATCGATGCCTACAACGACCTGACACGCTTCCACTACGAGCGCATCCGCGACTTCATCATCCTGCACTACCACGCCAACCAGCGCACCGACAGCGACTTCTGGCAGGCGTGCGCCAACATGGCGATTCCCGCCACGCTGCGCGAAAAGCTCGACCTGTACAAGAGCCACGGACGCATCCAGCGCTTCAATGGCGAACTGTTCACGGAAGTGGGCTGGCTGCAGGTGCTCGCCGGGCAGAACATCCATCCGGACGTGTATCACCCCCTCGTGGACGTGCAGTCGGAAGAGGGCATCCACGACTACATGGAAGGCGTGGCCGACGTGATCCGGCAATGCGTCGGCTTCATGCCGGGCCATGACCGGTTCATCGCCGACTACTGCAAGGCGCCGAAGATGTAATCGCAGTACCCGGACGGCGCCCGCGCGCCGTCCCCCTCCCGTTTCGTTCCTTCCTCCTCTTTCCCCGCCTCCCCGTGACAGCGTCGATCCGCGGGACATGCCCATGTCCATGCAGATGTCATAGTTTTATCGCGACTACATAGTAAATACGCGTTCTAGTACTTAAATTACGGACAAAATTGCAGATTTTTTCGGAAATCTGTGGGGAAAATGCCAATTTGCTCGCGGAATTACATGTTCCGTTGACTGCATATCTAGTTTTAATACAAAATTCGTTCCGGACTCCAGCGCTGGGTCGGCACGACGTGTTTCGACAGGCGGCTGGTGTGAATACAGATAGCGAATTTAGGTGAGGGGACACATGAAGATTTCGAAGGGTATGCAGACCTGGAAACTGAGTCCGGTCGCAGCAGGCTGCGCCGTGTTCATGGCGCTGACCGGCCACGCCGCGTCGGCGCAGGACCAGCAGACGACCAGCCAGGCCGACGCCGCCACGGGCGTCCAGACCGTCAAGGTGACCGGTATCCGCCGCGGTATCGAGGCGGCCATCTCGGTCAAGAAGAACAACGACTCCATCGTCGAGGCGATTTCCGCCGAAGACATCGGCAAGCTGCCGGACCAGAGCATCGCCGAATCGCTGGCGCGCCTGCCGGGCGTGACCACGCAGCGCGACGTGCACGGCAATGCATCGATCATCTCGATCCGCGGCATGTCGCCCGACTTCTCGACGGGCCTGCTGAACGGCCGCGAGCAGGTGTCGACCGGCGACAGCCGCTCGATCGAATTCGACCAGTATCCGGGCGAACTGCTGTCGGGCGTCGTCGTGTACAAGACGCCGGACGGCGCGCTGATTGGCCAGGGCCTGTCGGGCACCGTCGACCTGCAGACCGTGCGTCCGCTGGACTTCAAGGGCCGCACGATGGCCGTGAACTACCGCCGCGAAAAGAGCGGCCTGGGCCTGCAATACGACAAGGGCACCGGCAACCGCTTCACGTTCTCGTACATAGACCAGTTCATGAACCGCCAGGTCGGCGTCGCCTTCGGCTTCGCGCGCCTGCAGGGCCAGGGCCCGGCATCGTCGCGCTTCAACGGCTGGGGCAACGGCACGACCACGTACAACGGCCAGACCGTCAACATCCCGTACACCGGCTTCGAAGCGTACACCGAGACCTACCGCCAGTCGCGCAACGGCCTGATGGGCGTGGTCCAGTACCGTCCGAGCCGCAACTTCACCAGCACGGTCGACCTGTTCTATTCGAAGTACGACCGCAGCACCCGCAACGTCGGCTTCCAGGCGCCGCTGAACGATACCGGCACCAGCGCCTACGACAAGCCGAGCCAGCTGATCAACGCCACGCTGTCGGGTGCCGACGTGATGAGCGGCCAGATCAACAACGTGCGTCCGATCATCCGCAACGACAACGAAGTGTGGAACGACGTCACCCGTTCGATCGGCTGGAACAACAAGCTGAAGATCGACCAGGACTGGACCGCGTCGCTCGACCTGTCGTGGAACAGCGCCGAACGTAACGGCACCAACCTCGAGACCTACGGTTCGGTCGCGGCCAACAACCTGACCACGATCGGCTTCGCCCGCGGCAGCCGCGCGTTCACCAGCAGCGTCGATCTCACCAACCCGAACAACGTCGTGCTGACCGACCCGCAGGGCTGGGGCGGTACCGAAACCCAGGCCGGCTACGTGAAGTTCCCGCACGTGTACGACCGCCTGGGCGCCGTGCGCCTGGACGTGTCGCGCGACCTGCCTGAAGGCTGGTTCTTCAGCAAGTTCACCGGTGGCGTGAACGTGTCGAACCGCTCCAAGACCCGTTCGTTCGTCGAAGGCCTGCTGTCGATCAAGGGCGGCGCCGACCGCTACGCAACGGCACCGTTCCCGTCGGGCAGCAGCGCGCAGGGCGTCGGCGAGACCGGCCTGACCGTGCTCGGCTTCGACCCGGTCGCCGCGCTGGCCAACGTCTACAACGTGAATCCGAAGCAGCACCCGGACATCTACAACAAGGACTGGGTGGTGCGCGAGAAGGTCGACACGGCGTTCACCAAGTTGGGCATCGATACCGAAGCCGCCGGCATCCCGGTGCGCGGCGCGCTGGGCCTGCAGTTCGTGCACACCAAACAGGAATCGACCGCGTTCTCGGTGGACAAGAACCAGGGCACGGACGACCTGCACCGCCCGACCGCGACCGTCACCGACGGCACCAGCTACAACGACGTGCTGCCGAGCCTGAACCTGGTCGGCGACCTGGGCAACCAGCAGTCCCTGCGCTTCTCGCTGGAAAAGATCATGGCCCGTCCGGAACTGCAGCAGATGCGTGCCTCGGGCAGCTTCAGCTACGACGCGTCGAAGGGCTACTACACCGGCGGCGGCGGCAACCCGCAGCTGAAGCCGTTCCGTGCCAAGGGCGTGGACGTGTCGTATGAAAAATACTGGGACAGCAAGGCGTACGTGAGCGCCGCCGTGTTCTACCGCAAGCTCGACAGCTACATCATCAACACGGACCGCCAGTTCGACTTCTCGTCCGTGCTGCTGCCGACCTCGTACCAGGCGCCGAGCACGATCGGTACCTACAACACGCCGCTGAACGGCACGGGCGGCAATATCAAGGGTGTCGAGCTGGCCGCGTCGCTGCCGCTGAACGTCCTGACCCGTTACCTGGACGGCTTCGGCGTCGTCGCCAACGTGGCGCAGAACGCGAGCTCGGTGTCGATCCCGAACACGACGCAGGACAACGGCGGCGGCAACATGAACCTGCCGGGCCTGTCGAAGCGCACCGCCAACCTGACGGTGTACTACGAGAAGAACGGTTTCTCGGCCCGCGCCGCCGAAACCTACCGCTCGGACTTCATCGGCGAAGTGACGCAGAACACGGGCGACCGCCAGCTGACCTACGTCGTCGGCGGCAAGGTCCTCGACCTGCAGTTCGGCTACGAGTTCCAGGACGGTCCGCTGAAGAACCTGTCGCTGCTGGTGCAGATGAACAACGTCAAGAGCGCGCACTTCACCCGTTATCGCAAGACCAAGGATAACGTCATCGAAGACCGCCCGCTGGGCCGCACGGTGCTGATCGGCCTGAACTACAAGATGTAAGTCTCCTATGTCGGCCCTGTGCTGATGCTCCCACCCTTGCCGGTTTGCGCCGGCAAGGGTTTTTTTTTGTATCCTACGACCATGACGCAACAGACTCCTCTCCAAGACATCGTGATCGTCGGCGGCGGCACGGCCGGCTGGATGGCCGCCGCCGCGCTGGCGCGCCTGCTGCAGGGCCGCTTCGCCATCCGCCTCGTCGAGTCGGACGAGATTTCCACCGTCGGCGTGGGCGAATCGACGATCCCGATGATCCGCCTGTTCAACGACGTCCTCGGCATCAACGAGGACGAGTTCGTGCGCGAGACGAAGGCCACATTCAAGCTCGGCATCGAATTCAAGGACTGGAGCCGCCCGGGCGAGCGCTACATGCACGGGTTCGGCCGCTTCGGCCAGGACGTGCAGACCGTCGACTTCTTCCAGTACTGGCTCAAGGCCCACCAGGCCGGGATCGCGCCCGACCTCGAGCACTATTCGATCAACCGGATGGGCGCGCGTGCGGGCAAGTTCATGCGCCCACCGCCGGAGGCGCCGAATTCGCCGCTGGCCGACATCGTGTACGCGTTCCACCTCGACGCCGGCCTGTACGCCCGCTACCTGCGCACCTACGCCGAAGCGCGCGGCGTGCGCCGCACCGAGGGCAAGGTGGTCGAGGTGCGCCAGCGCCCGCACGACGGGTTCATCGAGTCCGTGGTGCTGGCCAGCGGAGAAGTCGTGACGGGCGATCTGTTCCTCGACTGCACCGGCTTCCGCGGCCTGCTGATCGAGCAGACCCTGCACGCGGGCTTCGAGGACTGGAGCCACTGGCTGCCGTGCGACCGCGCCTGGGCCGTGCCGTGCGCGCTGTCGGGCGATTTGCTGCCGTACACGATCGCGCATGCGCGCCCGGCCGGCTGGCAATGGCGCATCGGCCTGCAGCACCGCACGGGCAACGGCCACGTGTTTTCCAGCCGCCACATGAGCGAGGACGAAGCGGCATCCATCCTGCTGAATAACCTGGATGGCGAAGCGCTGGCCGAGCCGAAGCTGCTGCGCTTTACTGCCGGCCGCCGCCGCAAGGCGTGGCACCGCAACGTGGTGGCCATCGGCCTGTCGTCGGGGTTCCTGGAGCCGCTCGAATCGACGTCGATCCACCTGATCCAGTCCGCGCTCTCGCGCCTGCTGGCCTTTTTCCCGGACAAGGGGTTTCACCAGCCCGACATCGACGAGTTCAACCGCCAGGGCGATTTCGAGGTCGAGCGCATCCGCGATTTCCTCATCCTGCACTACCACGCCACGGCCCGCGCCGACACGCCATTCTGGAACCATGTACGCACGATGGACATTCCGGACACGCTGCGCCGCAAGATCGACCTGTTCAAGGCCCATGGCCGGGTCGTGCGCGAGAACGAGGAGCTGTTTACGCCGGTCGGCTGGCAGCAGGTGCTGCACGGGCAGGGCGTGCAAGCGGGCGGCTACCACCCGCTGGTCGATTTGATGGGCGAAGGGGATCTGCGCGATTTCCTCGCCAATACGGAGCGCGTGATCGGGCGGTGCGTGGATGTGATGCCGGCGCATAAGGATTTCGTGGCGGCCGTCGCCGCCGCGAAATAATCGGGAGCTCGGCCGCCTGAAGTAGTAAACTACTCGTTTGCTTACGATTTTATTTGAAGATTCCTACATGCAAGACACACAGCTCCCGACCTTCGCCGACCTCGACATCCCCGCACCCATCCTCAAGGCACTGAAGGAGGTCGGCTACGAGACGCCGTCGCCGATCCAGGCGGCCACCATTCCTCTCCTGATGGAGGGACGCGACGTGCTGGGGCAGGCGCAGACGGGCACCGGCAAGACGGCCGCCTTCGCGCTGCCCGTGCTGTCGCGCATCGACGTCAAGAACCCGGCCGTGCAGGCCCTCGTGCTCGCGCCTACGCGCGAGCTCGCGATCCAGGTCGCCGAAGCGTTCCAGAGCTATGCCGCGCATCTGAAGAATTTCCACGTGCTGCCGATCTACGGCGGCCAGAGCTACGGCCCGCAGCTGTCGGCGCTGCGCCGCGGTGTGCAGGTCGTCGTCGGCACGCCGGGCCGCGTCATCGACCACCTCGACAAGGGCTCGCTCGACATCTCGCAGCTGAAGACCCTCGTGCTGGACGAAGCCGACGAGATGCTGCGCATGGGCTTCATCGACGACGTCGAGCGCATCCTGCAGGAAACCCCGCAAGGGCGCCAGACCGCGCTGTTCTCGGCCACGATGCCGCAGCAGATCAAGCGCATCGCCAAGACGTACCTGAATGAGCCGAGCGAGGTGACGGTGGCCGCCAAGACGACGACGGCCACCAACATCACGCAGCGCTATTGGCTCGTCGCGGGCCTGCAGAAGCTGGACGCGCTCACGCGCATCCTGGAAGCGGAGCCGTTCGACGGCATGATCGTCTTCGCGCGCACGAAGCTCGGCACCGAGGAACTGGCGTCCAAGCTGCAGGCACGCGGGTTCGCCGCGGCCGCCATCAACGGCGACATGGCCCAGCAACAGCGCGAGCGCACGATCGAACAGCTCAAGAACGGCAAGATCGACATCCTCGTCGCCACCGACGTCGCCGCGCGCGGCCTGGACGTGGAGCGCATCAGCCACGTGATCAACTACGACGTGCCGTCCGACCCGGAAAGCTACACGCACCGCATCGGCCGCACGGGCCGTGCGGGCCGCAGCGGCGACGCGATCCTGTTCATCACGCCGCGCGAACGCGGTCTGCTGAAGGCGATCGAGCGCGCCACGCGCCAGCCGGTGGCGCCGCTCACGCTGCCGACCATCAAGGCCGTCAACGAGGTGCGCATCACGAAGTTCAAGGAGCAGATCGGCGAGACGCTGGCCGCGGGCGGCCTGGACGTGTTCCGTTCCCTGATCGAGGACTTCGAGCGCGAGCAGAACGTGCCCGCGATCGACATCGCGGCCGCGCTGGCCAAGCTGTATCGCGGCGACGAGCCGCTGCTGCTGGAAAAGCCGGACCGCGAGCCCAAGCCGGAATTCCGCGAACGCGAGGAACGCCCGGCGCGCGCGGGCCGCGAAAGCTTCGGCGACGAGCGCCCGGCCCGTGCCGGCCGGGATGGGGAAGGCCGCCAGGGCTTCAAGAAGGAGCGCGTCGTGCGCGCGCCGGAGCCGGGCATGGCCACGTACCGCATCGAGGTGGGCCACTTCCACGGCGTCAAGCCGGGCAACATCGTGGGCGCGATCGCCAACGAAGGCGGCGTGCCATCGAAGGAGATCGGCCGCATCGAGATCTACGACGACTTCAGCACGCTCGACATGCCAGCCGACCTGCCGCGGGACCTGCTCGACCATCTGAAAAAGGTGTGGGTGGCGGGCCAGCAGCTGGGCATCACGCGCGACGGCGAAGAACCGCCGGAGAAAAAGCCGGCAAAGCGCAAGTTCGCGGACAAGAAACCCCGCAAATAAACACCGGGGTCAGAGCCCGATTTTTGGCAATTGCCCAAAACAGGGCTCTGACCCCGGTTGTTGTTTGACTACATTTTCTGTGGCTTCCCTTTAGATTCAGGGTGTTGTTTCGTTGACACCCAGAAAACCCCATGTTACTTTGCTACATGTGGCAGCCTGGCGGGAGTCCAGGCGCATTAGGGGACACAGATGGAAATGCAAACACATGCACTCAAGCCGCGGCTGACTTTCTGGCAGCTGTGGAACATGAGCTTCGGCTTCTTCGGCATCCAGTTCGGCTTGGCGCTGCAGAACGTGAACACGAGCCGGATCTTCGCCACGCTGGGCACGTCGATGGACGACCTGGCCCTCGTCTGGCTCGCGGCGCCCGTTACGGGCCTGCTCGTGCAGCCGGTGATCGGTTACCTCAGCGATAACACGTGGCACCCGCGTTGGGGCCGCCGCCGTCCGTTCTTCTTCCTCGGCGCCGTGCTGGCCGCCATCGCGCTGTTCGTGATGCCGAATTCCTCCGCCGTCTGGATGGCCGTGGCCATGCTGTGGCTGATGGATGCCTCGATCAACATCTCGATGGAGCCGTTCCGCGCGTTCGTCGGCGACAAGCTCGATACGTCGCAGCAGACCGCCGGCTTCGCGATGCAGACCTTCCTCATCGGCTGCGGCGCCGTGATCGCGTCGCTGCTGCCGATCCTCTTCACGAACTACCTCGGCGTCTCCAACGTGCCCGTCGACGGCGGGGTGCCGGATTCCGTGCGCTACTCGTTCTATATCGGCGGCGCCGCGTTCCTGCTGGCCGTGACGTGGACCGTGTTCACGTCGACCGAACTGCCGCCGCCGGACCTCGACCGCTTCGCGGCCCAGCGCAAGCATTCACGCAATTTCGGCGTGGCGCTGCGCGAGATCATGGGCGGCTTCGCGCGCATGCCGAAGGCGATGGTGCAGCTGGCGTTCGTCCAGTTCTTCTCGTGGATCGCGCTGTTCGCGCTGTGGATCTACACCGGTCCCGGGATCGCCGACAACGTCTACAACACGACGGATCCTCTGTCGGCGGGCTACCAGGACGCGGGCAACTGGGTCGGCGTGATGTTCGCCGTCTACAACGGCATGTCCGCGCTGGCCGCGTTCGTGCTGCCCGTGCTGGCGCGCCGCACGAGCCGCAAGGCGTGCCACGCCGTCTGCCTTGCGATCGGCGGCCTGTCGCTGGTCAGCGTGTTCTTCTTCCACGACAAGCACCTGCTGCTGATTCCGATGCTGGGCGTGGGCGTGGCGTGGGCGAGCATCCTCACGATGCCGTATGCGATCCTGGCTGCCGCGCTGCCGCCGAACCGCATGGGCTATTACATGGGCCTGTTCAACTTCTTCATCGTGATTCCGCAGATCGTCAGCGGTCTCGTGCTCGGCTGGTTCACGAAGCATATGTTCGGCAACCACGCGGTACTTACGCTGGTGCTGGGCGGCGTGTCGATGGTCATCGCGGCCGTGCTGGCGCTGTTCGTCACCGACCGTCCGGAGCGCGCCGCCCACTGAGAGCGGCGCCGCAGTCGGGGCGAGTGCCGTATCCTTACGGGTTTGACAACAACCCCCCCGACAGGAGCAAGACATGACAATTCAGACGATTGCGACGACCCCGTTCGCCGGGCAACGCCCCGGCACGTCCGGGCTGCGCAAAAAGGTGACGGAGTTCCAGCAGCCCGGCTACCTCGAAAACTTCGTCGAGGCCATCTTCCTGACGCTGGGTGACTTCCAGGGCCGCACCCTGGTGCTCGGCGGCGATGGCCGCTATTTCAACCGCGACGCCATCCAGACCATCCTGCGCATGGCCGCCGCCCATGGCGTGAGCCGCGTGCTCGTGGGCCGCGGCGGCATCCTGTCGACGCCGGCCGTCAGCTGCGTCATCCGCAAGCGTGCCGCGCTGGGCGGCATCGTCCTCTCGGCCAGCCACAACCCGGGCGGTCCCGACGGCGACTTCGGCATCAAGTACAACATCGACAACGGCGGCCCGGCGCCCGAGAAAATCACCGACGCGATCTACGAACATACGAAGACCTTGAGCGCGTACCGCATCAGCGACGCCGGCCCGGTCGACCTGGATAGAATCGGCAGCATCCGCCTCGAAGACATGGAAGTGGAGGTGATCGATTCCGTGTCCGACTACGCCGAGCTGATGGCCGGCCTGTTCGACTTCGACGCCATCCGCGCCCTGTTCCAGCGCGGCTTCACGATGCGTTTCGACGGCATGTACGCGGTCTCCGGCCCGTACGCGAAGGCCATCATCGAAGGCATGCTGGGCGCGCCCGCCGGCACCGTCGTCAACGCCGAACCGCTGGAAGACTTCGGCGGCCACCACCCGGACCCGAACCCCGTCAACGCGGCCGAACTGATCGCGCTGATGGACGGCCCCGACGCGCCCGACTTCGGCGCCGCATCGGACGGCGACGGCGACCGCAACATGATCGTCGGCCGCAAGCTCGCGGTCTCGCCGTCGGACAGCCTCGCCATCATCGCCGCCAACGCGACCGCTGCGCCGGGCTACCGCGACGGCATCAAGGGCATCGCGCGCTCCATGCCGACGTCGCAGGCCGCAGACCGCGTGGCCGCCGCGCTGGGCGTGTCCTGCTTCGAGACCCCGACCGGCTGGAAGTATTTCGGCAACCTGCTCGACGCGGGCCTTGCCACGCTGTGCGGCGAAGAGAGCTACGGCACGGGCTCGATGCACATCCGCGAAAAGGATGGCGTGTGGGCCGTGCTGTTCTGGCTGAACCTGATCGCCGCGACGGGCAAGTCCGTGAACGAGATCGTGCAGGAACACTGGGCCCGCTTCGGCCGCAACTATTATTCGCGCCACGACTACGAGGCCGTGGACGCCGGCGCCGCCAACGCAATGATGGACGACTTGCGCGGCAAGCTCGCATCGCTGGCAGGCCAGACGCTGGGGGATTTCCGTGTCCAGCTGGCCGACGATTTCACCTATACCGACCCGGTCGACAATTCCGTGTCTTCCCGCCAGGGCGTGCGCATCGTCATGACGGACGGCTCGCGCATCGTGATGCGCCTGTCCGGCACCGGCACGGAAGGCGCCACCGTGCGCCTGTACCTGGAACGCTACGAAGCCGACCCGGCCCGCCACAACCTCGATACCCAGCAGGCGCTGGCGCCGCTCATCGCCATCGCGGAGCAGGTGTCGGGACTGAAGGCGCGGACCGGGCGGGAGCAGCCGAGCGTGATTACGTGATGCAACCGCACGATCTACCGCGCACTCAACCAACGTCGTCCCCGCGCAGGCGGGGACCCAATCTTGCATGCGTTTCGACGGCGCATGAACTTGGGTTCCCGCCTTCGCGGGAACGACGCTTATAACTACTGACAGGACCCCGCATGAAACTCCCCGTTCTCGCCGCCTCCCTGATGCTCGCCTTCGGCGCCGCCTCGGCCGCGCCCGACCTGTCGCCGGTCAAGGGCAAGCCGTTCACCTGGGATAACGCGACCGTCTACTTCCTCGTGATCGACCGCTTCAACAACGTCGATCCGTCGAACGACCTCGCCTACGGCCGCAAGAACGACGCGGCCGTCGCGCGCGGCTTCATGGGCGGCGACCTGGCCGGCGTCACGGCCAAGGTCAAGGAAGGGTATTTCACGGACCTGGGCGTGGACGCGATCTGGATCTCGCCGCCGGTCGAGCAGATCCACGCGTCCACCGACGAGGGCACGGGCGTCAGCTACGGCTTCCACGGCTACTGGGCGCGCGACTTCACGGCCGTCGACGCCAACGTGGGCACCGAGAAGGACGTGCGCGACCTCGTCGAGGCGGCGCATGCGCGCGGCATCCGCGTGCTGCTCGACGTCGTGATGAACCACACGGGGCCGGTCACTCCGGAAGATACCGTGTGGCCGTCCGACTGGGTGCGCACGTCGCCCGTCTGCAACTTCAAGGACGTCAGGGGCACGGTCGATTGCGCGCTCGTGAAAAACCTGCCGGACTTCCGCACCGACAGCAATGCGAAGGTCGACCTGCCGCCGTTCCTCGTCGCGAAGTGGAAGAAGGAAGGGCGCTACGACCGCGAAGTGAAGGAGCTGGACGACTTCTTCAAGCGCACGGGCTACCCGCGCGCACCGCGCTACTACCTGATGAAATGGCACGCCGACTGGGTGCGCAAGTACGGCTTCGACGGCTTCCGCGGCGACACCGTCAAGCACACGGAACCCGGCGTGTGGAAGGACCTGAAAAAGGTGGCGAGCCAGGCCTACGAGGACTGGAAGCGCACGCCGGCCGGCAAGCAGGCCGTCGACAAGATGGGCAATGTGCCGTTCTTCATGACGGCCGAGGCGTTCGGCCATCCGATCGCGGACGGCCGCCAGTTCGCCTACGAGGACGGCACGAAGGTCGACTATTACAACAACGGCTTCGACAGCATGATCAACTTCAGCCTGCCGAACGACGCCGGCCAGAGCTACGAGACGCTGTTCTCGAAGTATTCGACCCTGCTGAACGGCCCGCTGAAAGGCGTCACGGTCCTGAACTACCTCGACTCGCACGACGACAGCCACCCGTTCGACGCAATGCGCGCGCGCCCGTTCGAGGCAGCGAACAAGCTGCTGCTGGCGCCGGGCCAGGCCCAGGTCTACTACGGCGACGAGACGGCGCGCGTACTGAAGATCGAAGGCGCCGTGGGCGACGCGAACCTGCGCTCGTTCATGAACTGGGACCAGTTGAAGAACAATGCCCAGGTCGGCCTGCACGGCGTGGCCGAGGTGCGCGACCACTGGGCGCGCCTGGGCCGCTTCCGCCACGCGCATCCGGCCGTGGGCGCGGGCGTGCACCAGATGATCGCCTCCAGCCCGTACACGTTCAAGCGCACGTACGAGAAAAACGGCGTCTCCGACCGCGTCGTCGTCGCCCTCGACCTGCCGCAGGACCGCACGGTCGCCATCTCCGTGGCCGGCGTGTTCGGCGACGGCCAGACGGTGCGCGATGCGTACACGGGCAAGACGGCCATCGTCTCGGGCGGCAAGGTGCAGTTCGATACGCGCGCACCGGTGGCGCTGATCGCGCAGGACTGAAAACCGCATCTCCGCTAGACTGCGGGGCATCGCATCCACCAGGAGAATCCGATGCCCCGAGCACGCCTGACCGCGGCGGCGTGCGCTGCGCTGATCATGAGCGCAGCCCACGCCGCCGAACCCGCCTACGGCCCCGAGCTGGAAGGCTTCGATTACCCGTACCCCGTGCAGCAATACCGCTTCACGTCGCAGGGCGTGCCGCTGCACATGGCCTACATGGACGTGAAACCGGCGCAGCCGAACGGCCGCACCGTCGTCCTCCTGCACGGCAAGAACTTCTGCGCCGCGACGTGGAAGTCGTCCATCGACGCGCTCACGAAGGCCGGCTACCGCGTCGTCGCGCCCGACCAGATCGGCTTCTGCAAGTCGAGCAAGCCGGAGCACTATCAATACAGCTTCCAGCAACTGGCCGCCAACACGCACGCGCTGCTGGCATCCATCGGCGTCAGACAGGCCACCGTGATGGGCCACTCGACGGGCGGCATGCTGGCCGTGCGCTACGGTCTGCTGTATCCGGAGGAGACGGAGCAGCTGGTGCTCGCGAACCCGATCGGGCTGGAAGACTGGAAGGCGCTGGGCGTCCCGGCGCTGGGCGTCGACAAGTGGTACGAGCGGGAGCTCCAGACGACGGCCGACAGGATCCGCGCGTACGAAAAAGCCACGTACTACGTCAACGACTGGAAGCCCGTGTACGAGCCGTGGGTGCAGATGCTCGCGGGGCTGTACCGCGGGCCCGGTAAAAAACTCGTCGCGTGGAACTCGGCCCTGCTGTACGACATGATCTACACGCAGCCGGTCGTGTACGAATTCCCGTTACTGAAGATGCCCGTGCTGCTGCTGATCGGGACGAAGGACAACACGGCCATCGGCAAGGATGCCGCGCCGGCCGAACTGCGGCCGAAGCTGGGCAACTACGCGGCGCTGGGCAAGGCTGCGGCGAAGGCGATTCCGCATGCGACGCTCGTCGAGTTCGACGACATGGGCCACGCGCCGCAGATGCAGGATCCGGCGCGGTTTCACCAGGCGTTGTTGACAGGATTGAGCAAGCGCTAGCCGAGCCACGGGTGCGCCGCCAGCCACCGCCCCAACTCGTTATCGTTCGCGCACTGCAGCTTGCTGAAGATGTTCGCGCGATGCGTCTCCACCGACCGCGGTCCGCATGGCGGCACGAGCACCCGCGCGATCTCCTTGTTCGGCTGGCCGAGCCCCACGAGCCGCGCGACTTCCCGTTCGCGCGGCGTCAGCTCCGCCCACAGCCGCAGCGCGTGTGCACGGGATCGTGCCTCCGCGATGGCGGCCGGCAGCTTGTCGAGCAGGTGCTGCGTGTCCGGCTTTTCCACCCAGTCCCACGCACCCTGGCGCACGGCTTCGAGGGCGGTCGGGATGTCGCCGTGGCCGGACAGGAACAGCGTGACGAGCGGGCTGTGTGCCGCGCGCAGGCGGTCGAACACGGCCAGGCCGCTCATGCCGCCGAGGCGCAGGTCGAGGATCACGCAGCCCGGCTGGCGCATGTCGACGGCCTCTAGGAACGCCTCGCCCGATTCGAACGCCTGCACGGCCAGGCCCTGCGAAAACAGCAGCAACAGCAGGGAACGGCGCAGGGCTTCGTCATCGTCGACGACGTACAGGGTGAGCGGGATGTCTTTCATGGCGCGATCGGAAGTGTGAAGGAAAAGGCGGCGCCGCCGCCCGCGGGGTTCTCGACGGTCATGCAACCGCCGTGGGCCTCGACGATGGTGCGGCAGATGTTCAGCCCCAGGCCCAGGCCGTCGGGGCGGGTGGTGAAGAAGGGCGCGAAGATCTGGTCGAGCTGCTCGGGCGGTATGCCGGGACCATGGTCGGTGACGGTGATACGCACGCCCGTGTCGACGCGCCGGCTGGTCAGGTCGATGGCGCCGCGCGGGCGGTCCTGCATCGCGTGCATCGCGTTGTGGATCAGGTTCACGAGCACCTGTTCGAGCAGGACCCGGTCGCCGCGTACCACGGTGCCGCCATCGTCCAGTGCAAGCTGCAGCGCGATGCCCGCCTGCTTCAGCTCGGGCTCCAGCAGCGCCGCCGCGTGCGCGATGACGCCGTCGACCGCGAGGTTTTCGTAATGCCCCCGCTTGGGGTTGATGAACGCGCGCACCCGCTTGACGATCTCGCTGGCGCGTTTCGACTGTTCGACGATCTCGTCGAGCGCGCCGGCCAGCATGTCGGGCGGCGCCGATTGCGCGGTGAGGGCGCGCGCGGCAACGGCGAAGTTCGACAGCGCCATCAGCGGTTGATTCAGTTCATGCGCGAGCGTGGACGCCATCTCGCCCACGCTCGCGAGGCGCGCGCTGCGCTGCAGGCGCACTTCCTGGTCGCGCTGGCGGGCCTCGGCCTGCTTCTGCGCCGTGATGTCGACGACGGAACTCATCCAGCCCCGGTGCACGCCCTGCGCGTCGACGAGGGGGGCCGTGTAGACCATCGTGATCACGTCGTGGCCGTCCTTGTGGCGGATGCGCGATTCGAAGCCGTGCGGGGCGGCGCGGCCCTGCAGCGCGTCGGCGCTTTCGCGCTCGTGTTTTTCCTGGTCGTCCGGATGCCAGTACGGGTAAGGCGGACGGCGTCCGAGCAATTCGTCCGCGCTGTAGCCCACCATCGCGCACAGGGCCGGGTTGACGTAGATGATGGTGCCCTCCGGGTCGCGCGCACGCATGCCCACGAGGAGCGAGTCTTCCATCGCCTTGCGGAACGCGTGCGCTTCTTCCAGGTCGTGGGTGCGTTCCTCGACGCGGCGTTCGAGTTCGATGCGGGCCGAGCGCTGTTCGCGGAAGCGTTTTTCGCGCAGGCGCCAGTACAGCACGCCGAGCAGCAGCAGCGCGACGGCCAGGGCGGCCAGCATCAGCGCGAGCTGGCGCGCCTGCACCACTTCCTTCATGTCGGTCGTGACGGTCAGGGTCCAGCCCAGTTCCGGCAGCGGCGTGTCCAGCGCGAGCAGGTCCAGCCGGCGTCCGCCCATGTTCGTGTGCAGGACGAAGCCGGGGGACGCCCCGCGCGTCTCCGTCTGCCACGGCAGCACGTAGAAGCGTTCGCGGTTGCCGTACTGGCGGTGCTCGACGATCCAGTGCAGGTCGGCCGCGGACACGGGCCGGATCGCGTGGAACAGCCAGTCCGGCACGGCGGAGAGAAAGACGATGCCGCGGCTGTCGCGCAGCACCACCGGGTCGGCGCCGCGCATCCATGCGGCCTGCAGCGGTTCCAGGCTGATTTTCACGACGACGACGCCCAGGATAGCGCCGTCCGCGCGCACGGGTTCCGCGATGAACAGCCCGGACTGGCCCGTCGTGAGGCCGAGGCCATAGAAGATGCCGCGCCGGCCCTGCACGGCATCCTCGAAGTAGGGGCGCTGGCGATAGGACTGGCCGACGAAACTGGACGGCAGGTTCCAGTTGCTGGCCGCGAGCGTGAGGCCCGCGCGGTCGACGAGGAACAGCGCGGCGGCGCCCGTCGTCGCCTGCAGGTCGGCGAAGTAATCGTTGACGCGTGAGCGCAGCGCGCCGTCGCGCGGGGTGCGCAGCAGGTCTTGCACGTCCGGGTGGCGGGCCGCCGCGTGCGGCAGGAAGTCGTGCTTCTCGACGAGGCCGCGCAGGCCCAGCACGTGCGCGGCCGCGGCCTGGCGCAGGCCTTCCGTCTTGGTCTGCAGCTCGTGGCGCTCGGCCCAGTTCCCCGACGCCGCGATGACGGCCAGCGCGAAGGCGCCGATGAGGAGGTTGAGCAGTTTGGCCATGGCGCCAACGATAGCAGTTGCGCGGCCTGAAGAAAACCGTCTCCGTAGTTTTACGGAGGAGGGCGCGCCGACATTGCGGATGTGTGCGCGGCCCATGGCTGGGATAGTGGGCATACCAAAAGAGGAGACATCCATGAACACCATCACATCCAAGGTCGGCGCCCAGGCGGCGGCCGGCGCCGGCGAGCGCATTTCCGGCTCGCGCCTGAAGGCCATCTTCATCGGCTCGGCCGGCAACCTCGTCGAGTGGTTCGATTTCTACTGCTACTCGGCGTTCGCGCTGTACTTCGCGAACTCGTTCTTCCCCAAGCAGGATCCCACGGCGCAGATGATGTCCACGGCGGGCATCTTCGCGCTGGGCTTCTTCGTGCGTCCGATCGGCGGCATCCTGTTCGGCCACATCGGCGACCGCCTCGGCCGCAAGACGGCGCTGATGACCTCCGTACTGCTGATGTGCTTCGGCTCCCTGCTGATCGCCTGCGCGCCGACCTACGCCGCGGCCGGCATCCTGTCGCCGTGCATCCTGCTGCTGGCGCGCCTGCTGCAGGGCCTGAGCCTGGGCGGCGAATATGGCGCCAGCGCGACGTACCTGTCGGAGATGGCGGACTCGAAGCACCGCGGCTTCTACAGCAGCTTCCAGTACGTGACGCTGATCGGCGGCCAGCTGCTGGCGCTGGTCCTGCTGCTCGTGCTGCAGAACTTCCTGCTCGACGCCGACCAGCTGCGTGCCTGGGGCTGGCGCATCCCGTTCTTCACCGGTGCCTGCCTCGCGCTGCTGGCCCTGCGCATGCGCCACAACCTGCCGGAGACCGCGTCGTTCGAGGCCGCGCGTAAAAAGGCGAAACCGATGGGCGGCCTGAAGCAACTGATGCAGCACCCGCGCGAAGTGATGCTGGTGATCGGCCTGACGATGGGCGGCACCCTGGCCTTCTACGTCTACACGACCTATATGCAGAAATTCCTGCGCCTGTCCGTCGGCCTGACGGATGGGCAGACCACCGCCGTCTCGGCCGCGTCGCTGCTGTTCGCGATGTGCCTGCAGCCGCTGTATGGCGCGCTGTCGGACCGCATCGGCCGCAAGCCGCTGCTCATCGGCTTCGCGCTGCTGGGCACCCTGTTCACCGTGCCGCTGTTGACCGGTATCCGCCACGCCAGCGGCCCGTGGGAAGCGTTCGGCCTGATCGCCTGTGCCTGGATGATCGTGTCCGGCTACACGTCGATCAATGCACTGGTAAAAGCCGAGCTGTTCCCGGCCTCGATCCGCGCCACCGGCGTCGGCGTGCCGTATGCATTCGCCGTCTCCGTGTTCGGCGGCACGGCCGAGTACCTGGCGCTGTGGTTCAAATCCATCAGCCTGGAAAGCGGCTTCTACTGGTACACGACGGCCGTCATCGCCTGCACCCTCGTCGTCTGCTGGTTCATGCGCGACACCGGCGCGCTGTCGAAGATCGACGCGGAAGCGCGCGGCCAATAAGCATCCGGCGTTGTCGATGTGGAAAGAGCGGTCCTTCGGGGCCGCTTATTTCGTTGTAACCACCCGAATCGGGTCATAATCGCTTTTTGGTGCATTTCAATCAATGGTATCCTACGCGCAATAGAGGAGACCTTCGCGAGAAGAGCAACACCATGACGCTTGAGCCCGACACCGAACAGAAGCACACCCGCGGCGCCTATTCCGACGGTCCGCGCCTGCTGGCCGACATCGGCGCGACCCATGCGCGCTTTGCCCTGGAGATCGCGCCGGGCGTGCTGCGCAACGTGGCCGTGCTGCTGTGCGACGACTATCCGGGCATCGTCCCGCTGCTGAACGCCTACCTGGCCCAGACCCAGGCCCAGAGCGGCAATACCCGCATCACGCATGCGGCGTTCGCGCTCGCGAATCCGATCAGCGGCGACTTCATCCGCATGACCAACCGCGACTGGCAGTTCTCGACGGAAGAGGTGCGCCGCACACTCGGCCTGACGACCTTGCTGATCGTGAACGACTTCACGGCGCTGGCGATGGCGCTGCCCGGCTTCAAGCCGGAAGACCTGCTGCAGATCGGCGGCGGCAAGCCGATCGCGAATGCCGTGGCCGGCGTGCTCGGTCCGGGCACCGGCCTGGGCGTCTCCGGCGTGATCCCGACCGTGGACGGCTTCGTCACCCTCGGCAGCGAGGGTGGCCACGTCAACTTCGCCCCGGCCGACGAACGCGAATTCGCGATCCTGCAATACGCCTGGCGAGAATGGCAGCACGTGTCGAACGAGCGCCTGATCTCCGGCCCGGGCATGGAAATCATCTATCGCGCACTCGCGCTGCGCAACGGTGTGGAAGCGCCGCCGCGCGATGCCGCCGCGATCATGGCCGCGGCGCTGGACCAGAAGGATCCGCTGTGCCAGGAAGTGCTGGAATGCTTCGCCGGCATGCTGGGCGGCGCGGCTGCGAACCTGGCCGTCACGCTGGGCGCGTTCGGCGGCATCTTCATCGGCGGCGGCATCGTGCCGCGCATGGCCGAGTGGTTCAAGACGTCGCCGTTCCGCACGCGCTTCGAAGCCAAGGGTCGCTTCTCCAGCTACCTCGCGCAGATCCCGACCTACGTGATCATGATGCCGACGCCGGCCCTGTACGGCGTGTCGAGCATCCTGTCGGAACACCTGCGCAACCGCAGCGGCGCCAACACGCTGATGGAACGCGTGCAGCACCTGCAGGCGGAACTGTCGCCGGCCGAGCAGCGCGTGGCGCAGCTCGTGATCGAGCACCCGCGCAAGGTGCTGTCGGAGCCGATCGCCGAGATCGCGAAACTGGCCGACGTCAGCCAGCCGACCGTGATCCGCTTCTGCCGCTCGCTGGGCTTCTCCGGCCTCGCCGACTTCAAGCTGAAGTTCGCAGGCAGCCTGACGGGCACGATTCCCGTCCGCCACAGCCAGGTGCGCATGACGGACAGCACCCATGACCTGTCGGCGAAAGTCATCGACAACACGGTGTCCGCGATCCTCAGGTTCCGCGACCAGCTGGACGTGAACTCGATCGACCGCGCCATCGACATTTTGCGCCGCGCCAAGCGCGTCGAGTTCTACGCGATGGGCAATTCGCGCGTCGTGGCGCTGGACGGCCAGCACAAGTTCTTCCGCTTCCGCATCCCGACGTCGTCGTACGGCGATTCGCACCTGTTCGCGCTGGCGGCCGAGCTGCTGGGACCGGGCGACGTGGTCGTCGCCATCTCGACGACGGGCCAGCTGCCGGAACTGCTGGACGCCGTCGACGTGGCGCGCGCCGCCGGTGCCGACGTCATCGCCATCACGAGCAGCAAGTCCGCGCTGGCGCGCAAGGCAAGCGTCTGCCTGGCCGTCGACCACAGCGAGGACAGCACGACGTTCCTGTCGATGATCTCGCGCATCCTGCAGCTGCTCCTCATCGACATCATGGCCGTCGGCATCTCGCTCGGCCCGGCCGGTGAAGCGGCGGAGGGCGACAGCGAACGCCGCCGCCTGCTGATCTCCCACCTCGACATCTGACCGGCGCATCGTGGCGCGCGCGACCTCCGCCACGATCGCCCTGACGGCACTTGCGATGGCCGCGTTCGCGGCCAACTCGCTGTTGTGCCGCATCGCCTTGCGCGATGCCCACATCGATCCCGCCACGTTCGGCGTCATCCGCGTGACGTCCGGTGCGCTCGTGCTGATGCTTGCCATGCGTCTGCGGTCGCGTCCCGCGGCAACGCCGGACTGGCGCGCCGCCGCCATGCTGTTCGCCTACGTGGCAGCGTTTTCGTTTGCCTACCTCACCTTGCCGGCGGGGACCGGTGCGCTGATCCTGTTCGGCGCCGTGCAACTGACGATGTTCGCCGTGGGCCTCGCGGGCGGCGAACGGTTCGCGCCGCGCGGCTGGGCGGGCCTCGCGCTGGCGCTGGCCGGCTTCATCGTACTCGTCTTGCCCGGCGTGGCCGCGCCGCCCTTGACGGGCGCCGCGCTGATGGCCGTCGCGGGCATCGCGTGGGGCGCGTATTCATTGCGCGGGCGCGGCGTGCCCGACCCGCTCGCGGCCACCGCATCGAACTTCCTGCGCGCCACGCCGCTCGCGCTGCTGCTAGGCTTCCTGTTCGCTGCACGCGCTCATGCGGATACGGCCGGGATCGTGCTTGCCATTGCGTCCGGTGCGCTGACGTCAGGGCTCGGCTACGTGATCTGGTACGCGGCGCTGCGCGGGCTGTCGGCGCTGCAGGCCGCGAGCGTGCAACTGTCGGTGCCCGTGATCGCGGCCGTCGGCGGCACGCTGTGGCTGGACGAGGCGTTCACGCCGCGGCTGCTGGCTGCCGTCGTCGCGATCCTGGGCGGGATCGCGCTCGTGCTGACGGATCGGGCGCGCAAGCGGGGTTGATCCGCCCGATCAGCGCACGCGCCCCTGCATCGCGAGATAGACGCGCGCGCTGGCCGGATCGTCCGACGTGACGGTGAGCTGGCCGGTGTACAGGCCCGGTCGCTTCGGCTTGCCGTCGGGGCCCGTGCGCACGCTGAGCCGGTACGTGATCGCGACGCTTTGGCCCGGCTTGAGTGTGACTGGCATCACGCCACCCATCTGCTCGAACGGGTAGTTCGGCCAGAGCAGCACGCGGCCGTCGGAAAAACTCTGCTGGGAATCCGTCTCGAATTGCGCGTTCTCGCCATATTCGTACTGGCCGCCCTGCGGCGTGCCGTAGTCGACGCCCGTGACGACGAAAATCGTACCGATGCGGACGTGCAGGTCGGCGTCGCCGCGGTTGGAAAAGATCACCACCCGCCGCGCGCCCGCGCCGCCGACGGCATCGGCCATCGTGATCGGCATGGTCAGCGCGCCGCCGTTCTGGTGCTTGCCGTCGATGACCAGCTTCGGCTGGGGCCCCGCCGGTACGGGACGCATCGTGATCCAGGGATCGCCTTGCAGGCTCACGGGCGAGCCTTCCAGGCGGCCGTACACGGTTTCCGCGAAGGTGCTGCCGTTCTGGAGCAGGGCGTATTCGTTCTTGATGATGTCGTCTTCGTAGAGGCTCGTGACCGCCGTGACGGTGGTCGTGCCGCGCGTGAGCAGCGCATTCCCGCGCATCAGCAGCGTCGTCCCGACCGAGTCCGGGTACAGGAAGTTCTGCGTGCTGCAGGACGCCAGTTCGATGTACTTGGCCTTGACGGATTGCGCGGCCACGCTCGACGCGTTCCAGTCGGTGCTGTCGCTCGAATAGAAGACGCCGGGCGTGCCGGGACCCTCGAAGTCGAGATACTGCGGTGCGCCATGCACGTTCACGACGCACATTTCCGTGTTCTGGCCGATACAGTCGAGGAAGGCGTCGCGCCGTTGTACCGACGTGCCCTCGTTCAGGTAGCTGATGGCGCCGGCCGGATACAGGCCGACGTTCGCCCACTTGTCCGATTGATCGCCCCACTGGGCTGCCGGACCGCCGAACCAGCCGGCTTCGATCATGCGGAAGCGCTGGACCCAGCCCGCATTCGCGCTCGCGCCGGCGCGGTGATAGGCGATCATCTGGTCCAGCTTGTTCGCCAGTTCGCCCGCTTCCGCCTGGGGGCTGGTCCCGCGCAGGACCGACAGCACCAGGCCGTTCTGGCAGCGCGGGTCGGCCGAATGCAGGGCCAGGGCATTGAGGACCTGGCCTCCGGCATTCAGGTCGAAGGCGGGGCAATCGGGCAGGCGATACACGTCGAGGAACGGCGCATCGCCGGCGGTGGGGATGGGGACCTGGCCGACGAGGAGGGCGCCGTCGTAGCCCTCCAATTGGGCACGGATCGCGCTGATGGTAGTGGCGGCGGCGGCGACGTCCACGCTCCACGCGGGGCCGTTACGGCGCAGGGCGGTCAGGTCGTTGCCCAGCGCGCCGGCCAGCGCGGCTAGGCGGGTGCCGTTGTCGGCCAGGCGTTCCGGGGCCGCGAGCAGGAGAATCCTGCGCGTGCCCGGCACCGCCTCGTCGAACTTGCCGGCAGCGAGATCGGCGAGGCGTCCGATGGTGGCGTCGATATTCGCCTGCACGGCGGCGTCGTCGGCCATGCCGGCCACGTTGTGCATCAGGCCGCGTACGATGGTGTTCGCGATGTGGCCGTCGTACAAGGCGCGCTGCCCGGCCGCATCGAGCGTACGCGTGAACTGCACGGCGGCCCGCACCTTGCGCGTCGCCAGGTCGGCGTCCGTCCCCTGGGCGCCGGCCAGCACGGACAACAGGACGTTCGCCCGCGTGACGCCGTGCAGGTTGAGCGCATCGACCCAGAACTTGTCGCCGGCCGCGTCCGGGTAATGCGAAAACAGGTTCTGGTACAGGGCGAGTACCCATTCCGCGTCGTAGCAGGTGATCACGCAGACGGGATAGAGCTGCTTCGATTCCTCGCTCGCGGCGAAGGCATCGACCAGGTTGCGCACGGCGGCATTCGTCCCGTAAGCATCGAACAGGCCCCCGATCGTGGTCGGAGCCCCGGCCGCGCGGTAGGCTTTCGTGAAGTAGGCCAGGCCGGCAGGATCGGCGGGACGGCCGAAGTAGCCGAGGTACAGCTGCTGCACCAGGTATTCGTATTCCGCATCCACGCTCGCCGGGGTGCCGAGGGCGGCGGCGGTGCGCTCGGCACCGGTGTGCTGCACCGGTTGCTGGTCGCCGCCGCAGGACGCCAGGAGGACAACAAGCAGGGCCGAGGCGGCGGCCCGGATCAGTGTGCGCATGGGGGAGGTGAGTGGAACGAAACCCCCATGCTATTCGATATAAACCGTTTTGTGTAAATATTAAGCAGGCATCATGCGCCGGAACAGCAGGCTCGCGTTGACGCCGCCGAACCCGAACCCGTTCGAGATCGCATAGTCCGTCGCAATCGCGCGCGCCGCGCCGCCGACGACGTCGACGCCTTCCGCCGCCGCATCGGGCTGCACAAGGTTCAAGGTCGGCGGCGCCACCTGGTCGCGCAGGGCGAGCACGGTGAAGATGGCTTCCACGCCGCCGGCCGCGCCGAGCAGATGGCCCGTCGCGGACTTGGTGGCCGAGACGGCGGGGCCCCGTCCCGCGCCAAAGATGGTCTTGATGGCGGCCAGTTCGCTCACGTCGCCCACCGGCGTGGACGTCGCGTGGGCATTCAGGTGCCCGATGAGTTCGGGCGCGACGCCGGCCTGCCGGATCGCCTGTGCCATCGCGCGCCGTCCGCCGTCGCCGTCCTCGGGCGGGGACGTCATGTGGTACGCATCGGCACTGGTGCCATAGCCGACCAGTTCCGCGATCGGCACCGCGCCGCGGCGCAGCGCGTGCTCCAGCTCTTCGATGACGAGGATGCCGGCACCTTCGCCCATCACGAAGCCGTCGCGCGCCGCATCGAATGGACGCGATGCCTGCGTGGGATCGTCGTTGAAGCTGGTGGACATCGTCCGCGCGGCGGCGAACGCGCCGAAGCTGACCCGGTCGATGCACGCCTCGGCGCCGCCGCACACGGCGACGTCGGCCTCGCCCCCACGGATCAGGCGCGCGGCATCGCCGATGGCCTGTGCGCTCGCGGCGCATGCCGTCACGGGCGCACCCAGCGGACCGCGCAGGCCGTGGCGGATCGAGATCTGCCCGGCCGCCATATTGGCCAGGAAGCTCGGCACGGTGAACGGCGACAGGCGCCGCGGTCCGCGGCCGTCTGTGGTGCGCACGGCTTCCACAATGGCGCCAAAGCCGCCGATGCCGGATGCCACGATGGTGGCCGTGCGTTCGCGCTCATCGTCGGTCTGCGGCTGCCAGCCGGCCTGCTGCAAGGCTTCCCTGGCAGCGGCCAGCGCGAACATGCTGAACCGGTCCATCTTCTTCTGGTCCTTCGGTTCCACGAAGCGGTCGGCATCGAAGCCCCACGGGCGGTCGTCCGTCAACGCCGGCACGACGCCGGCAACCTTGGCCGGAATCGCTTCCGTGATCTCCTCGGACAGGCCGACCAGGCCGGACTCGCCCTTCAACAGGCGTCCCCACGCGGTTTCGACCCCACAGCCCAACGGCGACACCAGGCCCATGCCGGTCACGACGATGCGTTTCGTATTCACTTCATGCTCCCCAAAGGTTTGCAAAATGCGCCACTTGGCGCAGAATTAAGCGCCAGTATAGGGAGGTTGCGTAGCAAAAGTTGGTGCATCGCGCCAATCAGTATGCAAAACGCGCCATAATTACGGCATGATCACGCTCTCTGCCCACTTCCTGCACGGGATGCTGCACGCCATCCGCGCCCGGCACGGCGACGACGTGGCGGCGCAGGTGCTCGCCGGTGCCGCGATTCCGCCATCGCTGCTCGACCAGCCCGACGCGCGCCTCACGCGCCAGCAATACGTCGCGCTGTACCGGACGATCGCGGCGACGCTCGACGACGAGATGCTGGGATTGTGGTCCCGGCCGATCCGCGGCGGCACGCTGAAGTACCTGATGCTCAGCCTTCTGGACGCGCCGACGGTGCTGGTCGCGCTCAACCGCCTGGTGCGCTTCTGGAACCTGCTGCTGGACGACTACCGGCTGCAGATCTCGACGAAGAACGACCTGGTGCGCCTCGCCTTGGTGGAACGGGCGCCGGGCACGCCCGTCACGCCGCTGGGCCACGAGCTGATGATGAAGCTGATCCACGGGATCGCCTCGTGGCTGCTCGGCCGCGAGATCAGCCTGCACCGCATCGACTTCACCTTCGCCCGCCCGCGGCATGCGGAAGATCACGCGTTCCTGTTCCCCGGCGAGGTGCGCTTCGACGCGGACGTGACGTGCATTTATTTTTCCTACGCGGATTGCGCCGAACAGTTCAAGCGCGAGAAACACGAGCTGTGGGCATTCCTGAAACGCGCGCCGGAAGACTGGACGTTCAGCGCCGGCCAGCGTGGCACCCTGATGGCGAGGACGCGCGCCTATCTCGAGCAGCACATCGCGCAGCCGGTGACGATCCAGGATCTCGCGCAGGCCCTGCACGTCTCCGTGCGCACGCTCAACCGGCGCTTCGCGGAAGAGGGCACGCGCTTCCAGCTGGTGAAGGATGGCCTGCGGCGCGACATCGCCGTCCACCGGCTCGCCAATTCGAACACGGGCGTGGCGGCGCTGGCGTACGACCTGGGCTTCGCGGACGCCACCGGATTTTGCCGCGCCTTCAAGCAGTGGACGGGCAGCAGCCCGACCGATTATCGCAAGGGCAATCGTCAGGGCGAGTGAGGCGTCCAGCCGCCCAGCACCCAGGCCGGATCGCGGTAGTGCGCGATCGTGTCCGCGTCGCGGTCCCTATCGAGCTGGCGCGATGCCGGATGCCGCTTGCCGACGTCCACCGGCTTGCCGTCCGCAGCGCGGCTGTTGAATTCCCAGAACCGTACGTGCGACGCATCGCCGTCGACGGGCCCCCAGCCTTCCGGCGCGATGCCGGTCAGGGTCGCATCCAGCAGCACCGCTTCCGCGTACGGATAATTGCGGCCCTTGTTGTCGGGCAGGCGCGCGAGGACAGTCTCCCCGCCGGTCGCATGGAACGTGCAGCGGTCGAACACGTTGCCGTGATTCGCTTGCGTATTCCGAATCCACATGAACGCGCCGCGCGAGGTGATGTCACAGTGGCGGAAGTACGCGGGACCGCGGCCGAGGATCGTGTCGCCGGTGCCCGTCAGGCGAATGTTCTCGAAGTACGCGCTGCCGTTCGTCTGCAGCGCGTCGCCGGCGCCTTCGACCGTCACGTCCCTGACGATGGTGCGCTCGCCGTTGAGCAGCAGGCCTTCCGCCTGCCCGTTCGCCGTCGTCGCGATGGTGAGGTTGTCCAGCACCATGTCGTGCACATGGTCGAGCGCGAACGCCGCGCGCCGCGACGGGAACGTGCCCGGCAACTCGTTCGTGCCGACGTTCGGCGGGTGCGGATTGAACACCTCGTTGTTCGCGTAATGGATGCGCACGCCCTCGCGGCTTTCGCCCCGCACCGTGACGTCGTGCTTGTTGCGGGCGTAGACGATTTCCTCGTAGTCGCCGTTCTTCACGAACACCGTGACGCGGCCGGTGTGCCGGTCCGGCACCCAGTCGAGCGCGCCCTGCACGGTGTCGAAATCGCCGCTGCCGTCCGCCGCCACGGTCACGCGGCGCGCATCCGCAGCCGGCGCGCGGGCCTTCGTCGTGAAGCGCCAGTCCCTGACGCCCTCGAAGCTGCCGTCGGCCATCGTCAGCACGCCCGGATCGATCCGCACGTAATACGTCTTCCCGTAGCGGAGCAGGTCGTGGTGCGGGTAGATCGTGGCCGCGTTGCCGTGCACGATCACGGGGTGGAAATGAAAACCGTCCGTGAAGCCGCCGATGATCGTCAGCTGGTAGTTGCCGGCGGCGGGCGCGACGCCCGGTGCGGACGGCGTGCCGGGCTTCGTATCGGCATTGCTCCGGCGCGGTCCGTCGTACTCGTACGGCGTGGCGAGGTACGGGGGATACGGACCGGCCGCGCGTTCCGTGGGGCCGGCCGGGATGCCCATGTCCAGTTCGTCGACCAGGCGGTCGTCGGCCGCGTCGTAGATGCGGATCCTGCCGGCGTGGCCGATGGTCGGCGGGCTGGCGAAGCGGAGTACGAGATGCGTGTCCGGATTGACGTTGGTGGCGCCGTTCGGTGGAAGCTGGGTGGCGGCACCGGCCGGGGTGCAGAGGGCGAGGACGGCAAGGAACGCGGGTTTCATGGTCTCCGTGGAAGGCAGCCTGTCGTCGGCCCATTGTAGTGTGGTCGGTCCGGATCGACAAGTGGTCCAGCCGGATTGCGGCGCTGTCCCGGAATGACAACAGCTGTTGTTACGAGAATTGCCTCGTGGAATCAAAGTGTTACAATCGATGTCCGCCTGTCCGCGACATCCCCGGCGACACTTCCATGCCCAACGAACTCATCCAGCTTCCCCAATCCGAACTGCTCGAATACCTCCGTCGCCAGGTCGACAAGATGGCCGAACTCGAGCAGAAGATCGCTGGCCTCGAACAAGACCGCGAGGAATTGTTGCGCGTGGCGTGCAACGTCGACTCGCGCCTGCGCGAATACGAGGAAATCAAGGAAGGGTGGGACTGGTTCTTTGCGAACTCGCTCGACATGCTCATCGTGCACGGCCTGGACGGGCGCCTGCTGCGCGTGAATCCGGCCGTCGAACGCCTGCTGGGCTATACGCCGGAGGAGTTCATGCGCCTGCCGCTGGAGGACAGCGCGCACCCGGACGACCTGGCGGACGTGCTCACGCATCTGCGCACGATCGCCGAGGGCACCGACGGCGTGAACTTCGAGGCACGCACGCGTCACAAGGATGGCCGCTACCGCTGGCTCGCCTGGACCACGCCGGCGCCGACCAAGGACGGGCGCGCGATGACGCACACGTATGCGATCGCGCGCGACGTCACGGAATCCCGCCTGACGCAGCAGGAATTGTTGTATCGCGCCCAGCACGACGCGTTGACGGGCCTGGCCAACCGGGCCGCGTTCGACCATGAGGTCGGGCTGGCGCTCGCACGCGCCGAGCGGCTGGCGAGTCCGGTGTCGCTGCTCCTGATCGACCTGGACGGCTTCAAGCAGGTCAACGACACGCTGGGTCACCTGGCCGGCGACGACGTGCTGCGCACGGTTGCGGCACGGCTGCGTGCGGCCAGCCGCAAGGGCGACCTGGTGGCGCGCCTCGGCGGCGACGAGTTCGCCTGCCTCACGACCGGTCCGTCCCGTGCGGCGCTGGATGCACTGGCCGTGCGCATGCTGAATGTCGTGTGCGAACCGGTCGCGGTGGGCGACGTGCGGGCGCAGGTCGGTTGCAGCATCGGCATCGCGACCGCCGATGGCGACTTCGATCCCGTGCGCCTGTTCGCCGCGGCCGACCGCGCCATGTACGGCGTCAAGGCGCGCGGCAAGGGCGATGTCGCGCACGCTGCCGCGCCAGCCTGAGCGATCAGGCGAAATCCGCGTCCAGCACGATCCGGTAGCTCGCCTTGCCGGCGCGCAGATGGTCCATCGCGTCGTTCACGCGGCGCATCGGGAAATGCTCGACCTTCGGCGCCACGTGGTGGTGGGTGGCGAAGCGCAGCATCGTGTCGATCTGGGCGCGGCTGCCCGTCGGCGACGCCGAGATCGCGCGCTGGCCCATGATCAGGCTCATGACCTGCACCGGCACGGGCTGCAGCACGGCGCCGAGGAAGTGCAGGCGGCCGCCGGGCGCGAGCAGTGCGATGACGGCATCCCAGTCGAGCGGCGCGTTGGCCGTGATGAAGACGAAATCGAAGCTGCCCGCGAGGCGCTGCAGGTCGGCGTCGGAGCGGCTCGAGGCCGTGTGGTGGGCGCCCAAGCTCATCGCTTCCTGCACCTTGCTGGGCGAAGACGTGAACGCCGTCACGTCGCAGCCCCAGGCCCTGGTGAACATCAGCGCCATGTGTCCGAGACCACCGATGCCGAACACCGCCACGCGCGCCGTCGGCGGCACGTGCAGCTGCAACAGCGGCGCGAACACGGTGATGCCGCCGCACAGCAGCGGGCCGGCGTTCTGCGCCGCCAGCGCGCCGGGAATCGGGATGGTCCAGATCCAGTGGGCGCGCACGCGGTCGGCAAAGGCGCCGTGGTGGCCCACGATGGTCGCCTGCACGCTGGCGCACAGGTGAAAATCGCCACGGAGGCAGGCCGCGCAGTGCTGGCAGCTGCGCACGTTCCAGCCCACGCCCACGCGCTGGCCGACCGACAGGCCCTTGGTCGCGGCGATGGCACCGAGCGCGGCCACGCGGCCGATGGCTTCGTGGCCGGGCACGAACGGGAACGCCGTGATGCCCCATTCGTTGTCCAGCATGGAGAGGTCGGAATGGCAGACGCCGCAATGCTCGACCTCGACCTCCACGTCTTCCGGTCCCAGCGGGCCCGGGTCATATGCGAACGGTGCCAAAGGGCCGCCGGCCGTGGCCGCGGCCCATGCCCTGATCGTGCCGGTATTCATGAGCGCCTCCGTTGGGTGACGCAAAAATGCTAGCACCGGCGGGGTTGCGGGCGCGCGCCGTTCGCGCCGCCGCAGGCCGCTTCGTCGCACCCGGGCCCGTTTCGTCGCAAGGTTCCCATGGCCGCACCCCGCGCTCTACACTGGCGTCTTTCGAGTTGACCAGAGAGCGTTCCGATGTCCGTGTCCAGTCCCGTGCCAGTCTCTTCCGCCATGCCGCTGCCGCCCGACGTCGTCGTGCACGCCAGCTGGTTCGGCCGCGCGCGCCAGTTTCCCATCTTCAGTATGGCGTGGTTCCGCTACCGCAGCATCGCGTTCCTGACCGGGTTGCTCGCGGCGGCGCTGCTGAACGCGGCGCTGGCGGCGATTCCGCTGCAGCCGCAAAACGTCGACTGGGTCGATGTGCTGCGTATCGGCTTCGTGTTCGGCGTGCCCTGCGTGGTGCTCGTGCTTCTCGGCCCGGGGCTGGCCGTGTGGGTGCGTGCGCGCGGCTGGCCCGTCCGGCGCGAGTTCGCGGGCCTCCTGTGCATGCTGCTGCTGGGGATGGCGGCCAGCCTGGCCACGGCGTTTCAGCTGAAGCACTGGTATGAGGCGGCGCGTGTCGATCCCGCCACCGGCGGACGCGTCGTCCATCTGCTGCCGCGCGTGCAGTTCACGGTGAACTGGCAGGCCGGGCCGAGGTTCAGCGTCGAGCCGGGCACGAGTTGGCGCAAGATGAGTCCGGAGGAGCTGAAGGCGTTCGATGTCCTGCAAAGCGCACAGGCGGCGCTGGCCCGCGTGGCGCCCGCCGGCGAAGTGCCTCTGACCCCTCAGGAATCCGCCGCCGTGGAGGCTTACCTGAAACTGAAGAGCGCGAACACGTCGTTGACGCCGGCCCAGGAACAGGCCACGCAGGCCGGCCGCGCCGCGTTCGAAAAGCTGCTGCGCTACCAGGTCGAACAGGGCACGCGGCCGCAACCCGCACGCGCTGCGCCGGCAAGCCCGGCGTACGTGGCGGCCCAGGCGAAGTACGACGAGGCATTGGCCGAATTCCAGCGTGTCCAGGCGCGGCACGCACCCGCCACGGCGATGCCCGCAGCGGCACCGCGGCCCGGCGGCCACAGCACCGCCGGCACGGCGGGCGCTGTCGTCATGCTGCTGGCGGTCGTGCTGCTCGTGTGCTGGCTGGGCGGCATCACCGACCTGGTCGCGTTCGTGCGCCAGCGCGGCAAGCTCGATGACGTGCTGCGCGACCAGGCGCTGCGCCGCGCCGATGCCGCGCGCGTCGAGGCGGAGTTGCGGCTGTCCGTGCTCGCGGCCCAGGTCGAACCGCACTTCCTGTTCAACACGCTGGCCAGCGTGCGCTCGGCCATCGTGTCCGACCAGGCGCGCGCCGCCGCCATCGTCGACCACCTGGCCGACTACCTGCGCGCGACCATCCCGCAGATGCGCCACGAAGCCGCGAGCGGCAGCGTGCCGCTGGCCCGCCAGCTCGACGCGGCGCGCGCCTACCTGGCGCTGATGCACGAGCGCATGCCGCGGCTCGCGTTCGCGGTGGAGGCCGAGCCGGGGCTCGAGGCCGCGCAGGTGCCGCCGCTGATGCTGATCTCGCTCGTCGAGAACGCGGTCAAGCATGGCGTCGAGCCGAAGGCCGGGCCGGCGCGCATCACGGTGACCGCGCGCCGCGTGGTGGATGCCGGCGTGGCGCTGCTGGAACTGGAGGTGCGCGACGACGGCGTGGGCTTCGGCAGCGCCACATCCGGCACCGGCGTGGGCCTCGCGAACATTCAGGAGCGCCTCGCGGGGCTGTATGGCGGCACGGCGGGGATGACGCTCAAGGCCTTGCCCGAGGGAGGCGTTGCGGCTATCCTGCGCCTGCCCCTGACAGCCTGAACGCACGATGCCCACCGCAATCATCGCCGACGACGAAGACCTGCCGCGCAGCGAATTGCGCCGGCTGCTGGCCGACGCCTGGCCCGACCTGCGCATCGTGGCCGAATGCGCGGACGGCACCGGCGCGCTCGCGGCCATCGTGCAGCACCGGCCCGACGTGGCCTTCCTCGACATCCGCATGCCGGGACTGAGTGGCCTGGAGGTGGCGGCCGCGGACGGCGTCACGAACGTCGTGTTCACCACGGCCTACAGCGCGCACGCGTTCGAGGCGTTCGAGGCGGGCGCGCTCGACTACCTGCTCAAGCCCGTCACGCCCGCGCGGCTGCGCCAGTGCGTCGAGCGCGTGCGGGCGCGCGCGGGCGTGCACGACCAGGACCTCGGCCGGCGCCTCGCCGACCTGGAACGGCGCCTGCAGCCGCAGGCTGCGCCGCGCATGCGCTGGATCAGCGCCAGCGTCGGCGACACGATCAAGGTCATTCCCGTCTCGAGCATCCTGTTCTTCCAGTCGGAAGACAAGTACACGCGCGTCGTCGCCACCGACGGCGAGACGCATGTGCGCAAATCGCTGAAGGAACTCCTCGACGCGCTCGATCCGGACGAGTTCTGGCAGATCCACCGCGGCGTGGCGGTGCGCGCCGATGCGATCGCCCATGCGCGGCGCGACCTGATGGGCCGCATCACCGTGCAGCTGCGCGGCCGCGACGAAGTCTTCCGCGCCAGCCAGACGTTCGCCTGGCGCTTCCGGCCGATGTGATGCGGCCTTAGTCTTCGACGAACACGACGGCCGTGCGCGGCGGGATCGAGAACGCGCCCGTCGCGCCGTCGAACGTCGCCTGCGTGGCCCGCTTGTCCGCCGCGTGTTCGGACAGGAACACGGGGTGCAGGTGCAGGCGCTTGCCGACGGCCTCCGGGTCCGTCACGGTGTGCCCGACCTTGTCCACGTTGATGAAGTACGCGATGCCGGCGAACCCTGCGCCGGCCAGGCCGCGGCCGTCCAGGTGCGCGGCGACCACCGTCGGCACCTGGCTGCTTCCCGTGTTGAAGAAGCGCAGGCGCTGTTCGATGTCGACCGCCGTGGGCAGGCGGAACAGCGTCGAACTGGCGCGGATCGCGAGCAGGTCGCGGAAGGCGTCGCGCGCGAACGCGATGTCGGCGGGGGCCGGCTTGATGGCGGCGTTGGCAAGCAGGGGCTGCAGCAGCGGCCAGTCCTTGCCGTTGTCGTCCGCGGGCGGCAGGCCCGTACCGAAATGGTTGTCGCGGTAGGTCCAGTCGATGCGGTTGAACCAGTCGCCGGAATTGAAGCTGTTGCGGTCCAGCGATTTCGAACGCAGAACGTCGATGCCCGCGTGGTAGTACGCGACCCCTTGCGCGAACGCGTCGACTGCCATGCCCAACACCTGCACGCGTGCCCGTTCCCGGCTCGTCGTGGACAGGGGAAGCTTGAACACGTCGATGTCGAACAGCGTCTGGTTGTCGTGGTTCTCGACATAGTTCACGACCTCGCCCGGCTCGCTCGCATAGCCGGCCGGCTGGCCGTTGTAGTCGATGGCTTCCAGCGGCACGGTCTTGTCGTCAAACGTGTGCAGCGGATACGAGCGGATCGAGCCCGCGAGTCCCGCGCGCACGAGGTCCGCGGCTTTCAAGAGGTCGGCGGCGGGGCGCGCGCCCGCCTGCGTGTTCGGATCGTAGACGAGGCCATTGATCCAGCCCTGGCGGCTGAACATCGCGTCGCCCGAATCGCCCGCGGAACCGCCGCGCACGGCGTCGCGCAGGCGGTCGTTGAAGGTGCCGATGCCGCTGCCGTTCAGCGATAGTTGCGACGCCTGCACGAAGCGCGCGCCGTCCGCCACTTCGCCGAAGTTCCAGCCTTCGCCGATCAGCTGGACGTCGCGGCCGGCGACCGCGTTGACCTTCCTCTGCAGGTCTTCCATCACGGCGCGCGGCTGGTGGCCCATCAGGTCGAAGCGGAACGAATCGATCCTGTATTCCTTCGCCCACAGCGCGACGGAATCGATCATCAGCTTCCCCATCATGCGGTGTTCCGTCGCCGTGTTGTCGCAGCATGTCGAGCGTTCGATCACGCCGCTCGCGTTCAGGCGGTGGTAGTAGCCGGGCACGATGCGGTCGAGGACGGACTTTTCGTTCTGTCCCGCGATGAACGTGTGGTTGAACACGACGTCCATCCCCACGCGCAGGCCGGTCTTGTGCAGGCTTTGCACCATCTGGCGGAACTCGACGATGCGGCGCACGCCGTCGGCCGGATCGGTCGCGTAGCTGCCTTCCGGAGCGTTGTAGTGGAACGGGTCGTAGCCCCAGTTGAAGCAGTCCGTCTCCGCCGTGCGCTTGACGAGGGCCTGCTGCGTGTCGCCGTCGGGCGTGCCGGACGGTTGCGGCACCGCGCACGACGTCTCGGGCACGCTGCCGATGTCGTACACGGGCAGCAGGTGGATGTCCGTGAGGCCGCTCTGAGCCAGCGCCGCGAGGTGCTTCATGCCGTTCGAGCCCGTGTCGGTGAACGCGAGGTATTTGCCGCGATGGGCGGACGGCACGGTGGCATCGTCGCGCGAAAAATCGCGCACGTGCAGTTCGTAGACGACCATGTCGGTCTGGTGTTTCACCGTCTGCGGCGCGGGTGTCGTGTCCCAGCCGGCCGGTTTCAGGCGCGGCGAATCGAGGCGTGCGATATAGCTGCGTTTCGAATCCGTCGTCAGGCTGATGGAATACGGATCGGTGACGAGGTTGCGCACGATGCCCGCATCGACCGGCACGTCGACCGCGTATTTGTAGTACTTGCCGGTCAGGTCGCCCGGCAGCGCGGCGCGCCACGCGCCCGTGCGGCGGTCGAATTCCATCTGGTAGACGGCGCGGACGGCGCCCGTGCCGCCGTTGTAGACGCAGACGGCGGCCTGCTGTGCGGTCGGCGCCCACACGGTGAAGCGCGTGCGGCCGCCGCCGATGTCCACGCCCAGTTGCGGCAGGTCGGCGGCAGCGGCATACAAGTCGTCGAGGGCGCCGGCCGCCTGGATGCGCGTGGCGTCCAGCACGTTGCCCTCCGCATCCTCGCGCACGAGCACGAGCTGGCCGCGGTGCAGGTCGGGCAGGCGGGGCGCATCCGCGTCGCCCACGCGCAGCACCGGGCCCGGGGCCAGGTAGGTGAAACCTTGGGGGACGGGGCCGGAGAACGGATCGAGACGGATCGCGCCGTCCGCACCGGCCACCTTTCCGCCCGGCGCCGCCGCGATCGCGCCGCGCTTCGCGTGATACAGCTTCACGGTGCCGGCGGAGGCGCTGCCCGGCCACTGGATCGTCCGGCCGTCGAGCCAGACGGCGCGCGCGTCGAAACGGGCGGCCGCCGGGTGCAGCACGGCCTGGAAGTTTTTATTGTCGCAGGCGTCCGGTCCGATGGCGGCGTGGGCGCCGGTCGCGGCCAGGCAGGAGAGCAGGGCGCCGGCGGCGCGGAGAGTCGTTCGGGTCATGGTCGTGGGTGTTCTGTTGACGCGACAGGCTAACACTTATTGATGTAGTTTGACTACCGATCCGTAACAGTCATTTTTGTATGAAATATTCTAAGTCAATGATTTAAATGAAGATTTACTATAGCTGGCGATTTTTGAGCCGATTGTCATCGCCGATGTCATCCTGTATATTGCGTAAAATTACTGGAGAGACACCACATGACCACTTCCTCGCACGACAAGAATCCGTGGTGGCGCGAAGCCATCATCTACCAGGTGTACCCGCGCAGCTATCTCGACACGAATGGCGATGGCGTCGGTGACCTGCCGGGCATCACCGCCAAGCTGGATTACATCGCCAGCCTGGGCGTGGACATCGTCTGGCTGTCGCCGTTCTTCAAGTCGCCGATGAAGGACTTCGGCTACGACATCGCGGACTACTGCGATGTCGACCCGCTGTTCGGCACCCTGGCCGATTTCGATGCGCTCGTCGCGAAGGCGCACAGCCTGGGCCTGAAGATCATGATCGACCAGGTGATGGCGCACACGGCCGAGATCCACCCGTGGTTCGTCGAAAGCCGCTCGAGCCGCGACAATCCGAAGGCCGACTGGTACGTGTGGTCCGATCCTCTCCCGGACGGCAACCCGCCCAACAACTGGCTGTCCGTGTTCGGCGGCTCGGCGTGGCAGTGGGACAGCCGCCGCAAGCAGTACTACATGCACAACTTCCTCGTGAACCAGCCGCAGGTGAATTTTCATAATCCGGCCGTGCAGCAGGCGCACCTGGATTCGCTGCGCTTCTGGCTCGAGCGCGGCGTCGACGGCGTGCGCATGGACGCCTGCAACTTCCACTTCCACGACCGTACGCTCCAGAGCAATCCGCCGGCCCTCGTGCGCGACACGTCGACCGTCACGGACGTGAACCCGTACGGCATGCAGGCGCACATCCACGACAAGACGCAGCCCGAGAACATCGCGTTCCTGCAAAGGCTGCGCAAGCTGCTGGACGAATACGGCGCCGTCGCGATCGGCGAAGTGGGCGCGGACGATTCGCTGGCCGTGATGGCGGACTACACGTCGGGCGGCGACAAGCTGCACATGGCCTACAGCTTCAACCTGCTGACGCCCCAGTTTTCCAGCCGCCACATCCGCCGCCAGGTCGAGGAATTCAATGCGCGCGTGAAGGATGGCTGGGCCTCGTGGTCGGTCGGTAACCACGACAGCATTCGCGTCGCCACGCGCTGGTCGAGCGGCGAACAGACCCCGGCCCTGTCGAAACTCGTGCTGGCGCTGCAGCTGTCGCTGAAAGGCACGCCGTGCCTGTACCAGGGCGACGAACTGGCGCTGCCGGAAGCGGACGTGCCTTATGAGCTGCTGCAGGACCCGTACGGCATCACGTTCTGGCCGGAGTTCAAGGGCCGCGACGGCTGCCGCACGCCGATGCCGTGGACGAACGAGGGCCCGAACGCCGGCTTCACGACCGGCAAACCGTGGCTGCCGGTGCCGCCCGAACATGTGGCGCTGGCCGAGGCAGGCCAGGACAAGGACTCGCAATCGACCTTGAACTTCGCGCGCAACATCATCCAGTGGCGCCGCGGCCTGCCGCAACTGACGCGCGGTGAGATCGCGTTCTTCGACGTGCCGGAACAGGCGCTGGCGCTGCGCCGCGACGAGGAAGGCTTCCCGTCCGTGCTGGCCGTGTTCAACGTGACCAACGCCCCCTTGACCTTCGACTGGCCTGACGCGGCCGGCGCGAAGAAGCTCGACGGCCACGGCCTGTCCGGCGACGTGAACGGCACGACCGTCACGCTGCCGCCGTACGGCGGCTGGTTCGGTACAATCGCATAATGGAAGAGCAACCAGACAATACCCGCACCGCGTTCGCCGACGGCCCGCGCCTGCTGGCCGACATCGGCGCGACGCATGCGCGCTTCGCGCTGCAGACCGCGCCCGGCACCTATCGCTCGGTGCGCGTGCTGAAGTGCGACGACTACTCGGGCATCGTCCCGATGCTGCGCTTCTACCTCGCCGAACACGCGGACACGCGCCTGCACCACGGCGCGCTCGCGCTCGCGAACCCCGTCGACGGCGACTATGTGCGCATGACGAACCGGCCCTGGGAATTCTCCACGGACGCCGTGCGGCGCGAACTGGGCCTCGACACGCTCCTGATCGTGAACGACTTCACGGCACTGGCGATGGCGATCCCGGGCCTGAAGGAATCGGACCTGATGCAGGTGGGCCCCGGCAAACCCGTGCCGGGCGCCGTGCTGGGCGTGCTCGGACCGGGCACGGGCCTGGGCGTTTCGGGCGGCATCCCGACCGTCGACGGCTTCGTCACCCTCGGCAGCGAGGGCGGCCACGTCAACTTCGCGCCCAGCGACGAGCGCGAGTTCGCAATCCTGCAGACCGCGTGGCGCGAATGGAGCCACGTGTCGAACGAGCGCCTGATCTCCGGCCCCGGCATGGAAATCATTTTCCGCGCGCTCGCCGAACGCAATGGTGTGGACGCGGCTGCGCGCACGTCCGCCGAGATCATCACCGGCGCGCTCGACGACCACGATCCGCTGTGCCTCGAAGTGCTCGAATGCTTCTGCGGCATGCTGGGCGGCGCCGCGGCGAACCTGGCGGTGACGCTCGGTGCGTTCGGCGGCATCTTCATCGGCGGCGGCATCGTGCCGCGCCTGGGCGAGTGGTTCAGGACATCGCCGTTCCGCACGCGCTTCGAAGCGAAGGGCCGCTTTTCCAGCTACCTGTCCGACATCCCGACGTACGTGATCTCGACGCCGCACGTGGCGTTCGACGGTGTCGCGAACATCCTGTCGGAACACCTGCGCGGCCGCAGCGGCGGCAATACGCTGATGGACCGCATCCACAAGCTGCGCCCGGAACTGACGCCGGCCGAGCAGCGCGTGGCGGCCCTCGTGCTGGAACAGCCGCGCCTCGTGCTGAACGAACCGATCGCCGGCATCGCGAAGCTGGCGGACGTGAGCCAGCCGACCGTGATCCGCTTCTGCCGCTCGCTCGGTTTCCTCGGCCTCGCCGATTTCAAATTGAAGTTCGCGAGCAGCCTCACGGGCTCGATCCCGGTGCGTCACAGCCAGGTGCGCGGCAGCGACAGCACGCACGATCTGTCCGCGAAGGTCATCGACAACACGATCTCCGCGATCCTGCAATTCCGCGACCAGCTGGACGTGCGCGCCATCGATCGTGCGATCGAACTGGTGAGCCGCGCGAAGCGGGTCGAGTTCTACGCGATGGGGAATTCGCGCGTGGTGGCGCTGGATGGCCAGCACAAGTTCTTCCGCTTCCGCATCCCGACGGCGCTGTACGGCGACTCGCACCTGTTCAAGCTGGCGGCCGAGCTGCTGGGGCCAGGCGACGTCGTCGTCGCGATCTCGAACTCGGGCCGCCTGCCGGACCTGTTGTCGGCCGTGGATGCGGCACGCGCGGCCGGTGCCGACGTCATCGCGATCTGCAACAGCCAGTCGCCGCTCGCGCGCCGCGCGGACGTGCTGCTGGCCGTGGACCACGCGGAGGACAGCACGCATTTCCTCGCGATGATCTCGCGGATCCTGCAGCTGCTCCTCATCGACATCATGGCCGTTGGCATCTCCGTCGACGTGCACCATGCGCGGGCGTTGCCGCCGGCGGCGGTGGAAGGCGAGGGGGAAGGGCGCAGGGCGCTCATCTCGCACCTCGACAGCTAGCTGTAAAACCGTCGCCCCCGCGCAGGCGGGGGCCCAAGTTCTGCACGCGTTATCGCAACGCGTGCAAATTGGGTCCCTGCCTTC
The DNA here is from genome assembly GCF_029223865.1 of Telluria mixta. Taxonomy (NCBI): domain Bacteria; kingdom Pseudomonadati; phylum Pseudomonadota; class Betaproteobacteria; order Burkholderiales; family Oxalobacteraceae; genus Telluria; species Telluria mixta. Next base: position 3,181,599 of record NZ_CP119520.1, read on the forward strand.
GCAGGGACGACGCTGTTAAGTGGTGCGGTTATTTACGTGCTTCGATCTTCGGCAACGCCGCCGCCAGTATCCCCAGCAACGGCAGGAACGACGCCAGCCGGTACACCGTCTCGATCCCGGATACGTCCGCCAGATGCCCCATGGCCGCGGCCCCGATGCCGCTCACGCCGAACATCAATCCGAAGAAAATCCCCGCGATCATGCCGACCTTGCCCGGCACGAGCTCCTGCGCGAACACGACGATCGCGGAAAACGCGGACGACATCACGAGCCCGATCACCACCGACAGCACGCCGGTCCAGAACAGGTCCGCATACGGCAGCGCCAGCGTGAACGGCGCGGCGCCGAGGATCGATACCCAGATCACGCGCTTGCGGCCGATGCGGTCGCCGATCGGGCCGCCCGCGAACGTGCCTGCCGCGACGGCCGCGAGGAACACGAACAGGTACAGCTGCGCAGTGCCGACGCCGACGTGGAATTTTTCGATCAGGTAGAACGTGTAATAGCTCGACAGGCTGGCCATGTACACGTATTTCGAGAACACGAGCATCGCTAGTACGGCCAGCGCGCGGATGACGGTCGCGCGCGGCAGTGCCGGACCCGCGTGCGCGGCGGCCTTGCGCGTGACCGTCTTGAGGTGGCTGCCGTACCAGCGCGAGACGCCCACGAGCACGATGACGGCGACGAGGATGAACAGCATGAACCACGCGATACGGCCCTGGCCGCGGCCCACGATGATGGCGGCGGCCAGCAGCGGGCCGAACGCGGAGCCGAGGTTGCCGCCGACCTGGAACAGCGATTGCGCGAAGCCGAAGCGCCCGCCGGACGCGAGCCGCGCCACGCGCGAGGCTTCCGGGTGGAACGTCGACGAGCCGATGCCGATCATGCCCGCAGCCAGCAGCAGCATCGGAAAGGTGCCGGCGACGGCCAGCAGCGCGACGCCCGCCAGCGTCACGCACATCCCGGCCGGCAGCAGGAAGGGGATCGGGCGCTTGTCGGTGTAGAGGCCGATCCATGGCTGCAGCAGCGATGCGGTGCACTGGAACGTCAGTGTGATCAGGCCGACCTGCGTGAAGCTGAGCGCGAACTGCGCTTTCAACAGCGGATAGATCGACGGCAGCACGGCCTGCACGCAATCGTTCAGCAGGTGCACGAAGGCGACGGAAAACAGGATCTGGAGCACGGCCCCGGGCGCGGCGCTGGCCGGCCCGGCGTGCGTTGCGGCGGGCGAGGTTGGCGTGGTCATGATGATCTTCGATGGGAATGGCAGGCCAGTGTAATATCGTCGATTCGAACGCATATTCCATCTTTCGTCGCCGAAGTGACAATCGTTCCTTCTCCCCGCTATCGCCAGAAATTCCGCAAGCTGCCGCGCAGCGTGACGGCCGTGCCGTCCGAAGTGCAGCACGGCGAACTGGTCGAAGCCCACAGCCACCCGTGGGTGCAGCTGCTGTACGCCAGCGAAGGCGTGATGCGCGTGCGCACCGAGCTGGGCGTGTGGATCATCCCGCCGCGCCGGGCACTCCTCATCGCGCCCGGCATCGTGCACGAGCTGACGATGCTCAGCCGCGTCAATATGCGCACGCTGTACATCGAGCCGGACGCGGCGGGCAACCTCGTCGACGGCTGCAAGGTGCTGGAAGTCAGTCCGCTGTTGCGCGAGCTGATCCTGGCGCTGTCGGCGGAGCCCGTCGACTATCCGCCTGGCGGGCGCGGCGAGGCACTGGCGCGGCTGATCCTGTCGGAACTGACCGCGATGGAGACGGTGCCAATCGCCGTCCCGTGGCCGCGCGACCGCCGCCTGCAAGCCCTGTGCACGGACATCATGGCGCATCCGGCCAGCCAGCGCCGGCTCGACGACTACGCGCTCGACGCGGGCGCCAGCGCGCGCACGCTGATCCGGCTGTTTCCCCGCGAGACGGGCCTGCACTACCGCCAGTGGGTACAGCAGGTGCACCTGGCGCACGCGTTCGAGATGCTGGCGCGCGGCGAGAGCGTGGGCAGGATTGCGCAGTCGCTGGGCTATGCGAGCCCGAGCGCGTTCACGAGCATGTTCCGCAAGCTGCTCGGCAAGACGCCGCAGCATTATCTGGCGGAGTGGCGGGCGCGGGTTTGAAGCGATGAAGGGGAGGCGCCGCCGACCGGGGGAGGAGTGGCGCCACCGTTCACGCGAGTTGGCGGTGGAGCTGCACGGTCAGCGGCAGCGTCCACGATAGACGCGTCGGATAGGGGTTGGTTTGTGGCCGATCAATGCGACTTCAGTTCGACGTTGCGGATATTCCGCCGCCATTCGGCCAGCGATTGCACGGAATCATTGTCCAGGTCTTCGACGAGGATCTCGTCGCCCTCGTGCGACACGAGGAAGCTGGCGCGGCGGTGCACGTTCTGCTTGCGGTCTTCCACGAAGCTCAGCTGGTAATACTTCCTGCCTTCGATGACGCGCGGGTTCGGGTCGTCCTCGATGACGGCGCCGTGGGCCGCGCCGTGCGAGCGCTTTTCGATCTGCTCCGACCACGTCTTGAGTTCCGGCAGCGCCAGCAGCGCGGCGATCGCCTGGTCGCGCGTGCGCGTGGGCACGGCCGGGGCCTGGACGGCGGCCGGCTTCGGCGGCGGCGCCGGTTTTTCGCCCTTGCATGCGGCCAGCGCGGCCAGGGCGAAGAGGGTGGCGCTCAGCAGGCGAACGGGGCGTGCGGACATGTCGGCAAGTTGGAAGGGAAAGAACCAGTCTAAACCAACTGGTGTTGCCCGGCAACTTAACGGCTCGGCGACGCCAGTGCGACCCGTGTGAACTGCACGTTGCGCGCCCGGTCCGTGCTCATCGTGAACCCGGTGCAGCCATCGGCGCTGCACTGGTATTTGATCGTGCCGAAGCCCGTAGCATAATCGCGTTCGCCGTTAAAACCGAGCGTGACCGTGCCGCCCGGATAGGTCAGCACGAGGTCGCCGTCCTTGCCGGTGATCGAATACAGGACGTGCAGCTCGTCGCTGTAGAAATCGCCTTCGACTCGCTTCAATTCGGCTGCGGAAGGAATCGGACGTGCGGTGCGGGTGGCGGGAATATCCTGCTCGCCCCAGTGCAGGATGCCGCCCGCGACAATGCCGTCCGGGCCGGGTGGATCGAAGCTGAAGCGGGAGTCCGTCATCCTGGCGAAGAAATCGCGCTCGCTATAGGGAAACGCGGGCATTTTCGGGAATCCCATGCCGAGCGCCATCAGCCGGCCGTTCTCCTTGGTGAAGGTGATCCCCGATTGCGGCGACGTCGCGTAAAAGCCGACCAGCGCATCCAGTCGCGCAGGGTCGAGCCGGATTTCCTTGAACGTTGTCGCGGGTGCCGAGGGGGAGGCCGGCGCCGCGCCCGGTACGCGGTCCAGGACCATGTCGGCGATCCTGCGCACAGTCAGGTCCGTATCGATGTCGGACGTGTTGGCGAACACCATCACCGAAAGATGCTGGTCTGGAAAACGCCACAGCTGGTTGCCATAGCCGCCGGCCATGCCGCTGTGTTCGACCAGCCGCAAGCCACGGTAGGCATGGACAAACAGCCCCGCTGCGTATTCGATCGGCTTGCCGTCATTGAGCACGCCGGTTACCTGCATCTGCCTGACCACGTCCATGCCGCCGACGCGTCCGTCGTAGAAATTGCGGTCCCACAGGGCCAGGTCGCCCATCGTCGTCAACACACCGCCGTCGCCGGCCATCGAGATGTTGACCGGCGCGAACCGGTAGCCGCCGGTGTCGGCGGGCACGTACGACAGGACACGGCCGGGCACGAGGGTGCGGTAGTCCTGCTGGAACAGCGTGTGCGTCATGCCGAGCGGGACGAAGATGCGTTCGCGTGCAAATTCGGGAAACGGTTTGCCGGACACGTGCTCCACGATCCGCGCGAGCAGCACGTAGCCGGTGTTGGAGTAGTCCCATTCCTGGCCGGGTTCGAAGTTGAGTGTGCGCTGGCGCCTGATCAATGCCAGTGCCTTGTCCTCCTCGATGACGTCGCCCGGGCGCAGGCCCGCCATGGCCATCAGGTCGAAGTAGTCGCGCAATCCACTCGTGTGCTGCAACAGGTGGCGGATGGTGATCTTCCTGCCGAAGTCCGGCACGTCGGGCAGGTACATATGGATGTCGTCGTCGAGCGACAGCTTGCCGTCGTGGGCCAGCAGGTGGATGGCAAACGCGGTGAACTGCTTGGACATCGAGCCGATGAAGAACTTGGCGGACGGAGACATCGGCACGCCGCGCTCGATATCCGCCATCCCGTAACGCTTCGTGAACAGCACCTTGCCGTCGCGGATCACGCCGACCACGGCGCCCGGCTTGCCCGGCTGGTTCCACGTGGCGAACAGCGCGTCGATCTGCCGTTCCGGCGACGGGGCGGATTGGGCTGCCGCTGCGGTGGTGGTCAGGAAGGCCGCAAGCAAGGCGATGCGTTTCATGGTGTCGTCCTCGTCGATGTGTTGCGGCCAGTATGGCAGATACTGAACAGAAAATATCAGGCGCAGGCATATATTTTTGCAATTTGATGGAAATAGTAAGTGCTATCCATTGGAAGTAATAATTGCGCATCATGAGAATTGAGTGCTACAGTCCGGCTGACATATTGAACAATTAACCAGCCGGGCTCCCATGTCGCCACGTTGCACCATCCTTGTCACATTGATCGTGTCCGCCTCTGCCTTCGCACAGGACACGCCGCCCGCGCAGGTCGACGTGCGCGGCAAAGTCGCCGACTACGACCCGCGCCGCGACGACACCGCGGCCCGCATCGTCGTCCGCCACGACGACCTCGTGAAATACGGCGACACCAATCTGCTCGACGCGCTCAAGCGGATTCCGGGCGTGATGGTGAACGGCGGCGCCGGACACGGCGGCGAAGTGCGGCTGCAGGGACTGGGCAACGGCTACACGCAGGTGCTCGTCGACGGCGAACGCATGCCGCCCGGCTTCGCGTTCGACACGCTGGCGCCCGATGCCGTCGAGCGCATCGAGGTGCGCCGCGCGGCCAGCGCGGATCTGCCGACCCAGGCCATCGCGGGCACCATCAATATCGTGCTGAAGAAGGTCGTCCGGACGAGAGAACGCGAGTTCAAGGCCGGTATCGAAGCGGGGCGCGACACGCGCAGCCCGAACGCGAGCCTGCGCCTCGCGGACAAGCGCGACCGGTTCTCGTATTCGCTGGCGCTGGCAGCGATGCGCAATGACTTCGACGGCGACGTGCCCGCACGCGAGGAAGGTGTCGACGCTGCCGGCCGCCCGACACTGCTGCGCACGACGGCCAGCCGGGAACACGGCCACTTGACGACGCTAAGCCTCGTGCCCCGGCTCGCGTGGACACTGGACGGCGGCGACACGCTCGCGCTGGAAGGCCTCGCGACATTGAACCGCTTCCGCGTCGGCGTCCGTTCTCCGGTGACGACGTGGCTGGGCGAGATGGCGCCGTATCCGCGCCAGGACATCCGCATGACGAACGACATGGGTTCGATGCGTGCGGCGCTCGAGTGGGTGCACCGGTTCGAAGGCGGCGGCCAGCTGGAGACGAAGTTCAATGCCTCCGGCGGCTATACGGACAACGGCAGCGACCGCGATGCGGGCGGCAATCCGGCCGTCGGCCCGCTCCGTCGGGACATCGGCTCGACGGGCCACGACCGCGACGCCGGCACGACCGGCAAGGCGACCTTGCCGCTGTGGGAAGGCCATGCGCTGGCCATCGGCTGGGATGCCGGCCGCGCGCACCGCGACGACGCGCGCCGCGAACGCGATCCGACGCAGCCCGCGCTCGTGATCCCCAATGGCGACGAACGCTACACGGGCACCGTCACGCGCCTGGCCTTGTACGCGCAGGACGAGTGGCAGGTGACGCCCGCGTGGTCGGCCTATCTCGGCACGCGCTGGGAGGGCGTGCGCATCCGCGCCGACGGCGCCGGCTTCGGCAGCGCGCGGTCGCGCGCGAGCGTGTTCAGTCCCATCGTCCAGACACTCTATAAACTTCCGGGCCGGCGCAACGACCGCGTACGCCTCGCCGTCGCGCGCACGTACAAGGCGCCCGGCATGGAGGCCCTGCTGCCGCACCGCTACACGACCGTCAACAACAGCCAGGTCGAGCCGGACGTGCAGGGCAATCCGGACCTGAAGCCGGAACTGGCGCTCGCCATCGACGCCGCCTACGAACGCGAATGGGCGCCGGGCGCGCTGTTCTCGGTGAGCGCGTCGCAGCGCCGCATCGACGACACGACGCGCAACCTGGTCCGCTTCGACGCGGCCGGCGGGCGCTGGGTGTCGCAGCCGGAAAACGTGGGCAGCGCGACGACGCGCACGCTGCAACTGGAAACGCACTTCCCGCTGCGGACGGTGGAATTGCGCGGCGACGTCGCGCGCAACTGGTCGCACGTCGATGCGGTGCCGGGCCCGGACAACCGGCTCGACCAGCAGGTGCCGCTGTCCGCGAACCTCGGCGCCGACTGGCGGCGCGACCGGTTTGCGGCCGGCGCCAACTTCGGGTTCCGGCAGGGCGGCGTTGTCCGCGTCTCCGCGAACCAGACCGTCTACCTGCACGCGCAGCGCGATCTCGACATCTACGCCTCGTGGAAGCTGGACGCCGGGTCGCAACTGCGCGTGACGGCCGTGAACGTGCTGGGCTCGGACTTCGTCAACGACAGCAGCTATGCGACCATCGACGGCGTGCTGCGCAACCGTATCACCAACGTGCGCCGCCCGAGTGTGCGGGCCGCTTTCGAAACAAAGTTCTGAGCTGACGATGAACCCTCAACGTATTTTTCTGGGCCTGTGCGCCTTCGCCTGGACCCTGCACGCGGCCGCCGACGAACGCATCACCCGCATCGAGAACGGCCTGCGCGAACCGGTTGCCGTGCGCGGCGCGCCCGCGCGCACGATGCGCCTCGTTGACCGCATGCGCGACCTGCACGTGCCCGGCGTGAGCATCGCCGTCATCGACCACGGCCGCATCGTGTGGACGCGGGCGTACGGCGTGGCCGATGTGGAGACCGGCCGCCCGGTGACGCCGGCGACGCTGTTCCAGGCTGCATCGATCAGCAAGCCCGTCGCCGCGGTCGCCACGGTGAAGAGCCGCATCGATCTCGACGCGGACGTGAACACGCGGCTGCGCGGGTGGCGCGTGCCGGAGAACGCGTTCACGGCGCATCAGCCGGTGACGGTGCGCGCTCTGCTGAGCCATACGGCCGGCGTGTCGGACGGGGGCCTGGCCGGCTATCCGGCGACGGCATCGTGTCCCACCTTGCGGCAGGAATTGGAGAAGGCCGCGATCACGTCCGAACCCGGTAGTCGCTATGCGTATTCGAGCCTCGGCTACGGCGTGCTGCAGCAGGTGCTGGTCGATACGACGGGTCGGCCGTTCGATGCGCTGGCGCGTGACACGGTGTTCGCACCTCTCGGCATGCGCGATTCGCTGTTCGCCTCGACGCTGCCCGCCGCGCTGGCGCCGCGCGCGGCAAAAGGGCATGCACTGGACGGCACGCCGATCGCGGGCGGCTGGCATTGCTATCCGGAGGAAGCCGCAGCCGGCCTGTGGACGACGGCGGCCGACCTGGCGCGCTTCGCCATCGCGCTGCAAGACCGCAAACACGCATTCCTGAGCAAGCAGCAGCTCGAGATGCTGTTGACGCCCGTGCGCGGCGATTACGGCCTCGGCTTCGAACTCGGTCACGCGGGCAGGGAACCTGCGTTCCACCACAGCGGTTCGAACGCCGGCTACAAGGCGCAGCTGTGGGCGTACACGCGCACGGGGCAGGGCGCCGTGATCCTGACGAACGGCGACAACGGCGCCAAGCTGATCGCGGAACTCATGGGCGCCATCGCTGCCGAATATGGCTGGGAAGACTGGCGACCCATCGAGCGCGCGGCCGTCCCCGGCAACACGGCGCTGTTCGACCGCTACACGGGCAGCTATGCGGTGTCGAACGTGGTCCTGCGCGTGGAACGTCGCGGCGATGTACTGACCCTGGCCGGTCCGCCGCTCGGCCCGGAACCGGTCGAGCTGATCCCGGCCGGCGACGCCGATTTCTTCGTGCGCGAAAAGGACGCGACCTTGCACTTCGACACGGAGGCCGACGGTAACGTCAATACGCTCACGTTCGTCGACGGCCGGCCGCGCCCGGGCCGGCGCATCGAGCCGGCCGTCAGCCGCTGACCCGCAGCCCGTGCTCGTCGCACCAACGACGCAGCGCCGCCTGCGTTTCCTCGGTGCGGAAGCGCTGCCACGATTCGGTGGCGCCGCGCTCGTCGAGCAGGCGCTCGAAGCCGTCGATGTCTTCGGCGCGGACGAGGTCGCGGATCGCCGCCTGGTCGCCCGCGAGGTGCGCGGCGGCGAAGCGGAACACGAGCTGGTCGCCGATGCCGAGCGTGCTCGCGGGCGGCACGGCCACGTAGTCGCCGTCGCCGTCGCCCGGGTCGGCCGGCATTGGCGCTTCCTCGTCCATGTAGTCGTCGTTGAGCACATGGATCATGCCCGTCGCGCGCGCGACGAGGGCCGTGGCGCGGCCTTCGCCATCGTCGACGACGAGGGCCGCGTGTTCAAGTTCGTCCAGGTTCACTGCCGCCATGGTGCCTCCGCTTGAAGTCGATGCCGCCAGTATGCAGCGGCTGCGGTTCCAGGCTCGCACGGTTCGGCCGGACAAAAGAAAAAGCCCGCAGGGCGCGAACCCTGCGGGCTTCCGGTACGACGGGGTACGGCTATTACATCATGCCGTCCATGCCCATGCCGCCCATGCCGCCCATGCCATGGCCGCCGGCTGCCGGCTTGTCTTCGACGATCTCGGAGACCATGCAGTCGGTGGTCAGCATCAGGCCGGCGATCGACGCTGCGTTCTGCAGAGCCGAGCGGGTGACCTTGGCCGGATCCAGCACGCCTTGTTCGACCATGTCGCCATAGGTGCCGTTCGACGCGTTGTAGCCGTAGTTGCCCTGGCCGTTGATGACGGCGGCGACGACGACCGACGGCTCTTCACCGGCGTTCTGGACGATCATGCGCAGCGGCTCTTCCATGGCGCGCAGGACGATCTTGATACCGGCGTCCTGGTCAGGGTTGTCACCCTTGATGTTCAGCGCGGCACGGGCACGCAGCAGGGCCACGCCGCCGCCCGGAACGATGCCTTCTTCGACGGCAGCGCGGGTGGCGTGCAGCGCGTCTTCCACGCGTGCTTTCTTCTCTTTCATTTCGACTTCGGTTGCGGCACCGACGCGGATCACGGCAACACCGCCGGCCAGCTTGGCCACGCGCTCCTGCAGCTTCTCACGGTCGTAGTCCGAGGTCGCTTCTTCGATCTGGATGCGGATCTGCTTGACGCGCGCTTCGATCGCTTCGGCGGCACCGGCGCCATCGATGATGATGGTGTTTTCCTTGCCGACTTCGATACGCTTGGCCTGGCCCAGTTCGTTCAGCGTGACCTTTTCCAGGGTCAGGCCGACTTCTTCCGCGATCACCTGGCCACCGGTCAGGATGGCGATGTCTTCCAGCATGGCCTTGCGACGGTCGCCGAAGCCCGGTGCTTTCACTGCAACGGTCTTCAGGATGCCGCGGATGTTGTTGACGACCAGGGTCGCCAGCGCTTCGCCTTCGATGTCTTCGGCGACGATGACCAGCGGACGGCCAGCCTTGGCGACTTGTTCCAGCACCGGCAGCAGGTCACGGATGTTCGAGATCTTCTTGTCGCACAGCAGGACGAACGGGCTCTCGTGAACGGCAACCTGCTTGTCCGGGTTGTTGATGAAGTACGGCGACAGGTAGCCGCGGTCGAATTGCATACCTTCGACGATGTCCAGCTCGTCGTTCAGCGACTTGCCGTCTTCGACGGTGATGACGCCTTCCTTGCCGACTTTTTCCATCGCTTCAGCGATGCGCTCGCCGACGGACGAATCCGAGTTGGCCGAGATGGTACCGACTTGTGCGATCTCTTTCGAGGTCGTGGTCGGCTTGGCGATCTTCTTCAGTTCTTCGACGGTGGCGGCGACGGCCTTGTCGATGCCGCGCTTCAGGTCCATCGGGTTCATGCCGGCGGCAACGAACTTCATGCCTTCGCGGACGATGGCTTGTGCCAGCACGGTCGCGGTGGTGGTGCCGTCACCGGCGTTGTCGCTGGTCTTCGACGCGACTTCTTTCACCATCTGCGCGCCCATGTTCATGAGCTTGTCTTTCAGTTCGATCTCTTTGGCGACCGAGACACCGTCCTTGGTGACGGTCGGGGCGCCGAACGAACGTTCCAGCACGACGTTGCGGCCTTTCGGGCCCAGGGTGACCTTGACTGCGTTGGCCAGGATATTGACACCCTCGACCATCTTGGCGCGTGCTACGTCGCCGAACACTACATCTTTAGCTGCCATATTTGATTCTCCGATTTTTCAGGAAGTTATTGGACGAATTACTGGGCCACGACGGCCATGATGTCTTCTTCGCGCATGACCAGCAGCTCTTCGCCGTTGACCTTGACGGCCTGGCCCGAGTACTTGCCGAACAGGACGCGGTCGCCGACTTTCACTTCCAGCGGACGAACGTTGCCGTTCTCCTGCACTTTGCCGTTGCCGACGGCCAGCACTTCACCTTGGTCCGGCTTCTCGGCCGCCGCATCGGGGATGATCAGGCCGGATGCGGTCTTGGTTTCCTGGTCGAGACGCTTCACGATCACGCGATCGTGCAATGGGCGAAGGTTCATGCAAAACTCCTTTTAGTTGGTTTGACGAGCTATCCAGGGTCCGCAGCCGGCCATCCTGGGATCGACCGGCTGCGGGGTAGAAAGGTTTGTTAGCACTCTCTACTAACGAGTGCTAATTATAGGGACGATAATTTGGCATTTCAAGCCACAGTGTTCGGGTTTTAACCGACTTTTTTGCGGTTTCGCAACCGATTCGGACGGGGAGGGACAATGCGGAGGGCGCGCCGCCGGGTGCGAGACCGGGCGGCGGTTGATGAACGCATAAGCATGTGAGGGTAACATCTATCGTCCATCACAGGGCGCACGTTCGCACAAGAGCGCGCGCCTGTTGACGAAAAATTCAAGACGATCCTATAGTTACGGATGATTTCCGAATTCCAAGACCTCTCCGATAAGATCGACCGGCTCGCCCAGTTGACCCAGGCGCTGCGCAGCGAGAACTACTTGCTGCGCCAGGCGAACACCTTGCTCAGCGCGGAAAACGTCGACTTCAAGAACCGGCTGATCGCGGCCCAGCAGCGCGTCGAAGCCCTGCTGGCGCACCTCGAACCCGCTCCCGAAACGACCGACGACGCCGAGGCCGCCCAATGATCCAGCTCGACGTGAACATCATGGGCATGCCGTATCGCCTGGCCTGCCGCGACGGCGAAGAAAAAACACTGCGCGAAGCCGTGGCCTATCTCGACGGCAAAATGTGCGCTTTGCGCGACTCGGGCAAGGTGAAGGGCACGGACCGCATTGCCGTGATGGCGGCGCTGTCGGTGGCGGCCGAATTCCTGTCCGTGAAAGCGCCGCAGGGCCCCTTGTCCGACCTGACGATCCTGGAAGTCAAGCAGAAACTCGAGGCGATGCACACGGTGTTGGATGCCGCACTCTCGGCCGACCAAAACCTGGCCTGAGCCTAAAAACGTTTGACATGCCCGGCCATCGTAGTAAACTGCCGTCTACCCTGCGGTGTTCGAGATTTGCCATATATTCCTTGAACCATTCTTTCGCATAGGTTGTGGAACATGTTTGGTGGGCGCGATCGTCGCTAGTTCGACGAACCCGAAATTGAACTGACTACGACCACCTTGAGCCATCAGGTTCGGGATGCCGGCAAAAACGGCACAGGCGGGGATATATTCCAAAGCGGTTGCGTACGATAAGTTCGCAGCCGCTTTTTCATTGGTGCTTCCGAATGGAGATCCGCGCATGCGTTACTGGTTGATGAAATCCGAACCCGATGAAGTGAGTTTCGCCGATGTCCTCGCGGCCCCCGGCAAGACGGTCGCCTGGTTCGGCGTGCGCAACTACCAGGCCCGCAATTTCATGCGCGACCAGATGGAAGTCGGTGACGGCGTCCTGTTTTATCACTCCAGTTGCGCCGTGCCGGGCGTCGCGGGCATCGCTCGCGTTGCTAGCGGGGCCTATCCGGATGCATCGCAATTCGATCCAGACAGCCACTATTTCGATCCGAAGGCGACGCGCGAGCAGCCGCGCTGGATCTCCGTCGACGTGACGGCGGTGGCGGAGGGGCGTTATCTGCCGCTCACCGAGATGCGCGGGGTGGCGGCGCTGGAAGACATGGTGCTGCTGCAGAAGGGCAGCCGGTTGTCCATTTCGCCCGTTACAAAAGGGCAGTGGGACAAGGTGCTGGAGTTGATGGGTGTGTCTATCTCGGCCACGTAACTCGAACCGTCGCCCCTGCGAAGGCAGGGGCCCAATTTTGCGTGCGTTGGCGATACGCGTGCAAATTGGATCCCCGCCTGCGCGGGGACGACGTGGTATTCAAGCGTGCACGGCGCGTTTATTTGAACCGGAATACGCCCACCCCAGCATGATCAGCCCCGCCACGATCATCGGCAGCGACAACACCTGCCCCGACGTGATCGGCATCCCCATCACATGCGTCTCCCAATCGGGCACGCGGAAATACTCCGTGAAGAATCGCGCGCAGCCGTACAGCAGCGTGTAGAGCGCACCGACGGCGAGGCGCGGCCGCGGCTTGCGCGCGAACAGCCACATGATCACGAAGACGAGAAGGCCGTCCACGAGCATCTGATACAGCGGCGACGGATGGCGCGGGCCTTCCACGCCCGGCCACAGCATCGCCCACGGCAGGTTCGGGTCGGCCAGGCGGCCCGGCAGTTCGTGGTTGATGAAATTGCCGAGGCGGCCGCACGCGTAGCCGATGGGGACCATCGGCGCGATGAAATCGTACACGTCGATCAGGTTGCGGCCGCGCTTCCTCGCCCACAGCGCCATCGCGATCAGCACGCCGAGGAAGCCGCCGTGATACGACATGCCGCCGTGCCAGGTCATGAAGATCTCGGCCGGATGCGAGAAATAGTAGGCGGGCTGGTAGAACAGCACTTCGCCGAGGCGGCCGCCGATCACCACGCCCAGCATCCCGTAGAACAGCATGTCGTCGAGGTCGGCGTTGGTCCAGCCCTGCGCCTGCACGTGGGCCTGGGTCTTGATGCGGACGCGGCCCAGCAGGATGAACAGGGCGAAGGCGACCACGTACATGATCCCGTACCAGTGGATGTCGACGGGGCCGATGCTGAAGGCGACCGGATTGGGATTCGGGTGAACGAGCATATTAAATTGTCCTCAGTAGTTCCAGGAAGCCCTTGAGCACCGGCGAAGGATTATCGCGGCGCCATGCGATGCCGGTCTCGACCAGTGGGGTCGCGTCGGCGAGGGCACGGTATTCTACGCCCGGCCGCATCAGGTTCGACACGGATTGTGGCACAAGTGCCAACCCCATGCCGGCTGAGACGAGACTGACGATGGTCTGCATCTGGATCGCCTGCTGGCCGATGGCCGGCGTGATGCCGGCTTCACGGAAGCAGGACAGGATCGCGTCGTGCAGCGCGGGCGAGATCTCGCGGGGGAACACAATCAAGGGGAGAGGGGGCAGGTTGCGCAGCGCGACGGGGCCCTTCCTGCGCAGCAGGCCCGCGGGCGCGCACAGGATCAGGGGCTCGTCCAGCACCTTCATGTAATCGAGCCCGGCGCGCGCGCGGTCGGGCAGCGGGGGAATCAGCAAACCGGCGTCGATGCGGCCGCGCAGCAGCTCGTCCACCTGCACGTCCGACGTCGCTTCCTGCAGCACGAGTTGCACACCCGGATAGCGTTCGCTGTAGCGGCGCAGGAACGGCGGCAGCACGCTGTAGTCGGCCGACGTGATGAACGCGAGCGCCAGCCGTCCCGCTTCTCCGCTGGCCGCGCGCCGCGCCAGGTCGGGCAGCAGGGCCGCCTCGGACAGGATGCGGCGGGCTTCGGGCAGCAGGGCGCTGCCGGCCGGCGTCAGCGCGACCGTGCGCCGGTTGCGCAGGAACAGCGCGGTGCCGAGGCCGTCTTCCAGCGCGGCGATCGCCTGCGACAGCGGCGGCTGCGTCATGTGCAGGCGCGCGGCGGCGCGGCCGAAGTGCAATTCCTCGGCCACGGTGACGAAGTAGCGCAGCTGGCGCAATTCCAGGTTCATCGTATGGGTGACGTGTCTGTGATTCGCGCAGCATATCAGAAGCACGCGTGAGCGCCCATTTGACGCGGACCGGTCCGCGCGGCATGCTGGAAAAATCGTCCCATCAGGAGCCGACCATGTCAGACCAAGCGCGCTACAACCGCCGTTCCCGCCATGTGACCGAAGGCGTCGCCCGCAGCCCGAACCGCTCGATGTATTACGCGATGGGCTATCGCAAGGAGGATTTCGACAAGCCGATGATCGGCGTCGCCAACGGCCATTCCACGATCACGCCCTGCAATTCCGGCCTGCAGAAACTGGCCGACGTGGCCATCGCCACCATCCGCGATGCCGGTGCGAATCCGCAGGTGTTCGGCACCCCTACCATTTCCGACGGCATGTCGATGGGGACGGAGGGCATGAAGTTCTCGCTGATTTCGCGCGAGGTGATCGCCGACTGCATCGAGACGTGCGTGAACGGGCAGTGGATGGATGGCGTCGTCGTGATCGGCGGCTGCGACAAGAACATGCCGGGCGGGATGATCGCGCTGGCGCGCACGAATGTCCCCGGCATCTACGTCTATGGCGGCACGATCCGGCCGGGACACTGGAAGGGCAAGGACCTGACGATCGTCTCGGCCTTCGAAGCCGTGGGCGAATTCACGGCGGGGCGCATGAGCCAGGAGGATTTCGACGGCATCGAGCGCAACGCCTGTCCGTCGTCCGGGTCGTGCGGCGGCATGTACACGGCGAACACGATGTCATCGTCGTTCGAGGCGCTCGGCATGTCGCTGCTGTACTCGTCGACGATGGCCAATCCGGACGACGAAAAAACGGGATCGGCGGCGGAGTCCGCGCGCGTGCTCGTGGAAGCCGTCAAGCGCGACCTGAAGCCGCGCGACATCATCACGAGACAGTCCATCGAGAACGCGGTCGCGCTGATCATGGCGACGGGCGGTTCGACGAACGCCGTGCTGCACTACCTCGCCATCGCGCACGCGGCCGAGGTGGAATGGACGATCGACGATTTCGAGCGCGTGCGGCGCAAGGTGCCCGTGATCTGCAATTTGAAACCGTCGGGCGAATACGTCGCGACGGACCTGCACCAGGCCGGCGGCATCCCGCAGGTGATGAAGCTGTTGCTGGACGCGGGCCTGCTGCACGGCGACTGCATCACCATCACGGGCCGCACGCTGGCGGAGGAACTGGAGAATGTGCCATCCGCGCCGCCGGAGGGCCAGGACGTCATCCGGCCGCTGGACCGGGCGCTGTACAACGAAGGCCATCTCGCCATCCTGAAGGGGAATCTGTCGCCGGAAGGCTGCGTGGCCAAGATCACGGGCCTGAAAAATCCCGTGATCACGGGGCCGGCGCGCGTGTTCGACGACGAGTACAGCGCGATGGACACGATCCTCGCGAATAAAATCAATCCGGGCGACGTGCTCGTGCTGCGCTACCTGGGCCCGCGCGGCGGTCCGGGCATGCCGGAGATGCTGGCGCCGACGGCGGCGCTGATCGGCAAGGGCCTCGGAGAATCCGTGGGGCTGATCACGGACGGCCGGTTCTCCGGCGGCACCTGGGGCATGGTCGTGGGCCACGTGGCGCCGGAAGCGTTCGAGGGCGGCACGATCGCGCTCGTGCAGGAAGGGGATTCGATCACGATCGACGCGCACCGGCAGCTGATCCAGCTGAACGTGCCGGACGACGAGATCGCCCGCCGCCGCGCGGCGTGGGTGCGGCCGGCACCGCGTTATACGCGTGGCGTGCTGGCCAAGTTCGCGGCGATCGCACAGCCTGCCAGCAAGGGCGCCGTCACCTGCTGAATTTGAAACGTCGTTCCCGCGAAAGCGGGAACCCATGTTGAGTTTCGGAACTTGAGTACGTCGCAGAGACGCATTGCGACCGACTTCGGTGCTTCAGTATGGGTCCCCGCTTTCGCGAGGACGACGGTCTTTATACGTCCCAAGAACATGCCATATACGCCACATGGCCTGTTCGGCAATGAAGCGCGCGTGCTATGCTGCCGGGCGCTTATTTGCGCTTGTCGAAGCTCTGCTTCACGCGCTCCTTGCGCCGCTTCTCGTCGAGGTCGTGGGCCTTGCGCTTGTCGAGGCCCAGCATCTTTTCGATAAATTCGAACCAGATGAAGCCGGCGACCATCAGGCCGATGATCCACCACCAGGACAGTTCGGCGAAGCGCCAGACCTCGAAATAGCGCAGCACGACGAGGACGAGGATCAGGAGGATCAGGGGCATAACGGAATTCCTTTCGAGCGGCCATGGTACAACAGTGCTGCTGATAAGCAACGGAATACTGCCATCTGGTCAACGACTATCTGTATCATCCGTTACTGAATATGTCCACGCCGCTTCTGCGCAGGAAACCCGATAGAATTCGAATTACAGGAATACCCCCAACTGGAGATAGTCGATGAAACGTACCATGATGTTGTTTGCTGCAGTCTCTGCCCTGGCTTCGACCGGCGCCTTCGCGCAAGACGCGGCCGCCCTGGCGAAGGCCAAGAATTGCATGGCTTGCCACTCCGTGCAAACCAAGCTGGTCGGCCCGGCCTACAAGGATGTCGCCGCCAAATACGCAGGCCAGAAAGATGCCGAAGGCAAGCTGGTTGCCAAGGTCCTGAAGGGTGGTTCGGGTGTCTGGGGTCCGGTCCCGATGCCGGCCAATCCGCAAGTCAGCGAAGCCGAAGCGCACACGCTGGTCAAGTGGGTCCTGGCGCAGAAATAATCCTGCGATCCAACGCCTGAAAAAGCGCGCCATGCATGTGCAGGCGCGCTTTTTTTATTGCGCTTAACGGATCACGTCCAGCTTCGTGCGCTTGCCGCCCTTGTAGGTGAACAGGGTCAGCGCGCCATCCTTGATGTCGCCGTTCGCATCGAACTGGATCGTGCCGGTCACGCCCTCGTACTTGATGTTCTTGAGGACCGGCAGGTATTTGGCGGGATCGGCCGATTTCGCGTTCTGCATCGCCGTCGCCATTACCATCACGGAATCGTAGACGTACGGCGCGTACAGCTGCACGTCCATGTTGAACTTCTTCTTGTAGCGGGCGCGGAAGTCTTCCATGACTTTTTCCTGCGGACCCTTCACGCCACCCGCTTCCGCACAATAGACCTTGCCTTCGCCGAGACCATCGCCGGCCAGGCGGCCCAGCGCGTCCGTGCACATGCCGTCGCCGCCCATGAACACGGCCTGGATGCCCAGTGCCTTCATCTGCTTGAGCATCGGGCCCGCGACGGAATCCATGCCGCCGAAGAAGATCAGGTCCGGCTTCTTCGCCTTGATCGACGTGAGGATCGCCGTGTAGTCGGTGGCCGTGGCGCTCGTGAATTCGCGGCCGACGACCTTGATGCCCGGCTTTTTCAGGCCCTTCGCGAATTCGTCCGCGACGCCCTGGCCGTACGTCGTGCGGTCGTCGATGATGGCGATGTTTTTCGCGTGCAGCGTGTCGATCGCGTATTTGCTCAGCGTGCTGCCCAGCTTGGCGTCGCTGGCGACGACGCGGAACGCGCCCGGGAAGCGCTGGCGCGTGTAGACGGGCGCCGTCGTGGCGGGCGAGATCTGCACGATGCCGGCATCGTTGTAGATCTTCGACGCGGGCACGGTGGTGCCGGAATTCAGGTGGCCGACCACGCCGTTGACTTTCGCGTCGACGAGCTTCTGCGCCACCGCCGTGCCCTGCTTGGGATCGGCGCCGTCGTCCTCGGAGATCAGCTGCAGCGTGGCTTTCTGGCCGTTCAGCGTGAAGCCCTTTGCGTTGAGCTCGTCGATCGCCATGCGCGCGGCGTTCTCGTTGTCCTTGCCGAGGTGGGCGCTGGGGCCGGAGATCGGCGCCACGTGGCCGATCTTGACGACTTGCTGCGCGCTTGCCGTGCCCGCGAAGGCGAGGGCGATGGCGAAGGGGATGAGTTTCGTAGTGACCTGCATGTTCTCTCCAGGAAGAATGTTATGTGCGCTGAGCAAAGTTACTCTAATTTACGCTGCGCGCAAAGCGTTCTAATCGAGAGAACGACCGGGTTCAGTCGCGCGACCGCAGATGCGTGAGTTCCTGCGCGACGGCGCGCGCGACGACCTGCTCGACCGTCACCTGCAGCCCGTCGCGCAATTCGGTCGCGAGCCGCGTCACCACGTGGTCCAGCACGGGCGCCATGCTGCTGCGGACCTGGTCTTCCAGCACCAGCTCGACGCGGTCCTGCAACCGGTCGAGCACGCGTGCGACGAGGCGTTCCTCGAGGGCGCGCCAGGCGTCGTCGTCGAGCTCGCGCGGCGTGGGCTGCTCCGGTTCCGGCTGGGCTTGTGCCGCCGGTTCCGGCGCGCTGTCGGGCACAACCTCGGCCACGACCTCGGTGAGGACGGGAATGCTTTCGTCGTTGAAGGGAATATCGCTCATGATTGTCCCGCCACGAAGTGGGTCAACGGATAGGACTGCTTCTTGTAGGCGACATAGCGCGCGCGGCCGGCGGCGGCGTCTTCCTCGTCCGTCGAGATGATCTCGAACACGCGCGCGAACTGCTCGAAGCCGGCCGGCGTGCGGCGCGTCAGGTTCACGAGCATGTCGCGGTGCGGCAGCTCGACGCTTTCGTCGGTCGTGACGATGACCGGCGTCTCCGGCGCGAGGGGATCGCCCGCCATCACGTGCGGGATGAAGTCGGTGCCGGACAGCGTCCACAGCGCCTCGTTCAGGGCCTCCGCCTGCGCGGGGCTGTCGGCCAGCAGGACGAGCTTCGCGCGCGCCGCGTACGCCTTGCGCGCGAGGCGGCAGACGTAGCTGAGCTTGTCGGGGATGTTGGTGTGGAAGTCGATCCGGGTCATGGTCGGTCGGGAGTATAAACCACCGTCGCCCCCGCGCAGGCGGGGGCCCAATTTTGCGCAGCCGGCTGCACGTGCGGAATTGGGTTCCCGCCTGCGCGGGAACGACGTGCTTGTGCTAACGATGAAATGAACAATGTCGGCATTATGCTCAGAACTGAAAATCCGGTGTCGTTTTCTTCGGCTGCGGCTGCTGGCGCGGTTGCTGCCGTTCCGCCTGCGCGGCCGCCGCATCCGGCGCCGGTGCCGCCGGCAATCGTGGCGGCGGGGCCGGTGCCGCCGCATCGCTGGCCCCGGTCCGGTAGCCCGGCGGGAGTACGGACTTGCGTGGATAAGACGCGGCATCGAGCGCTTCGTTCCACGCACCGGCCGTAAAACCGGTCACCGGGCGGTTGCCGACGACGAGCAGCGGCAGCTCGTCCTTGCCGCCGGCGCGCTGCAGCTGCTCGCGGTCTTCCGCCGTGTTCACGGTCTTTTCCGCGAACGGAATGCCGCGCGCGCGCAGCAGGGCGCGGCCCTGGTCGCAGGCGTCGCAGCGGGCCGTCGTGTACAGGGTCACCGGGTGCAGCTTCATGGCGCGCGCCAGTTCGTACGGCAGCGACGGCGCCGCTTCCGGCCGGCTGTCGGGGCGCAGCACCTGCGCTGAACCCTTGGCCGGCGGCGTATCGCTGTAATGCACGACGCCGGCCGCATCCTTCCACTTGTACGTCTGGCCGTGCGCGGCGGCAGCGGCGACGACGAGTGCGAATGCGGCCAAGGCGCGCATGTCGATCAGGCCTGCATCCCGTTATGGCGCAGCAGCGCGTCGATCTTCGGTTCGCGGCCGCGGAAGGCCCTGAACGATTCGAGCGCCGGGCGCGAGCCGCCCACGGCCAGGATCTCGCGGTGGAAGCGCTTGCCCGTCTCGTCGAGCAGCGATCCGCCGCCCGCTTCGACGGCTTCCTCGAACGCGGCATACGCGTCCGCCGACAGCACCTCGGCCCACTTGTAGCTGTAATAGCCGGCCGCGTAGCCGCCCGCGAAGATGTGGCCGAACGAATGCTGGAAGCGGTTGAACGACGGCGGGATCAGCACGGAGAATTTCGTGCGCACCTCGTCGACGAGTTCCTGCACGGTCTTCTGGCTGTTCGGATCGAAGTCGTAGTGCAGGTGCATGTCGATCAGCGAGAACTCGACCTGGCGCAGCGTCTGCATGCCGGACTGGAAGTTCTTCGCCGCGAGCATCTTGTCGTACAGCGCGCGCGGCAGCGGCTCGCCCGTTTTCACGTGCGCTGTCATGCCCTGCAGGACGTCCCACTCCCAGCAGAAGTTTTCCATGAACTGCGACGGCAGCTCGACGGCATCCCATTCCACGCCCGAGATGCCGGACACCGACAGCTCGTCCACTTCCGTCAGCATGTGATGCAGGCCGTGGCCGAATTCGTGGAACAGCGTCGTCACTTCGTCGTGCGTGAACAGCGACGGCTGCAGCTTGCCGTCGACTTCGGCGGGCGGCGTGAAGTTGCAGGTCAGGTAGGCGATCGGCGTCTGCACGATGCCGCCCGTCGTCAGGCGACGGCCGCGCGCGTCGTCCATCCACGCGCCCTGGCCTTTACCGGGACGCGCGTACAGGTCGAGGTAGAACTGGCCGATCAGCTGGCCGTTCTTCTCGATGCGGAAGAAGCGCACGTCCGGATGCCAGACCGGTGCGTCGTCCGGAGAAATCGTCACGTCGAACAGTTTGGAGATCAGGCCGAACAGGCCCGCGACGACTTTCGGCTCCGGGAAGTATTCCTTCACTTCCTGCGCGGAGAATGCGTAGCGCTTCTCGCGCAGCTTTTCCGACGCATAGGTCACGTCCCAGGCCTGCATGTCGGCGATGCCCAGTTCGTCCTTCGCGAACGCGCGCAGCTCGGCCAGGTCCTTCTCGGCGTAAGGACGGGCGCGGCGGGCGAGGTCTTCGAGGAACTCGATCACGTGTTCCGGCGTCTCGGCCATCTTCGGTTCGAGCGAGACGTGGGCAAAGCTCTGGAAGTCGAGCAGCTTCGCTTCCTCGTCGCGCAGCCTCAAGAGTTGGGCGATGTTGCCCGTGTTGTCCCACTTTTCCAGCTCGGAGAACACGGCGCCCATTTCCGACGCCTTGGTGGCGTTGGCGCGGTAGATCTGTTCGCGCAGCTCGCGCTTGTCGGCGAATTGCAGGATCGGGAAGTAGGACGGGAAGTGCAGGCTGAATTGCCAGCCCGTCTTGCCGTCGCGCTCGGCCGCCGCGCGTGCGGCCGCCTTCACGTCGTCCGGCAGGCCGGACAGGTCGGCTTCATCCGTGACGAGCAGTTTGAAGTCGTTGGTCGCGTCCAGCACGTTTTCCGAGAAGCGCGTGGACAGTTTTGCCTGCTCTTCCTGGATCTCGGCGAAGCGTTCCTTCTGCATCGAAGGCAGCTCGGCGCCGCCCAGGCGGAAGTCGCGCAGGGCGTTCTCGACGATGCGCTTGCGGGCCGGGGTCAGGTTCGCGAAGTCGGCGCTCGCGCGCAGCTGCTTGTATTTGTCGAACAGCGCCTCGTTCTGGCCCAGCTCCGTCCAGAACTCGGTGATCTTCGGCTGGTTCTCGTTGTAGGTGGCACGCAGCTCGGGCGTGTCCATCACGTGGTTCAGGTGGTTGACCACGCCCCAGGCACGGCCGAGGCGTTCCGTCGCTTCCTCGAGCGGGACGACGAAGTTGTCCCACGTGACCGCGCCTTGCGCCGGTGCTTCGGCCTGGGTCACGGCGGTGCGCGCTTCGGCGATCAGCTGTTCGATCGCCGGCGTGACGTGCTCGGGGCGGATAAGGTCGAACCGGGGCAGGCCCGAGAAGTCGAGGAGGGGATTGGTCGTTTCGGTCGTCATGTCTAGAGTCCTTTATTCAATCTCACCGCCATCTTACCCGGGCCGGCCGTTTAAGGCGCTTATGCGCGCTTGGCGACGCGCTCGGCCGACTCCAGCGTATTCATGAGCAGCATGGTGATGGTCATCGGACCCACGCCACCCGGCACCGGCGTGATGTGGCCGGCGACTTCCTTGACGCTGTCGAAGTCGACGTCGCCGCACAGCTTGCCTTCGTCGTTGCGGTTGATGCCCACGTCGATGACGATGGCGCCTGGCTTGACCATGTCGCCCGTCAGCGTGTTGCGGCGGCCGACGGCGGCCACGACGACGTCCGCCTGGCGGGTGTGGTAGCCCAGGTCCGGCGTACCGCTATGGCAGATGGTGACGGTGGCATTCTGTTGCAAGAGCAGCAGCGCCATCGGCTTGCCGACCGTGTTGCTGCGGCCGATGACGACGGCATGCTTGCCGCGCAGGTCGACGCCGGTCGTCTCGATCAGCTTCATGCAGCCGTACGGCGTGCATGGGCGGAAGCCTTCCAGGCCGGCCATCAGTTCGCCGGCGGACAGCACCGAGTAGCCGTCCACGTCCTTGCTGGTCGCAATGGCTTCGATGACCTTCGTTGCGTCGATGTGCTTCGGCAGCGGCATCTGCACCAGGATGCCGTGGATGGCCGGATCCGCGTTCAGGGCGGCGATACGGTCGAGCAGGGCCTGCTCGGAGAGATCGGCCTCGTACTTTTCCAGCACGGAGTGGAAGCCCACGTCGCCGCAGGCCTTGACCTTGTTGCGCACGTAGACGTGGCTGGCCGGATCGTCGCCGACGATGATCACCGCCAGGCCGGGCTGGTGGCCGGCAGCGGTGAGGGCGGCGGTGCGGGCGGCGATGTCGGCGCGCAGTTGTTGGGAAAGTTTGACTCCGTCGATCAGTTGGGCGGTCATGGCAGGGACTCGTGTGCTGGACAAAAACGAAATTATACGTGCCGCAACGGTATCGCGCGCCGCCCGGCGCCGTTCGTTGTCATATTTATCGACGTGCCTGTGTCGGGCAGAACCCGCATTTCATGCGCCTCACATGGCCTTCATCTCACATTATGAAATCGAATATCATATTTTGAAAATTGCGTGCTCCACTGGTAGAATCGTCAGGCTTTATCAAAGGGATAGTCTTTTCGCCACCAAACGTCCGTGACGAATTTCAGGATCGGGTGGGGCACCACACTCAAGGAGACGTAGCAATGTCAGCTCAACTCGACCAGTTGACGGCACAAGCCGCCAACGACCCGGATACGCTCGAGACCAAGGAATGGCTCGACGCGCTTGAAGCGGTCATCGAATTCGAAGGTACCGATCGCGCGCACTACCTGCTGGAGCGCCTGGTCGACCTGGCGCGCCGCCGCGGCGCCCATGTTCCGTTCTCGAGCAACACCGCCTACGTGAACACGATTCCGGCCCACCTGGAAGCCCACTGCCCCGGCAACCTGGAATACGAAGAGCGCCTGCGCTCGTGGATGCGCTGGAATGCGATGGCGATGGTCGTCAAGGCCAACCGCCTGGATGGCGACCTCGGTGGCCACATCTCGTCGTTTGCCTCGCTGGCCAACATGCTGGGCATCGGCTTCAACCACTTCTGGCACGCCGAGACCGAAGACCACGGTGGCGACCTGCTGTACATCCAGGGCCACTCGTCGCCCGGCATCTACGCCCGTGCGTTCCTGGAAGGCCGCCTGACCGAAGAGCAGCTGCTGAACTTCCGCCAGGAAGTCGACGGCAAGGGCCTGTCGTCGTACCCGCACCCGAAACTGATGCCGGACTTCTGGCAGTTCCCGACCGTGTCGATGGGCCTGGGCCCGATCATGGCGATCTACCAGGCGCGCTTCCTGAAGTACCTGGAAGCCCGCGGCATCGCCAAGACCGACAACCGCAAGGTCTGGGTCTTCTGCGGCGACGGCGAGATGGACGAGCCGGAATCGATGGGCGCGATCGGCATGGCCGCGCGCGAAAAGCTCGACAACCTCGTCATGGTCGTCAACTGCAACCTGCAGCGCCTGGACGGCCCGGTGCGCGGTAACGGCAAGATCATCCAGGAACTGGAAGCGGACTTCCGCGGCGCCGGCTGGAACGTCGTCAAGGTCATCTGGGGCCCGGGTTGGGACGCCCTGCTGGCCAAGGACAAGGACGGCATCCTGCAGCGCGTGATGATGGAAACCGTCGACGGCGAATACCAGAACTACAAGGCGAAAGACGGCGCGTACGTGCGCAAGCACTTCTTCGGCAAGCACCCCGAGCTGCTGAAGATGGTCGCGAACATGACCGACGACGACATCTGGCGCCTGACCCGCGGCGGCCACGACCCGCACAAGATCTACGCGGCCTTCAAGAACGCCCAGGAAAACAAGGGCACCCCGACCGTGCTGCTCGTGAAGACCGTCAAGGGCTTCGGCATGGGCAAGTCGGGCGAGGCGCGCAACACGGCGCACCAGACCAAGAAACTGGACGACGAGGCCATCCGCGAAATGCGCGACCGCTTCGCCATCCCGATCCCGGACGACAAGCTGGCCGACATCCCGTTCTTCAAGCCGTCCGACGACGCGCCTGAAATGAAATACCTGCACGAGCGCCGCAAGGCCCTCGGCGGCTACCTGCCGCAGCGCCGCCAGCAGGCCGACGAGAAGCTGCCGGTCCCGCCGCTGTCGAACTTCAAGGCCGTCACCGACCCGACCGCCGCCGGCCGCGAGATCTCGACGACGCAAGCCTATGTGCGTACGCTGACCGCGCTGCTGAAGGATCCGGCCATCGGCCAGCGCATCGTCCCGATCCTGGTCGACGAATCGCGTACGTTCGGTATGGAAGGCCTGTTCCGCCAGATCGGTATCTTCAACCAGCAGGGCCAGTTGTACGAGCCGGTCGACAAGGACCAGGTGATGTACTACCGCGAAGACAAGGCGGGCCAGATCCTGCAAGAGGGTATCAACGAAGCGGGCGGCATGTGCTCGTGGATCGCCGCGGCGACGTCGTACTCGACGAACAACCGCGTGATGATCCCGTTCTACACGTACTACTCGATGTTCGGCCTGCAGCGCGTCGGTGACCTGGCCTGGCTGGCCGGCGACATCCGCGCCCGCGGCTTCCTGATGGCCGGTACGGCCGGCCGCACGACGCTGAACGGCGAAGGCCTGCAGCACGAAGATGGCCACAGCCACATCTTCGCGGCGACCATCCCGACCTGCGTCCCGTACGACCCGACGTATGCGCACGAAGTGGCGGTGATCATCCAGGACGGCCTGCATCGCATGGTGGAGAAGCAGGAAGATGTGTTCTATTACATCACCATCATGAACGAGAACTACGAGCAGCCGGGCCTGAAGCCGGGTACGGAAGAGGGCATCATCAAGGGCATGTACCTGCTGCAGGAAGGCGACAAGTCGGCCAAGCAGCGCGTGCAGCTGATGGGCTCCGGCACCATCCTGCGCGAGTCCGTGTTCGCTGCCGAACTGCTGAAGAACGACTGGGGCGTCGCCGCCGACGTGTGGTCGTGCCCGTCGCTGACCCTGCTGGCCCGCGACGGCCAGGATGCCGACCGCTGGAACCTGGTGCATCCGACCGAAGCACCGCGCGTGCCGTACGTGACCCAGCTGCTGCAGGGTTCCGAAGGCCCGATCGTCGCGACGACCGACTACATGCGCCTGTTCGCCGAACAGATCCGCGCGTACATCCCGAGCGGCCGCACGTACAAGGTCCTGGGCACCGACGGCTTCGGCCGTTCGGACAGCCGTGCCAAGCTGCGTGAGTTCTTCGAGGTGAACCGTTACTACATCACGGTCGCCGCGCTGAAGTCGCTGGCCGAAGAAGGCAAGATCGACGCGAAGGTGGTGGCGGACGCGATCGCCAAGTACGGCATCGATCCGAACAAGCCGAATCCTGTGACCCAGTAATGCTCTAAGCCCGTTGCCCCCGCAGGAATAGCGTTCCTGACGGGGGCAACGTATGATTGAGCTGACAATAATACGGAGCTAACACACTATGAGCATTGTGGAAGTCAAAGTCCCCGACATCGGTGACTTCAAGGAAGTCGAAATCATCGAGCTGATGGTCAAGCCGGGCGACACCATCAAGGTCGACCAGTCGCTGATCACGGTCGAATCGGACAAGGCCAGCATGGAGATCCCGTCGACCCATGCGGGCGTCGTGAAGGAACTCAAGGTCAAGGTCGGCGACAAGGTCGGCGAAGGCTCGCTCGTGCTGCTGCTCGAGGAAGCCGCTGGCGGCGCGGAAGCCGCACCGGCGCCGGCACCTGCAGCCGCAGCACCGGCACCGGCTCCGGCCGCAGCGCCTGCACCGGCGCCGGCACCCGCCGCAGCACCGGCCCCGGCTCCCGCCGCAGCACCGGCACCTGCACCGGCCGCCGCCGCCGCGCCTGCCGCGAGCTTCGCATCGGCCCACGCGTCGCCGTCCGTGCGCAAGTTCGCGCGTGAACTGGGCGTCGACCTGAACAAGGTCAAGGGTTCCGGTCCGAAGGGCCGCATCACCCAGGAAGACGTGCAGGGCTTCGTCAAGTCGGCACTGGCCGCAGGCCCGACGGCCGCGCCGGCCGCAGCCGGCGGTGGCGCAGGCCTGAACCTGCTGCCGTGGCCGTCGCTGGACTTCTCCAAGTTCGGCGAGACCGAAGCGCAGCCGCTGTCGCGCATCAAGAAGATCTCCGGCCCGAACCTGCACCGCAACTGGGTCATGATCCCGCACGTGACGCAGTTCGAAGAAGCCGACGTGACCGACCTGGAAGACCTGCGTGTCGAATCGAACGCCGCGTATGCGAAAGCCAAGTCGCCGGTCAAGCTGACCATGCTGGCGTTCGTGATCAAGGCCTCCGTCGCCGCGCTGAAGAAGTTCCCGAACTTTAACGCGTCGCTGGACGAAGCCAACGGCCAGCTGATCCTCAAGAAGTACTACAACATCGGCTTCGCGGCCGACACGCCGAACGGCCTGGTCGTCCCGGTCATCAAGGACGCCGACAAGAAGTCCGTGTCGCAGATCGCCACCGAAATGGGCGAGCTGTCCGCACAGGCGCGCGAAGGCAAGCTGTCGCCGGCGAACATGCAGGGCGCGACCTTCACGATCTCGTCGCTGGGTGGCCTGGGCGGTACCGCGTTCACCCCGATCATCAACGCGCCGGAAGTCGCGATCCTGGGCCTGTCCAAGTCCTCGATGAAGCCGGTGTGGGATGGCAAGGCTTTCCAGCCGCGTCTGATGCTGCCGCTGTCGCTGTCGTTCGATCACCGCGTGATCGACGGTGCCGCCGGCGCCCGCTTCACGACCTACCTGGCCGATGTCCTGGCCGACCTGCGCAAGACGCTGCTGTAAGGAGAGCCCATGAGCACCGTTGAAGTCAAAGTCCCGAATATCGGCGATTTCAAGGAAGTCGAAATCATCGAGCTGATGGTCAAGCCCGGCGACACCATCAAGGTCGACCAGTCGCTGGTCACTGTCGAATCGGACAAGGCCAGCATGGAGATCCCGTCGACCCACGCCGGCGTCGTGCAGGAACTGAAGGTCAAGGTCGGCGACAAGGTGAGCGAAGGCTCGCTGCTGCTGACCGTCGACGACGCAGGCGCGGGCGCTGCTGCGGCACCTGCAGCTGCTCCGGCACCTGCTGCGGCGCCTGCCGCCGAGCAGGCACCGGCCAACAAGCCGGCCGATTCGTACGCACCGGCACACCCGACCCCGTCGGCACCGGCAGCACCCATTCCGAACGCGGCCAGCTATAGCGGCCCGGTCGACGTCGAATGCGAGATGATGGTGCTGGGCGCCGGCCCCGGCGGCTACTCGGCCGCCTTCCGCTCGGCGGACCTGGGCATGAACACCGTCCTCGTCGAAAAGTACGCGACGCTGGGCGGCGTGTGCCTGAACGTGGGCTGCATCCCGTCCAAGGCGCTGCTGCACGTGGCGCACATCATGGACGAGACGGCGCACATGGCCGATCTCGGCGTGTCGTTCGCCAAGCCGGACGTCGACATCGACAAGCTGCGCGCCTACAAGGACAAGGTCATCAAGACGATGACGGGCGGCCTGGCCGGCATGGCCAAGGCGCGCAAGGTCAACGTCGTGCAGGGCGTCGGTAAATTCCTGAGCCCGAACCACATCGAAGTGACCGGTCCGGATGGCGCGAAGAAGGTCGTCGCGTTCCAGAAGGCGATCATCGCGGCCGGTTCGGCCGTGGTAAAACTGCCGTTCGTGCCGGAAGATCCGCGCATCGTCGATTCGACGGGCGCGCTGGAACTGCGCCAGGTGCCGAAGCGCATGCTCGTCATCGGCGGCGGCATCATCGGCCTGGAAATGGCGACCGTGTACTCGACGCTGGGTGCGCGCATCGACGTCGTCGAGATGATGGATGGCCTGATGCAGGGCGCGGACCGCGAGGCCGTCAAGGTCTGGCAGAAGTTCAACGCGTCCCGCTTCGACAACATCATGTTGAAGACCAAGACCGTCGGCGTGGAAGCGCTGCCGGAAGGGATCAAGGTCACGTTCGAAGCCGCCGAGGCAGGTCAGCCGGCACCGGAAGCGCAGGTCTACGACCTCGTGCTGGTGGCCGTGGGCCGCAGCCCGAACGGCAAGAAGATCGGCGCGGAAGCGGCCGGCGTGTCGGTCACCGACCGCGGCTTCATCCCGGTCGACGGCCAGATGCGCACCAACGTGCCGCACATCTTCGCCATCGGCGACCTGGTGGGCCAGCCGATGCTGGCGCACAAGGCCGTGCATGAAGCCCACGTCGCCGCGGAAGCCGCGCACGGCGAGAAGGCCTTCTTCGATGCGAAGGTGATCCCGTCGGTCGCGTACACCGATCCGGAAGTGGCATGGGTCGGCCTGACGGAAGACGAAGCGAAAGCGAAGGGCATCAAGATCGAGAAGGGCCACTTCCCGTGGGCCGCATCGGGCCGCGCCGTCGCCAACGGCCGCTCGGAAGGCTTCACGAAGCTGCTGTTCGACGCCGAGACCCACCGCATCATCGGCGGCACGATCGTCGGCACGAGCGCCGGCGACATGATCGGCGAAGTCGCGCTGGCCATCGAGATGGGCGCGGACGGCGTGGACATCGGCAAGACGATCCACCCGCACCCGACGCTGGGCGAATCGATCGGCATGGCGGCGGAGGCCTACGAAGGCGTCTGCACCGACCTGCCGCCGCCGCGCAAGCGCTGATTCGGCGCGCTGCAAAAAACCGGGACCGCGTGTCCCGGTTTTTTTACGTCCGGAAGTCAGATCAGTGGCAGGAACCCATGCACGAAGTCATCGTCTGCTGATATGCCTGATCGTATGCTGCCTGAATTTGCGGAACTTTGCCGTTCATGCAGTCGCCAATAGCCTGACCGTAGTAATGGGCATAGCAGTATGTCAGCGCATCCTGCTGCGCTTGCATTGCCGCGTTATACGCTGCCTGGCCCGCAGCATTTTGGCAAACGGTAGTGCAGTCCGTGGCCTGGGCCGGGATTGCAATTGCCGCGAATACGGCGACGGCAGCGGCAATCTGTTTTTTATAGTTAACAGACAAGAATTTCATAGGGAACTCCTCCAAGAATTTTTAGAAATAGCCCAGTTGAGGCGCTAGCCGTCAGTGAAGAGAACCTGTCCGGGACTCTCCACAGTCGGCATTTGATTGTATTTCATAAAGTTAAATACAAATGTCACGCAATTCCACAGTTTCGAATTAAGTTCCATGCATTCCGCTCGGGGTTCTTGCAAGCATTTCATGACGTCGAAAAAAAACCGGGACCATGTGTCCCGGTTTTTTTTATTTCGAGTCCACGGTCAATTCGTTCCGTGAAGCCGGCGTTGCAGCATGTCTTTCGCCATCGCAAGCGCCTTGTCCGGCGTTGCTGCGATATCCGGTACGACGCCCACGCCCTCCCAGTTGGTATGGGTAATGGGACTGATGGTGCGCGCATTGGGTATCGCGGCGAAAAAATGGTCCGCAAGGCGGAAGGGACGCGTGGGGTGGGCGCCGCCCCAGGTCCGCTCGCCGATCAGCGTGGCGCGTTTCAGTGCCTGCATCGTGTAGGCGAAGTCCTCGCCGGCCGACATCGTGCCGGGGCCCGTCAGGATCAGGACCGGCTTCTTGCCACCATAACGCTTGCCGTCCAGCTGGTCGATCGTCCATTGCTGCGTGGTGACGCCGGTATCACGGTCCCAGATGTCATTGAGGCGCGTACGCGCATCGACGAAATAGCTGACCAGCAAAACCACCCCGTCTGGTGTGCCGCCGTGGTTGTTGCGCAGGTCGACGATCAGGCCGTCGGTGTCGGCGAGCTTGTCCATCGCTGCGGCGTATCTTGGTCCCACAAGGAAAGGCGGCGGAAAGCCGGAAATGTCGAGGTAGCCGATCCTGGGGCTCAGGTGATCGACTTTTTCCACGCCAAGGCTGGACGCGAGCACATGCTGGCGCACATCGGGGGGCGCCATTCGTTCCCACTCGGCCAGCGATTTCGGTGGCGGCCCGTCTACACGGTCGGGCTGCACCAGCCCGGGGTTGAATCCGACGAACAAGTGCTTGTCATGAAGGACGTCGGCAAGATCGGCCGTGAGCTGTTTTGCCAGTTGTTCGCCATCCGTGATCCCATCGTACTTGCCCTCGCGCTGGCGCTGGCGCAGGACCGTTTCGACCTGTTTGGCCCGGTCGGGAAAGACATAGTGATCGTTCAGCTTTGCCACGAGCGCATCGATCGCTTGCACGCGCATCGCGCTGTCGACAGCAACCTTGGGCGGCGGCTCGGGCGTGACGGCATGGGCGCCGAGTGCGGTCAGCAGCAGCAAACACGATACGAGGATCCATTTCTTTTTCATTTTTTTCCTTTGGCAGTGTATAGGAAACGATTACTTCATTGTATGGGTAATGAAGTGAAATCAGAGTAGCACAAAAATTACTATCAAATGGTAGTATCTTTGGCAATTATCCGGCGTGCATATTGGCTTGACGACAAGTAGGTGGTCGCCGATGATTGCCGGGCGGCGCGGCATGACGCCGCTGCCCTCGACCCTGGAGACGACACAATGAAACGATTCATCCTGGCCGCCGGCCTGCTGGCGGGCGGCCTGGCCGGCCTCGCGCAGGCAGCCGACAAGGCCGATGACGCACAGCTGCGTGCGGCCATCGCCGGCAGCCATCGGAGCAGCAACAACGCGGCGCGCGACCAGTGGCGCCATCCCTATGAAACCCTGACGTTCTTTGGCATCAAGCCGAACATGACCGTGGTCGAGCTGACGCCGGGTGGCGGCTGGTACACCGAGATCCTGGCGCCCTACCTGCGCGATAACGGCAAGCTGATCGCCGCAGGCGCGGCCTTCGATCCGGCGAAGCGCTCCACCGTCGCCTTCAAGCAGAAGCTGGACGCCAACCCGGCAGTCTTCGGCAAGGTCGTGCAGGGCGTGTTCGAGCCGCCGTCGACCTACAACTTCGCGGCCCCCGGCAGCGTCGACATGGTGGTCACCTTCCGCAACCTGCATAACTGGATCGAGGGGGGCGGCGACGAAGCGCTCAAGAGCGTGTTCAAGGCCGCCTACACCAGCCTGAAGCCGGGCGGGGTGCTGGGCATCGAAGAACATCGCCTGCCCGAAGCAATGCCGCAGGATGCGAAGGCCTCGAGCGGCTATGTGCACGAGTCCTATGTGATCAAGATGGCGGAAAGCGTCGGCTTCAAGCTGGCCGCCAAATCCGACATCAACGCCAACCCGAAGGACAAGGCCGACCACAAGGGCGGCGTGTGGGCCCTGCCGCCGACCCTGACCAACCGCGACCAGGACCGCGACAAATACCGGGCGATCGGCGAGAGCGACCGTATGACGCTCAAGTTCGTGAAGCCATAAAAAACCGGGACACGCGTGTCCCGGTTTTTTTACGCCGGTCGAATCGTCACGGCTTGGCCGCAAACAGTCCAATTTCAGCGAGATCCGTAAAGCCGGTATCGCCGTTATTGGACGTGATGTTGAGCCGGTACCAGCGATACGCGCCCGGGCTCGCGACCGTGTAGCTGTTCAACTGGAAGCGGTTGGCGAACGCCTGGCCGCTTTGCGTGTCGAGCGTCGTCCAGTTCACGCCGTCGTTGGAGCCCTGGAACTGCCAGTCCTTCGGGTCGCGCCCGATCTTGTCGTTGGCGCTGATGACCGTGTAGCGCTGCACCGTCTCCGTGTGGCCGAGGTCATACTGCAGCCAGCCCATCACGCCCGAGTAGAACCAGTACGACCCCGAGTTCCGGTCGAAGGCGTTGCCGGAGTTGGCCGCGTTGTTCCTGCTGTCGTTGGGCGTGCCGCCGGTAGCGACGTTCACTAGCGGATGCACCGGCGTGGCGCTGTCCTCGGCGGAGTTCGCGCTCGTGCCGGCGGCGTTCGTTGCTGTGACGGTGTAGTAGTAGGTCGTGCCGTTGGTCACCGACGTGTCGATGTAGCTGCCACCCGTGACATTGGCCGCGATGGTCGTGTAGGGGCCGCCGCTGGCGGTGGAACGCAGGACCGTGTAGCCGGTGGCCCCGAAGGACTGCTGCCAGCGTAGCGGGACGACGCCGTCACCCGGCTCGGCCAGCAGCGTGGCGGGCGCGGCGGGGATGACGGCCGGCGCGCCACCGTCTCCGCCCGTGACCTGGACGTTGCTGAAGGTGGAGCTGTTCAGCGTGCCGTTGGCGACCGAGGAAACGACCAGGCCGACATAGATCGTATCGGGCAGCGGACCGTCGATGCGGCCCACGTCGGTCGCGGCCCAGTTGGTGCCGTCGGGAGACAGGTAGCCGGTAATCATGTTGCCGATGCGCTCGAGCTTCACCCAGTAAGAGGCAGTGGCGCTGGCGATGGGAAGGACCTTGTTCCCGTAGTTGTTGCCGCCGTACACGGCGAGATTCTGCATGTTCTGTTCGGCCTGGATCCGGTTGGTGATGGCCATCCAGGCGCGCGGCGCGCCTTGGGCCAGGCTCGTGCGCATCATGACGCCTGCTTTCGCGGACGGGCTGGTGTTCTGGAGCGATTCCACTTTCGCGATGATCGCGCCGTCGCCGGTGAGCGCCTGGTACGCGAAGTGGCAGCTGTCGTTCCCACCCCAGATCTCGGCGCCTCCGCCTTTCACCGTCCATTTGCCGTCGGCGTAGGTGGCCGAGCCGGCCGGAGCGGCGCCCCCGATGTCGACATCGGTCAGGCCCGACGTGATCGATGCGGTCGCGGGAATGGCCAGTGGCGGCGGAGGCGTCGCCGTCGACGTGTCGACGTCCTTCAGGAACACGAAGCTGCCGCTGTCCACCGGCATCCACTGGCGACGCTGCGCGATGAACGGTGCCTGCATGCCCTTGCGGACGACGTACGCGCCATGGATCTGGTTGAGCACGATGTTCCCGCCCCCCCAGCCGTTCCACCCACGGTTCGTGTTGTCGGCGATGTAGTAGGCGTCGGTGGTGCCGAACGGGAGGAAGGGCGTGGGCTCGAGCTCGTTCACCCGCGCGAAATATTCGCCCGCCGCCAGCAGGCGGTTGTCGAAATCCGAATAGACGTCGATGCCTTGCTTCCACAGCGCTTCGGCGAGCATGACCAGCGATTTGAGCTGCCCGTGAAAGTGTCCCTGATCGCGCAGGGAGTCGCCGAGCATGCCGATGTCGTTGGAACTGCGCAGGCCGACGTGGGCGAGCGTGCGGGTCTGGGCGACGACCCGGTTCAGCAGCTCGGTGTCGTCATTGAAGATGGCCATCAACCCGAGCGCGTTCAGGGCCAGCGCGCCCTTGTTGGCGGCGCCGAACATGTTGTCGCCATACGGGTTCGATGCCGGAATCAGGACGTTGGCGAAATAGGCCTTCACCGTGGCCGTGTCGGCGTCCGTCCAGTCCGGCCACGTGCCGCGCAGGATATCCGCGCCACCCACGAACATGTAGGCGTAGTCGCCCAGGTCGAGCATCGACTCGCGGCCCGCGAATTCGGTCTGGACGGTGGCCCACTGCATCAGGATGTCGTGCGCCTTCTTCGCGTAGTCCTTGTTGCCGGTGAAATACCACATCCGCGACAGATTCCAGATCGCGACCATGTCGTTGCGCCACGGCCAGAGGTTCACGTCGGGGGCGCGGCTCACGGTCGCGTACGGTCCCGCCATGACGTAGGTGGTCCTGGCCTTGCCGTCGTTCTTCAACTGGTCGTAGGCGGACTTCCATGGCTGCCTGCCTTGATCGACGTACGACTTGAGCGTCGTGAGATCGGAGACAGTGAGCGGCGTGCCCGGATGGGTGAAACCGGTGACCTGCGCCGTACCGTAACCCGGCAGCACGGCGGTGCTCAGCATGAGCAGTGCGGCGGCAAGACGGGTGCGGCCAAACATCGTGGAACTATTTTTCATCGGTAGCCTTCATTAATGAACATCCAAACGGCGCGCTGCCGTGATTGCGACAGCGCGCCCCGAAAATGTCACGTTCAAGGGCGTCCCGGGCGTCCCCGTCGCCTTGCCCGCAGCCTCGCCTCAGAGGGAAGAGAGGTTTTCGTTCGAGCGTCAAACTATTAAATTATGGCAGTCATATTTCCATGCGGCAATAAGTTTACGTAGGTATGTGGGTAACTGTCTCATTAATTTAACATTAACGTTGACTTTGGTGTGGTTCATCTTGCAATGTCGTGCGCACCCGGTTTTGTTAACGTGGATAAGGTGGGAATGTGCGCATTTCAACCGGCAGTCCATCTGCTATGTTGGTCGTCGCTGTCCGTCCCAAAAAAAGAAAGACGCGCATGGCCAACTACAAACACGTTGTTTCGCTGCTCATGACGATCGCCCTCGTGCCTGCGCACGCGTCCGGCAACGAGCCCCCGAAGGTGATCGTCAAGGGCAAACACGATTCGTCCACGGTCATCGTCAAGGGCGTGCGCGATCCGTCGGCATGGTTCCGGATCGTGAGCCAGCACCTGATCGTCTATTCGAACGACGACCCCGACGATGTCATCGAACTGGTCAACAACCTGGAACGGCTCGACGCCGTGCTGCGCCTGTACCTGAAGCCGTTCCTGGATGGGCGGGAGGCGCTGCCCAAGTTCACGCTGTACTTCCAGGGGCGGCCGGACTTGCCGCCGGAGCTGGGTGCGATCGACAGCTCTGCCACCGCCCTGACCAGCATCTGTCCCTCCGGGACGCTCGCGTTCACGTTCAGCAAGGCAAAGAGCTGGAAGCTGGACAATGCGTCGCTGCTCCGACCGGAGGACGATTACACGCTGATGACGAATTTCTGGATATACGCCGATAACTTCCTGTACCGCCATACGCGCATCCGCGCACCCGTATGGTTCTTTGCCGGCTTCGATGCGTATTTCGGCGGCATGCGATTCACCGACAACCAGATGCTGGTCGGCCGCGATGCTGGCACGTCCTACGATCTGCTGCAGTTGATCGACGCGGGCTGGACCAGGCGCCTGCGGTTCGACGACGTCCTGCACGACCGCTCGCCGGCCGGGAGGTTTGCGGTCGGCACGAACGCGCATTACCTGCAATCGGAATTCCTCGGACGCGCGTTCAATCTCGTGCACTACATGCTCTCGTCCGAGGACAACCGCAACAAGATGGCCAGGTATCTCGAACGGGTCAACGAGGGCGGCGATCCCGCCGATTCTTTTGCCGACATATTTGGCCTGTCGGGACAGGAACTCGATACGGCGATGTGGCGTTACCGCAGGATGTCCATGAAGATCCTCCAGGTCGAGGTGCCCGACCTGCCTCGCGCCCACATCGAGTTCACCCGCCTGAGCCGCATCGAGGGCGAGTTCGTGCTCGACAACGCCGCGCTGAAGACCTGCCCCGCGCCCGCCCACGGCAGGGCAATGCTGGCGCGCTTGCAGCAGAAGGCAGCGCAGGCGCCCGCCGTCGATCTTGCCCGGATCTCGCTGAGCCGCGCCCAGGTCGAGTGGGGCGATCCCCTTGATGCCATCGGCTACCTGACGCACGCCGTCGAAAACGATCCGTACAATCCCGAGCCGTATTATCTGCTGGGCCTGGCGTACGCGAAGCTGGCGGAACGGGCGGGGGCCGACAGGCAGGAGCGGCTGGCGGCGGCCCGTGCCAGCCTGACGGAGGCCGCCCTGCTGGCGCCGGAAGCGCCCGACGTGTCGTACGCGCTGTTCCGCGTCGGGCTCATGGGCACGCAGCCGACCGACAAGGACATGACCAGGGCAATCGACGCCTGGCGCCACGGGCACGATGTCTTCGCGTTCGCGCGCGCGGCCGCGCTGGCGCAGGCATGGCTGGGAGATGCCGCCGGCGCCTATCAGGTGTTCAATACGCTGGCGCGCAACACGCGGGATACCGACAGCGCCGCATGGGCAACGATCTGGCTCGCCAGGCTGGAGAAGGGCGTGCCGCGGGATGAACTGCTGGCGGCGATGCGGGCGGAACGCACGACGGTTCCCGGCGCCCGGTCGTGGATGCACAGCCGACGGTAGGACCCCGCGTTGATCTATGACCGGCGGCGTCCGGCGTCATCCCACAACCGCTCCATCGACAAATAGGTGTACGACGCCGTCCACCCGATGAGCAGCATCCCGTTCAGCGCCTGCATGCCCGCCAGCAGGCGCAGGTCGCCGTGCGGCAGCACGTCGCCGTAGCCCAGCGTCGTGTAGGTCTCGGCGGAGAAGTACAGGCAGCGTGTGAACGGCAGCGGGCCGGGATCGCCCATCGGGCCGATGCCGAAGCGGGTCGCGAGCAGGTAGTAGGCGAGGCCGTACAGCAGGATTTCGATGAAGTGCGCGCCGAACGCGCCGACGATCACGAACACGAGCCGCATGCGCGGCGGGATGCGCAACGCGGGCAGCGCCGTCGTCATCAGGCGCAGGACCTCGTAGTGGATCACGGTCGTGGCGATCAGCAGGAATGCGCAGGCGGCGATGGCGATGCCCATGCTCTGACTTTCCGGGACGATGTTCGATGCAGGGGAGCATAGCAAAGCTCGGCGGTGCGTGCTCGCGATGAAAAAAACCGGGACTGCGCGTCCCGGTCTTCTTTACGTCTGGCGCCTGCCGCGTATCACGGCTTCGCAGCAAACAGCCCAAGCTCCGACAAGGCCGTCGAGGCGGTATCGCCATTATTGGCCGTGATGTTGAGCCGATACCAGCGATATGCGCCCCCACCCGCGACCGGGTAGCTTTTCGGCTGGAGACGGTTGACGAACACCTGGCCGCTTTGCGCGTCGAGCGTTGTCCAGCCGACGCCGTCGTTGGAGCCCTGGAACTGCCAGTCCTTCGGATCGCGCGGGGCCATGTCGCTGGCGCTGATGACCGTGTAGCGCAGGACGGTCTCCGTGTGGCCCAGGTCGTACTTCAGCCAGCCGGTCGGGGCCCCGTAGAGCCATTTCGTCGCCGAGTTCTTGTCGAAGGCCTGGCCGGCGTTGGCCGCGTTGTTCGCGCCGTCGGTGGCGCTGCCGCCGGTGGCGACGTTCGTCAGCGGATGGACCGGCGTGGCGCTGTCCTCGGGAGAATTGGCGCTCGTGCCGGCGGCGTTGGTCGCGGTGACGGTGTAGTAGTAGGTCATGCCGTTGCTCACCGCATTATCCGTGTAGCTGCCGCCCGTAACGCCCGATGCGATGGGCGTGTAGGGGCCGCCGCTGAACGTGGAGCGCTTCACCGTGTAGCTGGTCGCACCGAAGGACTGCTGCCAGCGCAGCGGGACGGCGCCATCGCCCGGCTCGGCCAGCAGCGTGGCGGGCGCGGCCGGGATGACGGCCGGCGCGCCACCGTTGCCACCCGTGACCTGGACGTTGCTGAAGGTGGAGGTGTTCAGCGTGCCGTTGGCGTGCGAGACGACCGCCAGGCCGGCATAGATCGTGGCGGGCAGCGTGCCGTCGATACGGCCGACGTCGGTGGCGGCCCAGTTGGTGCCGTCGGGCGACAGGTAGCCGGTGATCATGTTGCCGATACGTTCGAGCTTCACCCAGTAAGAGGGTACGGTATTCGCGATGGGAAGCGCCTTGTTGCCG
Organism: Telluria mixta; assembly: GCF_029223865.1. NCBI lineage: Bacteria > Pseudomonadati > Pseudomonadota > Betaproteobacteria > Burkholderiales > Oxalobacteraceae > Telluria > Telluria mixta. The sequence continues at coordinate 3,219,344 of NZ_CP119520.1, forward strand.
TAGTTCGTGCCGCCGTACACCGAGAGGTTCGGCATGTTCTGTTCGACCTTGACCTGGTTCGTCACGAGCATCGTGGCGCGCGGGGCGCCCTGGACCAGGCCGGTGCGCATCATCACGCCCGCCTTGGCGTATGGGCTGGTGTTCTGGATCGTCTCGACTTTCGCGATGATGGCGCCGTCGCCGGTGAGGGCCTTATAGGCGAAGTGGCCGCCATCGACCGTGCCCCAGCTGTCGGCGCCCGCGCCCTTCACGGTCCATGTGCCGTTGGCGTACGAGGACGTGCCAGCCGGGGCGCTGTTTCCGATATCGATATCATTCAAGCCCGACGTAATCGACGTGGTTGCGGGAATGGCGAGCGCCGGCGCGGGCGTGGCCGTCGAGGTGTCGACGTCCTTCATGAACATGAAGCTGGTGCTGTCCACCGGCATCCACAGGCGTCGTTGCGCGATGTAGGGGGCCGGCATGCCCTTGCGGACGACGTAGGCGCCATGAACTATATTGAGCGCGATGTTCCCGCCGCCCCAGCCGCGGTTGGTGTTGTCGGCGATGTAGTACGCATCGGTCGTGCCGAACGGGAGGAAGGGCGTGGGCGCGAGCTCGTTCACCCGCGCGAAGTATTCCCCTGCCGCCAGCAGGCGCTCGTCGAGATCGGCATAGACGTCGATGCCCTGTTTCCACAGTGCTTCGGCGAGCATGGTCAGCGACAGCAGTTGTCCATGCGCGTGCCCCTGGTCGCGCAGGGAGTCGCCGAGCATGCCGATGTCGTTGGAACTGCGCAGGCCGATGTGCGCGAGGGTGCGGGTCTGGGCAACGACCCGGTCCAGCAACGCGGTGTCGTCATTGAAGATGGCCATCAATCCGAGCGCGTTCAGGGCCAGTGCGCCCTTGTTGGCGGCGCCGAACATGTTTTCGCCGTAAGGGTTCGATGCCGGAATCAGGACATTGGCGAAATAGGCCTTCACCGTGGCCGTGTCGCTGGCCGTCCAACCCGGCCAGGTGCCGCGCAGGATGTCCGCGCCGCCCACGAACCGGTAGGCATAGTCGCCCAGGTCGAGCATCGATTCGCTGCCCGAGAACGCCGTCTGGTTGGTGGCCCACGCGATCAGGATGTCGTGCGCCTTCTTTGCGTAGGCGTCGTTGCCGGTGAAATACCACATCCGCGAGAGATTCCAGACGGCAATCATGTCGTTGCGCCATGGCCAGAGATTCACGTCGGGGCTGCGGCTCACGGTCGCGAATGGACCCGCCATGACGTAGGTGGACTGCGATTTGCCGTCGGCCTTCAATTGGTCATAGCCGGACTTCCACGGCTGCCTGCCTTGATTGACGTAGGACTTGAGCGTCGCGAGATCGGAGACGGTGAGCGGCGTGCCCGGATGCGTGAAACCGGTGACCTGCGCCGAGCCATGACCCGGCAGCGCGGCGGTGCTCGCCAGGAGCAGCGTTGCGAGGATGTGTCGGATGCCTATGGACGGTTCTCTAGAACTATGTTTCATCGGTACCCCTTCATGAGTGAACATCATTAACCGGCGCCGACCTCAGCCTCACGAGCTCGCGCGCCGGGACTGTCACGTTCAAGGGCGTCCCGGGCGTCCCCGTCGCCTTGCCCGTGGTCTCGCAAGCATGCGAGATATTTGTGCGAGCAAAAAACTTATGAATTATGGAGGGCGTATCACCCCGCACGTTATGTTTCGTTTGTATATTTAAGTTATATCAAGTTAACGATAACAACGTTTGGAACACAGTTTGCCTGCGGATTGCTGGTTTAATACCGCTTTGGCCCGCAGGCGGGCACGGACTTGAACAAAGGAGCACGCATGAGCATCGCATTCATCGGCCTGGGCAGCATGGGCCACCACATGGCCGCCAATCTGCTGAAGTCCGGCCAGCCCGTCCACGTCTGGAACCGCAGCCCCGAACCCGTGCAGGCGCTCGCGGCACTGGGCGCGAAGCCGGCCGCCACGCCCGCCGAGTGCGGCATCGCCGACGTCGTCTTCACCATGCTCGCGGACGATGACGCGACGCGCGCCGTGCTGCTGGACGGCGGCGTGCTGGCCGCGATGGCGCCCGGCAGCATCCACGTCAACATGGCCACCGTCTCCGTCGCATTCGCGCGCGAGATGGCGGCGCTGCACGTCGAGCGCGGCGTCGGCTACGTCGCCGCGCCCGTGCTGGGCCGCGTGGATGTCGCGCAGGCGGGCAAGCTGAACATCCTCGCCGGCGGCAGCGACGAATTGATCGCGCGGGTGCAGCCGCTGTTCGACCTGATGGGGCAGAAAACGTGGCGCTTCGGCAGCGAGCCGGAACAGGCGAATGCGATCAAGCTCGCGTGCAACCTCATGCTCGCCTGCGCGATCGAAGCGACGGGCGAGGGCGCCGCGCTGGCCCGCGCGCACGGCGTGCCGGCCGCGGATTTCATCGACCTCGTCACGGGCACGCTGTTCGCCGGCTCGCCCGTCTACAAGGGCTATGGCGCGATGATCGCCGAGGAGCGCTACTCCCCGGCGGGATTCAGGCTGGCGCTGGGCCTGAAGGACGTGCGCCTCGCGGTGGAAGCAGGACAGGGCAAGGGCCTGCCGCTGGCGTTCGGCGAGACCCTGAAGGCGACCCTGCAGGATGCGGTCGCGCAGGGCGATGCCGATCTCGACCTGGCCGCGCTGGGCAAGCACGCGGCGCGGCGGGGTCGATTGGGCTGATTACACGAGGTGCATGCTGGCCAGGAAGTTAAAAGCAAACGGCAGCACCAGCACCAGCACGACGATGGCGCGCAGGGCCAGTGCCCAGCGCGTGCGCCGCTCCGGGTAGGCCCGCGCCAACAGCCATGACCACACGATGCCCAGCCCGGCGACGATGGACGAGCCGAGGTACACGAACATGCCGAGACCGATCATGCCGATGGGATCGATGATCGGGATGCGAGGCGGTTGGCCGGGCACGGTCGTGATCAGGAAGGCGGCGACCCAGGCGATGTACAGGGCCAGGGGCAGGATGCCTGCACCCATCAGGAAGTTCGCGGAAACCGATTGGCAGCGTGGCGTCATGGATGGAGGCCGGTTGTGTTGCGTCGCATTGACGTTGGATAAAATAAAAACAACAAAGATTACTTTCTGTAATGACAAAGTTCTTTTTGGAATGATATATTGATCTAAGTTAAACAAATTAAGGAAATCTGCGATGAACGTGCGCTCCCGATTCGCCCTTGCCCTGCTTGCCAGCCTTGCCTTCAATGCCAACGCCAGCGTCATCACCGTACAGGTGGCGGCGACGTCGCCCGCGGCACAGGCGAGTGCGGCTGCGTACAAGCTGGCCGTGGACGCCGCGATCGCCAATCCTGCCGCGTACAAGGGCAGCAAGTCCGTCGCAGTGTACGACAACCTGGCGGTCAAGAATTACTTCGGCGGGATCAGCAACTACGCCTTCGAGTCCACGATCAATTTCGGCGTCACCGCGGCGCAGGCCGGCACGTGGAACTTCCGCACCGGCGTCGACTTCGGCTTCGGCGGCGCCCTGTTCGTCGACGGCGTCGCGCTCGGCTACAACACGCACGACATGTGGTGGGCCAACAGCTACAGCGCGGCCAACGGCAGCCTGCAGGGTGCGATCAACCTCGCGGCCGGCAACCACATCGTGAAGATCTACGGCCTGGAAGGCTGCTGCGACGGCGCCATGCAGGCCCAGTTCAAGGCCGCGAATGCCTCCGCCTATGCGACGTTCGCCGGCAACGACAAGCTGAACGCCGTGCCGGAACCGGTCAGCATCGCGACGTTCGGCCTGGGTGCCGGTGCGATGGCCCTCATCCGCCGCCGTCGCCGCAAGTCAGCGTAATCCGATCGCGCACGGCACCAACGCGCGCGAGTTCCGCTACATGGTCGAGAACGGCCTGACGCCCGCGCAGTCGCTGCTGGCCGGCACCGCCAACGCGGCCCGGCTGCTGGGTACCATCGACCGTGTCGGCACGCTGGAAGCGGGCAAGCTGGCGGACGTCGTGGCCGTGCCGGGCAATCCCATCGCCGACATCACGGTGACCGAGCGGCCGGTGTTCGTGATGAAGGACGGGATCGTCGTACGCAGGAACGCCGCGCGCTGATCAGCGGTGGGCCGGCCGCAGGCCAACGTCGGGCTGGCCTTCCACGGCCGGCTCGGGCACATCGCGTTCCAGCACGGCGCGGTACAACATGCCGGCCAATACACCGCCCAGTAGCGGCGCGAGCCAGAACAGCCACAACTGTGCAAGCGCCCAGCTGCCGGCGAACAGCGCGGGCCCCGTGCTGCGGGCGGGATTGACGGACGTGTTGGTCACGGGGATGCTGATCAGGTGGACCAGCGTCAGCGCCAGCCCGATCGCGAGGCCGGCAAAGCCGACCGGCGCGCGCGCGTGCGTCGCGCCGAGGATGATCAGCACGAACATGAACGTCATGACCAATTCGGTGATCAGCGCCGACCCCAGCGAGAAGTTGCCGGGCGAGTGCGCGCCATAGCCGTTGGCGGCGAAGCCGGCCGCCGCATCGAAGCCCGGCTTGCCGCTCGCGATGGCGTACAGGACGGCCGCGGCGGCGATGGCGCCGGCGACCTGCACGAGGATGTACGGGCCGATCTGGCGGGCAGGGAAGCGCCCGCCGGCCCAGAGTCCGACCGTCACGGCCGGATTGAAGTGGCCACCGGAGACCGGGCCGAGCGCGTAGGCGCCCGTCAGCACGGTGAGCCCGAAGGCCAGCGCGACGCCGGTGAAGCCGATGCCGACGTCGGGGAATGTCGCGGCCAGCACGGCACTGCCGCAGCCGCCCAGCACGAGCCAGAACGTGCCGATGAATTCGGCGAGACATTTACGATACATGGCAACCTCCCGGAATGAGGGCGCCACGTCGCCGCGCCCGCGGGCATGACGCTCGTATCATTCTAGGTGCCGCGCGGCGGGCCGCCAGCAAAATCGTGCAGCAGCCCGCCTGTGCGCCCTGTGCGCCCTGTTCGGCCGGCGTTCAGGTGCGGACCGGACGTCCTTCCACCGCCGGCTCGGTCTCGTCGCGTTCGAGCAGGATGCGGTACACGGCGCCGCCCAGCACGCCGCCCGCCAGCGGCGCGAGCCAGAACAGCCACAGTTGCGCGACCGCCCAGCCGCCGACGAACAGTGCGGGGCCCGTGCTGCGGGCCGGGTTGACGGACGTGTTGGTGACGGGGATGCTGATCAGGTGGATCAGCGTCAGCGCCAGGCCGATCGCCAGGCCGGCAAAGCCGACCGGCGCGCGCGTGTGCGTCGCGCCGAGGATGATCAGCACGAACATGAACGTCATGACCAGCTCCGTGACGAGCGCGGCGCCGAGCGAGTAGCCGCCCGGCGAGTGTTCGCCATAGCCGTTGGAGGCGAAGCCGCCGGCGAGGTCGAAGCCCGGTTTGCCGCTCGCGACCGTATACAGCACGGCCGCCGCCGCGACGGCGCCGCAGACCTGCATGACGATGTAGGGGGCGATGTGGCGTGCGGGGAAACGGCCGCCGGCCCACAGGCCCACCGTGACGGCCGGATTGAAGTGGCCGCCCGAAATGGGGCCGAACGCGTAGGCGCCCGTCAGCACGGTCAGGCCGAAGGCGAGCGAGACGCCCGCGAGGCCGATGCCGACGTCGGCGAATTTGGCCGCCAGCACGGCGCTGCCGCAGCCGCCCAGCACGAGCCAGAACGTGCCGAGGAACTCGGCAAAGCATTTACGAAACATGGTGTGATCTCCTGAAAAAGGGGCACGACTGTCCCAAAGGAAATAGTACAACAACAATGTTGCAATAAAATGATGGTTGACATCGTTACATTTCGCGGCTTTTCCGTCAGCGCCATTTGCTAAGCTCGGCGGGTTCAATCCCGAAGGAGTGCGACTCTGGTCGAACTAGACGTGATTGAACGTGTCCAATCGTGATCATGGAAAAGACGATAGGCGCAGGCGAGGCCGCCAGACTGCTGGGAATCACCGTCAAGACGCTTCACCAGTGGGAGCGCGAGTGCCGACTGGTACCAGTCGCCCGCACCGCCAGCAACCGACGCCGCCAGCTACGTGCGGCCATGGAGAGTGACCATGATGCTGGCGCACCGGATCAGGATTGACGCGACAGCGGCCCAGCGCGACTATTTCGCGCGCGCGGCCGGCACCGCCCGCCGGGTCTGGAACTGGGCACTCGCCGAGTGGAACCGCCAGACAGCCGTCGGCCTGCGGCCAAACGCGATGGCGCTCAAGAAGGCGTTCAACCGCATCAAGTATTCCGATCCCGAATGGCTCGACGCCGACGGCAAGCCGTGGCTGCGCGCCATCCACCGCGACGCCCACGCCCAGCCGTTCGCCAACCTCGCGAAGGCGTGGCGCCGTTACTTCGAGCAGCGCCGCACGGGCCAGCCAGCACACGCGCCGCGTTTCAAGAAGAAGGGCCGCTCGGCCGAGAGTTTTTACCTCGCGAACGACAAATTCCGGCTCGAGGGACGCAGCGCCGTGCTGCCGAAGGTGGGCCGCGTCGCACTGCGCGAGGTCCTACGTTGGGGCGGCAAGATCATGGGCGCGAGTGTCTCGCGCGACGCCGGTCACTGGTACCTGGCGATTCAGGTCGACGTGCCGGACCGCCTTGCCCGGCGGCGCCGCACGGGCAACGCCGTCACCGGCCTCGACCTGGGCGTGACCAGCGCGGCAACGCTGTCCAGCGGCGAAAAGATCGCGGCGCCCCAGCCGTTGAAGGCGGCGCTGCGGCGCCTGCGCATCCGCTCGCGCCGACAGTCGCGCAAACTCGAGGCGGCCAAGGCCGCGGCCGGGATCGTCGGCCGGATCGGCAAGGGCACGCGCCTGCCTGTATCGAAGAACCGGACCAAAGGCGCGCTGGCGCTGGCGCGGCTGCAGGCGCGCATCGCGCGCGTGCGCCGGGATTTCACCCATAAGCTCACGACCCGGCTGTGCCGCGAGAACCAAGTACTGGTGATCGAAGACCTGAACGTGCACGGCATGCTGGCCAATGCGCGACTGGCACGCGCGATCGCCGATGTCGGCTTTTACGAATTCCGGCGCCAGCTGACGTACAAGTCGGAGCGCTACGGTACGCAAATCGTGCTTGCCGACCGCTGGTACCCGTCCAGCAAACTGTGTTCGGAATGCGGTATCCGCAACGCGGCGCTGGCGCTGGGTGACCGGGCGTGGAGCTGCTCCGATTGCGGCGCGCGGCACGACCGCGACGTGAACGCGGCCATCAACCTGCAACGGCTCGCCACCGGCGCCTTCGCGGCGCGCACGGCGCTACCCGAGGCGAGCCAGGCGGTAACGCGTGGCACTGCCGCCGGCCTGATGCCGGCGGGAGGCGGGGAAGTGACGCCTGTCAGGCACGAGCACGGTCAGCAGGACGGCTTGGGGCAGGAAGAGAACGCTGTGCACATTTGCACACGTAATCGATAGCAGCATCATGGAATTCAAGCAGGCATGGCCAGTCGGCCTGGCGTTCGTTGTGACGACCGCCGCGGCGGTGGACGCCCCGATCCAGAGCGTCACCTTGTATCCCGGCAGCGCCACCGTGGAGCGCGTCGCGCAGGTCGCACCCGGCGCGACGGAGGTCGAGATCACGGGCCTGCCCGCCAACTTCGACAAGGACACCGTGCGGCTGCAGGCCGATGCCGGCATCCAGGTCGGGCAGGTCGTCACGCGCGACCAGGCCAGGGCCGACAGCCCGAGTGCACGCGAGGCGGACCTCGAGGCGAAGGTGCAGGCGCTGCAGGACCAGGTCGCCGCGATCGACGCGGACATCAAGTCGGCCCAGATCGTCCAGGGCTATCTCGAAAAGCTGGGCACGGGCGGCGACAAGGCCGCGCCGGTCGATGCGAAGAACCTGGCCGGCACGCTCGATGCGATCCGCAAGGGCGCGTTCGATGCGCTCGAGCGCGTGCGCAACGACGAGACGAAAAAGCGCGCGTTGACGAAGCAGCTCGACGCTGCCAGGCGCGAGCTCGCGCAGGCGCAGGCCGGCGCACGCGCGGGCCGGACGATCACGGTGCAGGTGGCGGCCCGGCAGGGCGGGAAGATCGTGCTGACTTACCAGGTGGACCGCGCGGGCTGGAAGCCGGCGTACCGGGCCGCGCTGGACTCCAGTGCGGCCACCATCGACCTGGAGCGGATGGCGACGATTTCGCAAAAGACGGGCGAGGACTGGACCAACGTGAAGCTGCGCCTGTCGACGGGCCAGCCGAGCCTCGTCGTGGTCGCGCCCGATCCGGAGCCGTGGCTGCTGGATTACCGGCCGCCGGTGGATACCCGGGCCAACGATTCCATCATGTTCCACGCCATGCGGGCTCCCGCAGCGCCTGCGGCGCCGCCGCCTCCGCCCGAGGGCAAACAGGACGACTACATCGCCCCCATCCTGGAATCGCAGGGGAACTTCACCACCGAGTTCGAGGTACCGGCCCGCGTCACCCTGGCATCGGACGGCCGCGAGATCGCCGTCAGCCTGTCGCGCCAGACCCTGAAGGCGGAGCAGCGCGTCCTCGTCGCGCCGAGGAGCGGCAACGATGCGGCGGTCCTGACGGCGCAGGCGGCCCGGCCCGACGGCGTCTGGCTGCCCGGCCAGGTGCAGCTGCAGCGCGACGGCACTTATGTCGGCGCGCTGCGCTGGGACCCGCAGGCGGGCGAGCGGTTCCGGCTGGCGTTCGGACGCGATCCGCTCGTGCGCGTAAAAGTCGAGGACCGTGACCGCAAGTCGGGCCGGACGGGCTTCTTCAACGGCGCCAACCAGCGCCGCATCGCGCAGACGTATGTCGTGACGAGCACCCATCGCCAGCCCATCGACGTGCTCGTGCTCGAACCGACGCCGGTCAGCGAGTCGGACAAGGTGACCGTCAAGACGGCCCTGCGTCCGGAACCGGACGTCCGCGACTGGGAGCAGCGGCGCGGACTGGTCGGATGGACGCGGACCCTGAAGCCGAACGAGACGGCCCGCTTCGACGTCGACTACGTCATCGATTATCCGAAAGAGGGCTACGTGCAGGGCTTGCCCTGATCACGGCTGCGGATTCCACCCCGCGCCGCCGCCGTAGGCCGCGAATACCTTGGCGCGCGTGGCGAAACGGTTCGCCACGTCCGCATCGGACAGCACGTAGCCGCCCACGCGCGTGCGCAGGTCGAGCGGCGTGCCGCCCAGCGTCGTGCTGCCGTATTCGCGCCAGCCGGCGTCCGCCGTCGCCACGGCCGGATTCGGCGCCGGCTGGTTATTGACACCCTGGCCCGCCCAGCCGGCGGGCGCCACGTGCGCATCCATCCGGCAGTTCACGAACGCGACGTTGTCCCATGTGCTCGTGGTGCCCGGGCTGCGCGCCAGATACGTCGCGCCGGCCGGCACGTCGCCGTGGTTCGGACCGGGGCCGGGACCATGCGTCAGCGCGCTGTTCAGGAAGACGTAGCCGATGTCCGTCGCCACCGGCACGCGCGCCTGCAGCACGTAGCCGCCGCTCGATGCGTTGGCGCTGTCGCCCACGCTGCGGATCTCGCTGTTCTCGAACAGGGCCGCGTGGCTGCTGCCCCAGATGAAATCGACGTTGCCCGCGACGAGCGTGTCGTAGAACCACGCCCAGCCCTTCAGGTTCAGCGTGTCCTGCTCGCTCGTGAAGTTCGCGTGCTTCGCAACGAGGCGCGTGTCGCTGTTGAAGTACAGCGTCTCCGCCTGGCCCGAGATCGACGCCGAGCGGATCGTCGTGTTAGCGAGGGTCAGCGTGTCGAGCACCAGCATGTCCGCGTTCTCGACCAGCATGACGGCCCGTCCGCCCGCCGGCGAGCCGGCCACCGTCGGCGACTGGCTGCTACCGGTCCCGGAGTTCAGCGTTTCGTTGTTCGTGTAGCGGATCACGACGCCGTCGCGGCTTTCTCCCTTGAGCGTGACGTTGTCCTTGCCGTTCAGGTACAGCAGCTCGTCGTAGGTGCCGTTCTTCACGGTGATCGTCACCGGCGCCGTCTTCGCGAAGTTCTGCATCGCGTGGTTCAGCGCGCCCTGCACGGTGCGGAAGTCGGCGCTGCCGTCGTCGTCGACGGTGACCGTGCTGGAGGTCGGCGCGGCCGCCTTCGTCGTGAACGACCAGCCACCGAGCTTGCCGATACCGACGAAGGGCAGGCCGCCCAGCGAGGTGTTCGTGAACACGCCATCGGCAATCGCGACATAGTATTCCGTGCCGTAGGCGAGCTTGCCCGAGTGCGGCGTGATGCGCACGGTGTTGCCGTCGATGCGGATCGGCGCCGTGTTCACGCGCCGCACGAGGGCCTGGCCGGGGTAGCCGAGGGCGTCCGTCTCGCCGCTCGTGCGGATCACGTCGACGAGCGCATCGTCGGCCTTGCGGAAGATGCGGATGCTGCCGTTCGTACCGAGTGTCGGCGGGCTGTCGAAGGTGAGCTTCAGGACCGTGTCGACGTTGACCGCGCCCGCCTGCGCGGCCGGGCTGCTGGCGCCCTGCAGCGCATACGTCTGCGTCGGCTGGACGAATTGCGCGCCGATGGTCGCCGCGATCGTGCGTGTGAGGCCCGGTTCGGAGCCGCTCGTGAAGACGATGCCGGCCGTGCCGGCGGACAGCGGCGTCAAGGTGACGGTGTTGCCGTTCGCGCTCGCGCCGACGACGGCCGGATTGCTGGACGCGACGTTGAAACTGTCGGCCGTGCCGTCCGCCGTGACTGCCGTGACGGCGATGTTCAAAGGCGCATCGCCCGCTTCGGCCGTGTAGGTCGTCGCGGCCGGATCGAGCGTCAGCTGCACGGGTTTCTGGCGCGGGTCGCCCACGCGCACGTCGTCGACCTGGAACGATTTATTGGCCGTGTACAGGCCGATCGATCCACGCTGCGCGAACGACGCATCGGTGACGCTGCCGAGGTTCTTCCCGTCCAGGTACACCGTGAGCGTGGTGCCGATCATTTCGAAGCGGACCGTGTAGAACTGGGCATCCATCGCGATCGGCGCCTTGACCTGTTTCGGGCGGCTGAGTGTTCCGTTCAGCATGCGCGCGATCTCGACCTGGGTACTCGTCGTGCTGCTCTGGACGTTCAGGCCCGCGCCGTACCAGTTACCTGCATCGGCATAGCGTGCGACGAGGTACAGCAGCTTGTTGCCCGTCGTGCCGTTGGCCATTGGGCGGATGCGCGCTTCCACGTAATAGTCGGCGGACGGTACGCCGCCGAACGCGTCCGGCTTCACGAGCGCGAGCACGCCGCCTGTCGTCGCGGCCGTGTACTGCAGCACCTTGCTGGCGCTGCCCGCCGCTTCTTCCGTCACGCTGAACATGCCGTTCGCGCCGGAGGTCGGCGTAGATAAGGGAAGCAGGTTCCACTTGGCCGTGCTGCCGCTTTGGAAATCGTCGCAGAAGTACAGGCCAGTGGCGGGGCAGTTCAGCGCGGGGCCCGTGTCGATGGTGGTCTTGCCGGTGCCGGTGATTGCCGTCGCCAGCTTGCCGCCGCCGGCCTGCGCCAATGCGTTCGCTTTCACGAGGGCGGCCGGGCGCGGCGTGTAGGCGTAAGGCGGCGTCCACGTCGTCGCGCTGGAGACCGTGCACGCGCCCAGTGCCGCGCCGTTCAGCAGCGAGCCGGTGTCCTTGAAGGTGCCGGCGGTGGCGTCGCCCGGATTGCGGATCACGCTGTCGCAGCCGGTCGCGCCGGCGATCTCGAACACGTTCGCGTTCGACAGGATCTTCGCATTCGTGCCCGGACCCACGCTGTAGCTATTCTTGTACACGTCGGCCGTCTTGCTGCCCACATAGTAATTGTTGAAGAGGTGGACCTGGCCGAAGCGCACGCGCGGCGCGCGCGACTGGATCGCGCGGAACACGTTGTTGCTGAAGGTGACGCGCAGCTTGCCCTCGTCGGCCGTGGCGGAGCTGCTCGAGCCGATCAGGTTGTTCTTGTCGTGTTCACCGAACACGTTGTACGACACGGTCACGTAGTCGGACGCGTTGGTGATGTCGACGGCGCCGTCGTGGCACTGCTTCACGTGGCCGTTCTCGATGGGCAGGTAGTTGTCCGTGACCGGCGCGTCGGTGAACGAGTTGTGGTCGATCCAGACGTGGTCCGAGCCGGAGATGCCGATGGCGTCATAGGCCGCGTTCCAGTTGCCGGTCGATCCGTCCGTCGGGTCCCACACGGGGCCGACGTCGCACGGGTTCTGGATCCTGAGGTTGCGGATGATGACCTGGCTGACGTTCGACAGGATGATGTGGCCGTTGACCAGGCCTGAATTCGCGCCGTCGCCGATCAGGGTCGTGTTGCTCTTGAGGCGGATGGCGCCGCGGGCCGACTGGTCGGCGGTGCTCGTGTACGGCCGGCCTTCCGTCATGTCCACAAGGCCGGACAGCTTGATGATCTTGGGCGTCGTGCCGCCGTTGGCGATGGCCGCGAGCAGCTGCGCGCGGTTCGTCACCGTGTAGATCTGCTCCAGGGCGGCGTTGGCGCCGGCGATGGTGCCGCCGCCCTGGCTCGCCCAGCCGTCGGGCGGCGCGGTGGCGCGGGCCGGGTCGGTGGCGGCGTTGGCGCCATTGACGGTAAGGCAGAGCGCGGCGAGCGCGAGCGCCGCCCTGATACGTGCGTATCTCATGAAAGTCTCCTGGCAGGCGTGGCTTAGGTGCGGCGGGTGCGGCGGCTGAATGCGAGACCGGCGGCGCCGGCCAGCAGCAGGGCGGGGACCGCGGGTTCGGGGACATCCGCGGCACCGATCCGCGCCGTGATGGCGCCGAAGTCGCCGTGCCACGCGAGTCCGCCCAGGTCGACGGCGATGGTGTGGCCATCGACGACGGCAAGGCCGGGCACGCCGTCGACCGCGCTGCCGTCCAGCAGCGTGAAGCTGGTGATCGCGGCGGGGAGCGTCGCGCCGAAGTCGAAGGTCAGCTTGTAGTCGCCGGCGGGGACGGGCATGTTCTCGTAGATGGTGAGTGTGCCGTCCGTGGCGAAATCGAAGCCGAACAGGAAGTCGGCCGTGAGGAATTCCACGCCGCTGTTCGTCGGGTCGAGCGTGCTCGTGTTGCTGCCGGGTTCCTGGGCGAACAGGTGGTCGAGTCCGAGGACGTCGGCTGCGCTGCCGTTGTAGGTGGCGGTGATGCGGGCGTCTTGCAGGGAAAGCGGTGCTGCCTGTGCCGGGCCGGTGGCAAGGGCTGCCAGGACCAGGGTCTCCAAGATTGTAGTCGTTTTCATTGTTATTCCCGATGAGCCGTGGCGGTGCCTGGCCGGGATGCCGGGCCGCCAGGTCGGGAAATGTTAGCACGAGGATATTTAAATTGGTCGGGCCAGTTTAAATATTTTTAGACCAGAATTGGAATTGGTTTGACCAATTAAAAAGCCGGAAAAAACAAAACCCCGGCCCGCATGATGCGGAGCCGGGGTTTCGGAGGACTACGGAGAGCAGGACGCTATCAGGCGCCGACGCTTTCCAGTGCCTTGTTGAAGGTCGCGCTGGGGCGCATCACGGCCTTGACCTTGGCATTGTCCGGCTTGTAGTAGCCGCCGATGTCGACCGGCTTGCCCTGGATCTCGATCAGTTCCGCGACGATCTTCTGCTCGTTCTCGGCCAGTTGCTTGGCCAGCGGCGCGAAGTAGGCGGCCAGTTCGGCGTCTTCCGTTTGCGCGGCCAGTTCCTGGGCCCAGAACATCGACAGGTAGAACTGGCTGCCGCGGTTGTCGAGTTCACCGGTCTTCGGCGACGGCGACTTGCGGTTGTCCAGCAGCTTGCCGGTGGCGGCGTCCAGCGTCTTGGCCAGCAGCTTGGCTTTCGCGTTGCCGGTCTTGAGGCCCAGGTCTTCGAAGCTCACGGCCAGCGCGAGGAATTCGCCCAGCGAGTCCCAGCGCAGGTGGTTTTCTTCGGTCAGCTGCTGCACGTGCTTCGGTGCCGAACCGCCGGCGCCCGTCTCGTACATGCCGCCGCCGGCCATCAGCGGGACGATCGACAGCATCTTGGCGCTGGTGCCCAGTTCCAGGATCGGGAACAGGTCGGTCAGGTAGTCGCGCAGGATGTTGCCGGTCACCGAGATGGTGTCCAGGCCGCGGAAGGCACGCTCCAGCGTGAAGCGCATCGCGCGCACCTGCGACATGATCTGGATGTCCAGGCCGTTGGTGTCGTGGTCGGCCAAGTACGTCTTGACCTTCTTGATCAGTTCATTCTCGTGCGGACGGTACGGGTCCAGCCAGAACACGGCCGGCATGCCGGAGTTGCGGGCACGGGTAACGGCCAGCTTGACCCAGTCGCGGATCGGGGCGTCCTTCACCTGGCACATGCGCCAGATGTCGCCCTTCTCGACGTTCTGCGACAGCAGCACTTCGCCCGTCGCCAGGTCGGTGATGTTGGCCACGCCGTCTTCCTGCACTTCGAAGGTCTTGTCGTGCGAGCCGTATTCCTCGGCCTGCTGGGCCATCAGGCCGACGTTCGGGACGGTACCCATCGTGCGCGGGTCGAAGGCGCCATGCCATTTGCAGAAGTTGATGATCTCCTGGTAGATACGGGCGAACGTCGATTCCGGGATCACGGCCTTGACTTCCTTCAGGCGGCCGTCGGCGCCGTACATCTTGCCGCCGGCGCGGATCATTGCCGGCATCGATGCATCGACGATCACGTCGTTCGGCGAGTGGAAGTTGGTGATGCCCTTGGCCGAGTCGACCATCGCCAGCGCCGGGCGGTGTTCCTGGCAGGCGTGGATGTCGCGGATGATTTCTTCGCGCTGCGAATCCGGCAGCTTGGCGATCTTGTTGTACAGGTCGGCCATGCCGTTGTTGACGTTGACGCCCAGGGCCGCCAGCGTTTCGCCGTGCTTCTCGAAGGCTTCTTTGTAGAAGGTACGGACCGCGTGGCCGAACACGATCGGGTGCGACACCTTCATCATGGTCGCCTTCACGTGCAGCGAGAACATCACGCCGGTCTTGTGCGCGTCTTCGATCTGCTGTTCGTAGAACTCGAGCAGGGCCTTGCGGCTCATGAACATCGAGTCGATGATCTCGCCGTCCAGCAGGGAGACCTTCGGTTTCAGGACGATGGTCTCGCCGCTCTTGGTGATCAGTTCCATCTTGACGTCGCGCGCGCGGTCGAGCGTCATCGACTTCTCGCCGTGGTAGAAGTCGCCATGGGTCATGTGCGACACGTGCGTGCGCGATGCCTGCGACCATTCGCCCATCGAGTGCGGGTTCTTGCGAGCGTATTCCTTGACGGCCTTCGGCGCGCGGCGGTCCGAGTTACCTTCGCGCAGGACCGGGTTCACGGCCGAGCCGATGCACTTGCCGTAGCGGGCCTTGATCTCTTTTTCTTCGTCCGTCTTCGGATCCGCCGGGTAGTCGGGGATGTTGTAGCCCTTGCCCTGCAGTTCCTTGATGGCTGCCTGCAGCTGGCCCACGGATGCCGAGATGTTCGGCAGCTTGATGATGTTGGCATCCGGCTGCAGCGTCTTCTTGCCGAGTTCCGACAGCGTGTCCGGCACGCGCTGGTCCGCCGGCAGGCGGTCCGCGAAGGCGGCCAGGATACGCGCCGCGACGGAGATGTCGCTCTCTTCGATACGGATGCCGGCGGGTTTGGCAAACGTCTCGACGACGGGCAGGAAGGCGTGGGTGGCCAGCAGGGGCGCCTCGTCGGTTAGGGTATAGATGATGGTCTGATCACTGCTCATACGCTGGTTCCTCGATGTGCGGGAGGGTTTGGAATACTATTTCTAAAATGTCATCGGCTGTCCGGGCCACGGATGCCAAGGTGGTGAACAGATCGAGGATCATACTCCGTCAAACATCGATCCGGCGGCCACGCATGTCGCATGTTGCCGTGCGACTAAGTCTTATATAAGACATAGGACAGCCGCTATTATGCACGACCTTTTCGTAAAGGCGAAGCAGATCGTGAAAGGCCTTTTCGTAATGTGGGATTTACATCTGGCGGAACAGGTCGGCGTAGTTGCGGCTGACGACGAGCTGCTCGTCGCGGCCCTTGAGTCTCACCAGCAGCCGGCCGCGGAAGTCCGTGCGCGTGCCGGCGACGTGGCGCGCGGCGACGATCACGCCGCGGTGGATCTGCCAGAACTGCTGCGGGTCGAGCTGGTCGCGCAGCTGGCGCATCGGCGTGCGGATCAGGTGCTCGCCGTCGGCCACGAACACGCTCGTGTACTTGTCGTTGCTTTGGAAGTAAATGACTTCGTCGATGGCGATCAGCCGCGTTTCCTGGCCCTGCGCGGCGCGGATCCATTGCAGCGGCGCGGCCGGGGCGGGCGCGGCAGCCGGCGCGGCCGGTGCCATGCCGAGCTGGCGCAGCAGGCCGGCCAGCATGTCGGCGGACGGCGCGGCCGGTGCGGGTGCCGCCAGCGCTTCTTTCAACCGTTCGACGGTGCGCTGCAGCCGCTCCAGGCGGATGGGTTTCAGCAGGTAGTCGAACGCGGCGTGCTCGAACGCCTGCAGCGCGTACGCTTCGTGCGCGGTCGTGAACACGACGCGCGGCGCCTTGGCGTCATCGACGAGGCGGGCGGCGAGGTCGAGGCCGGTCAGGCCGGGCATCTGGATGTCGAGGAAGACGACGTCGGGCGCGAGTTCGTCGATCAGGCGCAGCGCCTCGATGCCGTTGCCGGCGCGCCCGACGATGCGCAGATCGGGCCAGGCGGCGGCCAGTTGTTCTTCGAGATAGGCCAGCAGGTGCGGTTCGTCGTCGGCAAGCAGGGCGCGGATGGGATCGATGGCGGGACCTCGATGGAACAGGTTATACGGGCAGGATCAGACGCGAGGTGACGCCTCCGTCTTGATTTTCGAGCAATTGTAGCTGAGCGTTATTGCCGTGCAAGCTGCGCAGCCGCTCGCGCAGATTGGACAGGCCGACGCCGCCGCCTGGTCGCGGTGCCGCCGGCACGAGGCCGACGCCGTCATCCAGGACTTCCACGCACACGCCGGCATCGACCCGGCGTGCACGCACGACGATCGTGCCGCCATCCACCTTCGGCTCGATGCCGTGCATGACGGCGTTTTCCACGAGCGGCTGGATCAGCATGGGCGCAATGGGGGCGGCGCGGCAGGCGTCGTCCACGTCGATGCGGTAGCGCAGCCGGGCGCCCATGCGGACGGTCAGCAGGTCGAGATAGGCGCGGGCGAGGTCGATTTCGGCGCCCAGGGTCGCATGTTCCGCGCGGCTGGCCGACAGGCTCGCGCGCAGGAAATCGATCAGGCGCTCGAGCATGTGGCGGGCCCGGATCGGGTCCGAACCGATCAGGCTCACGACGTTGGCCAGCGTGTTGTACAGGAAGTGCGGTTCGATCTGGGCCTGCAGGGTGCGCAGCTTCGCTTCCGCGAGCAGGCGCGCCGCCTCGGCAATCTGCTCCTGCTGGCGCGCGGCCTCGATCTCGCGCGCGACGCGGCGCTCGCCGGCCGTGAGCACGCCGACCATCAGCAGCGCGACCACGACGGCGCCCGGCAGGTAGCGCGCCATCAGGCCCGTGTGCAGCAGCGCATCGAAGGTGCTGCGTCCGCCGAACACGGTGTCCGTGACCGCCAGGCCGAGCAGGGCGCAACATGCCGTCAGCAGGAGCCTGGCGACCCGCATGGCCGCGCTGTTGCGTCCGGGCGCGATGCGGCGCAGCAGGTGCACCATGCCGTGGATGAGGAAGCCGATCACGTTCGATGCGAACAGCATTTCCGTCAGCAGCGTGGCGACCGGTGCGCGGGTGCCGAACAGGAGCGCCACGCACGTCAGCGCGACGCCGATGATGCCGTTCCACACGAACGTGTAGACGAGGTTGCGCAGCGACGAAGGGCGCCAGCGCCGGAAGGGCGCGAACGATTCCAGCGGGTGCATCGAGGTCGTGGCGGGTGTCGGCATGGTGTCCTTGTTTCAAGCAGCCAGAAAGTTACCATGGAAACAATGTGGCGTGCGATAGGGCAGCCGCGCCAGCGCGACCGGACCCGCGGCCACGCGCGCCGCGTCGAACACGCTCAAGACGCTCGTGGCCGTGTTCGTGTCCTGCGCGACGCCCACGAGCCAGCCGTCCGTTTCGGACCGGGCGCCCTTGCGCGGCACGAGTACGTGTTCCTCGGCGCGCCAGCCGGGGGCGAAGCGCCAGCTGTCCGCACGGCCGCGCTCCACGTCGACGACGTTCACCGTGTCGAGCATCAGCGACGTGTTCCGCGCATCGCTGGACAGCATCGCGAGACGGCCGTGGCGCCGCCCGACGACCTGCGGCATCACGCGCGGGAATTCGGCGCCGTCGAGCAGGCGCGTCGTGGACACCTTGCCACTGGCGTGATCGAGGCTGATGCGTACGGCGGCATGCAGCGCGGGCCGGTTCGGCTCGCGCTCGCCTTCCATCACGCGGCTCGCCGCCTTTAATAAATCGCCGTCGTGCAGCACGAGGTCGACCTGGGTGACGTTGCCGCCGGCCTCGTCCCACGCATTCCCGAAGTGGAACGCCATGCGCGGCGGCAGGTCGTAGACGCGGCGGATCGTGAGCGTGTCCTTGGCCACCACCACGATGCGGGCGCCGCGCTTCTCTGCCGCCCACACGTGACGGTCGGCCAGGCTCAGATTCTTGTCGTCCGAAATGTCGTACGGCGGCACGAGGAACACGAGGTGGCGCGCGCTGACGGCGAAGTCGTGCTGCAGCGCGAGTTTCGGGACGTCGATCACGCCCGCCTGCCTCACCTTGCCATCGGCACCGATGCGGTACAGGGCGAGCTTGTCGCCGCCGGGCAGGGCGCCGAAGTTCCATAGCGTGCCGTCCGGCTCGACCTTCGGATGGGCGGAGAACGGCATCGCGGCGAGGTCGTCGCGCCACGTGTGGATGCCGATCGTGGCGAGCGTCGCGGGATCGAGCTCCGTCGCGGAGCCGCCTTCCCACAGCGCGTACAGACGGTCGTTGAACGGCAGCAGGTTCGTATTGGCCGTGTTCAGGCTGTCGTTGTCGCGGAAGCCGCGCCGCGCGATGTCCGTGCCGAAGGCGGGATACAGGAACTGGCCGGCGGCGGACTCGTCGAGGAATTTACGGGTCTCGACGAAGCGGCCCTGGTGCGTCACCGTGCCGCCGTCGATGCACCAGGCCTGGGCGTAGCCGTCGCCGTCGAACCAGTGGTGGTAACGCTCGCCGCCCAGTTCGAATCGGCCGGGACCGTTGCGGAAGAACGTGCCTTGCAGCTCGCCCGGGATCCGGCCTTCGACGTGGGCGTGGCCCTGCTGGTTGCCTTCCAGGTTCGCGTACACCGTCAGCTCCGGGTCGCGGGCGAGGGCGGCGTGGAAGCGCTGGTACGTCGTGTAGGCGTCGGCGCGGGCGAGGCCGGACAGACCGAGGGCGGCGAAGCCGAGGCCGGCTTTGAGGAAGTGGCGGCGTTGCATGGCGGTCTCCCCGATCAGCGCAGGGTCACGGACGTGTCCAGGCCGGCGGCCGGCACGGCCAGTTTCACGGCCGCGAAGTCAGGCGGGCCCATGCGGCCCTGGGCGTTGTTGCTGAAGGCGATCGGCTCGGTCGGGATGCCCATCAGGTTGCGGTCCATGCGGCCGTTGTCATTGATATCCTGGAACACCGCGAGGCCGTAGTCGCCCGGCGCGACGTCGTGGAACACGAGCGTCGTGCCGGCCTTGTCGGCTTTCGCCTTCTCCGCCCGGACCGGGTGCTTGAGGAAGGCGTCGGCGTTGTCGTAGAGGGCGACCATGACCTGGCCCGACGCCGATTTGACGTTGTCGACGTGGACGACGAGATCGGCGGCATGCGTAACCTGCGCGGCGAACGGGGCGGCGAGGGCCAGGGTCAAGAGGGCGGTGCGGATCATGATGGGCTCCAGTTGTTGTGTTGGTGAACACACTGTAGCCAGGGGCGGGATCGCGCTGGCGGCGATCCGACGACATGCAGCGGGGCGGCGCGAAATGCAGCGGTGAGGCGCCAAAAGAAAACGGCAGGCGTCTGCCTGCCGATCGGGAAACAAGAAAGTTATAAGGTCAACTGTACGCAGTCCAGCGCTGCGGAATCTCGATACTGCCGCTCTGTGCGGCATCCGCATACGCGCGCATCTCGGCGACGATGGCCTCGATCTGCTCGTTGCTGGGGTTGGCGAGGAAGCCCTTCATGCGCTCGTGCAGCGCGGCCTGCTGGTCGCGCCATTCATAACGGGACGACTTGCTCATGCACCCTCCTTGCGGCGAACTGCCGTCTTCGTATTGGTTTTGTTCATGACATCCTCCTTCAAAGACCACAGGCTACCTGTTCCCACCGATTAGGTCGGTGCGATGACGCACATTGTCTTTTCTGAAAGGAATTAAGTTCTTGGCGGCAGGATGCTGTAATAGAACAATTCGAGCCTGCCTTCCAGGTCCCGCTTCGCCTTTTCCTGGTCGATGACGTGGTGCGGGCGCATGAGGTTCATGGCCAGTTCGCCCGTGATCGTGCTCATCAGGTGGCAGGGCAGCAGGTCGAACGGAAGGCCGGGACGCAACTGGGCGCGGATGTCCGGCCGGGCGAAGAAGCGGCTGAGCATCTCGCGCGTCATGCGCGGCCCGCTGTTCCAGAACGCCTCGGCCAGTTCGGGGTTCGTCGGCGCCTCGGCCAGCACGATGCGCTGCAGGTCGATCGCTTCCTGCGACGTGATCAGCGCGTACATCTGGTGCGCGAAGTCGTCGATGATCTCGCGCAGCGGGCGCGTATCCGTCTCCATCGGCTGGCTGCGGAAGAAACGGTGGCGCTTGGCGGCCAGCACGGCGGCCAGCAGGCCTTCCTTGCCGCCAAATTTCACGTAGATCGTGCGCACCGCGACGTGCGCCGCGCGGGCGATCGATTCGAGACTCGTTTTCGTATAGCCGTTCTTGAGGAACAGGGTGCCGGCGGTGTGCAGCAACTCCTGCGTGCGCGCCTCGACATCGGCGGCCTTCGGCCGGCCCGCGCCCTTGCCGGGGCATTCGGATGCGTCATGCATATGTTTGTCCATGGGCTCCATGCTAGTGGAATCTCTAATGAAATGCAATCGTTTCATTTCTTGACTTTGGCAAAAACTTGTCCAATAATGCGATGAACACATTTCATTTCTTTTCGGAGTTTCACATGCCTGATACGCAAACCACGGTCGACCACAAGCCGGCCGCAGCCGTCCCACCGGCCAATGCCGCCAAGGGGCCTCCGAAGCGCGTGCTGATCGTGGTGGGCCTGATCGCCGCCGCCGCGCTGGCCGCCGGTGGCCGCATGTGGTACCGCAGCCATAACTTCGTCGAGACCGAGAATGCCTACGTCACGGGCCACGTGCACCCGGTGTCGTCACGCATCCCGGGCGTCGTAACCAAAGTGCTGTTCGAGGATAACCAGATCATCAAGGCCGGCGACGTGCTGGCCGAGCTGGATCCGGCCGACCAGGGCGTGAAGGTCGAGCAGATCCAGGCCCAGATCGCCAGCGTGCAGCAGCAGATCGTGCAGGCCGACGCCGCCATCCAGCAGGCCAGGGCGCAGGCCTCGGCCGCGCAGGCGCAGGTCGTGCAAGCCCAGGCCAACCTCGTGCGCGCCAAACAGGACGCCGAGCGCTACGGCCAACTGTACAACACCCAGATGAAGGCCGTCTCGAAAGCCGAAGTCGATGCCGCCACTGCCGCCCGCGCGGGCGCCACGGCCGACGTCACGGCCCGCCGCGACAACGCCAGCGCCGCCCAGGCCCAGATCGCCGCCGCCACGTCGGCGCGTGGCGTGCTCGAGGCGCAGGTGAAAGTGCTGGAGGCGCAGCTGAAGGACGCCCGGCAGCAGCTCGGCTACAACCGCATCGTGTCGCCGGTCTCCGGGCGCGTCGGCAAGCGCAGCGTGGAAGTGGGCGCGCGCGTGCAGCCGGGCCAGCAGTTGGCCGCCATCGTGCAGGACGACGTGTGGGTCGTCGCCAACTTCAAGGAAACGCAGCTGCCGGGCATCGTGCCGGGCCAGCAGGTCAACATCCAGGTGGACGCGCTGCCGAAGCACGAACTGGTCGGCCGCGTGGACAGTTTCGCGCCGGCGTCGGGCAACCAGTTCGCGCTGCTGCCGGCCGATAACGCGACCGGCAACTTCACCAAGATCGTCCAGCGCGTGCCCGTGAAGATCACGTTTGCGCCGGAAGACCTCAAGAAGTACGCGGGCCGCCTGGTGCCGGGCATGTCGACCGTCGTCGAGATCGACCTGCGCCAGAAGACTGCCGCCGCTAAATAACACAGGGAAGCATCATGTCCACGACGATCACCAAACCGGTGGCGCACAACGCGCCGGCGGGGCCCCGGCGAACGGTGCGCACATCGACGCGCGCACCTGGATCGCGGTGCTGGCCGGCATGCTCGGCGCCTTCATGGCGGTGCTCGACATCCAGATCACCAACTCGTCACTGCGCGACATCCTCGGCACTTTGTCGGCCACGCAGGAGGAGGGCTCGTGGATCTCGACCGCCTACCTGTGCGCCGAGATCGTGGTGATCCCGATGACGGCGCTGTTCGTGCGCGCCCTCGGCCAGCGCCGCTACCTGATGCTCACGACGGCGCTGTTCCTCGTGTTTTCCACGCTGTGCGGCGCGGCCTGGAGCCTGTCCAGCATGATCGTGTTCCGCATGATGCAGGGCTTCACCGGCGGCGCGCTGATCCCGATGGCGATGACCCTCGTGATGACGCGCCTGCCCCCGGCCAAGCGCGCGGTCGGCATGGCGATGTTCGGCCTGACCGCCACCCTGGCGCCCGCGATGGGCCCCACGCTGGGCGGCTACCTGACGGAGTTGTACGGCTGGCCGTCGATCTTCTACATCAACTGGGTGCCGGGCGTGCTGCTCATCGCCGGCATGTACTGGGGCATCGACCGCGAGCCCATGGACCTGAAGGCGCTGGTCAAGGCCGACTGGCTCGGCATCGCGTTCATGGCGACGGGGCTCGCGAGCCTGACGATCTTCCTGGAAGAGGGCAATTCGAAGGACTGGTTCGAGTCCGGCTTCATCATCACGTTCGCCTCGCTGGCGCTGGTCGGCATCCTCGGCTGGGTCGTGATCGGGTTTTCGCGCCCGGAACCGTTCGTCAACCTGCGCCTGTACGGCCAGCGCAACTTCCTCGTCGCGACCGTGCTGTCGGCCGTCATCGGCATGGGCCTGTACGGCTCGTCGTTCCTGCTGCCGCTGTTCCTGGGCCAGATCGCGGGCTACTCGCCGATGCAGATCGGTGAAGTGATCGCGTGGGTCGGCCTGCCGCAGCTGTTCGTGATGCCGTTCGTGGCGCGCCTGTCGCAGAAGATCGACAACCGCATCCTGTGCTCGTTCGGCCTCGGGCTGTTCGGCGTCTCGTGCCTGATGAACGCCTACATGGATGCGAGCACGGGCTACGACCAGCTGATGCTGTCGCAGATCATCCGCGCGCTGGGCCAGCCGTTCGTGATGCTGACCCTGTCGAACTTCGCCATGGCCGGCATCCCGCCGAAGGACATGACGTCGGCATCGAGCCTGTTCAACATGACCCGCAACCTGGGCGGCTCGGTGGGCATCGCCCTGCTGGCGACGGCCCTGACGAACCGCGAGCACTTCCACTCGGAGCGCCTGGGCGAGTCGGTCTCGCTGGTCTCCGCCGCCACGCAGGCCCGCCTGGACGCGCTGACGCAATCGTTCCTCGCCAAGGGCTTCGACCCGGCGACGGCGGCCCAGCAGGCCATCGGCGCCATCGACCGCATCGTGCGGAGGGAATCGTTCGTGATGGCCTACAACGACGGCTTCTTCATCGTCGGCATGATCCTGCTCGTGGCGATCATCCCGCTGTGGTTCTCGGACAAGCTCAAGTCGCCCAGCGGCGGCGGTGGCGGTGGCCACTGAACCAAGGATAAATGGATAAAGTATGAAAACTGTTTATATCAAATCTGCCGTCGCGCTGGCTGTGGCCGCGCTGCTGTCCGCCTGCGGCACCGTCGGCAAGGATTTCGTGGCACCGCAAGGCATCGATACGCCGGCCTTCCGCCACGCGGCGGCCGAACCTTCGGACCAGGCGGCACGCTTGCCGGCCGCATGGTGGACGGTGTTCGGCGACAAGGAGCTCGACCAGCTGGAACAACGCGCCCTGCGCGACAACCCGAACGTGCGCGCCGCCGCGCAGCGCCTCGTGCAGGCGCAGGCGCAGCTGGGCGTGACGCGCGCCAGCCAGCTGCCGACCGTGGGCGTGTCCGCCGGCGTGGCGAACTCGCGTACCTCGGCCGAAACGCCGATGGGCGTGACGTTCGGCGGCCGCTCGATCAAGGGCAACGAGTTCTCCGTCGGCGCCAATTTCTCGTACGAGCTCGATCTGTGGGGCCGCGTGCGCCGCGCCGTGGAAGCGGCCGACGCCCAGGCGCTGGCCGCGCAGGACGACCGCGACGGCGTCATGCTGATGCTGTCGGGCCAGGTCGCGACGACGTACTGGCAGCTGCGCGGCCTCGATGCCGATATCGCCATCCTGAACGATGCGCTGGCCACGCGCCGCGAATCGCAGCAGCTGATCGAGGCGCGCTTCAACGCGGGCCTGTCGAACGAGCTGGATGTCTCGCGCACCCGCATCGAGCGCGCCAACGCCGAAGCCGACATCCAGGAAGCCCAGCGCCAGCGCAACACGCTGGAACACGCGCTGGCCGTGCTGGTGGGCGCGTCGCCGAGCCAGGCGATCGTGGCCCCGGCCGCGGGCACCGCGTTGCCGCAGCCGCCCGCGATCCCCGTCGGCCTGCCGGCAAGCCTGCTGGGCCAGCGCCCGGACCTCGCCGCGAGCGTCGCCACCCTGAAGGCGTTCAATGCGCAGGTGGGCGTTGCGGAAGGCGCGTACTATCCGAGCCTGTCGCTGACGGGGAATTTCGGTTACGCGTCCGAGACGCTGAGCAATCTCACCAAGGGCAGCGCGCGCCAGTTCTCGTTCGGGCCGCTGGCACTGTCGCTCCCGATCTTCGAGGGCGGCCGCATCGAGGCCAACGTGAAGCTGGCGAAAGCGCGCTACGACGAAGCCGTCGCGAACCACGAAGGCCGCCTGCTGACGGCGCTGCGCGAAGTGGAAGACGCGCTGTCGGACGTGCAGCAGCGCCAGAAGCAGGGCGACGTGCAGGTGCAGGCGCAGCAGGCCGCCGCGCGCGCCGTGCAGGTGGCGCAGGCGCGCTTCGACCGCGGCGTGTCCACGTACCTGGACGTCACGGACGCGCAGCGTTCCGCGCTGGCCGCCGACCGCGCCGCGGCGCAGATCCGGACGCAGCGGTTGCTGGCGGCGGTGTCCGTCGCGCGGGCGCTGGGTGGCGGATGGCAGCAGGGCAAGGCGGAAGCGACGGTCGCTGCTCGCTGAAATTGGATCCCTGCCTTCGCAGGGATGACGTGCTTGGGATGTTGGCCCATGATCCGTCGCCCCCGCGCAGGCGGGGGCCCAATTTCTTTTGCATCACCCTGAAGAGGATTACAATCGCCCGATTGCCAACCTCACAAGGGAACCTGATGAAGCACCTCCTCGCCCCCCTGGCCCTGGCCGCAGCGACCCTGTGCGCCACCGTCCACGCCGCCCCCGCCACCGCCCCGCAACTGCAGACGATGGCCAAGCGCTTCGCTCCCGTCGACCTGACGGCCGACACGGCGAAACTGTCCGCCGGCGACCGCGTCGCCATCGCCAAACTGATCGAAGCGGCAAAGATTGTCGACACCCTGCAGCTGCGCCAGCGCTGGTCCGGCAACGAGGCGCTGTGGACCGCGCTGCACAAGGACACGACGCCGCTGGGCAAGGCACGCCGCGACTACTTCTGGCTGAACAAGGGGCCGTGGTCTATCATCGACGGCAACGAATCCTTCATGCCCGCGGAGTACGCCGGCATCAGGATCCCCGCCGAGAAGCCGGCCGGCGCGAATTTTTATCCGGAAGGGGCGACCAAGCAGGAGCTGGAATCGTGGATGAACGGGCTGCCGGCCGCCGACAAGGAACAGGCGCAGTGGTTCTTCACGGTGATCCGCAAGGACAAGGCGGGCAAATTCGCCATCGTGAAATACTCGGACGAGTACCGCGCCGAGCTGCAGAAGCTGTCGAAACTGCTGAAGGACGCTGCGAACGCCACCGATAACGCGTCGCTGAAAAAATTCCTGAACCTGCGCGCCGACGCGTTCCTGTCGAACGACTACCTCGCGTCCGACTTCGCGTGGATGGACCTCGATTCCCCGGTCGACGTCACCATCGGCCCGTACGAGACGTACAACGACGAACTGTTCGGCTACAAGGCCGCGTTCGAAGCATACGTGAACGTGCGCGACCAGAAGGAGACAGAGAAGCTGAACTTCTTCGGCAAGCACATGCAGGAGCTGGAAAACAACCTTCCGCTCGATCCGAAGTACCGCAATCCGAAGGTCGGGGCGATCGCGCCGATGGTCGTCGTGAACCAGGTCTACGGCGCCGGCGACGGCAACATGGGTGTGCAGACGGCCGCCTACAACCTGCCGAACGACGAGCGCATCATCAGCCAGCGCGGCTCCAAGCGCGTGATGCTGAAGAACGTCCAGGAAGCCAAGTTCGAGGCGACGCTCACGCCGATCTCGAAGCTCGTGCTGCGCCCGGCCGACCAGAAGGACCTCGATTTCGACTCGTTCTTCACGCACATCCTCGCGCACGAGATCATGCACGGCCTGGGCCCGCACGCGACGACGCAGAACGGCCAGCCGTCCACGCCGCGCCAGGACCTGAAGGATGCCTACTCGACCATCGAGGAAGCGAAGGCCGACGTCACGGGCCTGTGGGCGCTCACTTACATGATGGAGAAGGGCCAGTTGAAGGCGTCGCTGGGGCAGGGCACGGCCGCCGAGCGCAAGCTGTACAACACCTATCTCGCGTCCGCGTTCCGCACGCTGCACTTCGGCCTGACCGATTCGCACGCGCGCGGCATGGCCATCCAGATGAACTACCTGCTCGACAAGGGCGGCTTCGTGTCGCACGGCGACGGCACGTTCTCCGTCGACTTTGCCAAGATCAAGGGCGCCGTGGCGGACCTGGACCGCGAGTTCCTGACGATCGAAGCGACGGGCGACTATGCCAGGGCGCAGGATCTCATGAAGCGCTACGTCGTCATCCGCCCGGACGTGCAGAAGGCGCTGGACAAGATGAAGGCCGTGCCGAACGATATCCGGCCGGCGTTCGTGACGGCGGGGAAGCTGGTGCCGCAGCGCTGAGCATGTAACGTATCAGCTAGCGCCGAGACCGTCATCCCCGCGCAAGCGGGGATCCATGCTGAGCTTGCGACAAAGGTACTGCTAGCTCAGCATGGGTTCCCGCTTTCGCGGGAACGACTTCGCTATTTTCGGCAGTAAAACCAGGTAAAAAGACAGGTCTTCGACCTGCCCCAACATCAAATTTGTCATTTGTGTGCTATATTTGGAATCGTTTCCTATTGGAAATATCTATTCCGACTCCAACACGCGAGCACACAATGACAACCTCTGGACTCACGATCGGCAAACGACTGGCACTCGGTTTCGGCAGCGTCCTCGCGCTGATGGCGGTGCTGGCCGGCCTCGCCATCCACCGCGTCGGCCAGATCGACGACATCCTCATCCACATCAACGACGTCAACAGCGTCAAGCAACGCTACGCGATCAATTTCCGCGGCAGCGTGCACGACCGCTCGATCGCCATCCGCGACGTCGTCCTGGCCGCCACGGCCCCGACGGCGCAGCGGCACGCCGACCTGATCAAGAAACTGGACGACGATTATCAACGCTCCGCCGCACCGCTCGACCAGCTGTTCGCGGCGCGCACGGACATCCTGCCGGAAGAAAAGCAGGCGCTGGCCGCCATCAAGGACATCGAGGCCCGCACGCAGCCTTTGATCGCGAAACTCGTCGCGCTGCGCCAGGCCGACAACACGGCTGAAGCCACCGCATTGCTGGACCAGCAGGCCGGCCCCGCCTTCGTCGACTGGCTCGCCAGCGTCAACCGCCTCATCGACCTGGAAGAAAAGCTGAACAACGACGCGGCAGCACAGGCACGCGCGCTGTCGCACAGTTTCTTTGCCTGGATGCTCGCGATCCTGGCCGTTGCCGCCGCAGCCGGCGCGGCCGCGGCCTGGTTCATCAGCCACGGCCTGTTGCGCCAGCTGGGCGGCCAGCCGGATTACGCCGTCGGGATCGCGGGCGCCATCGCGGCCGGCGACCTGTCCGTGCCGATCGAGACCCGTGCCGATGACCGCTCCAGCCTGCTGTTCGCGATGAAAGGCATGCGCGACAGCCTCGTGAACATCGTCAGCCAGGTGCGCGCGGGCACGCTCACGATCGCGAATGCGTCGACGGAAATCGCGGCCGGCAACCAGGACCTGTCCGAGCGCAGCGAGCGCCAGGCCGGCACGCTGGAAGAGACGGCGTCGTCGATGGAAGAATTGACGGGCACCGTGCGCCAGAACGCCGACAATGCGCGCCAGGCGAACACCCTGGCCGAGTCGGCATCGAGCGTGGCCCAGCGCGGCGGCGCCGTCGTGGCGCAGGTCGTGCAGACGATGGCGTCGATCAACGACTCGTCGAAGCAGATCGCCGAGATCATCAGCGTCATCGACGGCATCGCGTTCCAGACGAATATCCTTGCGCTGAACGCGGCGGTCGAAGCCGCCCGTGCGGGCGAGCAGGGCCGGGGCTTCGCCGTGGTCGCGGGCGAGGTGCGCAGCCTGGCCCAGCGGTCGGCCGCGGCGGCGAAGGAAATCAAGACCCTGATCAGCGATTCCGTCGCCAAGGTCGACGATGGCGCCAAGCTCGTCGACGAGGCGGGCAGCACGATGGAAGAGATCGTCACGAGCGTCAAGCGCGTGACGGACATCATGGCCGAGATCAGCCATGCGAGCCAGGAGCAGAGCGCCGGCATCGAACAGGTCAACCGCGCCATCGGCCAGATGGACGAAGCGACGCAGCAGAACGCGGCGCTCGTCGAGCAGGCCGGCGCGGCGGCATCCTCGCTGCAGGACGAAGCGGCGAACCTTGCGCGCCTCGTCAGCATTTTTAAATTGGATGCGCCCGCGGCGCGGCCGTCGGCAAGCCTCGCCGTCGTGCCGGTTGCGCGCCAGGGACGTATCGCCGCCGCGTGATCACACGCGGACGACGAGCTTGCCGAAGTTCCGCCCCTGCAGCAGGCCGATAAATGCTGCGGCGGCGTTTTCCAGCCCCTCCACGACGTCTTCTTTCACCTTGATCTTGCCGGCTGCCAGCCAGCCGGCCATGTCGTCGCGGAAGGCGTCGAAGCGCGTCCCGTAGTGGTCCAGGATGATGAAGCCCTGCATGCGGATGCGTTTCGACAGCAGGGTCGCCATCCACGCCGCAAGACGGTCCGGACCCTCGGCATCCCCGCCGTTGTAGTGAGAGATGAAGCCGCACACGGGCACGCGCGCATTCACGTTCAACAGCGGCTGCACCGCATCGAACACGGCGCCGCCCACGTTCTCGAAATACACGTCGATCCCGTCCGGGCAGGCGGCCACCAGCAACGCCGCGAAGCGCGGATCGCGATGGTCCACGCACGCATCGAATCCCAGTTCTTCCACCGCGTACCGGCATTTGTCCGCGCCGCCCGCGATGCCGACGACGTGCGCCCCCTTGATCTTCGCGATCTGGCCCACGACCGAGCCGACGGCGCCGGTGGCCGCGGCGACGACCACCGTCTCGCCGGGCTTCGGCATGCCGATGTCGAGCAGCCCGACGTACGCCGTGAAACCCGGCATGCCGAGCGTGCCCAGCGCCAGCGACGGCCGCGCCGGGTCGCCGACGGGCATCAGGCCGCTGCCGTCGGACAGCGCATGGTCCTGCCAGCCGGCGCCGGCGAGGACGAGGTCGCCCGCCTTGTAGTCCGGATGGCGCGATTCGACGACGCGGCTGACCGTGCCGCCGACTATCGTCGCGCCCAGCGGCACGGGGTCCGCATAGCCAGGACCGACCCGTTCCATCAGGTTGCGCATGTACGGGTCGAGCGACAGCCATTCGGTGCGCAGCAGCACCTGGCCGTCCCGCGGCACCGGGACCGGGGTGTCTTCGAGACGGAAATCCGTCGGGGCGGGGATGCCTTGCGGGTGGGCGGCAAGGACGATACGGCGATTCGTCATGGTGGTCTCCTGATTAATGGGATGCGGGGCGCGGGCCGTAGCGTACGACGAGCAGGGCGCCCAAGGTGAGCGCGACGGTGGCGAAGATGGGGCCGCCCGGCGCGCCGACGTGGTCGACGAGGATGCCGCCGCCGACGGCGCCGCTGGCGATGGCGATCTGGAAGGCCGCGACGAGCAGCCCGCCCGCGCCCTCGGCCTGGTCCGGCGCGGCGCGCACGATCCAGGTCTGGAAGCCGATCGGGAAGGCGCCGAACGCGAAGCCCCACGCCGCGATCGCCGCGATGGTCACGGGGACCGACGTGCCGGCTGCCCACAGCGTGGCGGCCAGCACCGCGATCAGGGCAGCGCCCGCCACGATGGCGAGGCGCTCGCTGCGCTCGGCCAGGAAGCCGCCGGCGATATTGCCGAAGAAGCCTGCGACGCCGTACGCCAGCAGGGCGGCGGAAATCGCACTGACCGACAGGTGCGTGACCTGTTCCATGAACGGCCGGATGTAGGTGAAGCCGGCGAAGTGCCCGGAAATCACGAGCAGCACGGCGAGCAGCGCGACGCGCACATTGGTCCGGCCCAGCAGTTCGAACAGGACCTTCACGTTCGGGTTGTCCTTCGGCGGCAGCGGGGGAATGGTGACGCATTGCGCGGCCAAGGTGAGGACACTGACGACACCCGCGGCGATGAACGCGCTGCGCCAGCCCCACAGGTCGCCCATGTACGCGCCGACCGGCGCCGCGCACACGGTGGCGACGGACACGCCGGTGAGGATGAGGGACATCGCCCGCGCAAATAAATGCTCCGGCACGAGCCGCATCGCGAGCGCGGCGGCCATCGACCAGAAGCCGCCGAGCCCGATGCCCAGCAGCGCGCGCGCCGCGATCAGCACCGGCAGGCTGCCGGCCGTCGCGGCCAGTACGTTGGACAGCACCAGCAGCGACGTCAGCGCGAGGATCACCCGCCTGCGGTCGAAGTTCCGTGTGAGGATAGGGATCGTCAGCGCGGCCGCGGCGCCGACCGCCGCGGTGGCGGTGACGGCTTGGCCGGCGGCGCCGTCGGACACGCCGAGGTCGGCCGCCATCGCCGTCAGCAGGCTGGCCGGCAGGAACTCGGCCGTCACGAGGCCGAACACGCCCAGCGTCAAGCTGGCGATGCCGGCCCAGTTGGCCTCATTGGCCTCCCAGACCTGGGCCGCGACGCGCGGCGGTGTCACATGTACGTCTGCGTCGACGCAGGTGGATTCGTTCATCGGAAACCTCGGGATGTTGTGGAGATGGCAGTGTAGG
This sequence comes from Telluria mixta, assembly GCF_029223865.1. Classification (NCBI taxonomy): domain Bacteria; kingdom Pseudomonadati; phylum Pseudomonadota; class Betaproteobacteria; order Burkholderiales; family Oxalobacteraceae; genus Telluria; species Telluria mixta. Next base: position 3,250,592 of record NZ_CP119520.1, read on the forward strand.
GTTAAGATTCTGGACTTTCCATGTCATTGAATCCGAATCTCATGACCATTCGTCCAAACAGGGATCCGAAGACCGGGCAGGACGCGCTGACGGAAATCCTCCTCGGCCTGCGCCTCGACGGCGTCGAATACGGCCGCTGCGTGATGCGCGAACCATGGGCCGTCGCGTTCCCGGCCAAGCGCGAGGCGAGCTTTCACTTCGTCGCGCAGGGCAGCTGCTGGATGCACACGGCCACGAAGGGCTGGCTGCGGTTGAATCCCGGCGATGCCGTGCTGCTGCCGCACGGCACGGCGCACGTGATGGCCAGCAGCCCGGACCTGCCGGCGGTGGAGATCGACTCGCTGGCGCGCAAGGCCGTGTCGGAAAACCTGTACCTGGTGAACGGCGCCGGTCCGCAGGACGCGGCGGCGGAGCAGGTCCTGTTCTGCGGCGCGATGCGCTTCAATCTCGACCCGCTGCATCCGCTGCTGGCGATGATGCCGGAGGCGATGCGCGCCGCCGACCTGGGCCAGCGCGACCCGGCCGTGCACGCGATGCTGGACGCGATGGAGCGCGAGGTGGCGCTCGACCGTATCGGTGCCTGCGGCATCCTGGCGCGGCTGGCCGACGTGCTGGCCGCCAGCATCATCCGCGCGTGGGTCGAATGCGCGTGCAGCGACGCGAGCGGGTGGATCGCGGCCGTGCGCTGTCCGCAGGTCGGCCGTGTGCTGGCGGCGATCCACCGCCAGCCGGAGCGCGACTGGTCAATCGGCGAACTGGCCGACCTGATGGGCGCGTCGCGGTCGAGCTTCATCGACAAGTTTTCCAGCGCCGTCGGCGAGACGCCGGCGAAGTACGTCGCCAAGGTCAAGATGTTCCAGGCGCGGCACTGGATCGCGCGCGACGGCATGCGCGTGGCGACCGTCGCGAACCGGCTCGGCTACGATTCCGAAGCGTCGTTCAGCCGCGCTTTCAAACGCGTCATCGGGCATCCGCCCAGCGAGGCGCGCGTGGCCGGCTAGGCAAGATTACGCTTTTGGACAGCCGCAAAAATATTGCCGAAATAAGGGCTTTAACCGGATTTAAAATTGCCGTTAGGCATTTTAAATATCCAACGGGAAGCCCATCATGTCCAAAGCCGTCCTCGCCGCCGCGCTCCTGTGCGCATCCCTTCCCGTCGGCGCCGCCGACCTCATGCCGCTGGAGCAGCGCTGGCTCGGCGCCGCACTTCCCGTCCTTGCGTACTCGCGCAGCCTGAACCTCCCCATCGACATCGTTGTCCAGCCGCAGGCCGGTCCCAACGACGTGCCGATGGCGATGGGCTTCGCCGGCGGCCGCTGCAAGCTCGTGCTGTCGCTGCGCGGCAATCCCGATGCCGAGCGCCAGCTCGACGGCGTGCCCGCGGCCCAGCAGGGCGAACTGATCGAAGCGATGGCGGCCCACGAGATCGGCCATTGCTGGCGCTATGCGCAGGGCGCGTGGCATGCGCTGCCGGCCGGCTTCGTCGAGGTGAACGAGGAGACGGCGGACGACCCGTCGTTGCTGGCGGCGTCGAAGGCGATGCGCGAAACCCGCCGCGAGGAAGGCTATGCCGACCTGGTGGCGCTGGCCTGGACGCACGACCGTCACCCGGGCGACTACGGCCGCATCTATGCCTGGCTGGAAAAGCTCAGGCAAGACCAGCCGGTCGCACGCAACGGCCACGACACCCGCGCATGGGTGCGCCTCGCGCGCGACGGTGCGCGCTTCGGCGGCGCCGGCAAGCCGTTCGAAGATGCCGCCCCGCTGTGGCGGGAGGGGTTGCTCGGCGACGACTGAGCGGCATGGCCCGTTTTATGGTTTGTCCGACAAGTGTACGGTGCCGCACAGAGGTCCCTGGCGTGCGGGCGTTAAATCTGGCTGTCACAACAAACAATACAGGGACAAGACCATGAAAACGCTGATTGCGACCTTGCTCGCGACGGCTGCAGGCGCGAGCTTCGCCGCGGCACCGACTGCGGCACTCAACCACGATCCGCAGACCTACCGGAATCTCACGCAGAAGGCGGAATCGGAATACCGCACGGCGGCGGCGAAATGCGACGCCAGGAGCGGCAACGACAAGGACATCTGCATGGCCGAAGCCCGGCTGATGCGCACCCGCACCGAGGCCGATGCCTTGTCCAAGTACAACAACACGGCAGCCGGCCGCGCCCGCGCGCGCACCAACCTCGCCGATGCCGAGTACGACCTGGCCAAGGCCAAATGCGATGCGAAGAGCGGCGCCGACAAGGACAGCTGCATGGATAACGCGAAGTCCGTGCACACGGCCGCGCTGGCCGACGCCAAGGCCGACCGCGCCGACGCGGCCACCAACAATGCCAGCCGCGCCACCGGCGCCAGCGGCGGGGGCAGCCAGGCCAGCGGCGGCGGCCTCGTGACGGGCACCGACACGCGCGACCCGGCCAAGGCGGCCGCCGTCGACAAATGCGCGCAGATGGGCGCCGACGCGAAGACGGGTTGCCTCGTCGAAACGAAACCGTCGGCCGTGCGCGAGAACGCCGCCGATGCGGCATCAAAGACGCGCGACACTGCCGCGACCGCGGGCGACAAAGTGAAGGCCGCGGCCGCGACAGTTGCTGAAAAGACGAAGGAAGTGGCGCATTCCGCCGTCGAAAAGACGAAGGAAGCGGGTTCGACCGTTGCCCAGAAGACCGACAATGCCATGGACCGCGCCGGCGACACCACCGCCGACAAGACCCGCGACGCTACCGGCAAGACCCGCATCGCCGCCTCCGACACGGCCATCACCACCAAGGTGAAGGCTGGCCTCGTCAAGGAACCGAACCTCGATTCGCTCGGCATCCATGTCGAGACGGAAAAGGGCGTCGTGATGCTCAGCGGTTTCGTGAATTCGAAGGAAGAGGCCGCCAAGGCCGTGAAAGTCGCGAAGGGCGTCGAGGGCGTCTCCAGCGTCAAGAGCGCCATCAAGGTCAAATAAGCAATCCGATTTCTGCAATGTGCGGCCGGATCAGAGTATCCGGCTGTTTTTTTTGCTGATCTACCACAAGTTGTTGCGAACCCGGCCGAAACGCATTTACGAAGGATAGGGCACGGTATAATCGCGGCCGTGAACAGACTCGAAGCCTTCGGAACCATCGCCGCCCAAGCGGCGCGCGGTGAGATTTCCTTTCCCACCAGCGTGAACGCCGTGCTGCGTCTGCAGCACGCGCTCAACGATCCCGATTGCCACCTGGAGGATGCGATCCGCCTGGTGCTGGGCGAGCCGCAACTGGCGGCGCGCACGGTGGCGCTGGCCAATTCCTCGACGTTCAACCAGAGTGGGCGCCCCATCACCAACGTGCGCTCGGCCGTGACGCGGGTCGGCTACCGCAACCTGCAGATGCTCGTCGCGAGCCTCGTCGTGCGCCAGTTCGGCGCCCGCATCGAGGACCCGGACCTGCGCGCCAAGGCCGAGCAGCTGTGGGAACACACGGTGCAGGTGGCCGCGCTGGCCCATGTGTTCGCGCACCACGTCACCTTCGTCAATCCGGACACGGCGATGTTCGCCGGCATCGTCCACGAGGTCGGCGGCTTTTATCTGCTGTCGCGCGCCGACGGCTTCCCGGGGCTGCTGGATGACGATCCGGAAAAATGGGCCGAGCTGTGCGAGGACGTCGTCACGCGCGAAGTGGCGCGCAAGCTGGCGCTGCCCGAGACGGTCGCCGAGGCGATCTTCGAGCTGCGCGGCGCCTGGCTGCACATGCCGCCCGCCTCGCTGCTCGACACGCTGCTGCTGGCGAACATGTATGCCACCGTGCCGTCGCCGCTCGGCACGGTGCGCCCGCCCTTGCCGGAACACAGCGAGAGCGCGCTCGATTACCTGCTGGACGAAGACAGCCTGAACCGGATGATCGACGAAGCGTCCGAGATCGCCGCGTCGATGGGCGGGGCGCTGCTCGTCTGAGCCGTTACAACGCTACTTCGACGTCGCCGTCGATTCGCGCGTGACGAGCTCCGTCACCAGCCGGTTGGACTTCGGACGTTCGCCCTTCAACTGCTCGACCAGGGCATCGACGATCGCATCGGCGGCCCGTTCCATCGGCTGGCGCACGGTCGTCAACGACGGGCGGAAATAACCCGCCAGCTCGATGTCGTCATAGCCGGCCACGAGAATATCCTCGGGAACGCGCCGGCCTTCGCGGATCAGCGTGTTAATGACGGTCATCGCGGTCAGGTCGCTGCAGGCGAAGATGCCGTCGACGTCGGGTGTCCGCGCGAGCAGCTTCTCGGTATCGCGAGCGATCGTTTCGTTGTCGAAGCGGGTATTCACGACGAGGTCAGGGTCCGGTTCCAGGCCGCGCTCGCGATGGGCGAGCAGATAGCCTTCGTAACGTTGTTTCAGCTCCGGCGTGCCGAAGTCGCCGACGATCGCGACCCGGCGTGCGCCCTTGTCCAGCAGGTGTTCCGTGGCCAGGCGTCCGCCCTGGCAGTTGTCGGTGCCGACCGTACAGTAGATCTGCTGTTCGCGCTGCTCGCCCCAGACGACGAACGGCACCTTGCCGAGCGCCAGTTCGTTCAACTGATCGTGGTCGAGCCATTGACCGGTGAAGATCAGGCCGGCAGCGCGGCCGGTCCAGTATGCGTCCGCATAGTTGGTGCGTGTCGCCTCGACGCGGATCAGCAGCATCTCGAAACCGCGGTCGGTGAGGGCGTTCGCGATCGCGCTGATCAGGCTGATGAAGAACGGTTCCGTCAGGCGTTGCCGCAGGTTGGAAAAGGATGGCACCACGACGGCAATCGTCGTGTTTTGCCGCAACCTCAGGTTCTGGGCGCCGACGTTGACCGTGTAGTTGAGCGAGCGGGCCAGCTCGACGATGCGCTTGCGCGTCTCTTCGCCGATTTCCGGACTGCCGCGCAGCGCGCGCGACACTGCGGACACGGACACGCCCGCGAGGCGGGCGATATCCGACATCTGCGGCCGGGCGGGACGTTCGGTGGCCGCATCGGCCCGGGAAGTGCTTGTCTTGGATCGTGGTGCCATAAGGATTCGGTAACGGAAACGGTCGGCCTGCGGCCGCGAGTGACCACGTGATTCTAGCCCAAGGTCTTGTTGTCGCAGCGATATTATTTTTGCATTATAGACGGTTTTAACGAAATCGTTTTCGTAATTTCACACATGCCACGTGGCCGCGCCGACGGTCGATAGCTTTGGGCGGGTCGGATATACAACATTTTTGCGGCAGTACGTACAAAAACCTGTTTACGCAATCGATTGAGTAAATTAGTCTGTGTGCATTCCACGGAGAATGCCGCCACCTGACGCCAGGGCGGTCAACAACTACAACGATTGAGGAGACAACATGTCCACCACGGGTATTACCGCATTTCGTTTGAAACCGATCGCCGCCGCGTGTTCGCTGATCGCCGCCTGTGCCGCGGCGCCGGCGGTGGAGGCGCAAGGCGTGTCCGGCGAGGCCGACCAGGCGGCGCCGGCAAAAGTGCAGGTCGTCGGCATCCGCAAGGGGATCGAGGATGCGATCTCGGTCAAGAAAGACTCGACGTCCATCGTCGAGGCGATCTCGGCCGAGGACATCGGCAAGCTGCCGGATGCGTCGATCGCCGAATCGATCGCGCGCCTGCCCGGCGTGACGGCGCAGCGCGTCAACGGCCGTGCGCAGGAGATCAGCGTGCGCGGCATGTCCGGCGATTTCGCCTCGACCCTCATGAATGGCCGCGAACAGGTCAGCACGGGCGACAACCGCAGCGCGCAATTCGACCAGTATCCGTCGGAACTGCTGTCCGGCGTGGTCATCTACAAGACGCCGGATGCGACCCTGATCGGCCAGGGGCTGGCGGGCACCATCGACCTGCAGACCGTGCGTCCGCTGTCGTTCGCGCGCCGTGAAGTGGCGCTGAACGTGCGCGGCCAGAAGGAGGGCGTGGGCAGCGACGCGGGCGGCGGCAAGGGTGTGCGGGTGTCGGCGTTCTACATCGACCAGTTCCTGGGCCGCACCCTGGGCGTCGCCGTCGGTTATGCGCGCTTCCAGAGCCGCGCCGACTCGGCGTCCCGTACCGGCGATTACGCGGATATCGTCGTGGATGGGCAGAAGGTCAGCGCGCCGGTCCACTTCAAGGACTTCATCAATCACAAGAACGAAACGCGCGACGGCCTGATGGGCGTGCTGCAGTGGAAGCCGAACCGGGACTTCTCGAGCATGGTCGACCTGTATTACTCGAGATTCGATTCGCCGACCACGCGCAAGGGCTACGAGACCGTGACCAATGCCACGTGGACCGGCGGCTGCGTACCGGACTGCACGCTCACCGATGCGGTGGTCAAGGACGGCAAGGTCGACAGCGGCGTCTGGCACGGTACCCATTCCGTCATCGCGAACAACATCGAGCAGAACAAGTCGCATCTGAAAGCGGCGGGCTGGAACAATCGCCTGCGCCTGAACGATGACTGGAGCGTCGAGGCGGACCTGAGCTATTCCGAAGCCATGCGCAACGAGTCGCCCTACGAGACCTGGGCCGGCGCGTCCAAGACCACGGGTGATGCGATCACGTTCGGCAATGGCGCCGCCGGCCTCGCCGGCCTGCAGTGGAAGCCGGGCCTGAACTACACCGATCCGAAGATCATCACGCTGATGGATGCGGGCGGCTGGGGCATGGCGGGTTACCTCAAGAACCTCGAAGTGGAAGACAAGCTGAAATCGCTGCGCCTGGCGGCCGAGCGCACCCTGCCGGACGGCTGGGCGTTCAGCAAGCTGACGGCCGGCGTCAATTACTCGGACCGCTACAAGAGCCGCAGCGTGCCCGAGTACCAGATGCAGCTGAAGGCGGGCGACAACGGTGTGATGACCGGTACCGGCTCGGCCCTGGCCGGCGACTCGGGCATCCCGATCATGAGTTACAACGAACTGGGGATCGCCGGCCGCTACGACCTCGTCACCAACAACTTCTTCGACATCTACCTGAAGGCCTGGGAAGTCAAGGAAAAGAACCTGACCGGTTACGCCAAGCTGGACATCGATACCGAGATCGCGTCCATCCCCGTGCGCGGCAATGCGGGCGTGCAGGTCGTGCGCATCGACCAGCGCTCGAGCGGGAATACCGTCGACACGGGCAGCGGCAGCGGCGACAGCGGGCGCCCGGTGGTCCAGCAGACCGACGGCACGAAGTACACGGACGTGCTGCCGAGCCTGAACCTGGCGGCGTCGTTCTCCCACGAACAGACCGTGCGTCTGGGCCTCGCGCGCGTCATGGCGCGTCCCCGCATGGACCAGATGAGCAACAGCGGCACCTATTACGTGGACGGGCTCGACATCGACGGGCCGACGTGGAAAGGCGGCGGCGGCAACCCGCACCTGCGGCCGTTCCTCGCGAAGGCGGTCGACCTGTCGTACGAAAAATACTTCGACAAGAAAGCCTACGTCGCGGCGGCCGCGTTCTACAAGAAGCTCGACTCGTACATCTATACCTACACCAACGGCCAGTTCGACTTCACGGGCCACCCGAACCGGTCGCCGTTCGTGCCGGCCTCGAACATCGGCGAGTACACCCAGCCGCAGAACGGCAGCGGCGGCAGTATCCACGGTATCGAATTGTCGGCTTCGCTGCCCTTCGGCATGGTGCACAGGTATCTGGACGGGTTCGGACTGCAGGCCAGTTACGCCCGCACCGGCAGTGCCATCAAGCCGTTCGGCAACGACGACAGCAGCCCGCTGCCCGGCCTGTCGCGCGGGACCAGCAACCTGACGCTGTACTACGAGAACGCCGGCTTCTCGGCGCGCGTGGCCCAGCGCCGGCGCTCGGACTTCCTCGGCGAGATCATCGGCTTCGCTTCCACGCGCCGGTTCCAGTACATCAAGGCCGAGCGGGTCATCGACCTGCAGCTGGGGTACGAATTCCAGCAGGGCTGGCTGAAAGGCGCGTCGCTGCTGTTCCAGGTGAATAACGCCAACAACGCCAAGTACCAGGAGTACCAGGACCGTCCGGACAACATCACCAACTCGACCAAGTATGGTTCGACCGTGCTGTTCGGCCTGAACTACAAGCTGTAAGCCGCGCGATGGACGGGCAGCCAATCAGGGACATCCTCATCGTCGGCGGCGGCACGGCCGGCTGGATGGCGGCGGCGGGGCTGGCGCGCATCGTGCCGCGCGACTGCAGGATCCGCCTCGTCGAGTCGGACGAGATCGGCACGGTCGGCGTGGGCGAGGCGAGCATTCCGTCGCTGCGCCTGTTCAACCAGTCGCTGGGCATCGACGAGGACGAGTTCCTGTGCCGGACGCAGGGCACGTTCAAGCTGGGCATCGAGTTCGTCGACTGGGGCGCGCTGGGCGAATCGTATTTCCATGGCTTCGGCGGCATCGGCCAGGATCTCGGCGCGGCCCCGTTCCACCACTACTGGCTGAAGCTGCACGGGCTGCGAGAGGCGGGCGACCTGGCCGATTATTCGATCAACTCGGCGGCGCCGGCGCGCAACAAATTCATGCGGGCGCGGCACGACATGCCGGGTTCGCCGCTGGCGGACCTCGCGCATGCGTTTCACTTCGACGCCGGGCTGTATGCGCGTTACCTGCGCCGCTACGCCGAGGAGCGCGGCGTGCTGCGCACCGAAGGGCGGGTGGTGCACACGCGGCTGCGCGAGGCGGACGGGTTCATCGACGCGGTGGTGCTGGCCGGCGGCGAGGTCGTGACGGCCGACCTCTTCATCGATTGCTCGGGTTTTCGCGGCGTGCTGATCGAGGAGGCGCTGCGCACCGGCTACGACGACTGGCGCCACTGGCTGCCCTGCGACCGCGCCCTCGCGGTGCCGTGTGCGCCGAACGGTCCGCTGCTGCCTTACACGCGCAGTACCGCCGGTCCGGCCGGCTGGCGCTGGCGCATCCCCCTGCAGCATCGCACGGGGAATGGCCACGTCTACTGCAGCGGCTACGTCAGCGACGACGAAGCCACGGCACAGCTGCTCGCCGGCCTGGACGGCGAACCGCTCGCGGACCCCAGGCTGCTGCGTTTCGTGACGGGCAAGCGGCGCCGGATCTGGAACCGCAACTGCGTGGCGGTCGGGCTGGCCGGCGGCTTCATGGAGCCGCTCGAGTCGACCAGCATCTACCTGATCCAATCGGCGATCGCGCGCCTGGCGGCGCTGTTCCCGACGCGCGCATTCGCGCAGGCCGGCATCGACGAGTTCAATCGCCAGAGCGACGAGGAGTACGAACGGATCCGCGATTTCCTGATCCTGCACTACCGCCAGACGGCACGCACCGATACGCCGTTCTGGAACCACTGCCGGACGATGGGCATGCCCGCCACGCTGCGCCGCAAGATCGCCCTGTTCGAAGCGACGGGCAGGATCGTCCGCGAGAACAATGAAATGTTTGCCGAAGCGAGCTGGTTCCAGGTGATGCATGGACAAGGCTTGCGTGCCCGCGCCTGCCACCCCCTCGTCGATGCGTGGAGCGGCGACGAGGTCAGGCGGCACCTGCGCCAGGTGCGCGCGACCATCGCGCGCTGCGTGGAGCTGATGCCCGCCCATGAAGATTACGTCGCGGCGCTGTGCCGCGCCGTTTCAAAATAACGGAGACAACACGATGAAAGCGTTTTACCAGGGCAGTGCCCGTGCAGTATCCCTGACCGCGATGCTCGCCGCGACCGCCGGCCTCACGGCATGTTCGGCGGGCGGCGGCTCCGCGGCGGCGCCGGTCCAGGCGGGCACACCCGCGCCAGCCCCGGCCCCCACACCGGCCCCCGCACCGGCGCCCACGCCCACGCCGGCCCCGGCCGCGACCGTGCTGGTACTGGCCGCCACGGACAAGGCGGCCTATGCGCCCGGTGCGGCGGTGCGCATCAAGGTCGACGTCACGAACAAGGGCACGGCCGCGATCGCGGGCGGCAAGGTCACGCTGACCGTGCGCCACCTCGAGCAGGACGTGGGCGCGCCGCTGTCGGCCGACCTGGTCCTGGCGACCGGCGCGGCGGCCCCGGTGGAATTCACCTGGACGGCGCCCGCCACCGACTTCCAGGGCTATCGCTTCGACGTGACCGTGACCGACGCCGCCGGCGCGGTGATCGCGAGCGAAAGCGGTGCGATCGACGTGTCCTCGAGCTGGCTGAAATTCCCGCGCTACGGTTATGTGAGCCAGTACGGCGCCGGCACGGATACCCACGCGACGATCGAACAACTGAAGGCCTACCACATCAACGCCCTGCAGTTCTACGACTGGCAGTGGAAGCACCACCGGCCGCTCAAGGGCAGCGCGGGCGCCGTCGAGGCCACGTGGCCCGACATCGCCAACCGCACGGTCTACCGCGATACCGTGCGCGGCCTGATCGACGCCGCCCACGGCGCCGGCATGGCGGCGATGGAATACAACCTGATCTACGGCGCGGGCATCGACTACCAGCGCGACGGCGTCGATCCGGCCTGGGGCCTGTACGACGCGCCGGGCGACAAGCAATGGCAATTCAGCCTGCCGTCGAGCTGGGCGACGCCGGTCCTGTACTTCTTCAACCCGGTCAGCAAGGGCTGGCAGGACTACCTGATCGCGCGCGAGCTGGAAGTGTTCAAGGCGTTTCCGTTCGACGGCTGGCATGCCGACACCGTGGGCGACAACGGCATCAAGTACGACGGCCAGGGCAATGCCGTCGACATCAAGGACACGTTCAAGCCGTTCCTGAACGCGGCCAAGGCGGCCATGGGCGGCAAGCTCCTGGTCATGAACCCGGTCGGCAACAAGGGCCATTTGCAGGTCAACACGAGCAACGTCGACGCGGTCTATACGGAAGTCTGGCCCTGGGACGGCTTTCCCGACTATCTGTCGCTCAAGAACGTGGTCGACCAGGCGCGTGCCGAGTCGGGCGGCAAGTCGCTGATCGTGCCCGCCTACATGGACTACGACTACGCGAAGACGAAGTCGGACCAGGCGCCCGGCCTGTTCAACGATGCCGGCGTGCTGCTCACCGAGGCGACCGTGCTGGCCGCGGGCGGCTCGCGCCTGGAGCTGGGCGACGACGGCCGCATGTTGTGCAGCGAGTATTTCCCCAATCGCGCGCTGGCCATGGGCCCCGCGCTGAAGACGGCGATCCGCCAGTACTACGACTTCGCGGTCGCCTACGAAAACCTGCTGCGCGACGGCCAGGTCGCGCTGACGGGCGCCATCGCCATCGACGGGCAGACCGTCAGTGCCGACGGCGCGAGGAACACCGTGTGGGCGTTCGCGAAGGGCGATGCGCGCTACGAGACCGTCAACCTGATCAACCTGAAGGGCCTGACCGACGTGAGCTGGCGCGACACCAACGCCACGCAGAAGAAGCCGGCCAGCCTCGGCACGTTCAAGCTCCGGTATTACACTGGGTCGCAGCTGGACCGGGCGTGGGTCGCCAGCCCCGATACCGAGGGTGGGCGCAGCCGCAGCCTGGCGCTGGTGAAGGGATCGGACGCGCGCGGCGCGTACGTCGAAGTCACGGTGCCCGGCCTGGAATACTGGAACCTGGTGTATTTCAGGAAGGCGTCGTAGGTCGTCATCGAGGAGACAGGAATGATTTACAAGAAGCTGTGGCGCGCCCTCGCGGCGTTCGCCATGATCCATGCGGCCGGCACGGCGCGTGCGGCCGAGATCACCGTCGCGTGCGGATCGGTCGGCACCGACATCGAGGTCTGCCGCAAGCTGATGGCGGATTGGACGGCGAAGACGGGCAACAAGGTGCGCATCTTCCTCACGCCGAATTCCAGCACCGACCAGCTGGCGCTGTACCGCCAGCAGTTCGGTGCCAGGTCGGGCGAGGTCGACGTGCTGATGGTCGACGTGGTCTGGCCGGGCATCATCAAGGAGCACCTGCTCGATCTCACGCCGTACGCGAAGGGTGTCCAGGCGCAGCACTTCCCGGCCATCATCGCCAACGACACGGTCGGCGGCAAGCTGCTGGCGCTGCCGTGGTTCACCGACGCCGGCCTGCTGTTCTACCGCCAGGACCTGCTCGACAAATACCACGAAAAAGTGCCGGCGACGTGGGCCGAGTTGAGCGCGACGGCGCAACGCATCCAGGATGCGGAGCGGCGCGCCGGCAACCGCGACCTGGTCGGCTTCGTCTTCCAGGGCAAGGCGTATGAAGGGTTGACGTGCAACGCGCTCGAATGGATCGCCGCGAACGGCGGCGGCACGGTGGTCGAGCCGGACGGGCGGATCAGCATCAACAATCCGAAGGCGGCGCAGGCGCTCGACATGGCGGCGCGCTGGCCCGGCACGATCGCGCCGAAGAACGTGACCAGCTTCGCCGAGGAAGAGGCGCGCAGCGTGTTCCAGGGCGGGAACGCGGTCTTCATGCGCAACTGGTCCTATGCTTGGGACCTGGCGCAGAAGGACGGCAGCAAGATCCGGGGCAAGGTCGGCATGACGGCCCTGCCGAAGGGCGAGGGCGGCAGGAACGCGTCGACCCTGGGCGGCTGGCAGCTGGCGGTGTCGAAGTATTCGGCGCACCCGGCCGAGGCGGCCGATCTCGTCCTGTTCCTGACCAGTAAGGAGATGCAGAGGAAGCGCGCGCTGCTGGCCGGTTCGCTGCCGACCTGGCCGGCGCTCTACAGCGACCCGCAGATGCTGAAGGCGGCGCCGTGGCTGGCGCGTTTTTCCGGCGTGTTCGAAGGCGCGACGGCGCGGCCGTCGACCGTCACCGGGGCGAAGTACAACGCCGTGTCGTCGGCGGTGTGGAACGCGACCCAGGCGACGCTGTCCGGCCGTACGAAGGGGGCCGACGCCGTGCGGGGCCTGGAGAAGGAGTTGACCAAGGTGCGGCGGGGCGCGGCGTGGTGAAGACATTGGAGAGGCCCGCGCAGAAAACGTCCGCGACCGGCCTCGCGCGCCAGCGCCGGCGCAGCGCTGTGGCGTTCCTCGCACCGATGGTGGTGGTGCTCGTGCTGGTCGCGTTCGCGCCGCTCGCGCGCAGCCTGTGGCTCAGCCTCACCGATGCCAGGATCGACAACCTGTCCGGGCAGTTCGTGGGCCTGTCGAACTATGTCGGCGCGTATGGCCTGTTCTTCACCGGCGACGGCTGGATCGATCCGCGCTGGGCGACGGCGGTCGGCAATACCTTGCGCTTCGCCGTCGTCTCCGTGTCCATCGAGACCGTGCTGGCGCTGGCGGTGGCGCTGATGCTCGACACGGAGTTCCGCGGCCGCAGTCTCGTCACCGCGGCGGTGCTGGTGCCCTGGGCGGTTCCGACCGTCGTGTCGGCCAAGCTGTGGGACTGGATGCTGCAACAACAGTTCGGCGTGGTCAACCTCGCCCTCGCCCAGCTGGGGTTCGAGCGCATCGCGTTCACGACCGAATACCCGATGTGGTCCGTCGTGCTGGTGGACGTGTGGAAGACGACGCCGTTCATGGCCCTGCTGATCCTGGCCGCACTGAAGATGCTGCCGCGCGACTGCTACGAGGCGGCGCGGGTGGACGGCGTCCATCCTGTAAAAGTGTTCCTGCGCGTGACGCTGCCGCTGATCCGCCCGGCGCTGGCGGTGGCGGTGATCTTCCGCCTGCTCGACGCACTGCGCGTGTTCGACGTGATCTACGTGCTGACCGGTTCGACCGAAAGCACGATCAGCATGTCCGGCTTCGTGCGCGACCAGATGATCGAGAACGGCGACGTGGGCCTGGGTTCGGCCGCGTCGACGGTACTGTTCGTCGTCATCGCGGCCTGCACGCTGGTGTACATGAAGGCGGCGCGGGTGCGCGCCGGGGAGGGAACATGAAGCGTTTGGGTTTCCGCGTCTTCGTGGCGCTCGTCGTCGGCTTCGCGCTGTTCCCGTTCGGCTTCGCGGTCTTCACGTCCTTCCTGGGCGGGAACGCGCTGTACGACCTGCGCGACATCGAGGCGTCCAGCTTCGGCATCGCGAATTATTCAGCCCTGTTCGAGAGCGGCCAGTACTTCGGCCAGAGCATCCTGAACTCGCTGCAGGTGGCGACGACGGTGGTGGGCCTGTCGCTGCTGCTGGGCGTGACGGCGGCGTATGCCCTCGGCCGCATCGCGTTCCGCGGCCGCGGGCTGTTGCTGATGGCGATCCTCGCCGTGTCGATGTTCCCGCAGGTGGCCGTGATGGCCGGCATGTACGAGTTGATGCATGCGCTCGGCCTGTACAACCGGACCTTCGGGCTCGTGCTGCCGTACATGCTGTTCACGCTGCCGTTCACGGTGTGGGTGCTGACGACGTTCATGCGCGAGCTGCCGCGCGAACTGGAAGAGGCTGCGGTGATGGACGGCTGCAGCCCGTGGCGCATCCTCGTCAGCGTGTTCCTGCCGCTCCTGTGGCCGGTGCTGGTGTCGGTCGGTTTGCTGGCGTTCGTCGCGGCCTGGAACGAATTCCTGTTCGCGCTGACGTTCGTGAACCAGGACGCCGGCCGCACGGTCCCCGTGGCCATTTCGCTGATCGGTGGCGGAGCGACATCGCGCGAGCTCCCGTGGGGCAAGCTGATGGCGGCATCCGTCCTCGTGACCTTGCCGCTGGTGGCGATGGTGCTGGTATTTCAAAAGAAGATCGTGGCGGGCCTGACGGCCGGCGCTGTAAAGGGATGATGAGATGGCTGAACTGGTTTTCGACAACGTAAGCAAGCGTTACGGCAAGGGCGCGGAGGTCCTGCGCGACATCAACCTGTCGATCGCGCAGGGCGAATTCTGCGTCTTCATCGGCCCCTCGGGCTGCGGCAAGTCGACCATGCTGCGCATGATCGCGGGCCTGGAAGACATCTCCGCCGGCGAGCTGCGCATCGGCGGACAGCGCGTCAACGAGATGGCGCCGTCGGAACGCGGCATCGCCATGGTGTTCCAGAGTTATGCGCTGTACCCGCATATGACGGTGTACCAGAACCTCGCGTTCGGCCTGAAGGTGCGCAAGGCCGACCGTGCCGCCATCGACCAGAAAGTGCGTAACGCGGCGCGCGCGCTGCAGCTCGACGGCCTGCTCGAGCGCCTGCCGCGCGAGCTGTCCGGCGGCCAGCGGCAGCGGGTCGCGATCGGCCGCGCGATCGTGCGCGAACCGCGCGTGTTCCTGTTCGACGAACCGCTGTCGAACCTCGACGCCGAACTGCGCGTGCAGACCCGGCTCGAGATCGCGCGCCTGCACGCCGACATGCCGGCAACGACGATGATCTACGTGACCCACGACCAGGTCGAGGCGATGACCCTGGCCGACAAGATCGTCCTGCTCAACAGCGGGGACGCGGTGCAGCGCGAGGGCAGCGTCGCCCAGTTCGGCGCGCCGCTCGACCTGTATCACCATCCGGCCAACCGCTTCGTCGCCGGTTTCATCGGTTCGCCGAAGATGAATTTCATCGATGCCGAACTGGAATCCGCGGCGCCCCACGAGGTGCTGGCGCGCGTCGGCGGCACGGCCTTCGTGGCCCGGGTCGATGCCGCCGGCAGCCCGCGCGGCGCCCGCGTCGCCCTCGGGATCCGGCCGGAACACGTGCTGCTGGGCGGCGTGGCCGGCCAGCCGAACACCCTGGCCGGCACGGTCGCTTTCGTCGAGCAGCTGGGCGAGTCGACCTGCATCCACGTGCGCCTGGACGGCGGCCAGCTGTTCACCGTGCGCGAGCGGGGCGATGCGCGCAGCCGGGTCGGCGACACGGTGACGGTGCGCTGCCACCCCGGCGACGTGCACGTCTTCCGCGAGGACGGCCGCAGCTTCGCGCGCACCGCCGCCGCGCCTGAACACATTACGACAACCCTGGAGACTACATAACGTGGCAAGCTTTTCCCCATCCAATCCGCCAGCGCATGCCGCCCCCGTGCAGGCCGGCTTCGACCGTACCGCCGGCCCGCTGGCGATCGTGACCGTCCTGTTCTTCATGTGGGGCCTGCTGACGGCCCTGAACGACGTGCTGATACCGCACCTGAAGGCCGTCTACACGCTGACCTATGTGCAGGCCATGCTGGTCCAGTTCTGCTTTTTCGGCGCGTATTTCATCGTGTCGATCCCGGCCGGGGCGCTCATCCGGCGCATCGGCTACCGCGCCGGCGTCGTCGCCGGCCTGGCGGTGGCGGCGTTCGGCTGCCTGCTGTTCTATCCGGCGGCCAGCGCCGGCTATGCCTTGTTCCTGCTCGCCTTCTTCGTGCTGGCGACCGGCATCACGGTGCTGCAGGTGGCGGCCAACCCGTACGTCACCATCCTCGGCAATCCGGCCACCGCATCGAGCCGGCTGACCCTGACCCAGGCGTTCAACTCGCTCGGCACGACGGTGGCCCCTGCCATCGGCGGCATGCTGATCCTGTCCGATACCGTCAAGTCCGACACCGAAGTGGCGCAGCTGTCCGCGGCCGCGCAGGCGGCCTACCGCGCGCACGAGGCAGCCGCGGTGCAGGGACCGTATTTGTGGCTCGCGGCCGCACTGCTGGTGCTCGGGCTGTGCTTCGCCTGCGCGCGCCTGCCGGGCATCGCCGGCCGCGAAGAAGGTGCCGCCGATAGCGGATCCCCGCTCGCCAGCCGCCGTCTCGTGCTCGGCGTGATCGGCATCTTCGCCTACGTCGGCGCCGAGGTCAGCATCGGCAGCTTCATGATCAACTTCCTGGGCGAGCCGCACATCGCCGGCCTGTCCGCGGCCGCCGCGGCGCCCTACGTCAGTTATTACTGGGGCGGAGCGATGCTGGGCCGCTTCGTTGGCTTTGCCGTCATGCGCAAGGTGAGCCCGGGCCGGGCGCTCGCGTTCAACGCCGCGTGTTCGATCGCCCTGATCCTGGTCGCGGTGTTCGGCAAGGGCCCGCTGGCCATGGCCGCGCTGCTCATGGTCGGCCTGTGCAATTCGATCATGTTCCCGACCATCTTCAGCATGGCGCTGCACGGGCTCGGCCCCGCCACCGGACAGGGCTCCGGCCTGCTGTGCATGGCGATCGTCGGCGGCGCGGTGCTGCCGTTCGTGCAGGGCCTGGCCGCCGACGGCGCCGGCCTGCAGCTGTCCTTCCTGGTGCCGGCCGCCTGCTATGTCTACATCCTGTTCTTCGGCCTGAAGTATGCGGGCATGTACCGCGCAGGGAGGACCGCATGACGAGGATGAAACCTGTTGCCGCCGCCCTGGTCGGCCTCGGCGTCCTGTGCGCCTCGCACTCCAACCCATCACAAGGAACTACCCTCTTGAGCAACGACGCCCACCCGCAACGCAGCGCGACCCTTGCGTTCGCCGGCACCGACGGCCGTCCCGAGCAGGCCGGATTCACGCTCCGCGGCGAAGCCGGGGGCCTGCGCACCTATGGCCAGACGAGTACGATGGCGACGCGCGAAGACGCACCGTCCGCCATCGTCTACAGCGAAGTCGCCGGGCTCCCCGTCGTCCGCAGCGGCAACCTCGCATTCGATGCGCTGTTCGCGCATGCCGTGTCCGAGATGAAGGAAGACTCGGTGAGTGCGATCCGCGACGGCAGCTACGACGATGGCCGGCCCATCCCGTGCGAGTGCTTCGAAACGGGAGAAAAATGGCATTACGTGTGGACGCGCGACCTGTCGTACGCGGCCGCTCTCGGCCTGGCGATGCTGGATCCGCAGCGCGTGCGCAATTCGCTGCTGTTCAAGCTGTCCGGCTACCGGCCCGGGGTCGTCAAGGGGCCCCACGTCGCCGGCAGCGAGGACGGCCTGCAGGTGGTGCAGGACACGGGCAGCGGCGGCAGCTGGCCTGTCAGCAGCGACCGGGTGAGCTGGGCATTCGGCGCCGACGAAGCGCTCAAGTCGCTGCCGCCGGCCGAGCGCGCGGCGTTCGCGGTCACCGTCCTGAAGGCGCTGTCGAACACGATCGAGAACGACAGGCTGGCCGCGTTCGACGCCCGCGACGGGCTGTACACGGGCGAGCAGTCGTTCCTGGACTGGCGCGAGCAGACGTATGGCGACGACATCGCCGGCGACCTCGCGCGCATGGCGAGCGCCAAGGCCGTGTCGACCAACGTGGCCCACTACAAGGCGCTGACCCTGGCGGCGCAACTGGCCGCGGAGCAGGGCGATGCGGCGCGGGCGCGGCGCTACGGCGACTGGGCCGTCCAGTTGAAGGCCGCGATCAACGCGCGCTTCTGGCTCGAGGACGCGGGCCTGTACGCGTCGCTCACCGCCGCGCATTTCGACGGCGCGCCGCTGCACAAGTTCGACTGGCTCGGGCAATCGCTGGCGATCATCACTGGCGTCGCCGATGCGCACCGGCGCGACCGCATCCTGGCGGTCTATCCGCACGGGCCGGCGGGTGCCCCGGTCATCTACCCCAGCAGCAGGGCGTGCCGATCTATCACAATCGTTCGATCTGGCCATTCGTGACGGCGTACGGCCTGGACGCGGCCGTCGCCGGCGCCAACGTCAGCGTCGCGGACGCCGCCTACGCGTCGCTGCTGCGCGGTGCGGCGCTGCACCTGTCGAACATGGAAAACATGGA
This sequence comes from Telluria mixta, assembly GCF_029223865.1. Taxonomy (NCBI): domain Bacteria; kingdom Pseudomonadati; phylum Pseudomonadota; class Betaproteobacteria; order Burkholderiales; family Oxalobacteraceae; genus Telluria; species Telluria mixta. Next base: position 3,268,945 of record NZ_CP119520.1, read on the forward strand.
GTGGTTGTCGGGCAAGCCGCTCCTGCACCACCCGGCCGATCCGGCGCTCGACGGCCCGGTGATCAACTCGCGCCGCCAGCTGTGGTCGGTGGGCGCCTACCTGGGCATGGTGATCCGTAACGTGTTCGGCGTCGGCGTGACCGACGCCGGCCTGCGCATTCGTCCCTTCGTCACCGCCAGGCTGCGGCGCGAGCAGTTCGCGGACAGCGACGCGATCCTGCTCGAGCGACTGCACGTGCACGGCAAGGAAGTGCGCGTACGGATCGTGCTGCCTGCCGCCCAGGACGGCGACGGCTATTACGAGGTGGCAGGCATCACGGTGGACGGCAAGGCGGCCGACCGGCTCGTGCCATGGAGCAGCCTCGGCGCGCGCAGCGACATCGAAGTGCGCCTGGGCGCGCTGAACGCGGGACGGCAGGCGATCCGCCGCGTGGACGGCGATCCGCTGGCGACCGCGGGGCCGCTGTTCGCGCCGTTCGAGGCGCGGATCGCCGGCGTCGCGCGCAACGACCAGGGGCATATCGAAGTCCGCATTGCCGATGCGCGCAACAAGGATGGCGTGCACTACCGCATCTATCGCAACGGCCGCCTCGTCGCGGACCGCCTGGACGCCGCGCACTGGATCGACACGGCGCCGTCCGCCCGGGCCAACTGCTATGCGGTCGAAGCCGTGTCCGCCGCGTCGGGCAACGCCTCGCACCACAGCGCCGCCGTCTGCGCCGAGCCGGGCCTGGACATTCCCGTCACGGATGCCCGCGTGCGTTCCAGCGTGGGCATCGCGCGCGACGGCGCGCCGCGGCTCAAGGGCTGGGGCGCGCCGCAGGACCGCCTGGCGATCGGCGGGATCGACCTGGACACGCAAGGCAGCTACGGCTTCCAGCTGCGCTACGTGAACACCGGCCATGCGATCAACACCGGCATCAGCAACGGCGTGAAGGTATTGGCCATCAAGGACGCCGCCGGCCGCCTGGTGGCGCAACGGGTCGTGCAGATGCCGCACATTCCGCCGGAAAGTGCCCCCATGTACTCGACGCCGGCGGACGTCGAGCTGGAGCCGGGACGCTACACGGTCGAAGTGCACGACTTCTACAACATGAGCTATTTGTCCAGCAATGCCGTGTACGGCGCGGGCGGCGGCAAGACCGGGCCGCTGAACCGCGTCGATCTCTACGGCCTGCGCATCCGTCCGCTCGAATGATGGGCCGCATGCAATCGGGGGCCTGGCCGCGCCTGCTGGCCGATGTGGGCGGCACCAACGCCCGTTTTGCGCTCGAAACGGGGCGCTTCGTGTTCGAAGAGATCGAGGTATTGCGCTGTGCGGACTACCCCAGCCTGAGGGCGGCTGCGCAGGCCTACCTCGGTGTGGTGTCGGCCCGGATGCCGGGCCTTCCCGCCGTCCGCCACGCGGCGATCGCCATCGCCACGGCGGTCGACGGCGACGTCGTCGCAATGACCAACCACCACTGGTCTTTTTCGATCGAGGCGTTCAGGCGCGAGTTGAATCTGCTGACGCTGGAAGTCGTCAACGACTTTACGGCACTCGCCATGTCGCTGCCCCACCTCGCGCCGCACCAGCGCGTGCAAGTCGGCGGAGGTAGTCCGCGTTCCGGCGCGCCGATCGGCCTTGTCGGCCCGGGGACCGGCCTGGGCGTCTCGGGCCTCGTACATACGCGGGAAGGCTGGACCGCGCTCGCGAGCGAGGGCGGCCACGTCAGTTTTGCGCCGAACAGCGATCTCGAGATCGAGCTGCTGCATGCCATGCGGCGCGAATGGCCGCACGCGTCGGCCGAGCGCTTGCTGTCGGGCGCCGGCCTCGAATTCATCCATCGCATCGTCAGCGGCGGCAGGACCCGGTCCGCGCCCGACATCACCCGCCGCGCGCTCGAGGGCGGCTGCGACGATTGCCTGCTGACGGTCGACACGTTTTGTGCCATGCTGGGCTCGGTAGCGGGCAACGTCGCGCTGACCCTTGGCGCCACCGGCGGCGTCTATGTCGGCGGCGGCATCGTCCCGCGCATCGCGGCGCTGCTGGAGCGCTCGGCGTTTCGCGCGCGGTTCGAGGCGAAGGGGCGGCTGTCCGCCTGGCTGGCCCGGATCCCGACGTACTGGATCGCCGAGCCTTACCCCGCATTCTTCGGGGTCTCCGCCGTGTTGTCACATACAACCACTGAACGACCAGGACACTAGCATGCACACTCGCACCACCGTCCGGACGGCCATCGCCGCATGCGCGATGTCGTTGTCCATCCTCGCCGCCGCGCCGCTCCACGCCGAGCCGGCCGCCATCGCCGCCCGTAATGACGGCATGGACATCCGCCAAGGGAGCCTGCGCATCCGCGTGCTGGCGCTCACCGACGACGTCCTGCGCGTGACCTTGAGCACGAACGGCGCATTGCCGGAAGACGCCAGCTGGGCCGTACCGGCGGGCGTGCGTGCGCGCCGCGTCGGCGTGCAGGCGGGTCCGACCGGATTCGCCACGCGTTCGCTGCGCGTCGACGTGCAGGACGGGCGTCTCGTCGTGAGCGACCTGGCCGGCAAGGTGATCTCGGCCGACGCCATCGATCCCGTCAAGCTCGATGGCCACGCGTTCACCCTGCGCAAGGCGATGCCGCAGTCGGAACACTACTTCGGCCTCGGCGACAAGACGGGTGGACTGGACCGGCGCGGCAAGAGCTTCATCAACTGGAACACCGACGCCTTCGGCTTCACGTCCGCGGACGATCCGATCTACAAGTCGATTCCCTTCTTTATCGGCGTCGGCGGCGCGGGCGGCAGCTATGGCGTCTTCCTCGACAATACGTACCGCAGCTGGTTCGACTTCGGCCACCGCGAGGACGGCGTGCTGGCCTTCGGCGCGCCGGACGGTCCGACCGACTACTACCTGATCCACGGCCCGTCGACGGCCGAGGTGGTGCGCCGCTACACGGACCTCACCGGCAAGGCGCCGCTGGTCCCGCGCTGGGCGCTGGGCTACCAGCAGTCGCGCTACAGCTATATGTCGGGCGATGAATTGCGCCAGGTGGTCGCGCGCCTGCGCGCCGAACGCGTACCCACCGACGTCGTCTGGCTGGACATCGACTGGCAGGACCGCAACCGCCCGTTCACCGTCGACCGCAAGGCCTTCCCGGACATGACTGGCCTGATCCGCGACCTGGGGCACCAGGGCGTCAAGGTCATCACCATCAGCGACCTGCACGTGGCCAGGGCGGCCGGCCAGGGCCATGCCCCGTACGACACGGGCGTGCAGGCCGATGCATTCGTCAGGAACCCGGACGGCAGCACCTACGTGGCACCCGTCTGGCCCGGCGATTCCGTCTTCCCCGACTTCACGCAGGCCAGGACGCGCGACTGGTGGGGCAGCCTGTTCGCCGAGCAGGTGCGGATGGGCGTGGCCGGGTCGTGGAACGACATGAACGAACCGGCCATTTTCAATACGCCGACCAAGACGATGCCTCTCGATACGCGCCACCGCATCGACTCCGACGATTTCGCGCCGCGCACCGCCGACCACCGCGAGATCCACAACGTGTACGGCATGCAGAACACGCGCGCCACGTACGACGGCCTGCGCAAGCTGGCACCAGGCGAGCGCGCCGTCGTGATGACGCGTGCCAGCTATGCAGGCGGCCAGCGCTATGCCGTCACCTGGACCGGCGACAACCTCGCCACCTGGGACCATTTGAAGCTGTCGGTCCAGCAGATCATCAACCTGGGCCTGTCCGGCTTTTCGTACGGCGCGGCCGACGTCAGCGGCTTCGCCGGCGGCCCGAGCCCCGACCTGCTCACGCGCTGGTTCGAGATCGGCGCTTTCTATCCGCTGTTCCGCAACCATTCCGCCAAGGGCACGCCGCGCGTGGAGCCGTGGGTCGACGGCGCCGCGCACCTGCGCATCCGGCGCCGCTTCGTCGAGGAGCGCTACAAGCTGATGCCTTACCTGTACGCGCTGGCCGAGCAGAACGCGCGCACGGGCGATCCGATCCTGCGTCCCGTGTTCTACGACTACCCGTCGGCGCTGAACCTGCCGTGCGCGGGCCAGGATGCGTGGACCTTCACGCTGGGCCGCGCGCTGCTCGTGTTGCCGCCGCCGCATCCCGAATCGCCGCAGGGTTATCGAACCTGCCTGCCGGAAGGCGGCTGGTTCGACTACTGGACCGGTTTGCCGGCCGGTACGCCGGTGCCGGCCGCGCAGGACGGGGCGATCCAGTCCGCCACGCAGGCCACCGGCGAGGCGCATGCCGGCGGTTCGTTCGTGAACGAGACGCCGCGCCTCGACCATCTGCCCGTGTACGTACGCGCCGGCACGATCCTGCCGCGCCAGGCCGTCGTGCAGAGCACGGCCGACACGCCGCGCGGCCCGCTGATGCTGGACGTCTATCCGGGCCCAGACTGCACCGGTGAGCTGTACGTCGACGACGGCCATTCGCTGGCCTTCGAAAAGGGCGGCTACCTGCGCCAGACCGTGCGCTGCACCGTGCGCCCGGACGGCGTCGCCATCGAGTTCGGCCCGCGCGAGGGCAGCTTCGCACCCTGGTGGCGCGAAGTGGCCGTCACCGTGCACGGCTGGCAGGGCAAGGCCGACGTGCGCGCGGGCGAACGCAAGGTGGCCAGCCGGGTCGATGCAACTGCGCGCACCGTCGGCTTCACGCTGGACGATGCGGCACAGGCCGGGGCCGTGCTGGTACGCAGGCCCTGAGGGAAGGAACGCTTACCAGGCGTTCCAGTCATCCCACAACTCGGCGTCGAAATCGAGCCGCCCCGGCGACGTCGAGTTCCAGTTGTTGCCCGCCTTGTAGATCTGCTGTCCGCCGACGCGGTAGTTTTCGAGCTTCAGCCCGCGTCCGCTGACCGTTTCGTTGCCGATCCACAGATCGGTCGACATCCGGTGGAATTTGCTCGCCTGCGAGGCGGGGTCGAGGTCGTTCCAGCCGTCGATGAACAGGTTCCTGATGTGGACCGTGTCCGTGTTCGACAGCGCGTACAGCCGGAGCGCGCAGTTGGTCTTGCCCTCCACGTACAGGTTCTCGAAGTCCAGGTTCGCCACCGTCGTGCCGGCATTCGGCGCCGCAGCGGGATCGGTGGATGACCAGGACGGCGAGGAATTCACGATGCAGGTATTGCCCTTCACGTCGGTCCAGTACATCTTGTTATGGATGACGTAGGTGTTGCTGACCTGGACGTTGTTCATGTTGCGCGGCGACCAGCCCCACTGGATGACGGGACCGTTCTCGTTCTTCCAGACGACCGTATTGTCGATCGCCAGATTGCTGTGGTAGACCTTCAGCACGTCGTCGTTGGAATGGAAGAACGTGTTCTTCATCGTGCCGTTCGAGTACAGCTCGAGTCCGTCCGTCTGCCAGTACCAGCCGCCCACCATCTTGAAGTTCTCGACCCGCATCTGGAAGCTGTTTTCGTCGCCATACACGACGAAGGAGTGATACGGCGGTTCCATGAACGTGACGCCCTGCAGGTCGAGGTATTGCTGCATCGTGGGCGATGACTGGAGGCGCAACAGCTTGACGCAGCTGCCGTGGCAGTCAGGCGCGATGCGGTGCTGGTAACCGTTGTCGGTATCGGGCTCGTACACGTATTTTTCGCCGGAGACGACGCCGAAACCGGTGAACTTGTAGACGCCCTGGTTATCGTGGACGAACTGGAAGGCGCCCTTCACGAATGCACCCGGTTCCAGGTACACCCACTTGACGTTCGCCGGCAGCTGGGCGTGGTAATTCCAGGGCATGTAATAGACGCCGGCACGGAAGTAGACGATCTCCTGCGTGATGGCGTCGAGATTGTTCACCATGCCGGGCGCCGGATAGTAGATGCTGCCGCTGGCGCCGGTCGGAATGAGGCGAGCCGACTCCGCGGCCGACACCATGGGCTCGGCGAAGATCAGCAGCGCATTGCGCGGCTCGGTATGGATGGCGCGGCCGAGGCCCTGGTCGTTCAGCTTGCCGCTCGTGCCGCTCATGTCGTTGTACGCCGTGTAGAGCTGGTTGTTGAATTCGACGGAGAACCGGTAGCCGTTCGCGGAATACGGCACCCGCACGCGCATCGTGGTGCTGTCGACCATTTCCTTGCTCAGGTTCAGCGCCGTGGGCCGGATCGTCACGTCATCGGCGGAACCGATCGTGAGTCCGTTCCTGAGCGTGACGTACACCCAGCAGTCCGTACTGTAGAGGAACGAGCTCCAGCTCATCGTCAGGTTGGCCCGATCGGCGAACTCGGCGCCGTCGTCATCGTTGTAGCCCCATTTGTCGCGGCCACCCCTGGGAATCGACATGTAGGGAAAGGCATCGAAGCGCGCGTTGGGGGCGGCGACGGTCGCCACCTTGACGTCGTAGAACGTGGAACGCCGCACGGCATCGTCGGCGACCGGGGTCGTGGCATTGAGTTCGTATTTGGCATGCCACCACGTGCGCAGGTTGGGATTGTTGGCCGTCGTTTGCGCTGCCGCCGGTATGCCTGGCGCGAGCATGGCAAGCAGAACGAGGGTGAGGGTGATCAGGGTCCGCATATTGTCTCCATTGTTTAATCAATCGATTGAGTAAACTGTTTCTAGTAGTGCGTTACACCGAATTGCGCACACGATACTATCGTTAACGAAATCGATTGAGTTAAAAAATATCAATCGGACACGACGGGTTTGACATGGAAAAACTAAGGTTGCTCGCCGAGCCGGCGGCAGAACTGCGCCGTCGCCTCGTCCATCGGAAAGCACGACTCGATGTGCAGACCGTCGATGGTGATGTCGCGCGGCGTGCCGAAGGTCGTGATCGTCGAGAAGAAACTCAGCGTCACGCCGCGGTGACGGAACTCCGTCGTCAACAGCGGCGCGGGCGGCGTGTCGAGGTCGCGCAGGCGCCAGCGCGACGGCACGTTCGGGTACGCCAGGATCTCATCCAGCAGCGCACGCGCCTTCGTATCGGTCGGCGACCCCGCGACCAGCGCGTGCAGGTGGCCGATCAGCGTGGCGCCTATGTCGTCCCAATTCGCAAGCGCGCCGCGCAGGTCGTCCGGATCGAATACGGCGCGCAGCATGTTCGCGTGCTTGCTGGCCCGCCCGTCGAGCACGAACCCGTTCACGCGCTGCGCCGCGTCGTTCGTCGCGAGGATGTCCCAGTGGCGGTTCATGAGGAACGCGGGATACGGCTCCTGCTGGCGCAGGATGAAATCGATGGCCTGGTTGATGCGGCCCATGGCCGGCGTGTCGAGCCCCGTTTCCGGATAACTCGGCGCATAACCGCCCGCGCGCAGCAGGGCGTTACGTTCACGCAGCGGCATGTCCAGCACGTCGGCCAGGCGCATCAGCAGGGTCCTGCTGGGCTGCGCCTTGCCCGTTTCGATGCAGCTGAGGTGGCGGGCGGAGATGTTCGCGTCCAGCGACAGGTCGAGCTGGCTCAGGCGCCGCGCCGCGCGCCATTCGCGCAAGAGCAGGCCGACGGGGACGGGGGCGAGGTCGAGAGGCGTCATCCGGCGATGATAACCCGGCCGCGCGGCGCCGGACCATGACGTCCGAGGTCATGGGGCGATGGCGAAAGACAGGCTCGAAAAGATCGTGTCGAAATCGATGCCGTCGTCACCGTCCAGCGGCATGGTCCACACGACGTTCAGCAGCCAGTGGCCCGGCGGTGGACGGCGCAGGCGGACGAGGCCCTCGCCATCCGTGACCTGCGCGGCGACGGGCTGCGTGTCGTGGTCGAGGTCCGTCAGTTTCACCAGTGCGCGTGCCAGCGGACGGCCCTGATAAATGACTTGCGCCGCGAGCATGCCGCCGTCCGCCGGCGGTGTCAGCAGCACAATCTCAAGCGGCAGGCCGAGGCGCTTCGTGGCCAGGTCCTGGCTGCCGTCGCCGGGCGCGCCGGCCTGTACGAGCGCCTTCGCTACGCGGCGGTAACGCTCGAAGACATCCCGTCCGCGTGCCGCCGCTGCGGGCCACAAACCTTCTTCCTGCACGTAGGCGTCGAAGCGGTCGGCCGGCAGATGGCTCAGCGCGTCCGCATCCGTTTCCAGTACCAGCAGATGCAGTCCAGGCTCCGCGGGCGCGAGCCTGCCGTCGCTGCGCAGGTCGATGACTTCACCGGCTGGCGTCCACGCGGCGAAGCGCCTGATGCGGCGCGACGGGATCATCGACGTGCGGCGCGCGTCGCCGTGGCCGACCTGCATGCTCAAGGCGGTGCTGGCGCCCACCGACACGACGAAGCTGTCCGGGTTGACCCAGAAGTCGTGCGCGCGGGCGTGCATGCACAGGCACAGGCACAGGATGAGAAGCAGGCGCGCGCTCACAGGAACGGGAACACCGTGGTCGAATGCTGCTGGTCGTCCGCGCGCACGCCGTCCGTGACGGCGCCGCCTGCGAGCAGCGAGCGGTACACGTTCACCGCGTCGTATAGGAGTGTCCGGCCGCCGCAGTCGTGCAGTCCGCGCTCCACGCCGAACAGCTGCGTGCACGTGGTGACTGCGCTGTCGACCCACAGCCGGTCGTCGGCCAGCAGCCGTGCCAGCGGCAGGTAGCGCTTCTGGGCGGCGCGGCGGCGTCGATCATGAGCTGGTTGCCGCAGCGGCCGTCGTAGCCGTCGTACAGCGCGAGCGACTTCGCGATGACGGGCACGAATTCGGCTGCCGTCTCCGGCGTCGCCGCATTGTAGCGCAGCTTGTACGCGTCGGCTTCGTCGTCGCTGCCCAGGTGCGCGAGCAGGCCGTTGCCGGTCAGCGGCCGGCCCATGCGGTCGATGCGGACGTCGTCGACGAGCGTGTCCGCCCATACGGCCAGCACGGGGCCGCCGCGGTTGACAAGGCCGAGGTCGACGTCGAGCACGATCGCCATCGGCGTCCAGCCCGCGAGGAAGTTGCGGGCCGGGCCGCCGTCCGTGTGGCGCCACTGCTCGAGGATCGCGGCCGTCTGCTTCGGCGTGTACGCGGGACAGCCCGCCGCGTCGCGCGGCACGCCTTGCCGGAGTGTCGTCGCAGCGAGGTCGAACGCGGCGCGCGAGCCCTTCACGTTGTTGAAGAACGGGTCGTCGCGCAGGCCCGCGAACAGCCGGCTACGGCCGCTCGCGCTCACGAGTCCCGCCGGTTGGCCCGGGTCGCCCTGGATGACTTCGTCGCGGCCGATCAGGCAGTCCGCCTGCGTTTTCGAGGGGAAGCGGCAGACGATGTCGGTGCGCGCCGTCGTGTCGGGGAAGCGCGGGCCGCTGTCGATGTGGAACGCGTATTCCGCATTCCTGTCGAGCGCGTGGCCGACGATGGTCATCACGAGGTTCAGCCGGCGGCCGTCGGCGGACGTCCACGCGTAGATGTCGCCGATGTCGACGCGCGGGTCGGCGATGACCCTGGGCGAATCCAGGTGGTCGGACGCCGCCGCATGAACGGAGGGCAGCAGCAGCGCCGCCGCGAGCGCGAGCCGGGCCAGCATCATGCGACGACGCCGCGCGCGGCGTCTTCCAGTGCGCGCATCGCCTGCAGGTACGGGCCGGGACCATGGCTCAGGCGCGCGACGCCGAGGGCGCGCAAGGTCGCCAGCGGCGGCGTGCCGGCGGCCGCCATCAGGTTGACGGGCAGTGGCGACGCCTGCACGAGCCGTTCGATCAGCGTCGCGTCGACGAGGCCCGGCACGAACAGGCCATCCGCGCCGTGCGCGGCGTACACGCGGGCGCGCGCCAGCGTGGCGTCGAGCAGGGCGTCGTCGTGATCGCCCGGTGCCGCAAGCAGGAAGCCGTCCGTGCGCGCATTGATGAAGAGCGGGACGTCGAGCCTGTCGGCGGCGTCGCGTGCGGCTTGCAGGCGCAGCGCCTGTTCGCCGGGATCGCGCAGGCCGCCCGCCGCGATGCCGTCTTCGAGATTGCAGCCGACGGCGCCGGCGCGGATCGCGTGCGTGACGGTGTCGGCGACTTCATCGGGCGTGGCGCCGTAGCCGCGCTCCAGGTCGACGGTCACGGGCAAGGTGACGGCGCGGGCGATGCGCTCGATGTTGGCGATGGCGAGGTCACGGGGCAGGTGTTCGCCGTCTTCGTAGCCGTTGGCGGCGGCGACGGCCCAGCTGGCCGTGGCGATGGCCTGCGCGCCGGCGGCGGCAATGGCTTTGGCGCTGCCGGCATCCCAGCAGTTGACGAGGACGAGCGGCGCACCCGGCGTATGCAGAGCGCGCAGCGCGCGGGCCTTGAGGATCTGGTCGGACATGGTGATCTCCTGGTTGTCGGAGACCACAGTGTGGCGATTGTGCGCGGCGCGCTCAATCACGTGCGAGGTCATGCCGGCATGACCTCCGAGGTCATGGACAACGCAGGATGCCCGCCTGATATGCGCGCGTGGCCGCCAGCAGCCGGCGGTCGCGCAGCACGTCCAGCACCGCTTTGACACGCGCGCTGCGCATCGTGTCGCGCGATCCCGCCAGCGCGAACTGGCGCCGGGCCGGGATCGGCAACGGCAGCACGCGCACCTCGTCCGGTTCGGGATACGTCGCGAGGCGGGGCAGGATCGACCAGCCCATGCCCCGCGCCACCATCGCCGCGATGCTCGTGTCGTTGCCCAGCGTGCGCTCGGCACTGGCCGTGAGGCCGGCCGCGCGGCAGCGCGCGAGGATCGCGTCCGCGCCCGAGCAGCCGAGGCGGATGAACGGGAGGCCGTCGAGCTGGTCCCAGGTCACGGGCTGCGCGAACGCGCGCGCGGCCGGGACGACCAGCACGTAGTCGTCAGCCACGTACGGATGGACGACGAAGCCGTCTTCCACGGGCAGCTGGGCGATGCCGACGTCCGCGCGGCCGGCGCGCAGCGCGGCGACGACTTCGAGGCGGTCGTTGCAAGCGTCGTCGATGTCGAGCACGAGCTGCGGATGACGGGCCGCCAGCGCTTCGACCACGTACGGCAGCAGATGCGTGCCGATGCTGCGGAAGCACGCGATGCGCACGCGGCCTTCGATCGCGTCGTCTTCACGCACGCTGGCGCGCAGGGCGTCTTCGAGCCGCAGCATCGCGCGCGCCTTGTCCAGCACGCGCAGGCCGGCCTCGGTGGGCAGCGAGCCGTCGCGCGCACGCGACAGCAGGCGCGTATCCAGTTCGCGTTCCAGCGCCGCGATCGCATGGCTGATGCGCGACTGGGTGCACCCGAGCTCCGCCGCCGCGGCGCTGAAGCTGCCGTGGTCCGCCACCGCGACGAGCATGTGAAGTTGGCTGAGCTTCATGAGCCATCGAAATCTGTCATGGATGAACCGGCAATTATCCGGCATTTCGGTAGCGGCATGGCGGCGGGGCGGCGACCATGTGGTTTTTCATGAAAGGACACACATGCAAACGCTGACCAACGCCGCCCTGATCGTCATCGACGTCCAGCAGGGCTTCCTCGACCCGCGCTGGGGCCGGCGCAATCATCCCCAGGCCGAACAGAACATTGCCGCGCTGCTGGCCGCCTGGCGCGAAGCGGGGCGGCCGCTGTTCCACGTCCAGCACGGCTCGCGCAGCGACAAGGGCGCGTTTTATCCGGGCGCGCCGGGCCACGCCTTCAAGCCGGAAGCGCAGCCGCTGCCGGGAGAGATCGTCATTCGAAAGGATGTGAACAGCGCCTTCATCGGCACCGATCTGGAAGCGCGGCTGCGCGCGTCATACATCGACACGGTCGTGCTGTGCGGCCTGACGACCGATCACTGCGTGTCGACGACGGCGCGCATGGCCGGCAATCTCGGTTTTCACACGTTCCTCGTCGAGGATGCCTGCGCCACGCACGAGCGCACGGGGCCGGATGGGACGTGGTTCAGCGCGGAACAGATGCATGCGACGGCCGTGGCGAGCCTGCATGGCGAATTTGCCACGGCGACCAGCACGGCCGCCGTGTTGGCAGAATAGGACGCGTTACGCCGGCACCGCCACCGCGGCCCGCCGGCCGTGCGCCCGCATCGCGAGCGCCAGCACGACGCCGGACAGTGCCAGGCTCGCCGCCACCCACTGCGGCGACGCATACGAATAGCCCAGGGTCAGCGGAATCCCGCCGAGGAACGCGCCCAGCGCATTGCCGATATTGAAACCGGACTGGCCCAGCGACGAGCCGAGCATCTCCGCTTCGCGCGAATGTTCGATCAGGAGCATCTGGATCGGCGGGCCCAGCGCCAGCGCATTCGCGCCGACGGCGAACGCCAGCACCATCATCGCCGGCTGCGACGACGCCAGCAACGCGTTCATGCACAGCAGGGCGACCATCGTGATCAACAGGATGATGATCGCGGTCAGCGGCGGCACGCGGTCCGCCAGCTTGCCGCCCACGTTCACGCCGACCGTCATGCCGACGCCCACCGCCGTCATGATCAGCGGGATGGTGTTGGCGTGGAAGTGCGTCACGTCCGTCAGCAGCGGGGCGATGTAGCTGAGCCAGGCGAAGAAGCCGCCCGTGCCGATCGACGTGATGCCCAGCGCCAGCCACAGGTTCGGCTTGCGGAAGATTTTCAGGTCCTGGCGCAGGCCGGCGCCCGGCGTCGCCTCGAAATACGGGATCAGCTTGTGCAGCATGATCATCGTCGCGAGGCCGATGACGGCCACGATCAGGAACACGAAGCGCCAGCTCATGTTGTGGCCGAGCCAGGTGCCGGCCGGTACGCCCAATACGTTCGCGATCGTCAGGCCGGAGAACATGCTGGCGAGCGCGGCCGCTTCCTTGCCCTTGTCCGCGAGACGCGTGGCGACGACGGCGCCCACGCCGAAGAAGGCGCCGTGCGGCAGGCCGGCCAGGAAGCGGAACAGCAGCATGGTATGGAAGTTCGGCGCGAAGGCCGAGAGCGCGTTGAATGCCGTGAACATCAGCATGAACCAGATCAGCACGCTGCGCGGCGGACGGTGCGACAGCATGCTGACGAGCGTCGGCGCGCCGACGACCACGCCGACCGCATACGCCGAAATCAGGTAGCCCGCTTGGGGAATGGAAATGTCCAGGCCGGTCGCGATATCGGGCAGGATGCCCATCATGACGAATTCCGTCATGCCGATACCGAAACCGCCCAGGGCGAGGGGCGCCAGGCTCTTCTTGATCATGTGTGTAGTCTTTGCTGGAGGAAGCCGGACATTATGGCGGTTCGCGACAGGCGAGTCCGCTTTCGAGTCGTGATGTCCGGTATAGCCTCACATGATAGCGGTATCAGGCCGAGTCCGCTTGCGGGGCGTCGTTTTCCGCGAGCCAATGGATGCGGCCGTTGCCCGCCTCGCTCAGGCGGGCAATGAGCGCCGCGGCCTTGTCGTCCGGCAGGTGGAAGGCGAACGAGACGACATCGGCATGCTGGACGGTGTCCAGCGTGGCACTGGCACCGTCCAGTTCGCGCCGGATCAGGCCTTCGAGCGGGTAGGGCGCGTCGCAGCGCAGGTGACGCTGGCGGATGATGGCGATCTTCTGCGCGCCCAGCAGCGCCTGGGCGACGCTGTCTGTGTAAGCACGCACGAGGCCGCCCGCGCCCAGCTTGACGCCGCCGAAATAGCGCACGACAGTCGCCAGCACGCCTTCCAGGTCCTGGTGGCGCAGCACGTCCAGCATGGGACGGCCGGCCGTGCCGCTGGGCTCCCCGTCGTCGACGGCAGCCGAATGCCCGCCCGCCAACAACGCCCAGCACACGTGCGCGGCGCCGGGATGGTCGGCCCATAGCCCCGCCACGATCTTTTGCGCACCGGCCCGGTCGGGCATCGGCTGGACGCAGGCGATGAAGCGGCTTTTCTTGATGATCAGTTCGTGATGGACAGGGGTGAGGATGGTCTGCGGCATGGGGCCAACAGCTTACTGTATTTCCGCGCAGATCGCATGCGGAAGTAAAACTACATGTTGTCTATAGAGGGTGCCTTGAAGTCGCCGATTTGTGATGTTACTTTACTACAAATCAACTTGGAGACATCATGAAGAAGCTTGTTCTTGCCATCTCGGCCTTCCTGCCCGCCATGTGGGCCAGCGCCGCGCCCTACGCCGTCCAGCACGTGGAACCGATGAACTGGTGGGTCGGCATGAAGTGGTCCGACCTGCAGGTGATGGTGCATGGCGAGAAGATCGCCGAGCTGGAGCCGGCGCTGAGTTACCCCGGCGTGCGCATCGCCGGCGTGGAGCGCACGGACAACCCGAACTTCCTGTTCGTGAACCTGAAGATCGGCGCGACCACGAAGCCCGGTGAACTGAAACTGCAGTTCAAGCGCGGCAAGGACGTGGTGACGACGGTGCCGTATCGCCTGGAAGCGCGCCGCAAGGATTCGGCGGCGCGGCGCGGCTTCGACTCCGGCGACGCGGTCTACCTGATCGTGCCCGACCGTTTTTCGAACGGGAACCCGGCCAACGACGACGCCGGCATGCGCGAAAAGAGCGACCGGCGCGATCCGAACGGGCGCCACGGCGGCGACCTGGCGGGCATGCAGGCGCAGCTCGATTACATCCGCGGCCTCGGGTTCACGATGATCTGGCCCACGCCGCTGCTGGAAAACAACCAGCAGGCGTACTCGTACCACGGCTATGCGCTGACCGATTACTACAGGATCGATCCGCGCTTCGGCAGCAACGAGGACTACCGCAACTACGTGGCCGCGGCCAATGCGCGCGGCATCGGCGTGATCCAGGACATCGTCGTGAACCATATCGGCACGGGCCACTGGTGGATGCAGGACATGCCGTCGTCCGACTGGATCAACCACGGCAAGACGTTCGTGAAGACCAACAACCAGCACACGGTCGCGCAGGACATCCACGCGGCGCCGGAAGACAAGGCGCGCTTCGTCGACGGCTGGTTCGATACGTCGATGCCGGACGTGAACCAGAAGAACAGGCTGGTGGCCCGCTACCTGATCCAGAACACGCTGTGGTGGGTCGAGTACGCGAACCTGTCCGGCATCCGCGAAGACACGTATTCGTATGCCGACCCGGCCTTCCTGAACGACTGGAACCGCGCCGTGCGCGCGGAATACCCGAACCTGAACGTCGTCGGCGAGGAGATGGACGACCGTCCGTACATGGTCGCGTACTGGCAGAAGGGCGTCGTCAACGGCGACGGCTTCCGTTCCGAGCTGCCGACGGTGATGGATTTCCCGCTCGTCGACACGGCCCCGAAAGCGCTGACGGCGCCGGAAGACAGCGGCCAGGGCCTCATCAAGATCTACGAGACCATCGCGGCCGACTACCTGTACGCGGACCCGCTGAAGTTGATGGTCTTCCCGGACAACCACGACCGTCCGCGCGCGCTGGCGCAGGTGGATGGCAACATCGACCTCCTGAAGACGGACTTGATCCTGATGGCGACGACGCGCGGCATTCCGCAGATGTTCTATGGGACCGAGATGCTGATCCAGGGGCCGAAGGAGCGCGTCGACGGCGTGCTGCGCGCGGACATGCCGGGCGGCTGGGCGGGCGACAAGGTCGATGCGTTCGCGGGCACGGGGTTGACGGAGGCCCAGCGCGGCATGCAGCACCTCGTGCGCACGCTGTTCAACTGGCGCAAGACCAGTTCCGCCGTCAAGACCGGCAAGCTGACGCACTACCTCCCCGGCGACGGCCACTACGTGTATTTCCGCCACGACGGCAGGCAGACGGTCATGGTCGTGCTGAACAAGAATCCGCAGGACACGCAGTTGGACCTGTCGCGCTTCGCCGGCATGGTGAAGGATGCGCGCCAGGGCCGCAACGTGCTGACCGGCGCCGCCGTCGACCTGCGCGCGCCGCTGGCGGTACCGGCCATGACGTCCGTCGTGGTCGAGTGGTGATACGCATTTGACGGGCCTTTAGTCGACTTCGCAGGCGCCCGCGCCCGTGCGCGCGAGCATCTGCCCGATCTGCGCGGCCGCGCACGGCCGGCCGTACAGATAGCCCTGCGACTTGTCGCAGCCGTGCGCGCGCAGGAAGTCGTGCTGTTCCTGTGTCTCGATGCCCTCGGCCACGATCTCCATCTTGAGACTCCTGGCCATCGCGATGATCGCGCGCGTGATGGCCGCGTCTTCCGGATCCTGCGGCAGGCCGCGCACGAAGCTGCGGTCCACCTTCAGCGCGCGCACGGGGAAGGTCTTCAGGTAGCTCATCGATGAATAACCCGTGCCGAAGTCGTCGATCGCGAGCTGGATGCCGGCGTCCGTCAGCGCGTGCAGGCGGTCGACGATGTCGGTGGAGGCGTCCATCAGCATGCTCTCCGTCAGTTCCAGTTCGAGCCAGCACGGGTCGATGTCGGCCTCGCGCAAGGTCGCCAGCACGGCCGCGACCAGGTTGTTTTCCTTGAGCTGGCGGCCGGACAGGTTGACGGCCACGCGGAGGGAATAGCCCTGGGCGTGCCAGCGCTTCAGGTCGCGGCACGCTTCGCGCAGCACCCATTCGCCGATCGGCACGATGACGCCGGTGTCCTCGGCGACGGGGATGAAGTCGCTGGGGCTGACCATGCCCAGCTGCGGATGGATCCAGCGGATCAGCGCTTCGACGCCGACGATGTCGCCCGTCTTGAGGTCGACTTGCGGCTGGTAGTGCAGCACGAACTCGTCGCGTTCCAGCGCGCGCCGCAGGTTGTTGTCCAGCTTGAAGCGTTTATGGGCGTCGTCGCGCATGCTGGGCGTGAACATGCGCCACGCGTTCTTGCCGCCGTTCTTCGCGTAGTACATGGCGGTGTCGGCGTATTTCAGCAGTGCGTGCATGTCGGTCGCGTCGTCCGGATACACGCTGATGCCGATGGACGCGCCGATGTGGATGTCGTGGCCGTGGATGTGGATCGGGTCGGCCAGCTTGCACAGGCATTTTTCCGCGATCAGCGACGCGACGCCGACCTGGCTCACGTTCTCGAGGATGATGCCGAATTCGTCGCCGCCGATGCGCGACAGGACGTCGCCGAAGCGCAGTGTCTCCGACAGCCGGCGCGACACGAGGCGCAGCAGCTCGTCGCCGATGTCGTGGCCCAGCGTGTCGTTGACCGTCTTGAAGTTGTCCAGGTCGATGAACATCAGGATGGTGCGCTCGTCGAATTTGCGGGCGCGCGTGAGGACCGATTCCAGCCGCTCGTTGAAGAAGTGCCGGTTGTTGAGCTGCGTGACGGGATCGTAGTGCGCCAGCCGGTCCAGCTTGACCTCGATGCGCTTGCGTTCGTTGATCTCCGCTTCCAGTTCCCGTTCGCGCTTCTGGATGCGGTCCAGCATGCCGTTGAACGTGCGCGCCAGCAGGCCGATGTCCGCCGCGGGCGACACCTCGGCGCGCAGCGAATAATCGCCTTGCCGCGAAATCTGCTCGCTCACCGCCGACAGCGCGCGGATCGGGGCCGTGAAGTAGCGCTGCAGGCGCGACAGCGCGTAGTACGAGAGGCTGAGCAGGGCCAGCGACATCGGCAGCGCCAGTGCGAGATACAGCGCGAGCTGGCCGTACACGCTCGTCACGCTGCTGCGCACGACCACGGTGCCGAGCAGGCGGCTGCCGACCTGGATCCGGCGCGTGACGCTGACGCCGCGCACGTCCACCACCGTCTCGCGCGCACGCGGGTCGCGCGCGGCGGGGGGCGACTGCGGATCGCGCACGAAGCTGACGAACGCCTTGCCTTTCGCGTCATAGGCGACGGCCGACTGCACGTCCGGCGCCACGCGCAGCGCGGACAGGATGTCGCCGGCCGCCTCGGCGTCGGCGAAGGCCATGGCGGCCGTCAGGTTCTCGCCCACCATCGTCGCCTGCGACTGCGTCTGCCGCACCAGCGCGGCCGTGAAGAAGTACAGCTGGATGCCGATCAGGAACAGCGTCGACAGCAGCATCACGCCGCCGCTCGTGACGAGGTAGGTCCATTTGAGCTTGGTGCTCAGGGCCTGCCGGTTGATCCATTCGATGAGTTGTTCCATGCTGGCCGTCCGGGTCTAATAGATGGCACGCGCCAGCCGCAGCACCTTGGAGCTGAGGACGACGCCGGCACCGCGTGCTGCGGCACCATTGAACTCGAAGGCGATGCGGCGGTCGTCCAGCACCAGTTCGAGCATCACGCCCTTGCGCGCGGCGCCGCGCGTATCGGCGATCGTCAGCACGCCGGCCGCGCGGGCGCTGTCGGCGAGCGCCGTCATGTCGTCGGATTCCGACGCGCTGATGTACAGGATGTGGCATTGCATCAGCGCCTCCGGACCCGAGTGCGGATACACGATGGACAGGCGCGCATTCCCGAGCGGCTTGCCTTCCAGCGTGGCCAGCGCGCTGCCGAACGGATCGCGCCCCAGCACGCACAGGCGCACGACGCCGTTCATGTTCGGCAGGGTGCTGAACTGCGCGATGTTGTAGATGAACGCCGCCTTCGCCGCGTATTCGTCGGCGGCCTGGGGTTGGGCTTGAGCCTGCGCGGCCGCCGGCAGCAGCAGGCAACAAAGGAGCAGGAGGCGCGCGAGGCCGGGCCGCATCATCGTCAGAACCGGACCGTCGCCATGAAGCGCAGCGTGCGGCCATCCTGTCCGATGGCGTCGAGGTGGCGCGGCGGCGTGCTGTTGTCGTAGTGTTCCTCGCTGGCGGAATCGGCGTAGCGCCTGGCGAAGACATTGAGCACGCCGGCGGACAGCTCCACGTGCGGGCCCAGCGTGCCGACGAGGTTCAGGTCGACGACGCCGAATCCTCCGACCTCGCCGCCTTGCACCGTGCGGCGCCGGCTCGTGAAGCGGTACTCGGCATGCGCGCGCAAGTGGTCGCCGAGCGGCGGCAGCGCGTAGTTCAGCTTGAACAGGCGGCGCGGCGAATTGGGCAGCCATGCGCCATCGGCGTCGTTGCGCGCCGACTGCACGTTCGCACTGCCCTTCAGGGCGCTGCCGTCTTCGCGCAGCCATTCCGCGTCCAGCTCGATGCCCGTGGCGCGGGCCGCGTCGATGTTCGAGAAGACAAGCATGCCGTTGACCGGATCGGTGGCCAGCGCCAGCATGTCGCGCATGCGGTACTGGAAGACGGAGGCCGAGGCGCGGAAGCGGTCGGTCGGAAAATATTCCGCGATCAGTTCATACGTCTTGATGCGCTCCGAGCGCAGCGCCGGATTCGCCCGGAAATCGAACGTGTAATAGCGTTCGTAGGCGTTGGCGGAGCGGAAGGCCGTGCCGTACAAGGCCTTGAGCGTCACCTGGTTCGTCGTCTTGTAGAGCAGGGCCACGCGCGGATTCGTCGTGGCGCCGCCTTCGGAATCGTAGTCGTGGCGCACGCCCGTGTTCAGGATGAGTTTATTACCGAGCCGCATCTCGTCCTGCAGGTAGACGGCGGCCTGCCGCTTCGGATGAGCGGCGTCGAGGTTGAGGTGGTACGGGGCCATGTCGTAGTTCGACATCTGCCGCTTGCTGTCGCGCGTGTATTCCGCGCCGGCGATGAGTTTGTGGCCGCGCAGTGCGCTGCTGATGGCACGCACCTCCGCGCCGCTGCTGAGGCTTTCGGCCGTATCGACGCTGTACGTCGTGCTGTCGCTTGCCGGCTCGGTGATGTTGACGGTCCGGTAGCGGTAGCGTGCCACGCTCACGCCGGCGAACAGGTCGAGCGTCTCGGAGACGGCGCGGTGCCAGGACAGGGCTGCACCCGCGTATTCGTCCAGCGACCAACTGCGCGGATCGTTGAACTGCTGGCCGTAGGACGCCGTCGGGATGCCTTTCGTGCGGCTGCCGAAATAGGTCTCGGCCACGACGCCGCCCGAGCTCAGTTTCGCGAACAGCCGGTGGTAGCGGTCGTAGTCGAGCCCCCTGGCGATGCCGTGGCTGATCGCATCGTCGAATTCGGGAAAGTACAGGTCGCGTCCCACGCTGTCGTACGCCGACGCGCCCAGCAGCAGCTCGGTGCCGCCCGGCGTCCCGCGGCCGTACGTGTTGCGGACTTCGCGGCCCCGGCCAGTGATCCGGCCAACGCTGACGGTCTGCCCTTTGAGTGCCGCACCGCTTTTCGTGAGCACGTTCACCACGCCGAAGAACGCACTGCTGCCGTAGATGGCGGAGCCGGGACCGGGCACGAACTCGACGCGGTCGATGAGGGCCAGGTCGATGGGGAATTCGGTGCCGATGGCGCCCTGGTCGTAGACGACGTCGTTCAGGCGCCGGCCGTCGATCAGGATCAGAAGCCGCGTATTCAGGTCGCCCGGATTGCCCAGGCCGCGGATGTTCGCGTAGTTGTAGTTGCGGTCATAGGACACCGTCATGCCCGGCACGCTCTGCAGGACCTCCGTGAGCGTGCGGTAGCCGCGCAGGCGGATGTCCTCGGCCGTGATCACGGTGACGGACGACGGCGCCTCGCTGATCTTCTGCGGAATCTTCGACGCCGTGACGACCTCGAGGTTGAGCAATTGTTCGAGCGGCAGAGCGTTCAGATCGGGGCCCTGCTGCGCCAGGGCCCCGGCCTGGAAGCCGGCCGCCAGGAGGCCGAGCGCGCGCGACAGGTGACGGGACAGAGACGTTTCCTTGTGTGACAACATAGCAGGTCCTCGAGGAAGTGCTGGGCAGAGCGGCCGAGCGGCCCAGTGTAAGGACGTGCAGGAGCGAATCTGTTGACTAGAACCAATTGATTGGCCGGTGCAACTAATTCCGAGGGTAAAGCTAGGAAGAATCTGACAAGAGCGAGGAAAAGCAAAAAGCCCATGAACCGGAGTTCATGGGCTTCCTGGGTAATACTGGTAGGCCGTGCGGGGCTCGAACCTGCGACCAACGGATTAAAAGTCCGCTGCTCTACCAACTGAGCTAACGACCCGACGGGCAGCATTATAGCGGCTTATCGGCACACGGCCAAGTGCTTTCGTGAAAATTGGCAACAATTACTGTTCGCCCGAAGTAACGCACAGGGATTGATTTCCGGTATGATCAGTTGATTTTCAGATATTTATTCAAACACTCTCACACGACGCCGTGCCGTGATCCCGACCGACTCCGATACCGCCACCGACCTGTCCCTGCGCGCCCTGAATCTCGTCAACAGCGGGATCATCGTGCTCGACGCCCACCACAAGATCGTGCTCTGGAACGGCTGGATGGTGCCGCGTTCCGCCCGCGCCGCCGCGCGCGTGCGCGAGCGCCCGCTGTTCGAGGTGTTCCCCGAACTGCGCGGTTCGCGCGTCGAAGCGGCCGTGCTGGCGGCGCTCAGCGATGGCGCGAGCACGGCCATCCCGCAAACGGAAAGCCGGGCGCCATTTCCCCTGCGCGAGGCGGGCAGCTTCGACGGCCCGCGCATCGACCAGGCCGTGACGGTGACGCCGTTCCGCGATGGCGAGCAGCGCTACTGCATGATCGAGATCCGCGACGTCAGCGGGGCCGTCGAACGCGAAAAGCGTCTCCTCGACCACGCCGAATCGCTGCGCGCCCGATCGTACGTCGACGGCCTGACCGGCATCGCCAACCGCCGCTACTTCGACGTCGCGCTGGACCGCGAACTGCGCCGTGCGCAACGCGTGAAGGGCGAGCTGTCGCTGCTGCTGATCGACATCGATTCCTTCAAGGCCTACAACGACCATTTCGGCCACCAGCAGGGCGACACCTGCCTGTCCACCGTGGCCCAGGCCCTCGCGGCCAAACTGAAGCGCCCGGCCGACGTGGCGGCACGCTATGGTGGCGAGGAGTTCGCGGCGATCCTGCCGGACACGTCGCTCGAACAGGCCAGGCTGCACGCGAACGCGATCCGCGAACACGTGGCCGGACTGGCGCTGCAGCACGCCCCCGCGGCCCATTGGCCGATGGTCACGCTGAGCATCGGTGTCGCAAGCTTTGATCCTGAGCGCCTGCATGAGGTTCCCGCCCTGATCGAGGCGGCGGACAAGGCCTTGTATGCGGCAAAGCGTGGTGGCCGCAATCGCGTCGTGGTAGACGGCGACGCATCCTCCTGACGGTCATTCAGCACGTCGCAATGACGTGCATATCCGCCACCGTGCCGCGCATAGCGATACGGGAAGCGGCCCTTCGCCGACCGCGGCGAGTCATTTCGCATCGATCTGATTCGGTGTAAATACAGACTGTTTCGTGATGCGGCCCTTGCCGCCCTTGTGGCCGGCAACCGGCGCCCTAGACTGAATTGCCGCCGCCGGCCAGACCCGTACCGCGGTACCGTCCATCACTGAAGGAGACATCATGCGTCCGCTTCCCTTGGCACTTTCCGCATCCCTGCTGTTGTTCGCGCCCGGTGCCGGCGCGCAGTCGGGGAATTATCCGATCAATGACGACGCGCCGATCTCGCGCGTCGAGGTGACCGCGCAGCCGCGCACGGCATTCCGCATCTGGGACTACCAGGCCGAGGAAGTCAGCGGCGCGTACGAGCTGTCGAACGGCTGGCGGCTGAAGGTGCAGCCGGCACGCGACGGGATCGTCGCCCAGATCGACAAACAGCGCCGGATGCACCTCATCGCGCAATCGCCCGACCGCTTCGTGTCGCGCGACGGCAATGTGATCATGGAGTTCAACAAGGGCGACAACCGCGACGACATGATGATGAGCTATGTGCCGAGCAACGTTGCCGATCCGAGCCTGGCGCAGATGATCGTCGTGACGGCGAAGATGGCGCAGCGCTGAAGCACCGGCCGCTCAGCCCGCGTCGCCGGGCGGGGCCGGCGGCTGGTCGATCGCGTCGGCCAGCCTGCGCATCAGCCGCACCAGGTTGTCGAAATCCTCCTTGTCCCATGACGCGAAGACGTCACGGGCCATCTTGTCGCGCGCCGCGTCGAGCGCGTCCGTCATGGCCTTTCCCTTCGGGGTGATCGAGGCCAGCCGGACCCGCGCATCCTCATCGGACGCGCGCCTTTCCACGAGTCCCAGGCTGTCTAGCTTGGCCACCTGGCGGCTGACGGTGGTGTAGTCGCGTCCCGACCGTTCGGCCAGCTCGACGACGCCGATCGGTCCCAGCCGTTCGATCCCGACCAGCAGCGGAAACAGCGCCCGGTCCAGCCTGACGCCGGCCTGGCGGATGAGTTCCTCATCGCGCTGCGGCCGGTTCATCGCGCTGACGATGCTGATCAGCGACGTGTGCAATTCACGCAGGCGTGCCGATATATGTGTATCTTGCACATTATTTTTCGTTGCCATATACTCCTCTCCAGTTATGTGTATTTTACACATAAGACACTGGGAGAGCGACATGGACTTCGATACCGATGTACTGATTTGCGGCGCGGGTGCCGCCGGCCTGACCCTGGCCCTTGATCTGGCGCGGCGGAACGTCCCGTTCCGCCTGGTCGAGCGGCAGGACGTGCCATTCCACGGCTCGCGCGGCAAAGGCATCCAGCCCCGTACGCTGGAAGTCTTCGAGGACCTCGGCATCGTCGACCGGGCGGTGGCGCTGGGCGGGCCGTATCCGCCCCAGCGCATCCACGCCGCGGACGGCAGCCATGCCGATGCCCCGATTGCCGCGGACCAGGCGGCGACGCCGGCGGAGCCCTACGCCACGCCGCTGATGCTGCCGCAATCCATGACCGAGCAGGTGATGCGCGAGCGCCTGCTGGAGCTGGGACAACGGGTCGAATCCGGCCTCGCGCTCACGGACCTGGCGCAGGACGCGGATGGCGTCACGGTCACGCTCGCGGGCCGCGGCGGCGAGTCGCGCCTGCGTGCGCGCTACGTCGTCGGCACGGACGGCGGACGCAGCACGGTACGCCATCTGCTCGGCGTCGGCTTCCCCGGCAAGACGCTGGGCGTGCGGGCGCTGGTGGCGGACGTCGCCTTGACGGGTCTCGAGCGCGATGCCTGGCATCGCTTCAACGGCGACGACATGGCGCGCCGGATGGAGGTGTGTCCGCTCGGGGGAACGGACCTGTTCCAGATCCAGGCGCCGATTCCGCCCGAAGGCGACGTCGACCTGTCGGCGCCAGCCCTGGATGCGATGCTCAAGGACCGGACCGGCCGCCGCGACGTGCACGTGGGCAGCGTGTCCTGGGCCTCGGCGTACACGATGAATGCGCGCCTGGCCGACCGTTATCGCGTGGGGCGTGTCTTCCTGGCTGGCGACGCCGCGCACACGCATCCACCCACGGGCGGGCAGGGATTGAATACCAGCGTGCAGGATGCGTACAACCTGGGCTGGAAACTGGCGGCCGTGCTCGCGGGCGCGCCGGACGATCTGCTGGACACTTACGAGGCGGAGCGCCGCCCCGTCGCGGCCGCGATGCTGCAGTTGTCCACGGCGCTGCTGGACGCCGCGCGCCGGGGCGGAGAGATGCGCCGCGGGCGCGAGGTACGGCAGCTCGACCTGGCGTATCCCGATTCGCCGCTGTCGTTCGCGCAGCCGGCGCGGGCGCACGGCATACAGCCCGGCGACCGGGCGCCGGACGCCGTCGTGCTGGGCGCGGCGGGGCAGCCGGCGCGGCTCTTCGCATTGTTCGCGGGGCCGCACTGGACCTTGCTGGGCCGCGACGTCGCGCCCGGCGTCGCGGACGCGTTGCGGCGTCCGGGCCTGCGCCTGCACCTGTTCGGCGCGCGCGGCGATGTGATCGACACGCATGGTCACGCCCAGGCGGCCTATGGGTTGCAGCCCGGCGAGCTCGTGCTGGTGCGTCCGGACGGCTACGTCGGCGCCATCGCCGCATCCGCCGACGTCGATGCGCTGGCTGCCTACATGCGGCGTGCCGGGCTGGCCTGAACACGCCGCCAGCGCCAGGCCAGGGTCGCCAGCAACAACAGCCACGCCGCCGCCATGGCTTGGCCGAACACGTCCCCGATACGGCTGTAGACCGTGCCGCCGCGCCCCGTCGGCAGGTCGCCCACGAGCATGCCGGGGGCGTGCGCCGTGCGGCGCTCGGCGACGATGCGTCCGTGCGCATCGCTCAGCGTCATCAAGCCTTGCGAGGCCGAGCGCGCGACCGCAAAACCGTTCTCGACGCCGCGCACGATCGCCATCCGGCCATGCAGATACGCGTCGCGGTCGAAGTCCCAGGCGGGCACCAGCATCAGGCCGACGTCGCGCCGGCCGTACCGGCGCAGGTCCTGGGCGAAATCCATGTCCTTGCAGATGGCGATGCCGGCGGGCAGGCCGCCGACCCGTGTGACCAGTTCGGCGGTCCCCCGCACGTATTCTTCTTCCAGGCCTGGCACCATGCGCTTCTTCAGGTAGGTGTCGACAGGCGCGCCGGGCCGATACAGCGCGGCGATGTTCAGCCGGCCGCCTTGCGGCGCGGGGGCGTCGAGACCCGCGACGACGACACCGCCCGGCGGCGGTGCGAGCACCGCACCGGCCGCCAGGATCTTTTCCGGCACGACGATCGCCGCCGGCCCATGCGCGGTGGCCGCGGCGACCTGGCGCGCGAACGCGGCGGCGATGCCGGGCCCCGCGTCCGGATGATGGAACACCCGCCCGGCGTACCGGTCGTCGCTCAGCAGGGCGACGCGCACGGACGGTCCCGGCGGTTGCGCCAGTTGCCAGAACCCGTACAGCAACGCCGCGAGCACCG
This sequence comes from Telluria mixta, assembly GCF_029223865.1. NCBI lineage: Bacteria > Pseudomonadati > Pseudomonadota > Betaproteobacteria > Burkholderiales > Oxalobacteraceae > Telluria > Telluria mixta. Next base: position 3,294,248 of record NZ_CP119520.1, read on the forward strand.
GGGTCGACCATGCCAGCGCCGCGCCGGTATCGCGCGGCCGGACGCACAGCAGGGCGAGCCCGGCCGGGACCACGGCCGCGAGGAACGTCAGCCCGGCGATGCCGGCCAGCGCGGCCGTCTGCAGCAACGGCGCGACGTCCACCAGCGCGTAGCCCAGCGCGAAGAAGCTGCCGTTCGGCGAGACCAGGCTGCGCAGGTATTCCTGGGCCGCCGTCATCACGGCGAACCCGAGCACGGCCACGGCCGCTGGGAAGCGTCGATGCAGTGCCCGCATGAACAAGACCGTGAACATGAATATCAGCGCCTGGGCGATCGCGAGACCATAGATCACCGGCAGGATCCGGCCATAAAACCACATCGGGCCCGCCTCGGCCATCAATCCGGCCGCGAACGCGAGGCTGGCGATCCACCGTGCCCGCGGTGCGCGCAACGCGACCACGAGCAGCGGCACGGGTGCCGCGAGGACTAGCCAGCCGAGCTGTCCCGTGTCGCGGCTCACCGCCAGCAGGGCGCCGGACAGCAGCGCGGCCAGGATGCTCCATGTTGTCATTGCACGTCTCCTCGTATCCTTGTGTTGTTGTAAAGACGAATATCTACCACAACACAAGCGGCTTCTGCATCCTGTACGTACGGAAGTTGAATTTTTCTGAAACCGGCGTACTTTCCTATTCAGGATCGTCTGGCAAGGGGCGAGCAATGTATCGCAGACTATTGACGTACTTGCGAACACGCGTTGCGGCAGCACGGCACGCGCGCGACGGCGCCCCTGCGTTCTGGAAGCAGCACCTGTGGCGGCTGCTGGCCTGGCCGCTGGGCGCAGCGGTCGTGCTCGTGCTCGGCTGGTTCTTCCTGTTCCAGCGCCTGGAGGCCGAGCGCAGCGAGCTCGAATTCAAAACGCTGCAAAGCGCCCGTACGCTCGCGGGCGGCTACGCCGGACAGATCCAGCGCGCCGTCGACACGATCGAACAGACGGTCCGGTTCGTGAAATATGAGTGGGAGGCCAGACAGGGCGCCGTGCACCTGGGCTATGCGGACGAGCATGGCCTGTTCCTCGATGCGTCGCGCCTGCTCGTGGCGATCGTCGATGGCGAGGGCCGGGTGCTGACGTCCACCGCGCCGACGACGATGTCGCCACCTGCCGTCGCCTACATCCTGCCCCGCGTGCGCAGCGGCATGCCGGTCAACTTCTTCGTGGACGAGGTGCCGGTCGAAGGACGCAGCGGCCGCAGGCACCGCCTGCTGTTCGCGTGGGAACTGTCGGACCACGACGGCAGGTTCGCGGCCGCCATCGTCGTCGCGGTCGATCCCGCGTATTTCACGATGGGCGATGCGGACGCGGTGTTCCGCCAGGACGGCCTGCTGGCCATCGTCGGCGACGACGGGCGCACGCGCGCGCTGCGGTCGGAAGGGCCGGCGGGCACCGTCCGCACACCGGCGTTCGTGCATGCGCCGCCGCTGCGGCTGTCGTCCGGCAGCGAACTGGTCGACGGGGCGACATGGTTCGGCGACGGCCGGCCGCGCTACGTCGGCTGGGAACACGTGGACCGGCGCGGCGTGAACGCGGTGGTGGGACTCGACCAGGAAGCCGCGCTCGCGCCGTGGGCCGCGATGCGCGCCGCGTGGACCGGCAGCGCATGGGCGGGCACGGCGGCCGTCCTGCTGTTCACGGTGCTCGCGATGAGCAATTCGCTGCGCCTCGCGCGCCGCGACCGCGACCTGCGCGTGATCCGCGACACGTACCGGATGGCCACCGAGGCCAGCAACGAAGGCTTCTACATGCTGCGTCCGCAATGGGACGAGCAGGGCGCGGTGACCGACTTCGAGGTCATCGACTGCAACCGGCGCGCCGCGGAACTGGTGGCACGCGAACGCCGGGACCTGATCGGCAAGAAGGTGACGGAACTGTACGAAGGCGAGACCCTGGCCACGCGCATGGACAGCCTGCGCCGCGCGATGGAAAGCGGCTACAACGAGGTGACGCTGGGGCGCCCGCAAGAGAGCTTCCCGGCCAAGTGGGTGACCCTCAAGATGTTCCGCTACGGCGACAATCTCGCCGTCTCGGCCCGCGACGTCACGGAAGAACGCGCCCACGAAGAGGAACTGGTCCGGCGCAGCAACGAAGATCCGCTCACGCGCCTGCCCAACCGCTACTGGGTCGAGGGCCACCTGCGCGATGCCATCGCCCGGGCCGAAAAGGACGACAAGATGTTCGCCCTGCTGTTCATCGACCTCGACGGCTTCAAGGCCATCAACGACACCTGGGGCCATGCCGCCGGCGACGAGCTGCTGTGCACGGCCGCGCACCGCCTGAAGGAAGCCGTCCGGCCGCACGACTGCGTGACACGCTTCGGCGGCGACGAGTTCGTGATCGTGCTCGAGAATATCGCCGACGCCCTCGACGCGGCCCAGGCGAGCGAGCGCATCCAGCGCGCCTTCCGTCGCAGCATCCGCTTGTCCTATGGCGAGTACGTGGTGGGCACGTCGATCGGCATCAGCCTGTTCCCCGCGGACGGCAAGGAACCGCGCGCGCTGCTGCAGAATGCCGACGTCGCGATGTATTCGGCGAAGATGAACGAGCGGGGCAGCTACCGCTTCTTCGACGGCAAGTTCCACGACCAGCTGAAGGCGCGCCTGGAGCGCATCCGCGAGCTGCGCCACGCGCTGACGGCCGACCAGTTCGTCATGTACTACGAACCGCGCGTGAACCTGGCGGACGGCTCGATCACCAGCCTGGAAGCGCTCGTGCGCTGGGTGCACCCGACGCGGGGCGTCGTCGCGCCTGCCGAATTCGTTCCCCTCGTCGAGGAAACGGGCCTGGTGCTCAAGCTCGGCGATCTCGTGATCGACAAGGTCTGTGCCCAGCTGGCCCGCTGGGCGCAGAACGGCGACAAGCTGGTGCCCGTATCGATCAACATCTCGCCGCGCCAGTTCAACGATACGGACGTCGCGCAGACGCTGCGGCGCGCACTGGAACATCACGCGGTCGACCCGCGCCTGGTCGAGGTCGAGCTGACGGAGTCGTCCGTGATGAACGAGACGGCATCGGTCGTGAGCGCGATCCAGGCGATCCGCGAGGCCGGGATCAAAGTGCTGCTGGACGATTTCGGCACCGGCTATTCGTCGTTGTCGCAGCTGTACAAGCTCAATTTCGACGGTCTCAAGATCGACCGCGCCTTCATCGTCCAGCTCGGCAAGACCGAGGGCGGCATCGTGATCGTTCGCGCGATCGTGACGATGGCGCGTGCGCTCGCGATGCGCGTGGTGGCGGAAGGCGTCGAGACGATGGAGCAGGTCGACATGCTGCGCGCGCTCGATTGCGACGAGATCCAGGGCTGGCTGATCTCGAAGGCCAAGCCGCCGGCGGCGTCGCAGCCGGTGGCGCGCAATTTCGTGCTGCAGGAGGCGTAGGCGTCACCGGTTCACCCATGAGAACCGGAAGGGCTCCCACGACGGGACCGGGACCTTGTCGATCGTCGCTGCCACGAAATGGCATTTGCGCGCAGTGGCCAGCGCGGTCCGATCGAGGATGGGTTCGCCGCTCGAGCGGGCAACGCGCGCATCCGTTACCCAACCATCGACGTTGATCAGCACCGCCAGGATCACATCGCCGGCGAGCCGGCGCTCTTCGGCGGACCATGGCAGTCTCGGACGTGCGCAATTGTCCGGATTGACCACGGCGCGCACTTTGACGGGAACGCGGCCGCCATCGCCTGCGCCCGCTCCCTCGCTCCTGTCGCCGGCACCGGCGGTGCCGTCGCCGTCGGGCCTGCCGCCGGCCGGCTCTACCGGCACGGCATTGTCGACGATGGTGGCGGCCACCTCGGTGCGCGGCACGACGTCGATGTCGCGCGGCGTCGGTGCGGCGGCTTCGCGCCCCGGCGGCCGCGGCCTGTTCCTGGGCCGCGGCGGCGGCGGTGGGGGAGGTGGCTCGACGATCTTCGGCGCGACGAGGGTCAGCAGCATGACGGTTTGCGGCGTCCTCGGGCGCTCGATGCGGTCATGTGACACGAAGGCGAACAGGGCCAGTACGTGGAGGGCGAGAACGACGGCAAGCCTGGGCAGCGCGTGCCGTGGGCGGTCGAATGCAGTGTGGGGTCGCACGATAACCATCTCCGGCTACGGTGGTTATCCATGGTATGGCAACAATGCTGTGTTGCCAATGCGACGAGGGTGCGCCGGTTGAACCGCTGCGCCCCGCGCACGGTCAAACATCGGTGCACGCAACTTCTGGAAGGATCTCACATGGCTAAATTTCTGGTTGAAGCGAGCTATCTCAGCGAGGGGATCAACGGCCTGTTGAAGGAAGGCGGCACGCGGCGGCGCGAGGCCGTCGATCAATTATTCCATTCGCTCGGCGGGAAGGTCGAAGCCTTTTATTTCGTGTTCGGCGACAGGGATGTCGTCATCATCGGCGAGCTTCCCGACAACACCGCCGCCGCGGCGCTGGCGCTCAGGGTCGATGCCGCCGGCGTCACCACGTGCAAGACGACGGTGCTGCTGACGCCCCAGGAAATCGATGCAGCCGTGACCAAGACCGTGACCTATCGTCCACCGGGCCATGACATACCCCCGGAGGTCGCCAACTGGGAAGGCGAAGGTGGGCATCTTGCGCCAGGTGCGCAAGATGGAAATGAATGAATGGGAATATTGCAGAAACAAAAACGCCAGCTCGTGAAAGCTGGCGTTTTCGTTGAATCTTGGTAGGCCGTGCTGGGCTCGAACCAGCGACCAACGGATTAAAAGTCCGCTGCTCTACCAACTGAGCTAACGACCCGAAGAGGCAGCATTATAGCGGCTCGGCCGCCGTTCGCCTAGCGCCCGCGTCGGCCCGTGCGTACGGGCGGCGTGGCGGCGGTGATCGCGAAGCTGCCCAGGACGAAGGCGGCGGCAAACGTGGCGGCAAACAGGGTCGACAAGGTACGCATGATGGCTCCCGGCGAATGGCGGATGCGATGTTCGGTTTCCGCATTGACGCTACCAAGTATAGGCAGCCGGGGCATCGAGTTGGTTGCTGAAGGGCAACAAACAATTCTGAAGGGGAAAACAAAAACGCCAGCTCGTGAGAGCTGGCGTTTTCGCTGAATCTTGGTAGGCCGTGCGGGATTCGAACCTGCGACCAACGGATTAAAAGTCCGCTGCTCTACCAGCTGAGCTAACGACCCGAAGAAGGCACGCATTATAGCGGGTCGTTTTGATTTACGCCAGAGGTAACGTAAATCAGTGTGCAACCGTGGATTTCAGCACTTCCTCCACCGTCGTCACGCCCTCGATCACCTTGTAGGCACCGGCGATGCGGAGCGGCTTCATGCCGTCGGCGATGCTTTGCTGGCGCAGCGCCGCCAGGTCCGTCTTTTCCTGCAGGCGTTGCGAGAAGCTTTCGGTCACGGTGACGAGTTCGTACAGGCCCGTGCGGCCGCGGAAGCCCGTCTGGCGGCATTCCGGGCAGCCGATCGGCCGGTAGACGGTCGTCGGCTTCGGCAGGTTCCAGGCACCGCCCAGCGCCTGCCAGACGTCGTCGGACAGCTCGCCGTCCGCCGCCTTGCAGTGCGGGCACAGCGTGCGCACGAGGCGCTGGGCCATGATGCCGATCAGGGTCGCTTCCAGCAGGTAGTAGGGCACGCCCAGTTCCAGCAGGCGCATGACGGCCGAGGGGGCGTCGTTCGTGTGCAAGGTCGACAGCACGAGGTGGCCGGTCAGCGCGGCCTGGATCGCCATCTCGGCCGTCTCCAGGTCGCGGATCTCGCCGACCATGATGATGTCCGGATCCTGCCGCATCAGCGCGCGCACGCCGTCGGCGAACGACAGGTCGATGCCCGGCTGTACCTGCATCTGGTTGAACGACGGCTCGACCATCTCGATCGGGTCTTCGACCGTACACACGTTGACTTCGCTCGTGGCCAGCGCCTTCAGCGTCGTGTACAGCGTCGTCGTCTTGCCGGAGCCGGTGGGGCCGGTGACGAGGATGATGCCGTGCGCACGCTTCGTCAGCGCATCCCAGCGCGCCGCGTCGTCGGGCGGGAAGCCCAGTTCCGGCAGCGTCTTGACGACGACTTCCGGGTCGAAGATGCGCATCACGAGTTTTTCGCCGAACGCCGTCGGCATCGTGGACAGGCGCAGCTCGACTTCCTGGCCGTCGTTCGTGCGGGTCTTGATGCGGCCGTCCTGCGGGCGGCGTTTTTCGATGACGTCCATGCGGCCCAGCAGCTTGATGCGGGCCGTCATGGCGATCATCACGACGGCCGGCACCTGGTAGACCTGGTGCAGCACGCCGTCGATGCGGAAGCGGATGGCGCCGGCGTCGCGCTTCGGCTCCAGGTGGATGTCCGACGCGCGCTGCTCGAACGCGTAACTCCACAGCCAGTCGACGATGTTGACGATGTGCTGGTCGTTGGCGTCGACCTGTTTATTGGTCTTGCCCAGTTCGACCAGTTGCTCGAAGTTGTTGCGCAGGGCGAGGTCCTGGCCGCTGGACTTGTTCGCGTCGCGGATGGATTTCGCGAGGCTGAAGAATTGCGAGATGTATTGCGCGATGTCGAGCGGATTCGCGATCACGAGCTCGATGCGGCGGCGCGAGATGCGCGCGATTTCGTCCTGCCATTCAGTGCGGAACGGGTCCGCCGTCGCGACGACCAGCGTGCCCGGCCCCAGTTCCACCGGCAGGATGTTGAAACGCGCCGCATAGCTGGCCGACATCACGTCCGCGACTTTCGTGAAATCGATCTTGAGCGGATCGATGCGGAAGAAGGGCAGGCCGACCTTGCCGGCGCACCATTCGCTGAGCACGTCCAGCGTGAGCAGTTTATGCGGTGGTTTTGCCGACACGATCTTGCACTGCGCGACCGCCGTCAGCGGGTGCATCGAGCCGACGGCATTCTTGAGGATGCTTTGCGCCTGGGCGAAGTGCGGCTTGACGGTCGATTTCTCGACGATGCCGTCGGCCAGCAGCCATGAAAAAATGGTTTGCAGGTCGAGGGCTTTGGGCTTGTGCATGTCAGTTCGCGCCGGCCGCCGCGATGCCCTTGACCCAGGACTTGGCCGGCAGCTTGGTCGCCGCGACGATCTGCGCGGCGCGCGCGGCGAGGCGGTCCTTGTCGAGATCCGGTTTCGTCCTGAAGCACAGCGCGACGACGTTGCCCTCGTGGACTTCCGGCAGGCAGATCACGTGGGCGAACGCGAAACGCATCGCCTTGATGTTCTTCGCGAAGCTGGGGTGGTCGCCGAACAGGTTGACGGTCATGACGCCGCGCTCCGTCAGGCAGGCGTTGCAGGCCTGGTAGAACTCGGGCGTGTCGAGCACGGGGCCGCGCGCGGTGGCGTCGTACAGGTCGCACTGCAGCGCGTCGATCGTGTCGTGGTTGGCGTCGTCGAGCACGAAATCCATCGCGTCCATCTCGAGCACGCGCAGGCGTTCGTCTTCCGGCGGCAGCTTGAACATCGAGTTACAGATCGCGATCACGGACGGATTCAGTTCCACCGCGGTCACCTGCGCCCGCGGGAACTGGCGATACGAGAACTTGGTCAAAGTCGCTGCGCCCAGGCCAAGCTGGACGATGGTATGCGGGTCCTCGATAAAGAGCATCCACGCCATCATCTGCTGGGCGTATTCGAGTTCCGGCCAGTCCGGCTTGCGGATGCGCATGGCGCCTTGCACCCATTCGGTACCGAAATGGAGGAAGCGCACACCGTCCTGTTCGGACAGGGTGACGGGCGCAAACTTCGGTTTGCGGGCGGGACGGCGCGACGATTCGGCCTGTTCGATGGATTTGCGTTTGATGAGCATAGGATGTGCGAAAAAAGCATCCTATTATCGGTGCGAGAAATCCACAGCGCAAGAAGCGCCGTGGATGGCAGCAGACGCTGCGGAGGAAGCCGACGGTGCGGAGAAGGGGGACGTCCCCCGCACCGGAAGTGTTACTGGTACTGGTCCGGTTCGACCGACACGCGCAGGCGCACGCGGTTGCCCGGGTCGCGGTTCATGACGGTCGTGTAGCTGTGGCCGCGGTAGTCGTAGGTCACGTCGTAGCCGTTCGTGCGCTCCTGGATGGAGTCGACGGTGCGGCAGCGCTGCACGGCCTGCTCCTGCACTTGCGGGCCATAGTTGCGGCCGTTGTTGTCGACGTTGTCGCCGACCATGCCGCCGGCGATTGCACCCGCCGCGGCGGCCGCGACGCGGCCGTTGCCACCACCCACCTGGCTGCCCAGCAGGGCGCCGGCGATGCCGCCGATGACGGTGCCCGCCTGGCTGCGCTGTTGCGGGACCTGGGCCTGCACGTAGTCGGTACGGCATTCCTGGCGCGGCGTACGCACCTGCTCGATGCGCGGCTGGACGCGCGTCACGCGGCCGAAGTCCTCGAAATCGCCGGCCTGTGCCTGGGCCAGCGGCAGGGCGCACACGCCCAGGGCGGAGAGAATCAGTTTGGCTTTGACGTTCATGCTCATACCTCGTTTTGGTGGTGCTTCTGATCTGTTGGTATCGAAAGGCGTTTCGCCCACAACTGAATCTTAGCGCTGGTTTGCCCGCATTTCCGATCCGTGTGGCAACAAAATGTAACAGGAGGTATACACGCCCAAACGTCCGGTTCAGAGGAGAAAAGCGTGGAAAAAGCGCCAACAATGGATGAAAAAACTCGTCTTTTTTTACAAATATGAGCGGCTCGTCCATATTCGGGTTGATTCGCTTACCACAAAACGTTACCCTTAGGAGACTTAGGGTTTATTGGCGCGTGGAAATCACACCAGGAGAAAGCGAACAAGACCGCCGCTTCCGCAAACACCGCGCGCTGGAGCAGCAGAACCAGACTGGGTGACTTGAGGAAAAAATGAGTTTGTTGATGAGAGTACCGCCGAATCTTGTGCAGTCCATCCGCGCTTACCGTGCACCGGAGCTGCAGAAGGAGGCGATGCGCCTTGGTCATCACTTTCTCTATGCCCTGTGCACGAATGCGCTGACGAAGCAGCAGGTTTGCGCCCGCATCGGCGAGCAATTCTTCTTCCCCAAGCCCTGCAGCAAGAATTTCGACGCGCTGCGCAACTGCCTCACCGAAGTTATCGCCGACGCCGGACCGCAGCCCGGCTTCATCGCCGTGCTGGATCAATTGCCGAATACACAAAAATTCGACAAGGAAGCACGCGAAACCCTGCTCGACGTGTTCCGCGACGCGGCCGAATTCTGGGCCGAGAAAAAAGTCCCGTTCCGCGTATTTTATTCCTTCGAAGAGCCGCAATCGCCCCAGCCCGTGGGGTGGGTGGGCCCCCACGCCTTCAAGTAAGCGCGGCGTTGCCGTCATTTCCTTCCTTGGGTCCGCCCGGCGGCTCGGGTTACAATGCGCGCTTATGAAAAATATCGTGATCCTTATTTCTGGCCGCGGCAGCAACATGGAAGCCATCGTGCGCGCGCAGCAGGCCGAAGCCTGGCCGGCCCGTATCGCCGCCGTGATCAGCAATAAGCCGGACGCCAAGGGCCTTGCATTCGCAGCGTCCCACGGCATTCCGACCGCCGTCGTCCCCAACAAGGAATTCCCGACCCGCGAAGCGTTCGACGCCGCCCTGCAGGAAACGATCGACCGGTTTCAACCGGATCTCGTCGTGCTGGCCGGCTTCATGCGCATCCTGACGGCGCCGTTCGTCCAACATTACGCGGGCCGCATGCTGAACATCCACCCGTCGCTGCTGCCGCTGTTCCCGGGACTGCACACGCACCGGCAGGCGCTGGACGCGGGCGTGGCGGAACACGGCGCGACCGTGCACTTCGTCACCGCCGAGCTGGATCACGGTCCGGCCGTGATCCAGGCGCGCATCCCCGTGCTGCCGGGCGATACGGAAGACAGCCTGGCCGAACGCCTGCTGGCCGAGGAACACGTCATTTATCCGAAAGCGGTGCGCCTGTTCATCGAAGACAGGCTCAGCATCGAAAACGGCGAGGTCCGGATCGCCGTGACCCCCTGAATCCACCAAGGAACACCCATGAGATTGCCACCCGCGATACTCGGCAATGCTGAAGAGGTATTGCGCGAGATCCTGCGCTTTACTTCGCCCGCCGACGTCACCCTGTCGCGCTACTTCAAGGACCACCCCCGCCTCGGCGGACGCGAACGCGGCGCCATCGCCGAATGCGTCTATGCCGTGCTGCGCCATAAATCGTTCTTCACCGATTTCGCCGGTACCGGCGCGTCGATGCGCCGTCTCACCGTGCTGGGCATGGCGGAAGCCATCGGCGCCGATTCGCTGGGCGGCCTGACGGAAGACGAAACGGCCCTGCTGGCGCGCATCAAGGACATCGACCGTTCGCTGCTGCCGCCGAAGAAGCAGGCGAACCTGCCCGACTGGCTGTACGACAAATTCGTCGCCCAGTACGGCGAAGAAGAGACGCTGGCCCTGGCCGCCGTGCTGAATACGCCGGCACCGCTGGACCTGCGCGTGAATTCGCTGAAATCGGACCGCGACAAGGTCATCGCCGAACTGGCGACCGCCCCGATCGCCGCCGAGCCGACGCCGTACTCGGCGCTGGGCCTGCGCATCTGGAAAAAGCCGGCGCTGCAGAACCTGCCGCTGTTCAAGGAAGGCGCGATCGAAGTCCAGGACGAGGGCAGCCAGGTGCTGGCCCAGCTGCTGGGCGCGCGCCGCGGCGAGATGGTCGTCGACTTTTGCGCCGGTGCCGGCGGCAAGACGCTGGCCATCGGCGCCATCATGCGCAGCACGGGCCGCCTGTATGCCTTCGACGTGTCGGAAAAGCGCCTGACCAAGCTGAAACCGCGACTGGCGCGCAGCGGGCTGTCGAACGTGCATCCGGTCGTCATCGCACACGAACGTGACGCGAAAGTGAAGCGTTTGGCCGGCAAGATCGACCGCGTCCTCGTCGATGCGCCGTGCTCCGGCATGGGTACCCTGCGCCGCAACCCTGACGTGAAATGGCGTCAGCAGCCGGAAGGTATCGCGGAGTTGACGGAAAAACAGGCCTCGATCCTGGACGGCGCCGCACGCCTCGTGAAATTCGGCGGCCGCCTCGTCTATGCGACGTGCAGCCTGCTGGACGAAGAAAACGAGGGCATCGTGCAGGGCTTCCTCGCCTCGCATCCGGATTTCGAGCTGGTGCCGATGCACAAGGTCCTGGCCGAACAACGCATCCCGCTGGAGATGGGCGATTACCTCAAGATGCTGCCGCACAAGCACGGCACGGACGGCTTCTTTGCCGCCGTGCTGGAGCGCAAGGCTGCGCCCGCCAAGGCCGTCGCCGACGAGTCCGACGAAGACGCTGCTTCGGAGTAATTGGGGCCGATGCCGCTGACCAACCTGATCGATGACCTGCTCGACGACCTGAGCCGCCCCGGCATGCCGTGGCAGGTCGGGTCCATCGTCGCGGCCATCCTGTTCGGCTGGCTCAGCGCGCAACTGGTCCGCGTGTGGTGGCGCCGCCGCCGCGGCGAGGACGGCAGCCTGCTGCACACGGGCGTGGAAAGTTTTACGCGCGTCGTGGCGCCGCTGCTCGTCGTCGGCCTGCTGTACCTGGCGCAGGTCGTGCTGACCAAGACCCACTTCCACACGAACATCGTCAAGGTGGCGATCCCCGTGTTCTGGTCGCTGGCCGCCATCCGCCTCGTGTTCTACCTGCTGCGCCGCGTGTTTGCGCGGCGCGGACACCTCGGACAGACGCTCGTCACGTTCGAAAAGATCTTCGCGCTCGTCGCGTGGCTCGCGGTGGCGTTGTACATCACGGGCCTGTGGCCGGACATCTTCGATTTCCTCGACAGCTACAAGATCCAGTTCGGACCGAAGAAATCCAACAGCGTCACCCTGGCCGACATCGCGCAGGCCGTCGCGTCCGTCGTCGTGATGCTGATGCTGGCGCTGTGGGCCGGCGCCGCGCTGGAAGAGCGGTTGATGGGCGTGCACGCGCTGCACAGCTCGCTGCGGGTGGCGCTGGCACGCCTGGGCCGCGCGCTGATGATCGTCGGCGCCGTGCTGCTGAGCCTGAACCTGGTCGGCATCGATTTGACCGTGCTGTCCGTGTTCGGCGGTGCTTTAGGCGTCGGCCTCGGTCTCGGCATGCAGAGAATTGCCAGCAACTACGTGTCCGGCTTCATCATCCTGCTGGAACGGAGCCTGTCCATCGGCGACATGATCACGGTCAGCACGTTCACCGGCAAAGTCACGCAGATCAACACGCGCTACACCGTGTTGCAGGGCCTGGACGGCGTCGAGACCGTGTTGCCGAACGAGCTACTGATTTCCGGCCCCGTCCAAAACCAGTCGCTGACGACGCGCAGGGTGCGCGCGTCGACGAAAATCACGGTGGCCTATGGCTCCGACCTGGAGCAGGTGATGCCGCAGCTGGTGGCGCAGGCCGTCGGCACGCCGCGCGTGCTGGAAGATCCGGCGCCCGGCATTTCGCTGTCGCGCTTCGGTCCGGATGGCTACGAGCTCGACCTGGGCTTCTGGATCGCCGATCCGGAGAACGGGCAGGGCGGTGTCGTGTCGGAAATCAACAAGAAAATCTATGCCCTCGTGCAGTCGGGCGACATCAAATTGGGCTATCCGTCCGTTGATACACGCCTCCTCGACTCCCATATAGCATCGGTTGTGGCGCGGATCACGCAGCCCGCGCAGAATTCTTAGCCGGGAGCGCACGGATTGCGTCACGACGTGCCGTGCGGCACCGGTTGCGCGTAGAATGCATCTTTGCGTCATGCACTAACGCGTGACACTCTTGTCATAGCGACTGTTCCATAGAAAGAACAGCATCCTCTCATCCTTAGTGGAGTATCGATGAATTTTCTCAGCAACATCCTGCACGCCGTGCTGTCCTTCCTGGATGGCGGTCTGTTCGACCTGTCGGTCTGGCAGATGGTCGTGTACACGCTGGTCGTCACACACATCACGATCGCCGGCGTGACGATTTACCTGCACCGCCACCAGGCGCACCGCGCGCTGGACCTGCATCCGATCCCGAGCCACTTCTTCCGCTTCTGGCTGTGGCTGACCACGGGCCAGGTGACCAAGGAATGGGCTGCAGTGCACCGCAAGCACCATGCCAAGTGCGAGACCGTAGACGACCCGCATAGCCCGGTGACGCGCGGCATCAAGGAAGTGTTGCTGCGTGGCGCGGAGCTGTATCGCGCCGAAACGAAGAACCAGGAAACGCTGGACAAGTACGGCCATGGCTGCCCGAACGACTGGATCGAGAACAACCTGTACACGAAGTACAGCTGGCTGGGCGTGTCGATGCTGCTGCCGCTGAGCGTCGCGCTGTTCGGCGTTGCCGGCATCACGATCTGGGCCGTGCAGATGCTGTGGATCCCGATCACGGCGGCCGGCATCATTAACGGTATCGGCCACTACTGGGGCTACCGCAACTACGACTGCAACGATGCGGCCCGGAACATCATGCCGTGGGGCATCATCATCGGTGGTGAAGAGCTGCACAACAATCACCATACCTTCGCCACGTCGGCCAAGCTGTCGAGCAAGTGGTACGAGTTCGACATCGGCTATGCGTACATCCGTATGATGGAAATGGTGGGCCTGGCCAAGGTCAAGAAGACCATTCCGAAGCCGAAACTGCAAAAGAACAAGCTGGAAGCCGACTTCGACACCCTGCAGGCCGTCATTGCCAACCGCTACGACGTGATGGCGAAATATGCCAAATCCGTCAAGTATGCGTTCCGCGAAGAAGTGGAGCACCTGAAGCAAAAGGCCGAGCTGGAAGCGCGCTTCCTGAAGAGCTCCCGCAAGTTGATGCAGCGCGAACCGGCCAAGCTGCAGGCGCCGCAACAGGCGCAGCTGGTCGAACTGTTCCAGCACAGCAAAGCCCTCGAAACGATGCACCAGATGCGCGTGGAGCTGGGCGCGATCTGGGAACGCTCGCACTCGACCCGCGACCAGCTGCTGCACCAGCTGCAGGACTGGTGCACCCGCGCCGAAGCGTCGGGCATCAAGGCGCTGCAAGAGTTTTCGATGCGCCTGCGCAGCTATGCGTAAGCAGGCATGACACGGCCGGCATGGCCGGCCCGTGACAAACGCCCCTCGTGCAGGGGTGTTTTCTTTTCCGGGTCCTGATCGGCGGCGGTGCCTAAATGGCTGGTGCATCGAACAGGGCGCGCGTATGATCGCCGGAAGGGAGGGTATCGGCGTCAATCGGGCGTGTCCTGCCAAGTCAGGAGAACCTGTCATGATAGAACGTCAACGCCGTTCAGATGAAGCGACCGCAAACGCCGTCGCGCGCGGTGTGAATATCCTTCACGTCCGTAACGCGGACCTCGCCCAACGCTACATGGAACACAAACATGTTCCACTCCAGGTCATCCACCGGGTGCTGACCCGCCCTGACTTGCGCCGCCGGCTCAGCCCGGAGCAATCGATTTCGGAAGCCATCACGCCTTCGCCGGCCGGGTCCAGCGAATAGGCGGGCGCGACCCGGCGTGTCCGGTTCGCGTATCGAAACAGGGGGATGATCATGATGATCAAGACCGCGCAAGCCTATGAACTGGAGCGGATGCACGCCCTGCTGGGCGTATCACGTGAATTGCTGCAAACGGACGAGGTGGCGGACGTGCTGGCGCTGGCGGGCCGGGCGATCGTGGAACTGGCAGGGGCGCAAGAGGCGTTGTTGATCGTGCGTTGCAACGGGGAGCGCGTCGTCGCATTCGACCGCCGTGGGCGTCCGCTGCGCGCCGATACCTCGCATCCGTGGTACCGCATCGCTGCGGATACCCTGGGCGGTCACGGGCGCCAGGGCACACGGGGCGGACGCACCATGACGCTGCGTGTTCCCGCTGCCAACGCCGTCGCGGCGCTGGCGGTGGGCTGGGACTGCGACGACGCCGACGGCCGGGGCAGCGAACGGCGGCGGCTGCTGACGACGATCCTCGGCTTGACGGTGGCAGCGCTGGGCAAGATACAGACGCGCAGCTCGCTCGAGGAACTTGTTGCCTCCCAACATGAGCAAATGGCGGATTCCGTGCGTGCGCATGCCAGCGAACTGGCGCGGCGCGACGCGATCGAAGACGAGATGCGCCTGGTCGCGACGACCGATGTCCTTACCGGCCTGAACAATCGCCGCGGCTTTTTCGTCGAGGCGGGACAAGCCTTCCGCCTGGTGCGGCGCCGACGTGCGCACAGCGCGGTGATCTTCGCCGACGTCGACAATCTCAAGCAGGTGAACGACAGTCTCGGTCACGAGGCCGGCGACAATCTGCTCTGTGATGCGGCGTCCGTGTTCCGCGAGTCGTTCCGCGGCGCGGACGTGGTCGCACGACTCGGTGGCGACGAGTTCGTCGCGTTCACGCTGGACGACGCGCAACCTAACGTCATCCTGTCCCGCCTGCAGGACAACCTGCGTGCATTCAACCTGATGCAGGAGCGTCCCTACCGGGTCTCGGTGAGCGCCGGGATCGTGGAATGTGATCCGGATGGGGAGCGCGGTCTGCGCGACTATGTGCTCCTGGCCGACCAGCAAATGTATCTGGAAAAGCGGCGGCGCCTGCACTAGGTGGCGTCGGCGTCGTCCCGCGCGGTGGCATGTTCGGTCCCCATGCTGTCATCGATCGACTGGCGCTCCTCGGCGGCCAGTTCGGGCGGATTCAGCATGTCCGCCAGCATGGCGGCGAGTTCGGGCGTGTCCCATGGCATGCCGCTGCGTTCCTTGAGGTGGATATAGTGCCGGATTTCGCTGTCCTGCTCGGACGTGAGCGGCAATCCGCGAAAGGTATTGGAAGGTCTGGATTCTTTCATGATGCTCTCGATTCATATCCCGTTTCCGGGCCTGGCCTGAAGGCGCTCTATGCGCGTCATCGAGATGGCATGGGGCGGTACTGGTGATCGTTCGACTCTACGCGCATCCGTCATGGGCGGGCGCACGGCAGTGCGGCCGGACGATCAACGGCATGACGCTACCGACGGATAGCCGCAAGCGATCATCGTTCCGACGTCCGGATTCGCCAGGTAATCCAGGTGCGCCGTCACCGGGTTTTCGATCAGGCCCAGCCACGTGCTGTCGTTCGACACGAGCACGTCGGCTACAGCCACGTCCGGCGCCGTGTAGCGGGCAGGCAGCAGGCGGTAGGACAGCAAATCGTTCGGATCGGTGAAGGCGACGACGGCCAGGCGCTGCAGCGTTTCCGCGCGGCGGTTGGGTTGGCGCCGGCGCAGGTCGAGGAAGCGCTGCAGCGCGTCGCCGACGCGCATGTTCTGCGTCGCGATCGCCCGCTGTTCCGCCAGGCCCAGGATGGGCAGCTGGTTGCCGGCCATGAACAGCAGCCCGAGCCGGCGCGCCGCCTGCTGGCCCAGCGCCCGCGTCTGCGGCTGCCACGATTCCAGCATGGCGCTCAGGGCGTCGAACAGCATTTTGCTGCCCAGGCTTTCCGCGACGACGACGAGCGGTGCCTCGCTGTCCGGATCCTGCTCGAGCACCTGCGCGATCGTCCGCACCATCGCATCGCGGATCGCGACGTGGCTTTCTCCCTGGTAGATGACGGCGTCGGACAGGCAATCGTTCAGCAGCCTGTCCTTGACGTAGCCGTTCAGCCGGGCGCGCTTCGGCTTGCAGACGCCGGCCGCCGTGCAATCCGTCGGCGTGCCGGTCATGTCGACGTCGAGCTGGTGCTTCAGCCCGGCCGTCAGCGGCGACCACACGAGGGCGTGGAAGCGCACCGTGCCGCCGGCGAGCCTGCGCGTACGCTCGACGACTTCCACGCGCGGCGGCGTGGTTGCGCTGGCCGGCGTCGGCGCGTGGTCTTCGACGATGCCCGTGATGCGGTCGATCTGCCGCTCGGCCCAGCCCGTATCGTGGGTGCACATGCCGTGGACGAGGAGCACGTCGACAGGCCGCGCGCGCGCTTCCGCGACGATGCTGGCAATGCCGGGAAACGTCGCGCTGTCATGCACGACGACGGGTGGACGGTAGGGCGTGGAGCAGGCGGAAAGAAAAGCCAGGACAGGCAGGAGCGACAGTCGGGTATGCCACAGGTTGTGCCACATAAGGCGATTCTCCAGCGAAGGCGGACGATCGACTATAGCGACGCGGGAGAGTGGATCAAATGACCCCAATCAATGGCACAGAAAAACAAAAAAGCCGCGCACTGTGAAGTGGGCGGCTTTTTTTGAAAGAACCAGATTACTTGATCTTGGTTTCTTTGTAGACCACGTGCTTGCGAGCTTTCGGGTCGAATTTGGTGATTTCCATCTTCGCCGGCATCGTGCGCTTGTTCTTGGTCGTGGTGTAGAAGTGACCGGTACCTGCGGTCGATTCCAGTTTGATCTTGTCGCGGCCAGTTTTTGCCATGATGACTCCCTAATTAGATTTTCTCGCCGCGGGCGCGCATATCGGCCAGCACAGCGTCGATGCCGAGCTTGTCGATGACGCGCAGGCCGGCGTTCGAAATACGCAGGGAGACCCAGCGGTTTTCGGATTCTACGAAGATGCGGCGGTTCTGCAGGTTCGGCAGAAAACGACGCTTGGTTTTGTTGTTGGCGTGGGAGACGTTGTTGCCAACCATCGGACCCTTGCCAGTAACTTGGCAAACACGTGCCATAGCGCACTCCTTGAATAAACTTCCACAATCGGAAAAACGAGAGTATAGCTCGAAAACCGTCGAGTAATCAACAACTTGCGGAAAAAAATTGTTACTCGATAAATCGTCGGAATTTAACAATCGTAAATTTTCGCAATGTTTGCTTCGTAAGGGCTTGTTTACACACTGTTATTCGCGCGTCCGACATGCGCCACGAGCGCCTGTAGTGCGGCCGTGACCGGCGCCGCGAAGCGTGGTTCGGATGCAATCCGGTCCGGATCGACGCGGGAGCCGATGACGGGAATGCGCAGGCAGGCGTCGAGGACGAGGTCGGCCGACATCGTGCGCAACGTCTCTTTCAGCGCTTCGTCCGCGTGGAAGGATTGATACGACGGATTCAGCACGGCGACCGGCTTCCCCGCGAACGGGGCGTGGTCCACGACCCAGTCCAGCGTGTTCTTGATGGTGCCCGTGACGCCGTGCGCGTACTCGGGGCTGGCGATGAGGAGGGCGTCGGCCGCCGTGATCGCCTCCTGCAGGGCGAGCACGCCGGGCGGCATGTCGGTGCGCTCGGGATTGAACAGCGGGAAATCCTTGTGCTGCTCGAAGAGGTCGATGGCAACGCCGGCAGGGGCGAGGTCGCGGCAGGCGCGCAGCAGGCCGGCGCTCATCGAACGGGCGCGCTGGCTGCCGCAGAGGGCAAGAATGCTGAGAGGCATGGGCTCGTCTGGCTTGTGAAAACAGCCATGCTAGCTCAGATCCGTCCATGCGCCGCGAATGGATGGCCGAGGCAGGCCTTGCTACTGCGTGCTGGCCGAAAGATTTCGGTTCAGATAGTTGTACGTCAGCGTGAGCGTGGACAACCTGCACAAGTCGACGCCATTCCACTGCTTTTGGTAAGCAGCTTCCAACACGACGCGTATGTTGTACGTGCATACGCCGGCGTCCGGCTCGAGTGGATAAGTGTCGCCGCTGTCGATGGTGGTGTCCCCCAGGAGGTCCGGTCCCTGGTAAGGGGACCCGGTCGGCCAGATATACACGGAAGACACTGTGAACGCTGTGTTGTTGGCCAGGATAAAATTCGCGTCCTGTGCGTTGGCAATATTACCTGCCAGGGGCGCCGACAGGAACGCCGCCGCAGCCCATAACCCGGTTGTTTTCATTTTTGTTCCCCTTCTAACAGTCGTTGCAAATCTCAAGTGACGAAGGTCATGCGGCCCGCGCGATAGCGAGGCGCTGCGCGATTGATAGCATCAACGCGCAGGGGTTCGACCCGGGCCGGTTTGCGTGGTTCTTGCTGAGGGCGCAGCTTATCGCGCGCTTATCGCTCTCCCGTTCGCGGCACCACTTATATCTGCCCATGCTCCGCGAAGGAATGCACGAGCGGCCCGGCGACGACGAAATGGTCGAGCACGCGGATGTCCACGAGACTGAGCGCCTTGACGAGGGCGCCCGTCAGGCGCAGGTCGGCGTCGCTCGGCTCCGGCAGCCCGGACGGGTGGTTGTGCGCGAGGATCACGCTGGCCGCGTTGTAGTCCAGCGCTTCGATGACGACTTCGCGCGGATACACGCTCGTCTGCGTGAGCGTGCCGCGGAACAGTTCGCGATCGGCGATCAGGCGATTCTTGACGTCCAGGAACAGGACGACGAACGATTCGTGGCGCTGTCCGCCCAGCTTCATGCGCAGGTAGCGCTTGACGAGCTCGGGCGAGCCGAACGCCTCTCCCGCCTGCAATTGTTCGGCGATGGCGCGGCGGGCCAGTTCCATCACGGCCTGCAATTGCGCATATTTCGCCATGCCGAGGCCGTGCACCTCGGTACAGTCGTCCAGGGTCGCGCCGAACAGGCCGTGCAGCGAGCCGAAGTGTTGCAGGATGTCGCGGCCCAACTCGACCGCACTCTTGCCGCGCACGCCCACGCGCAGCAGCAATGCCAGCAGTTCCGGATCCGACAACGCCTGCGCGCCTTCGCGCACGAGCCGTTCGCGCGGCCGGGTCTGCTCCGGCCAGTCTTCGATACCCATCCGTGCCCTCCATGTAAGACCGTGCATTATTCGCGCGACCGGAGGAGGGCGGTTTGGGCACGCGCAAGCCGATGATCGTAACGTTTTTGCAAGTGCAACAGATCGGCGACAGAAATCGCACCGGCTGAGGCGGGACGGGCACGGGTGGCTTACAATAGCGGTTTGCACGTCAACCGAACACGCAACAATGTCCTCCACTAACGCTCCCGTCGTCACCGAATCGTCGTACCTGACCCTCCATTATCGTCTTGCCACTGCCGACGGTAAGGACATCGTCACGACCTTCGGCAGCACCCCGGCCACGCTGCTGCTGGGCCAGGGCCAGCTCGCCCCGTTCCTCGAACAGCGCCTGCTCGGCCTGGCCGAAGGCACGCACACGACGTTCGACCTGACCGCCGCAGAAGGATTCGGCGAGCGCAACCCGGATCTGATCCAGGTCGTGACGAAAAAGACCCTGGACGAGAACTCGGAACCGGATGCCGATTACCAGGTCGGCGACCTCGTCGACTTCCGTGCGCCGGGCGGCGGCCGCTTTGCCGGCGTGCTGCGCGAGATGCGCGCCAACGACGCCGTGTTCGACTTCAACCACCCGCTGGCCGGCCAGCCGCTGAAGTTCGAAGTCCAGCTGATTTCCGTACTCTGACCACAGCCCATCACCGATACATGGAAAACGAGATCCTGTTAGCCCAGCCGCGCGGCTTCTGCGCCGGCGTCGACCGTGCGATCGAGATCGTCGAGCGTGCCCTGCAGCAGTTCGGCGCGCCCATCTACGTGCGCCACGAAATCGTCCACAACGCCTACGTCGTCAACGACCTGCGGAACAAGGGTGCCATCTTCATCGAAGACCTGGACGACGTCCCGGCCGGCAACACGCTCGTGTTTTCCGCGCACGGCGTGTCGAAGGCCGTGCGCGAGGAAGCCGAATCGCGCGGCCTGAAGGTCTATGACGCCACCTGCCCGCTGGTGACCAAGGTGCACGTGGAAGTGGCCAAGATGCGCAAGCAGGGCGCCGAGATCATCATGATCGGCCACGCCGGCCACCCGGAAGTCGAGGGCACGATGGGCCAGGCGGAACAGGGCATGCACCTCGTCGAGACGGTCGACGACGTGGCGAAGCTGAACGTCGGCAATCCCGACCTGCTGGCCTATGTGTCGCAGACCACCCTGTCCGTCGACGACACGGCGGAGATCATCGCCGCGCTGAAGGTCCGCTTCCCGAACATCGTCGAGCCGAAGAAGGGCGACATCTGCTACGCCACGACGAACCGCCAGGAAGCCGTGAAGTTCATGGCGCCGCAGGTGGAAGTCGTGATCGTCGTCGGCAGCCCGAACAGTTCCAATTCGAACCGCCTGCGCGAAGTGGCGGACAAGATGGGCACGCCGGCCTACATGGTCGACAACGCCGCCGGCATCGATCCGGCCTGGATCGCCGGCAGGAAGCGCATCGGCGTCACAGCCGGCGCGTCGGCCCCGGAAGTGCTCGTGCAGGCCGTCATCGAACGCCTGAAGGAACTGGGCGCCGCCAGCGTGCGCGCGCTCGAGGGCGTCGAAGAGAACGTCACGTTCCCGCTGCCCAAGGGCCTGGACGGCGGCAAGGCTGCAGCCTGATCAATCCGATGAACGTATTCGACCTGCGCCCGCGCTCGCCCTCCGGTTTCGACACCATTCCGCTGGAATTCTTCCAGGATTACCCGGAGCCGGGCGTCAACTTCATCGACGTGGGCTGCGTCTTCGACAACCCGACCCACTGGCAGCTCGCCATCGACGCGCTGACCGAACGCACGGCCCACCTCGACGTCGACTTCCTCCTCGCGATGGATGCGCGCGGCTTCATGCTCGCGGGCGCGCTCGCGTACCAGCGCGGCATCGGCTTCGCGATGGCGCGCAAACCGGGCAAGCTGCCCGGCGCCGCGATCGGCATCGATTACCGCCGCGAATACGGCAGCGCCACGATCGAGATCCAGCCGGAGCGCATCAAGGGCCAGCGCGTGCTGATCGTCGACGACGTGCTGGCGACCGGCGGCACGATCGAGGCGGCGGCAACGCTGCTGCGCCGTATCGGCAAGGACGCAGTCGGCGCCGCAGCCCTGTTCGACGTGGCGTTCTTCAAGGACAAGCGCGACCTGACCATGCCGGTGGTGACCCTGCGCGACGTGTAATATTCATCAAGCCATCTGATATGATGACGCTTGGAATTATGTTGCTTGAATGGCGGCACTCGTACCACGGGTGCCGTTTTTGTTAGTTCGAAAGGAAACCACACAAGCATGGAAACTTTTGTCCAACAGATCCTGAACGGGCTGGTGCTGGGCAGCATGTATGCGCTCGTCGCACTCGGCTACACGATGGTCTACGGCGTGCTCAACCTGATCAACTTCGCCCACGGCGACGTGCTGATGATCGGCGCCATGGTCGGCCTGTCGATCCTGAAACTGCTGGACGGCGCCTTCCCAGGCCTGCCCGGCGGCGTGCAGCTCGCCATCGCCATCGTCGGCGCCATCCCCGTCACGATGCTCGTGAACGTCCTCATCGAACGCGTCGCCTACCGCCGCCTGCGCAACGCGCCGCGCCTGGCCCCGCTGATCACTGCGATCGGCGTGTCGATCCTGCTGCAGACGTTCGCCATGATGATCTGGGGCCGCAGCCCGCTGCCGTTCCCGCAACTGCTGTCGTCCGACCCGATCATGGTGGGCGGCGCCGTGATCTCGCATACGCAGGTGCTGCTGCTCGTGCTGGCCGCCGCCGCGATGGTCGGCCTCGTGTTCCTCGTCGAGAAGACCCGGATGGGCCGCGCGATGCGCGCCGTCGCCGAGAATCCGCGCGTGGCCGGGCTGATGGGCGTGGACTCCAACCGCGTCATCGTCGCCACGTTCGCCATCGGCGCCGCGCTGGCCGCTGTCGCCGGCGTGATGTGGGGCGCGAACTATGCGTCGATCCAGTTCGCGATGGGAACCGTGCCGGGCATGAAGGCGTTCTCGGCCGCCGTGCTGGGTGGTATTGGCAATATCTACGGCGCCATGATCGGCGGGATCGTCCTCGGCATTATCGAAAGCCTCGGTGCCGGCTATATCGGCGACCTGACCGGCGGCTTCCTCGGCAGCCACTACCAGGACATCTTCGCGTTCATCGTGCTGATCCTCGTGCTGACCGTGCGGCCGTCCGGCATCATGGGCGAGCGTGTGGCCGACCGCGCGTAAGGAGATCGATCCCATGGCTCTCCTCACTTTCGACACCGTCCACAAACCGCGCCAGTCGTACGCCAGCATGGCCGTGCTGCTGGCCGTGATGCTCATCTTCCCATTCGTGGCCGCCCAGTTCGGCAACTCGTGGGTGCGCATCCTCGACATGGCGCTGCTGTACATCATGCTGGCGCTGGGCCTGAACATCGTCGTCGGCTTCGCCGGCCTGCTCGACCTGGGCTACATCGCGTTCTTCGCCGTCGGCGCGTACCTGACGGGCCTGTTCGCATCGCCGCAGTTCGCCGCGCTGCTGGAATCCGTCGTGAACTACCACCCCGAACTGCAGGACGCCATCGTGCGCACCTTCGGCGAGGACGTGCGCACGAACGGCATCCATTTGTCGGTCTGGTTCGTCGTCCCGTTGGCGGGGCTCGTGGCCGCGCTGTTCGGCGCGCTGCTGGGCGCCCCGACGCTGAAACTGCGCGGCGACTATCTCGCGATCGTCACCCTGGGCTTCGGCGAGATCATCCGGATCTTCATGAACAACCTGAACGATCCGATCAATTTCACCAACGGCCCGCAAGGCATCAACCTGATCGATCCGATCCGGATCTTCGGCGTGTCGCTGGCCGGCGAGGCGGGGTCCCGCGCGACGGTGTACATCGGCGGCTTCGGCATGCCGTCCGTGAATGCCTATTACTTCCTGTTCCTGCTGCTGTGCATCGTGACGATCTTCATGACGAGCCGCCTGCAGCATTCGCGCCTGGGCCGCGCCTGGGTCGCGATCCGCGAAGACGAGATCGCCGCGAAGGCGATGGGCATCAACACCCGCAACGTGAAACTGCTCGCGTTCTCGATGGGCGCGTCGTTCGGCGGCGTGGCGGGCGCCATGTTCGCGGCGTTCCAGGGCTTTGTCTCACCGGAATCGTTCTCGCTGACGGAATCCATCGCCGTGCTGGCGATGGTTGTGCTGGGCGGTATCGGCCACATTCCCGGTGTCGTGATGGGCGGCGTGTTGCTGGCCGCGTTGCCGGAAGTGCTGCGCCACGTCGTCGAGCCGGCGCAGCAGGCGCTGTTCGGCAAGGTCGTCATCGAAGCCGAGGTGTTGCGCCAGCTGCTGTACGGCCTGGCGATGGTCCTGATCATGCTGAACCGTCCGGCGGGCCTGTGGCCGTCGCCCGTGAAGGAAGACCGCCCGGCGGCCGCCCTCGCCAAGGAAGAGAAAGAAGAGAGCGAAGCATGAGCGACATCCTGCTGAACATCTCCGGCGTCAACAAACGCTTCGGCGGCCTGCAGGCCCTGACGGACGTCGGCATCAAGATCATGAAAGGCCAGATCTACGGCCTGATCGGCCCGAACGGCGCCGGCAAGACCACGTTCTTCAACGTGATCACGGGCCTGTATCAACCGGACACGGGCACGTTCGAGCTGGACGGCAAGCCGTATTCGCCGTCCGCGCCGCATGCCGTCGCCAAGGCGGGCATCGCGCGCACGTTCCAGAATATCCGCCTGTTCGGTGAAATGTCCGCGCTGGAAAACGTGATGGTCGGGCGCCACGTGCGCACGCACCAGGGCGTGTTCGGCGCCATCTTCCGCCACGGCGCCGCGCGCCGGGAAGAGGCCGCGATCCGCGCCCGCGCGCAGGAGCTGCTGGACTTCGTCGGCATCGGGCAATTTGCCCAGCGCACGGCGCGCTTCCTGTCGTACGGCGACCAGCGCCGCCTGGAAATCGCGCGCGCACTGGCGACGGAACCGAAGCTGCTCGCGCTGGACGAGCCCGCGGCCGGCATGAATGCGACGGAAAAGGTCGCGCTGCGCGAGCTGCTGGTCAAGATCCAGGGCGCGGGCGTCACGATCCTGCTGATCGAACACGACGTGAAACTCATGATGGGGCTGTGCGACCGCATTTCGGTGCTGGAGTACGGCAAACTGATCGCGGAAGGGCTGCCGGCCGAGATCCAGAAGAACCAGGCCGTCATCGAAGCCTATCTAGGAGGTGCCCACTGATGGCCGATAATGTTTTGAAAATTTCCGGCCTGAAGGTGGCGTACGGCGGCATCAAGGCCGTCAAAGGGATCGACCTGGAAGTCAACCGCGGCGAACTCGTCACGCTGATCGGCGCCAACGGCGCGGGCAAGACGACCACGCTGAAAGCGATCACGGGCACGCTCCCGCCATGCAAGGTGGAAGGCACGATCACTTATCTCGGCCAGGCGCTGAACGCAAATAAATCGTTCAAGCTCGTCGAGCAGAAGCTGGCCATGGTGCCGGAAGGCCGCGGCGTGTTCACGCGCATGACCATCCACGAAAACCTGCTGATGGGCGCCTACACGCGCAACGACAAGGCCGGCATCGAGGCCGACGTCGAGAAGTGGTACACGGTGTTCCCGCGCCTGAAAGAACGCTCCGGCCAGCTGGCCGGGACGCTGTCCGGCGGCGAGCAGCAGATGCTGGCGATGGCGCGCGCGCTGATGTGCCATCCGACCCTGCTGCTGCTGGACGAGCCGTCGATGGGGCTCGCGCCGATCATGGTCGAAAAGATCTTCGAGGTGATCCGCGACGTGTCGAAGCAGGGCATCACGGTCCTGCTCGTGGAACAGAACGCGAAGCTGGCGCTGCAGGCGGCGCACCGCGCCTACGTGATGGAATCCGGCGCGATCACCATGACGGGGAATGCGCAGGACATGTTGAACGATCCGCGGGTGCAGGCGGCGTACCTCGGAGAATAGTTGCCTTGTATATCGTCGTCCCCGCGAAGGCGGGGACCCAATTTTGCTTGAGCTATCGAAATGCAACCAACTTGGGTTCCCGCCTGCGCGGGAACGACGGAGCAAGCGCTAACTAAAACAAACGGCCCGGAACCGCTTGCGCGGTCCGGGCCGTTCGGCTTCCAGGAGAGGAAGCAGCGCGGTGTGACTAGTACAGCTTAGGCAGCAGCAGCCGAGTTGGCGGCAGCGCCAGCCTTGCGGGTGGCTTGCGTGAACTGCGATACGGCGGCGTTCAGGTTCGATTCGATCGCCTCGACGGCCTGCTTGGTCGTCTTGGTGAACTGTTCGTAGCCGGCATTGGCGTTGCTGATGGCGGTTTTCAGGGCCGAGACATAGGTCTCCGAACCGGCCGGGGCGTTCTTGGTCACTTCGTCGACCAGCGAGATCACCTTGCGGTTGACTTCAGCGAACTGGCTTTCGGCAGCTTTCGAGAATTCGGCGCCGGTGTCGGCGGCGATCGATGCCACCTGGCGGCTGTAGGCCAGGGCTTTTTCAGCAGCCGGTTGGGCTTGCGAAGCCGACACGGCGAAGAATTCCTGGGCATCCTTGACAGCCAGCAGCTGACGCGTGGTTGCCGACGAGTCCTCGAGGGCGGCCTTGACGGTGTTGATGTTCAGGTCCACCAGCTTCTCCACGCCTTCGAAAGTCTTGGAGGTCAGGGCCGAAAACAGGGCGAACTGGGATTCGAGGTTGGCTTTGGTCGCGTTCGAAAACTGCTCAGGGAATGCAAACATATGGTTCTCCAGTAATGGATCGTTATGAACTTTTGCTTTTCAGGTGTCTTGGGACACCTGCATGGACCAGTGAAGCGGTGAAACAGGGAAAAACTCGGGACTGCCTGATAAAGTGCGCTGATGGTGCGCCGCAACATGAAGTCATTTTTCCCGGTTTTCGATTATGCGTCAAGCACTTTTGATGCGTCGCACAATACAACCGTACTCTCTTGAGTAAGATCAACAAATACAAACGTTTGCGCCGTTTTTGTTTGCGCCGTTACAACACTTTAGTGCTTTGCAGCAAGGGCAAACGAGTAAGGTCAGCCATGCTAGACTTGCCGAATGATCATTCAACCGATGCCGCTGTTTTTCGTTGTCCTTTGGAGCACCGGTTTCATTGCCGCGAAATACGGCTTGCCGTACGCGCCGCCGATGTCCTTTCTCATCCTGCGTTGCCTGGGCGCCGTCCTGATCCTGCTGCCCGTCGTACTGTTGACGGGTGCCGCCTGGCCGCGTGGGCGCATCCGCCACGTAGCGGTGGCCGGGCTGCTGCTGCAGGCGGGCTACCTCGGCGGTGTATGGGGCGCGATCAAGCTGGGCATGCCGGCCGGGCTGTCCGCGCTGATCGTGGGCATGCAGCCGATCCTCACGGCCATCGCCGCGCCATTGATCGGCGAAAAGGTCCGGCCGCGCCAATGGCTGGGGCTGGGACTGGGCCTGTGCGGGGTCGGCCTCGTGGTCGCCGCGAAGATCCACCTGAACGGATTGTCGCCGGCCGCGATCGCGCTGTGCGTGCTGGCCCTGTTGTCCATCACGGCGGGCACGATGTACCAGAAACGCTTCTGTCCGACATTCGACCTGCGCACCGGCACCGTGATCCAGTACGCGACGTCCGTGCTCGCACTGCTGCCGTTTGCCGTGCTGCTGGAAGGTTTTGGGCCGCGCCTGGAAAACATCCACTGGACGCCGCAATTCGTGGGGGCGCTGCTGTGGGCGATCCTGGCGCTGTCGATCGGCGCCATCTTCCTGCTGTTCCGCCTCATCAGCCGCAACGACGCGACCCGCGTGACGAGTCTGCTGTACCTGACGCCGCCCACCACCGCCCTGATGGCCTGGCTGATGTTCGGCGAGAAGCTGAACATCCTTGGCCTGGCGGGCATGGTCGTCGCGGTACTGGGCGTCGCATTCGTCGTCAAAAAATAAATGGAGATTGCATGATCAGCAACGAACAACAACGCGCGGTGGACGCCGCCATCACCTCGCGGCGGTCGATCCGCGCCTACCTGGAGACTCCGGTCGCGCGCGAGGATATCGAAGCCATCCTGGAAGTGGCGGCGCGCGCGCCGTCCGGCACGAACACGCAGCCGTGGAAGGTGCACGTACTGACGGGGGCGGCAAAAGAACGGCTGTCCGACCGCATCCTGGCCGCCTATGCGGACCCGGTGCAGAACCGCGAGCACGTCGAGGAGTACGCGTACTATCCGCGCGAATGGGTGTCGCCGTTCGTCGACCGGCGCCGCAAGGTCGGCTGGGACCTGTATGCGCTGCTGGGTCTCACGCGCGACAACAAGGCCGGCATGGCGGCCCAGCACGGCCGCAACTACCGCTTCTTCGATGCGCCCGTCGGCATGATCTTCACCATCGACCGCATCATGGAGCAGGGCTCCTGGCTCGACTATGGCATGTTCCTGCAGAACATCATGGTCGCCGCGCGCGGCCGCGGGCTCGACACGTGTCCGCAGGCCGCGTTCACGCAATTCCACCGCATCATTTCCGATGAGCTCGGTCTGCCCGAGAACGAGATGGTCGTGTGCGGCATGGCACTGGGGTTCGCCGACCCCGGCAAGGTGGAAAATACGCTCGTCACGGAACGCGAACCCCTCTCGTCGTTCACCCGTTTCCTGGACTAGCACGCTATACTTGTCTTCGCAAGCTATTGAAAAACCAAGAGATTTCTACAACGCATCGCATTTTGCGTTGTAGAAAAAAATGGGCGTAGATGGTACAGTCGTCGGATGCGCACTTGCGCTCCATTCGTCATCCGCTACACTGCATTGTGTGCTCTTCAGTTCGCGTTCAAGGATTTTCAGATGCTTAAGCTCGCGTTGGCAGCCGCCATTTCCATGATGTTCGTGCTCGAACCCGCCGCAGCCGCGACCAAGCACAAGGGGCATGCGGCCGCGACCAAGCGGGTCAAGGCCAAGCGCACCAACCTGGCCAAGGTCATCGCGGACGACAACCGCCAGCGCATGGTGCGCCGGATCGAGATGGTGCACGGCAAGCGCCGCGTCGTCATCCAGCGCGTCCGCCGCGCCGCGCCCGCCGTCGCCATGCTCAGCGCCGGCGACATCGCCGGCCTGAGCCGCACGCACGATCCGCTCGACCTGCGCTCGAACGTCGCCTACGTGCTGGACCAGCAGAGCTCGGAAGTACTGTTCGAAAAGAATGCCGCCGTCGCGCTGCCGATCGCCTCCATCACCAAGCTGATGACGGGCCTGCTCGTCGTCGAGGCCCATCAGGACCTGGACGAAGTGCTGACGGTCACCGAGGCCGACGTCGACCGCCACAAATTCACCAGCTCCCGCCTGCCCGTCGGCGCCCGCATGACGCGCGGCAACCTGCTGCACATCGCGCTGATGAGCTCGGAAAACCGCGCCGCCGCGGCGCTGGGCCGCAATTATCCGGGCGGGATCACGGCCTTCGTCGAAGCGATGAATGCGAAGGCGCGCGAACTCGGCATGAACGATACGCATTATGTGGATTCGAGCGGCCTGTCGAGCCAGAACATCTCGAGCGCGCGCGATCTGGCCAAGCTCGTCAAGGTGGCGCACCAGGAACCGCTGCTGCGCCAGTACACGACGGATCCGAACTACGTCGTCCAGGCCAGCGGCCGGGCGCTGCAGTATCACAACACCAACTACCTTGTCGCTTCGCCCGACTGGAACATCGGCCTGCAGAAGACGGGCTTCATCAACGAAGCGGGGCGCTGCCTCGTGATGCAGGCCATGATCCAGGGCCGCAACGTGATCATGGTGTTCCTCGATTCGAAGGGCAAGCAGTCGCGCACGGCCGATGCGGGCCGCATGCGCCGCTGGCTCGAAGCGCTCAAGCCGGCCGGCGTGCCCGCCACGGCCGCCACCGGCGTGCCTGTCACCGTGTCGGCGACGGTGCCGGCGACGGTCTCCGCCGCAGCGACCGCGCCGGTCGTTCAGTAAGGGTCAGACCGCGCCACCGACGCGGTGGCCCAGGGTCGCGGAAATCTGCGCGGCCGTGTTCACCAGGTCTTCCAGCCATTCGTCCTGCAGGCGGTCCGCCGGCGCCGAGATCGACAGGCCCGCGACCAGCTTGCCGCTGTCGTCGTGGATGCCGGCCGCCATGCAGCGCACGCCCAGCTCCAGTTCCTCGTTGTCGCGCGCATAGCCGCGTGCGCGCACGAGCGACAGTTCGCGCTCCAGGCGCGTCAGGTCCGTGATCGAGTTCTTGTTGTGGCCCGCGAGGCCCGTGCGCGTGGCATACGCGCGGATCGCCTTCGGTTCGTCGATCGACAAGAACAGCTTGCCGGTCGACGTCAGGTGCAACGGGCCGCGGCCACCGATCGCGCGCACGACCTGCATGCCGGAACGCTCGGAAAAGGCGCGGTCGATGTAGACGATCTCGTCGCCCTGGCGCACCGACAGGTTGACGGTCTGCTTGGTCTTGTTGTGCAGCGCCCGCATCAGGTCGACTGCCGCCTCGCGCACGGACAGCCGGCTCTTGACCACGTTGCCCAGTTCGAGCAGCCGCATGCCGAGACGGTAGGTGCCCGGTTCCACGCGGTCGACGAACCGCGTCACGACCATGTCGTTCAGGATGCGGTGCGCCGTCGACGGGTGCAGGCCCGAGATCTTCGACAACTCTTTCAGGCTCACGGGGTCGGGATAACTGGCCAGTACGTCGAGCAGCGCCACCATGCGCTCGATCACCTGGATGGAAGTCTTCGCCGGTTCAGGGGTTTCCATTTTCATGATGTGGTTGGTGCAGTGCGGTATATTTCTCTACTTTATACCATAATGTGAAAATATTAGGTAATGATGTTGCGTGGGAGCCGAGCTGTATGGGCATAATGGCGTTTCTGTACAGATTGTCGAACATACATGGATCAACCGAGCAGCGAGTTCAAGAGTAAGGGCGGCCTGGGCCGTATTGCGGGCGCGTTCCGCTATTCGATGCAGGGCTTCCAGACCGCCTGGAAGAACGAGCACGCGTTCCGGCAGGAGGTGATGGTCGCGGTGCCGCTCACCGTCGTCGCGCTGCTGCTGAAGATCTCGGCCTTCCAGAAACTGGCGCTGATCGCCGTGCTGGGACTCGTGCTGCTCGTGGAACTGATCAACGCGGCCATCGAGGCCGTCGTCGACCGCGTCTCGCTGGAGCGCCATCCGCTGTCCAAGGCCGCCAAGGACTTGGGCAGCGCCGCGGTGGCGCTGGCGATCACGATGGCGGGCGCAACCTGGGCCGTCGTCCTGTACAACCGCTTTTTCTGACGTACCCCTTCACACTAAGGAGAACAACATGACTTTACGCCTGGGCGACACGGCTCCGGATTTCGAACAGGATTCCACCATCGGCCGCATCCGCTTCCACGAGTGGGCGGGCGATTCCTGGGTGGTGCTGTTCTCGCACCCGGCCGACTTCACGCCGGTGTGCACGACCGAGCTGGGCCTGACCGCGAAACTGAAGCCGGAATTCGACAAGCGCAACGTCAAGGCGATCGCGCTGTCCGTCGACCCGGCCGAGCAGCACAAGGCATGGATCAAGGATATCGAGGAAACCCAGCAGACCGTCGTCGGCTTCCCGATCATCGCCGATGCCGATAAATCGGTATCGACGCTGTACGACATGATCCACCCGAACCAGTCGGCCACCGCGACCGTGCGCTCGCTGTTCGTGATCGATCCGGCCAAGAAAGTGCGCCTGATCATCACCTACCCGATGAGCACTGGCCGCAACTTCGACGAAGTGCTGCGCGTGATCGACGCCCTGCAACTGACCGACGGCTATACCGTGGCGACGCCGGGCAACTGGAAAGATGGCGACGACGTGATCATCCCGCTGACCATTCAGGATCCGGAGCAGCTGAAGCAGAAATATCCGAAGGGTTTCAATGCACCGAAGCCGTATCTCCGTCTGACCCCGCAGCCAAATAAATAATCGCTTAGCGCGTTATTCGTAGGGTGGACAGCTCCGCTGTCCACGCGTGACGCCGGCATCATGTTGGCCTCAAGCACAGCCCGCATAAGCAAATAAGGAACGTGTTGTTTGTTTTGCGGCTGAGGACCATTACCCTTGGAGCCATTCTGGGGGTAAAGCATGTCCATTCAATACATTCTGTCGGGATTCGCCGTTGGCCTGCTGGTCGGCATGACCGGGGTCGGCGGCGGTTCGCTGATGACGCCGCTGTTGACGCTGCTGTTCGGCGTCACGCCATCCGTGGCCGTCGGCACCGACCTCGCCTTCGCCTCGATCACCAAGACCGCCGGCACCGTCACCCACCGTGTACGCGGGACCGTGCACTGGGACATCGTCGGCCGCCTGTGCCTCGGGGCGCTGCCGGCCGCCATCGTCGCGACGCTCGCCCTGCAATATTTCGGGCCGCTCAATGCGTCCCTCGGCAAGGTCATCCGCTATTCGATCGCCGTGTCCGTGCTGCTGACCGTCGTCGCCATCCTGTTCCGCGGCAAGATGCTCGCCTGGGTCAACGCCAAGCCGTCGCGCCAGCTGCAGGGTCGCAGCCTCGTCGTTGCCACGGTCGTGTCCGGCGCGGTGCTGGGTACGCTCGTGACGGTCTCGTCGATCGGCGCCGGTGCGATCGGCGCCACGCTGCTCGTCATGCTGTACCCGCGCCTCACGCCGGCCGAGGTGGCCGGCACCGACATCGCCTATGCCGTGCCGCTGACCGCGATCGCGGCGTTCGGCCACTGGTGGCTGGGCTCGATCAACTGGGCGCTGTTGTCGGCGCTGCTCGTCGGCTCGCTGCCCGGGATCACGATCGGCTCATGGGCCGCCCGGGCCGTTCCCGAGAAAGTATTGCGGGGATTGTTGGCGATGACACTGGCGGGAGTGGCGGTCAAGCTGCTCCACTAAGTTGAACTGAGGAAAAGGCGCCGCAAGGCGCCTTTCCTGCTTTTTGGATCTTGCTAATGCGGGAAACGTCTATGCAAATGAGGAATGCTTCGTTTGTAATATGTCTTTCCAGTGAGATTATTTCGTTCCGTTAGAAGAAATTGTAATAAGGCGACCGATGACCACTTTACTATCCCGTAACAGCGCCAACCGGGTGATCCCCGGGTTCGGGCTCTCGCTCGGGTTCACGATTTTCTATCTGGCGCTGCTGGTGCTGATCCCGCTGTCGGCCATCTTCCTGAAGACGTTCACGATGAGCTGGGATGCCTTCGTGAGCGCCGTGACGTCGCCGCGCGTCATGGCGTCGTACCGCCTGAGCTTCGGCGCCGCGCTGATCGGCGCCGGGATCAACGTCGTGTTCGGGGGCATCGTCGCGTGGGTGCTCGTGCGTTACCAGTTCCCCGGCAAGCGCTTCGTCGATGCGCTCGTCGACCTGCCGTTCGCGCTGCCGACCGCCGTCGCCGGCATCACGTTGACGTCGCTGTATTCGTCCAACGGCTGGATCGGCAAGCACCTGGAGCCGCTCGGCATCAAGGTCGCGTTCACGCCGCTGGGCGTCGTCATCGCGCTGACCTTCATCGGCCTGCCGTTCGTCGTGCGCACGGTGCAGCCGGTGCTGGAAGACGCGGAGCGCGAACTGGAAGAAGCGGCCGCCAGCCTGGGTGCCAGCCCGTGGCAGACCTTTACCCGCGTGATCCTGCCGAGCGTCGTGCCGGCGCTGCTGACGGGCTTCGCCCTCGCGTTCGCCCGCGCCACCGGCGAGTACGGCTCGGTCATCTTCATCGCCGGCAACATGCCGATGATCTCCGAGATCACGCCGCTGTTCATCATCACCAAGCTGGAGCAGTACGACTACACGGGCGCCACGGCCATCGCCGTCGTGATGCTGCTCGTGTCGTTCATCCTCCTGCTGGCCATCAACCTGCTGCAGGCCTGGGCGCGCAAGCGTGCGGGCAAATAATATGAGTGCCGTTCTCGACAATCACCTGAAAGACAAGGCGGCGGTCGTCGCCCAGGCGCCGCGCAAGGCCACCAATACGCTGGAGCCAAGCTGGGTGCGCTATGCGCTGATCGCCGTGGCGCTGCTGTTCCTCACGCTGTTCCTGTTCGTGCCGCTCGTGGCCGTGTTCACCGAAGCCCTGAAGAAGGGCTGGGACACGTACAAGGAAGCCGTCATCGATCCGGACGCGCTGTCCGCCATCAAGCTGACATTCATCGCCGCCGGCATCGCCGTGCCGCTGAACCTCGTGTTCGGCGTGGCCGCCGCGTGGACCATCGCCAAGTTCGACTTCCCCGGCAAGAGCATCCTGCTGTCGCTGATCGACCTGCCGTTCTCCGTGTCGCCCGTGATCGCGGGCCTGATCTATGTGCTGCTGTTCGGTTCGCAGGGCTGGTTCGGCCCGTGGCTGATGGACCACGACATCAAGATCCTGTTCGCCGTGCCGGGCATCGTGCTGGCGACCATCTTCGTCACGTTCCCGTTCGTCGCCCGCGAACTGATCCCGCTGATGCAGGCGCAGGGCAGCGAAGAGGAAGAGGCGGCCCTCGTGCTGGGCGCGTCCGGCTGGAAGACCTTCTTCAAGGTCACGCTCCCGAACATCAAGTGGGGCCTGCTGTACGGCGTGATCCTCTGTAACGCCCGGGCGATGGGCGAGTTCGGCGCCGTGTCGGTCGTCTCCGGCCACATCCGCGGCGAGACGAACACGATGCCGCTGCAGGTCGAGATCCTCTACAACGAATACAACTTCACCGCCGCGTTCGCGATCGCGTCGCTGCTGGCACTGCTGGCCCTCGTGACCCTGGCGGTGAAAACCTTTATCGAATGGCGCATGCACCAGGCCCGGAAGGCCAGCGTGCAGGACCACACCACGGAGTAATACCATGACGATCGAAGTCCAACACATCCGCAAGCAGTTCGGCCAGTTCACGGCCCTGGACGACGTGTCGCTGAAGTTTGCCGACGGCGAGCTGACGGCGCTGCTGGGCCCGTCCGGCTGCGGCAAGACCACGCTGCTGCGCATCATCGCCGGCCTGGAGTTCCCGGACGCGGGCCGCGTGCTGCTCGACGGCGACGACGCGTCGAACCGCCATGTGCGCGAGCGCCAGGTCGGTTTCGTGTTCCAGCATTACGCGCTGTTCAAGCACATGACCGTGTTCGAGAACGTCGCCTTCGGCCTGCGCGTCAAGCCGCGCAAGGAGCGTCCGTCGGAAGCAGTGATCCGCGAGAAAGTGAAAAAGCTGCTGGAGCTCGTGCAGCTGGACTGGATTGCCGACCGCTATCCGCCGCAACTGTCCGGCGGCCAGCGCCAGCGCATCGCCCTCGCGCGCGCCCTCGCCGTGGAGCCCCGCGTGCTGCTGCTGGACGAACCGTTCGGCGCGCTCGATGCGAAAGTGCGCAAGGAACTGCGCCGCTGGCTGCGCCAGCTGCACGACGAGCTGCACGTGACGTCGATCTTCGTCACCCACGACCAGGAAGAGGCGCTCGAAGTGGCGGACCAGGTCGTCCTGATGAACAAGGGCCATATCGAGCAGCTGGGCACGCCTAGCGACGTGTACAACCACCCCGTGTCGCCATTCGTCTACGGCTTCCTGGGCAACGTCAACCTGTTCCACGGCCGCGTGAACGACGGCGTGCTGGCCAGCGGCGACGCCACGTTCCACGCGCCCCAGTTCGCGGACGTGAAGAACGGCGAAGGCATCGCCTACGTCCGTCCCCACGACCTCGACGTCGAGCGCTATGTCGCAGGCGGGGAGGGGGTCGCGGTGAAACTGCGCCGCGCGCACGCGATCGGCCCGCTGGCCCAGCTGGACCTGGAGCGCGCCGACAACGCCCAGATCATCGAAGCCGTCATCCCGAACGAGCGCTATCGCGAACTGGGACTGCGCGACGGCGAGACGCTGCTGGTGAAACCCAAGCGCATGCACGTATTTGTTGATCAGGGAGCGGACATATGAATTTCCAGCAGTTGCGTTCGGTGCGCGAAGCCGCGCGCCGCAATTTTAATTTGACCGATGTGGCGAATGCCCTGTTCACGTCGCAGCCGGGCGTGTCGCGCCAGATCCGTGAGCTGGAGGACGAGCTGGGCGTCGTCATCTTCGAGCGCAACGGCAAGCGCCTGACCGGCCTCACGGATCCGGGCAAGGGCATCCTGAAGATCATCGAGCGCCTGCTCGTCGAAGCGGAAAACCTGCAGCAGGCCAGCAGCGAATACGCCGCGCAGGACAGCGGCACGCTGACGGTCGCCGTCACCCACACGCAGGCGCGCTATGCGCTGCCGCAGGTGGTGCAGGCGTTCCGTACGGCGTTCCCGGGCGTGCGCATCGCCCTGCAGCAGAGTGCGCCGGAACACATCGCGGAATGGGTGCTGTCGGGCCGCGCCGACATCGGCATCGCGACGGAAGGCCTGTCGACGTTCCCCGACCTCGTGTCGTTCCCGTGCTACCGCTGGAGCCACCTCGTCGTCGTGCCGGATGGTCATCCGCTGCTGCAGCAGTCGCCCATCAAACTGTCCGACCTGGCCGAATTCCCGCTGATCACGTACGACGTGGGCTTTACCGGCCGCAGCCACATCGACGCCGCGTTCGCCGCTGCCGGCGTGAGCCCGGACATCATGCTGACGGCGATGGATTCGGACGTCATCAAGCAATACGTGTCGCTGGGGATGGGTGTCGGTATTGTCGCCTCGATGGCGTTCGACCACGGCCGCGACCGCGGGCTGCGTGCGATCGAGTCGTCGCATTTGTTCGCGCCGAACGTGACGCGTCTCGCGGTGCGCCGCGGTGCCTACCTGCGCGCGTATGCCTATGACTTCATTGAGCGCTTCGCGCAGGGCTTTACCAAGATGGATATCGAGAAGGCGCTGCATCCGGTGGTAGCGGATTAAAAGCCGCTACACACAATCGAACGCAACATAAACCAACGTCATTCCCGCGCAGGCGGGAATGACGGTTTATGGGCTAATCCTCATACTTGGGTCCCCGCCTCCGCGGGGACGACGTGCTAGGGCAAACGCCCTTGTCAGCGTTGCGCGCGCAGCGCGTCTGCGCACTCGCGCACGAGTGCGGGCCCCCGGTAGATCAGGCCGCTGTACAACTGCACGAGCTGGGCGCCCGCATCGATCTTGGCCTTCGCATCGCGTCCGCTCAGGATGCCGCCCACGCCGATGATCGGCACGGCGGTGCCGACTTCGGCCCTGAGCGCACGGATCACGATGGTCGACTGCTCGAACACGGGTGCGCCCGACAGGCCGCCCTGTTCGGTCGCGTGGCGCATGCCTTCCACGTCGCGGCGGGCCAGCGTGGTATTGGTGGCGATCACGCCATCGATGCCGTGACGGACGAGGGCGCCGCCGATATTGCGGATCTGGTCGCCGTCGACGTCCGGCGCGATCTTCAGCGCCAGCGGCACGTAGTGGCCGTACTTGTCGGCCAGGCGCGACTGTTCTTCCTTCAGCTGCGACAGCAGGGCATCCAGTTCGGACGCGCCCTGCAGCTGGCGCAGGTTCTTCGTATTCGGCGACGAAATATTCACGGTGACGTAGCTGGCATACGGATACACCTTGCGCAGGCAAGCCACGTAGTCGTCGGCCGCGCGTTCAATGGGCGTGTCGGCGTTCTTGCCGATGTTCAGGCCCAGCACGCCCTGGCGTTCCTGATAGAAGCGCGATGCCTGGACGTTGGCGACGAAGGCGTCGACGCCGCCGTTGTTGAAGCCCATCCGGTTGATGATGCCGCGCGCGGCCGGCAGGCGGAACATGCGCGGCCGCGGATTGCCCGGCTGGGCACGCGGCGTCACGGTGCCGATCTCGATGGAGCCGAAGCCGAGGGCAGCCAGGCCGTCGATGTAGGCGCCGTCCTTGTCCAGGCCGGCGGCCAGGCCGACCGGGTTCGGGAACGTGATGCCCATGACCGTGCGCGGATCCGGTTTCGGTTTCCTGACGATGCCCGTCAATCCCAATGCCGCCGCGCGGCGCAGGGCGGGCAGGGTGACGTTGTGGGCCGTTTCGGGATCGAGAGAGAACAGCAGCGGGCGGGCGAGGGCGTACAGGAGTTTGTCGGACATGGTGGCCTAATCGAGAATTCGCGACATTTTACCTTGTGTGGCAGCAATACCGCATGTCCTTCGGCCTTCAACGATCCAGCACACCCCATACGCCGTCAATACGGGCTTCCAGCGGCTTGAAATTGATCTTGTACGCCATCTTCGGGCTCTGCTCGATCCAGTAACCGAGGTAGACGTAGGGCAGGCCCAGTTCGCGCGCCTGGCCGATCTGCCACATGACGTTGTACGTACCGAACGAGGCGCCGGCCACGTCCGGGTCGAAGAACGTGTAGACGGACGACAGGCCGTCCGACAGCACGTCGATGATCGACACCATGCGCAACGTCCCGTCCGGCTCGCGGAATTCCACGAGGCGCGTGTTGACGCGGCTCTGCAGCAGGAATTGCGCGTACTGGTCGCGGCTGTCCTGGTCCATGCCGCCGCCCACGTGGCGCGTGGTCTGGTAGCGCAGGTACAGTGCATAGTGCTCGTCGGAGAACGACAGGTTGGCCACCATCGCCGTCAGGTCCTCGTGATGCTTCCACGCGCGCCGCTGGCTGCGGTTGGGCGTGAAGCGCTCGGCGGCGACGCGCACGGGGATGCAGGCCCGGCAGCCGTCGCAATAGGGACGGTAGGTGAAGATGCCGCTGCGGCGGAAACCGTTGCGCACGAGTTCCGAATACACGTCCGCATTGATCAGGTGCGACGGCGTGGCGACCTGCGAGCGGGCCTGGCGTGCGTCGAGGTAGCTGCAAGGATACGGTGCCGTCGTATAGAACTGCAGCGTGGAAAATGGCAGATCATTCAGGTGCGTCATGCAAAGCTCTCGGAACGACGTGTGTTGGACCCATTGTAGCCAAAGACGGCGCCGCGCACCGTTAGGTGGTCAACGGTGACGCGACTTCCCAGCGCGCGATCGGCGGTTCCTGGATCGCCTGGCGCAGGTGCTGCAGGAATTCCCGGCGCGGGATCGGCACGGCACCGAGCGAGGCCAGGTGGCCCGTCTCCTGCTGGCAGTCGATCATCGTGACGCCGTGGTTGCGCAAGAAGGCGACCAGGTAGGCCAGCGCGACCTTCGACGCGTCCGACACGCGCGCGAACATCGATTCGCCGTAGAACATGCGGCCGATGCAGACGCCGTAGGCGCCGCCGACCAGCTCGCCGTCCAGCCACACTTCGGACGAGTGCGCAAAACCCATGCGGTGCAGGCCCGTGTAGCCGGCGATGATGTCTTCCGAGATCCACGTGCCGGGCCCGTCCTTGCGGGGCGCGGCGCAGGCACGCATCACGGCTTCGAAGGCGCCGTCGAAGCGCACGACCCACGGCCCGCCGGCCTGGCGGCTGCGCTCGATCTTGCGCAGCGTCTTCTGGAGGCTTGCGCTGACCTTGAAGCGGTCGGTGTACAGCACCATGCGCGGGTCGGTGCTCCACCAGAGGATCGGCTGGCCTTCGGAAAACCAGGGGAAGATGCCGTTCCGGTACGCCTGCAGCAGGCGTTGCGGCGAGAGGTCCGCGCCGGCCGCGAGCAGGCCCGGCGCGTCGGTCGTCAACGCCTCGGACACGTCGGGAAACGGCGTATGGGCCTCGAGCCAGGGGATCATCGTCGTGCGTGTTTCAGTCGGGTTGGACGGGCGCCCGCATCGGGCCCGCGATGTCGCGGGTGTGGAATTCATAGGTGCCGCCGCTTTCGCGCATCCGCGCGCGGTCGGCGAAGAACAGTTCGAGCGTCGTGCGGATCGTGGGGAAGGCCAGGTCGCCCCACGGGATCTCGGCTTCGCTGAACAATTGCACGTCCAGGCTTTCGATGCCAGGGGCAAAGTCCAGGTCGACGAGGCGCGCCAGATAGAACATATGGACCTGGTGCACGTGCACGACGTTCAGCAGGGTGAACAGATTGCCCAGTTCGATGTTGGCGCCCGCTTCCTCTTCCGTTTCGCGTGCGGCGGCCGCGCCGGTGGTCTCGCCGTTTTCCATGAAGCCGGCCGGCAGCGTCCAGTAGCCGTAGCGCGGCTCGATGGCGCGCTTGCACAGCAGGACCTTCAGTTCGCCGTCCTGTTCCCACACGGGGATCGAGCCGATCACCATCTTCGGGTTCTGGTAGTGGATCGTGCCGCAATGGGTGCACACGAAACGCGGACGGTTGTCGCCCTCGGGGATGGCCACCGTGACCGGGTGGGCGCACTCGGAACAGAATTTCATAGGAAACGGATGAATTGAATTGCCTTTACTTTACCACTGTATTGGGGGCGACTGGGCCGCAATCCGCCGGCGCTTCGCACCCCGGCGGAGGCAGCTTATGCTGCGATCCGGGCGAGCCGGAGAACTGCGATTGCCTAAAGTGTGGAAGGTGCGTATAATACGAATCATCAGACGCGGGGTGGAGCAGTCTGGCAGCTCGTCGGGCTCATAACCCGAAGGTCACAGGTTCAAATCCTGTCCCCGCAACCAGATTCCAAAGCCGCTGATCCTGTTCCGGATCAGCGGCTTTTTCATTTTGGGCCGGCCGCGCCGGCCCGTTCGACCCGTCTCAAGCATACCAACGATCCCCGCAACGATCGCCGCCCGGCCCGGTCGAAGTCTCCGTGTGCGTTGAAAGCGGAGCCAACGAATGATTACTGTGGAAGACATCAACGAGGCGTGGGGCTGGACCGGCCTCCACGCCGTCGAGGTGCTGGGCGAGAACGCCTTCGGCAATCTGATCGTCCGCGACGAGGACGGCATGTACTGGCGCCTGTCGCCGCAAGACCTGCGCTGCGAACCGGTGGCCGAAGACCGCGCCGCCCTCGACGCCCTGTCGTACAACCAGGAATTCCTCGATGGCTGGTACATGCCCGAGCAGGTCCGCCTGGCCGAGACGGCCCTGGGCCCGCTGACGGCCGGGCGCAAGTATTGTCTGAAAATACCCAGTGCGCTGGGCGGGCACTACGGGCGCGACAACCTGGCCATGGTGCCGCTGCCGGAACTGATCCGGTTCGCCGGCGAAGGCGCCCAGCAGTTCGACGGGCTGCCGCGCTGGCAGGACTACAACTAGAGCCTGGAACCGCCGCAGCAGGCCGACCGGGTGACGGGCTGCTCGTCCATCGGGCACCACAAGCGGGACGGCCGCGCCTTGTGGCGGCACAAAGCGGCGTCAGCCGGCGGGCTGGTTCAGGCTGGCCCAGAGGTAGGCCGCAGCCATCGTGCGGTGCGGACGATAGGCTTCGAGAAATGCTTCGGCTTCGCGCATGCCGGGCCGCTCGCCGCCCGTCAGCCGGCCGATGGCGTTACGCACGGCCACGTCGCCGTGCAGCGAGCAATCGGCGTAGCCCCAGCCGCGCAGCAGCGCATAGTTGACGGTCCACGGGCCGATGCCCTTGACCGCGAGCAGGCGCTCGCTCACGCCGGCCGGGTCATCACTGCGGTCCAGCGGCAGCGCGCCGTCGGCCACGAGGCGGGCGAAGCGCAGCAGCGTCTCCGCCTTTGCGCCGGAAAATTTTCGACTGGTCAGTTGATCGAGATCTAGACGGGCCACGTCGGCCGCCTCCGGATAGCACCACAGGCCGCTCGAATGCGGCCGTCCCGCCAGGCCGATGAACGTGCGGCGCAGGGAAATGGCGAACGGCAGGTTGATCTGCTGGCCGATGATGGCCCACGTCAGCGCCTCGAACACGGTGGCCGACTGGATGACGCGCAGGCCCGGCTGGCGCGCGACGACGGGGCCGAACAACGGATCGTCGCGCACGGCCTGCTCGAACGGCGCGGGGTCGATGCGCAGGCCCAGCATGTTCACGAGGGCGTCGTGGATTGCAGCCGCCGAGACGGTGCCGTCGCTCTCGACGACGCACTCGGCGCGGTCCGCATGCAGCGCGATGTCGATCAGCGTCGGCACGCCACCCAGCAGCACGCCCTTGCGGATGCGGCCCGCGTCCGCGTCGACGACTTCGGCCAGCGCATCGGCATCGCGGCCATGGAACGTACAGGCGTCCGCGTGCCGATAACCGGCAGGCAGCGCGATCGTATGACGGCTGTGGCTCATTTGCTGGATGCCGGCACCGGCGCGGTGCGGCCGAAGCGGGGAACGAAGCCGGTGACGAACGCGGTGCCGACCAGCGTGATGGCCGAGCCCACGATCGTGTACCAGCCGATCGCCTCGCCGAGGAACAGCGCGCCCCACAGGATGCCGAAGACGGGGCTCAGGAACGTGACGGTGAGGGCGGACGTCGTGCCGACTTGCTCGATCAGCCTGAAGTACAGGATGTACGCGATGCCGCTGCACAGCACACCCAGTGCGATCACGGCGCCGACGATGCCCACGGTCGGCGCGCCGGCGGGCGGGAACAGGGGCAGGGCGGGCAGGACCATCAATGCGGACGTCCACATCGTGCCGTGCGCGTTGGCGAAGGGCTCCACGCTTTTCGCCGTGCGCGCGTACAGGCTCGCGACGCTGTAGCTCAACGCGGCCACCAGCGCGGCGGCGACGGCGAGGCCGGCGCCGGGGCGGCTCGTCGCGTGGTCGAAGCCGACGAGCAGCGCGACACCGACGGTGCCGAGCACGAGGCCCAGGGCCGTCCGCGCGCGGATCGCCTGGCGGCTCCACACGGCGCCGAGCAGCGCGCCCCACATCGGCGCGGTCGCGTTCAGCACGGCCAGCACCGACGCCGGCAAGGTGCGCGCCGCGAACGCGAACAGCAGGAACGGGAACGCGGAGTTGAAGAAGCCGAGGATGAAGTAATGCTTCCAGTGGGCGCGCAGGTCGAGGCGCTTCTTGAGGACGACGCCGACGATGGCGAGGAACAGCGCCGCGAACAGCACGCGGAATTCGATGAGCACCGCGGGGCCGAGTGTCGGCGCGCTGATGCGCATGAACAGGAAGGAGCCGCCCCAGATGGAGGCAAGCAGGATGAGGCGCAGCAGGTTGGCAGTGTTCATGGTTCCTGGATCGGTATCAGGTCGGGCCGGCGCCGGATGATGGACGCGCGGGCTTCCTTCGCCTTCCCGTTTCTTGCGCTCGAATTGCGCGACGGGGGCGGGGAATTGGTAATGATACAAAAAGGTGGGAAACCCTGCCGGAGGGGGCATGAAAAGGGGCCGCAAGCGCGGCCCTGGTCGATCACGCGGATGCGTCGATGCTCAAGGCACCAGCGGCTTCTTCGCGGACCGCTTGGCCTTGACGTCCGCGATCGCTTTCTCCATGGCGGACAGGCGCTGCGGCAGCGCGGGATGATTGGCGCTGTAGCCGTTCAACACGCTGGGCGGATAGCTTTCGGCCAGGCGGTTCCAGAACGCGGGCGCATCCTTGACGTCGTAGCCGGCGCGCGCGGCCAGGTAGATGGCGAGGCGGTCGGCGGCTGCATCGGCATCGGCCGGCATGGCCTTGATGCCGCCGCTGCCGATCAGCATCGACGTGTCGGGCGTGATGCTTTTCAGGTTGTCGATGATGCTGCCGAGCGTTGCGCTGTTGCGTTGCGAGGACGGGTGGCCCAGCATGTTGTGGGCCATCGTCTTCGCCAGCACGAAGGCCAGTTCGTCGTCGTCGTGCGTGAAGTTGATCATGCCGCGCGTGACGAGCACGCGGCTGCCGTCGCCGTACGCGTTGACGTTGTCGGCGTTGCCCAGTTCGATCGCGAAGGCGCACGCACGCGTGACGGGAATGGTCAGCTGGCGCTCGCTCCGGCGGCGCTCGATCGTCATCGGCAGGCTCGCTTGCGACGCGATGATCTTGCCGAACACGGCGCCCGCCTGGGACAGCGCATGTTCGCCGGTCGGCAGGGGCTTGCCGGCGGCCGCGAGCAGCACGTCGCCGGACTGCAGGCCGGCGCGCGCCGCGCCGCTGCCGGCCAGCACGTCGGTCACCTGCAGGCGCTCGTCCATGCCGAAGGCGACGTGCGCGGCTTCGTTGTATTCGCCCGGATAGGACCAGCGGTTCTTCGCCGTGAAGCCGAGCAGGTTGCGGGCCTGGCCCTTGCACAGTTCCGCATTCTGGATCAGCAGGGGCGCTGCGACCTTGTACAGACGCTCCTGCAGGACCGCCATCTTCGTCAGGGTGTCGGCGGCGGCAGCCATCTGCGGGCTCAGGGCCGGGGCTTCGACGGGGCGTTCGGTGACGCGCGGCGTGGCCGATGGTTGGCGCGGTGCCTGCGTGGCGCAGGCCGACAGCAGCAGGGCTGCGGTGATGCCCAGCGCGGCAGTCTTGATGCCCGCGGGGCGCTGACGACGATGTCCGGTCATGTGCTCCTCATAGTTTATTGTTTGCCGGTGGAGCCGAATCCTCCGGCGCCCCGGTCGCTCGTTGCGAAATCCTCCACGACGTTGAAGCCCACCTGCATGACAGGCACCACGATCAGCTGCGCCAGGCGGTCCATCGGCTGCAGCGTGAACGTGGCTTGGCCGCGATTCCAGGTCGAGACCATCAGCTGGCCCTGGTAATCGGAGTCGATCAAGCCTACCAGATTACCCAGAACGATGCCGTTCTTATGGCCGAGCCCACTGCGCGGCAGGATCATCGCCGCATAGCCCGGATCGCCGATGTGGATGGCGAGGCCGGTCGGCACCAGCACGGTCTCGCCGGGGGCGATGGTCATGGGCGCCTCGATGCAGGCGCGCAGGTCGAGGCCGGCGCTGCCCGCGGTGGCGTAGGCCGGCAGGAAGTCCTTCATGCGCGGGTCGATGATTTTCAGGTCGATAGTCTTCATGGAGTGCTTGAGTGGTACAGGTGAATCAGGCCAGCAGCGAACGCTGTTCCAGGCGCTTGGCGATCTCGGAAACGAGCTGGCGCGCCAGTTCCAGCTTGGTCGCGCGCGGGAGCACCGTGTGGCCGCTTTCGTCGAACAGCACGATCGCATTCTCATCCTGCCCGAACGTCTGCGGGCCGATATTGCCCACGAGCAGAGGAATGCCTTTTTTCTCGCGCTTGACGGCGCCGTATTCGATCAGGTTTTCCGATTCGGCCGCGAAGCCGACGCAATACGGCCAGCCGTTCAGCGACGTGGTCGCGGCGACGGTCGCGAGGATGTCCGGGTTCTGGGCGAAGTGCAGTTGCGGGGCGTCGCCGCTGCCGTCCTTCTTGATCTTCTGGT
The DNA here is from genome assembly GCF_029223865.1 of Telluria mixta. Lineage (NCBI taxonomy): Bacteria > Pseudomonadati > Pseudomonadota > Betaproteobacteria > Burkholderiales > Oxalobacteraceae > Telluria > Telluria mixta. The sequence goes on from NZ_CP119520.1 coordinate 3,338,693, forward strand.
CGCTGGCATTGTCCACGCGCCAGTCGGCGACGGCCGCCACGCCCACGAAGATGTGCTGCCCCGGGACGGCCTGCATGACGGCGTCCAGCATCTGGCGCGCGCTCTGCACGTCGATGCGGCGCACGCCATGCGGCGCGGGCAGCGACGTCGGGCCGGAGACGAGCGTGACGTCGGCGCCGGCCTCGCGCGCGGCACGCGCGATCGCATAGCCCATCTTCCCGGACGACAGATTGGTGATGCCGCGCACGGGGTCGATCGCTTCATACGTCGGACCGGCCGTGATCAGGACGCGCTTGCCGGCCAGGAGTTTCGGCTGGAACGAGGCGACGAGTTCCTCGAGCAGTTCGTCCGGTTCGAGCATGCGGCCCATGCCCGTCTCGCCGCAGGCCTGCGAGCCCGCGGCCGGGCCGAGGATGCATACGCCATCCTCGCGCAGTTGCGCGACGTTGCGCTGCGTGGGCGCCTTTTCCCACATCTCGACGTTCATCGCCGGCGCGACGAGCAGCGGCACGTGGTGCGGGCGCGCGAGGCACAGGGTCGACAGCAGGTCGTCGGTGGCGCCGTGCGCGAGCTTGAACAGGAAGTCGGCCGAGCAGGGCGCGACGAGGATGGCGTCGGCATCGCGCGTGAGGTCGATGTGCGCCATGTTGTTGGGGATGCGCCCATCCCACTGGTCCGTGTAGACGCTGCGGCCGGACAGCGCCTGCATCGTCACGGTGCCGATGAAATGGGTGGCCGCTTCGGTCATCACGACCTGCACGTGCGCGCCCTGTTTGGTGAGGGCGCGGCACAGTTCCGCGGCCTTGTAGCAGGCCACGCCGCCGGACAGGCCGAGGACGATCTTCTTGCCCTTCAGGTCCATGCTCATGATCTCTCCCATGCTCAGTGCTTGCTCAGTGTTTGTTCACGCGGCGCAGTTCATCGATGATGAACAGGAAGGCGCCGATCGTGATGGCGGTATCCGCAATGTTAAAGGCCGGGAAGTGGCCGACGCCGCGCCAGTAGAAGTCGAGGAAGTCGATCACGTGGCCGTACGCGACGCGGTCGACGAGATTGCCGAGGGCGCCGCCCATGATCAGCGCGAGGGCCCAGCAGAACATGCGCTGGCCCGCGTGCTTGCGCAGCAGGTAGATGATGAAGCCGACGGCCGCGATGGCGATGCCGGCGAACAGGTAGCGCTGCCAGCCGCCCTGGTCGGACAGGAAGCTGAATGCGGCGCCCTTGTTATACGCGAGGACCAGGTTGAAGAAGCTGGTGATGTGTTTCTCTTCGCCGTGCACGAAGGTGCGCGTGATGGTGATCTTGCTGATCTGGTCGAGCAGGATGACGATGAAGGCGATGCCGAGCCACGGGGTGAGGCTGCCGCCCGAGCGCGACGAGACGGCGGAGAATGTTGGTTTTTTTTTGCTGGCCATGTCGATGGTCGTAGAGTGGAAACCCCGGGCACGTGGCCCGGGGCGCAGGTACGTCAGGCGAAGCGGCGCTGTTCCCCGCTGCCGAACAGGTTGCTCGTGCAGCGGCCGCACAGGCCCGGATGCGCGTGGTCATGTCCCACGTCGCGGCGGTAGTGCCAGCAGCGCTCGCACTTGGCGGCGTCGGACGGCGTGACGGTGACGGCTTCCGCCGCCGCATCCGCCACCTGTTCGACGGTGGCCTGCGACGTGATGAACACGAACTTCAGGTCGTCGTCCAGGCTGGCCAGCGTGGCGTACTTCTCGCCGGCGGCCTTGATCGCCAGTTCCGCCTGCAGCGACGAGCCGATCGCGCCCGATGCGCGCACTTCTTCCAGCTGCTTGGTGACGTCCGCACGAACGGCGCGCAGCAGCGCGTACTTGTCCAGCAGGGCGGCGCTGTCCGCGATGGCCGGGAAGGTCCACAGCGTCTGCGTGAAGATGGTCTCGTCGCTGTCCTTGTAGGCCTGTTCGCCCGCGAACACGGCCCACGCTTCCTCGGCCGTGAACGACAGGATCGGCGCCATGATGCGCAGCAGCGCGTGCGCGATGTGCCACAGCGCGGTCTGCGCCGAGCGGCGCGCGAACGAGTCCACGCCGGTGGTGTACAAGCGGTCCTTCAGGATGTCGAGGTAGAAGCCGCCCAGGTCTTCCGAGCAGAAGTTCTGCAGGCGCGCGACGACCGGGTGGAATTCGTAGCGCTCGAAGTGCGCGGCGATGTCCGCCTGAAGGCGCGCCGTCTCGGCCATTGCGTAGCGGTCGATCTCGAGCAGTTCCGCGACAGGCACGGCGTTCTTGACCGGATCGAAGTCCGACGTGTTCGCGAGCAGGAAGCGCAGCGTGTTGCGGATGCGGCGGTACGATTCCGTCACGCGCTTGAGGATCTCTTCGCCGATCGACAGCTCGCCCGTGTAGTCGGTCGATGCAACCCACAGGCGCAGGATGTCGGCGCCCAGCGTATCGGAGATCTTTTGCGGCGCCAGCGTGTTGCCGAGCGATTTGGACATCTTCTTGCCCTGCTCGTCGACCGTGAAGCCGTGCGTCAGCAGCGCCTTGTACGGCGGGCGGCCATTCAGCATCGACGACGTCAGCAGCGACGAGTGGAACCAGCCGCGGTGCTGGTCCGAGCCTTCGAGGTACAGGTCGGCCGGGAAGTGCGATTGCGCGGCGTGCGAGCCGCGCAGCACGGTCTGGTGCGTCGTGCCCGAGTCGAACCACACGTCCAGCGTGTCGCGGTTCTTTTCGTACATCGCGGCGTCATCGCCCAGCAGGTCGCGCGGGTCGAGCTTGTGCCACGCGTCGATGCCGCCCTGTTCGATCAGCTTGGCCACCTGCTCCAGCAGCTCCGGCGTGCGCGGATGCAGCTCGCCCGTTTCGCGGTGCAGGAAGAAGGCCATCGGGACGCCCCACTGGCGCTGGCGCGACAGGGTCCAGTCCGGACGGTTGGCGATCATGCCGTGCAGGCGCGCCTGGCCCCAGTCGGGGAAGAACTGCGTCTCGGCGATGCCGGCCAGCGCGGATTCGCGCAGCGTGGGGCCGCCGTCCTTCGGCTTGACGTCCATGCCGGCGAACCACTGGCTCGTCGCGCGGTACACGATCGGGGTCTTGTGGCGCCAGCAATGCATGTAGCTGTGGTCGAACATCTTCAGTTCGAACAGGGCGCCGGCTTCGGAGAGGGCATTGCAGATCGGCTTGGACGCTTCCCAGATCGTCATGCCGCCGAACAGCGGCAGCGTGCTCGCGAAACGGCCGTCGCCCATCACGGGCTTCAGGATCTCGTCGTCCTTCATGCCGTGCGCCTTGCAGGACTGGAAGTCTTCCAGGCCATAGGCGGGCGCGGAGTGGACGACGCCCGTGCCGCTGTCGGTCGTCACGTAGTCGGCCAGGTAGACGGGCGACGTGCGATCGTAGAACGGATCGGCCGCGTGCAGCGGGTGCTTGAAGCGGATGCCGCCCAGCTTCTCGCCGGTCGTCGTCGCGACGACTTCGCCTTCCAGCTTGTAGCGCTGCAGGACGCTTTCGGCCAGGTCTTTTGCGACGATCAGCAGGATCGGTTGGCCGTTGCGATCCGCCTTGACGAGCGCGTACGTCACTTCCGGGTGCACGTTCAGCGCCTGGTTCGACGGGATCGTCCACGGGGTCGTCGTCCAGATCACGATGAAGCCGTCGCCCGGGGGCAGGGCATCCAGGCCGAACGCCTGCGCGACCTTGTCGCCTTCCGCGAACGGGAAGCCGACGTCGATCGCCGGGTCGCGCTTGTCCTGGTATTCCACTTCCGCCTCGGCCAGCGCCGAACCGCAGTCGAAGCACCAGTTCACGGGCTTCAGGCCACGGTAGACGTAACCCTTGTCGAGCATCGTGCCGAGGGCGCGCAGTTCGTCCGCCTCGTTACTGAAGTTCATCGTCAGGTACGGGTTGTCCCATTCGCCCAGCACGCCCAGGCGGATGAAGCCGGTGCGCTGGCGGTCGATCTGTTCGAGTGCGTAGGCACGGGCTTTTTGCAGCACGTCGGCCGTCGGCAGGTTCTTGCCGAACTGTTTTTCGATCTGGATCTCGATCGGCATGCCATGGCAGTCCCAGCCCGGCACGTAGGGTGCGTCGAAGCCGGCCATGGTGCGCGATTTGACGACCATGTCCTTCAGGATCTTGTTGACGGCGTGGCCCAGGTGGATGTCACCGTTCGCGTACGGCGGACCGTCGTGCAGGACAAACTTTGGACGGCCGGCGGCGGCCTTGCGGACGCGTTCGTAGATCTTCTTGTCCTGCCATTGCTTGACCCAGCCCGGCTCGCGCTTGGCGAGGTCGCCGCGCATCGGGAAAGGGGTGTCGGTCATGTTGACTGGGTACTTGCTCTCCGGCTTCTTGTTGCCTTGTTGGCCTTTCTGGCCTTGCTTGGTATCGGACATGGTGATTTCTAAAATGGACTGCTGTTATTCGTGATGACGGGACGGCGCGCCGTTATCCCGTTCTTGGCGCCGTTGAGACTCTGGAAGTCCCGGTCAAATTCGGTCGGTGGCGGTGAGCGCGCCGGCGCGCTGGGCGAACCAGGCGCGGGCCTGCTGCGCGTCGCGGTCGATGGCGGCCGTCAGTGTGGGGAGGTCGACGTATTTTTCCTCGTCGCGCAACTTGGTGAGGAATTCCACGCGCACCAGCTTGCCGTAGCAGGGCTGGTTCCAGTCAAACACATGGACTTCCAGCAGCATGCGGCCCGCGTCCTCGACGGTCGGGCGCACGCCGAGGCTCGCGACGGCCGGCAGCGGCCGGTCGGCCAGGCCGTGCACCTGCACGACGAAGATGCCGGCCAGTGCGGGGCGGTGGGCGACGCGCAGGTTCAGCGTCGGGAAGCCCAGTGTGCGGCCCAGTTTCTGGCCATGGATGACGTGGCCGGACATGGAATACGGGTGGCCCAGCAGGGCGCGGGTGGCGTCGAAATCGCCGGCCGCGAGCGCGGCGCGCACGGCCGAGGACGAGATCCGCGTGGAGTCGTGCAGCACGGCCGGCAGGCTGTGCACTTCGAAGCCGTAGCGCTTGCCGGCTTCGGCCAGCAGGGCGACGTTGCCGGCGCGGCGGGCGCCGTAGCAAAAGTCATCGCCGACCATCAGCCATTTTACGTGCAGGCCGTCGACCAGCACGCGCTGCGTGAATTCGTCCGGCGACATCGACGCGAAATGCTCGTTGAAGTGTTCGACGATGACGCGATCGACGCCGGCATGTTCCAGCGATTCGAGCTTGTCGCGCAGGTTGGCGATGCGCGCCGGCGCCTTCGACAAATCGCCGCTGCGCTGCGCAAAATATTCGCGCGGATGGGGCTCGAAGGTCATCACGGCGGCTTCCAGGCCGAGCTTGCGGGCGCTCGCTGTCACGTGGGCCAACAGCGCCTGGTGCCCGCGGTGGACACCGTCGAAATTGCCGATCGTGAGAGCGCAAGGCGCGCGTGCCCTGTCGTTGGGAAGTCCGCGAAATACCTTCATGGGATGGTTCGTGCTTCTAGGCGAAATACCAGATTATACGGCAAAGGGCATGTTGCACAGCGCAATGCCTTTGTTGCAATGGATGGGGTAGCGTTGCCCCCAATAAAAAAGCGCAGCCTGCATGACGCAGACTGCGCTTTTTTTCAGCCCGGGCAGGGAGATCAGCCGGAGATCGGCTTGTTGATCGCCATGATGAAGTAACGGGCCACTTCCGCCGTGCCATCGGTACCGCCGACGGACTTGAGCGTGCTGATCGCCTGCGACTTCTTGCCGGCGACGGCATACGCTTCGCCCAGGCGCAGCTTGACGTCTTCCGGATGCTTCAGGTCCTTGGCTTTCGACGCTGCTTCCAGCATCTTCAGGCCCTTGTCGGCCTGGCCGGACTGGACCAGAGCGTAACCCAGCGATGCCAGGCCGTCGTTGTCGCCGTCCTTGGCCAGCTGGGCTTCGGTGGCGGCCAGGTTCTTGTTCTGGTCGGCCAGGGTCTTCTCGGCCAGGTCCTTCAGGCGCTGGTGACGCGCGGCGTCCGGACCGGTGCCCAGTGCACCCGCCTTGTAGCCTTTGTCGATGACCTTCAGGGCTTCAGCCGGCGCGCCGGCCTGCAGCACGAGCTGGGCCATTTCCATGTACTCGCTCGGCTTCTTCAGCAGGCCATTGGCCAGCTTCAGGCGGTACAGGTCCACCTGCAGGCGGCCCGAGAAGCCCGGCTTGCCCTGCACGCGGTTCAGCAGGTCGGTCCAGTACTGGGCCTTCGGATAGTTCGCGGCCAGTTTCTCGATCGTGTTGACGTAGCCGGCCTTGTCGTTCTTCTTGAGCTGGATGTTGGCGAGCATGCCCAGCTGGTCTTCGCTCATGCGGCCGCTCTTTTCGGCCGCGCGCAGCTCGTCTTCCAGGGCCTTGATATTGCCCTGTTTGTAATAGTTCTGCATCAGGTAGGCACGCAGCTTCGGATCGTCGTGATCCTTGAGCTGGCGCTGGATGGCTTCATTGGCCTTGCCCAGGTCGCCGGCGCGCATATAGATGCCGATCAGGCCTTCCGAGAACTGGGCTTTTTCGGCGCCCGACAGCTTACCGGAACCGATCAGGTATTCGAATGCCTTGGCAGCGGTGTCGTAATCACCGGCGGCGGAGGCTGCACCCGCGCGGGTACGTTCGATCAGGTACGTCTCGTTGGCCGATTTGCCGCCGACCTTGTCCAGGTCGCGCAGTTTGGCGAGGGCATCCTTGTTCTTGCCCGACTTCATCAGCTGCTGGGCTTCCTGCAGGGGCTTGCCGATTTCGGGACGGAGGGTCTCCGCGGCGTAGACCGGGGCCAGGCCGACCACCGGAGCGGCGGCGGTGAATCCGAGTGCGGCCAGTGCGAGGCCGAGGTGTGCGAGGCGGAATTTAACCATTATCGAAATTCTCTCATTCAAAATAGACACGGCAGGGAAACCCTGCCGTGTTCATTATAGCCAAAGCGATTACTGGAACTGTTCGTTACCGACCATACCGATCTTGGTGACACCAAGACGCTGGGCCGATGCCATCACGCCAGCGACAACCTTGTACTCGACCAGCTTGTTCGGACGCAGGTGCACTTCCGGCTGATCAGGTTGGGCTGCCACGTTCGCCAGCTTCGCTTCGAGGGTGGCACGATCCGGGACCGGGGCGTTATCCCAGAGGATCGTACCGTCGAAGTCCACGTCAATCGTGATCACTACCGGTTCCTTGGTCGGCGGTGGCGGGTTGCCAACCGGCATGTTCAAGTTAACCGAATGGTTTTGCTTCGGAATGGTGATGATCATCATGATGATCAGCACCAGCATGACGTCGATCAGCGGCGTCATGTTCATTTCCATCATCGGTTCCGGATCTGCTCCTTTAGCTCCGGACGAACCAACGTTCATACCCATGGTGTTTCCTTTCAAATCTTGGGAAACCAGCGTGACAGCAGTAAACCACTATCACGCTGGCGGGTTGCATCCTGGAGGATCAGCCCTTATCAGGCGGTTCGGTGATGAAACCGACCTTCTGAATCCCGGCACGCTGGGCCGTGTACAGAACCTTGCCGATAGCTTCGTAGCGGGTTTGCTGGTCGCCACGAATCTTCACTTCCGGCTGCGGAACTTTCACCGATTCCTTGGCCAGGAAATCGAACAGTTCGTCGGTGTTGTTCAGGTGCTTCTGGTTCCAGTACATCTCGCCATCTTTGTTGACGACGATGTTCACGTCTTCCGGCGTGGTTTTCACGACCTGGTTGGTCTCGATCGGCAGGGCAATCTTCTGCAGGTGGAGGACAACCGGGCTGGTGATCAGAAAGATGATCAGGAGAACCAGCATCACGTCCACGAGGGGCGTGGTGTTGATCTCTGACATCACTGCATCTTCATCTCCGCTATCGGAGCCAACACTCATGCTCATGGTTTAGCCAACCTTTTTAGCGGTGCTGGCGCCTTGTGCACGTGCAGCTTCCGAGGTGTGCATTGCGCCCGAGATCAGGACCGAGTGCACGTCAGCGCTGAACGAACGGACGTCTTCCATTGCCGACTTGTTGCGGCGGACCAGCCAGTTGTAGCCCAGAACGGCCGGAACTGCAACGAACAGACCGAATGCGGTCATGATCAGTGCTTCACCCACCGGACCTGCGACCTTGTCGATCGACGCGTTACCCGTCATACCGATGTTGGTCAGTGCGTTGTAGATACCCCAGACGGTACCGAACAGGCCGATGAACGGCGAGGTCGAGCCGACGGTTGCCAGGAACGACAGGCCATCCTGCAGACGCGACTGGACTTTGTCCACGGCGCGCTGGATCTGCATGGTCACCCAGGTCGACAGGTCGATCTGCTCGAGCAGGGCGCCGTCGTGGTGCTGGGTTGCCTTGGTGCCGGTTTCAGCGATGAAGCGGAAAGGCGAGCCTTCGCTCAGTTGAGCCGAGCCAGCAGCGATCGACGGAGCTTTCCAGAACTTCTGGTTGGTTTCCTTCGACTGCTTGAAGATCTTCATCTGGTCCAGCAGCTTGGTGATGATGATGTACCAGGAACCCATCGACATGATCGCCAGGATGATCAGGGTGCTGCGCGACACGACGCCGCCGTTCCACACAGCTTCAGGGCCGAACGGGTTCTCGACTTCTTCTTTCTTGGCTTCGCCGCCAGCTGCCGGGGCTGCTGCCGGTGCCGAAGCGGCAGCGTCGGCTGCCGGTGCTGCTGCGTCAGCCGCCGGTGCCGCTGCCGGTGCGCTCGCTGCTGCCGAGGCCGGAGCGTCGGCGAAGGCCGGAGCGGACACCAGTGCCGATGCCGCAGTGACCGAGAACAGGAGAGCCGCTACGGTAGCGGACAAACGGGTATTCTTAAACATGCTTCCTCCAAAAATTTAAAATGAACAGTTCGCTGAACTAATAACAACGAAAATCATGCTTTTGAGACGATACGCTGTCTCTGGTTATTCCAGCGTCCAGACGTACTGAACCGGCTGCCAGGACTCGATGGCCTGGCCGTTCTCAGTTGCCGGCTTGAACCGGCACTTGCCCAGTGCCACCTGAGCAGCCTTATCCAGGTCGCGGAAGCCGCTGGACTTCGTGACCTTGGAATCCTTCACGCCACCGTCCGCAGCAATCAGGAACGAAATGGTCGACACACCCGTTTCTTCGTTACGCAGCGACGACTTCGGATATTCCGGCTTCGAGCACGTATTGAAGTCCGCGACTGCCGGGGTCCGGGCCGGGCCTGCCGGCTTGGCGGCCGGAGCGGGCGGGGCCGACGGTTGCGGCAATGCCTTCTGGAGTTCCGTCGTCTGCGGCTTGGCCTGCGTCGTGTTAGCGATCACATTCTGCTGCGGCGGCGGGGTCTGCACTTGCACTTCCACCGGCGGGATGAACGGCGGAGGCGGAGCCTTCATTTCCGGCGGCGGCGGCGGGGGCGGCGTCTCCGGAGGTGGCGGCGGTTTTACATCTTCAATGATCTTGGTCTCCACTGCCTCGGTCACCTTGCTGATCATCTTTTTGCCGAGACCAGTCACGATCCCGTAAGCAACGATCAGGTGCAAGATGATGACAATGGCGATACCAGTCAAATTCTTCCCGGGGTTCTTCTCATGCGAAAAATTCATCCTGCTTTCTCCAATACCAACCTTTTTTTGTTGCTACTAAACCCACAAAACACGACAAAAAGCTAAGAGCCGCATCCGGGACATCGGCGAATTATACCTACGAATTCTTTTTTGCACATACATTTTTACACCCTCAAAGTGAGCCTATTTGTCTGTAAAAACAGGCAAAGAAAGTGATCAATAAAGAAGGGCCGTGGGCATGCCGATGGAGGTGGAAGTTAGTTGTTTTGCAATGTTATATGGACCCCTTTCATGATGTGTAGAAGATGAGGCGAACGCCCCCAAAACGCCAAATTTTCCATGCCTATTTTGCAGCTCAGCAAATATCATAAGAAAGACGCGTGGCGTTTCTGCCAACTATATCGAAGTTTCAAGCGGGAGCGCGTACTGTTGAAGCGGTTTTGACCCCGGATAAGAGGGGTCAGCCATAACAAGTCCTTATGTCGATACAGGCACTTGATATGGCTCACTCACCACGTCAGATGTTAGTTGAACTACATCACAAGGGGAAGATGGTGTCAACAGGATGGAAGAAAAAAATGCCCGCGCCGAGCAGCGCGGGCAGGGAGATCAGTAACGCGCGCGCTTCTCGCGGCGGCACTCCAGGCTGCTGACGACACGCCCGGATGGGTCAACGGTCTCGAGGCGCACATCGAAGCCCCACAGCCGCGCGACGTGCTTCAGAACCTCATGCGCCTGCTGGTTCAGGGGGCGGCGCTGGAACTGGGTGTGACGCAGCGTCAGCGCGCGGTCGTCTCGCGTGTTGACCTGCCAGACCTGGATGTTCGGCTCGCGGTTGCCGATATTATATTGATCAGCGAGCTGCTGGCGAACATAGCGGTATCCGGCCTCGTCGTGGATGGCCGAAATCGTCAGCTTGTCGCTGCGGTCGTCGTCCAGCACGGCGAAGAAGTGGAATTCCCGGATCAGCTTGGGCGACAGGTACTGGGCGATGAAGCTCTCGTCCTTGAAGTTGCGCATCGCAAAGTCGAGCGTCTTGAGCCAGTCGCTGCCCGCGATGTCCGGGAACCAGGCCTTGTCCTCGTCCGTCGGCTCTTCGCAGATGCGCTTGATGTCTGTCATCATCGCAAACCCGAGAGCATACGGATTGATGCCATTGTAATAGGGGCTCGTGGCCGGCGGCTGGTAGACGACGTTCGTATGGCTCTGCAGGAATTCCAGCATGAACCCGTCGCCGACGATTCCTTCTTTATAGAGCTCCTGCAGGATCGTGTAGTGCCAGAAGGTCGCCCAGCCTTCGTTCATCACCTGGGTCTGGCGCTGCGGATAGAAATACTGCGAGATCTTGCGCGTGATCCGTACGAGCTCGCGCTGCCAGGGTTCGAGCAGCGGTGCGTACTTCTCGATAAAGTAGAGCAGGTTTTCCTCGGGCTCGGGCGGGAAGCGCGGCGGCGGCTGGTCCTTGATCTGTTCCTCGCGCCGCGGCAAGGTGCGCCACAGCTCGTTGACCTGCGACTGCATGTATTCCTCGCGCTCCTTCTGGCGCGCCGCTTCCTGTGCGACCGACAGCTTGGCCGGCCGTTTATACCGGTCCACGCCATAGTTCTGGATCGCGTGGCAGGAATCGAGCAATTCCTCGACGGCATCGATACCATGCCGCTGTTCGCACTCGGCAATATAGTTCTTCGCAAAGACCATGTAGTCGACGATGGCGTCGGCATCGGTCCACGTTCGGAACAGGTAATTGCCTTTAAAGAAAGAATTATGGCCGTAGGCCGCGTGCGCGATCACGAGCGCCTGCATCGTCAGGCTGTTTTCCTCCATCAGATAGGCGATGCAGGGATTCGAGTTGATGACGATTTCGTAGGCGAGGCCCATCTGGCCACGCTTGTAACTCTTTTCCGTCGTCAGGAAATGCTTGCCGAACGACCAGTGGTTGTACGAGACGGGCATGCCGACGGACGTGTACGCGTCCATCATCTGCTCGGCCGTGATGATTTCGAGCTGGTTGGGATAGGTGTCCAGGCCGAACTTCCTGGCCACCCTGCGGATTTCCTCGTGCGCCTGTTCGATCAGGTCGAACGTCCATTCCGACTGCTCGGGCAGGGCACGCGGGTTGTTGGGATCTCTTGGCATAGCGGGCCTCGCTACTTGGGCTGCTTCTTGAACAATTCGCGGAACACCGGATAGATGTCCGCCGGCGTCACGATCTTCTGCATGGCGAAGTTCTGGTGCGTGGACGCCACTTCAGCGTACTGCTCCCACAGGTTCTGGGGCGGACCGTCGGTGATCTCGACATACGTGTAGTACTGGACCCTGGGCATGATCGCATTGCTCAGGATCTGCCTGCACAGCACGGAGTCGTTATCCCAGTTGTCGCCGTCCGAAGCCTGGGCCACGTAGCTGTTCCAGTCGCCGTTGCTGTAGCGTTCGGTGATGACCTTGTTCAGCAGGTGCAGCGCCGACGAGACGACCGTGCCGCCCGATTCGCGCGAGTGGAAGAACTCGTTTTCGTCGACCTCGGCCGCCGCCGTGTGGTGGCGGATGAAGACGACGTCGATCCGTTCGTAAACCCGCTTGAGGAACAGGTACAGCAGGATGAAGAAGCGCTTGGCGGTGTCCTTGCGGCTTTCATCCATCGATCCGGACACGTCCATGATGCAGAACATGACGGCTGCCGTGGACGGTTTCGGGATCTTGATGCGGTTGCTGTAGCGCAGGTCGATCGGGTCGATGAACGGGATCGCCAGCAGGCGCGTGTGCAGGTGGTGGATCTTGTGCTTCAGTTCGATCACCTGCGGGTCGTCGTCCTCCGCACCCTGTTCGCGCAGGTCGCGCAACTGGTGCTCGAGCGCAGTCAGTTGCTTGCGGGAGGGGCCGCCCACCGCGATGCGCCGGCCGAGCGCGCCGCGCAGGGAGCGCAGCACGTGGATGTTCGACGGTGTGCCGGAAATGTTGTAGCCGGCGCGCTGGTTCTTGTATTCGACGACCTGGGTCAACTGCGTCTTGACCATGTTCGGCAGCTCGAGGTCTTCGAAGAAGTAATTCATGAATTCTTCGCGGCTGAGCTCGAAGATGAAATCGTCTTCGGTCGTCTGCTCGCTGTTGCCGGCACGGCCGCGTCCGGCGCCGCCGCCACCGCCGCGGGGACGGTTGATCGTGTCGCCTTTCTGGTATTCCGTGTTGCCGGGGTTGACGGTCTCCCAGACGCCGCCATGGGCGTGTCCGAAATGCGGCTCGCTCACGTCCTTGACGGGAATCGAGACCTTCTCGCCATTCTCTACGTCGGTGATCGAGCGACCCTTGATCGCCCGGCCCACCGCATCCTTGATTTGCGCCTTATAGCGGCGCAAGAAGCGTTCGCGGTTGACCGCAGACTTGTTCTTGCCCTGCAAGCGTCGGTCGATGAGGTAAGTCAAAACAGGCCTCCTGCTGAAAGTCGCGGCGGGCCGGATAAGCTTCCCGGTTCCTTACATAATATAACGCGCCGCGTCGTAACGTGGTTGGCGTCGCGGATTCGGTGGACGGCGTCGTGCCGGTCCACCGGTCCTGCCCGGCGGGCGCTCCATCGCCCGCCCCACGCTCCTGGTTTTGCGATGGCCTTTACGAGGACTTCCTTACGCGCAAGTACCACTCGCACAGCAGGCGGACCTGCTTGGGCGTATAGCCTTTTTCGACCATACGGGCCACGAAGTCGGCGTGCTTGGTCGCATCTTCCGCGCTGGCTTTCGCGTTGAACGAAATCACCGGGAGCAGTTCCTCGGTATTCGAGAACATTTTCTTCTCGATCACGGTGCGGAACTTCTCGTAGCTGGTCCACGCAGGATTCTTGCCGCCGTTCGTCGCCCGCGCTCTCAGCGCGAAGTTGACGATTTCGTTGCGGAAATCCTTCGGGTTCGAAATGCCGGCCGGCTTCTCGATCTTCTCGAGCTCGGCGTTCAGCGTTTCGCGGTCGAAGCTTTCGCCCGTGTCCGGATCGCGGAATTCCTGGTCCTGGATCCAGAAGTCGGCGAACGTGACGTAGCGGTCGAAGATGTTCTGGCCATACTCGGAATAGCTTTCCAGGTAGGCCGTCTGGATCTCCTTGCCGATGAAGTCAACGTAGCGGTTCGCCAGGTGCTCCTTGATATAGGACATGTAGCGCTGCTCGGTCTCGCCCGGGAACTGCTCGCGCTCGATCTGCTGTTCCAGCACGTACAGCAGGTGCACGGGGTTCGCCGCCACTTCGGTGTTGTCGAAGTTGAAGACCTTGGACAGGATCTTGAACGCGAAGCGGGTCGACAGGCCGTTCATGCCTTCGTCCACGCCGGCGTAGTCGACGTATTCGTGCAGCGACTTCGCCTTCGGATCGGTGTCCTTCAGGTTCTCGCCGTCGTACACCAGCATCTTCGAATAGACGCTCGAGTTTTCCGGGTCCTTCAGGCGCGACAGGATCGCGAACTGGGCCATCATGCGCAGCGTGCCCGGGGCGCAGGGCGCCTTGTCGAGCGAGGAATTGCGCAACAGCTTGTCGTAGATCTTGACCTCGTCCGACACACGCAGGCAATACGGCACCTTGACGATATAGATACGGTCGAGGAATGCCTCGTTGTTGCGGTTGTTGCGGAAGGTCTTCCACTCGGATTCGTTCGAGTGCGCCAGGATGATGCCTTCGAACGGGATCGCGCCGAAGCCCTCGGTCCCTTTGTAGTTGCCTTCCTGCGTGGCCGTCAGCAGCGGGTGCAGGACCTTGATGGGCGCCTTGAACATCTCGACGAATTCCATCAGGCCCTGGTTCGCCAGGCACAGGCCGCCGGAATAGCTGTAGGCGTCCGGATCGTCCTGGGCATAGTCTTCCAGTTTGCGGATGTCGACCTTGCCGACCAGCGAGGAAATGTCCTGGTTGTTTTCGTCGCCCGGTTCCGTCTTCGAGATCGCGATCTGCTTCAGGATGGACGGATAACGTTTTACGACGCGGAACTTGCTGATGTCGCCGCCGTATTCATGCAGGCGCTTGACGGCCCACGGGCTCGGCACCGCACGCAGGAAGCGGCGCGGGATGCCGTAGTCTTCCTCGAGAATCGCGCCGTCCTCTTCTTCGTTGAACAGGCCGAGCGGCGATTCGTTCACCGGCGAGCCTTTCAGCGCGAAGAACGGCACCTGTTCCATCAGGTGTTTCAATTTCTCCGCGATCGACGACTTGCCGCCGCCGACGGGTCCGAGCAGATAAAGAATCTGCTTGCGCTCTTCCAGGCCTTGCGCCGCATGGCGGAAATAGGAAACGACCTGTTCGATCACTTCCTCCATGCCGTAGAACTCGCGGAATGCGGGATATACCTTGATGACCTTGTTGGCGAAGATGCGCGACAGGCGCGGGTCGAGGCGGGTGTCGACCAGGGTGGGTTCGCCGATTGCGGCCAGCATGCGCTCGGGAGCGCTGGCGTAAGTCAGGGGATCTTTTTTGCAAAGCTGAAGGTACTCAGACAGGGAGTATTCCTCTTCCCGGGTACGCTCATAGCGGGCTGCGTAGTTATCAAAAATGGTCATGTGAATGTCCTCTAATGTGCTAACACTGATCACGTCTGGCGGCTGACTGAGATTGCCGCCCAAGCCCCGGCCTTGGCAGGTGTTCTTGTTGGGGTCGCCGTCCGGATTTGGAGGTCAGAAGATCTGACACAAAACGAAGGGCGATGTTCTTGTTCTCATCCGGTTTTAACCAGGACCTCGTGCAGCCCGCTGTGGTGGTTCCGCAGTGGCAGCGAGGTCCCTAGCCGGTTTTGTTAGCGCCCGCTGAGAGCGTCTTCTTACGCTTATGAAATTTATTATCTGCCTATTAGTTCTCGAAGTCAAAACAGTGTCGTGCACGCGTGTCCGGCCTTTCCAAGTCTTTGAAACGAATAAGGAAATAACCATTTTTAAGATCATTGCGAACCATGCCTTTACCCCTTTTTTGGTATTTCAGACATGGTTTCCAACCAAGACTTTTGATCCCGTCAGCCACGATCATGTTTATTAATCGTTAAGTAAATAGTGCACCATCTTGCTAAGCAGTGGCGCACGCGTATTGTGTACTGACATATCAGGAATTCTTCAGTGGAATGAAAGGCTTGCATCCATGCGCTACACTGGCTGCCTGATTCCATTCCAATGATTCAACGCGGAGATCCCATGCTGAACGAACAGCTGCGCCATATGTTGCAGGCGATGCCGAAAGCAGAATTGCACATCCACATCGAAGGCTCGCTCGAGCCCGAGCTGATTTTTGAGCTCGCGCAAAGAAATGGTGTGTCGCTCCCGTATGCATCGGTCGAAGCGTTGCGTCAAGCGTACGCTTTCACCGATCTACAGTCGTTCTTGGACATATATTACGCAGGCGCAAGTGTTCTGCTGACCGAGCAGGACTTCTATGACATGACGATGGCGTACCTGCGCCGCGCGGCCGCGGACAACGTCCGCCATGCGGAGATCTTCTTCGACCCGCAGACGCACACGGCGCGCGGCGTGCCGTTCCAGACCGTCGTCGACGGCATCTGGCGCGCCTGCCAGGACGGGCCGATCAGCGCCACGCTCATCATGTGCTTCCTGCGCCACCTGTCCGAGGAAGAGGCCATCGCGACGCTGGAAGAGGCGCTGCCGTTCCGCGACAAGATCATCGGCGTGGGCCTCGACTCGTCCGAGGTCGGCCACCCGCCGGAAAAATTCGCGCGCGTGTTCGAGCGTGCCCGCAACCTGGGCCTGCACCTCGTCGCGCACGCCGGCGAAGAGGGCCCGCCGGCCTATATCGAGAGCGCGCTCGACGTGCTGAACGTGGAGCGCATCGACCACGGCGTGCGCTGCCTCGAGGATGCCGAACTGACGGCGCGTCTGGTGCGCGAACAGATGGCGCTGACCGTGTGCCCGCTGTCGAACATCAAGCTGCGCGTGTTCGACGTGATGGGCGACAGCAACCTGCGCCGCCTGCTCGACGAAGGCCTCGCGGCCACCGTGAATTCGGACGATCCGGCCTATTTCGGCGGCTACATCAACGACAACTACCTGGCCGCGTTCGACGCGCTGCCGCTCGACGCCAGCCATGCGCGCCGGCTGGCGAAGAACAGCTTCGCCGCCGCGTTCCTCGAGCCCGAGCGCAAGCGTGCCTGGCTGGCCGAAGTCGACGCCTTCTTCGACGCCGCACAGGCCGCGTGACCGCCATGCTGATCCAATCCCTGCGCATGACCGCACGCGACTGGCGTGCCGGCGAACTGCGGTTCCTGCTGGTGGCGCTGGTGGTCGCGGTGTCGGCGCTGGCGGCCGTCGGCTTCTTTGTCGACCGCATGCGCGCGGGATTGAACCGCGACGCACGCCAGCTGCTCGGCGCCGACCTGCTCGTGAACGCCGACCAGCCGCTCTCCCAAGCCTGGCGCGATGAAGCGGCGCGGCGCGGCCTGGTGCTGGCGGATACCGTGACGTTTCCCAGCATGGCGCAGGCAGGGCAGGGTGACGAGTCGCAGGCGCTGCTGGCGTCCGTGAAGGCCGTGTCGACCAACTATCCGCTGCGCGGCGCCATGCGCGTGACGACGAGCACGATCGATGCGAGCGAGGCCCTCGGCGACATCACGCACGACACGCCCGCGCCGGGCACGGTCTGGGTCGACGTCAATCTGCTGCCGCCGCTGCGGGTGAAGGTCGGCTCGACGATCCAGCTCGGCGACAAGAGTTTCAAGATTTCCCGCCTGATCGCGTCGGAGCCGGACCGCGGCGCATCGTTCGCCAACTTCGCGCCGCGCGTGATGCTGGCGCTCGGCGACCTGAAAGCCACTGGCCTCGTCGACAACTATGCGCGCGTCACATACCGCATGCAGGTGGCGGCGAAGTCGCCCAACGACCAGGCGGCGATCGCCGATTACGAGCGCTGGCTGCGCGGCAGGATCGCGGCGGACAACGTGCGCGGCGTGCGCATCGAGACGCTGGAAAACGGCCGCCCCGAGATGCGCTCGACGATCGACCGCGCCGAGCGCTTCCTGTCGCTCGTCGGGTTGCTGTCTGCGATGCTGGCCGCGGTGGCCGTCGCGATGGCCGCGCGCCGCTTCATGCAGCGCCACCTCGATGCCTGCGCGATGCTGCGCTGCCTCGGCATGACGCAGAACGAGGTCGGGGCGCTGTTCCTCATCGAATTCGTCATCGTCGGACTCGCGGGCAGCGTGCTCGGCGTGCTGGTCGGCTTCGGCGCCCACTTCGTGCTGCTCGAGATGGTCAAGGGTCTGATTCCCACCGAGCTGCCGCCCGTGTCGCTGCTGCCCGCGCTGCAGGGCATCGCCACCGGCATGCTGCTGCTCGTGGGCTTCGCGCTGCCGCCCGTGCTCCAGCTGCGCAACGTGCCGCACAACCGCGTGATCCGACGCGAACAGGCGGCGCCGAAGCCGCTCGCGCTGGTCACGTACGGCTTCGGCGCGGCCGTCTTCGTCGGGCTGCTGCTGTGGCAGGCCGGCGACCTGCAGCTCGCGCTGCTCACCGCCGGCGGCTTCGTCGGCGCGTTCGCCCTGTTCGCGCTCGTCGGCTGGCTTGCGCTGCTGTCTTTGCGCCGTCTGCGCGGCGTGTTCCGCCACCAGGCGTGGCGCTTCGCCATCACGTCGCTGCAGCGGCGTCCGGGCGCGACGGTCGTACAGATCGTGTCGCTGTCGCTGGGCCTGATGGCGCTGCTCGTGCTGACCGTCGTGCGCGGCGACCTGATGGCCGCCTGGCGCCTCGCCACGCCGCCGGATGCGCCGAACCGCTTCATCATCAACATCCAGCCCGACCAGCGCGACGGCGTCGCCGGCGCGATCCGCGCGGCCGGCGTGCCCGCCCCGACCTTGTACCCGATGATCCGCGGCCGCCTCGTCGCCGTGAACGGCAACGCGGTCACCGCGACCACGTACACGGACGAGCGCGCGAAAGGCCTCGCCGAGCGCGAATTCAACCTGTCCTCGACGCGCGACCTGCCGACGACGAACGAGATCGTGGCGGGCCGCTGGTACCGCGACGCGCCGGGCGTCGCCGAGGCCTCGGTCGAGCAGGGCCTCGCGAACACGCTGCGCCTGAAACTGGGCGATACGATGCGCTTCGACATGGGCGGCCAGATCGTCGAGGCGAAGATCACGAGCCTGCGCAAGCTGGAATGGGGCTCGATGCGGGCGAACTTCTTCGTCATCATCAACCCGGCCGCAATGAAGGATGCGCCGACGACGTACATGACCGCGTTCCACCTGGCCGCGCGCGGCATCGGCCTGGCCAACACGCTGACGCGCGCGTGGCCGAATCTCACCGTCATCGATGTCAGCGGCATCATCCGCCAGGTGCAGGAAGTGCTGGACCAGGTCGTCGTGGCGGTGGAATTCCTGTTCATGTTTACGCTGGCCTCGGGCGTGCTGGTCCTGTACGCGGCACTGATGGGATCCCAGGCCGAGCGCACGCGCGAAGCGGGCCTGCTGCGCGCGCTGGGCGCCACGCGCGGCCAGCTGGCGCAGGCGCAGCGTATCGAGTTCATGCTGGTCGGCGGCCTGTCCGGGTTGCTGGCGGCATCGGGCGCGGCGGCGCTGGGCTGGGCGTTGGCCAACTACCAGTTCAAGTTCCCGTGGACGTTCGATCCGACCGTGTGGATCGCGGGACTGGTCGTGGGCGCGGTGTGCGCGCTCGTCGGCGGCTGGCTCGGACTGCGCAATGTGTTGCGGCAGCCGCCGTTGCAGACGTTGCGGGAAGCTTGATTTACCCGTGGTGCGTGCGTTGCGCTATCATGGATAGATGTCCGATACCAACGCACCCCAAGAGTCCCAGGACGCGCAGGAAGAGACTCGCAGCCTCTACGAAATCATCGGCGGCGAAACCCGCCTGCGCGAACTGGTCGACCGTTTCTACGACCTGATGCAACTGGAGCCGGATTTCGCCGGCATCCACGCGATGCACCCCGTCCCCAACGACAGCTCGCGCGAGAAGCTGTTCATGTTCCTGTCCGGCTGGATGGGCGGGCCGAACCTCTTCATCGAACGCTACGGTCATCCGATGCTTCGCGCGCGCCACCTGCCGTTCGCCATCGGCACGTCCGAGCGCGACCAGTGGCTGCGCTGCATGGCGATGGCGCTGGAAGATCTCGGCTATGACTACGACCTGCGGCTCGCGCTGATGCAATCCTTTTATCAGACGGCCGACTGGATGCGGAACCGTCCGCATTAATATGCCAACGCTTGAATTCATCGTGCTCGCGGTGGCGCTGCTGGCCGTGCTCGGCTTGCAGGTCGTCCTCTTGAGTCGCGCGCGCCGAGGCGGCGACGAGCGCCACGCCTTCGAACGCCTGGAGCGCGAACTGCGCCAGGAATTGCAGATCAGCGCCCAGTCCACGCGCCAGGAACTGGCCGCGCATCTCGCGCAGAACCAGGCCGCCACCGTGCAGCAGCTGGACGGCATGCGCCAGCAGATCCAGTTGAATTCCCAGGGCGGCCGCGAAGAACAGGCGCGCGCGCTCAAGCGTTTTTCCGACACGCTGAACGGCGCGCTGGCGAACCTGACGGAATCGAACGCGCAGCGCATGCTGGAGATCCGCGCGACGCTCGAGGCCAAGATCCGCGACCTGCAGGACGATAACGCCAAGCGGTTGGAAGAGATGCGCCAGACCGTCGACGAAAAGCTGCACGCGACCCTGGAGACGCGTCTGACGGAATCGTTCCGCCAGGTGTCCGACCGGCTGGAAAAGGTGCACCAGGGGCTGGGCGAGATGCAGCAGCTGGCCGTAGGCGTGGGCGACCTGAAACGCGTGCTCGTCAACGTGAAGACGCGCGGCACGTGGGGCGAAGTGCAGCTGGAGATGCTGCTCGAGCAGATCCTCACCGTCGACCAGTACGCGAAGAACGTCGAGACCGTGCGCGGCTCGAACGCGCGCGTCGAATTCGCGATCAAGCTGCCGGGCGTCGTCGACGGCGGCCCCCCGCTGTGGCTGCCCATCGACGCCAAGTTCCCGAAGGAGCAGTACGAGCGCCTGCTGGAAGCGGCCGAGCAGGGCGATGCGGACGGCGTCGCGCGCGCGGGTGCGGAACTGGAACGCGCCGTGCGTGGCGAAGCGAAGACCATCTGCGAAAAATACGTGGCCCCGCCGGCGACGACGGACTTCGCCATCCTGTTCCTGCCCACCGAGGGCCTGTACGCCGAAGTGATGCGCCGCCCGGGCCTGGCCGACGACCTGCAGCGCACGTTGCGCGTGACGATCGCGGGGCCGTCGACGCTGGCGGCGCTGCTCAACAGCCTGCAGATGGGCTTCCGCACGCTGGCGCTGGAAAAGCGGTCGTCGGAAGTGTGGCAGGTGCTGGGGGCCGTGAAGACGGAGTTCGGCAAGTTCGGCGACGTGCTGGCGCAGACCAAATTGACGCTGGAGCGCGCGGCGAAAAACATCGAAAGCGCCGAGGTGCGCAGCCGGCAGATGGCACGCAAGCTCAAGTCGGTGGAGGCGTTGCCGAGCGAGGCGGCGCAGTTGATGTTGGGCGCGTCGAACGTCGACGCCGACGATTAAATCAAACCTTCGAACAACAACACGTCGACCATGTCGCCGGCCTGCACCGTGCCCTGCTCGTCATGCAGCACCACCATGCAATTCGCCTCCGACATCGACCGCAGAATCCCCGACCCCTGCGCCCCCGTGATGGTGACGGTCGGCTGACCATCCGCGCCGCGGGCCAGGATGCCGCGCTGGTATTCCGTGCGGCCCGGCTTCTTGCGGATCGTCGCGGCCGAGCGGGCCCGGACCAGTTCCAGTGGCGCCTCGGCCCCCATCATGCGCAGCAGCGCCTCGCGTGCGAAGAAGTAGAACGACACCATCACCGCCACCGGATTGCCCGGCAGGCCGAACAGGAAGGCGCTGCGGCCGTTCGACGCGATGCGGCCGAAGGCCAGCGGGCGGCCCGGGCGCATGCCGATCTTCCAGAACGTCACGTCGCCCAGGCGCGCCATGATCTGCTTCGTGTAGTCGGCCGCGCCGACCGAGACGCCGCCCGACGTGATGATGGCGTCCGCGTTTTCGCACGCGTCGCGCAGGGCCTGTTCCAGGGCCTGCGGATCGTCGCGCACGACGCCCATGTCGATCAGGTCGCAGCCCAGGCGCTGCAGCATGCCGTAGATCGTGTAGCGGTTGCTGTCGTAGACGCAGCCCTCGTCCAGCGGCTGGCCGATCGAGCGCAGTTCGTCGCCGGTCGAGAAGAAGGCCACGCGCAGGCGGCGCTGCACCGGGACTTCCGCCACGCCCAGCGACGCGAGCAGCCCGAGGTCGGCCGGACGCACGATCTTGCCGGCGCGCAGGGCGGCGCTGCCGGCCTTGAGGTCTTCGCCGGCCAGGCGGCGGTTGTCGCCGGCGCGCAGGGTGCCGGGCGCGATGACCATCGTGTCGTCCTCGACGCTGACGAATTCCTGCGGCACGACGCTGTCGCAGCCGGCCGGCATGACGGCGCCCGTCATGATGCGCACGCATTCGCCCGGCTGCGGGCTGCCCTCGAACGCGCGGCCCGCGTACGCGGTGCCGATCACGCGCAGGCGCGCGGGCGCGTCCGCCGGCAGGTCCGATCCACGCAAGGCATAGCCGTCCATCGCCGAGTTGTCGTGGGCCGGCACGTTGATCGGCGAGATGATGTCGGCCGCGAGTACGCGGCCCAGCGCGGCGCGCAGGGCCACCATTTCCGTCGCGCGCACGGGCGTGACGAATTCGCGGATGATGCGCTGGGCGTCGCGCACGGGCAGGGCATCCGGATCGTACGCGGACAGGCAGCTGACCACGTCGGCCAGGCGCGGCACTTTCACGGTATCGAGCGCGTGCAACTCGTCCAGCGTGTTGATGTTGCGGAAGGCGTCGGCATCGTCGAACAGCACCTCGGTTACCTTGATCTGCGGGTACCAGCCGTCCATGCGCCGTCCGCCGCCGTCGAGATACGCGGACAGCACCGGTTCCAGACCCGCCTTCAGCAGGCAGAACACGGGGTGCACCTGGCGCCGGCCGTTTTCCTCGGTGACGGCGACGGCGAGATCGGCGCCGGCCGCGCGCAGGCCGTCGTGCAGGCGCTCCGCGAGGTCGGCCGGCAGGAACGGCGAATCGCACGGCGCCGTGAGCAGGTACGTGGTCGCGCAGCGGCGCAGGCCCGCCTGCAGGCCGGCGAGCGGGCCCGCGAAGTCGGGCGTATCGTCCGGCCAGACGGGCACCCCGTACCCGGCATACGTGTCCTCGTTGCGGTTGGCGTTGATGGCGACCGTCGCCACCTGCGGCGCGAGGCGCGCCAGCACGTGCGCGACCATGGTCGTGCCGCCGAAGGGCTGCAGGCCCTTGTCGACGTGGCCCATGCGCGTGCCGCGGCCGCCGGCGAGGATCAGGCCGCTGATGGATTCCTTGTTCATTTTGTTATCCGCCGATGTAGGACATTTCGATTTTCTGTGCGCTCTCCGCGCGCGGCGAGAGGCCCGCCGTGTTGACGGTGCGGGTTTCGGAGTAGCGGTCGTCGCGCGCGCGCCAGAGCCGGGCGATGGCCGTCTGCATCTCCTGGTCCGTACGCCCCGCCCGGAGCAGCTCGCGCAGGTCGTGGCCGCGCGTCGCGAACAAACAGGTGTACAGCTTGCCCTCGGTGG
Organism: Telluria mixta; assembly: GCF_029223865.1. Lineage (NCBI taxonomy): Bacteria > Pseudomonadati > Pseudomonadota > Betaproteobacteria > Burkholderiales > Oxalobacteraceae > Telluria > Telluria mixta. Next base: position 3,361,755 of record NZ_CP119520.1, read on the forward strand.
ACAGGCGGATGCGCGAACAGTCGCGGCAGAACGCTTGCGTGACGCTGGAGATCATGCCCACTTCGCCGCCGCCGTCCACATAGCGCCAGCGCTGTGCGGTCTCGCCCGCGTAGTTGGCGCCGATCGGCTCCAGCGGCATCTCGGCCGAGATGCGGCGCACGACTTCGCCCGACGGCACGACTTCCGTCATGTTCCAGCCGTTCGACGCGCCCACGTCCATGTATTCGATGAAGCGCAGGATGGCCGGCGTGCCCTTGAAGTGGCGCGCCATCGGCAGGATCTGGTCGTCGTTCATGCCGCCCTTGACGACCATGTTGACCTTGATGGGCCCCAGGCCGGCGGCGTGGGCGGCGTCGATGCCGGCCAGGACATCGGCCACGGCGAAGTCGACGTCGTTCATGCGCTTGAACACGGCGTCGTCGATGGCGTCGAGCGAGACCGTCACGCGGTCCAGGCCCGCATCCTTGAGCAGCTGCGCTTTTTTCGCCAGCAGCGAACCGTTGGTGGTGAGCGTGAGGTCGAGCGGGCGGCCGGACGGCGTCTCGATGGCGCGCAGCTGTTCGACCAGGCGCTCCAGGTTCTTGCGCAGCAGCGGCTCTCCGCCCGTCAGGCGGATCTTTTCGACGCCGTGCGCGACGAACAGCCGCGCCACGCGCGCGATCTCCTCGAAATTGAGGAGGGCCGAGTGGGGCAGGTAGGCGTAATCCTTGTCGAAGACTTCCTTCGGCATGCAGTACACGCAGCGGAAGTTGCAGCGGTCCGTGACGGAGATGCGCAGGTCGTGCAGGGGGCGTCCGAGGGCGTCGGCGAGCAGGCCGTTCGGTGTCTCCAGCGTGTCGGGGACGGCCAGCGCGGGGGCGCGCGCATCGGCCACCATGATGATTTTTTCAGCCATGCCAATACGATAGCAGAAGGCCGGCGAGGGCGCAGGCAAGGATGGTCTTGATCGTCCCGGTTCTGTAGCGCAATAACGCCACCGCGGCGGCCGTGCCGATGGCGATCGCGTCCCAGCGCGGCGCGCCGTGATCGAGGAAGACGTGGGCACCGAAGAAGACGGCCAGGCTCGCGATGACGCCGACGACGGCCGCCGAGATCGCCGTCAGCGGCGCCGTCAGCCGCACGTCCCCGCGCGTGGACTCCACCAGCGGGCCGCCCGCGAGGATGAACACGAACGACGGCAGGAACGTGAAGAATGTCACGACACAAGCTGCCGCCGTGCCGGCCAGGAAGCGGGCGTCCGGACCGAACAGCGCATGGGTCCAGCCGCCGACGAAGCCGACGAACGCGACGATCATGATCAGGGGACCCGGCGTCGTTTCGCCCAGCGCGAGGCCGTCGATCATCTGGCCGGCGTCGAGCCAGTGGTACTGCTCGACGGCGTGCTGCACGACGTATGGCAGTACGGCATAGGCGCCGCCGAACGTCAGCAGCGCCATCCTGCCGAAGAACGCGCCCATGCGCGGCAACTCGCCGTCCGGCCCGTAGACGAGGGCCAGTCCCGCCCAGCCCGCGAGCCCGATGGCGCAGCCGGCCACGCCGACCGTCATCAGTCGCCGCCAGGTGAAGCGGGCGTGGGCCGGCGTCGGCGTCGTGTCGTCGATCAGCGCCGGCGGATGGGGCGAGCCATCGGCCGCGACCGCGTGCGCACCGCCCAGGTCGAACAGCGCGGGCCTCCACCGGCCGCCAGCCAGTCCGACCACCGCCGCCCCGAGCACGATCAGCGGGAACGGCACGCCCAGCAGGTCGATGCCGACGAACGCCGCGAGCGCGACGCCGACCAGCAGGCCATTGCGGAGTGTCCGGCTGCCGATGCGCCACGCGGCCGCCAGCACGATCGCGACGACGGCCGGCTTGATGCCCGTCATGATGCCGGCGATGGCGGGCACCTGGCCCCATGCCATGTAGATCCACGACAGCGCGATCAGGACGAGCAGCGACGGCAGCACGAACAGCATCCCGGCCGCGATCCCGCCCGGCACGCGGTGCAGCAGCCAGCCGATGTAGATGGCGAGCTGTGTCGCTTCCGGCCCCGGCAGCAGCATGCAGTAATTCAGCGCGTGCAGGAACCGGCGCTCGGATATCCAGCGGCGGCGCTCGACGAGCTCGGCATGCATCATGGCGATCTGCCCGGCCGGGCCGCCGAAACTGATGAAGCCCAGCTTGAGCCAGTAGCGCAGGGCGGTGCGGAAGGAAACGGGAGCGGGCGGGGCGGACAAGGCGGATGGGCAACGGTTGATGAGTTGCCCATCTTACACGCATCAGGCAGGTGAGCGATGGCTTACTTCCACCAGGATGCCGCCCGGTGCGTGGACGTAGAACAGCGTCGCGCCGCGCTGGGACGAGACGGGCGGCAGGTCGGGCACGCCCGCGGCCTGCATCCGCGCGTGGGCGGCGTGCACGGCCGCGTCGGACTCGACGAGAAAGCCGATGTGGAAGTTGTCGGGATAGTCCTGTACGCCTTCTGCGCGGCGCCGCGTGAGGACGAGTGCGAATCCACTTTCGCCGAGCAGCAGGGCGAAGCCGTTATTGCCGCGTGTGTCGAGCAGGCGGAAGCCGAAATGGGTCGTGAAGAAGGCGGCGGTGGCCGCGACGTCGGGGACGGGAAGGTCGAGGTGATTCAGTTGCATGGCATGCTCCGATAGATGGGCTCGCTCGGGATGCAGGCATGCGCGAACGAACCCGTTGGGCGCAACAGCGCCGGACGGTTCGTCGCGGGTACTCATGCGCGTACGCATGGAACAGAGCTTCGGCGCATGTCGCGCGAAGGGACCGGGCTTACCAAAGACGATCCTGCCTTTTTCGACGCCGCCATCGTAGCACAGGAAGCAAAAAGGGAAGCCGAAGCTTCCCTTTTTTACGATGCCGACGCGCTTATTGGCTCGTTATTGGCGTGTATCCACCTGGATCAGCGGCTCGTCGACCGGCGGCGGCGCCGGCTTGCGCGTGCGGCGCGGACGTGCCGGCGGCTCCACCTGCGCGGCCGCTTCCTGGGCGGCGCGCAGCTTTTCCGGATCCGTCGACGCGAGCGTCAGGCCGGCTTTCTCGAGCAGGTCGTTCAGGTTGGCCGGTGCTGCGGCGACCGGTGCCGGGGCCGGTGCGGCGGCAACCGGTGCCGCTTGCGCGACGACAGGTTGTTCGGCCTCGACCGGAGCCGATACCGGCGCCGACACAGGAGCAGGAGCAGAAGCAGGCGCAGCGGCCGGGGCTTCGACGGTGGTTTCGACCGGCTGGGCGGCTGCATCGGCCTCGGCCTTGTCGGCGACGGCGGCGGCGACCGACTCGGTGGTCGGGAACGGCCACGGCGTCTGGGCAGCCGGGGCGGCCTCGACGACAGGTTCGGCCGGCGCGGCGGCCTGCTCAGCTGCAGCCGCTGCGGCAGCGGCCGCAGCCTGTTCAGCCTGGGCGCGGGCCGCTTCCGCCTGCTCGGCGGCAGCCTTCTCGGCGGCGGCTTTCACAGCGGCAGCCTTGACCGATTCCGTGGTCGGGAACGGCCACGGACCCAGTGCGACGGCCTTGACGGGCGCCGCCTCAGGCTTGGTTTGTGCAGCTTTCGCTTCGGCCTGGACCTTGGCGGCTTCCTCGTCGGCCACCGGCGTGAAGGCCGGTGCTTCGCCTTCGACGACGTCCTGCTCGGCGCCCTCGACCTGGTCACGGTCGCGACGGTTGCGGTTGCGGCCGCCACGACGGCGACGGCGGCGCGGCTCGTCGCCATGCGCGTCCGTTTCCAGTTCCTCGTTATCCGGGCCGACGGTCGCTACCGCTGCGTTCGCCGTCACCGGCTTCAGCGCTTCCGGAATCTGCGGCTCGCCGGCCAGCGTGATGGCCGCCTGGGCCGCCACGGCCTGGGCGGCATTCAGCTCTTCGCTCTTGGCCTCGGCCGGGGCGCGTTCGGTGCGTTCCGTACGCTCGGCACGCTCGCCACCTTCACGCGGCGGGCGCGGCTGGCGCGGTGCGCGTTCCGGACGTTCGCCACGCTCCGGACGCTCGCCGCGTTCGGCACGCTCGCCTCGCGGGGCCTGCGGCTGTGCATCCGCCGTGACGGCTGCCTGTTCGCGCGGCTCGCGGGCTTCGCGCGGTTGACGCGGCTGGCGCGGCGGACGTGCCGGCTTGCCTTCGGCCTCGACCGGCTTGGCGCCTTCCACGGCGGCGTTCACATCGCGTTCCTCGCGCTCGGCGCGGTTGCGGCCATTGCCGCCGGCGGTGGCGTTGCGGCCGCCGCGGGCGTTGCGCGGGCCACGGCCGGCGCGCTCGCCGCGTTCGCCGGCAGCCGGTGCCGCTTCAGCGGGCTTGGGCGGTGCGACCGGGGCGGGTGGCGGGGCGATCGGGACCTGACGGCCGAAGAAGAAGTTGCGCAGCTTGGCGAAGAAACCTTCCTGGACCGGCGGCGCGTAGGCCGGCGCGGCGGGCGCGGCCGCTGCCGGGGCGGGCGCCTCGACCGGCTTGGCCGGCTGGCGGTCGACCACCGGTGCCGGCTGGGCCGGGGTGATCGTCTTGACGACGGCTTCCTGGCGCGGCTTCGCTTCTTCCTTCTGGCGCTTGGCGAAGGCCATGTCCGTGTCGGCCGACTCGGCCATCGTGTAGCTGGCGGCGTCGTCGTCCAGGCGCGGATCGTCGTGCTTGATGCGCTCGAGCTTGTAGTGCGGGGTTTCCAGGTGCTTGTTCGGGACCAGGATGACCGTGATGCGGTGGCGCGTCTCGATCTTGAGCACTTCGCCGCGCTTTTCGTTCAGCAGGAAAGCGGCGACGTCGACCGGGACCTGGACGTGGATCGCGGCCGAGTTCTCCTTCATCGCCTCTTCCTGGATGATGCGCAGCACCTGCAGGGCGGACGATTCGGTATCGCGGATGTGGCCGGTGCCCGAGCAGCGCGGGCAGGTCACGTGCGAACCTTCCGACAGCGACGGACGCAGGCGCTGGCGCGACAGTTCCATCAGGCCGAAGCGCGAGATCTTGCCCATCTGGACGCGTGCACGGTCATGGTGCAGGGCATCCTTCAGGCGCTGTTCCACTTCGCGCTGGTTCTTGGCGACTTCCATGTCGATGAAGTCGATGACGATCAGGCCACCCAGGTCGCGCAGGCGCAGCTGGCGGGCCACTTCGTCGGCCGCTTCGCAGTTGGTGTTGAAGGCGGTCGTCTCGATGTCCGAACCGCGCGTCGCGCGCGCCGAGTTGACGTCGATGGAGACGAGGGCTTCCGTGTGGTCGATCACGATCGCGCCGCCGGACGGCAGCGGGACGGTGCGCGAATACGCGGTCTCGATCTGGTGTTCGATCTGGAAACGGGAGAACAGCGGCACGTCGTCCGTGTAGCGCTTCACGCGGTGCGCCATGTCGGGCATCACGTGGCTCATGAACTGCTGGGCCTGGTCGAAGATCTCGTCGGTGTCGATCAGGACTTCGCCGATGTCAGGCTGGAAATAGTCGCGGATGGCGCGGATGACCAGCGAGGACTCTTGATAGATCAGGAACGGACCGGGGGCCGACTTGCCGGCGCCTTCGATCGCGCGCCACAGTTGCATCAGGTAATTCAGGTCCCACTGGAGTTCTTCGACGTTGCGGCCGATACCGGCGGTGCGGGCGATGACCGACATACCCTGCGGCAGGTCCAGCTTGTCCATCGTCTCGCGCAGTTCCTGGCGCTCTTCGCCTTCGACGCGGCGCGACACGCCGCCACCCCGCGGATTGTTCGGCATCAGGACCAGGTAGCGGCCGGCCAGCGAGATGAACGAGGTCAGGGCCGCGCCCTTGTTGCCGCGTTCTTCCTTTTCGACCTGGACCATGATTTCCTGGCCTTCGCGCAGGGCTTCCTTGATCGTGCAGTTGCGGACGTCGACGCCGTCGCGGAAATAGGAGCGGGCAACTTCTTTGAAGGGGAGGAAACCGTGGCGCTCTTCGCCGTAGCTGACGAAGCAGGCTTCAAGAGAGGGTTCGATGCGGGTGATGACGCCTTTGTAGATATTCGACTTTCGCTGTTCGCGACCGGCGGTCTCGATATCGATGTCGATCAGTTTCTGGCCATCGACGATCGCTACGCGCAGCTCCTCTTGCTGCGTAGCGTTAAACAACATACGTTTCATTTTTATAAACTCCGCGACCCGTGGGCCGTTTCATGCCGTCTTTATGCAAGAGCGGCGAAAGTACAGGGATGTACGCGGGGAAGGGAGTGTTGGCGGTGGTATGCCCGGGGTGTGACACGGCATGGCCGGCCACAGGGCGCAGTGGCGTCGAACGTAATTGCCCGCGCACGAACGTCCTTGCCGGCCCGGGCGGCCCGATCGGGGCGGCACAGGGGCTGGCAAGCGGTGCGACACAGCCAGATCTTCAGTCGGCGTGCATGCCGGGGAGCGGAAGGGTGTTGGCGAAACGGGCGCTCCGGGGCGTGAAGACCGCGGTGCGTACTGCGCACCTGCAGGATCTTCCCGGATGACTGTCTTCAACAACACTGCTACAGCTCACGACGGTCTAGCGGCTCCTTACTTCGGGTCGGGCAAACGGCAAGCGTTATCGACGCCATCACCCGGCGAGCCGACCCTGCGGCCGGCTTGCCGGTACTTATCCTTACAGTTCCAAACAATCCAATCCTGCATCCTGTGCGGCTACCCGATTGCAACTGCGGTGCAACCCAGGTTCGCACAGGAATGTGCGTACACATCTAGAAATCCTTGAAATCCGCCGCTGCGCTTTCGCATTGTCGCTGCGATGCCGCGACACTGCTGCCGCTTGCGACGGTTTGGGGATTCCGTTTTTTTCCATCGAATTTGCATTTTGGCGGGGCCGATGGAGACGCCCCTGTGTAAAATATCGTTTTAATTCTTACACCTGCAGAGGTTTGACCGCCGCCTGTCGATTATATATTCAAAATGAAGGACTTAGAGAGAATTTCTGGGAAGACAGAGCGAATGACCTTGCAAAACGATGTTGTTCCCCCTTCATCACAGACAGATAGCCGCCCCCCTGCCACTGCTCAGTTTGTCACAATCACCGAGGAAGAAGCAGGCCAGCGCATCGATAACTACCTGCTGCGCGTCTGCAAAGGTGTCCCAAAAAGCCATATTTACCGGATCCTGCGCTCTGGCGAAGTGCGCGTGAACAAAGGCCGCATCGACCAGTTGTACCGCCTGGCGACGGGCGACATCGTCCGTATCCCGCCTGTCCGCATTGCCGAAAAGGCCGCCGGCAGCGCCCCTGTGCCGGGCGCGGAATTTGCCATCGTGCACGAAGACAGCCACCTGCTCGTGATCGACAAGCCGGCTGGCGTAGCCGTGCACGGCGGTTCGGGCGTGTCGTATGGCGTCATCGAACAATTGCGTGCGGCCCGGCCGGATGCCAAATTCCTGGAACTGGTGCACCGCCTGGACCGTGAAACGTCCGGCTTGCTGCTGCTTGCAAAGAAACGTTCCGCGTTGACGAGCCTGCACGAGCAGATGCGCGACGGCACAACCGACAAGCGCTACCTGACCATGGTCGCGGGTGACTGGCGCAATCCGCGCCAGCACGTGAAATTGCCGCTACATAAATACACGACGCCGGATGGCGAGCGTCGCGTCGTCGTGCAGGCCGGCGGTCAGGAAGCACATACGGTATTCAACCTGCTGCGCAAATGGCCGGAATACGCCTTGCTGGAGGCGGAGCTCAAGACGGGGCGCACGCACCAGATCCGCGTGCACCTGGCGTCAAGTGGCTTTCCGATCCTCGGTGACGAGAAATACGGCGATTTTGCGCTCAACAAGCAGCTTCAGAAGGCAACCGACGCACGTGGCGCCTTGCGCCGCATGTTCCTGCACGCGTACCAGATCACGTTCCAGCATCCCGACACGGGCGAGCCGCTCACCCTGAAGGCGCCGTTGCCGGCGGAATGCGAGCGTTTCTTGGTAAGCTTGGGGCCAGCGCAGGAACTCAAAACACGCAGTACCCATCGATAACGCGGAATGAGGAGCCGGCGCCACGAGCGCCGGGAGACATGGCAAGAAAGCAATTCGACCTGATTGTCTTCGACTGGGACGGCACGCTGATGGACAGCACCGCCACCATCGTCAAATGTATACAGTCTGCGGCCAAGGACCTGGGCCTGGCCGTCCCGAGCGACGCCGCGGCTTCGCACGTGATCGGCCTCGGCCTGGGCGAAGCCATGCAGGCCGTGATGCCGAACATCGATCCGGCCCTGTATCCGCGCATGGTCGAACGCTATCGCTACCACTTCCTGACGAAGGACCACGAATTGGTCCTGTTCCAGGGTGTGCGGGCGATGCTGGACGCGCTTTCCCAGGAGGGGTACTTCCTTGCAGTGGCGACAGGCAAGAGCCGGGTCGGCCTGAACCGCGCCCTGAACGCGGCAGGCCTGCTGTCCGTGTTCGACGCAACCCGTTGCGCCGACGAGACATTTTCCAAACCGCACCCGGCAATGTTGCAAGAATTGACAAGGGAACTCGGCCAGGACATGCGGCGTACCGTTATGATCGGCGACACAACGCATGACTTGCTTATGGCAAATAATGCCGGCGCCTCCGGCATCGCCGTCGAGTATGGCGCCCACCCGGTCCAGCAACTGCAGGCATGTCATCCGGTGTTCACCGCGAAAAACGTGCCCGAATTGCACCAGTGGCTGGTCGAGAACGCATGAGCGATACCGAAGACGTCTACATCTGCGATTCCGCGACCGTCGAGGATGGCGGCAAGGGCGTCCGTTTCCCCGTGCTGGCGTTCGGCGACGATGCGACCGGTTTTGTCGTGCGCTTCGGCGGCAAGATCTACGCCTACCTCAACCGCTGTGCCCACGTGCCGGTCGAACTGGACTGGTTCAAGGGCGAATTCTTCGAATCGAGCAAGCTTTACCTCATGTGCTCGACGCATGGCGCCATTTACTTGCCCGAGAGCGGCGCCTGCGCGGGCGGACCTTGCCGTGGCGGCAAACTGCGGCCGATCACCGTACGGGAGGCCGATAGCCGGATTTATTGGCAACCGGACCAGCATATCCGTCCGCCGACAGCGGGCCTGCGCGACAGCCAGATGGGGTAACCACACCAGGTATCTATGAGCGACAACACCAGGAACGACAATCCGAACGACAACCGGCCGGCTGCCCCGGCGACCTTCAGCAACTGGGAGCGCGAGACCCTGGAGCGTCTCGTGTTTGCCACCGTACGCGAGCAGCGGGCCTCGCGCCGCTGGGGCATCTTCTTCAAGCTGTCCTTTCTTTTGCTGGCATTTTTCGCGATCTGGGCTTATTTCGACTTCAACTTCGGTAGCTCGGATATCGAGGCGCTGGGCCGCCACACTGCGCTGATCGAAATCGACGGCGCCATCGAGGACGAAGGCAGCGGCGCCGCCGATACCGTCATCCCGTCGCTGAACAAGGCGTTTTCCGATCCGGGGTCGGCGGCCATCGTCCTGCGTATCAACAGCCCGGGCGGCAGTCCGGTACAGGCCGGCATCATCGTCGACGAAATCCAGCGCCTCAAGAAGGGTTATCCGAACAAGCCGCTGTACGTGGTCGTGGACGAGATTTGCGCGTCCGGCGGCTATTACATCGCGGCCGCGGCCGACAAGATCTACGTCAACAAGGCCAGTATCGTCGGGTCCGTCGGCGTACTGATGGACGGCTTCGGCTTCACGGGCCTGATGGACAAGCTCGGCATCGAACGCCGCCTGCTGACGGCGGGTGAGAACAAGGGCTTTCTGGATCCGTTCAGCCCGCAGTCCGATAAGCAGAAACAGCATGCGCTGGAAATGCTCAACGAGATCCATGAGCAATTTATTGCCGTCGTGCGTGCCGGCCGGGGCAAGCGCCTGAAGGAAAATGCGGAAATCTTCTCCGGCCTTTACTGGACCGGTGCCAAGGCGGTCGAGATGGGGCTCGCGGATGGCTTTGGTACGGTGGACACGGTCGCGCGCGACGTCGTGAAGGCGGAAGACATCATCGACTACACGGCGCACGAAGGCTTGCCGGAGCGTGTGCTGAAGAAATTTGGCGCGTCGGTCGGCGCCGGTGCGGTGCATTCGATCTACCGGGGCGCCGTGCCCAGCTTGCGCTGAGCACGGGCGTTGAGCAACTGATATGTCTCAATATTGGGCTTGAAACTTACGAACGGTGGACTATAGTTGGTGTGTAGCTGTTTCGGCGCGAACGACATGGAAACCAGCCTGTTCCTGCCGTTGTCGGAACCGCTTCAGACCCGCATCCGTGCGGTTTCGAGAGAATTCAATTCCTCAAGCTGGAGTCCCAATAGGGAAGGAAACGACGGCGTACGCCGTCGTTTTCATTTTTGGCGTCCGTCGCCAGGCTTGCGTGGAATCGATTTCAATTCTGTTAAAGGTGAAAGCATGCCGGACGCCTCCTGACGGAGATGCGTGGCGCCGTCGCGCTCCAGTGCTGTGCCGGACGGTGCGCCCGAGGGGCGGGACATCGATCGCGGGCCGCCGTGCACGACAACTTTCCGGTTGAGCAGGGCGCGCTCGTCGGGGTGCTGGCGCGTGTCGGCGATAACGCTATCAAGACTGCCCGGTTCAGGTTGATGAAAGCCGCCTGTTTCCAGCCAGGCCTGAAAGCGGCGCTGCGCCTGCTCATACCATGCGGCGCGCATTGGCAGCTGGTGTTCGAAACAATGTACATGCGGGATGTCGCCACCGCGCGTCCAGCGCGCCAGCGCAAGCCGGGTAGGGAAAATTGCGGCATATTCCTGGGCCACCTTCGCCCCGCTGCTTTTGGCTGCGGACGAAGACGGGGTGCTGTGGTTCTGTTTTTTTTCGATCTGCACGTTTGCCTCGTGGTTTGGGGGGTTAATCCGATGTGCCGGATGGTGCGGCCCACCTTTAGTCCTACACTCAGTAACTGTAGGTCGATTCCTAATCAGGTTTCAGTTTATCAATGGGACATTGGCGACACTTGAGATGTGTCAAACGATTTCTTGCTTCGCATTGAAACCCTGAGATAGCTGAACTTTGACGCTTGCAATCCTTCTGCTACAGTCTCGCCCCATGAGTAAACTATCCCTCGACCGCGTGCTCCAGTCCCAAGGCTTCGGCACACGCAAGTATTGCCGGGCCCTGATCGAAGACGGCGACGTGGCCATCAACGGCGACGTCCACGATAACTACAAGACCCTCGTGGAGACGGACGGCCTCGTGCTGACCGTGTTCGACGAAGAATGGGTGTATCGCGAACACGTCTACATCGCCTTGTACAAACCCTCCAACTTCGAGTGCTCGCGCAAGCCGAGCCACCATCCGGGGGTGCTGACATTGTTGCCGGAACAATTTACTTGGCGCGACGTGCAGCCTGTCGGCCGACTCGACCATGACACGACGGGCCTGCTGTTGATGTCGGACGACGGCCCGTTCATCCATGCGCAGTCTTCACCCAAGCGTCATATTCCGAAGGTGTACCAGGCCACCACCCAGGAGCCGGTCACCCAGGCGCTCGTCGACGAGCTACTGTCCGGCGTGCAATTGCACGACGAACCTGCGCCGCTGGCGGCCCAGTCCTGTGTACAGCGCGGCGACCATCAGCTGGAAATCGTGCTGGAGCAGGGGAAATATCACCAAGTCAAACGCATGCTGGCCGCGGCGGGGAACCATTGCGCCGCGTTGCATCGCTCGCAGATCGGCGGCTTGACGCTCGAGTCGCTCGGCTTGCAGGAAGGCGAGTGGTGTTTTCTGGAGCAGGCGAAGCTGGATCTGCTGGTGCCGGGCTGACGGCAAGAATGCCCCGGTGTTCCGGGGCTGGGCCTGCCGGCCGTTCCCGTTCTGCGCCGGCAGGCGACATCTCCCGCGGTGCATAACGTTGGGTCCGGATCAGGTCGCACCAAAGATTGCAACTAACCGACTGCGTGGTGGTGCTAGGCGCCGGTTATGCGCCGTTGTCCGCTGCGCTACGACGCATCTGCGACGTACGCTAACGCGCTGTCGTGCGACATCGCATGCCGATTTCCGCGACACTCGTCACTCGACTCTTGTCAATATTTTACTGAGCTGGGCAAGAGTGCCGTTCAACCTCGACGATGACGATGCCCGCAACAAATCACCGCCTCTTTTTCTTCATCTCCTTTCTCGCGATAAGTCCGGCCATGGCCCAGCAGACCGATCCCGGTCTGGCGAGTTGCGCACGCGTGGCCGATGCTGCCCAGCGGCTGGCTTGCTACGACCGTCTGGCCGGTGTGGTGCCGGCGTCAACGTCCGTGCCCGTAGCGGCACCAGCGCCATCGATCCCGAATACGGATGCGCCGCCTGTCCCGGCCGCCGTCGACGATTCGCCCGAAACGATGCGGGATTTCAGCCTGGCCGACCATTGGGAGCTGGATCAGGAGCACAAGCGCGGCCTATTCAATTTCCGCCCGCACCAGGTGAACTACCTGATGCTGACCCGCACCGCCCATCCCAACAATGAACCCTACCGGCCGTTCCGCCGCATCGCCGACCTGACGAGCGACCTCGCGCATTCAGAACTCGTGTTCCAGCTGGGATTCAAGATGAAGCTTGTCGAAAGCGCTTTCGACAAGCCCGTCGATCTGTGGTTCGGCTATACGCAGAACAGCTTCTGGCAAGCCGGCAATCACGAGGCGTCCAGCCCCTTCCGCGAGACGAACTATCAACCCGAGCTGATGGCCGTCACTCCACTGCATTTCAGTGTACTGGGGATGAATGCGCGCTTTCTTAATCTCGGTCTGGTGCACCAGTCGAACGGCCAGACCTCGACGTTGTCGCGCAGCTGGAACCGGGTCTATGCCCAGGTCGGACTCGAGCGGGCAGGGTGGACCGTGCTGGGCCGTGTCTGGAAACGCATCAACGAGGCGGCGGCCGATGACGACAACCGTGATATCGTCGACTACATGGGGCGTGGCGATGTCATCGTCACCTACCGCAACAAAGGCAACGATTACTCGGCCTTATTGCGGCGCAATTTCTCCACTGAACGCGGCGCGTTTCAGCTCAGCTGGGCGTTTCCGCTGGCCGGGCACATCAAGGGTTACGCTCATCTATTCTCGGGCTATGGGCAGAGCCTGATCGACTACAACTATTACCAGAACACGGTGGGGCTCGGGCTGCTCGGGACGTTCTGAAAGAGCGGTCGTGCCCGCAGGCCGTTCCATTGCGACCCAGGCCGCTGCATGGCACTGCTGTCGCGCGCTTGCCAGTTGGCCATCACGCGGCTTACCGTCGACAGGACGGGCGAGTCACAGTTCCTTAGAGCCGAAAGCGACGGCCTGGCGGGCCCGACGGACGGCATTGTGTTTCGCGCGCCGATCGTAACGGGATGCTGCGCATTACGATACTGGCAACACGATCTCGGCAACGCGACACTACGAAGATGTCAACAAGATAATGAAGGATTTCTAGAGTGAATTCGCGTCGGTTATAATGTCACGCTGTTTACATTGCATCTGCCCATACTCCCGAAGCCTGTTTTGCTTGCAATTATTCCCTTGAGCACTTGCTGTTGGACAGCTCGGCGCAACCTAACCCATACAGTGAAGCGCGTACCTGTCGGGAGTAACGTAACGATGACTGGATCGAGAGCGCATGGATTACCTGGCAAGTGGAGAACGTATAAATGATTTTGACAACAGGTGGCGCAGGCTTTATCGGAAGTAATTTTGTACTGGACTGGTGCGCCCTGAACGACGAGCCGGTCATCAACTTCGACAAGCTAACGTATGCCGGCAACCTCGAGAACCTGGCGAGCCTGCGCGACAATCCCAAGCACGTGTTCGTGCACGGCGACATCGGCGACGTGGACCTCGTGCGGCGCCTGCTGCAGGAACACCAGCCGCGTGCCGTCGTGAACTTCGCGGCCGAGAGCCACGTGGACCGCAGCATCCACGGCCCGGGCGAATTCATCCAGACGAACATCGTCGGCACCTTCCACCTGCTCGAAGCCGTGCGCGAATACTGGGGCGCGCTGCCGGACGACCGCAAGGCCGCGTTCCGCTTCCTGCACGTGTCGACCGACGAAGTCTACGGCTCGCTCGGCAAGGACGACCCCGCCTTCCGCGAGACGAACCGCTACGAACCGAACAGCCCGTATTCCGCCAGCAAGGCGGCCAGCGACCACCTCGTGCGCGCCTACCATCACACGTACGGCCTGCCGGTGCTGACCACCAATTGCTCGAACAACTATGGTCCTTACCACTTCCCGGAAAAGCTGATCCCGCTGTGCATCCACAATGCGCTGGCCGGCAAGCCGCTGCCGATCTACGGCGACGGCCAGCAGATCCGCGACTGGCTGTACGTGAAGGACCATTGCTCGGCCATCCGCCGCGTGCTCGAAGGGGGCCAGCTGGGCGAGGTCTACAACGTCGGCGGCTGGAACGAGAAGGCCAACCTCGACGTCGTCAAAACGCTGTGCGCGATCCTCGACGAACTGAGCCCGCGCGCGGACGGCCAGTCGTACGCGACCCAGATCACGTTCGTGACGGACCGCCCCGGCCATGACCGCCGCTACGCGATCGATGCGACCAGGCTGGAGCGTGAGCTGGGCTGGAAGCCGGCCGAGACCTTCGAAACCGGCATCCGCAAGACGGTGCAGTGGTACCTCGACAACCAGGAATGGGTCCAGCACGTGACGAGCGGCAGCTACCGCGCCTGGGTTGGCCAACAATACGGTGCCTGAATGAAGATTCTCCTGACCGGCAAGAACGGCCAGCTCGGCTTCGAGCTGCAGCGCGCGCTGGCGCCGCTCGGCGACGTCATCGCCGTCGGCACGCAGGATTGCAACCTGGCCGATGCCGATGCGTTGCGTGCGCTGGTGCGCCGCGTCGCGCCGGACGTGATCGTCAATCCAGCGGCGTACACGGCCGTCGACAAGGCCGAGTCCGACGAAGCGACGGCCCGCGCCGTCAACGCCGTCGCCCCGGCCATCCTGGGCGAAGAGGCTGCGGCGCTGGGTGCGCTCGTGCTGCATTTCTCGACCGACTATGTGTTCGACGGCACGAAGCAGGGTGCCTACACGGAACACGATGTGCCGGCGCCGCAGAGCGTCTACGGCCGCACCAAACTCGAGGGCGAGCAAGGTCTGGCGGCTGCCAATCCGCGCCACCTGATCCTGCGCACGAGCTGGGTCGTGGGCGCGCACGGCGGCAATTTTGCCAAGACGATGCTGCGCCTTGCCGCCGAGCGCGACAGGCTCACCGTCGTCGCCGACCAGTTCGGCGCACCGACGCCGGCCGCGCTGCTGGCCGACCTCAGCGCCCATCTCGTGCGCGAGCATGCGCGTGCGCGGGGCACCGGCTTCCCCTACGGCACCTATCACGTCGCCGCGGGTGGCGAGACGAGCTGGCACGGCTATGCGCAGTTCGTGATCGGCGAGGCGCTGGCGGCCGGCAAGGCGCTGAAGGCGACCGTCGACGCCGTTGCGCCGCTGGCCACCGAACAGTATCCGACGCCGGCCAAACGTCCCTCAATTCGCGGCTCGACACGACCCGCTTCCGTACGACGTTCGACCTGCGCCTGCCGCCGTGGCAGGAAGGCGTGCGCCACGTGCTCCGGCAAATCCTGTGAGAGGCAGCCATGTCCCAAATCAAGCGTAAAGGCATCATCCTGGCCGGCGGCTCCGGCACGCGGCTGTATCCGGTGACGCAGGCCGTCAGCAAACAGCTGATGCCGGTCTACGACAAGCCGATGGTGTATTACCCGCTCAGCACGCTGATGCTGAGCGGCATCCGCGACGTGCTCGTCATCAGCACCCCGCAGGACACGCCCCGTTTCGCCGAGCTGCTCGGCGACGGCGCCCGCTGGGGCATGAATATCCAGTATGCCGTGCAACCCTCGCCGGACGGCCTGGCCCAGGCGTTCATCATCGGCAAGGATTTCGTGGGGAACGATCCGAGCGCGCTGGTGCTTGGCGATAACATTTTCTACGGCCACGACTTGGTAAAACAACTGCACAGCGCCAACGAACGCACCGACAGCGCCACCGTGTTCGCCTACCACGTGCACGATCCGGAACGCTACGGCGTCGTTGAGTTCGACGCGCAGCAGCGTGCCCTGAGCATCGAGGAAAAGCCGAAGCAGCCCAAGTCGTCGTATGCCGTGACCGGACTGTACTTCTACGACAACGACGTCTGCAACGTGGCGGCCGACATCAAGCCGTCGGCGCGTGGCGAACTGGAGATCACCGACGTCAACCGCTGCTACCTCGAGCGCGACAAGCTGAACGTCGAGATCATGGGCCGCGGCTTCGCCTGGCTCGACACAGGCACGCACGACAGCCTGCTGGAGGCGGCCAGCTTCATTGCGACCTTGCAGAAGCGGCAGGGCCTGCAGGTGGCGTGCCCGGAAGAGATCGCGTACCGCCAGGGCTGGATCGACGCGGCCGCGCTGCAGCAACTCGCGGCGCCGCTGGCCAAGAACGGCTACGGCAAATATCTTTTGAACCTGTTGAAATAATCCGTCCATGCCATATACCGTTACCCCGACCGCCATTCCCGATGTGCTGGTGCTGACGCCGAAAGTCTTCGGCGACGCGCGCGGCTTCTTTTTCGAGAGCTACAATGCGCGCGACTTCCGCGAGGCGACAGGCTTGGATGTTTCGTTCGTGCAGGACAACCACAGCAAGTCCGTGAAAGGCGTTCTGCGCGGTCTCCATTACCAGATTCAAAATGCGCAGGGAAAACTGGTGCGCGCGGTGCAGGGTAGCGTGTTCGACGTCGTCGTCGACCTGCGCAAGTCCTCCCCAACGTTCGGTCGCTGGGTCGGTGAAGTGCTGAGCGCCGAGAATCACAAGCAATTGTGGGTCCCGCCCGGTTTTGCGCATGGGTTCGTCGTACTCAGTGAAACAGCTGAGTTTCTCTACAAGACGACTGATTACTGGTATCCGGCGCATGAGCGTTCGTTGCTGTGGAGCGATCCGGCGATCGGTATCCAGTGGCCTATCGATTTCGAACCGCAGCTTGCCGCCAAGGATGCTGCCGGCGTGCCGCTGCAGACGGCTGACCTGTTCGACTAACCCTCCCGTATGCTGGTCAGGTGGCAGTCATACGGGGTTGCCGATGTTATTGCGCCAGCAACACTAGCTTCTTACCTATCACGTGACTAAGCCAGCTCACATCTCGCACGGAATCTAAATGCATCTGTGCATTGCCGTGAATCAATCACGGCCGCTGCAAACTCATTCCGGTTGAACTTTTTGTTTGCCCTTCACGTCGGTTGGCGGCGCTAGCTCGTTCTGTGCTGTCAGTGGGCCGCGCGTTTACGCGCGTGTACCCTTGCTCAGAATGTGCTTAATTGTCCAGTGGGAAATGACGAAAATGCATGCTCAGTGTTTGATTCGCGCAACGGAAACAAAAAATTACATTTCCTTAGAATATGTTTCCAATGGGAAAAATTTTTCTTCAGTTATGATTTTATAAACACAAATGTGAAGTTTTAAAATACTGAACGTAAACTTAAGTGACGATATTTGCAATTATTATTTCGCGTTCGCTAATTACCTTTTGTATGGCGCTAATTCTTCTATGATTTTCCTTTAACAAGCTACTATGAATTGTTTCATGTAAATACTGAAGTGTCCCGTCACGGCATCGCCGAGCGGACAAAAAAATTCTCCAACAGGTAGAACTAAAGGTAGCTCTGAAGTAAAATTCTTGGTGACGTACATCACGCTTCGTGACCGCAAGATGATTGCGGTAACCAACTATCATGCCGGTGGTAGAGAAACTGAACCTCTCGGCAATGCCGGGTGCGCCTTCGGTGACTTCATAGCCGAGTTTCCTTAGCAGGAACAGTCTTTGCTGGACAGTTCGCTGCACTGTAGGGTTCACCCACTGTGCACTTGTCCCGGCCGGCTCCTGCACGCGTATCCATGAGGGGGCGAACGATTAAATATAGTGTTCGTCAGCATTGATAACCCTTGCAATCGAATTGGACGGCCCTTGGGAGGCGGCGGCCTTTTCCTTTTGTAAGACGCGCGTGGTGACGGTATTAGAGCTGATCAAAACTAATGAATTTTTACTCGATTTCGTATTGATAACATGACGCAGTTGACTCGCTCATCCTTACAAATTGCCTTGGCAACGTGGAAAGCGTTGTTCCTGCGGGAGGCGGTGACCAGGCTCGCCGCCGGGCGCGCGGCCTGGGTATGGCTGTTGTTCGAGCCGCTGGCTTACCTGATTTTCATCATGACCCTGTTCGGTTTCGTCTATCACAAGATGGTAGGGGGCGTCGATGGTGCCATGTTCGTCGTGACCGGCTTGTTGGGGTTCTATTTCGCGCGAAATACTTTCTTGAGAAGCATGGAGGCAATTCATGCAAACGGCGCATTGTTCACGTATCGCCAGGTCAAGCCGATCGACACCGTGCTGGTGCGTGCGGCTCTGGAAGGCTTTCTGAACCTGTTGAGTGCCATCCTGATTCTCGCCGGTGCCAGCCTGTTCCATTACAACGTGCTGCCCGACGATCCGCTGCTTGTCATGGCAACGGTGTTCGCCTTGTGGTTGTGCGGACTGGGGCTTGGGCTGATCTTGTCGGCGGCGACGAAACTCGTGGCCGAACTGGGCAAAGTGGTCAACATTCTCGTCACCCCACTGTATTTCATTTCTGGCGTAATGATTCCCGCAAGCACGATTCCTCAGCCTTACCGGGATTACCTGTTAGTGAATCCCTTTCTTCATGGTTTAGAAATTCTGCGCGGTGCATATTTTGCTCACTATCACCCGGTATCGGAAGCGAGCCTAGCCTACGTGTATGGATTTGCACTGGTCACGGTGTTTTTCGGACTCTCCCTGCATTTACGTTTTTCACGTCAGCTGGTCGCGGAATGATTATTGTCGAAGACGTACACAAGCGCTACATGACGAGTCATGGCGCCGGACGCTGGATACTGAAGTCCCTGAATTTCACGATCGCGCCGAAAGTCAATGTCGGCCTGGTCGGGCGTAACGGCGCGGGCAAATCTACCCTGCTGCGCCTGATCGGCGGCATCGATACGCCCACCAAGGGCAAGATCGAACGGCATTGCCGCGTATCGTGGCCGATGGGTTATGGCGGCGGTCTGCAGGGTTCGCTGACGGGGCGGCAGAACGCGAAGTTCGTCTGCCGCATCCATGGTCACGACCATGACATGCAGGACCGCCTGGACTATATCCAGGATTTCGCCGGGATCGGCCATTATTTCGATCATCCGGTCAAGACTTATTCGTCGGGCATGCGCTCGCGACTGCAATTCGCCATGTCGATGGCGTTCGATTTCGACGTCTATATTTCGGACGAAGTCACAGCAGCCGGCGATATCTCGTTCACCAACAAGGCGGCGGCGGCTTTTAAGCGCGTTGCCGATCATGCCGGTTTGATCATGGTGTCGCACAGCGAGGAAACGCTGCGCCAGTTTTGCCAGGCCGGCATCTGGCTGCATGAAGGATCCGCATACTGGTTCGACGACATTGAAGACGCATTGGCAAATTACAAGGAAAGCATAGGCGCATGAGGGATGGCACTAAAGAAACGGTACGCGTTAAGAGCCCGAAGGCGGGCCTCGTTGCCGTTACCCGATTCGTGACGAATCAAAAGAACATATGGCGCTTCGCCGCGGCACTCTGTGTCGGCGCAACCGTGTACTGGGGCGTCATCGCGTCCGACCGTTACGTGTCGGAAGCCGATGTCCTGATCGAACACACGCAGCTCGGCGCGGAAAAGAGTGTCGATCTCGGCTCGCTGCTGGGCGGCGGCGGCGGCGGCAACAACCGGCCCGAACAGCTTCTGCTGCGCAGCTATCTGTTGTCGACCGACATGATGAAAAAGCTGGACGCGAAGATGCGCCTGAAGGCGCACTTCAGCGACCCGCGGCAGGATCCTCTGTCGCGGTTGTCGCCGTCCGCGACCCAGGAACAGTTCTATCGTTACTACCTGTCGCGTATCAGTGTCGAGTTCGACGACTACTCCGGTGTGCTGGTGATCAAGGCCCAGGCTTCCGACCCGAAGACGGCCCAGGCCATCACCCAGACGCTCCTGTCCGAAGGTGAAAACTACATGAACGAGATCGGCCATCACCTGGCCGAATCGCAGGTCACGTTCCTGGAGAAGCAGGTGGCGTCGATGGCGGCGCGTTACCAGCAGGCGCGCCTGGCCGTACTGAACTTCCAGAACAAGCACGACATGGTATCGCCGGAAAACACGGCCGAAACCGACGTCGGCAGTATTAACAAGCTGCGTGCTACGCGCGTCGAGCTGGATACCCGCCGCGTCGCGCTGCTGGCCTACCTGACGCCGGAGGCGCCGGGCGTCGTGGATCTGAACGTCCAGATCGCAGCCATTGACAAACAGATCGCCGAGCAGCAGAGCCGCCTGACGGGCAAGAGCGGCAAGTCGCTCAACAGCACGGTCGAAGAGTACCAGCGCCTGCAGATGGAGGCCGGTTTTGCCGAGGATGTGTACAAGACCGCGCTGGCCGGCCTTGAGAAAGGCCGCGTCGAAGTCACGCGCACGCTGAAGAAGGTGTCCGTGCTCCAGGCGCCGACGCTGCCGGAAGAGTCGCTCCAGCCGCGCCGTTTGTACAACATTGTCACTTTCATTCTCGTCACGATGCTCGTGGCCGGCATTCTTACCTTGCTGGCGGCTATCATTCGCGACCATAAGGATTAATGCATGCGATTTTCTTTTGTTATGAGCTTGGCGCTGGTTGCGGCGATGTCGAACGCCGTTGCCGCGCAGCGTACCGGTAATACCCAGTCCAAGGCGAAGGAAGCGGCAGTCGAGATCAAGGCACCTGCCGGTGCCGAGGGCTCGATGTCGCTGTCGCCGGCCGCGGCCATGAACCAATATGGGGCAGGCACCCAGCTGGAAGCGATGAATACCGTCGAGGCCGGCGCCCCGGCACCGGAAAAATTCGACTATTCCGTGAACACGAAGAGCGACGTGTTCGGCGCCAAGCTATTCAGCGGCAGCTTCCTGCAGCAGGGCGCGATGCAGTTCAACCCGGACTACCTCATCGCGGTCGGCGACCAGCTGATGATGCGGTTCTGGGGCGGGTTCAATTTCGAGGGTGTCTTCACGGTCGACCCGAAGGGGAATGTCTTTGTTCCGCAGGTGGGGCCGGTGCAGGTGCTGGGTGTGCGCAACCGCGACCTGCAGCAGGTCGTCGAGGCATCGGTGCGCAAGGTCTTCCGTGCCAATGTGGCGGTGTATGCGAGCCTGGCTAAGGCGCAGCCCGTACGCGTTTTCGTCGGCGGCAATGTCCGGCGCCCCGGGCTGTACAACGGTACGAGCATGGACAGCCTGCTGCATTATCTCGACAGCGCTGGCGGCATCGATACCGAGCGCGGCAGTTTTTTGAACGTGGTGGTGAAGCGCGGCCAGCAGGTCCGTACCTCGGTCAACCTCTACGATTTCCTGCTGAACGGAGTGATGCCGATGATCCAGCTTGGCGACGGCGACGTGATCTTCGTCGAGCCGCGTCACCATACCGTCAAGGTGGAGGGTTTTGCCGAGAACGCCAAGCGGTTCGAGTTCGTCGACAAGTCGATCACCCTGGCCGACGTGATGGCGCTTGCCAAACCGACATCGCAGGCAACGAATGTTCGCATCGTGCGTAACTCGGGCACGGTGCGCAATATCGACTATTATTCGCTCTCCACAGCGACGGACGTGCGCATTTTCGATGGCGACGAGGTGGAATTTACGTCCGACACCAAGCCGGGAACGATCACCGTCCGCGTCGATGGCGAGCACCAGAGCATGCGGGAATACGTGCTGCCCTACGGCGCATCGATGGGAATGCTGCTCTCGCAGATCAAGCCCTCGGCGCAATCGGATATGCAGAACATCCAGCTGTTCCGCCACAGCGTGCAGGAGCGGCAGAAGGAGTTGCTCGACACTTCGCTGTCGAACCTGCAACAGGCCGTGCTCACCGCCCGCAGCGGCACCGCGGAGGAAGCGCAATTGCGCAAGGAGGAAGCTGGCCTGATGCTGCAGTGGGTCGAGCGTGCGCGCAAGATCACGCCGCGCGGGCAGGTGGTGATTTCGCGTGCCGCCAACCTGAACGACCTGGTGCTGGAAAACGGCGACACCCTGCGGATTCCCGCGAAAGGTAGCCTGGTGCTGGTCAGCGGGGAAGTGCTGTTCCCGAATGCCGTGGCTTACGATCCGAAGTGGGGCCTGGAAGATTATGTGCGCGTAACCGGTGGTTTGACCCAACATGCCGACTCATCGCGTATCATCATCGCCCATCCGGATGGTAGTTTCGACGACAGTAACAATTTGTCGGCATTGAAGGCCGGCGATGAAATCATGGTATTGCCAAAAGTTGATGTGAAGTCGCGTCAGATCTGGAAGGAAGTAACGCAAGTGATTTATCAAATTGCCATCTCGGCGAAAGTTGCACTCGGATTATGAAAATATTGACTGTGTTCGGGACCCGCCCCGAGGCCATCAAAATGGCCCCCCTCGTAAAATTGCTGGCACAACAGGCTGACCTCGATGCCCGCGTGTGCGTTACCGCGCAGCACCGGCAGATGCTGGACCAGGTTCTCGAACTGTTCGAAATCACGCCGGACTACGATCTCGACATCATGAAGCCGGGCCAGACGCTGTCCGGTATCACGACCGAGATCATGACGCGCATCGAGCCGGTGCTGACCGAGTTCCGTCCGGATCTAGTGCTGGTGCATGGCGATACCTCGACCACGTTCAGTACCACGCTGGCGTCGTTCTATCAGCGAATTGCGGTCGGCCACGTGGAAGCGGGCCTGCGTACCGGCAATTTGTTGTCGCCCTGGCCGGAGGAGGCTAATCGCAAGCTCACCGGCGCGCTGGCGGCGTTGCATTTCGCGCCGACCCAGCAGTCGCGCGAGAATTTGCTGCGCGAAAACACAGACCAGCAAGCCGTCCACGTGACCGGTAACACCGTGATCGACGCGCTGCTCTGGGTGAAGGAAAAACTCGAACACGATGCCGCGCTCGAACACTCGCTGCGCGCCCGGTTCCCGTTCCTGCGCGACAGCGCGCGCATGGTGCTGATCACCGGCCACCGCCGGGAGAATTTCGGCGGCGGCTTCGAGCGCATCTGCGCGTCGATCCGCGACCTCGCGCAGGATTTTCCGGATACCGATTTCGTCTATCCGGTTCACTTGAACCCGAACGTGCGCGAACCCGTGGGACGCATCCTCAAGGGCCTCACCAACGTTCATCTGATCGAGCCACAGGACTACCTGCCGTTCGTCTATCTGATGACGCGTTCGCACATCATCCTGACCGATTCGGGCGGCATCCAGGAAGAGGCACCGTCGCTCGGCAAGCCGGTGCTGGTGATGCGCGACACGACGGAACGCCCGGAGGCCGTGGCCGCCGGCACCGTCCGCCTGGTGGGTACTGACCCGGAATCGATCAAACAGGCCGTCGCTACCCTGCTGACCGACCAGCAGGAATACGATCGCATGAGTTTTGCTCACAACCCCTACGGCGATGGCACCGCGTGCCAGCGCATCGTCAATATCATTAAAACATACAAGGACCCCCATGCTGCAGCATAAAGTGAAATCGGTATCCGTTATTGGCCTGGGCTACATTGGCTTGCCGACTGCCGCCATGTTTGCCTCCCGCAAGGTGGAGGTCATCGGCGTCGACATTAACCAGGAAGCGGTCGATATCATCAACCAGGGGCGTATCCACATTGTCGAGCCGGATCTCGACATCATCGTACATGCCGCCGTGACCGAAGGGTATTTGCGCGCCACTACGAAAGCGGAACCGGCCGACGCTTTCCTGATCGCGGTGCCGACGCCGTTCAAGGACAACCATGAGCCGGACCTGGCCTACGTCAAGGCGGCCGCCGAATCGATCGCACCTGTGCTTAGCAAGGGCAACACCGTGATCCTCGAGTCGACCTCGCCGGTGGGCGCCACTGAGGCGATGATCGAATGGCTGGCGGCCGCACGTCCGGACCTGCGTTTCCCGGTACCCGGTGCCAATTGCGATGAGATCGACATCCACGTCGCCTATTGCCCCGAGCGCGTCCTGCCGGGCCGTGTCGTTACCGAACTGATCGAGAACGACCGTATCATCGGCGGCATGACGCCGGCGTGCTCGCAGCGCGCGGCCGACATCTATCGCGTGTTCGTGCAGGGGCAGCTCTTGTTCAGCAATGCTCGTACGGCCGAAATGGCGAAACTGACCGAGAACGCCTTTCGCGACGTGAACATCGCGTTCGCGAACGAGTTGTCGCTGATAAGCGATAAGATCGGTATCGATGTCTGGGAACTGATCCGCCTGGCAAATCACCACCCGCGCGTCAACATCCTTCAGCCGGGCTGCGGCGTCGGTGGCCATTGCATCGCCGTCGACCCGTGGTTCATCGTTGACAAGACGCCTGAACAGGCACGCCTGATCCGCTCCGCACGCGAAGTGAACGACAGCAAGCCGGAGTGGGTGTGCGAGCGCATCCGCGCCGAAGTCGCCGCTCTGGTCGCCACCGGCAAACCGGAACAGGAGATCAAGGTGGCCGTTCTCGGTCTGGCGTTCAAACCCGATATTGACGACCTGCGTGAAAGCCCGGCGCTGCATATCGCCGAGAAGATTGCCGCTGGTTCGCGTGCGCAACTCATGTTGAGCGAGCCGAATGTCGAGCAGCTGCCGGCATCCCTGGCCAAGTTCCCGCTCGTCGCCCCGTCCGAAGCCATCGCCAACGCCGACGTGATTGCCGTGCTGGTCAAGCACCGTCCTTTCGTCGAGCTGGCGCAGCAGCTCCGCGACCATTCCCACGTGATCGATGCCGTAGGCATTCTCCACACCCGCTGAGTAGTCGGGCAGGGACGCCCATACGTTGGCTATCCCTGCCTGACCTGTGTATCTCACATTGGGCAGCCCCGAGCCGTCGACGGCTTGCCCGCGCAACCCGACCAATGAAATCGTCCACTCAACCAAGCGTCCCTTCCCAAATGTCAGACAATGTTTTTGAGCTGTCGGCCGACGGCGTTTCGTACCGAATGCTGCTCCCGAACGCTGACATCGACTATATCCAGCGCAAGCTCGCGACCGAGCACGTACCGTACGAGCTGCCGATGCTTGAGGACATGCGCACCCGTCTTGCGGCCGACGACCTGGTCGTGGATGCGGGCGCGAACATCGGCAACCATACGATGTACCTTGCGGCCGTCGTCGGATGCCGGGTGGTCGCTTTTGAGCCGAATGCGAAGCTGGCTGAGGCTCTCCGCGCAAGCCTGGCGTTGAATGCGTTGGACGGCAAGGTGGACGTGCGCGAACTCGGGTTGGGCAAACGCGCCGGCCGCGGCCAGTTCGCCAAGAATATTCCGGACAACCTCGGGGCGCAGAGCATTACCGGCGGCGAGGGGCCACTCGAAATCGCACCGCTCGACAGCATCGATTTCCCGGCGCAGGTTAAGGCCGTCAAGATCGACGTCGAAGGGATGGAACTGGATGTGCTGGAAGGTGCTGCCGGGCTGATCGGGCGTGATCGGCCGATTGTCTACGTGGAATGCGCCGACCAGGTCAGCTTCCGTCAGGTGCACGAGTGGATGGTTGCAAAAAATTACGGTTATTGGGATACGTTCAATGCGACCCCGACCCATCTGTTCCTACCCAGTGAGCAGACCACGGTCGACCAGCGCCTGTCGCGCCTGCAATTGAAGGGGGCGCAAGATATTTATCAGTTGCAAGAACAGATCGCCAAGACGCGCGAGATGTTGGACAGCGCGAACCTGAAATACCGAGCGGCGAACGAGCAGATCGCCAACCTGAAAGTCCAGCTGACGCAACAGGAAGCGGCTCGTACGAGGGCGGAGCAGGTCGCTAACGATGCGCAAGGCCAACTCGTGGAAATGCGCAACCGGCTGGAAGCTGAACGCGCCAGTCTGCAGCAGGAGATACAGCGCCTGAGCGGACTGGCCGAGTCGCATCGTGAGGCTGCGCACGACGCAGAAAAGCAACTCATTCGTATCGAAGCCACCCTCGAGGTCGCACGTGCCCAGGCTGCCGAGGCGACTGCCGGCCGCAACCGTGCTGAGTCCGACAGTGAACGGCAGGCCGCGGCGGTGCGTGAGCTCACGGACAAGCTGACGACGGCGAACGACCAGCTGGCCACGACGCGCGACAGCCTGCACGAGGCCAATCGAAAATATCGCGTGGTGACCGAACAGGTGCAGGAGGTCCGCCGCAAGGCCGAACATGACGATTCCCTGACGAAGATGGCCGCCGAATCGGCCGCGAAAACCCAGGCCCAGCTCGTCGAGACCCAGGCCCGCCTGCTGGCGGAGCGCGGTGCCTTAGTCGAGGAAATCAACAAGTTGCGCCAGGACTGGCAGGAGGCCAGCAATGGTGCGCACGAGGTCGAAAAACAACTGGTGCGTGTCGAGGTCCAGTTGCAGGTCGAGAAGGATGCGCTGGCAGCCGCGAACAACAAGTATCGCGAATCGGTGAACCAGATCGCGACGCTCAAGCAGCGCGTGGCCGAGGAAGAGCAGGCAGCACGCAGCGCCGAGAAACTGTGGGGCGAGGTCCAGGCTGCGATGGAGCAGCTGAAGGATGAACTCGGCAAAATGACGGCGCGTTATCAGGCTGAGAAAGAAGCTCTGGAAGCTGCGAACGCAATGTATCAGGCCCAGAAGGAAACCCTCGACGCCGCGAATGCAAAATACGAGGCAGAGAAGGAAGCACGCGACGCCGCGAATGCAAAATACGAGGCCGAGAAGGAAGCGCTCGACGCCGCGAATGCAAAATACGAGGCGGAAAGCGAAGCTCTCGATGCCGCGAATGAAAAATGTCGTCAGGCCATGACGGAGGTGACGGCGCTGAAGCAACGCGTGGCCGAGGAAGAGCAGGCGGCGCGCGGCGCTGAGCAGTTATGGGGGCACACTCAGGTCGAACTGCACCAACTGAAGAACCAGCTCGACCAGGTGACGACGAGCTATCACACCGCCACGGAAAGCGTCAGCGACCTGAACGCAAAGATCGCGGCTGAAGCCGAGGTGCGGCGCCAGATCGAGCGGAAGGAGGAGGAAGCGCGCGCGCAGTTGACCCTCGCCCAGTTACAGTACCGTGCCGCGCAGACGGACCTGAAACAGGTCAAGACTGAGCTGAACAATACGACACAGGAGTACCGGGTCGCCAGGGAGCGCGCCACCGATCTTGGCCGTCAGCTCAACGACGTCAACTTGAAATACCGCCGGATCAACAACGAAGAGATCCCGCAGCTGAAAGCACGCGTGCAAAGCAGCCAGGCGCAAGCCTACGAACACAAGCGGCAGTTGGAGCAGCTGAAGCTTGAACTGACCAACCACAAGACAAGATTGAAGGAAACCAATCACCAGCTGGAACGGGTTCGCCAACAAAAGATGCAGGCCGAGCAGCAGGTCATCAAGACCCGTGCCAGCTTGTCGTTCCAGCTCGGCTATATCCTGATCAACGGTTTTAAGTCGGTCCGTGGTTTCATCGGCATACCGTCGGCCCTGCTTGCATGGCGCAAGGAGGTGGTCAAGCGCCGCAAGCAAAAGGAGCAGCGCCTGCAGAAACTGCAGCCGGTTAATATCGTCCCGGCCGCGCAGGCGCCCGCGGTCGCCAGAACGGCACCGCCGCCACTGGACAAAGTCGAAAAAGCAGCACCAATCGCACCAATCGTGTCGGACGCACAGGTCGAGGCCATGGACGTCATTGCCGAGATCAAGCAGCAGGAGCAGCCCGCGGAGGCATCCCAGGTGTTGCCGCGCGACCTGCGCCATCTGAAAGTCGCCTGCATCATGGACGAGTTCACGTTCGGTTCGTACCGGTCCGAGTGCGACCTGTTCCAACTGACGCCGGCCCACTGGCAGACCGAACTGGAGTCGTTCAAGCCGGAGTTGCTGTTCATCGAGTCGGCGTGGCGCGGTAAGGATGAACTGTGGGGCAGCAAGGTCGGCCACAACAGCCAGGAACTGCAGGGTATCGTCGCATGGTGCCGCCAGCACGGCGTGCCGACCGTCTTCTGGAACAAGGAAGACCCGGTTCACTTCGAGACATTCCTGAGCACTGCCATGCTGTTCGACTGCGTGTTCACGACCGATATCGATTGCATCCACCGCTACAAGGCGGCGCTAAAGCACGACAACGTGTTCCTGCTGCCGTTCGCATGCCAGCCGAAGAACAACCACCCGATCGAGACCTACGAACGCAAGGACGCGTTCTGCTTCGCGGGCGCCTACTATGTACGCTACCCCGACCGCACCCGGGATCTGGGCAATTTCATCAGCGAGTTGCCGGGATTCCGGCCGGTGGAAATCTACGACCGCAACTACGGCAAGAACGATCCGAATTACCAGTTTCCGCCGGAGTACCAGCCGTATATCGTCGGGACACTTCCGTTCGACCAGATCGACAAGGCTTACAAGGGCTATCGTTACGCCATTAACCTGAATTCGATCAAGCAGTCGCAGACCATGTTTGCGCGCCGTGTGTTCGAATTGATGGCATCTAACACGATCACGGTCAGTAATTTCTCTCGTGGCATCCGTCTGATGTTCGGTGACTTGGTCATCACGACCGACAGTGGTCACGAAATGGTGCGTCATCTCGAAACCGTCGCCGGCGATGAAGTTCGCAGCGCGAAGCTGCGCCTCGCCGCTCTGCGCAAGGTGCTGCAGGAGCATACGTACGAACAGCGCCTGGCCTACGTGTTCGCCAAGGTTTCCGGCGGCTCCGCCGAGGTCCGGCAGCCGGCGATCGCCGTGCTGGCCACTGCGGCGAACCAGACTGAACTGGACATGGTTCGTGCGAGCGTCGCGCGCCAGACCTACGCGCATTGCCGCGTGCATGTGCTGCTCGGCATGAACTTCACGCCCGTGCCTTCGACGGACGAGCGGGTACGCTTCCTGCCCCACGCCGATGCCGCAACGCTCGACATCGGCACCATCGCACAAGGCGCGGATTTCGTTGCCGGCATGGTGGCGCAGGATTACTACGGCCCCAATTACCTGCTCGACATCGCGCTGGCCACCACGTACTCTGGGGCGCAAGTCATCGGCAAGAACGCGCACTATGCGTGGGACAACGGCGCGGTTGCCATGCATGCGGCAGGAACGGCATACCGTCCGGCTCCGCAGTTTGCCCTGCGCAGTGCGGCGGTGCGCCTGGCATGCGTCGCGGAGGCGAACGCGGCATCCTGGTTGGCCGTGTTGCCAACCTCCGCGCTGGGTACGGAACATGGGCTCGCTATCGATGAATTCAACTATTGTCGCAATGGCCAGCACGGCGCCGATCTTGATCTGGTGACCACTGCGGTCTGCGACTTGCAGGGGTTGGACACGGGTGTCCCGGTCGCGGAACTGCTGCGCCTGGCGGAGCGCATTCCGCCCGCTGCGGAAGGCGCTGAACAAGGCGAGATGATCAGCGGCAAGCGCCTGTCCGAAGCGTTCGGCAGGGCGCCGAGCGCCGCCATTCAAGCCGAGTTCGACGGCGACAACTGGTGCTTCCGGTCGCAACTCGGGGACGGCAAGCACGAGTACCTGTATGCTACGACGGACTTTACTCTCGAAACCCTGGGCTGGACCAACAAGGCCGAGTTCTATTTCGACACGACACCCGGCCTGAATTTGCAACTGGTGCTCGTGTTCCTTGACGCGCAAAAGCAGAAGATCTCGCACGTGATCAAGCATGCGAACCGTAACCAGGACGCCGAGATTCCTCTCGGTACGGTCAGTGTGCGCATCGGGTTGCGCATCTATGCCGGCGGCAGCTGCGATATCAAGGGTCTGATACTGGGACATCGCAACCTGCAGCCGGCCGAAATCATCGGCAAGGCGGACCGCCTGATCCTCACCAACCATTACCCGTCTTACGACGACCTGTACCGTAACGGGTTCGTGCATAGCCGCGTGATGGCATATCGCGAGCGCGGCATCCGTTGCGACGTGTTCCGGATGCGCCCTGCCGAGCCGGTGTCGTATCACGAATTCGCAGACGTCGATGTGACAACCGGTTCGCAGGAAGTCCTGCACCAAATGCTGTCCAGCGGCCGCTACAAGACCGTGATGGTGCACTTCCTGGAGCCGGCGATGTGGGAAGTGCTGCAGCACCATATTGACCGCATCAAGGTCGTGGTCTGGGTCCATGGTGCGGAAATCCAGCCGTGGCACCGCCGTGACTACAATTACTCCACGGAAGAGGAACGTACGGTCGCCAAGATGAAGAGCGCTGCGCGTATGGAATTCTGGCAAGGCTTGCTGCGTCCGATGCCGGCTAACCTGAAACTCGTGTTCGTGTCACGTTACTTTGCCGAAGAGGTCATGGAAGATATCGGCTTCCGCATTCCGGAGGAACACTACACGATCATCCATAATCCGATCGATACGGATGTGTTCAGCTATCAGCCGAAACCGGCGGAACAGCGGACCAAGGTATTGTCGATTCGTCCCTACGCATCGGCCAAGTATGCCAATGACCTGAGCGTGAAGGCGATTCAGCTGCTCGCCGAAAAGCCGTGGTTCCAGGACATGGAATTCCGGATGATCGGAGATGGCCCGCTGTTCGATACCCTGCTCGAACCGTTGCGCCAGTATGGCAACGTGCTCATCGAGCGGCGCTTCCTGAAACAGTCCGAGATTGCGGCGCTGCACAAGGAATACGGAATCTTCCTGTCGCCGACCCGCATGGATGCTCAGGGCGTCTCGCGCGACGAGGCGATGGCCTCCGGCCTGGTGCCGGTGACGAACGGGGTCACCGCGATTCCCGAATTCGTTGACGAGCAATGCGGTATTCTGGCACCGGGAGAAGATGCGGTCGCAATGGCGGAAGGCATCGCCGCAATGTATGAGAATCCTGAACTGTTTATGGCGATGTCCGAGCAGGCCGCGCTGCGCGTAAAACGGCAGAGTGCCAAGGAAAAGATCGTCGACGCCGAAATCAAGGAGATGGCATGAGATACAACCAGTCGTTCATGAAAGCACGCACGTCGTTATTCCTGATGGGTTGTCTGCTGGGCGGCAGCGCGGCTTCGGAAGATGCGCTATCGTTGCCTGCCGTGTTCACCTTCGCCGCAGGCTACAAGATCGATGTGCCGGCACCGGAAAATGTCGTCGAGCTCGGCGTCATCAAGCAATGCGGCAAAAAGGCGTGGTGCATGGACATCTCGCGTTACGACAGTGCGAAGATGCTGCCGACCGTACCGACGCGGTACGTGCACGACATGCATGCGCCTTACGGTAACAAAACGTGCTCGAATGGTCCCGTGATGACCGTCAAGGGATCGACCGATAACAAGGTGAAGGTGACGATTCAGCCGACCGGTGACGGCTTTTCAGTGGCATGGTCCGATTTCATTTACCGCTGGGTTGCCGATCCGAAGGCGCACGACGGTTATACCGTGTCAGAAATAAGGTATAAAAATGAACCGCTCGAACAGGCAGTCGGATTTGCTTTTGCCTCAGACAGCGAAATGAAGGGCAGTCTGACCAAGGCCGATCTTGCCTATTTTTACAAAGGCGAGATTTACCACAAGACGGCACTCACGCGAGTTGACGGTGCGTGGGAATACGCGCCGTCCTCGTTCGACTTCCGAACTTATCAGGAAACCGAAAACGGCAATGTCCTGATTCGCTCGTTGCCCGGAGATCAGAGGGTAGTCAAAAAATACGGCAAGCCGATGTGGGTAGGAAGCACGATCGTATTGGCCCGGGGGGATGATTCGTTATCGCCCTTGATCCAGGAATATGGCCACGACTTCAATATGGATGGCTGCTTTGATGAAGCGGGACACAACAAATTTATGCTTCCTATAGGAAAGGAAAGTGTCGACGCATTGATTTATGTGGAATACACGCCGGACAAGCCACGTGGCTTTCCGATGCTGTCCGTGGGACGATATTACCGGTGAGGATGCGTTGACTCGATCTTGTGAATCGACACCTCGTGTCCTGATACTCGGCAGCTGCGTTTCCCGTGATATTTTGAATTTTGCCGAAAAGGGTACGATAACCCTGACGGACTATTTCGCCCGATCATCCCTCGCGTCGATCGGCAGCGAACCATTTCGCTTGGAAGACGATCATTACGCGCGTATCAGCTCCGATTTTCAGAGGCGGATGGTACGGCGCGACCTGGAGAAAACGCTGCTGCACGACCTGTCAACCTGCCAGGACGTCGACATCATCCTCATCGATCTCATTGATGAACGCTTTGATCTGTACGAGGCGTCGCCGGGGGCGGTCGTGACGGTATCGAGCGAATTCCTGATGACGGGTCTCGTCACGTCAAAAGACCGTTCCAGCGAGCGCTGGATCCGCAATGGGAGCGAACGTCATCGTGAATTGTGGAAAGCGGGCGTCGACCGCCTGTTTGCGCTGCTTGCCGAACACGGCATGGCCGATCGCGTCGTCGTCAACAGGGTATTCTGGGCCGACCGCATGGAAGATGGTATGCCTTTGCCGGCACAGGAGGAGAAGCAGCGGGAAACGGCCAATAGCCTGATGGCGTGGATGTATGGGGAGCTCGAGCGATACGTGCCCGAACGGGGCTGGATGAAGTTTTCGGATGAGGTATTGCGCAGCAATCCTGCTCATCGGTGGGGAATCGCACCTTTCCATTATGTCGATGCCTACTATACAGACGCCCTGCACCAGTTGACGAACATGTGCCTGGCCATGCGTCAGGATGGTGCTCTATTGTTGAAAAGCGGCGAGCTCTTTGCGTGGTCTGGAAAGATATCCTGTCCGGCGCATCGCACCTTTTTCCTGATATTCAAAGACAATACCTTGGTGCATAAACAGTCCTATTCGGTCGACAGGCGAATGCGCTTCGATACAAGGCATTTACCTGGAAACTACGAGGTGGTAATTTTCACACTTGTCATGGATTCGGTCGAGCCAGGCCAGATGGCCGCCAGAAGGCATAAGTCGAAATTCGCCTTTCATATCGATCAGGTTCATTGAGGGAAATTCGGCCTTGGCTACATGGTCGATAGTGCAATCGACGGCGAGCGTTACCTGGTTTTCTGCTTGCCCAGCTCATGATTGCATTTTTTTTTCCGATTCTCGGTACAGCACATTCTAAAAATAAATGAATTTCCCGTCCTTTCAAAGTCCGGTGGTGGAGATACAATCGCTCGTAGTGAGCAGGCGCCCGATGTGGTTCAACGTCGAAGCAGGATATCTGGAAAAAATCGATCTTCGCGCAGCGGTGCGTTTTTTTCCGGCCGACGCGAATAACGTCGTGCTGTTCTTGTTCGAGTTCGTACAAACGCCGCCTCCAGATGTCCTGGCCGAGTACAAGATCACGAGTTCTGGAATCGGCCCGTATGTCTATATGAACGCACCGTCGCAGGCCGGAGAAGTCCAGCAGACCGTCCTGCTGCCCCATGCTGCGCTCAAACGGATCGGCGTTCGTTCGTGGAATTATCATGATCCGATCCTGCTCCAGAATCTTTCGATCAAGGCCTATGGTGCCCAACTCTCATCGGAATACAGCATTAGCGATCGCGTTTTCCTGAACGACTTCGAGGATTTCAGCAAACTGGCCCGTCCCCCCATCCTCGGACTGAGTCTGATGGCACAAGGTGTCGACTGCAACGCGAGCTGCCATGCGATCTGCCAGCATTGGTTCGAGACGATGGATGACGTGGCGCGGCGAAGCCGTCACAGCAAGGATGTCGGCCGGGTCAACTGCTTTCTACGCCTTGAAGATAGCGAACAGATTCCGGTAACGGTATTCAATGGTACACCGGCGATGCTTCGTATTCCGGACAGCCATGCCAGCTATCTTGAAAAAATTGGAGACAAGGCCCGAAACATGATCCGCAAGGCGCAGCGGCAAGGTTACGCCTACAGGAAAGTCGATCCGGACGATTACCTCGACGATGTACTGGCCATCCGGACATCGAATCCTGAGCGGCAGGGAAAGCCGATTCCGGAATACTATAAAGTGCGCCCGACCCGTATGTTTGATGAGCCGTTCCGTAACGGTTGCGAACACCATGGCGAAGGGTTTTTCGGGGTATTCAAGGATGGTCGGCTGGTTGCATATACGACCATTTTCTTTTATGGCGAACTCGGACAGGTCAATCATATCCTCGGGCATGCCGACCACCTGCAGGAAGGCGTGATGAATTTACTGGTGAGCGAGATGGTCGGCGACATCATCGCGCACAGGCCCTGGGTCCGGGCGATCAACTACCTCTATCCGCATGCGGGAAACACGAATGCAGGCATTGGCTTGTTCAAGCGGAGCATTGGATTCATGCCGGAAAGGGTGGTGGTAACGCAAAACAAGCGCGACCTGAGCCCTTATTTTTCCAATCCGGACGACCAACATCCGGCCAAATCCACCGAGCCGCCTTCGGAAAAGAAGGTAATGCGTGCAACAACCAGCAAGGCGGTAAAAGCCTCGTCGACACATGATTTCCTTCATATGCCATTGGCAAAAAACAGGATGCTGGCGCTTGATCTCGCGCTGCAGCAGTTGAACCAGAATAACCCCGGGATCAAGTTGCTCAAATATAAGGAAGCAAGCGAACCCAAGGAGAGTGATTTCACTGCGCAGAGTGCGCATTTGATCGTGCTTCAGGACATTCCTTTCTCCGGTCTGCAAGAATTCTTGTCGGCCGGTCTGAAGGGGCTTCGAAAGGTTCTGCCGAAGGAATCGATCCTCGTGTTCGAATTCAAGCGTGTGATCGACCGGGATTATGTTGAAAAGGTTTCCGCTTTGTCCAGGTGGTTCCCATGGACCCTGAACGAAAAAAACAGGCGCATCAATCATAACTTGATGGATTATTTCCAGAAGCGGTTCAAGTCTGTTGACCTGTCGGTAGATGATGTCAGGACTGGCTTCAAGGGAAGCGATTACGTGGTCGCCGGCCTGGCCGACTATGAAACCAAGGCGCAGCCAAACGGGTTCGATTGCTGGCTGATCCTGCGGAAAATTCGATAACAAATTGATGTGTGCCGATAGCGGGCATACGATAAGCCAGAGTGATGCCGCACCGGGAGGTCGCGGGCCAAGCGCATCTGAAATGATATATATTTTCTTGTTTACCCCATGAGTGAAAATAAAATTCGCAGCGTCGCTGCTGAAATGAATGGTACTCAACTCAGCTGTCGAGTTACCCTGCAGGAGGGGCTTGAATCCAAAGTGGATCTCGCTTTTTATGTGTTTCGGAGCGAGACTCGGGTTCATGTGAAATGGTATTCAAAGGACTCTAGCCTCGAGTTCGATACCGAAGGCCATCCGGGCTATTACCGGGTTGCCGTGTTTGCCAAGAGGGCGGATGGCACGGTGGAAGTCGTCAAGTCGGTGCCACTGTTCATGAACCCGCTGCAAGTGACTGCCGACGAATTTCCAGAAGCCGATCCGGATAAACGCGCTTATCTGGTAGACGGCGGATTCTGGAAATGCCCCATCATGTACTATCCGGCTTCCAATAAGAAGCTGTTTGTGATGATGCCTTCAGCCGTCGAGCGTTGGCGGGTGAGGTTACCGGTATTCAGCCGCTGGACGTGGGCCAGCAAGGGGACGTTCCCCGGTCATGTGCTGTGCATCGCCGATCCAACCCTGGAAATGCACGACGACCTCGGTATCGGATGGTGTCTCGGCACGTCGGCACATCCGGCGATTGACGATATCGAACACATCATTGCCAAATTCGCGCTGGGAAAAAGGATTTCGAACGAAAACATCGTGTTCTGGGGTTCATCCGCCGGTGGTTTCGCCTCATTGGCGCTAACGGCGCGCTTCCCCGGGTCGACTGCAGTTGCGATCAATGCTCAGACCAATCCGCTCTCGTACAGCGTGCAGGAGCAGGTTGACCTCGTTCGCCAGACGTGTTTTGGGGGGCTGCCAGGTGAACGGATCCGTACGGAGTTCGGGCATCTGGTCGACATGACCCGGCGCTGGAGCCCTATGACGGGTTCGCGCGCGGTGATGATCCAGAACGAATTGGACGTGCATCACTACGATGTGCATTTCAAGCCATTCTGGCAGGTGCTCGGTGGCAAGGTCCAGCACGGGATCTCGCACACCGGTACGCATTTGGCCTGGGTCTATACGAACGAGCACGGGCATGTGCCGGAAACACCCGAGATGGCTCAAAAGATCATCGGTATGCTGGGCGGTGACCGGGGTGCTGGATAAGAAGCTGGCTGGCCGGCCATTCTGTGCCGCCAAACATGCTCGCAAACATGGGAGGACCAGATTCGGGATGGCGGCGAAGGAATGTATGAGATGATGAGGTTATTAAAAGAATTGCATGCAGCGCGGCGCCCAGGCGCCAGCCGGCCACGCATCGCCCTGGTATCGGACGCATTGACGCAGTCCAGCCTCGAGGCGGAGTGCGACGTCATCACGGTTACGCCCCGCAATCATAAATTCGCGCTCAAGTATGGCCGGCCCGACCTGTTGCTGGTGGAGTCCGCGTGGCAGGGCCATGCGAACAAGTGGAAGTTTCGCATCGCAGCCTACCCGGATCATCCCCGGCGTTCCAACGTCACCCTCGCCGAACTGGTCACCCGTGCGCGCGACGCGGGTATCCCGACTGTGTTCTGGAACAAGGAAGACGGCGTGCATTTCGACCGGTTCATCGACAGTGCGCGCCTGTTCGATCATGTGTTCACGGTCGATGAGAACTGCGTCGCGCGCTACCGCGCCGTGCTGGCGCCCGAGGCCACGGTCGATACGTTGCTGTTTGCGGTCCAGCCGGATACGCACAGCTTTACTGGATTCGATTTCAAATACATGCGCAGCAATTTCGTGGGCAGCTACAGCCACCACATTCACGACCGCCGCCGCTGCTGGCAGGACATGTTCTTCGGCGTGGCTACGCAGACCGGTCTGGGCGTGACGGCGGTGGACCGCAATTCCGGTCGCAAGGCGGCCCATTACCGTTATCCGCAACTGCCCAATTTCGAGGTATTGCCCGCCGTGATCCACGCCCAGACGGCGCAGATCTACAAGGACTACCTGGTCTCGCTGAACGTCAACACCATCGAAGATTCGGCAACAATGTTTTCGCGCCGCCTGGTGGAAATCCTGGCTTGCGGCGGCATCGCCGTGACCAATCCGAGTCCGGCGGTAACCCGCTATTTCCAGGATTATTGCCATGTCCTGCACACAGCCGACGAGGCGCACGAACTGTTCGACCGCCTCCGGCACGGTCCCGACGCGCAGGATCTCGAGCGGGCCCGGGCCGGTGCCGAGTACGTTCTTCGCGAGCATACCTGGGCGCATCGTCTCGACGAAATCATGGCCGTGATAGGACGACGATGACCCATTCCGCCGTTCGCATACCCATCTGGAACCATGGTCTGTGGCGCCAGGCCCATCTGGCAAGGTTCCTGGATCGCCCGATCAAGGTCGCACTGCTGCCTTCGCGTTCCGCCGAGCAGGGCGCATGGCTGTGCTGGGGCGCCAAGCCGAGCGCGCGCCGCACGGCCTGGTATGCCGTGCGCTCGAACGAGCCTTTGCTGCGCCTGGAGGACGGCTTCCTGCGCTCGTGCGGCCTGGGCGTCGACGGGCATCCGCCGTTGGCGCTGGTCGTCGACGACCTCGGCATTTACTACGATGCTACCCGGCCTTCGCGCCTGGAAGCATTGATTGCGTCGTCCGATCCGGAGCCAGATGCACTGGCACAGGCGCGCCGCGCGATCGGGCTGATCCGGCGTCATCGCTTGTCGAAGTACAACCATGCGCCCGAACTGGCGCTGCCGCCGCTCGCGCCCGGACGCCAGACGCGTGTGCTCGTCATCGACCAGACCCTGGGCGACGTGTCGGTGCGCCTGGGCGGCGCCGATGCAGACGTATTTGCCGCCATGCTGCGTGCCGCGCTGGCGGAAAACCCCGACGCCGAAATCTGGATCAAGACCCATCCCGACGTCGTGAGCGGGAAAAAGCGCGGCTACTTGGACGCGCCGCGGCTGGCCGACGCCGATCCGCGTATCCGCCTCATGGCCGACGACGTCTCGCCGTTGATGCTACTGGAACAGGTCGACAAGGTGTACGCGGTCACGTCGCAAATGGGTTTCGAGGCCCTCATGCTGGACAAGCCCGTCGTGTGCTTCGGGCTGCCGTGGTATGCGGGCTGGGGCCTGACCGACGACCGCAGCGCGGCGTTGGCGACCGTGCGGCCCCGTCGCATGCACCCGCGGACGGTGGAGCAGTTGTTCGACGCGGCGTATCTGCGTTATTCGCGCTACATCGATCCATTGACGGGAAAGGCAGGCACGATTTTCGACGTGATCGAATGGCTGGCGCGCAACAAGGCGCTGAACGACCAGACACGGGGCACGCTCTACTGCGTGGGCATGAGCATGTGGAAACGTGCCGTCGTGCGCCCATTCCTGACCAGCCCGTCATCGCGGCTGCATTTCGTGCGCTCGCCCGCGGCGCTGGCCCGGCGCGCACTGGCGCCGGACAGTCGGATCGTGGTGTGGGGCATCAAGCATGAGGCCGCCCTTGCCGCGCTGGCGGCGCAGCGCCGGCTGCCGGTGTGGCGGATGGAGGACGGATTTCTGCGCTCGGTTGGCCTGGGTTCCGACCTGTTTCGGCCGGTATCTCTTGTTGTGGACCAGTCCGGCATGTATTACGATCCCGCGTCGGGAAGCATGCTCGAGCGCATCATCGCGACCCAGCAGCTCGATGTCGGGGACCTGGAGCGCGCCAGGTGTTTCCGGCGAGACTACGTGAAGCTCAAGCTGAGCAAGTACAATCTGAGCCGTTCGGGCCTGAACATCGACAGCGGCGGACGCAAGGTCCTGCTCGTGCCCGGACAGGTCGAGGACGATGCGTCGATCCGGCGCGGCTCGCCGGTCGTACGCAGCAACCTGGACCTGCTGCGCGCGGTGCGCGCAGCCAATCCCGACGCCTGCATCCTCTACAAGGCCCATCCGGACGTCGTGGCGGGTAATCGCCAGGGCGCGGTGCCGCCCGAGGAACTCGCGGCGCTGGCCGATCAGTGCGTGAACGATGCCAATATCATCGACTGCATCCTAGCGGCCGATGAAGTTCACACCATGACGTCCCTGTCCGGCTTCGAAGCACTCCTGCACGGGCGCATGGTGCATTGCTACGGGGGGCCGTTCTATGCCGGCTGGGGACTGACCGTCGATCATTATCCCTTGCCCGCGCGCCAGCGTCGGGTTGACCTCGATGCGCTGGTATTCGCGGTGATGCTGACCTATCCGCGTTATGTACTGCCCGGGGGGCAGGGCTTCGCGTCCGCGGAGCAGGTGATGCATTTCCTGGTGGCACAGGCGGCCGGTACCCAGGTGTCGGCCGGTAGTCATTGGGTTGGCCGTCGGGCGCGCAAGGTCAAAGCATTGATTGAGTTGCTGCGAGGCAGGTAGGGCGTCTCGATAGCATGTGCCTTTGTCGATCAGCATCGCCTGGTATGTACTAGTGTTGCAGGTTAGACACATTCAAGATTTTTTTGTTGCATCGCGTCAGTTTTTTTCAAGATTGTGACATTTTGCAATGTTTCGCA
Source organism: Telluria mixta (assembly GCF_029223865.1). Classification (NCBI taxonomy): domain Bacteria; kingdom Pseudomonadati; phylum Pseudomonadota; class Betaproteobacteria; order Burkholderiales; family Oxalobacteraceae; genus Telluria; species Telluria mixta. Next base: position 3,401,122 of record NZ_CP119520.1, read on the forward strand.
GCAAACCGGTTGATTATAATCATGGGTTCGGTTACCTGCACTGTTCTATTGCGAATCTGGCATGAATGCTCGTCTTGACGCCAGCCAACTGGCGCGTTACCGGAATGGCGATTACAGCGTTCCCGGTTATTACAATCTCCTGCAATGCACCCGTGTCCTGATGCTGCAAGGACCGATGGGAACATTTTTCAATCGCGTCGCCGCCTGGTTGAACGATCAGGATATTGCTGTCAAGAAAATAAATTTCAGCGGCGGGGATTGGCTGTTCCATCGCAAGCTCGATGCGGTCGACTACAAGGGCGAACTGGCCGAGTTTCCGCTGTTCCTGCGTGACTTCCTGCTCGAGCACGACATCGACGGCATCGTCTGCTTCGGCGACTGCCGCCACTATCACGCCGCCGCCAAGCCGGTGGCGGATGCGCTTGGCGTGCCATTCTTCGTGTTTGAAGAGGGCTATGTGCGCCCCGACTACATCACGCTGGAATGCGGTGGCGTGAACGCCTATTCGTCGATGCCGCGTAGTTCCGCTTTTTATCAAGCATTGCCGGATGTCGATCTTGCCCGGCCGCAACCGGCCAACCCGCGCTTCGGCCGGGCGGCCTGGGCCTCCATGTTCTACTATGCGAGCAGCCGGGTTCTTAAGCCGTTGTACCCGCATTACGAGCATCACAAGATTCTTTCGGTGCGCTACGAGGCGCGCAACTGGTGCCGTTCGTGGGTGCGCAAGCACCTCAATCGCTGGCGCGACAAGCCGGTGATCGAACGCATCTTGAGCGAGCACGACGGCAAATACTTCGCCGTGGCGCTGCAGGTGTACAACGACAGCCAGATCAGGTCGCATAGCCATTACGCCGACGTGCGCGACTTCATCCGCGAAGTGGTGGCGTCGTTTGCCGCCAGCGCGCACGAGGATCACCATCTCGTGTTCAAGCATCACCCGATGGACCGCGGCCAGCGCGACTATCGCCGGCTGCTGAATACCCTGTGCGACGAGCTCGGTATCACCGGCCGAGTGCATTACGTGCACGACGTGCACCTGCCGACGCTGCTGCGCCGTTCGCGCGGCGTGGTGACGATCAACAGCACCGTCGGCCTCTCGGCGCTGTATCACGACAAACCCCTGAAGGTGATGGGGCGCGCGATGTACGATATGGAAGGCTTGACCTACCAAGGCGATCTGAACCAGTTTTGGACTGCGGCGCCGGCATTCGACCGCAGCCTGTGGCGCCGTTTCCGCGCATACATGATCAGCCAGACCCAGTTGAACGGTGCGTTCTACGGCCGCGATTTCCAGAGCCTGCTGGGTGCGGAGTCGCCGGGCGCCAAGGAAAATTTGTCGACTCCGCTGGAGATCGACGCTGTCGCTCCGAAGGTCGATCTGCGCAAACGCAACCTGAAGCAGGTTGCGGTCTGATCTCGCGTTTTCACATCGAAAACTTCAACACCAGCGACAGCACGTTTCCTTTCTTTTTGAACATCGCAAGACGCGGCACGTAAGTGGCGAGTAACTGTGCCGAGCGGCCGCCAATCGAAGCAATCGGCAGCACGGCGGGAAAGGGGCGGCCGTCATGCCAGTCGTGGCGCCGAATGACCAGGGCGCTGAGCCCGATGCCATACTCCAGGCCGCCCTGCGACTTCAGCGGGAACATCCACTGGTACGCGTAGCCGGCCATCCATTGCGGCCGCTCGTTCGAATCGCGGATGCCCAGCACAAAGATGGCGGACTCATTGCCGCGCTCGTCGCGCAGGCTCCTCCCCAAGCCGCCACCCAAGGTCATTTCGTTAATCTTGCGCAGTTGGGCCTTGCTGTAGGTGGCACGGTCATGATATGCGTAACCTGAGAAGTAGAGATCCCAGCGCAAGGCCTTCGGCGTGTCCTCATCCAGTCTCAATGTCCGCATGAGGGGCTCGTCCGCCGGATCGGCGACGTCATCGTCCGCCCGGCAGGAGATGGCGGTTGCCAGGGTTAGCAGAAGCAATGCTCTGATGCCGTAATGGCGTGTCGTAGCGGGCGTGTGCATGGTGTTTTCGAATAAGAAATTGCTGAGCGGCCTCGGAATCAGTATCGAAAAACGGTTCTTCCTCTTACTCGTCTTTCCGCAAGCTTGGTGTTCGCCGAGCCCGCCAATTCGCCTATCCATGACAGGTGCCAAGGAGTCGTGTGACGTTGCCCGCATTTGGCGTATTTTTTGTTCCCTGTTCCCTGTATGGCCTCGAGGCAAAACGAGCCATAATGGCGTTTTGCCTGGGCAGGCGTTAACGACAGGAACTTCGGATGGCAGAAGACAGCGACGCAGAACGGACCGAACCAGCATCAGAGAAACGGCTGAGGCAGGCTCGCGAAGACGGCGATATTCCCCGTTCGCGCGAAGTCGCCACGTTCACCGTGCTGATGACGGCCGGCGCCGGCCTGTGGATGCTGGGTGGCGGCCTCATCAACAAGCTGTCCGCCGTGCTGGAGCGCGGGCTGTCGCTCGACCGCGAGCAGATCTACAACCCGAACGTGCTGGTCGAGCGCATCCTCGCCGACGTGGTCGGCGTGCTGCTGGCCTGCCTGCCGCTGGCGGGCGCCGTCATGCTCATGATGCTGGCGTCGCCCATGCTGATCGGCGGCTGGAACTTCAGCGCCAAGGCATTCACGCCCAATTTCGGCAAGCTCAATCCGATGCGCGGCCTGGGCAACATGGTGTCGACCAATGCCCTCGTCGAGCTGCTCAAGGCCGTCGCCAAGACGCTGCTCGTCGGCGCGGTCGCGTGGTTCGTCGTGATGAGCCAGAAGGATGCCGTGATCGGCCTCGTCACCGAACCGTTCGGCACGGCCGCGCCGCACCTGGGCAGCCTGCTCGCCAAGGCGTTCCTGACGATGGTCGGCGCGCTGGGCGCCATCGCCATCCTCGATGGTCCGTACCAGATGTGGCATTACGCCGACAAGCTCAAGATGACGCGCCAGGAAGTCATCCAGGAATCGAAGGAATCGGACGGCAACCCGCAGATCAAGGGCAAGATCCGCCAGATGCAGCGCGAGATGGCACAGAAGCGCATGATGTCCAACGTCCCGACCGCCGACGTGGTCGTGACCAACCCGACCCACTTCGCCGTCGCCCTGAAGTACGCGGACGGGCAGCGGGGCGCGCCGCGCGTCGTGGCCAAGGGTACGGACGAGGTCGCGGCGAAGATCCGCGAGATCGCGAAGGAAAACAAGGTCGCGATGCTGGAAGCGCCGGCGCTCGCCCGTGCGCTGTACAAGCACACGGAGATCGACGACGAGATTCCGGAAGCCCTGTACTCGGCCGTGGCCGAAGTGCTGGCCTACGTCTACCAGCTGCGCGCCTACAGCAAGGGGACGCTCGACCAGTATCCGGACCGTCCGAAGAAACTGCCGGTCCCGCCGGAGATGGACCCGTTCAACCCCGCGTCGCAGAAGCCGGACGAACCACGTCATTGAAATACGGCGGTTTTTCCCGTCTCCTTCCTGCATAGTTTCCGTCAGGCATCAGGAATAATGGCGTATCCCTGAATGATGGAGTACGCATGAACGGTTTCAGACTGCCTGGCTGGCTGCAAAAGATCGGTGCCCGCGGTAACGCGCTGGCCGCGCCGATCCTGATCATCCTGCTGCTGGCAATGATGATCCTGCCGTTGCCGGCATTCGCGCTCGACCTGTTCTTCAGCTTTAACATCGCGATGTCCGTGATCGTGCTGCTGACGGCGTTGTACACGGTCAAGCCGCTCGATTTCATGGCCTTCCCGGCCGTGCTGCTCGTGACGACCATGCTGCGCCTGTCGCTGAACGTGGCGTCCACGCGCGTCGTGCTGACCGAGGGCCACACGGGCGGCGCCGCGGCCGGCAAGGTGATCGAAGCGTTCGGCCACTTCCTGATCGGCGGCAACTACACGGTCGGTCTCGTCGTCTTCATCATTCTCACCATCATCAACTTCACCGTCGTCACCAAGGGCGCGGGCCGTATCGCCGAGGTGGGCGCACGCTTCGCCCTGGACGCGATGCCCGGCAAGCAGATGGCGATCGACGCCGACCTGAACGCCGGCCTGATCGGCGAACAGGACGCCAAGCGCCGCCGCTCCGAAGTGTCGATGGAAGCCGAGTTCTACGGCGCAATGGACGGTGCGTCGAAGTACGTTCGCGGCGACGCCGTGGCCGGCATCCTGGTCACCGTGATCAACGTCGTCGGCGGCCTGATCGTCGGTATGGTCCAGCACGACATGGCCTTCGGCGACGCCATCAAGAACTACACGCTGCTGGCCATCGGCGACGGCCTCGTCGCGCAGATCCCGTCGCTGATCATCTCGATCGCGGCCGGTATGGTCGTCTCGCGCGTGGCCAGCGACAAGGACGTGGGTTCCCAGGTCGTCGGCCAGCTGTTCGCGAAACCGGAAGTCATGTACATCACGGGCGGCATCATCGGCGGCATGGGCCTGATCCCGGGCATGCCGAACCTCGTGTTCCTGCTGCTGGGCAGCACGCTGTTCGGTGGCGGCTATCTGCTCGAAAAGCGGCGCAAGAACATGCCGCCGGAGGAGTTGCAGGGCGGTGCCGGTGGTGCGGGGCCGGCGGGCACGCCCGGCGGCGGCGGGGCGGCGGCGACCACGCCCGCCGAGCAGGAAGAGGCGAGCTGGCAGGATGTCATGCCGGTCGACACGCTCGGCCTGGAAGTGGGCTACCGCCTGATCCCGCTCGTCGACAAGACGCAGAACGGCGAGCTGCTCAAGCGCATCAAGGGCATCCGCAAGAAGTTCGCGCAGGAAGTCGGCTTCCTGGCGCCGCCCGTGCACATCCGCGACAACCTGGAGCTGAAACCGTCGGCCTACCGCATCACGCTGAAGGGCGTCGAAGTGGGCAGCGGCGAGGCGATGAACGGACAGTACCTGGCGATCAACCCGGGCATGGCCAGCGGTACACTGCCGGGCCTCGTGACGACGGATCCCGCGTTCGGCCTCCCGGCCGTCTGGATCGACGCCGCGCTGAAGGACGATGCGCAGAGCATGGGCTATACGGTCGTCGACGCCGGCACGGTCATCGCCACGCACCTGAACCACCTGATCACGACGCATGCGTCGGAACTGCTGGGCCGCATGGAAGTGCAGGCCCTGCTGGACCACCTGGCCAAGGATGCACCGAAACTGGTCGAGGACCTGGTGCCAAAGATCGTGTCGCTGTCGACCTTGCAGAAAGTGCTGCAGAACTTGCTGCAGGAAGGCGTGCACATCCGCGACATGCGCACGATCATCGAGACGCTGTCCGAGCATGCGGGCAGTACGCAGGATCCGAACGACCTGACGGCACTGGTCCGCGTGGCGCTGGGCCGCGCCATCGTGCAGCAACTGTTCCCGGGCACAAACGAATTGTCCGTGATGACCCTGGACAACCGCCTCGAGCGCCTGCTCGTGCAGGCCCTGAACGCGGGCGGCGACGGTACGGGCATCGAGCCGGGCCTGGCCGACACGATCGTCCAGCAGGCGGCCAATGCTGCTCAGCAGCAAGAAGCGATGGGGCTGACGCCGGTACTGCTCGTGCCGGGCCCGCTACGCACGCTGTTATCGCGCTTCCTGCGTCGTGCATTGCCGCAGCTGAAAGTGTTGTCGCATTCCGAGATTCCGGAATCGAAGACGATCCGGGTGACCAGCCTCGTGGGTGCGGCGTAACCGCTACATCCGGTGGGGGTAAATAGCTGCCGTGAGGAAATAGGCCTTTTTCCCCTTCCTTTTCCCGTGATGGTTTCCCACTGGCATCGTCAATAATCCTATCTAACAAAAGGGCTCTGTGCTCTTTACCCCGATAGCGACAACGACAGAAGCCTGCAAGAGCGGAGAAATCAAGATGAACGTGAAGAAATTTACAGCGGCGACTTCCCGCGAGGCCCTGCGCAAAGTGCGCGAGGCCCTGGGACCGGACGCGGTCATCCTGTCGAACCGCCCGGTCGACGGCGTGGTGGAAATCCTGGCGCTGGACAACGACGACGTCGCTTCGCTGGCCTCACCGGCACCGGAATCGGAAATGGCCGCGCCGCGCCCGAACCTGCGCATGCAGGAGCCGTCGTTCGACGACCTGGAGCCGGCACCGGCACCGGCGCCGCGTCCGGCTGCCCGTCCGGCCCCGCGCGCTTTCCAGGAAGCCCCCGCTGCCCGCCAGCCGCTGGAGCGCCAGCCGCTGAACCCGTCGCTGGATTCCCTGTATGGCATGGACGAGTCGGCCGCACCGGCCGTGCCGCCGACCTACGCCAACCGCCGCGCCCCGCAGCCGGAAGCGCCGGCCTTCGACATGGCCGCGATGACCGCGATGATGTCGGCCGCGATCGCCCAGGCCAAGGAATCCGCCGCCGCCGAAATGCACGGCATGATGAACGAGATCCGCGCCATGCGCGGCATGATGGAATCGCAGCTGGCCGAACTGTCGTGGGGCACCACCCAGCAGCGCGAGCCGCAGAAGGCCGCCGTGCTGCGCGAGATGCTGGCCGCCGGCTTTTCGGCGAGCCTGTCGCGCTACCTGATCGACAAGCTGCCGGCCGGCAAGGATGCCGCCGAGTCGCTGCGTTGGGTCAAGACTGTCCTGGCACGCAACATCACGACGATGGCTGACGAGGATGCGATCCTCGACCGCGGCGGCGTGTTCGCGCTGGTCGGCCCGACCGGCGTCGGCAAGACGACGACCACCGCCAAGCTGGCGGCACGCTGCGTGATGCGCCATGGCCCGGAAAAGCTGGCGCTGATCACGACGGACGCCTACCGTATCGGCGGCCACGAGCAGCTGCGCATCTACGGCAAGATCCTGGGCGTGATGGTGCACTCGGTGAAGGACGAGGCCGACCTGCGCATCGCCCTGAAAGAACTGCGCAACAAGCACACCGTGCTGATCGACACGATCGGCATGTCGCAGCGCGACCAGATGGTGACGGAGCAGGTCGCGATGCTGACGGAGTCCGGCGCCGACGTGAAGCGCCTGCTGTGCCTGAACGCGACGTCGACCAACGAGACGCTGAACGAAGTCGTGCGCGCCTACCAGGGCTCGGGCCTGGCCGGCTGCATCATGACCAAGATGGACGAAGCCGCATCGATTGGCAACGTGCTGGACGTGCTCGTGCGCCAGAAGCTGAACCTGTACTACATCTCGAACGGCCAGCGCGTGCCGGAAGACCTGCACCTGGCCGACCGCGCGATGCTGGTCGACCGCGCCTTCCGCACCAAGCGCGACGCCGCCGCCCAGTTCGCCGACGCCGACCTGCCGCTGATGATGGCCGGCCTCGGCAACCTGAACAACGACCGTTCGCTGCGCGAGGTGTACGTTGGCTAGTTTCGACTTCGACCAGGCGGAGGGCCTGCGCCGGATGCTGGCCGGCCCCAAGCCGCGCATCGTGACCTTCCTCTCCGCCACGCCCCAGGACGACAAGGGCGCCATGCTCGTCAACCTGGGCGCTTCGCTGGCCCAGTCCGGCAATGACGTGATGATCGTCGACGCCTGCATGCGCGAGTACGGCGTCGCCCAGCGCCTCGGCGTCGATCGCGGCCCGAGCCTCCTGCAGGTGGCGCGCCAGGAATGCGCGCTGAACCAGGTCATTCACCCCGTGCCGCAGGGCTTTTCGGTCGCCACGATGGCGCGCACGGCACCGTCCAGCGCGGACGAGGCGCGGCGCCTGGCCAAGACGTTCGACGTGCTCGTCAAGCAGGCCGGCAGCATCATCATGGTCGACGGCGAGTTTTCGGAAGATGGCACGTTCCCCGTGCCGATCATGGACTCGTCCGAGATCGTCGTGCAGGTGTCGACGAGCGCCGCGTCGATCACGAATGCCTATGCGCTGATCAAGCGCCTGTCGCAGCATCTGGGGCGTCGTCCGTTCGGTATCCTGGTCACGGGCGCTACCGAAGCCGAGGCGAAGGTGGTATACGATAATATGTCATCTGCGGCAACTCGTTACTTGGCGGTAACGCTGAGCTCCATGGGCTCCGTGCCGGCGGACGAGTACCTGCACCGCGCCGCGCGCCTCGGGCGCGCCGTGGTCGACGCATTCCCGCTGGCCGGCGCTTCGGTGGCTTTCCGCCGCCTGGCCGGGCGCTTTGCGCGGACCGGCGTGCAGCAGGGACGGGCCGCCTGACGCGGCGAAGAATAATTAATTACAGAAACCATGTACACGGTCAAAGGGAAAGCGGACAAGAATTCTTTGCTGACGGAGCACGCGCCGTTGGTGAAGCGTCTCGCCCACCAGATGAAGGCCAAGCTCCCGCCGTCCGTCGAAGTCGATGACCTGGTACAGGCAGGCATGATGGGCCTCCTCGATGCGATCAACCGCTACGAGGAGAATCACGGCGCGCAGTTCGAGACGTATGCGGTGCTGCGCATCCGCGGCGCGATGCTGGACGAGCTGCGCAGCAGCGACTGGATGCCGCGTTCCACGCGCGCCAACATGCGCAAGGTCGAGTCGGCCATGGCCGCGCTGCAACAGCAACTGGGGCGCCCGCCCAGCGAATCCGAAGTGGCGAAGTCGCTCAAGCTGTCGCTCGCCGATTACCAGGACCTGCTGGGCGATTCCGGCGGCCACCAGCTCGTGTACTACGAAGACTTCCACGACGACGAAGGCGGCGACAGCTTCCTCGACCGGCATGCCGTGGACGACGCCGATCCGCTGAAGAGCCTGCTCGACACGGACTTCCGCCAGACCGTCATCGACGCCATCGACGCGCTGCCGCCGCGCGAGAAGATGCTGATGGGCCTGTACTATGAAGAAGAACTCAACCTCAAGGAAATCGGCGCCGTGATGGGCGTGTCGGAATCGCGCGTCTCGCAGCTGCACACCCAGGCCGTGGCGCGCCTGCGCACGTATCTGCGGGAGCGTTCGTGGACCTGACCAGCCTGCTCGGTCTCGCCCTGGCGCTGGCCGGGATCTTCGTCGGGCACACGCTCGACGGCGGCAAGTTTTCCTCGCTGTTTCAGCCCGCCGCCTTCGCCATCGTCGTCGTCGGTACGTTCGGCGCCGTGTTGCTGCAGACGAAGTCGCAAGCCTTCGTGCGCGGCGTGCGCATGCTGCGCTGGGTGTTCGTGACCCCGCCCGACCGGCGCCAGGCGCTGGCCCGCGAAATCCATTTGTGGAGCCTGTCCGCGCGGCGCGACGGCCTGCTGTCGCTCGAGCAGTACATGGCCAAGGCCGATCCGTTCATCCAGAAGGGCCTGCGCCTCGTCGTCGACGGCATCCAGCCGGACAAGCTGCGCAGCCTGATGCACACGGAAATCAACAACTACGAATTCCGCGAACGCCAGGCGGCACGCATCTGGGAATCGGCGGCCGGCTATGCGCCCACCGTCGGCATCCTCGGCGCCGTGCTGGGCCTGATCCACGTGATGGAAAACCTGTCCGATCCGTCCAAGCTGGGCGCCGGCATCGCGGTCGCATTCGTGTCGACCGTGTACGGCGTCGGCCTCGCGAACCTGTTCTTTTACCCGGTCGGCAACAAGATCAAGGGCATCGTCTCCGAGCGCGTGGCCCAGTACGAGATCCTCGCCGACGTCTTCCACGACATCGCCACCGGCGACTACACGCGCGTGCTTGACGAGCGCGTCGCGTGCCTGCTGGCCGAACACTGATTCGCGACCATGGCGCGCCGCAAGAAGTACGAACAGGACAACGAGAACCACGAGCGCTGGCTGATTTCCTACGCGGACTTCATCACCCTGCTGTTCGCATTCTTCGTCGTCATGTATGCGGTGTCCGTGGTCAATATCGGCAAGTACACGGTGCTGTCGGAAGCACTGGGCGATGCGTTCGGCGGCCGCGGCGCGGCGAACAAGTCGAACACGATGGTCGAAGTGGAGGCGCTGCCGCTGTCGGCCATCCTCGCGCACAAGCGCGCGGAAGCCGCCAAGCGCGACCGCGAGCGCCTTGAGCTGCTGGCGCGGAAGCTGGACAGCATCCTGAAACCCCTCGTCAACAACGGCAAGATGCGCGTGACGCAGACCGCGCGGGGCGTCACGCTCGAGATCAATGCCAGCGCCCTGTTCGACGAGGGCGATGCCACCCTGACGCCCACCGCGCAGGAGACGCTGCGCACTGTCGCCGGCCTGCTGAAGGATGATCCGCACGGCATCGAAGTGGAAGGTTTTACGGATAACACGCCGATCGGCAATCCGGCATTCGCGTCGAACTGGGAATTGTCGGCCGTGCGCGCCACGACCGTCGTGCGCCTGTTCGCGGCGAACGGCGTGGCCGAGGCCCGCCTGGCCGCCGTCGGACGCGGCGCCAACCGCCCGATCGCCTCGAATGACGATCCCGTCGGGCGGGCGCGCAACCGGCGGGTGGCCGTCACGATCCTGTCAGGCGCCGGCACCTGACGCGTGCGCGCTACAATCGTTCCAACGCGACAGCAATGTCGCTCGAACGAGGAGGGCGGATGAATCTGCACGCAAGCCTGAGCGTCGACGCAAGGCACGATAAAGTATGGATCACCTTCAAGGCGGAAAACCGCGGCGAGCGCCGGGTGTGGCTGCCGCGCGCACTGACCGATGATCCCCGGCCCGGCGGCCGCGTGTTCGACGTGCGCGTGCATCCCGGCGGTGCCCCCATCGCCTACGTGGGCGCCAATGCCGCGCGCGGCGGCGCCGACTGGTTCGAACTGCCTCCGCACTCGGCCCACACGCACACGGTCGACATCACGGCCGATTACGCGTTCCGGCCCGGCGACCACACCTATGAATTGCGCTACGCCGGCCTGGCGCTCGCCGACATCCATCATCCCGAGGCCACGACGCCGCTCGTCACCGAACCCGTGCTGTTTCGCCATATCACGCCTTAGTTTCCACCTTATCGGCGGCGGAGGTTGCGATTGGGGCTGTTCTCGCCGAAGTATTCGTGCGAGTCCGCATTGTCGACGGCCCGTGCCGGATCGCTGCCCGCCAGCGCGCCCGCCGCGGTCTGGCCATAGGGCCAGTCGTCCGTCCCGGCCACGACCGTAAAATGGCTCATCTCGTGCACCAGGGTGCCGCCCCTGGAATCCGTTCCCGTCGTGGGCGCGGTCCAGAACGCCTTGCAGACGTGGATCGTGTACGGCTGATTCGGATAGACGTACGCGTACCAGGGCTTGGTGCATGCGCAGTCGACCGTGATGGGGCGCGTGGCGAAGGCGTCGCGGATGGCCTCGAAGTGGCGCGACACGGTCGCCGTGCGCGCCTCGTCCAGTGGGCCGAACCAGCTCGTGTAGCGCTCCGCCAACGCGCCTGCCCGCAGGTAGGCATCCCCATCCTGCACCATCGATTGGGCGGCCTGGACGCTCGCCGCGATACTGTCCTGCTGCGCGTTCGAGCACTGGTTGAACGTGAGAGCCCTGCCGGCAGGCAGGGTGCCGGCCGGGACGGCCTGGGTGACAGGGTCGTAGCTTGACTCCGGCATGCCGCGCGGCAGCCGGCCATCGATCCAGATCGACGCCGATGGCGGGGGTGCTGCGCCCTGCAGCCGCCCGGTCCGGTAGCGGATGGTGTAGGCGCCCGTGATGTCCATGCGGTAGAGCGCGGACAATTCCACGCGGCTGCTCCGCGCCGCGCCGGGCGCGAGGGCAATGACGTCGGCGGACCCCGGCGGCGCCCGCTTCACCTGGATGCCGAGATAGCTGACAGGCAACCCGTCGCGCGTGACGTCGAACAGCGGCGCCTCCACGCCCGCGAACGGCGTCTGCCACTTCGGCAGGTACTGCCAGGTACGCGCCGTGTTGCGGATCGTCACCGTCACGACGACGTCCTGGCTGCCCGTCAGGCTTTGTTGCGCGGGCGTCAACTCGACGACGAGGCCGCCCGTCGGCGCGGCCTGGACGGCGCCGCCGAGCAGTAGGGTGAACGTCAATGCGCCGGACCGATACGTGTTGCCGTTCATGGCATCCTCCAGATGCGGTCAAAACCTTTCTTGTACCGCGTTGCCTGTCGCCCGATCTTGCAAATTCACAATATTTATCGCTGTTTAACCGCCGCGTTAGCGTTCAATTTGGTACATTGACGCAACATAGTGACCGTTGGTGCAAGTATTGCTCGATTCACATTTAATAAACTGTTATCATATATTGATTCTATGATCATGAAAGTTACGATCAAGAATCTCTTCCTTTCATGCCGGTGCGGCCTTGCCCACCGGTGTCATTCGCTTCAGCACATGAATATCGAGCACGACAGCCAGGTATCCCGCATGAGCGGACTTCGCACGCACCGCCGGCCATTCGCGGGCACGGCGGCATGACGCGGCACGCGCGCAAGATTCCGTCCACGGTACGGCTGTCGATCCTCACCATCCTGCTGGCACTGTTCATGGCCTGGCTCGCGCTCGGCAACGCGGCGCGCCTGCCGTGGGATCCTCGCTGGTACCTGACGGCGCACACGGCGATGGAAGTGTTCTCCGTCGTCGTGGCGATGCTCGTGTTTTCCACGGGCTGGCACGGCATCGGCCGCGACATGCCGATCCGCGTGGCCCTGCTGTCGCCTTCCGCACTCGCCGTCGGCCTGCTCGACATCGGCCACCTGATGTCGGTCCACGGCATGCCGGGTGTCGCGGGGCCGGGCTCGGTTGGGCGCGGCATCGAATTCTGGCTGCTGGCCCGACTCGTCAGCGCCGCGGCCCTGCTCGTCGCCGCGTTCGCGCCGCGCGAGCGGACCGTCGGCCGGCGCGTGCGCGGCTGGGCGCTGCTGGCGGCGCTGGGCAGCGTCGCGCTCGGCTTCCGGCTGGCCGTGGCCGATCCGCTGATCCTGCCGCCGACTTACGTGCCGGGGCAGGGGCTGACCTCGTTCAAGATCGGTTGCGAGCTGGTGCTGATCGCGCTGAATGCCGTCGCCGCGCTGTTCCTGCTGCGCCGCGCACTCGTCACCCGCCTGCGCACCGACCGCTACCTGGCGGCCACGGCCGCCGTGATGGCGCTGAGCGGCGTCAGTTTCGCGCTGTACGCGCGTCCGGACGACGTCGTGAACATGGTCGGCCACGTGTACAAGGTGATCGCCTACCTGTGCCTGCACCGCGCGATCTGGGTGGCGGCCGTGCAGGCGCCGTACCTGCGGCTGCAGCGGTCGGAACGGTCGCTGGCCGAGAGCGAGGCGAGCTTCCGCAGCCTGATGGAATGCGCGCCGGACGCGATCCTGCTCGTCGGTCCGGAGGGTCGCATCACGATGATGAATGCGCGCGCGGAAAGCCTGTTCGGCGTCGCGCGCGAGACGGCCGCCGGCCTGCCGCTGGACGTCTTGGTGCCGGCCGCCGCCGGCGACGCCGAGCTGGACTGCCGGCGCCTGTACGGCACCGCCTTCCCGGCCGAAGTGCGCCGCGCCGGCATGCCGAGCGGCCAGCAGGTGGCGATCGTGCGCGATCTGTCGGAGCGGCGCCGGCTCGAGCGCGCGCTCGTCGAGCAGCTCACGCATGACGCGCTGACGGGCCTGCCGAACCGCAACCGCATCCTCGAAACGCTGGACGAGGCCATCGCCGCCGCGCGCCAGGACGGGCGCACGCTCGCCGTGCTCGTGTTCGACCTGCACGAATTCCGCAAGATCAACAGCGGCTACGGCTATGGCGGCGGCGACGACGTACTGCGCGACTGCGTCGTCCGCCTTTCCGGCCTGCTGGCCGGCGGGGACATGCTGGCGCGCCAGGGCGGCAACGAATTCATCGTCGTGCAGAAACAGTCCGGCGAGACGTCCGCCGCGGCGCTGGCCGCGCGGCTGCTGGCGTCGATGCGCGAACCGTTCCTGCTCGACGGCCAGCGCGTGTTCCTCGCCGCCAGCGTCGGCATCGCACTGCTGCCTTCCAGCGGCTGCGGCGCGCACGAACTGCTGCAGATGGCGCAGGTGGCAATGGCCGCCGCGCGCGCGGAAGGTCCCGCGCGCTACCGCTTCCACTCGGACGCGATGGCGCAGGCGATCCGCGAGCGGGTCGACCTGGAAGCGCTGCTGCGCCATGCCATCGAAAGGAACCAGTTCGCGCTGCAGTACCAGCCGCGCGTCGACCTGGCCAGCGGCGCCGTGATCGGCGTGGAAGCGCTCGTGCGCTGGCGTCATCCGGTGCTGGGCCTCGTGCCGCCGGCGCGCTTCATCCCGCTGGCGGAAGAGACGGGCCTGATCGACGATCTCGACATGTGGGTGCTGGACGAAGCCTGCGCGCGCGCGGCCGCGTGGCGCGCGCAGGGACTGCCGCCGCTGCGCGTGTCCATCAACCTGTCGGCGCGCCAGTTCCAGCAGGCCGGCCTGGCGCAGCGCGTCCAGGCCGCGCTGGCACGCAGCAGTTTGCCGCCGGCCTGCCTGGAGATCGAGATCACGGAGTCGACGGTCATGCGCGACACGGGCGAGGCGACGAGCGTGCTGCGCTCGCTGAAGGCGCTCGGCGTCGCGCTGTCGATCGACGACTTCGGCACCGGCTATTCGTCGCTCAGCTACCTGAAGCGCTTCCCCATCGATGTGCTGAAGATCGACCGTTCGTTCGTCAGCGACGTGACGACCGATCCGAACGACGCGGCCATCGCGTGCGCCATCATCGCGCTGGCGCATACGCTGAACCTGGAAGCGGTGGCGGAGGGTGTCGAGACGGCCGAGCAGGTGGCTTTCCTGCGCGAGAATGGCTGCGATGAAATCCAGGGCTATTACTTCAGCCCGCCGGTGTGGCCGGAGCAGATCGAGCGCATGTTCGCCGAGAAGAACGTCGGCGTGACGTCTTAACCGACCACGAACCGCCGCGACGGCCCCGTCGACATCGTCTGGCCGGCCGGCCCGTACACGCCGGCACCGCCGCCGGGACCGCGCAGTTCGGAGAGCGCCGCCTGGGTCTGGCCCAGCTGGCGGTTGACGATCATGCCGTTGACGCGGTTGAGTTCCTTCGCTTCGCGGGTCAGTTCGAGCAGGCTGTTCCACGCGTCGCGATACTCGGCGTTGCCGCCTACGGCCAGCCAGGGTTCCATCCCCGCTTCGCTTGCGGGAAAGCCGGCGGCGCCGAGGGCTTTGTGGCGCACGCGCGACAGGGTCGCGGCACGCTGCGCCAGCTGCAGCTTGTTGGGGGTGATGGTCGAGAGGCCATCGGCATCCGCACTGATCAGGAGCTGTTGCTCGGTTTTCATCAGCTCCACGATGGAACCGATCACTTGCTGTTCGTCGCGCAGAGTTGCGCCAGGGGATGCAATGGCCATTGGTTATCTATTGTTTGCGGGAATGCAGCAGATCGCGCACCGTATCCAACAGGCCGTCCGCCACTTTCTCGGAATTGACTTGGAACTGGCCATCCGCGATGGCCGCCTTGATGCGTTCGACCTTCTTGCTGTCGAACACTTGATTGGTACCGCCGGCCGCGAGGGCCTGGCCTTGCGAGGACAGGCGCACGGTGTCGGTCGCTGCGGGCGTGACAGATCTCGCGGCGGCCGCGTCGCTGCTCTTTGCCGTCGTGGCCGGCGTGTTGTTGGCCTGGACGCTCGCGTTGTTCTTGAGTGTATCGTTGATTTTCACAGCATCATCCTTCTCAGGTCGGAGCAGAAAGCCCGGGATCTGCCTTCAGTAACGGCGCCCTTGCCAAAAACTTTAGGGGACATCAAAGAAAGTGCGGACACAAGCCACACTTTCAACGATCCTGCTCCTTTGCTGTCATCAAAACGCCACTTCGACCATCCCGCCGCTCCGCGCCGTGCCGCTCACGACCGAGCCGGACGGCGTGCGCACCTGCACGATCTGGCCGTCGCCGGCGTTGCCGATGGCCTTGCCTTCGGCTGACACTGAGAATCCATTTCCGTTCGAAACCAGGCGTACGGCCTGGCCTTGCTGCACGACGGGCCGGCTGCGCAGCGTGTCCAGGCGCAACGGCGTGCCGGCCGCCAGCGACACGGTCGGGGTGCGGCCGATCGCCTGCGCCATGTCCGTGATGATGCCGTTCGGCATGGCGGCAATGTCGCCTTTCACCAACACGAGCTGGCTTTGTTCGACCGGCTGGCCCTGGGCCAGCGGCAGCGCGGCGGCCACGTAGTCCGCCTGTACGCTCACCTGCGCCTGTACGAAGATCGTCCAGTTCGACGGGGCCGTGCAGCGCACGCCCACCGTCGTCTTGCCCCAGGCGCGCGCGCCCGGCTGCAGGAACGCTTCCGGCGCGGGGCAGGCGGCCAGCGCCGTGCGGGCATCGATCGTGCCCGCTTTCACGGTCACGGTGCCGGGCAGGCCGGCCGTCTGTGTCTGCAGGAATTGTTCGACGACGGTGCGCAGGGCGTTGATGTTCTGGCGGCCGCTAGCGGGCGTCGTCTGCGCGTGCGACAGCGCGGCGGTGCCGACGAGCAGGGCGGTTAGGAGCGTGCGTTTCATGAATGAGTCCGCGATGCGGGTTTTTGCGACGGTGCCATCTTAGGTCCGGCGCGCCGACATCGAATCCTCGAATAGCCGGGTTTTGGGTCGCTTTATTGCCCGATTGGAAGAGTCCACCCATCCGTATGATCCATCCTGTCCACCACCAGATGCCTGGAGTAATCATGATCGGCAAACTCGACGACTACCTGCGTTTCAATGAAACCGCGCTGAGCCTGCGCTCGCAGCGCCAGGAATTGCTCGCGTCGAACATCGCCAACGCGGACACGCCGAACTTCAAGGCGCGCGACATCGATTTTTCCAGCGCGCTGCAGGGTGCGCTGTCGCGTGCGACGAACACGGGGCCGCTGAACACGACGGCCGGCGCCCATTATCCGAACGGCCAGGCGGCCGCGGACGGCAAGACGCTGGGCGACGGCGCCACGCCCGTGCTGTACCGCACGGTGACGCAGGGTGCCGTCGACGGCAACACGGTCGACATGGACACGGAACGCACCCAGTTCGCCGATAACGCGCTGCGCTACGAAGCCGGCATCACGATGATCAACCAGCAGATCCGCAACATGCTCGCGGCCATCCAGGGAGGCCAGTAATCATGTCCTTGTTTAATGTCTTCAACGTGGCCGGCTCGGCGATGAGCGCCCAGGCCCAGCGCCTGAACACGACGGCCAGCAATCTCGCCAACGCCGACAGCGCGACGAGCGCCACGGGCGAGGCCTACCGCGCCAAGCAGGTCGTGTTCGAGGCCGTCCCGATGGACCAGGGCACGGGCGTCAAGGTGCGCGAAGTGGTCGAGGATGCCTCGCCGCTGAAGCAGGTGTACGACCCCAAGAATCCCCTCGCCGATGACAAGGGCTATGTCTCGATGCCCAACGTGAACGTGGTCGACGAGATGGTCAACATGCTGTCGGCGTCGCGCTCGTACCAGACGAACGTCGAGACCATGAACGCGGCCAAGACCATGCTGCTCAAGACGCTGACCCTCGGCCAGTAATCCTTCTACCATTTTCTGACACGCTCCCATGGCGACCGTAACCGACACCACCAGCACCCCCATCACCGACCTGATGTCGACGATGAACGGCAAGAAGGCGACCAGCACCGACAGCGTCTCCGCCGACACCGACAAGTTCATGACCCTGCTGGTGACCCAGCTGCAGAACCAGGATCCGCTGAACCCGATGGACAACGCCCAGATGACGAGCCAGCTCGCGCAGCTGCAGACCGTGACGGGCGTGAACAAGCTGAACACGACCCTGGAATCGCTGCAGTCCAGCTACAAGAGCTCGGAATCGATGCAGGCGACGAACCTGATCGGCCGCGGCGTGCTCGTCGACGGCAGCGGCGTCACGCTGTCGAGCGGCAAGGCGATCCTGGGCGCGGATCTGGCCACCGATGCGGACAACGTCAAGATCGTCATCAGCGACGCCAAGGGCAACGAAGTGGATACGATCGACATGGGCGCGCAGAAGGCCGGCGTCGTGCCGCTCGCGTGGGACGGCGTGCCCGATCCCAAGAACCTGGACAGCAACGGCAAGCCCGTCACGCTGGCCGACGGCAATTACACCTTCAAGGTCGTGGCGACCCGTGGCGGCGCCAACCTGACCGATGCGAAAGGCCTGTCGTTCGACAGCGTCGCCAGCGTCACCACCAACAGCGCCGATGGCGTCAAGCTGAACCTGTCCGGCAAGGGCGCGCTCACGCTGGCCGACATCAAGCAAGTCCTCTGAACGCGGTCGGTACCGCGAAACGAACGAATAACAGGAGCACAACATGTCCTTCCAACAAGGCCTGAGCGGCTTGAACGGCGCAGCGAAATCGCTGGACGTCATCGGTAACAACATCGCCAACTCGAGCACCGTCGGCTTCAAGGGCTCGACCACGCAATTCGCGGACGTCTACGCCCGCTCACTGAACGGCGCGGGCGCGACCCAGGCCGGTATCGGCGTGAGCGTGGCGGCCATCGCCCAGCAGTTCACCCAGGGTAATATCGAAACGACGGCCAACCCGCTCGACATCGCCATCAACGGCGCCGGTTTCTTCCGCACCGAGATTTCGGGCACCGTCCAGTACACCCGCAACGGCCAGTTCTCGCTGGACAAGAACGGCTACATCGTGACGCCGCAGGGCGCCAACGTGACGGGCTACGGCGTCGCGCCGAACGGCCAGATCCTGGCCAGCACGCCGACCCCGCTGAAGATCAGCACGGTCGACATGAAGCCGGTCGCGACCACCAAGGTCGACACGTCGATCAACCTCGACTCGCGCGAGGCCGTCCCGACCAACTTCCCATTCGACGCCAACGACGCGACCACGTACAACAAGCAGGTGCCGGTCAGCGTGTACGACACCCTGGGCAACGAGCACACGATGTCGATGTTCTACGTGAAGACCGGTTCGGGCACCTGGGACGTGTACGCCGGCGCCGACGGCACCGAGCTCACCAACGTCAACGTGGCCAAGGCCGCCACGGGCAACGCGGCGGCACAGACGGCACGCGACGCGTGGACCGCGGCCACGAAGGCATCGCCGCAGGACCCGGCCGCCGTCGCCACGGCCCTGGCCAACTACGCCGCCGCGGCTTCGGCGGCCGTCAGCGGCGCCGCGGGCACCGCCGGTGCCACCGCGGCCACCATCACCGCCATCCAGACCGCCGCCACCGATGCGGGCAACACGGCCGGCTATACCCCGGACCAGGTCGACAAGGACATCGCCGCGGCCGTGTCCGTGCCGTCGGTCCCCGTCGGCACGCTGAAGTTCGACTCGAACGGCGCGCTGTCGGCCGCCCTGATGTCGCCGCAGACGCTGCCGCTGGCCGTGACCTTCCCGGTGTATCCGGCGACGGGCGCCAAGGAAACCCTGTCGATCAAGCTCGGCTTCAATGGCAGCACGCAGTACGGCGCCGACACCAGCGAGAAACTGACCACGCAGGACGGCTACAAGCCGGGCCACCTGCAGCGCTTCTCGGCAGCCGCCGACGGCACGCTGCTGGGCCAGTACAGCAACGGCCAGACCAAGCCGCTGGGCCAGATCGTCCTCGCGAACTTCACGAACTCGGGCGGCCTGGAACCGATCGGTAACAACTCGTGGGCCGAAACGTCGGCGTCGGGCACGCCGCTGCTCGGCACGGCGGGTACGGGCGGCTTCGGCGTGCTGCAGTCGTCGGCGCAGGAAAGCTCGAACGTCGACCTGACGGCCGAACTGGTCAACATGATCACGGCCCAGCGCGTCTACCAGGCCAACGCCCAGACCATCAAGACGCAGGACTCGGTGCTGCAGACGCTGGTGAACCTGCGCTGATCCCTGAAAAGGAAAAAAGATGGACCGCCTGATCTACACCGCCGCCTCCGGCGCCAAGCACATCCTCGAGCAGCAGGCCACGACGTCGAACAACCTGGCCAACCTGTCCACGACGGGCTTCCGCGCGCAGCTGGATACGTTCCGCGCCGTGCCCGTCGTCAGCGAAGGCTTGCCCACGCGCGCGTTCGTCGTCGACAACACGGTCGGCGCGGATTTCACGACGGGCCCGCTGCAGGTGACGGGGCGCGATCTCGACGTGGCCGTCAAGGGCCAGGGCTGGATCGCCGTGCAGATGCAGGACGGCACCGAAGCCTATACGCGCAACGGTTCGCTGCAGGTCAGCCCGAACGGCATCCTGCAGACGGCAAATGGCCAGACCGTGATGGGCGAGGGCGGTCCGATCGCGATTCCACCGAATACGACGGTGACCGTCGGCAAGGACGGCTCGATCGCGTCGCTGACAACGGACACCGTGCCGGCAACGTCCACCATCGTCGGCCGCCTCAAGCTCGTCAATCCGGACCAGAAGCAGCTCGTGCGCGGCGACGACGGTTTCTTCCGCCAGCAGGACGGGACCCCGGCCCAGGCCGACCCGGCCGTGACGGTGACGAGCGGCGCGCTGGAAGGCAGCAATGTCTCCGCCGTCGATTCGATGGTGAACATGATCTCTTTGGCACGTTCTCTCGAGACACAAATGAGCCTGTTGAAGAACGCGGAGAATAACGCGGCGAAAGCGACGCAGATCCTCGCTTTGACTTGATTTCTGCTGGGACATAATTTCATGGTGGGTGACGGGTTTGCCGTCGCCAAAGGAGAACACCATGATCCGTTCGCTCTACATCGCCAAGACCGGCCTCGAAGCGCAGCAGACCAACCTCGACGTCGTCACCAACAACCTCGCCAACGTCAGCACGAACGGCTTCAAGAAGTCGCGTGCCGTGTTCGAGGATCTGTTGTATCAAAACGTGCGCCAGCCCGGCGCGCAATCCTCGCAACAGACGCAGCTGCCGTCCGGTCTGCAGATCGGTACCGGTGTGCGCGCCGTCGCCACCGAGCGCCTCCACACGCAGGGCAATCCCCAGCAGACCGGCAACTCGAAGGACGTGATGGTCAACGGCTCGGGCTTCTTCCAGGTCCTGATGCCGGACGGTACCACGGCCTACACCCGCGACGGCTCGTTCCAGACCGATAACAACGGCCAGCTCGTCACCTCCAGCGGCTACGTGCTGCAGCCGCCCATCACCGTGCCCAGCAACGCGCTGACGATGACCGTCGGCCGCGACGGCACCGTGTCCGTCACGACGCCGGGTACCGCGGCGCCCACGCAGATCGGTTCGATCCAGTTGTCGAACTTCGTCAACCCGGCCGGCCTGGAGTCGCTGGGCGAGAACCTGTACGCCGAGACCGGCTCGTCCGGCACCGCGCAGACCAGCACCCCGGGCACGAACGGTGTCGGCGTGCTGATGCAGGGCTATGTCGAAACGTCCAACGTGAACGTCGTCGAAGAGATGGTCAACATGATCCAGACGCAGCGCGCGTACGAGATCAACAGCAAGGCCATCACCACGTCCGACCAGATGCTGGCGAAGATTTCCCAATTATGAAAACCCTGAAAACTTGGGCCCCTGCCTTCGCAGGGGCGACGATCGCCATGGCGCTCGTCGGTTGCGCAGCCACCCCGACGTCGATCGTCAAGGGCCCGACCTCCGTGCGCCCGATGCTGGCCGATGGCGGCACGCCGACGGAAGGCGCGATCTACAACGCCAATACCTTCCGCCCGATGTTCGAAGACCGCCGCGCGCGCCACATCGGCGACGTGCTTACGGTCAGCATCGTCGAGAAGACGGCGGCCAACAAGAGCGGCGCCAGCACCGGCAACAAGTCGGGCAGCGCCGAGCTTGGCGTGCCTGGCCTGCTGCAGGGCCGCCTGGGCGGTAACCTCGCCACGAGCAGCGGCGTCAAGTATTCCGACGGCGACACGCAAACCGCGTCGAACGCCTTCACGGGCACGATTGGCGTGACGGTGTCCGAAGTCCTGCCGAACGGTAACCTGATCGTCGTGGGCGAGAAACAGATCGCCATGAACAAGGGCGTCGAATTCATCCGCTTCTCGGGCATGGTGAATCCGGACTCGATCCAGGCGGGCAATATCGTGCAGTCGCCGCTCGTCGCCGACGCGCGCGTCGAATACCGTACCAACAGCCAGATCGACCGCGCCGAGATGACGTCGATGATGTCGCGCTTCTTCCAATCGCTGCTCCCGTTCTGATCATGAACTTCAAAATCCTCGCCCTCTGTGTCGCCCTGCTTGGTCCGCTGACTGCGACGACCGCCCACGCCGAGCGCCTCAAGGATCTCGCCAGCATCGGCGGCGTCCGTCAGAACCAGTTGTCCGGCTACGGCATCGTCGTCGGCCTCGACGGCACCGGCGACCAGACGACGCAGACCCCGTTCACCGTGCAGTCGATCACGGCGATGCTGCAGCAGAAGGGCATCAGCCTGCCGCCCGGCACGCAGCTGCAGCTGAAGAACGTGGCAGCCGTGATGGTCACTGCATCGCTGCCGGCGTTCGCGCAGCCGGGCCAGACGATCGACGTGACCGTCTCGTCGATGGGTAACGCGAAAAGCCTGCGCGGCGGCACGCTCCTGATGACGCCGTTGCAGGGCGCGGACGGCCAGGTGTACGGCATGGCCCAGGGCAATGTGCTCGTGGGCGGCGCCGGTGCGTCGGGCGGCGGTGCGCAGGTGCAGGTCAATCAACTGTCTGTCGGCCGCATCTCGGGCGGTGCCACGGTCGAGCGCGCCGTCGCATCGAACCTCGGTGCCGACAACCAGGTCAAGCTGGAATTGAACACGACGGATTTCGCCACCGCCAGCCGCGTCGTGGAAGCGATCAACGACAAGTTCGGCCCGGGCATCGCCACGGCGCTGGACGGCCGCGTGATCCGCGTGCGCGTGCCGTCGTCGAGCGACCAGCGCGTGACCTTCCTCGGCATGCTGGAAGGCATGGACGTCAAGCCGGCCGAAGCGGCCGCGAAGATCATCCTCAACGCACGCACCGGTTCCGTCGTCATGAACCGGTCCGTCACGCTGGATCCGTGCGCGATTTCGCACGGTAACCTGTCCGTCAGCATCGGCGCCGACACGCAGGTGAGCCAGCCGAACCCGGGTTCGCTGGGCCGCACCGTCGTCACGCAGACGCCGCAGGTGTCCGTCAAGAAGGATGCCGGCAAGGTCATCATGCTGAACGGCGGCGCGTCGCTGGCCGAAGTCGTCAAGGCGATGAACGCCATCGGCGCCACGCCGCAAGACCTGCTCGCGATCCTGCAGGCCCTGAAGGCCGCCGGTTCGCTGCGCGCCGAACTCGAGATCATCTAACCATCGAGGCCACCATGCTCGGTTCCACTTCCGACCTGTCCAGTAAATTTGCGCTCGACGCCAACAGCCTCGGCGACCTCAAGCAATCTGCGAAAGCCGGCTCGCCGGAAGCGCTGAAGGGTGCCGCGACGCAGTTCGAATCCATGTTCGTCAACATGATGATGAAGAGCATGCGCGACGCGACACCGCAGGACGGCATGACGGACAGCCAGGAAACGAAGACGTTCACGGGCATGCTGGACCAGCAGATGAGCCAGAAAATGGCCAAGCGCGGCATCGGCCTGGCCGACGTGCTCGTGCGCCAGCTGACCGTGCAGCAGAAGGGCCAGCAGCTGATGCAGGACATGAACAAGCAGGCCCTGGGCATCGGTGGCGAACAGCAGGCGGCTGCCGCCGGCGGCGCCGCGGCCCTGCGCATGCAGCGCGATGCCGACACGATGCCGACCGACGGCGTCGCACTGAATGGAAAAAGCGGCGCGGCCGGCGTGACGGGCGCCGCCCGCGGCACGGACAACGCCAGCAAGCCGGCGCACGTGCGCGCGTTCCAGGAAAAGCTGGCCGACGCCGCCGAGGAAGCGGAACAGGTGACGGGCGTGCCGGCGAAGTTCATGATGGGCCAGGCCGCGCTGGAAACCGGCTGGGGCCGCCGCGTGATCCGCAATGCGGACGGCACCTCCAGCAACAACCTGTTCGGCATCAAGGCCGGCCCGGGCTGGAAGGGCAAGGTGGCAACGGCCGTCACGACGGAATACATCAACGGCAAGCCGCACTCACGCGTGGAAAAATTCCGCGCCTACGATTCGCATGCGGACGCATTCAAGGACTACGCCCGCATGCTGAGCAACAACCCGCGCTACGAAAAAGTGCTGGCGCACGGCGGCGACGCGTCCACGTTCGCGCACGGCCTGCAGCGCGCCGGCTATGCGACCGACCCGCAGTACGCGGCCAAGCTGTCGCGCATCATCAAGCATTCGCTGGCGTGATGGGTGATGCGAAAAGAACAAGAATAAAGTTTTGGCGGAACTTGCCGTCAATGACATAGCAGAAAGAAAACCACCATGTCCCTCCTCAGCATCGGCAAGACCGGTTTGTACGCCGCCCAGGCAGGCCTGGCGACGACCGGCAACAACATCACCAACGCCAACGTGGCCGGCTACAGCCGCCAGGTGGCGGTGCAGTCGACTGCGATCTCGATGGGGGGCTCGAACGGTTATATCGGTACCGGCACGCAGATCGCGCAGGTCAAGCGCTATTCGGACGACTTCCTGAACGCCCAGGTGCGCACGGCCCAGGCATCGAGCAGCGGGCTGGACGCCTATCAGGCGCAGGTCCAGCAGATCGACAACCTGCTGGCCGACACGACGTCCGGCCTGTCGCCGGCGCTGCAGGACTTCTTCTCCGCCGTGCAGAACCTCACGGGCGACGGCGCGGGCGTGTCGTCGCGCGGCTCGTTCATGACGTCGGCCGACACGCTGGCCGCCCGCTTCCAGAGCATGACTGGCCGCCTGGAGGAGATCCGCAAGGGCGTGAACACCCAGCTGACCGCGAGCGTCACGACGATCAACACGTATGCCAAGCAGATCGCCCAGCTGAACGACAAGATCGGCCAGCTGACGGAGGCCGGCGGCCTGAACCCGCCGAACGACCTGCTGGACAAGCGCGACCAGCTGATCATGGACCTGAACAAGCAGGTCAAGGCCACCGTCGTGCCGGGCGATAACTACAGCCTGACCGTATCGATCGGCAACGGCCAGCCGCTCGTCGTCGGCGTGAACGCCTTCGAGCTGGCGGCGACGAATTCGCCGACGGACCAGACCCGCGTGACGATCGGTTACGTCACCCACGGCAAGGTCACGCCGATGGCCGAGAGCGCGCTCACCGGCGGCGAACTGGGCGCCGTGCTGCAGTTCCGCAGCCAGTCGCTGGACCTCGCGCAGAATTCGCTGGGCCGCGTCGCGATCGCCGTGGCCACGACGATGAACGACCAGAACAAACTCGGCCTGGACGGCAACGGCAACCCGGGCGGCGACATCTTCAGCATCGCGCCGGCCGACGTGACGAAGAACGTCAACAACAACCAGACGAGTACCACGGCGATCAAGGCCACGGTCGTGGACGCCACGCAGCTCACGACGAGCAACTACAAGGTCGACTTCGACGGCACGAATTACAACGTGTACCGCCTGGCGGACAACAAGAAGACGGTGATCTCGCCGTTCCCGCAGACCCAGCCGCAGGTCATCGACGGCCTCGCGTTCGACATCTCGGGCGCCGCCGACTCGGGCGACAATTTCCTCGTGCGTCCGACGCAGAACGGCGCCGCCAACTTCAAGCTGGCGCTGACGGACGGCGCGCAGATCGCGGCCGCCGCGCCGATCGCCACGAGCGTCCCGCTGACCAACAGCGGCACGGGCAAGATCAGCGCGGGTTCGGTCGACAAGAATTACCTGGGTTCGCCGCTGACCAGCACCGTCACGCTCGCCTTCGACAAGGCGACGGGGACGATGTCCGGCTTTCCGGCCGGTCAAAACGTCAGCATGACGCTGAACGGCACGACGACGACGTACCCGGCCGGCACCAACCCGCCCTTCAAGGACGGCGCCAGCTACACGGTGGCCGGCATGAGCTTTACCATGAACGGTGCGCCCGGCAACGGCGACAAGTTCACCATCGCGCCGAACTCAGGCCTGGGCGATACCCGCAACGCCGGCCTGATGGGCGACCTGCAATCGAAGAACATCCTCGACGGCGGCAAGGCCACGTACCAGTCGGCCTATGCGACGCTGGTGTCCACGATCGGCAACAAGACGCGCGAAGTGCAGGCCAATGCCGAAGCCGCGGCGGCCCAGCTGACGCAGGCGGAGGCCGCCGCCAACAATGTCTCCGGCGTCAACCTCGACGAAGAGGCCGCCAACCTGCTCAAGTACCAGCAGGCGTACCAGGCGTCGGGCAAGGTGATGCAGATCGCCGATACGATCTTCAACGCGCTGCTGCAGATCGGCCATTGATTAACGGAGCCACGCCATGACCTTACGCATCAGCACCAACGCGATCTACCAGGCCGGGACCACGCAGATCAATACGCTGCAAAGCCAGATGGCCAAGACGCAGATGCAGCTGTCGACGAACAAGCGCATGCTGTCGGCCGCCGACGATCCGATCGGCTCGGCGAAGGCGCTCGAACTGACGCAGTCGCAGTCGATGAACACGCAGTTCGGCACCAACCGCACGAACGCGACATCGTCGCTGTCGCTGGTCGACAAGACGCTTTCCGACGTGTCGGGCCAGATCCAGGACATCCAGACGCTGATCGTCACCGCCGGCAACGGGGGCTACACGCAGAGCGACCGCGAAGCGCTGGCCACCGAGCTGGAAGGGCGCATGGCCGACCTGCTCGGCTCGGCCAACACGACGGACGGCACCGGCACCTATCTGTTTTCCGGCTACAAGACGACCACGCAACCGTTCACCCAGACCCCGACGGGCGCGACGTACCAGGGCGACCAGGGCCAGCGCATGCTGCAGGTCGGCTCGGCGCGCAAGATGGCGATCAGCGAAAGCGGCAGCGCCATCTTCGAGGCGAACGTCACCGGCAACGGCAGCTTCGTCACGCAGGCCGCGGGCACGAACACGGGCGCGGGCATCATCTCGCCGGGCGCCGTGACGGACGCGACCAAGCTGACGGGCCACGACTACGCGATCGATTTCCAGGTCACGGGCACGCCGGCCGTGACGACCTACACGGTGACGGACAACTCGACGTCGCCCGCAAGCGCCGTGCTGAGCAATCAGCCCTACACGGCGGGCGCCGCGATCGCCTTCGACGGCATGTCGTTCGACATCAAGGGCGCCCCGGCCAACGGCGACAAGTTCAGCGTGCAGCCGAGCCAGAAGCAATCCGTGTTCACGACGATCACGAACCTGATCCAGACCCTGCGCAGCCCGTCCATCGGCTCGAACGGCAAGGCCGCGCTGGCGAACAACCTGAACACGGCCAGCCTGAACATGAAGAACGCGCTGGACAACGTGCTCACCGTACAAGCCTCGGTGGGCGCGCGCCTGAAGGAAGTCGATTCGCTGGACAGCACGGGCGACGACCTCAACGTCCAGTACCAGACCACGCTGAGCGGCCTGCAGGACCTGGACATGGTCAAGGCGATTTCGCTGTACACCCAGCAGCAACAGACGCTGCAGGCGGCCCAGGTGTCGTTCAAGACAATGTCCGGCCTCTCTCTCTTCAACTACATTTCCTAAAACCGGGGTCAGAGCCCGGTTCTAGGCAATTTCTCCGATTCGGGGTCAGACCCCGTTTTCTGGAAACTTCGGGGTCAGAGCACATTTTGGGGTAAATGCTTGGCGTCACCACCGCCATGACAATCGATGTCGTTCAACGGCACTGCTTCCTGCAGCGGCATTGTGGTCAATGACGGAATGAACGCGTGGCCGAAGGCGGATATGACCGCGGAGACATTGCACGAAAATGTGCTCTGACCCCGAATTTCGCGAAAAATGTGCTCTGACCCCAATGCCGGTCACTTAAGGACTTGACCGACGCGATCCAAGGGCTAGAACGGATTTATGTTCAACGTAAATCCGTTTTCTATCATGGCTCTGCAACTTGACCTGGATTACTCGGCCTCGCTGACGCCGCAGGAATTTGACCGTTTCGCCAGCCTTATCGATCCGGCGTGGATCGATGAGGCTTTGCAACAGACTGGCACTGTGTCGGTGCGTCGTCGTCGGTTACCGGCCGATCGGATGGTCTGGCTGGTAATTGGACTGGCATTGTTTCGAAACGAGCCGATCTGGCATATCGTCAAACAGCTCGATCTTGCCGATGGCCCGGCAGCCAGCACACCTGTCCCCAGTGCTTCAGTGGCGGGGCGTGAGCGTTTAGGCGAAGCCCCATTGGAATGGCTGTTCAAGCGGACGGCAAGCTGCTGGGGTGAGCGTGCCCCAGCGGAGAGTGCGCTGTTTCATGGCCTGCGCAGTTATGCTGTTGATGGCGTGGTCTGGTCGGTGCCGAGCACGCCAGAAAACGAAAGGGAGTTTGGCCGGCCCCGGGGAGGTGACGGACGTGATGGCGCTTGGCCGCAATTGCGTGCCGTCTGCCTGATGGATACCCACAGTCACCTGCTGCGCGCGGTCGACTTCGGAGAGTGCCAGACAGGTGAGCTGAGCTATGCAAAGACACTGATACAGGCTGCGCCTGATAACTCGCTCACGATTTTTGATCGAGCCTATTTCTCGGCCGCGTTTCTACTGGACTGGCAACGGTCGGGCCTGCAAAAGCATTGGCTGATACGCACCAAAACCTCGCTGTGTTATGAGGTAGTCTGCCAGGTGGCTCCCGGTGACTGTCTGGTACGGCTTCCCGTCTCACCTCAGGCGCGTCGGCAGCATCCGGATCTTCCCTCGCACTGGCAGGCTAGACTGATCGAATGCACGGTGGGCGGACAGCCTCGACGATTTCTCACCTCGCTGTGCGATGCGCATCGTTTCCCCGCGCGTGACGTCGCCGCACACTACGTGCAGCGATGGGAGATCGAACTCGGTTTCAGGGAAATGAAGCAAGGCATGCTGAAAAAAGCGCCTGTCCTGCGCAGCAGGCTGCCGGAACTCGTGCGCCAGGAAGTATGGGGAATGTTGATCGCCTACAACCTGCTGCGCCATGAAATTGCCCAGATGGCCACTGAACTGAACGTGCCGCCGCAGCGCCTCAGCTTCCAATGGCTGGCCCTGGCCATCGTTACCGCGCTGTACCACTGGCCGCTCGAAACACCCGGCACCTTCCCCAAGCGATTGGCATGGCTACGTGAACAAGCACGTGCCTACCTTCTACCAGAGCGACGAACACGCTCATATCCGAGAACAATAAAATCCAGGAAATCCAAGTACTCAACAAAACATGCCAGCCCCGCTTAACTGACTGGCATTAGCTCTGACCCCGAATTTTTATCGTGGGGCGGCTGGTGGCGGTGGCTGCCCCGGCCGTTGGCCGCCCACGCGCGGGATCCTGCGGCCCGCCTCGATCCCCTGGTTGAACAGGTTTTGCAGCGGCGTGCCCAGGTACGGCAGCGTGAGGCTGATGATGAGGAAGCCGGCGCCCAGGGTGATCGGGAAGCCGATGCCGAACAGGTTCAGCTGCGGCGCCGCGCGCGTGAGGATCGCCAGTGCGATGTTGGTGATGAGCATGGCGGCGACGATCGGCATCGCGATCTGCAGGCCGGCCGAGAACACGCGGCTGCCCCAGCGCATCATTTCCAGCGGTGCGGACAGCGACATCGGCGTGGCCGAGATCGGCAGCGTGAAAAAGCTTTCCGCCAGCGCCTCGATCAGCACGAGGTGGGCATTCATGGCGAGGAAGGCCATCGTCGCGACGAGCGCGAGGAACTGGCTGATGGCCGACGAGCGGCCGGCCGAGCTGGGATCGAAGAACGTGGCGAACGAAAAGCCCATCGTCGAGCTGGCGACCTCGCCCGCGAATTCGATGGCGGCGAACACGAGGCGCATGGCGAAGCCCATCGCGACGCCGATCAGGAGCTCCTGCGCGACGATCAGGATGCCCGCCCACGACGTCGGATCGACGAGCGGTACGGGCGGAAGCGTGGGGCCGATGATCGTGGCCAGCAGCACGCCGAGCGTCGTCTTGATGAGGATGGGCACGGCCGTGTTGCCGAACACGGGCGCCACCGCGACGAGGCCGAGGATGCGCGTCAGCGGCCACAACAGGCCGCCGATCCACGCATAGAGTTCGGTAGTCGTAAAGGAAATCATGCCGGGGTTTCGGGTAGGGTGGACAGCTCCACCACACTGTCGGCATCGCGGCGCCGCAAGCGCTGCCCACGCGTGACGCCCGCGTGGCCCGCGGCCGTGTTCGAAGCCAGGGCCACGCGCGGCACCATCACCCGATCATCTGCGGAATGCCGCTGAACAGGTTGCGCATGTAGTCGGTCATGACCGAGATCATCCACGGCCCCGCGAGCACGAGCGCGATGAAAACGCCGATCAGCTTGGGAATGAAGGACAGGGTCTGTTCGTTGATCTGCGTGGCAGCCTGGAAGATGCTGACGACGAGGCCGATGACGAGCGCGACGAGCAGCAGCGGCGCCGACACCATCAGCGTGACTTCCATGGCCGTGCGGCCCATCGCGATGACGCTTTCCGGAGTCATTTCGTCCTCTCTAGTAAAAACTCTGGGACAACGAGCCCAGCAGCAACTGCCAGCCATCGACGAGCACGAACAGCATCAGCTTGAACGGCAGCGAGATCACGGCCGGCGACATCATCATCATACCCATCGACATCAGCACGGACGCGACGACCATATCGATGATGAGGAACGGGATGAAGATGGCGAAGCCGATCTGGAATGCAGTCTTGAGCTCGCTCGTGATGAAGGCGGGAATCAGCACGCGCAGCGGCACGTCTTCCGGACCCTGCAGCGCGGGCGTGCGCGAGATCTTGACGAACAGGGCGAGGTCGGACTGGCGCGTCTGCTTCAGCATGAACCCCTTCAGCGGCGCGGCGGCCTTGTCCATCGCCTCGCCCATCTGGATGCGGTTTTCCTGCAGCGGCACGTACGCTTCCGTGTAGATGCGGTCGAACGTCGGCCCCATCACGAACAGGGTGAGGAACAGCGCGAGGCCCACCATCACCTGGTTCGGTGGCGCCGTCTGCGTGCCGAGCGCCTGGCGCAGCAGGGAGAGCACGATGATGATGCGCGTAAAACTCGTCATCATCAGCAGCGCGGCGGGGATGAACGTCAGCGCCGTCATCAGCAGCAGCGTCTGCACCGGCAGCGAGTAGGCGGTGCCGCCGCCCGGGGCCGCGCTCGTCGTGAAAGCGGGGATGGCGGGGGCCGCCACCGCCGCCGCCAGCGGCAGGGCCACGAGGCCCGTCGCCAGCAAGAGTCGTTTATTCAGCATCACTTGCGTTTGTCGATCGTTTGTTTGAGCCAGTCGGCGAAGCTGTGCGCGGCCGGCGCCGCATTTTCTTGCCGGGCAAGCGCGGCGTGAGCGTTGGTATCGCCATTCTGCCCGTCCTGGCGCGGCATTGTCGCCAGCGCGTTGATGCGGCCGGGTGATGCACCGACCACGATCCATTCATTGCCCACTTCGACCACCACGATGCGCTCGCGGCCGCCGAGGTTCAGCGAGCCGACGACGCGCAGGTTCGCGTTACCGCCGCCGACCTTGGGCCCGTAGCGCTTGAGGAACCAGGCGAGGGCGCCCAGCACGGCCAGCACGAGGATCAGCGCGAACAGTGTCTGCAACAGGCTGCCCGTCGATGAGCCGGCCGGCATCGTGACCGGCGGAACGGCCGTGCCCGGCGTGGCGGGACGCGGGGCGACGACGTCGGGCTGCGTGGCGGGGACTGCCGCGCCGGTGGGTGCGGCGGTGGTGTCAGGCTGGACGGTGGGCGTCGGCGCAGCGGATGGCGCGCCGGTGCCGGCGACTGCCCGCGGTTGTGCATTCGCAGCGGGCGCGGGCGAGGTGGCCGAGGTGGCGTGTTGGACTTGCTGGGTCGTCTGCTGAGCAGGGGCCGTCGCCGCCGCAGGTTCGGTCAAGACGGGCGCAGGTGCCGATGCAGGTGCCTGCGCAGCTGCCGTCGTCGCAGCCGCCGGTGCAGTATCGGCCGACCGTCCCGCTGCCTGCCCAGGCCCCGGCTGGGCCGCGCAGGCGGCCAGCGGAAGCGCGAGGGCGAGGGTGGTCAGCAGGCGTGCCGTCATTTGTTGAGCTTGCGGATGCGCTCCGACGGGGTGATGATGTCGGTGAGGCGGATACCGAACTTGTCGTTCACGACCACCACCTCGCCCTGGGCGATCAGGCAGCCGTTGACGAGCACGTCCATCGGCTCACCCGCCAGGCCATCCAGTTCGACCACGGAACCCTGCGCGAGTTGCAGCAGGTTCTTGATGGCGATCTTGGTGCGGCCCAGTTCCACCGTCAGCTGGACGGGGATGTCGAGGATGAAGTCGATGTCGTTGGGCGTCTCCGGACGGGGGCCCTTGTTCGAGAAATCCTTGAACACGGCGGCCGAGGCCGCCTGCTGCTGGTTGGCCAGCGCAGCGGCTTCCGCGGCGGCCTGTTCGGCGATCGCTGCGCCCCAATCGTCGTCGAGACTGCCTTGGTCGTCTTGAGTGTCGGACATGTTTCTCTCCTGTGTTGCTTACTTGTTGAAGGTTTCGCTGTTCGCCAGCAGTTTTTCGACCTTCAGCGCATATTGTCCGTTGAACACGCCGTAGCTGCAGTCCATGACGGGCACGCCGTCCACGGTGGCCTGGAGCGTTTCCGGGACCGAGATCGGGATCACGTCGCCGACCTTCATGTTCAGGATTTCGTCGAAATTGGCCTTGCCGTGGCCCAGCACGGCCACCAGTTCCACTTCCGCCACCTGGATCTGCTGCGTCAGCAGGCGGATCCAGCGCTTGTCGACTTCCAGCGCCTCGCCCTGGATGCTCGACGTCAGCGCGTCGCGGATCGGTTCGACCATCGAATAGGGCATGCAGAAGTGGATCTGGCCCGACACTGAACCGAGCTCGATGGTGAAAGTGCACGATACCACGACTTCGTTCGGGGTGGCGATGTTCGCGAACTGCGTGTTCATCTCCGAGCGGATGTACTCGAATTCGATCGGGTACACCGGTTCCCACGACTTGGCATACGCCTCGAACACGATGTCGAGGATGCGCATGATGATGCGTTGTTCGGTCTGCGTGAAATCGCGGCCTTCCACGCGCGTGTGGAAGCGGCCGTCGCCGCCGAACAGGTTGTCCACGAGCAGGAACACGAGGCCCGGGTCGAACACCATCAGGGCCGTGCCGCGCAGCGGCTTCATGTGGACAAGGTTCAGGTTGGTCGGCACGACGAGGTTACGGATGAACTCGCTGTACTTCGACACGCGCACCGACCCCACCGACACTTCGGCGGAGCGGCGCAAAAAGTTGAACAGGCCGACGCGCAGATACCTGGCGAAACGCTCGTTGATGATCTCGAGCGTCGGCATGCGGCCGCGGACGATCCGCTCCTGCGTTGCCAGGTTATACGTGCGGACTCCCGAGGTGTCTTCAGGCGTCGCGACGTCGTCCTGATCGCCGTTGACCCCTTTTAGGAGGGCATCGACTTCTTCCTGTGAGAGAAAATTATCGGCCATGCTGCTTTTACCGTAATGACTTCTGCTTTACTGGATGATAAAGGAAGTGAAGAGAACGTCCGACACTTCCTGTTCGTCACCGTGCGGCACGAACGGTTCGTTGACCGCCGCGAGGATCTCGCCGGCCAGTTGCTGCTTGCCTTCCACCGTGCTGATCTCGGACGCCTTCTTGCCCGACAACAGCAGCAGCACGCGGCTGCGCACCTTGGCCATGTTGGCCTTGATGAGCTCGACCTGCTCCGGACCCTCGACCTGCAGGGTGAACGCGACCTGCAGATATTGATCGCCGTGCTCCGGCTGCAAGTTGACCGTGAAGGCGTCGACAGCCACGTATTCGGGCGGTGCCTCGTCCTTCTTCTTTTTCTTGCTGCTCGAGTGTTCCTTCTTGGCCGGTTCGGCCGCCGCTTCCGCGCTGCTGCCGTGCATGAAGTACCAGCCGGCACCCCCGCCCAGGCCGAGCACGACCACGGCCGCGCCGATCATGATGAACAGCTTGCCTTTACCGCCGCTGGCTGCCGGTGCCGCCGCATCCGCTTTCGGATCGGCTTTGATTTTTGGATTCGCTTTCAAGAGTCTTCGGTCCCACTGTTGGATCGTCCCGTCATTATGTCATTATCGAGAAAAAGTGAGCAGCGGCAACGGTCGAAAAGAAGGAGGAACCTGGGGTATCTCGTTGTTTCTTGACGGATTTGTTGTCGAGGCTGTATCCCTGGACGTGAAAAGGGTGATCGATGCCACGCAGCGATCACCCCATCTGGTTGTCAATGACGCCAGAACTATTTACGCGAAGGTATCGACCACCCCGAGATCGCCGCTCCGTGCGATGCGCGTGGCTGGCCGGACCGTGGCTTCGCCCACCACCGTGCCCGCATCGTTGCCGCCCTGGCCGCGACCATTGTTGCGCCGGCCGAAGCCGTTCGACGCCATCGCCTGGTCCTGCTGCGCCTGGCCGCCGTTCGACATGCCCGCGTTGACGGTCGCATTGCCCAGCGCGATGCCGCTCTCCTTCATCATTTCCTGCAGGCGGGGCAGGGCGTTTTCCAGCGCCTGGCGGACTTCCAGCTGGTTTGCCGAGAACGTCACGTCGGCCTGGCCGTTGGAGACGGACAGCACCACCTGCAGCGGACCCAGGTCCGGCGGGTTGAGGGTCAGCGACGCGGTCTGGTCCTCGGCACCGACCATGTAGATGACCTTCTGGCCGACCTGGTCGTTCCACGCATCCGTGCCGACGTGGGCCGACAGCTCTTCGCTGGCCGCAGCCGCGGCCTGGGCCGCTTCCAGCATGGCCGGCTGCAGCTGGGCCGCCGCGACGGTCGCCACCGGTGCCTGTTCCTTCTGGGCGAGCAGCGCGGCGTCGCGCGCCTGCTGCAGGCTGAATTCGGCGGGATCCAGCTGCGGCTTGACTTCCGCCTTGACATTGCCCAGCGCGGCGCGCAGGTCGGCCGAGGCCGCCGCCTTGTCCGCGCCGAGGTCGGCACCGGCGGCCGCGAGGGCCGGGTTCTTGATCGACGTGGCCGAGAAGGTCCTGGCGCCGGCTACGTCCGTGCCGGCTTCCTTCGACACCGACTTCATCGCGGCCTGCAGCGCGGCCAGCTGGCCGGCGTCCGTGCGCTTGCCCTTGCCGGACAGCGCGTCGAAAGCCTGGGCCGCGGTCGTCGTCTTGCCCGCGTCCGCGCCCGGCTTGTGCAGGCTTGCCATCAGCGCGAGCATCGCGCTGGCCGGGTCGCCCGCCTTGGCCGTGCTGTCGTCCTCGGCCTTGTCGTCGTCGGCCTTGGCGGTATCGTCCTTCGCATCGGCGGCATCCGCCTTGCTGTCGGCCGGCCTGGCGGCCTGCGGTGCGGCCTCGTCGGGCTGCGCAGACTTGTCCGCCTCGGCGGGCTTGGACGCCTCCTGCTTCGGGGCGGGCGCGGGGGCAGGTGCCGGCGCCGGCATGGACGCGAGTGTGCTGCGCTCCAGTTCGCCGCTCAGCATCGCGCTGAACTGGCTGCCGTCGCTGCCGCCATTGCCCGGGTTGTTCGGACGCTGGTTGATGCCGCTGGCCGTGTTGAGCTGGAGAGGGGAGGTCGTGTTCATGTCGCTAGTCGCTCAGGTTGGGTGGCGCGGTCAGCGCCTGGCGCGGACCGTGCGGGCCGCGTGGTCGTCCATCATCTTCTGGTCGCGCTTGTTTTCGATCGCGAGTGCCTCGGCGGCCGCGCGTTCGTTCAGGGTCCGGTATGACAGGCGCTTGCGCTCGCTTTCCTGCCAGCCCTTCTTTTCCATGTCGGCTTTGACACGCGCGTGCTTCAGCACTTCGCGCTGGCCGTCGATCGCCTGTTCCAGCTTGCCGAGGAAGGCGACGAAATTCTGGTACGCCAACGGGGTGATGCCTGCCATTTGCGCCGCGTCGAGCCGGTTCGCGTAGTCGTCGCGGTAGCCGAGCAGCATCTGCAGCTTCTGCTCTCCCTCGTCGACGGCCTTCAGCGCCGCGCCCAGGCGCTTCGCGCAGGCGTCGGACTCGCGCTGGGCGAGGTCGATCAGGGTGTCGAGTGCGGATGCGTTGGCCATGGTAGATCAAGTATACCGATGAGCTTTACCGGCCAATCAGCCGAACAGCGAGGTCAATTCCCCCAAGCTCTGCAGCATGCCGACGTTGTCGTGGATTTCCTGGCACAGGAAGGCCTCGATCCGTTCGTTCAAGGCGATGGCCTTGTCCAGCACCGGGTCCGTGCCGGGCGCGTAGGCGCCCACGCTGATCAGGTCGCGCGAACGCTCGTAGCGCGAATACAGCTGTTTCAAGGTGCGCGCGGCCTGCTGGTGCTCGCGCGACGTGATGCCGTGCATCGCGCGCGAGATCGATTGTTCGATGTCGATGGCGGGGTAGTGGCCCGCCTCGGCCAGTTTGCGGTTCAGCACGATGTGGCCGTCCAGGATACCGCGCGCCGCGTCGGCGATCGGGTCCTGCTGGTCGTCGCCTTCCGACAGCACGGTATAGAACGCCGTGATCGAGCCGCCGCCGGCCTGGCCGTTGCCCGCGCGCTCCACCAGCACGGGCAGTTTCGCGAACACGGACGGCGGATAGCCTTTCGTTGCCGGCGGTTCGCCGATGGCGAGGGCGATCTCGCGCTGGGCCATCGCGTAACGCGTGAGCGAATCCATGATCAGCAGGACGTTCCGGCCCTCGTCGCGGAAGTGTTCGGCGATGGCGGTGGCGTAGGCGGCGCCCTGCAGCCGCATCAGCGGCGGCGAGTCGGCCGGCGCGGCCACGACGGCCGAGCGGGCCAGGCCTTCCTCGCCGAGGATCTGCTCGATGAATTCCTTCACCTCGCGGCCCCGTTCGCCGATCAGGCCCACGACGATCACGTCCGCCGTCGTATAGCGCGCAATCATGCCCAGCAGCACGGATTTACCGACGCCAGTACCGGCGAACAGGCCGAGACGTTGCCCGCGGCCCACCGTCAGCATGGCATTGATGGCGCGCACGCCGACGTCCAGCGTTTCCGAGATCGGTACGCGGTCGAGCGGGTTGATGGGGCGCGCGTTCAGCGGCCCCATGTGTTCCGTGGAGACGGGGCCCTTGCCGTCCAGCGGGCGGCCGGCGCCGTCGACGACGCGGCCGAGCAGGCCCCAGCCGACGGGCAGGTGACGCGCGCGGTCCATCGGCCGGCGGCGCGGATGCGTCACGGTGCCGGGTTTCGGCATGCTCGCTTCGATCGGGAACACGCGCGAGCCGGGCACGACGCCTTCGACGTCCGACTGCGGCATCAGGAACAGGCGTTCGCCCTCGAAGCCGACGACTTCCGCCTCGATCCGGGCACCGGACGCGACCGGAATCATGCAGGCGGCGCCGACCGCGAGTTTCAGGCCGACACACTCCATCACGAGACCGGCCACGCGCGTGACGCGGCCCGACACCTGCATCGGCTCGACGAGATCGACCACGCTGCCGCAGTCGTTCAGGTAAGCCTTCCAGCGGCCGGTATGTGTGTTCATTCCAGCCAGTCCAGGTCCTTGCCCAGCGCATGCGTCAGGCGCTGCCAGCGTGCGCCGATCTGGGCGTCGATCTGGTTGCTGGCCGTGTCCACGCGGCAGCCGCCGCGCGCGATGTTGTCGTCTTCGACGATGCGCCAGCCGTTCTTGTCCAGCTCGTGGCCAATGCCGCTGCGAACGATCAGCGCGTCTTCCGGATGCAGCATCAGCAGGGCCGGCTGTTGCAGGTTCGGCAGGTAGTCGATGGCTTCGCGCACGACGGGGATGATCAGGTCCGGCTTCACGTCGAACGCCGTGCGCACCATGCCGCGCGCCAGGTGCAGCGCGAGTTCCAGCACGTCGTTGGAGATGGCTTCGTCGGCTTGCGTGACGGCGTCGCCGAACGTCGTGGCGAGTTCGCGCAGGTGTTCCAGTTCCTCGGCCGCTTCGGCGCGGCCGAGCGAGAGTCCTTCCTCGTAGCCGGCGGCATGGCCTTCGGCCTGGCCCGCTTCGAGACCTTCCGCATAGCCTTCGTCGCGCGCGGCGGCGCGGATCGCTTCGAGCTCTTCCGCGGTCGGCAGCTGGATCATGGACTCCGACTGGGGCGGCGGTTCGTACGCGCGCGCGGCGGCCGCGGCAGCGGCGGCTTCGGCTTCGCGCTGGGCACGGACGCTGGGACGCTCGTCGCCGAACGACGTCATTTCCCAGCGTTGATATGCAGACTGAAACTCTTTTGAGATAACCATCAGACGAACGAATCCTCACCTTTGCCGCCCAGCACGATCTGGCCTTCGTCGGCGAGACGCCGGACGATTTGCAGGATCTGCTTCTGCTGGGTTTCCACTTCAGACAGACGCACGGGACCTTTCGATTCCAGGTCTTCGCGCATCATTTCCGCCGCACGTTGCGACATGTTTTTGAAGATTTTATCGCGCAAGTCCTGCGACGCGCCTTTCAATGCGATGATCAGCATCTCCGACTGCACTTCGCGCAACAGCAGCTGGATGCCGCGGTCGTCGATATCGATGATGTTGTCGAACACGAACATCTCGTCCATGATCTTCTGCGCCATGTCGTTGTCGTAGTTCTTGATGTTCTCCATGACCGAGCTTTCCTGCTCGCCGCTCATGAAGTTCAGGATCTCGGCCGCGGTGCGCACGCCGCCCAGCGACGACTTCTTGATGTTCTCGTTGCCCGACAGCAGCTTGGTCAGCACGTCGTTCAGTTCGCGCAGCGCGGCCGGCTGCACGCCGTCCAGGGTGGCGATACGCAGCACGACGTCGTTGCGCAGGCGGTCCGTGAAATGGGCCAGCACTTCGCAGGCCTGGTCGCGCTCGAGGTGCACGAGGATCGTCGCGATGATCTGCGGGTGCTCGTTGCGGATCAGTTCCGCCACGGACGGCGAATCCATCCACTTCAGGCTCTCGATGCCGGAGGCGTCCTTGCCGCCCAGGATGCGGTTCAGCAGCACGGCGGCCTTGTCGTCGCCGAGGGCCTTGGTCAGCACCTGGCGGATGTACTCGTCCGAATCGAGGCCGACGGTCGACTGCAGGTCGACGCGCTCGCGGAATTCGCCCAGCACCGTGAGGACTTCCTCGTGCTGCACGGCCTTCATCTGCGCCATCGCGGCGCCCAGCTTGAGCACTTCGCGCGGGCCGAGGAACTTCATCACTTCGGCCGCTTCGGCCTCGCCCAGCGCCAGCATCAGGATGGCCGCCTTGGTCGTGCTTTCCTTGTCCTTGTCCTTGTCGCTCATTATTCAGTCCCCAGCCATTCCTTGATCACGTTGGCCACGATACGCGGATCGTTCTTCGCCATGTCTTTCGCCATTTCCAGGTTGCTCTTGTAGACCTGGACCTTCTGGTGTTCTTCCGCCTCGCGCAGCACGCGGGCTTCTTCTTCGGGATCCGGCTCCGGTTCCGGTTCCGGCTCTTCCGGTTCCGGCTCGGGCGGGATCGCCACGGCTTCGTCGAACTTCTTGATCGCCGGCTTGAGCAGCGGCCGCACGAAGCGGAACCACAGGAAGGCCAGCACGAGGGCGATGAAGACGTAGCGTGCGATGTCCTTCGCCAGCGGCAGGTTGGCGGGATCCTTCCACCAGTCCGGCGCCTGCTCTTCCGGCTTGTCGACGCCGTCGAACGGGGCGTTCGTCACGTTCAGCGTGTCGCCGCGCGCCTGGCTGTAGCCCATGGCCTGCTTGACCAGTTCGTTGATCTGCGCGACTTCGGCGGCGGTGAGCGGCTTGACGACGACCTTGCCCGTCTTCGGATCGATGCTGCGGCGGTAGTTCACCACCACGCCGACCGTCAGGCGCTGGATGCCGCCCATCGGCTTCTGCTCGTAGCGGATGGTCTTGTCGACTTCGTAATTGGTCGTGGCATCCTTGCGGCTCGGGCCGGTCGTCGTTGCCTGGCCTTGCGGCTGGGCGCCGCCTTCGAGCGGTGCGGTCGCCACGCCCGGCGGCTGGTTCGACAGCGCGCCCGGGATGCCGGACGGGTTCGTGCTGCCCGGACCGGTCTGCTCGGACGTCTGCTGGCTGCGGATCGCCTGCGGTTCCGGCGGCGAGTTCGGCTTGTACATCTCGGCCGCGGTGTCGGTCTGGGCGAAGTCGACTTCGGCCGTCGCTTCGGCACGCACGTTGTTCTGGCCCACGAGCGGGGCGATGATCGACTGGACCTGCTTGACGATGTTCTGCTGCAGCGCCTCGACGTACTTCAGCTGGTTCGGGTCGAGCTGCTTGCCGTTCTTGTTCGCGCTGTCCGACAGCAAGGTGCCGTTCTGGTCGACGACGGTCACGTTGGACGGCGTCAGTTCCGGGATCGACGAGGCCACCAGGTGCACGATGGCGCTGACCTGGGCCTGGTCAAGGGCGCGGCCCGGTTGCAGGTTCAGCAGCACGGAGGCGGTCGGCTTCTGCTGGTCGCGCACGAACACGGACGGCTTCGGCAGCGCCAGGTGCACGCGGGCCGACGAGACGGCGGCCAGCGACTGGATCGAATTGGCCAGCTCGCCCTCCAGCGAGCGCTGGTAGTTGACCTGCTCGACGAATTGCGACGTGCCCAGCTTCTGGTTCTCGAGCAGCTCGAAGCCGACGTTGCCGGCGCGCGGCAGGCCTTGCTGGGCCAGCTTCAGGCGCAGGTCGTGGATGCGGTCGGCCGGCACGAGGATCGCGCTGCCGCTCTCGGAGAATTTGTACTTGACCCCCATCTGGTCGAGCGATGCGGTGATGGCGCCGCCGTCCTTGTCGGTGTAGTTGGAGAACAGCACCTTGTATTCCGGCGCTGACGTCCACAGCCACAATGCGGCGACGATGGCCACCACGCCGGCGATGGCGCCGCCGATGACGATGCGTTTACCGTTCGTCGTCTGCCAGAACTTCGGCTTCTCGTCGGCCGGGGTTGCGATGTCGCTGTCGAGGAGTTCTTCCGCTGTCGTTGCCATGTTGGGGGGAGGGAATGGGTGTATGAACGCCATTATGGAGCCGTACGGCAACATTCAAACCCCGGAATAAGGCCCTGTTTACGGCGCTGCTCGGGGGCAATCGTTGCCCGGGCGCTGATATTCTGACAGCCTGAATCGATTTGTTTGACAGGCACGGGGAGAACGGACATGAACATCGGCGGCATCGACAGCAGCCGGATCGAAGCGATGATGGCGCAGCTGAAGTCGGCGGCACAGAAGCCGGCCGGCCCGGCATCGCCTGCGGAAGCGCTGGGCGGGCTGGGCGGCATCGGCAAGCTGGGGGCCCCGGATGCCGCCGAATCATCGACCAAGGTCAGCTTCTCGGATGCGCTGAAGGCGTCGCTGCAGAACGTCAGCAACGCCCAGAACCAGGCGGACGACATGGGCAAGAAGTTCGCCGCTGGCGACGATTCCGTGAGCCTGTCCGACACGATGATCGCAATGCAGAAAGCGAGCATCAGCTTCCAGGCCACGGTGCAGGTGCGCAACAAGCTGGTGTCGGCTTATCACGACATCATGAACATGCAGGTGTAACCGGAATACCATCGCTCCCGCTTGCGCGAGAACGATGGTGTTTAGTGTCCAGCTTCGAGAACTCCATCCAGCCTTTCATCATCGGGCATACGCTACAGAGATAGTCGAACTGGATCCCCGCACGTGTCAATCACTGCCACGACTTGCCACGCCAACTTACTCGATTCATATCAGCCGCCACCACTTTTGCGGACGAACATGTCGCGGTTCTGCTATCGAAAATGTGAAGCAATGCTCATCATTTTTCTTCCTGCCCCGAATCGTCGTGCCGACCGTATTCGTACCTGACAGGCGTCACTTTCCCATCTGCCGCCGTATAGTTTCTGCGGCAGCGCCCAACGTTACCGTCGGACTCGCCAAGGGTAGCGCAGTTTGCACCATTGAAGGCGCTGGATGCGAGCCGGTGCATCAGAACAACTTTAAATGCTTACCTTTGGACCTGAAGGTAGATTGGAAGTTCATTTAGACGCAGGTTCTGGTCGTATGCCTGACGATTGGATGCGGGACCGGGGTCCCGCGTTACCACCGTCAGGATACGTCAGGCAAGGCCGGCCAGGCGGGCGTTGCGCTCGCGTTCCAGCTTGGTGATGTAGCGCTGCACGGCGGCGAGGTTGCCGCGTGAGATGTCGATGAACTGGCAGCCCAGGCGGCGGCTCGTTTTGTTGTTGAGCAGCGTCATGTCGATCGAGTTGCGGACTTGCAACGAGCAGGTCACGGGCCCGATTTCCGGCAGGTCGATGCGGCAGTCCGGGAAGGTGTCGCCGATGGTCGTGCCGAGCTGCAGCTTGTTGTCGTAGATGGCGACGCCGCCGCAGCTGATGTCGGCCAGCGGGAACACGGCGGTGCCGCCGCCCAGTTCGGCCGGCAGGGGGATCGTCGCGCGCACGGGATTCGTCACCGGCGTCGGCATGCGGTAGAACTCGCGCCGCTGCAGGCGGATCAGGCTCGCGGGGATCGCGGCGGACAGCGCGGTGCCGCCTTCGAACTGCACCTCGCGCAGGTTGTCCAGGCCGAATACGATGCGGATCTTGTCCAGCGACGTGTCGCACCGGACCGTGCCGGCCGCCACGATGCGCGTATTCTGCTCGAGGCTGACGGAGCGGTCGATGACGACGGTGCCCGTATCCGGATCGACATCCAGCAGCGACGTGACGCACACGTCGGCCTCGCCCTTGATCAGCATGCGGATCAGCTGGTTCTTTTCGGCGATCTGGCGCAGCAGGGCCACGATTTCCCTGGGCGACTCGACCTCGTAGTCGTGCCAGGCTTCTAATTCGGCGTCAGTGATTGCTTGCATCTGTGTCAACCGGGGTGCTTTCTTGGGGTGGGAGGAGGCGGGCCGTGTCCGGTGCGGGCGGTGGTGTCTGCCCGGAAACTTGCGCTGATTCAATATAATAGAGCCACGCCAATAGTTCGGCAATGGCGCGGTAGAGGGTCGGCGGGATCTGGCGGTCGAGGTCGACTTTCATCAGCAACGCCACCAGTTCCTTCGATTCGTGCACGAACACGCCGGCCTCTTGCGCGCGGCCGATGATCTGTTCGGCGACAAGCCCCTTGCCCTTGGCAACGACCTTCGGCGCGGCATCGCCGGCGCCGTACGCGAGCGCGACGGCGCTCTGGCGGCGCGTCGGCTTATCCTTGTCCATCATCCCTGGCCATCGTCATGGATGGTCAGCGTGGAGAGCGGCGTGCCGGCCGCGTCGAGCGCATCGGCCAGGCGCGCGCGGTGTGCATCCAGCAATCCCTTGACCGATTCGTCCCGGGCATCGAGGCGGATGTGCAACTGGCCGCCGGACAGCACGACGCGCGCCCCCACCTCGCCCAACGCGCCAAAGCGCAGGCGCAGGCTGCTCTGCCACGTGCCGCCGTTCTCATCCTCGCCGTCCTGGCGGCTTGACGCGTCCCGTTCGACGTCCCACTGCATGTCGCGCCCCGGCCATAACTGGCCCTGCCACGCGACTCGTCCCTGTTCGTGCGCGTTCAGCTGCAGGTTGATGAACTGGGCCGTGTTCGGATCCGTGGGCGGCGGCATGCCGCGCGCCTGCGGCTCGGCCGCGAGGTCGGCGCGGGGGCGGGCGCCTGCGGCCCATTCGGCCACATGCGATTCGTAGAACAGGCCGCTCTTGCCGAGCCCATCCTTCAGCGCCTGGGCGATGGCGCCCGCGTCGCCGGACGGCCCGCCCAGCAGCGGCGTGCGGCCCACGGCGGCGCTGGCCTGCGTCTCCGCTTTCTGGGCGGCCGCGATGACGTCGCCCAGCATCTTGCCGGCCGTGCTGATCGACGCGTTCGCACCGTCGGCAGCGCCGCCGGGCAGTTGCGCGAGACCGCGCGCGCCGGCGAGGAGGGCGGCCGTGCGCGTGAGCGCGGCGGCATCCTTGCCTTCGAGGTAAGCGAGCGTAGACTCCTGCGGGCTGGCGCCTTCCGGCAGCGGCGGTCCCGCTTCGGCGAACGCGGG
Organism: Telluria mixta; assembly: GCF_029223865.1. Taxonomy (NCBI): domain Bacteria; kingdom Pseudomonadati; phylum Pseudomonadota; class Betaproteobacteria; order Burkholderiales; family Oxalobacteraceae; genus Telluria; species Telluria mixta. Next base: position 3,444,639 of record NZ_CP119520.1, read on the forward strand.
GGCGCCCTGGCCCGTCTGGACCTGGAACGTGGGTCGCGGCGCGACCGTCACGAGCGTCAACGGCACCTGCGTGCCGACCTGGGTACCCTGGGGCAGCGGCATGCGCGCGGCCATGTCGTTGATGCGGACGACGAAGCTGCCGTCGGGCAGTTTCGTCAACACGTCGGCCGGCATCGACTGGCCGACGAGGTTGGCAAGCGCGCGCGCAAAGGCTTGCTGGCGCGGGTCGCCGACGGGGAGAGCGGGACGGGTTGCCGCGACCTGGGTCAGCGAAACGCTATCGCGCGGCAGCATCGTTCAGCGGTCAGACGCCGTAGGCGCGCGCGACGCGGCGTTCGACGGTCTTGTTCGAGATCATGGCCTGCAGCTTCGCCATCCACGGCTGCGTCAGGTCGCGGATCTTGCGGTCCGAATCGAGCATCTTGCGGATGGCGTTCACTTTGCGCATGCGCTCCTGGCCGGCCAGCGGGGTGTCCCCGTTGTCCTTCAGCTGGCGCACGCAGGCGGCGCACTGGTGTTCGAGCTGGAGCAGGCGGTCCCAGTCGGCCGCGGTGGCGGCGGCCAGCATCTGGTCGGTGATGCCGACCATGGCTTCGTACAGCGAGGCGATTTCGGTATTCGTCATCATCGTCGTGCTCCCCATCATGCGCTCGCCAGGGTCGGGGCTTTCGGCATGGCCGTGGGCGCAGCGACCTGCTGCGGCTGCTGGACCTTGTCGCCGATCTCCACCCACGCGCCGCGCAGGTCGGCCAGCAGGCCGTGCACTTCGTCGATGATGGTCACGTCGTTCTTCAGGTTCGCGTGCAGCAGGCGGCGGCTCATGTAGTCGTACAGGGCGTCCAGGTTGGCCGCGATCTCGCCGCCGGCGTTCTTGTCGAGCGACGCGCGCAGGCCGTTGTCGATGATCGAGATGGCCTTCGAGATGGCCGAACCCTTGGCGGCGATGTTGCCGGCAGCGATGTTCGTCTTGGCGCCGAGCAGCGCGACGAGGGCGCCGTCGTACAGCATGACGATCAGCTTGTGCGGCGAGGCCGACGTGACACCGGTTTCGATGCTCACGTTGTGATAGGCGTTGACGCCGCGTTTCATCGTTCCAAACATGATGGTTCTCCAATAAATCCAGATTAGGCGTTGGCCGCGAGGGCTGCCAACTGCTGCGTCAGATAGCTTTGGGTGCTCTGCATCGACTGCAGCATGGTGTCGAGCGAGGTGAATTGTTTCTTGTACATGGCTTCCAGCTGCGTCAGGTGATCGCTGAAGGCGTCGCGTTGTTTGGCCACCGCCTTGATGCTGGCGTTCAAGCCGTCGGTTTTGCTGTTGAGGACGCTGTCCTTGCCGGTGAAGCTGGCGGCCAGGTTCGTCAACTGGTAGGCATAGCCTTGCGAGAAGGTCACGGTGCCGCGGTCGCCGGTCGTGCCGGTCTTGACCGTGATCTGGATACCCGCCGCCGGCGAACCGGCGGCCGCCGTCAGCGACTGGCCGTTGCCGGTCGCGGCCACGTTGCCGATCGTGCCTTCGATGTCGGTGCCGACGGCCGGCGTGGCGCCGCCGAAGAGGTCGCTGACGGCCGTTCCCGTGACGCCGGCAATCGCGATGTTCGACGTCGAGCCGTATTTGCTGGACGAGATCGACAGGTGGCCGGTGCTGTCCACCGAGGTCTCGACGGCGTCGCCGCCTCCCGCGAACGTGGCGTTGCCGTTGATGGCGGCGCGCAGCATCGAGGCCAGCTGGTCGTTCGCATAGGTGCCGGCCGGGATCTTGATGTTCTGGACTTTCTTGTCCGAGGCCGGATCCGTCTGGTTCAGCGTGATGGTCCAGGTCGTGTTCGCGGCGATCGTCGTCGAGCCGGACAGGGGATTGGCGCCGGTGAGCGTGCCCTGCGAGGCCATGCGCGTGATGTTCACGGCGTACTCGCCCGGCTTGGTGGCCGCCGTCGACTTGTCGAACGTGATGTTGCCGTCGCTGGCCGCGCCGACGGCCGCGAACAGGCCGCTGATGTCGCTGAAATTGCTGGACATGGCCTTGCTCAGCTTGGTCGAGTCGAGCGCCAGGCTGCCGTCCCGCTGGAACGACACGCCGATCTGGCTGAGGTTCGACAGGTTGCTGTCCAGGCCTTCAACGTTATTGCCGAGCGCGCGCCGCAACTGCGTCTGGATCGAACGGACGGCCGAGTCGCCCTGCAGCACGCCGCCGGTCTTGGTGTCGGCGTTGTAGCCCGTGAGACCGGAGATCGTCTTGTTCAGGTCGTTGTAGGCCTTGACGAAGCTGTTGATGGCATCCTTGACGGAGCTGGTGTCCTGCGACACGGTCAGCGTCGTGCTGCCGGTCTGCGACAGGTCGAGGCTCACGCCCTGGATGATGTCGTCCACGGTCGTGTCTGCGCTGCTGACGGCGATGCCGTTCATGGTCAGCTTGGTGTCCTGCGCGCCGCTCGTCTGCGTGAGGGCTTGCGTGCCGTTCGGATCGTACGCCAGCAGGCTGGCGATGCCTGCATTGACGGGGCCGCCGTCGGCACCGTCCACGGTGATCTTCATGGCCGACTTCTCGCCCGTCTTGTTCGACGTGATCACGAGGTGGTACGGGTTGGTGCTGCCGTCCGAGACGATGGTGGCGGTGACGCCCACGTTGGCCTTGTTGATGGCGTCGCGGATGCCCTGCAGGGTCTGGTCCTTGGTGTCCAGGGTGACGGTGCCGCTGGCCTGGGCGCCGTCCTGGGTGAAGCCGGCGCCGATGAAGCTGCCGGCGCTGCCCGCCGCGAGGCCGGCGGCGGCCGGGTTGTTGCCGCCCACGAGGATCTGGCTGCCGTCCTTCGAGCTCAGCGTGATGCCTGCCGTGGCGGTCGTGTCCGAGCCCGCGTTGGCCGCGCCGGCGGCCAGGCCGATGCCGCCCGTGACGGTGCCGCTGACGGCTTCCGTGACGCTGATGTTGGAACCGTCGGCCGCGAAGAATTGCAGGTCGCCGTTGGCGGCCGAGCCGGTGACCGTGATGTTGGCGGCGGCCAGCTGGTTCTTGACGGTGTTGGTGCCGAGCGCGGTGTCGAGGGTGGCGGCCGTGACGGTGGTGCTGCCGTCCGAGCTGGCCAGTTGGACACCGCCCACGGTCAATGCATAATTGCCGGACGTGACCGCCACATCGCCGAAGGTGCCGAACAGCGTGGCCGAGGTGGACGTGATGCCGGCCTTGGCGGTGACGCCCGTCGTATCCGTTTCGTCGTTGATGGTCGCGGCCAGGTCACGCGCGCTGCGCGTCGTGCCGTTGGTGCTGATCGCGGTGCCGTTGATGGTCAGCGAGCCGGTCGCGATGCCGGTCGTGGCGCTGGCCAGGCTCAGTGCGCTACCGGCCACGCCGAACGTGCCGCCGCCGATGCCGCCGAACTGGAACGTGAGCGTCGTCTTGGCGCCGTCGCCGATCTGCTTCGTATTGCTGGACTGGCCGCTCGTCATGAGGCTTTGCGCCTGCGCGAGCTGGCTGACGTTGATCTTGTATTTGCCGGGCACGGCGCCGGCGCCGGCGCTGGCCGTCAGGAGGTCCTTGTTGCTGGACGAGCTGGTCAGCGCACTGAACGTATCGGCCGAGTTCAGCTTCGTCAGCGCACCCTGGAAGGTACCGACGGCTGCACTGACCTTGCCATACGCCTGCAGTTTGTTCTGATAGTCGGCGGTCTTCGAGTCGTAGTTGTTGAGCGGCGCCGATTCGGCCGCCATCAGCTTGCTGACGAGACCGTTGATGTCGAGGCCGGAGCCGATACCAGGTGAGCTGATTCCCACTTGTTTCTCCTGTGAAAGCGATAATGTAAGTCATTATCGACAGAAGCAAACCGTACTTGAGAGTGGGAAATGTGCGTTATTTCCGTGCCGAACAATCTGATAGGAAAAAATGCAATACAGAAAGGGAATGGGACGTCAAGCGCGGGCTGCGGCCCACGCTTCACGGTAAGGCGGACATCGAACGCTCAGGCCGTCTGGTCGATGAGCAGGCCCTGCTGCATCTTGTCGATCGACTTGGCGATCTGCAGCGCTTCCTTCGAAGGGATCTGACGGACGACTTCCTTCGTGCTCTGGTCGATGACCTTGACCACGATGTCCTTGCTGTCCTCGTCGATCGAGAATTGCAGGCTTTGCGACGAACCCAGCATGGCGTCGTTCATCTTCTTGACAGCAGCCGATACATCCTCGCGCGATGGCTCGACGCCGTCGGCAAGCTTGCTCTTGCCAGCCGTCTCCGTCGCATCTGCCGGTGCTGCCGGCTGGGTCGGACGGTCTTCCACGCGGGGTGAAACGGGTACACCCACTGGTTGTATGTTCATGATGAATTCCCTAGCAAAAATTCCCCGGCTGAATTACTTCAGCCGAGGAATCACTTTACACCGCTATCGGTGGCTTACTGCATTACTGATTAGCCACGCAGCAGCGACAGGACACCGTTCGGCAGCGAGTTGGCCTGGGCCAGCATAGAGGTACCAGCCTGTTGCAGGATCTGGCCGCGGGTCATGTTCGCGGTTTCCGAAGCGAAATCGGTGTCGACGATACGGCTGCGCGATGCCGACAGGTTCTCGGTCGACGATTGCAGGTTCGAGATCGCCGAGCTGAAGCGCGACTGCAGTGCGCCCAGTTGTGCGCGCTGGCTGTTCACCGAGGACAGGGCTGCGTCGGCGATCTTGATCGCCAGCTGGGCGTTGTCGAAGGTGCTGACGTCGACGTTGGCCACCGATTTCAGTTCGGAGTTACCGTCCAGGTCCCAGCCGCTGGCGTCGGTGACCGAGAAGCTCTGGTCCGAGTCCATGACGATGCGGCCCTTGGCGGCAGCGGTGCCGCCGGCTGCGGCCATGGTCGTCGGGGTGGCGATCGGGGCGCCGTCCGGGTCATAGGTGCCCAGGTCCGCCGTGGCGGTGGCCGACTGGTTGGTCAGCGAGATGTCGTTGCCTTCGGCGTTGGTCAGCTTGATGCCGCCGTTCGTCTCGTCGTAGGACGCGGTGACGCCGGTCTTGGCCGTCTGCGCGTTGAAGGCGCTGATCGCCGAAGCGTAGCCGTTGGCGTCGGTGTCGGCGCCGACCGAGAACGAGATCGTCACGGCCGTGCTGTTGTCAGAGGTCAGGTCGAACGTGTACGACGAGTTGGCTGCGCCCTGGAGCAGGGATTCGGTCTTGGCCGTGGCGGTGATGCCGGTGTCGCCGCTCAGCTTGTTGATGCCGGCAGCGGTGGCCTTGGCCGATTCGTCCGCGGTGACGGTATAGGTCTTCGAACCGAGCGAGCCGTTCAGCACGATGTCGCCGGTGGCCACCGAACCGGTGACGGAGGCGGTCGTCTGCTTGGAGCTGACGTCCATGCGGTTGTCGCCGTAGGTCGAGGTGGTGAAGTTCGAGCCGGTCATCGAGATCAGCTGGCCTGCGTTGGCGCCGACCTGGAAGTTGGCGGTGCCCATCGAACCGTCCAGCAGCTTGGTGCCGTTGAATTCGGTGGTTTGCGAGATGCGGTTCAGTTCCGAGCTGAGCTGGGTCACTTCGGTCTGCAGGGCCTTGCGGTCGCTGGCCGAGTTCGACGAGTTCGACGACTGCACGGCCAGTTCGCGGATACGCTGCAGGATGTCGCCCGAGTTGGCCAGTGCGCCTTCGGCCGTCTGCGCCATCGACACGCCGTCGTTCGCGTTGCGGGTCGCCTGGCTCATGCCCTTGATCTGCGAATTCATACGGTCGGAAATCGCGAGACCGGCGGCGTCGTCTTTTGCGCTGTTGATGCGCAGGCCCGACGACAGGCGCTGGATCGAGGTGTTGAGCGAAGCTTGCGAGGAGGTCAGGTTACGCTGTGCGTTCAGGGATGCAACGTTGGTATTGATAACGGACGACATGGTGTCTCTCCAGACTTGGTCTTACAGGGCGTGGCGACGTGCCACTCGTATTCACTTTGGTCTGCCACGCTGTTCTGTGACATTCAAACCGCTGTTGAAGCTGGTAACGGTGCTCTACGGAAAAAGTTTAGAGGGGTAGAGCGAAAAAAATCGAAATTTTTGTGTCGCCGTCGGGAGCGGGCCTGCCTTGGCGGCGACGAATTCAGGAACTTTAGGGCGAAAAAAAATTTATTTTTCCGTGGCCGTGGTTGTCAGTCAGCCACCACGACCCGGTTCTTGCCGCTCTGCTTGGCCCGATACATGGCCTTGTCCGCCCGTGCCATCAGACCCGCCTGGTCCTCGTTCGGATGGCGCAGGGCCACGCCGCACGAGAACGTGATCAGCATCTTCTCGTTTTCGTGCAGGAAGAAATGCTTCGTCAGCTCGCGCTGCACCCGCACCATCGCGGCGGATGCCGATTCGACATTCGTTTCCGGCAACAGGATGAGGAATTCCTCGCCGCCGAAGCGGGCGATCACGTCCATCGAGCGCAATGTGTCCCGCACGACCTTCACGAGGTGGCGCAGGGCGTTGTCGCCCGCGAGGTGGCCGTAGGTGTCGTTGAGCTTCTTGAAATTGTCCAGGTCGAGCAGGGCGACGCACAACGGCGTGCCGCGACGGTCGGCCCGCGCGCTTTCGCGCTCGAACACGTCGTCCAGGCCGCGCCGGTTGAGGCTGCCCGTCAGCTGGTCTTCACGCACCAGTTCGCTCATGTGCTGCAGCTTCGCTTCCAGATCCTTGATGCGCGCCTCGGCTTCCTGGACTTCCTGGTGCGCGGCCAGCATGCGGTCGCGCGACGCCATCGCCTCGGCCTGCACGATCTTCGTCTCGCGCAGCACTTCTTCCAGCACCACGTTGAGTTCCTCGATGTTGCCGGCACCGCGGATGCGCTCGGAAAAGCCGCCGATCTTTTCGTGGAAATCGCCCGTCGACGCCGCCACCGAACCGAGGCGGTCGATGAACGTCATCATCATGTTCTTGACGGTCGCCTTGACGTCCGCAATGCCGTGCTTGAGTTGGCCCTGCTTGTAGATGACGTCCTTCAGGCTGCGCGTGGCGTCTTCCAGCGCGCGGTGGTCGAGCGGACCGGCGATCAGGTCCTGTACGGCGGCGATCTGGCCGCGCATCCAGCTGTCGTCGTCCAGCAGCTCGGATACGTTTTCCAGCAGAAGTTTAAACAGGCGCAGCAGCAGTTCCTGCTGCTCGGCCGTGTCGCCGCTCTTCAGTTCGATCTGATAGCACAGGTCTTTCAGGCGTGTCGCGATTTCCTGCAGCGCTTCCTCGCTGTGCGCGGCCTTGACAGCGGCGCCCAGCGATTCCGCCTCGCCGGACAGGTGCGGCGTGCCCGACAGCAGCGACGCGACGGCGAACGTCAAGGTGCGGCTGAGCAGGTCGCGCAGCAGCTTCGCTTCGCCGTCCTCCGTACCCAGCGACATGGCGGGATGCGTATGGCGGCGCAGGTGTTTTTCGGCCAGTTGCGACAGCGTGCGGGCATAGCCGTCCCAGTCGCGCTGCTTGACGGCGCGGTTGAAGCGGGCGCCGAACTCGGCCAGTTCGCCGGGCGTGTCGGCCAGCTTGTGGGCGAAGCCGGACAGCACGTTCTCGGCCCCGGGATCGGCGGGCGGCGTTGGCGGCGGCAGGACGTCGACGCCGGCGATCTCGTTATAGATCTCGCGATAGGCGTCCGGCGTCGGCGCGATGCGCCGCGTGGCGAGCCGGCGGAACGCTTCGCGCGCGATTTCCGCAGGGTTCAGGCCGGGAACCCCCGGCGGGCGTTGTGAGCTGGACATTTTGGACGTTGCAATATGGAATTCTTATTGTCGCCATGGTAAGCCGCTGCCAAAAAATCAAATCGCGGATCAAACACGGAATTACCACTTATTCTCACCGACTGTATTGACGAAGCTCAGTTCAGTCAATGAGCTGGTTGCGGATGGCGTAGTGGGTCAGTTCGGCGCTGGTCTTGAGTTTCATCTTGGCCAGCAGGCGCGAGCGGTACTCGCTGACCGTCTTCACCGACAGCGAGAGTTCGCGCGCGATCTCGCTCACGGTCTTGCCGGAGGCGATCAGTGTGAGGGTCTGGTATTCGCGGTCGGACAGCGACTCGTGGACGGGGGCGTCGTGGTTCTCGCCGAGCTGGGCCGCCAGCACCTGGGCCAGTTGCGCGCTGACGTAGCGCTGGCCGCTCGCCACCTGGCGGATCGCGTTGACGAGTTCCTTCGGCGCGCTCTGCTTGGTCAGATACCCGGCCGCGCCTGCCTTGAGCGAGCGGATCGCGTACTGGTCTTCGCGGTGCATGGACAGCATCAGCACGGCCAGGTCCGGCTGTTCGCTCTTGATCTGCTTGAGCACCTCGATGCCGTTGCGGTCGGGCAGGGAGATATCGAGCAACACCACGTTGCAGCGCGATTTGCGGAACAGCTTGACGGCGTCGAGACCGGTCTCGGCTTCGCCCGCGACAACGATGTCGCGCTGTTCGGCGAGGATCTGTTTCAGGCCTTCACGCACGATGGCGTGGTCGTCTGCAATAAAAACGCGGATGCTGGCTTTTTCTGTCATGCTCGGGTGATTTCGCTGCGTCCGGCCGCGGGGGCGGCCAGCCTGATCTTGACGACGACCATCGTGCCGCCTCCAGGTGCCTGCGCCAGGCTGAGCGTGCCGCCCAGCGCCCGGGCGCGCTCGCTCATGCCGCGCAGGCCGAACGACTGGGGCTTGAGACGGTCGGCGGGCGTGATGCCGCGGCCATTATCGCAGATGCTGAGCGTCAGGTGCTGGCGCTGGCGGCGCAGGCTGACCGTCACGCGCGTGGCGCCGGCGTGTTTCGCGATATTCGTCAGCGCTTCCTGGAAGATGCGGAACAGCGCGGCCGCCTGGTCCGGATCGAGGTCGATTTCCTTGTCGGCGCTGCGGAACACGCACGCGATGCCCATCTGCTTTTCGAATTCGCGCGCCTGCCATTCGAGCGCGGCGACCAGCCCCAGGTCGAGCGTGCTGGGACGCAGGTCCAGCGAGATGCGGTGCACGGCCTCGATCGTGCGGTCGACGAGATCGTCCAGGTAATCCGCCTTGTCGCGCAGGGCCTGATCGTCCGGCAGGCGCGCCGCGAGCATGGCCAGCGCCATCTTGATCGCCGTGAGATTGCCGCCCAGGTCGTCGTGGATCTCGCGCGCGATGCGGGCCCGTTCCTGTTCCTTCACCTGCTGGATGTGGTTCGTCAGCTCGGCCAGGCGCGCGCGCGACCGCCGGGTTTCTTCCTGCTCCAGCCTGCTCGCGGTGACGTTCGTCATGATGCCGTCCCACTGGACACCGCCATCGTCGAGCGGCAGCGGCGTCGCGCGCAGGCTGATCCACTTGACGTCGTTCCACGCCTCCACGCAGATGCGGCCTTCCCAGTTCCACGCGGCCAGCGCCGACTTCGATGCTTCCATCGCGTCCTGGTAACCCTTGCGGTCCTCCGGCAAGATCAGCCGCACAAAGCGCCCGGGATCCTGTTGCAGTTCCGATACCGACAGGCCCAGCAGCGCCGTGCAGCCCTCGCTCAGGTACGGGTAGGCCATCGTGCCATCCGCGTGCAGCACGAACTGGTAGACGAGGCCGGGCGTGTGGTTGACGACGGCGTTGAAGCGCGCCTGGTATTGCTCGAGCGCCATGCCGGCCGCCAGTTCCAGCGACAGGTCGTCGCCGATCGCAAGGATCAGGGAACGGCCGTCGCGCACGATGCGCAGGAAGCACAGCTTGATCGGATACGTGGTCCCGTCGGCGCGGCGATGGCGCGTGCGCAGGCTGACCTGGTCGCCGATTTCCTGGCCCAGCGAGCCGATGAGCGCAACGAGTTCCGCGCGGTCGAGCTGGGGCGCCAGGTCGAGCGGCGTCATGCCGCACAGTTCCCTGAGCTCATGGCCGAGGTTGCGGCGTGCGGCCTGGTTGACGTCGACGAGACGCAGCGTGTCGGCGTCGAACAGGTAGATTTCCGTGGTGGACGCCTGCATCGCGGGCGCGAGGACGGGGGCAGGGGAGGACGTGTCTGGACTCATGGTCATGTCATCGGTCTGTCGGTTGGCGCCGGCGCGCACGCCACTGGACCACGAACCGGCGCAGCACGCGCCGCGTGCGGCTGGCATGGCGGCCGCCGGCATCCGTTGGCCGTGCACGCAACCGGCGCAGCAGGCGCCTGCAACCCACCCGCATGCCGCGCAGCGCCCGGCTGGCCGCGTGGCAGGCGTGGCTCGCGCGCCAGTAGTCGAGGCAACGGGTCTTGGCGCCCATGAACCAGCCGTGGCAGCGCGCGAACCAGCCGACCGCGAGCAGGGTCGGCAAGGTCAGCACATAGATCCGTGCCACGACGGCCGCGCCGCCTACCTTGGCCACCACGATGGTCGCGATGCCGGACAGGGCATGGCCATGGGCGATGGCGAGCAGGGCCAGCAATTTGACTGGAAACAGCAGCAGGCCGGGCAGCACGAAGGCGCACAGCGCGGCATACGGCGGCAGGGTGCGCACGCGGGCTTCCAGCGCCGCCAGCGCGGGCCAGCGCGCGAGCGCGCGCGTCAGGCGCATGCCGGTATCCCAGCACCATTCCTCGACGAGCAGCACCACGGCCGCCAGGTACACCAGTGGCGCGAACATCCGGCTGCGTGGAAGGGCTCGTGTCATGGCCTCATGATACGGGAAAACCTGCGTGGCACAGAGGCGCGCGCGTGTTATCGAAGGCGCTACAATAGACGCATGAACAAGGCATTTGTAAAAGAGTCGGATAACGACGACGATGACGAGGCCCTGGCGCTTGCCCAGGCGATTCCCGCCGGGTCCAAGAACTACATCACCCCGGCCGGCCACAAGGCCATCAAGGACGAACTGCTGCAACTGATCGACGTCGACCGTCCGGAAGTCGTGCGCGTCGTGCACTGGGCCGCGTCCAATGGCGACCGCTCGGAGAACGGCGACTACATCTACGGCAAGCGCCGCCTGCGCGAGATCGACCGGCGCATCCGCTTCCTCACCAAGCGCCTGGATTCCGCCTTCGTCGTGGACCCGTCCGTCCACCACGGCAACGACCAGGTGTTCTTCGGCGCGACCGTCACCTACGTCAACAAGGCGGGCGAGGAGCATACGGTCACCATCGTCGGTATCGACGAACTGGACCCGCTGAAGGGCAAGATCAGCTGGGTCTCGCCGGTGGCGCGTGCGCTGACCAAGGCGCGCGAAGGCGACGTCGTCACGTTGCATACGCCGCAAGGCAATGACGAACTGGAAATCCTGAGCGTCGAGTATCCCGAGCCTGTCGCCGACTGATCCGGCGGATGGCGCGCGGCGGGATGCCGCCCCGGCTGATAAGATGGCGGTTTCCGCTTCCCGCATCCCATGAACCGTTCCACCGACGTTGCGTCCGAAGCCGATCCGCTGACCGCCCTGCGCACAGCCACCGCCAGCCGCCATGCGGCCCTCGACGCCGGCCTGCCGATCGGCGCCCCCGACGCCTCCCTGCACGACTACATCGCCCACCTGGTCCTGTTGCGGACCTGGCTCGTGCCCCTGCATGGCTGGCTGGCCGGATTCGCGGATGGTCCGCAATTCGATCATGCCCAACGTCTGGCCCGGATCGACGCCGACCTCGCCGAGGCGGGATACGCATCGCCGTGCACGCCGTGCGGCGACGCCTGGCCGGCAGCGGCCAGCCCCGCCTACCGCTGGGGCGTGCACTACGTCATCGAAGGCTCGCAACTGGGCGGCGCCGTGCTGTACGAACGCCTGCACGAACGCCTGGCGCCGCACCGGCTGCGCTACCTGCAAGGCGACGATGCCGGTCCCGGCCCCCGCTGGCGCGCCTTCATGCAGGCGCTGCGTGCAGGCGTGCGCTCACCGGCTGAGATCGCGGACGCGTGCGCCGGGGCGTGCGCCGCCTTCTTCCGGATACTCGAACTGCGTGCCGATGCGCGTGCCGGCGCCGCCTGAGCGGGCGACCGCTCATTCGATGGCTTCGGCCAGGTGCAGCAGCCACGCCTTGCCGTGATCCTTGCCGCCGTCGGCGAGCACGTCCTGTGCCACGCTCAGCGTGAAGACCTTGGCATCCGTGAACCAACGCAGCTCGGAGACGACCTGGCCCGTCGGCGCGCGCCGGATCGCGAACTGGGCCGGACAGCGGGTCGCGCCGTGCTGCACGGAGGCATTCATCAGCTCGCGCACACCGAGGACGCCGCCGCCTTCGGCCGCATACGCCCACTCGTGCAGCATGACGAGTACCCCGTCGGGACGCCGGTACACGCGCTTCACGCTGGTCCACGGTCCGTCCTGTCCGGGCCCCTCGGGTACCACGCCCGCCAGCGTGTAGCCGGCGAGATCGCTGGCCGAGACGTCCGCCGGCGGCACTTTTGCGTGCGCGATGACGCGATCCAGCGCCCCGTCCAGCGGCAGCGCCCGCCCGTCGGCGCTTTCCAGGTCGTGCGCCTCCTCGGGCGTCATGTCGCCGTAAAGTACGCCGTCTCCTGCGCGCAGGCGTTTGATTTCATTGTCGACCGTGCGCCGCAATTGCGGCGGCAAGGATGCCAGATCGACCAATTTGGCTTTTCCCGGTTCGATTTGCGGCGCAGGATTGGCGGCGTCCGTTTTTTTACGGATATCCGCCCCGGCGTGAACAGCCAATAAAACATAGCCGATCAGAAAAACCATCAGGTATCGGACCAATAAGGCATTGTGTTCAGTGATCGACGGCGGCATGCTCGATTCCATTTCCATTAATCATTTTCCAGCACAGACGTCATTTCCGTCCCTCTGCACCTGGGAAATATGATGGATGGGCGCCCCTCACGGTTTGTGCAGCGCCAATAGTGCGCATTTGGTTTCCGCGCTTAAATAATTTTCAAAATTAATATTCCAGCAGAAATAATTCGGCATCTATTTTTGAAAACCAATGATGAAAGAAAATACATCGTCGCGGAAAGTTGAGATTGCATAAAAATCCTCATATCCAAATAACGCATCATCATTTCGTCCGAAAAAGCACACGAGGAAATGATGAGGCAACTCTACGAATATCATCCTGTCGTCGGTTATCGCTATATTCCCCGTCTGCGCGTGCGGATTCCGCATGAGGGCGGCGGGTATCTCATGCAGGTCAACGAACAGGGGTTCCGCGCCGACCGGCCCTTCGCACGGGCGCGCACGCCCGGCCACCGGCGCGTCCTCGTGTTCGGCGACTCGTTCACGGCCGGCGACGCCGTGCCCAACCGCCAGCGCTATACCGAGCTGCTGGAGGCACGGCTGCCCGAGGCCGGCACGCCGCCCGTCGAGGTCTACAATTTCGGCCTGTCGTCGACGGGGACGGACCAGCAATACCTCATCTGGCGCGAATTCGCCCGCGACATCGAGCACGACCTCGTCGTGATCGCCGTCTTCGTCGAAAACATCCGGCGCGTCGTCGCGCAATTCCGTCCGCACCACGACGAGCACGGCGTCGAGCGCCTGTATGCCAAGCCGTATTACCGGCTCGAGAACGGCACGCTGCGGCTGTGCCACGTGCCGCCCCGGCGCGATCCGTACGAGGAAGCCGAGCTGGACGCCTCCCAGGCCGCCGCCGTGGACCACGGCGGACGCTTCCTCATGCTGCGCAAGGTGGTCAACAAGCTGGGCATCCGCAACATGGTCCAGCACCTCACGCAATACCAGCCGCTGCCGCACTATGACTCGCCCGCCGACCCGGCCTGGTGCCTGATGCGCGCGATCCTCACGCAGTGGATCCGTGCGCTCGACCGGCCCGTGCTCCTGATGCCGCTGCCGTTGCCGCAGCATCTCGACGAGACATGCGATGCCACGTCGTACCAGGCCCGGTTCGCGGAACTGGCCGCCGACCTCGGCTGCCGCCTGCACGACCCGCTGCCCGACCTGCTGCGCATCGCACCCGACGCGCGTCGCCGGCTGCGTTGGGACAAGGACATCCATTTCACACCGGCCGGCCACGACGCCCTCGCGCGTTCGCTCGAGCCCGTCATTGCGGACATGCTGGGCGCAGGCCTGGCCCGCGCCAGCTGAGGAGGCGACATGGGCAACACTATCCTGGGCATCGCCGGCTATTACCATGACGCGGCGGCGGCGCTGGTGCGCGACGGCGAGATCGTCGCGGCCGCGCAGGAAGAGCGCTTCACGCGCCGCAAGCACGACCCGTCGTTTCCCGTCAACGCCATCAATTACTGTCTCGAAGAAGGCTTCGTCGACGCGGCCGACCTCGATGCGATCGTCTTCTACGACAACCCGCTGCTGACGTTCGACCGCGTCGTGCAGAACGCCTGCGCCGGTCTGCGGCAAGGTCCCGCCGCGGGAGCGCGCGACCTGTTCGTCCAGGCGGCAGGGGCGGTGCTGGGCGACAAGATCTGGGTGAACGAGCACGTGCGCCAGACGCTCGGCACGCTCGGACGCGCCGGCCGCGTGCTGTTCGCCGAACACCACATGGCCCATGCCGCCAGCGCCTTCTACCCGTCGCCGTTCGACAGCGCCGCCGTGCTCACGATCGACGGTGTCGGCGAATGGGCCACGACCACGCTCGGCACGGGTCGCGGCCGGACACTGGAACTGTTCGCCGAGATCGACTATCCGCATTCGCTGGGCCTGCTGTACAGCGCATTCACGAGTTTCTGCGGCTTCAAGGTCAATTCCGGCGAGTACAAGCTGATGGGGCTGGCGCCTTACGGCAGGCCGCGCTACGCCGGCCGGATCCGCGAACACCTGATCGACGTCCGGACCGACGGCTCGTACCGGCTGGACATGTCTTGTTTCGGCTGGCTGGACGGCATGGCGATGCCCGGTCCACGCTTCGCCGACCTGTTCGACGGCCCGGCGCGCCAGCCCGAGACGCCGATCACGCGGCGCGAGATGGACCTCGCGGCCAGCATCCAGCAGGTGACCGAGGACATTGTGCTCAAGACGGCGCGCCACCTGCGCCGGCTGAGCGGCGAGCGCAACCTCGTGCTGGCGGGCGGCGTGGCGTTGAACTGCGTCGCCAACGGCAAGCTGGCCGCGGCCGGCATCTTCGACGGTATCTGGGTCCAGCCGGCTGCGGGCGATGCGGGCGGTGCGCTGGGCGCGGCCCTGCTGGCGCACCACATGGCGTTCGAGGCGCCGCGCCGGCGAACGCACGGGGAGGGCGATGCCCAGCGCGGCAGTTACCTCGGACCGCGTTATTCGAGCGAGGAAATCCTTGCCTTCCTCGACCGCAAAGGCTATCCATACCGGCGCATCGTCGATCGCGACGAGCGCCTGGCCGTCGTCGCGGAGGCGCTGGCGGCGGGCAAGATCGCCGGCTGGCTGTCGGGGCGCATGGAATTCGGGCCGCGCGCGCTGGGTGCCCGGTCGATCCTCGGCGACCCGCGCAATCCGCGCACGCAGGCGACGATGAACCTGAAAATCAAGTTCCGCGAATCGTTCCGCCCGTTCGCGCCGGCCGTGCTGCGCGAGCGCTGCGCCGAGTACTTCGACTTCGACGGCGACAGCCCGTACATGCTGATGGTGGCACCGGTGAATGCGACACGCTGCGTGCCCATGGACACGAACGCCTTCGAGGCGGGCGACGACGACATGATGGCGGTCATCAACCAGCCGCGCAGCGACATCCCGGCCGTCACCCACGTCGATTACTCGGCCCGCATCCAGACCGTCGACAGGGACAGTCATCCGGAATTCCGCGCCCTGATCGAAGCGTTCGAACGGCTGACGGGCTGCCCGCTGCTCGTGAACACATCGTTCAACGTGCGCGGCGAGCCGATCGTGTGCAGTCCGCAGGATGCCTACCGCTGCTTCATGCGCACGGAGATGGATGTGCTGGTGCTGGAGGACGTCGTGCTGTGGCGCCGCGAGCAGCCGCCGTTGCCGGATGACGAGGACTGGAGGAAGACCTATGAGCTCGATTGACGACAAAGCACTGCGCGCCATCGCGGCGCCGCTGTTCGATGCCCTGACCGCGCACTGCGTACCCGGCCAGGTACCGTTCCCGCTGGGCCCGAATCCGCGCCTGGCCAGCTATTACACGCAGCGCACGCACACGACGATGGGCTTCGACGACTTCCTCGTACCGTCATGCCTGGACGCCGAGGGATTCGGCGCGCGTCTCGCGGCGCACTGGCGCGCGCACGGGCACCCGGAGCTGGCCGCGCACGCGCCGCAGGTGGCCGAGGCGGCGCGGGCCCTGCATGCGCTGTACATCGCGGCGCGGCCACAGGCGGAGCTGTCGCCCTATGTCTACCAGATGTTCTGAGTAGCCGCGCATGGGCAACCTCGATGCGGATATGGCGGCCGTGGCGGCCGCGCACGCCTCGCCACCCGGACCTCTGCCGCCCGGTTTCATCGCGGTGCCGGCGACGACGCTGCCCGGAGGCGTCGAGGTCCCGGCTTTCGCCGTGGCGCGCTGGCTGGCGGCGTGCGGGCCGGATGGACAGGTGGTGCTGAGCGGGACGATGCCGCCGTGGGTGTGCATCGGCTACCACGCGGCCCGCCTGGCCTGTGCGCTCGCCGGCTTCGAACTGCTGACGGAGCGGCAGGCGCTGGCGATCGCCCGCGATATCGCCGGCCAGGCGACCAACTGGACGGGGGGCGCCGTCGGCGACGGCCGGCTGTTCCAGGGGCTGCACCTGGGCCGCTTCGACAGACCCCAGGCGGCCGCCGTGGACTCGCCCGATCCGCTCGAACGGCGCTGGTTCGTGCTGTCGAACGGCGAGCGCATCATCGACGCTGCGGGCAATGCGTTCAGCTGGGTGTTCGACGACGTGCAGGGCAACGCGGACGGTATCGTCGCGCACGGTTTCCTGCCCGGCTCGCCCACGCTGGCGACGGCGCCCGGCGCGCCGATGCAGCAGGGAATGGGCTGGTGGCCGCGGGCGGGCCGGAGCTGGTGGGGCAGGGCGCTGGCGCGGGGCGGCAGCTGGTCGTCGCAGGAAGGCGCGGGAATCTTTACCGTCGTCGACGAGCGGCCGCAGGCGCAGCGGGCGTACGTCGGGTTCCGGTGTACCCTGCCTTTGTAGTTACGCCCGCTCGCGCTCCACGCGGTTGACGCCTGCCACGCGGCGCAGGTTGCGGATCAGATGCGCCAGGTGCACGCGATCCTTCACCTGGATCGTGAAGCGCAGCTGGGTCATCATGTGTTCGTCATCCTCGTCCATGCCCACATACGTGATGTTGGCGTCGGACTCGCCGATCTCGGCGGCGACGCGGGCCAGGATGCCCTTTTCGTTGTTGATCAGCAGGCGGATGCGGCAGTCGAAGCGGCGATTCAGCTCGCTGCCCCACTGGACCGATATCCAGCGGTCCGGTTCCTTCAGGCGCAGGCGCGTCGCTTGCGAGCAGTCGGCCGTGTGCACGACGAGGCCCTGGTCGCGGCGCAGCTGGCCGATGATGTGGTCGCCCGGGATGGGCTGGCAGCACGGTGCCAGTTGCACGGCCACGCCTTCGCTGCCGTAGATCGTCACCGGATCCAGTTCGCCGCCGTGGCTCGGCTGCGCGGGGACGGAGGTGACGTCGCCGCCCAGCAGGCTCACGATGTGGCGCGCCACGAGGGCGGGCATGCGCTTGCCGATGCCGATGTCCGCATACACCTCGTCCATCGACTTGGCCGACGATTCCGCCAGCAGGCGCTCGATCGTTGCCGGCGTCAGTTCGGCCTTGATACCCAGCTGGGTCAGTGCCTGGCCCAGCAGTTCCTGGCCGAGCTCGACGGATTCGTTCAGGTTGATGGTGCGCAGGTGGTGGCGGATCGCCGAGCGCGCCTTGCCCGTGCGGACGAAGCTCAGCCACGTCGGGCTGGGGCGCGAATCGGGATCGGTCTCGATCTCGACGATGTCGCCGTTGTGCAGTTCCGTGCGCAGCGATGCGGGTTCGTGGTTGATCTTCACGCCCACCGTGTGGTCGCCGATGCCGGTGTGGATGCTGTAGGCGAAGTCCAGCGGCGTGGCGCCGCGCGGCAGGGCGATGATCTTCGACTTCGGCGTGAACACGTAGACGGAGTCCGGGAACAGGTCGACCTTCACGTGCTCGAGGAATTCGGCGGAGTCGCCCGTCTGCTGCTGGATGTCGAGCAGCGACTGCAGCCACGCGTGGGTGCGCTGCTGCAGGTCGGTCATGTTCTGGTCGCCCGTCTTGTACAGCCAGTGCGCCGCCACGCCGGATTCCGCCGTGCGGTGCATTTCCTGGGTGCGGATCTGGAATTCGACCGGGGTGCCGTACGGGCCGATCAGGGTGGTGTGCAGCGACTGGTAACCGTTGATCTTGCGGATCGCGATGTAGTCCTTGAACTTGCCGGGCATGGGCTTGTACAGCGCATGCAGGGAGCCGAGCGCCACGTAACAGTTCGGGACCGTGTCGACGACGACGCGGAAACCGTACACGTCCAGCACCTGCGAGAACGACAGGTGCTTGCTGCGCATCTTTTTATAGATGCCGAACAGGGTCTTCTCGCGGCCGTAGACTTCGGCCGGCAGGCCGGCGGCGGAGAGCTGGTTCTTGACGGCCCCCAGAATCTTGTTGACCACTTCGCGGCGGTTGCCGCGCGCGGCCTTGATCGCCTTCGACAGCGTGCGGTAGCGCAGCGGGTACAGGTGCGAGAACGACAGGTCCTGCAGTTCGCGGTAGATGTCGTTCAGGCCGAGGCGGTGCGCGATCGGGACGTAGACTTCCATCGTCTCGCCCGCGATGCGGCGCTTCTTGGCCGGGGCCATCACGCCCAAGGTGCGCATGTTGTGCAGGCGGTCGGCCAGCTTGATCAGGATGACGCGCACGTCCGACGCCATGGCAAGCAGCATCTTGCGGAAGTTTTCCGCCTGCGCTTCGACGACGCTCTGGAACTCGATCTTTTCCAGCTTCGACAGGCCGTCGACGAGGTCGGCGACCTGCGGGCCGAAGCGCTCCAGCAGCTCTTCCTTCTTGACGTCCTGGTCCTCGATCACGTCGTGCAGCAGCGCGGCCATGATCGCCTGGGCGTCCAGCTTCCAGTCGGCGCAGATCTCGGCCACGGCGATCGGGTGCGAGATGTACGGCTCGCCCGACTTGCGGACCTGGCCGAGGTGCATCTCGTCCGAGAAGCGGTAGGCTTCCTTGACGCGCTTGAGTTCGACGGGGGTGAGATATTCGGCCAGCTTGCCGGCCAGGTGCGTGATCGACGCGACGCCGGGAGCGGGCGCCGGTTCGGCTTCCTGCGGTTTGTTGGCGGGCCGGCCGGGCCGGCTCGCCTTGTTGTTGGTGCCCGAGTGGACGGAATCCGGTGAGGTTAAGCTCATACGTAATGACAATCAGCCGCAGTATGGAAACAGCATAACAGAATCACGGGCTGACTCATTCAGGCACCGCCCGACTTACATCGGGACTTTTTTCAGCATTTCCAGACCGACTTTGCCGGCGGCGATTTCACGCAGCGCGACGACGGTCGGCTTGTCCTTGGCTTCGACTTTCGGGGTGTGCCCTTGCAGCAGTTGGCGCGCGCGGTAGGTCGCGGCCAGGGTCAGCTGGAAACGGTTCGGGACGTTTTTCAGGCAATCTTCAATGGTGATGCGGGCCATGGTTTACTCCGGGAGACTGTTTTGAACGAAAAATTACGAACGAGCCGTATCGCGACGGTTACGATTGCGGTTGCTGCACGTGGATTCCCAACTGGGCAAAGAGCGAGGCGTTGCGGGCTGCCTGTTGGGCGAAGCGCGAACGTGTCGCTTTGACAATCGCCTGCAGCTCGGACAGGGCGACGTTGAACTCTTCGTTGATGATAGCATACTCGAACTCGGGAGCGTGAGCGATCTCGCCCCCCGCGGCCAGCAGGCGTCGCGTGATGATGTGCGGCTCGTCCGTGCCGCGCTTGTGCAGGCGCTCTTCCAGCGCCGCGATCGACGGCGGCAGGATAAAAATGCCGGCCGCGTCCGGGAACTGCTTCTTCACCTGGCGCGCGCCTTGCCAGTCGATTTCCAGCAGGATGTCCGTACCCGTCTTCATTTCCTGTTCCACCGTCAGGCGGCTCGTGCCGTAGTAATTCCCATGCACCTCGGCCCATTCCAGGAACTCGCCGCGGTCGGCGCGGGCGACGAAATCCTCGGCGGTGGTGAAGTGGTATTCGCGGCCGTCCTGTTCGCCCGGACGCGGCGGGCGCGTCGTGGTCGAGATCGACAGCTTGATGCCCGGTTCCTGAGCCAGCAGCGCATTGACCAGGGTCGACTTGCCGGCGCCGGACGGGGCGGCGACGACGAACAGGCTGCCGGAGAAAGCGTTGGTGAGCATGGTGGGTTCCTTTTTCGTGGTGTTCATAATGCAATTGGACGCGTTGACGGGGCCCCGTCAACGCGTCCAACACGGCTTGAATCGCCGTGTTTATTCGAGATTCTGTACCTGTTCGCGCATCTGCTCAATGAGCAGCTTGAGCTCCATCGACGCATCGGCCAGCTCCTTGACGGAAGCCTTGGCGCCCAGCGTGTTCGCTTCGCGGTTCAGTTCCTGCATCATGAAGTCGAGGCGCTTGCCGACCTGGCCACCCTTCTTGAGGATGTGGCGGGTCTCGTTCAGGTGGGCCGTCAGGCGCGACAATTCTTCCGAGACGTCGATGCGGATGCCGTATAGAGTGACTTCCTGGCGAATTCGTTCGAAGACTTCCTGGCGCGTGAGCACTTGCGGGTTGCCGTGGCCGGCCAGCCCCAGGGCGTCCTGCATGCGCTCGATGGCCTTTTGCTGGAACTGGGCGATGACCTGCGGGATCAACGGGGTGATGCGCTTGACGATGGCTTCCATCGATTCGATGCGCGAGACCAGCATCGCTTCCAGCGCCGCGCCTTCGCGCTTGCGGCTGTCGACGAAGGCGGCGATCGTCTTCGCGGCGAGGGCGGCGACGTCGGCCTGCAGCGATTCCTGGCCGATCTGCGCTTCCTCGATCACGCCCGGCCAGCGCAGCAGTTCCGCGACCGTCATCAGCGGCGCGGACACGAAGTGGCGCGTGACTTCGGTCTGCAGCCGCGCGAGGTCGGCCAGCAGCGTCTGGTTCAGGGCCTGGGAGCCGGTCGTGGCCTTGCGCCCGAACGACAGCCGCACCTCGACCTTGCCGCGCGTGATGGCCGCCATGATGGCGGAGCGCAGGTCCGGTTCCAACGCGCGCAGCTCGTCGTTGATGCGGAACTGGAGGTCGAGAAAGCGCGAATTGACGCTCTTGATCTCGATCGTCAGGGTGCCGGCAGCGCCTTCGCTTGTGGCGACCGCATAACCTGTCATGCTAGAAATGCTCAATGGAGTCCCCGATTTCCGGAATCTGCTTGGCCGGCCGCAGCGCGGTGCGGGTGGCGCCGCGCGCTGTGGTTTTGCGAGATTCCCTTATTCTTTACAAAGCGGTGATTTATCCACACAATCGCCGTGTTTAGCAAGGAATACTTTCCCAAATGGCTGCCCAGAATAATGCTCCCCTGCCCGATGGGCTGGAAATTGGCGGATATCGCATTGTAAAGAAAATTGCGTCCGGCGGGTTCAGTATTGTTTATCTTGCATATGACGCCGACGGCAACGCGGTGGCGATCAAGGAATACCTGCCCAGCGCCCTGGCGCTGCGGGCCCCGGGCGAGCTGACGCCCACGATCCCGAAGGCCAACCTGCCCGTGTTCCGCATCGGCCTGAAATGCTTTTTCGAAGAGGGGCGGGCGCTGGCGCGCATCGTCCATCCGAACGTCGTGCGGGTGTTAAATTTTTTTCGCGCCAATGACACGGTCTATATGGTGATGGCCTACGAATCCGGTCACTCGCTGCAGGAAGTCGCTGCGCGCCTGGTCGCGAAAGGCAGCCGCGCCGGCGAGCCGTTCATCCGGCAGGTCTTCAACGGCGTCTGTGCCGGCCTGCGCGACGTCCACGCGAACAAGCTGCTGCACCTGGACCTCAAGCCGGCCAACATCTATTTGCGCACGGACGGTTCGCCCATGCTGCTCGACTTCGGCGCCGCGCGCCAGACCATCCACACCGATGCGCCCACCCTGGCGCCCATGTACACGCCCGGCTTCGCGGCGCCCGAGCTGTACGCGAAAGGCAGCGCGCTGGGGCCATGGACGGACATCTACAGCATCGGCGCCGCCATGTTCGCGTGCATGGCGGGCGCGCCGCCGCAGCCGGCCGACCAGCGCCGCGCGGCCGACACGATGGAGGAGCAGTTCGCGAAGCTCGACGGCGCATACACGCCGGGCCTGGTGGCGATGGTGAAGGCGTGCCTCGCCCTCGATCCGCTGGCGCGGCCGCAGAGCGTGTTCGCCGTGCAGAAGGTACTGCAGGCGGGTCTCCCCGCGACGCCGGCGGCGCTGCCGCCCGAGACCGGGGAAGCGGTGCCGGCCTCCGGCTGGCGCGGCCTCGTCGAACGCATCGGCTTCGGCCGCGGACGCGCCTGAGGATAGCCATGCAATTTTCCGTCTACCAGCAGACCCACATCGGCGGCCGCAAACTCAACCAGGACCGCATGGGCTATCTGTACACGCGCGACGCGCTGCTGCTCGTGCTGGCGGACGGCATGGGCGGCCACCTGCGCGGTGAGGTCGCGGCCACGATCGCCCTGCAAAGCATCGCCACCCGCTTCAAGGCGCAGGCGACGCCGTACGTGCGCAAGCCCGAGCGCTTCCTCGAGGAGGCCCTGCAGCAGGCCCACGAGGACATCATGCGCTACACGCGCGACAAGGCGATGCCGGACAGCCCGCGCACGACGATCGTCGCCTGCCTCGTGCAGCACAACAGCGCCGTCTGGGCCCATTGCGGCGATTCGCGCCTGTACTGGCTGCGCCGCGGCCAGGTCCTCGGGCGCACGCGCGACCATTCGCACATCGAATACCTGATCGCGAAAGGGCAGGCCGATGCGAGCGAGCGCGCCACGCACCCGGACCGCAACAAGCTGTACAACTGCCTGGGCGCGTCGACGCCGCCGAAGGTCGAGCTGTCGCGCGCGGCGAGCCTGGAGCCGGGCGACATCCTGCTGCTGTGCTCCGACGGCCTGTGGGCCGTCCTGCCCGACACCGAGATCGCGCACCGCCTGTCCGCGCAGCCGATCACGCAGGCCGTGCCGGAAATGATCGCGATGGCGACCACGATCGCGGGCAGCCGCGGCGACAATACGACCGCGCTCGCCATCCAGTGGCAGGGCGCAGGCACGCCGGACGCCGCGGGTGATCCGAGCGTCGTCTCCACGCAGATGGTGCCCGAAGGCGAAGTCACGAGCCGCCTCGATGCGCCGGCCGCGACGCCCGCACCGGACGACCCGTTCGACGAGGATGACATCGAAAAGGCGATCGCCGAGATCCGCGATGCGATCGAGAAGTCGTCGCAAATATTGAAGTAAATTGAAATAATCAACCACGAAGGACATCCATGACTCAAACCCTCCGCCCCAGCGGCCGTGCCGTCGACCAGCTGCGCGCCATCCGCATCACCCGCCAGTACACGAAGCACGCCGAAGGTTCCGTGCTGATCGAATGCGGCGACACGAAGGTGATCTGTACCGCCAGCATCGAGGAAAAAGTGCCGGGCTTCCTGAAGGGGAAGGGGCAGGGCTGGCTGACGGCGGAATACGGCATGCTGCCGCGCTCCACGCACACGCGCATGGACCGCGAGGCGGCGCGCGGCAAGCAGTCGGGCCGCACGCAGGAAATCCAGCGCCTGATCGGCCGCTCGCTGCGCGCCGCGTTCGACCTGGAAGCCTTCGGCGAACGCACCTTGCACCTGGACTGCGACGTGATCCAGGCCGACGGAGGCACGCGCACGGCATCGATCACGGGCGCGATGGTGGCGGCCTATGACGCGTTTTCGAAACTCGTGACGGCGGGCCTGGTCCCCGCCGTGCCGGTCAAGCACTTCGTCGCCGCGATCTCGGTGGGCGTCGTGGGCGGCGTGCCCGTGCTGGACCTCGACTACATCGAGGATTCCGGCTGCGACACCGACATGAACGTCGTGATGACGGAGGCCGGCCACTTCGTCGAAGTGCAGGGCACGGCCGAGGGCGAGGCGTTCGACCGCGCGGGGATGAACCGCCTGCTCGACCTGGCCGAGCAGGGGATTCGTGAACTGGTGGGCCTGCAGAAGCAGGCGCTCGGCCTGACGGCCTGATTACGACAACAACCCCGTCAACCACGCCGGGTGAAACGGCAACCCCGCCAGCCCGGCCACGCCATAGAACACGCCGATCGCCGTCGGCACGAGCGCCGCGAGGTACAGCCAGCGCTGGCGCGTCAGCGTCGTGACGGCCAGCAGCGACAGGGCCAGCGCCGCGTCGGACAGGTCGAACTGGTCGTCGCGGTAGTTCA
Source organism: Telluria mixta (assembly GCF_029223865.1). Lineage (NCBI taxonomy): Bacteria > Pseudomonadati > Pseudomonadota > Betaproteobacteria > Burkholderiales > Oxalobacteraceae > Telluria > Telluria mixta. The sequence goes on from NZ_CP119520.1 coordinate 3,468,785, forward strand.
GCGCGTCGTACGTGTCCTGGTCCTGCTTGGCCTGCGCCAGCACGTCGTTCTTCTTCTGCGCCTGGTCGCGCTCCAGCTTGTCCAGTTCCGCGATCGCGGCGGTGTAGCCAGCCTGCTCGCCGGCCGGGCGTCCTGGGGCCGCGAGACGCAGCTGCAGCAGGGTCGTATGCGCCTGTTCCTGGCGCAGGTTGCGGGCCTGGTAGAAGGCCCAGTGGTCGATCTTGTCGGCCTGCGCCTGCTGCATCGCCTGCACGATGTTGTCGTCCTTGACCTTGCAGACGCCCATGAAGGACGCCAGCAGCGCCACGGTCAGCGCGACCTTGCGGTCGAGCTTCGAATCGCCGGTGATCTCGATGCCTTCCATTGTCACTCCTTCGCGTTGCCCGTGCCCGGCAGCTTGAGCCGGCCCGTGTGATAGTCGTATTCATAGAGTTCGCCGTAGCGGCCCCATTCGACCGCCACTTCCAGCATGCGCTTGGCCTGGTCTGCTTCGAGCGTGTCTTCCAGCAGGTTGATGAACGGATCTTCCGGCAGCGCGCCGCCGGGTTCGTCGTCGAGCTGGCGACGGATGCGCGCGGCCAGCGGCACGTTTTTCAGGAGCTGCTGGCCGAACAGCGACTGGCGCAGCGCCTGGTCGGCCTGGGCATAGCGCAGGCCCAGCCCTGTCAGCGCGATGTCGCCGCGCTCGACGTGCGCGAGGCCCAGCAGGCCCAGCGCCTCGTAGGTCGGAAACAGTTCCTCGTCCGGCAATTCCGTGTCTTCCGACAGCTGCGGCAGGTCGGCGCGGCCGTCGTACGGGGCGCCCGCGAGCAGGTCCAGCACGCTCTCCATGCGGCCCACGTCCGTGTCCGGCAGGCGGTAGTCGATGTTGGCCGGGCGCGCCGTCGCGGGCGTGGCGGCGGGACGCATCGTCATCAGGCCATAGACCTCGTCGACCAGGGCGCGCACCTCCGGCGCATCGGCATTGCGCGGGCGCGGCAGGTCGATGCGGATCTCGTGGCGCACGCGGCCCGGATCGCTCGACAGGATGACGATGCGGTCCGCCATCATGACGGCTTCCTCGATGTTGTGCGAGACGATCAGGATGCCGCGCGTGGGGATTCTCTTGCTGTCCCACAGGTCGAGGATGTCGCCGCGCAGCGTCTCGCCCGTCAGGACATCGAGGGCCGAGAAGGCTTCGTCCATCAGCAGCACGTCCGGGTGCGTGACGAGCGCGCGCGCAATGCCCACGCGCTGGCGCATGCCGCCCGACAGCTCCCTCGGCAGCGCGCTGCCGAAGCCGGAGAGACCGATCAGGTCGAGCATCGCGTCTGCCCGTTCGCGCCGCACGGCTGGCGGAACGCCCTGCGCTTCCAGGCCCAGTTCCACGTTCTGCTGCACGGTCAGCCAGGGGAACAGCGCGAACGATTGAAAGACCATCGCGACGCCGGACAGCGGCCCGCGGATCGGGCGCCCGCGGTATTCCACCTTGCCGGCGTCCGCGGGCACGAGGCCCGCCACGATGCGCAGCAACGTCGATTTGCCGGAGCCGGATTTGCCCAGCAGCGCGACGATCTCGCCGTCCGCCAAGGTGAAGTCGACGCCTTCGAGCACGGTGCGCGGGGCGCCGTCGGCGCTGCGGAAGGCCTTTTGCACGGCCTGCAGTTCGATCAGTTTGTCGGTCATTTGTGATTCCTTTCAGCGGCTGCGGTCTTCGGCCAGCAGGTACAGCCTGCGCCAGAAGAAGCGGTTCAATACCATGACGAACACGCACATCACCCCGATGCCGAGGGCGATGCGGTGGAAGTCGCCGGCATCCGTCATCTGCTTGATGTAGCTGCCCAGGCCATCGGCCACGAGCGACGTCTTGCCCCACGTGACGTATTCCGCCACGATGCTCGCGTTCCACGAGCCGCCGCTGGCCGTGATCGCGCCCGTGACGAAGCTCGGGAACACGGCCGGCAGGTACACGCGCTTCCATTTCAGCCAGCCCGTCAGGCCGAGGTTGTCGGCCGCGAGGCGCAATTCGTTCGGCAGCGTCGAGGCGCCCGCGACCACGTTGAACAGGATGTACCACTGGGTGCCGAACACCATCAATGGACTGAGCCAGATGTTCGGATTGAGGCGCAGGTGCACGAGCGCGTACACGACGAGCGGGAACATCAGGTTCACGGGGAACGCGGCTAAAAACTGCGCGAGCGCCTGCACGGCCTGCGCGTAGCGGGGACGCAGGCCGATCCACACGGCGACCGGCATCCACACGAGCGACGCGAGGCCGATCAGCAGCATCACGCGCACGAGTGTGATGCAGCCGAGGCCCACGACGCGCAACGCTTCTCCCCAGCCCACTTGCGCGTGGATGAACAGGATGAAGCGCCACGCGCCCAGCAGCGCCAGCGCGAGGACGATGCGGTCGATCGTGCGCGCCGACAGCGCGATGCGGGAGGCGCGTGGCGTGGCGTCGACGGGTTCCGGCGTGCCGAACCAGCCCAGCGTGCGTGCAAGCGCCGCCCACATGCGGTCGGTGAGGGCGCGGATCCACACACTGCGGCGGCCCCAGTCGAGCACCCACGACTGCTGCGCATGTTCTCCCTGCGATTCCTCGAAGCGGAATTTGTCGGCCCACGCCAGCAGCGGGCGGAAGAACAGCTGGTCGTACAGCAGGATGCCGGCGAACATGGCGGCGATGGCCCAGGCGATGGCCGAGCCCTGTTTTTGTTCGATGGCGACGGCGATGTAGGCGCCGATGCCGGGCAGCTTGATGTCCTGGCCCGCCACCGAGATCGCCTCGGCCGCGACGAGGAAGAACCAGCCGCCGGACATCGACATCATCATGTTCCACAGCAGCGCGGGCATGGCGTACGGCAGTTCCAGGCGCCAGAAGCGCTGCCACGGCGACAGCCGGAACACGCGCGCCGCTTCCGCCAGTTCGGGCGGGATCGTCTTCATCGACTGGTACAGGCTGAACGCCATGTTCCACGCCTGCGACGTGAAAATCGCGAACACGGCGGCGCATTCCACGCCCAGCAGGTTGCCGGGGAAGAGGGCGATGAACGGCGCGATGGCGATCGCCTGGAAGCCCAGGATCGGCACGGACTGCAGCACGTCCAGCAGCGGCACCATGATCTTTTCCGCGCTGCGCCAGCGCGTCGCGACGACGGCAAACGCGAACGTGAACAGCAGCGCGGCGCCCAACGCGCTGAACATGCGCAGGATCGTGCGCAGCAGGTAGTAGGGCAGGACCGCCGGATCGAGCGAGATCGGCGTCGGCTGGCCCAGCACGAACGGGCGCGCCATCTGCATCGCGCCGTACGCGGCGAGCGCCAGCACGACGAGGACGAGCGGCAGCAGCGCCCAGTCCCAGCGGTTCGGGGTGGTCGTGAGGAACGTGCGGCCGTTCCGTTCAAAGTAAAACAGGGAACTACGGAACATCGGTATCTCCGTCGGTGAACGGCATACCTTTCATTCGCGCTTGGTGATTCGTGTGTCGTGACGCGTACGTCATCTCCCCCCTGGGGCGAGATGACGGCAGGAGGAAGGACCTGCGTTATCTTGCCGGGGCGGAACCGGCATTCAGCCGGCAACAACTGCCACTCGAACAAGTGCCCATGAAAGGGACTCCATGAAATGAAAACGGTTGGATTTTACGTTGCAGTGCATCAATACGGCATTACGATCCGGTAATGTGTCCGTGGCGTCGACATTACTCGATCGTAATTCTTGGGCCGACCCCGCTCGCCTATACTGCACCGCGGCGTGGCCGTGACGGCACGTTTTGCCTCCATGCTATAGTCCACTTAACACCAAGAGCCGAATCATGCCGAACTGCCTCGTGATCGAAGACGATACCGAAACCCGCGACTACCTCTGCAGCGGATTGCGCGCGGCCGGCTATGCCGTACAGGCCGAAACGAATGGCGAGGCGGGCAACCGCCGCCTGCAGGAAACGCGCTGGGACGTCGTTGTCCTCGACCGCATGCTGCCCGGCCAGGTCGACGGCCTGGGCATCCTCGAACAGATGCGCGCCCGCGGCGACGGCACGCCGGTGCTGATCCTCTCCGCGCTGAACAGCGTCGACGAGCGCGTGCGCGGCCTGCGCGCGGGCAGCGACGACTATCTCACCAAGCCGTTCGTCATGTCCGAACTGCTGGCACGCGTGGAAAACCTCAGCCGCCGCAACAGCTGGTCGCGCGAGGCCACCGCGCTGCAGGTGGCCGACCTGCAGCTCGACGTGCGCACGATGCGCGTCACGCGCCAGGGCACGACGATCAACCTGCAGCCGCGCGAATTCCGCCTGCTCGAATACCTCATGCGCCACGAAGGCCAGATCGTCACCCGCACGATGCTGCTGGAAGGCGTGTGGGAATACCATTTCGATCCGCAGACGAACGTCATCGACGTGCAGATCAGCCGCCTGCGCAGCAAGATCGACAAGGATTTCAGCCCCGCCCTGATCCACACGGTGCGCGGTGCCGGCTACGTGCTGAGCGCCGCGCCGACCTATGGCCCGGTCACCCGATAGCAGCCGGCCCGGCCTGCGCGGCTCGATCGCGTTCCGGCTGGCGGTCGGGTACGGCGTGCTGCTGGCCGCGTCGATGGCGACCCTGTCCGCCATCGTCTATTTCGGCACGGTGGGCGTGTTCGAGCACTCGATCGACAACAAGATCATGACCGTGGAGACGCACCTGGCCGACGCGTGGGTCCGCGACGGCCGCACGGGCCTCGTGCGCGAGATCGACGCCCAGCTGCACGACCTGATCGACACCGACACGGAGGTGGTGAGCCTCGTCGACGCAAGGGGCCGCATCCTGGCCGGCAACATGGGGCGCTGGTACGGCGACCTGCCGGCGGCCGGCGAGCTGGCGTTCGGCCAGATGGAGCGGGGCGGCACGCCCGTCTCCGTGCGCCTCATCGCGACGCGGCTGGAGGACGGCAGCCGGCTCATCGTTGGCCGCGACCTGATCGAACTGGACGCCATCCGCAGCGTCGTCGAGCGCGCGCTGCTGGTCAGCGGCGCCGTGTCGATCCTGCTCGCGTTCTTCGGCGCGCAGATCTTCCGCACGCGCCTGGAAGCGCGCATCGTCCGCATCCGCCGCACGACGGCGCGCATCGCGGCGGGCGAGCTGTCCAGCCGCATCGTCGTGATGGGCAACGACGAATTCGCGCGCCTGGGCGACGACATCAACCGCATGCTCGACCGCATCGAAGCCCTGATGGAGGGCGTGCGCCACGTGTCGAACTCGATCGCGCACGACCTGCGCACGCCGCTGTCGCGCGTGCGCTCGCGCCTCGACCGCGCGCTGCAGGCGTCGGCCGATCCGCACGCGCTCGTGGCGGACGCGCGCCTGGCCATCGAGGATATCGACAGCGTCATCTCGCTGTTCGACAAGCTCCTGCAGATCGCCGCGCTGGAATCCGGCGTGCGCGCGGGCACCTTCGAAAAGCTCGACCTGGCCGCCATCGCGCACGACATGACGGAATTGTACGAAGCGGCCGCGGAAGAGCAGGGCATCGCGCTGCACTTCACGGGCACGCCCACGACCATCCGCGGCGACCGCGACCTGCTGGCCAGCGCCCTCGCGAGCCTGATCGACAACGCCATCAAGTACGGCCGCAACGGCGGCCGCGTGGACGTCGAAGTGGCCACCGTCGACGGCGCGCCGGCGTTGACCGTACGCGATTACGGCCAGGGCGTGCCGCCCGAAGACATGGACAAGATCACGCGCCGCTTCTACCGCGTGGACCAGAGCCGCCACCTGCCGGGCAATGGCCTGGGCCTGTCCATCGTCACCGCCATCACGCAGCTGCACGAGGGCACGCTCGCGCTGCGCCGCCTCGAACCCGGCTTCGAGGCGAGCATGGTGTTTCCGCGGGCCTGATGCGGCGGCCGGGACGGGGGTAGAATACGGTCTTCCCGCTTTCGCGCTTCATCCAACGACCATGACCCAACGCCTCATCCTTGCCTCCAACAACGCGGGCAAGCTCAAGGAATTCGCCCAGCTGCTGGGCCCGATCGGCTTCGAACTGCATCCGCAGGGCGAGTTCGACGTCCCCGAAGCGGAAGAACCGTTCGGCACCTTCGTCGAGAACGCGCTGCAGAAGGCCCGCCACGCGGCGCGCCTCACCGGCCTGCCGGCCCTCGCCGACGATTCCGGCGTGTGCGTGAACGCCTTCGGCGGCGCGCCGGGTGTGCTTTCCGCACGCTTTGCCGGCGAACCGAAATCGGACGCCCGCAACAACGAGAAGCTGATCGCCGACCTGGCGGCGCACGCCGACAAATCGGCCTATTACTACTGCGTGCTCGTGTACATGCGCCACGCCGACGATCCGCAACCCGTGATCGCGGATGGCGTCTGGCGCGGCCAGATCGTCGACACGCCGCGCGGCGCGGGCGGTTTCGGCTACGACCCGCACTTCCTGCTGCCGGAGTTCGGCCGCACGGCCGCCGAGCTGGCGCCGGAAGAAAAGAACGCCGTCTCGCACCGCGGCCAGGCGCTGCGCGCGCTCGTCGACAAGCTCGGGAAGCTGAAATGATTCCGATCAAGCCCGTCGGGCCGGCCGCCACGCCTCGCAATGCGGCGACAGCTGCACTGCAATACCTGCAACCGGGTGCGCTGAACCTGACGGCGCTGCCGCCGCTGGCGCTGTACATCCACTGGCCGTGGTGCGTCCGCAAATGTCCGTACTGCGACTTCAATTCGCACGAGTCGAAGGAACCGATTCCGGAAGCCGCCTACCTGGACGCACTGCGCGCCGACCTGGAACAATCGCTGCCGCTGATCTGGGGCCGCAAGATCCATACGGTGTTCATCGGCGGCGGCACGCCGAGCCTGATGTCGGCGGCGGGGCTGGACCGGCTGATGTCGGACCTCCGCACCTTGCTGCCGCTGGACCTCGACGCCGAGATCACGATGGAAGCGAATCCCGGCACGTTCGAGGCCGAGAAATTCAAGTCCTTCCGCGCCAGCGGCATCAACCGCCTGTCGATCGGCATCCAGAGCTTCAACAGCCGGCATTTGCAGGCGCTGGGGCGCATCCACGACGCCGAGGAAGCCATCCGGGCCGTCGGGATCGCCCAGGCCAACTTCGACAACTTCAACCTCGACCTGATGTACGCGCTGCCGGGGCAGACGCTGGCCGAGGCGCAGGCCGACATCGACACCGCGCTGTCGTTCGCTCCGCCGCATTTGTCGCTGTACCACCTGACGATGGAACCGAACACGGTGTTCGCGAAGTATCCGCCCGAGCTGCCGGGCGACGACGCGACCGCCGACATCCAGGACATGATCGCGGAGCGCACGGCCGCGGCGGGCTATGAGCACTACGAGGTCTCGGCCTATGCGAAGCCGGGCCACCGCGCGCGCCACAACCTGAACTACTGGCAGTTCGGCGACTATCTCGGTATCGGCGCGGGCGCGCATTCGAAGCTGTCGTTCCCGCACCGCGTGCTGCGCCAGGCGCGCTACAAGCAGCCCGCGTCGTTCATGGAAGCGGCGGCCAATGGCAATGCCGTCGCGGAGGAACACGAGATCGCGCGTGCCGACCTGGGCTTCGAGTTCATGCTGAACACGCTGCGCCTGACGGAAGGGTTCGACCCGAACCTGTTCGGCGAGCGCACGGGCATGCCGATCAATGCGATCGAGAAGGCATTGAACGCGGCCGAAGCGAAGGGCCTGATCTACCGCGATTTCCGCGTGATCCGCCCGACGGAACTGGGGCAGCGCTTCCTCAACGACCTGCAGGAGATGTTCCTGGCCGAGTGACAAAGAGCGCATTTTGGAGCGGGCCCGGTCTGCTAAGGTAGCGGCTTCGACAACCCGCTCACATCATGACGCATCCGACTCTGGCGTTCGTGCCCCTCGTCGTGGGGCTGTGCGCCACCCTCGCCACCGCCACGAACAGGCGTCTGCAATTCGGCCTGTTCTGCACCATTGCCCTCGTGTTCGCCGCAGCGCTGGCGGGCAAATTCGGATGACGTTCGGCCCGGCCATGCAACGCTATCTCACCGCCAGCACTTACATCGACTTCGACACGCCGGACGTCCTCGCCACCGCGCGCCGGCTGGCCGAAGGCGCGACTTCCGAAGCGGACGTCGCGCGCGCCTGCTTCGAATTCGTGCGCGACGAGATCCGCCACAGCGTCGATTTCAAATCGAACCCCGTGACGTGCAAGGCGTCCGACGTGCTGCGTCACCGCACGGGCTATTGCTATGCGAAGAGCCATCTGCTCGCCGCGCTGCTGCGCGCGAACGGCATCCCGGCGGGGCTGTGCTACCAGCGCCTGTCGGTCGGGACAGCGGGGCGCCGTACTGCCTGCACGGCCTGAACGCCGTGTATCTGAAGGACTTTGGCTGGTACCGCATCGATGCGCGGGGCAACAAGCCGGGCGTCGACGCGCGCTTCGCGCCGCCCCTGGAGAAGCTCGCGTTCGCGACCCGCACGCGCGAGGAACGCATGCTGCCGGAGGTCTGGGCCGAGCCGCTGCCCGTCGTCGTCGAGACGCTGGAATGCTACGATACGTGGGACCAGGTGCTTGCCAACCTCCCCGACGTTGAACTCCTTTAGAAAGGATACGTATGTTCAGTCATGTCATGATCGGTTCCAACGACCTCGAACGCGCGCGGCGCTTCTACGACGCCGTGCTGGGCGTCCTCGGTGTAGGCGAACCGTTCCCCAACACGAATTCGACGGGCCAGCGCCGGCTGTTCTACCGCCACGACGGCGGCTCGTTCTGCATCACCGAACCGATCGACGGTGCGCAGGCCACGTGCGCGAACGGCGCCACGATCGGCTTCAAATGCACGTCGCCCGAACAGGTCCACGCCTTCCACGACATGGCGGTCGCGCAGGGCGGGACGTCGATCGAGGCGCCACCGGGCCTGCGCGAGGGCCCGCTCGGGGCGCTGTACCTCGCGTACGTGCGCGATCCGGACGGCCACAAGCTGTGCGCGCTGCACCGCCCTAAATAGGCGGGGATGACGGGGCGAAACGTGCCGGGCATCGCACAGGCCGTGTGTTACAGTCTTGCTTGCATACGTTTCAATGAAAGGCAAGCTGGCCGATGCCACCCGCACCGCCTCGCATCCTGGTCGTGGATGACGAAGACGCCATCCTGTACGTATTCGAGCGCTACCTGAGCGTCGCCGGTTATCGCGTGTCCGTCGCCAATAACGGGCGCGACGCCGTCCGTGCCGGCGAGGCCGATCCCATCGACCTGCTCATCACGGATTTCCGCATGCCCGGCATGAACGGCATCGAAGTGATCCACGCCCTGCGCGGCCTGCAGCCGGAACTGCCGGCGCTTGTCATCTCGGGCAATCCCATCGAGGCCGGCACGATGCCGCCGGGCGTGCGCTTCCTGTCGAAGCCCGTGTCGATGTCGGACCTCCTCGACATCATTCCCTCCCTGATCCGGCAGGCGGCATAGGTCGGCCCTGCATCTGCGTATCGGCTGAACAGACTGGCACGGCGGTACTCCGGGGCGGGACGCTCCGCCACAATACGTTCCATGAAGCACTTCGACCACCTGTTCCGCCGCCTCGTCGCCGAGGGGCTCGGCACTGCCTTGCTGCTGGCCGTCGTCGTCGGGTCCGCTGTCATGGGCGACCGGCTGGCGGGCGGCAATGCGGCCATCGCGCTGCTCGTCAATTCGATCGCGTCCGGCTGCGGCCTCGTCGTGCTGATCCTGGCATTCGGCGCTGTCTCGGGCGCGCACCTGAATCCCGTCGTCACCCTGTCCGAAGCGTGGCAGCGCAACCTGCCGGGTGCGCTCGTGCTGCCTTACCTTGCGGCGCAGGTGGCCGGCGCATTCGTCGGCGTGGCGATCGCGCACGGGATGTTCGGCGAACCCGTGTTCGCGGCCGCGACGCAGGCGCGCACGGGCGCGGCGCTGTGGTGGAGCGAGGGCGTCGCCACGTTCGGCCTGCTGGCCACAATCATCGGCTGCGCGCGCACGCGGCCCAGTGTCACGCCCTATGCGGCGGCCCTGTTCATCGTCGCGGGATACTGGTTCACGGCGTCGTCGTCCTTTGCCAACCCCGCCCTCACGCTGGCGCGCGCGGCGACGGGCACATGCGCCGGCATCCGGCTCGCGGACGTGCCGGGCTATGTGCTGGCCCAGCTGGCCGGGGCCGCGGCGGCGACCGTCATCTTCGGCTGGCTGTATCCGCGCGCACAGCAGGAGACCACAGCGGGCGCCACGGTGGCGGGCGGGCCGGGTCTTACCCGCGCTGTCCGGCAGCCAGCGCCGTGAGCGTGCGCGCGAGGCCGCTCACCACGCGCGCCATGCCGTCATACACGACCTGCTCGGGCGGTTCGTCCGCCTCGGGTGCGGCGTTTTGCGCCTGGCGGTACGGGAAGCGCGTGAACGAGGTGTCCGTGAGGACGAGGGCGGGCTGGCCGGCGCCGGGACGGTGCCAACCGGCGCGGTCGGATAGGGTGACGCCCTGCATGTAGGCCGGCGTCGCGAGGCCGTGGGCCGGGCCGGCCGCCACGCTCTGGAAGGCCGACAGCGCATCCTGCACCTCGCGCGACGAGGCGAGGCTGCCGACGTAGGCGATGAAGCTGCCGGGACGCTCGTCGGCGGGAACGTCGTCGTCGGCACCCGGGATTGGGACGGCTTTCGGCGCGAGGAAGAACACGAAGCGGATCTCGGTGCCGTGGCTGGGACGCGCGCCTGCCAGCAGGCGCGCCAGTTCCAGCACGGCCGCCGTCCCCGGCGCGCCCTCGTCGGCGCCGTCATCGCGGGCGCCGAGGATGAAGGTGCGAGACGCCTTCTCGCCCGGGGCAACGCTGGCCAGCACCGCCTCGATCCGGCGTTCGTGGCCGATCCCGCCGCGGTCCTGCACGGCGTAGCCGGCCGCCTGCAGCACGTTGCCGATGTAGGTGGCGTCCTGCGGGCCGCCCGCGAGCGCCGTCACGTGCGCGCGCAGGCGCATGGCCAACGGCGGCTCGGGCATGGCGGTGCCGGGGTTCACGGTCACCAGCGCCAGCAGCACGAGCAGGACGATGGCGACAATGGCTTTCCAGTGTGCACGAAAAAAATGTCGCATGGCGTGGGGCGCGGCGCATGGGGCGACCGTGCCGGACAGGCCGGGCTCGGCGCGCGTTGCGGTCCTGGCGGACGCCGTCCGGCGACGGCTGCCGGGGCCGCCCGTGCATGCAATGTTAAACCGGGGCCGGCCTGCGATTTCATGATACCGAAATCGCGGCCGGCCCCGGTCGGGGTCGTTCTCAATGGCGCGCGGAAATGATTCCGCGCCGACAGGATCAGCGGGCTGCCGTCGCCGGCCCCGGCTCGCTCCAGCCGCCGCCCAGCACGCGGTACAGCGTGACCTGGTTCTGCAGGCGCAGCAGATTGGCCTGGATGGCCTGCTGCTGCGCGGTGAACAGCGAGCGCTGGGCATCCAGCAGGTCGAGGTAGCTCGCGGTGCCGTTGCGGTAGCGCAGGTCGGACAGGTTGAAGCGGTCCGTCTCGGCGGCCGCCACGGCCTGCTGGGCGCGCAGCTGCTCGCTGTACGTGGCCTGGCCGGCCAGCGCGTCCGCCACTTCGCGGAACGCCGTCTGGATCGACCGTTCGTACTGCGCGACGGCGATGTCGCGCTGGGCACGGGCGACCTCGACGCCGGCGCGGGTGCGGCCGAAGTCGAACAGCGGCAGGATCGCCTGCGGTGCGAAGGTCCAGCCGAACGTACCGCTCTTGAACAGGCCCGACAGCTCGGAACTGGCCGTGCCGGCGCTGCCCGTCAAGGTGATGCGCGGGAAGTAGTTCGCACGCGCCGCGCCGATGTTGGCGTTGGCCGCGACCAGCTGCTGCTCGGCCGAACGGATGTCCGGACGGGTGGTCAGCAGGTCGGACGGCATCCCGGCCGGCAGGTCCGGCAGGTTCGTCGTCGCAAGCGTGGCGCCGGTCGGCAGGTTGTCCGGAATCGGCTGGCCGATCAGCAGCGTGAGCAGATTCAGGTCCTGCGCGCGCTGGCGCTGGGCCTGGGCCAGCGTGGTGCGCGCCTGTTCGACGAGCGACACGGCCTGCTGCAGGTCGAGCTTGGACGAGACGCCGTTCTCGAAGCGCAGGTTGGTCAGGCGCAGCGATTCCTCGCGCGTCTTCAGGGTCTGCTGCGTCAGCGAGAGCAGTTCCTCGTCCGCGAGGAACGTCAGGTACGTGTTGGCGACCTGGGCGATCAGGCTGATCTGGGCCGTCTTGCGCGCCTCCTCGGTGGCGAGGAATTGCGCCAGCGCGGCGTCGGACAGGTTGCGCACGCGGCTGAAGAAGTCCAGCTCGAACGCGGACACGGACAGGCCGGCCTGGTACACGCTGCTGATCGGCTGGTCCTTGCCCGTCGTCTGGCGCTGGCCCGTGATGCCGGCGTTAATGGCCGGGAACTGGTTCGAGCGCTGGATCTGGTACTGCGCGCGTGCCGCTTCGATGTTGAGGATCGAAACGCGCAGGTCGCGGTTGTTGGCCAGGGACAGCGTGATCAGCTGCTGCAGGCGCGGGTCGGTGAAGAAGCGCTGCCACGCGATGGCGGCGGGCGCCTCGTTCGCGACGGCGTTGCCGCTGCCGACGGTGCCTTCCACGGTCGGGAAGGCACCCGCGACCGGCGCTTGCGGACGCTCGTACTTGGGCGCCAGGTTCACGCAGCCGGCCAGTACGAGGGCCAGGGCCAGGGGAGTGAGTCGTTTCATGTTGTTCATCAGATTTTCGAGTCGATGACAGTGTTTTCTTCTTCGTGCGCGTACTTCTTGCGCTGGCGTTCGCTGCCCCTGAAGAATCCGCGGATGACGACGAAGAACACGGGCACGAAGAACACGCCCAGTGCCGTCGCCGTCAGCATGCCGCCCATCACGCCGGTACCGATCGCGCGCTGCGACGCGGCGCCGGCACCGCTGGCGACCACCAGCGGCAGCACGCCGAGGATGAACGCGAGCGACGTCATGATGATCGGACGGAAGCGCAGGTGGGCCGCCTCCAGCGCCGCTTCGAACGGCGACTTGCCCTGCGCCTGCAGGTCCTTCGCGAATTCCACGATCAGGATCGCGTTCTTCGCGGCCAGGCCGATGATGGTGATCAGGCCGACCTTGAAGTACACGTCGTTCTGCAGCCCGCGCATCGACGCTGCCATCAGCGAACCGAGGACGCCCAGCGGCACGACGAGCAGCACGGCGACCGGGATCGACCAGCTCTCGTACAGCGCGGCGAGGGCCAGGAACACGGCCAGCAGCGCGAAGCCGATCAGCACGAACACGGTCGAACCGGCGAGGATCTCCTCGCGCGACTGGCCCGTCCATTCATACGCGAAGCCGGCCGGCAGCTTGGCGGCCAGCGCCTGCATCTCGTCCAGCGCCTGGCCGGTCGAATAGCCCGCGGCGGCGTCGCCCGTGATGCTCATCGACGAATAGCCGTTGTAGCGCGACGTCTGCATCGGACCCGTGATCCATTGCGTCGTCGCGAACGCCGACAGCGGCACCGGCTGGCCCTTCGTGTTCAGGGCGTTGATGCGCAGGAGGTCTTCCGGCTGCATGCGCTGCGGCGAGTCGGCCTGCACGATCACGCGCTGCAGTCGGCCGGCGTTCGGGAAGTCGTTCACGTACGCGGAACCGAGGGACGTCGACAGCGCCGTGTTGATGGCGCCGAACGTCACGCCCAGGGCCTGCGCCTTGTCGCGGTCGATGTTCAGCTTCAGTTGCGGCGCGTCTTCCAGGCCTTCCGGACGGATGCCCGTCAGCACCTTGCTCTGCATCGCCATGCCCAGCAGCTGGTTACGTGCCTGGAGCAGGGCGGCATGGCCGTTGCCGCCGCGGTCCTGCAGGCGGAACGAGAAGCCCGTGCCGCGGCCCAGTTCCGGGATCGGTGGCGGGCTCACGACGAAGATGAACGAGTCGCGCAGCGCGCCCATGTGCATCGTGATGCGCATCGCCAGTTCCTGGGCGCTCTGGCCCTTGCCCTTGCGGTCGTCCCACGATTTCAGCGGAATGAACGCGAGGCCCATGTTCTGGCCCTGGCCCGTGAACGAGAAGCCCGTCACCGCGACCATGTCGGCCACTTCCGGCTGTTTCAGCACATAGTCTTCCATCGCGTGCAGCACGACGTTGGTGCGCTCGGCGGTGGCGCCAGGCGGCAGCTGGATGTTGGCGATGATGTAGCCCTGGTCCTCGTTCGGCAGGAACGAGTTCGGCAGGCGCGCGAACATCAGGCCGACGATACCGACCAGCAGGACGAACACGACCAGCGCGCGGCCGGAACGCTTGAGGAGCTTGCCGACGATGCCTTCGTAGCGCTTGGCGCCCGTCGTGAACGTGCGGTTGAACCAGCCGAAGAAGCCTTTCTTCTCCATGTGGTGACCGGCTTCCACGGGTTTCAGCAGGTGCGCGCACAGTGCCGGCGTCAGCGACAGCGCCATGAACGCCGAGAAGCCGATCGACGACACCATCACGATCGAGAACTGGCGGTAGATGTTGCCCACGGCGCCGGCGAAGAACGCCAGCGGCACGAACACGGACATCAGCACGACCGTCACGCCAATGATGGCGCCGGAAATCTGGCCCATCGCCTTGCGCGTCGCCTGCAGCGGAGGCAGGCCCTCTTCGGACATGATGCGCTCGACGTTCTCCACCACCACAATGGCATCGTCGACGACGATACCGATCACGAGCACCATGCCGAACATCGTCAGCACGTTGATCGAGAAGCCCATCGCGAGCAGGGTCGCGAAGGAGCCCAGCAGGGCGACCGGGACGACGATGGTCGGGATGATCGTGTAGCGGAAGTTCTGCAGGAACACGTACATCACGATGAACACGAGGATCACAGCTTCGATCAGGGTTTCCACCACCTGGCTGATCGAGATCTGGATGAATTTCGTGCTGTCGTAAGGGATCGAGTACTTCATCCCTTTCGGGAAGTACTTCTGCAGCTGATTCATGCGTGCCTTGATCAGCTTCGCCGTTTCCAGCGCGTTACCGGTCGGCGACAGCTGCACGCCGATACCGGTCGACGGCTTGCCGTTCAGGCGCGTCGACGTGGCGTAGGCCTGGCCGCCGATCTCGATGCGGGCGACGTCTTTCAAACGCACGGTGGAGCCGTCCGGATTCGCGCGCAGCACGATGTTGCCGAACTGCTCGACGGTGGCCAGCTGACCCGTGACGACGACGGTCGCGGTGATCTGCTGGCCCTTGGCCACGGGCAGGTCGCCAATCGTGCCGGAGGCCACCTGGGCGTTCTGCTGGCGGATCGCCGTGTTGACGTCGTCCGGCGACAGGTTGAAGCCGACCAGCTTCGCCGGGTCGATCCAGATGCGCATCGCCTTTTCGGTACCGAACAGCTGCGCCTGGCCGACGCCCTTGATCCGCTGGATCTCCGGCAGCACGTTGCGCGACGCGTAGTCGCCCAGCGCGACGGTGTCCCAGGTCGGGTCGTCGGACGAGAGGATCGTAAACAGCAGGAAGTTCGAGCGGGCCTTGTCGACGCGCACGCCCTGCTGGGTCACCGCGGCCGGCAGGCGCGGGGTCGCGCGCGCGAGGCGGTTCTGGACGTCGACCTGGGCCAGGTCGGGATTGGTGCCGGTCTCGAAGCTGATCGTGATGGAGCCGGTGCCGTTGGCCTGGCTGGTCGACTCCATATAGATCATGCCTTCGGCACCGTTCATCTCGCGTTCGATGACGGAGATGACGGAATCTTCCAGCGTTTGCGCGGAAGCGCCCGGGTAGGCGACGCTGACGACGATCGACGGCGGCGCCACGGTGGGATACTGCGCGATCGGCAGCTGCTTGATGGCGACGCCGCCAAGCACCATGATGAACAGCGCGATCACCCAGGCAAAAATGGGGCGGTCAATAAAAAAACGTGCCATTGTGGTTCCTGTTTATCTAGCCTTGCTGCTTACTGGCGGGCCGCAGTGGCCGGCGCTGCAGGGGCTGCCGGGGCGCCTACCGGCGTCCACGGCACCGGCTGCACCGGCGTACCCGGCGGCAGCATCTGCAGCTTCTGGAAGCCGTCCACCATCACGCGCTCGCCTTCCTTCAGGCCATCCGTGACGACCCAGTTCTCGCCGTTCTGCGAACCGATTTTCACCGTGCGCGGCGTCGGCTTGTTGTCCGCGCCGATCACCGTCAGCGTATCGCCGTTCGGGCCGCCGCGGGTGACGGCCTGCTGCGGCACGAGGATGCCGTTCGGCAGCTCGGCCTGCGCCAGGCGCACGCGCACGTACTGGCCCGGCAGCAGGGCGTTGTCCGGGTTCGCGGCTTGGGCGCGCAAGGTGATCTGGCCGCTGGTCGGGTCGACGGTGATGTCCGAGAACAGCAGCTTGCCCTTCGTCGGCAGCACGGTGCCATCGTCCGCCACGACCGTCACGGGAACGCTGCCCCCGAGGCCCTTGTCGCCGGCGTTCTTGCGCAGGCGCTGCAGTTCGGCGGCGGACTGGGTGATGTTCAGGTAGACGTTGTCGGTCTGCTGGATCAGCGCCATCTGCGTCGCTTCGGTGGCGGAGACGAGCGCGCCTTCCGTCACGAGCGCGCGGCCGATGCGGCCCGAGATCGGGGCGTACACGTTCGCGTAGTCGGCGTTGATCTTGGCGATGCGCACCTGGGCCTTGGCCGAGTTGACGTCCGCCTCGGCCTGCTTCTGGGCGGCGACGGCGTTCGTGAATTCCTGCTTGCTGACGGCTTGCGCCTCGACGAGCGGCTTGTAGCGCTCGACCGTGGCGGCGGTCGACGTCAGGTTCGCCTGGGCGCGGCCGAGTGCGGCCTGGGCGGCGTTCAACTGGGCCTGGTAAGGCTCGGGATCGATCTGGAACAGCGACTGGCCCTGCTTGACCAAGCTGCCCTCGGTGAACAGGCGCTTGAGCACGACGCCATTGACGCGGGCGCGTACCTCGGCAGTGCGGATCGCCTCGACGCGGGCCGGCAGTTCGGTCTCAAGTGCGACCGACTGGATCTTGGTGGTGATGACGCCGACCTGAGGAGGCGGCATCTTGGCGCCGGCGGGGCCCGGACCGGCCTGGGCGTTATCCTTGGAGCCGCAGGCCGACAGCATGGCCACGGCGACCACGGTGCACGCGGCGATCCTGGACAGGGTGAGGGAGGAGGAGTTGGCAGAGCGCATTCAATGCTTCCTTCTTGTGGAAAAAAGAATAAAACCGTCCTGCAACACTTCTTCGGTACGGCAGGCGGTTTTACTACTGACTTTTGGGAAAACCCCGATATACTATCACGAGTGTATGTTTAATGTTTCTTACCTATAAAAACGGAGAAGATGGCGGATGGCCCGCAGAACCAAGGAAGAGGCGGCAGCGACCCGCGACAGCATTTTGGATGCTGCCGAAAAATTGTTCGTTGAACAGGGTGTTTCTCGTACAACGTTGCAGCATATCGCAACCGCAGCCGGTGTGACGCGCGGCGCCATTTATTGGCACTTTGATGACAAGGGCGCGTTGTTCAACGCGATGATGGAGCGGGCGATCCTGCCGCTGGAGGCGGAGATGCAGGTGCTGGACCAGGTGGAGTCGGACGACCCGCTGGTCGACCTGCGCAATCACATGCTGGCGGTGCTGGACCGGACGGTCAACGATCCGGGCGCGCGCCGCGTGTTCGAGATCGCGACGCTGAAGGTGGAGTTCGTGGGGGAGATGGATGCGGTGCGTCAGCGGCGCAAGGATAATATGGCGAACTGGATGGCGCGCGCCGAACGCCGGATCCGCCTGGCCATCGACAAAGGGCTCATTTCGCGCGACATCGATGCGTCCCGCGTGGCGCTGGGGCTGTGGACGATGATCGATGGGCTGATCCGCAACTGGATGTTCGATCCGCAGGATTTTGATTTGCTGGCGTTGGGGAAGTGCGTGATTGATCCGTATCTGGAGGGGTTGCGGAGCGGCCGCGGCTAGCGACAGGAGCTTCAGCCGACCGTTGCCGACAAGCTCCCGAGCAGTTTGCACCCGCATTCCGTCGTACAGCCCTCGACCGCCACTGGCATACCGTCGACGGTCAACGTTTTGTGTGCGGTAATGATCTTGTTCACGCCATGCGGTTTACCGCCGGGATACAACTGCGGGCAGTCGACCTGATCGCCGAGCCTGGCGATTGCGCGTCCCTGAATGTCGTGGGTCGGGGAACCGCTGATCACTTTGCCACTATGGTCGGTTTTGTCGCCGACAGTGATTATTTTCAATGGCACGATATTCACCTCCGCAGGGATGACAATCCGGTTTGCAAACGCTATTCTGGGCAGCGATGTGCCGAATTCCCGGCTATTTTATATCGGGCTAGCGACATATTCCGGATGATTGCCGAGCAGCGGAAAGAGTCGGTTGCACCCAAAGCGAGCGCGGTTGCAAATAGAGAGAAAATAATACCTCGACTAAAGCAAGCTTCACGACAACCTTCAAGTGGCTCCCGGGCTAGATGTGTTGCCAGTCCAAGTGTTATTTCTCATATTTCTATCTCCCTAACGGTAAAACTCGTGTCAACTCATAATTTTACTTCTTGCATCATTGTTGACCTTTGGAAATGATGTGCCATTCCGTATTTTTTTTGCGTCAAATGGTGGTTGGTCGCGATGATATGTCGACATAAACCAATTTTTTTGTCTTCTTTTTTATCTTCATTGGATAATAATAAAATACAAGCCATCCTTTCGTGGTCAATCCAAGAAACATTAGATTTAACGGTGTTGCGAAAATGGCTAAAAATATATGGATGAAAGGTACTCCAGTATATTGTGATGCCGGCGCCGCAAAAGGAATTAAAGAGAGTGCAAGCAAGCTTGCAATTGCAAAGTATTTCGGCTGCGGAAACTGTTCGAATTTAAGTGATTTTTCGATAATATTTTTATCTGCTTGTTGTGAGTAATAGACGGCAGATGGCTCTTCAACGTAAATGCAATTGAACAAGGTTTCATTGCGGTAAATGAAATTGTAGATATTCACGAATCGTAGACACCACAATATTGTAATTATGCATTCGAGAAAAATGAAAATTATTAGCGAATATACGGGGAGTGAACTGTACTGTGCGATACATAATATAGGGTAGATGCCGAGTATT
Organism: Telluria mixta; assembly: GCF_029223865.1. Classification (NCBI taxonomy): domain Bacteria; kingdom Pseudomonadati; phylum Pseudomonadota; class Betaproteobacteria; order Burkholderiales; family Oxalobacteraceae; genus Telluria; species Telluria mixta. The sequence continues at coordinate 3,487,801 of NZ_CP119520.1, forward strand.
GATCCACTGCTTAGGGAAAGCATCCCGGCACCGAAATACTTCGTCTCCCAGTTCCAGTGGAATATGTATGGAATCGGAAATGCGAGAATCGAGATCGATGCGATGCTGAGGCCAAGGATCCCAAGGGGGTTTTCATGGAGCGGTTGTTGAGGCGCCGCTCCAATAGCTAGAGCCCAAGCCCCGCATCCCATAAAAAGAGGAACAATAAGGGAGAGCGTAAAAATGAACTTTGTACTTTTTGCTGAACTATTAATGGAGTCTAGGTTCCTCAAAATACAATCTCCTGGTAGTCGTTTACCATTTTGTGCATTAAATAGTTCCAGTTTTGATGGACCATTTGAATGGCTGAGTTTCCAGTTTCCCTCATCCAGTGTGCAACAATAGAAGCCGTACCATCTGAGTTCGACTGATCATGAGACAGCACGCGACCTGCGAGTTTATCTGCCGATTCGATCAAGTAGTTTGCCACAAAGCCTACACCAATTGTTATAGCGCCGACTGCAATAACTGGTATTGCTGCTCCCAAAGCAATCATTACGAGCCAGACGATTATGGCAACGACGAGTGTCGTAACTGCTGCAGCCAATATTGTCTTAATTGTTGTGGTGATCAATCCTGCTGCCAAGTCGTAGCCGTCTTTTTGAGCATCTTCTTTCCACTCGGCAATTGCGGTTGCTGTGCCAAAAATAAAGCTTACTAATGCTGTATTCTCGAATGATCCCGCAACACCTTTTAGAGTCGACCCAAATGTACTTGTCGTCTTTCCTGCGCCAGCAAAGATCGTCATGATTCGATCGTGACTTGGGCCGAATCCACCTCGGCCGAACGCTATATTGCTGTTGCTGTAGCCAGAAAAATAGAAGCGTACCTTTCCGCCAACATAGTGCACCTGTGCTTTCACTAGCTTAAAGCCTCGGCTTGTCCGGCTGTCCAAACTGGCTCGTAACCAATCCCAATTATCCTTTATGTATGCACCTGTCCCAGCCCCTTGCCCCCATAGCCAGTTCCTGGTGGCAATATGATTAGGGTCTATGTCGGAAAATCCAGAATGATCACCTCCTTTTTTAAAATGTTCGGCAATATGAGCCGGCATTCCTTCAACTTTTCCATCAATAACACAAACGACTGGGCAAGAAAGATCGGGGGAATGCATAGGTGCTGCTATTGGTGGTGTCGAAATTGATTTGGATGCCACTGATTTGGTCAGTATATTGTGAGTGGATTGAGTTTTTGTTTTTTGAAGAGGAGCGGGCGTTGTGGCGCCGGGGGCAATGGCGATTATAATCGGGGCCGGCTTTTCTTTTGGTTCGCCGCTATACTCTTGTTTGTCCCATTCACTGGGAGTAACCTTATATATAACGCGATCGGTCGACTTGAGTATGAGCGACCCGCGAAATCCACGGCTGAGCCAGATATGAAATCGCTCGCCATCTTTGAACGTCACTTTTGCATGTTGGGGCGCGTGGATTAGCTTCTTGTCTCGTGGGACGTAAAAGTCCGATTCAGTCGACTCTACTGTGTAAATTCCACCATTGCTGAGACGAATGTCAAAAATTACGTCCCGATGTTTTCGCAATATTACTTTGAGTTTGTCGGTGCCGCCGCCAATCCAGCACTGGACCGACTCTCCTGGAAGGTCGATACAATGCTCTTGAACCGTTAGATCGTCGTTGCCGGTTTTGCTTTCTGTCGCCATTGCTTGCCTCGCTTATTTGCGTTTGACCTGTTCGGCACGGAAGGACCCGCGAGATACATTGCTGAGAACAGTTTTTCCTGTGGCGTCCAATTTGCTGTTATGCTGATTTCCGTCCCATGCATGGGCCTGAATTGGATCGTGTTGCAGGGGATTGCCGTCAGCATCGACGTATTCCAAATGTAAGTCGCGCTTGATGTTTACGTCTACGACATTGCTTTTTAAATCGGGCGCAGCCATGTTTTTTGCCGGGTCTAAGTGATGTGAAGCTGCGTGGGCAACAAATGTGCCGCTGGTTCCGTGCTCGATGCCGCCGGCTCCGAATTTTGCATAGCTGCCCCCGCCGTTGATCAGAATCTCTTCTTTGGCGCTGATCACGATCCGATCGGCAGTCTGAGTAATGTTCAGCTTGGCAAAGAGATTGAAGTTGTCGCTCAGCGCCTTCACGTCGATATCGCCAGAAGCAGCGATCAGCTTCATCCCCGCTTTTTGTACAAAAAGCCGGAACGTTTGGCGAATACTTGCAAAGAATCCATCCTGGGCGGCAATGGAAACACTTTTTCCTGCCGTGATGGCAGTATCCAGATCGCTCGCGATATGCGTCGATTGCGCGGTGGTGGTCGCAATGCCGGCCGGGCTGGCAATAACCACGTGCGGCTGAGCAAGCTCCGAAAAACTTCCACTGCCAGAGGCGCCGCCCTTGATTTCATCGCTCTGCTTCTGCAAAACAGTAGCAACCGCGGCTTGGTTATTGTCAGCTTCTTGCGCACCATTTTTTTGTGCAACATGGCCAAGAACCTGATGATCTTCGGCCGCTGCGGTGAGACGCTGACAGGTCTCACTCATGTCTTTTATCGGCCCGCGTGCCCCCGGTCTGGCTTCTGTGGTGATCAGTAAGCCTTTGGCAGCACGTGCGACGCCATGGCCATCCGTGCGAAGTTCCCATCCCTCGCCACGAGGGTCTTTCCTGCCGTTTGTGTCCTCGATACGGGTGATATGCCCTAGCGACAACTGACTGCACTGATAATCGCTTTTCAGCTGCGCCTGGATCTTGCCACGGGTATCGTCCAACACCAGATGATTGCCACGCTGGCCGCCTTCACCGGCTTGCAGCTCTCGGCTTCTCAAACCGCTCAAAGCCTGCTGCTCAGGCAACTTCCACGGCGGCATATGGGTGTAGTTGTACAGCGCACCCAGGACCACAGGATGGTCAATATTCCCATCGAGATAAACCACCGCTACTTCCTCACCAACCCGCGGCAAGCGAATATTCCCAAACTCGCCCCCAGCCCCGGGCGACATGACACGCAGCCAGGGCGAACTGTTCTCGTCGTAATTGCCCAGCCTGTCCCAATGAAACTGGACCTTGACGCGCCCGTAACTATCGGTATGGATCTCCGAACCGTCAGGCCCGACCACGATCGCCGTCTGAATGCCGGGATAAGTGCAGGGTTTGCTGTTGTAGTGCCGGCCCGGACGCCACTGGATATCCTTGCGCACACACCGGAACGCATTCTCGTAATGCGACGGCGCACCCGGCCCGGCCTGATAGTTGTTGCTGGCTTCGTGGTCGGTAGAAAGGATCAGATAGTGACGGCCAGCGATGCTGGGGTGGGGCGCTTCCCCCCATTTGGGCGCTTGCAACTCAGCGCTGAAATGGCCGCCGAGCTTGAAGCACCGGCCCGGCTGGGCGGTTCGGTCGTTGCCTCGGGCTTCGAAATATTGTGTGTTCGCGTCGCGCTCGCCCATGCGCTGCTGCGCGAGTCTTTCTCCGTCGTCGTGGGTGCGGAAACCGTACGACCCGGTGTTCTCGTAGATCTCGTACGGGAACACGTCACCCTGGTGATTCAACGACTCGGCGGTCGACCGCTGCGCCACCGGATTCTTGTAATCGAAGCTGGCCAACGTCGTTTGTCCAGACCCGATACGGCGCACCGGACTCCATTCGCAGATGCCGTCGTCTTCGAGCGAGCCTGCCTTGTCGCGGAACGGGATTTCGCCGGAATCGTCGATTCCGGTCGGATCGATAGGTTGCGCGAGTGCGCTCTTGTCGCTGAGCCAAAGGGTATGACCATCCTCCCGGTGCTCATACCAATAATGTAGCCCGAGGTCTTCCCAGCGCCGATGCAGATGGTTGTAGTCGGTCTCGTCGTATTGGTTCGCGCAGGTCATCCGCGGATAGTCGCCGACGATGGCCGCATGCCAGTCGGCTTGACGGTAGTGCGCGAAGGTGAGTTCGGTCAGTTCGATGACGCTCTTGCCATGGAACGACACGTTGTCCTTGCGCAGCTTGGCGAATGCCAGCCATGGCTCGAGCACCATACGGTAGAACGCGAAGCCGCCGTCGGCGCGAAGGAAACTGAATTCGGTGATATAGCCGTTGAAGTAGCGCAAAGAGCCATCTTCGCGCACGACGGAAATCGTCACCATCCTGGCCATCATTGCCTTCAGGGGAATGCGCGCGTCGTCCGACAGGAGTTCGACTTCGAAGCGAAAGCACCGGGAGACTTCTTCGTGCGCGCTCAATCGGTTCGGCAGGAGAATGGCGTCGGGTCCGTCACCCCGGGGGAAGTCCATGCGCATCAGTCGGTCGTGCTGCGCATCGCGGCTGAATACCGACAGCGCAGCGCCTGCCGCGATAGCTTGGCTCCCATCCATGCGTTGCCTCCGATGGTTTTTCAGGTAATTGATTTCCGTCGGTTAAGGTACTGAACAGGGGCGCTAGGAACTTTGATCATTAGCAGAAGCGATGCGCCCCGGCCCTGTCGTCCCATCTGTAAACGGAGGATTGATCGAATGTCGGGCCGGCTCGCTTTGCCTTCCGTACCAGTCAGGAATGAATTCCAACCCAGGCGTCTGCGATCCTGTCCTTTGGTCCTCAATGCCATGGGCTTGATGCACGGCTTCTTCAGCAAGAGCCGGATCTCATATTGGACGGAAGGCACTGCAAACAGACTGACCATTTCCTTCAGTGCGGCGTGGGACCTGCCATGCGGCAGGAAAGCCTGTGCCTGCTCCTCGTCCAGAGGACCGATATGAAAGCGGACACGCAAGTCGTTGCGCCATGTGCGCGTGCCCAGGGCAGCCCCGAAGCCGAGCGTGGGATCCGTAACGCCAAGCGTGCTGCGGATCTTTTCCGGTATAGGATCCCAGGCGCCAACGAATTCCTCGAGACGCACTGGAACGTCAAAATACTCGCCCAGCACGCGTTCCACTGTCGAGGCGGCGACAGGGCGCGTCCTGAGCAACCCGGCATAGAAGGCGGCGAATTCCGAAGGGACCGATTCAAAGGGCCTGCCTGATCCGAAACTGGTGGACCGATAACCACCCAATGCGGTCAGTAGCGGAAGCAGATCGTCCCTGGCGCGCGTATTCAGGCCGTGCTCGACACGGTATTTTCCCCACGCTTCGTAAAACAGGCCGACGGCGCGATTCGAAAACAGGTCGATGAATGGTTTCCAGCTTTCGTCGGTGCCATGAGACGACTTGCTGGCCGCGCGCTCGGTGTCATGCAGGGGCAACGTGCCGCTCGCGCCCAGCAAGCCGATGAATGCGGAAGTGATGTGAATGCGCGGCGCTCCGGTAGCGTCGGCCGTTTCGACGCACATGCTCTCGATCTCGCTCGCCGGAAAAGCCAGCGACAGGCTGTTACGAAAGCGCAGCACCTGGCTGAAGGCCCGGGTGTATGGAATGCCCTGTTGGCGCAGCGTCCGTACCAGGATGTTCAGCAGCTGTGTAAACCGGTACCGGTACGGTGCCGCGAGCAGGCGCTCGATCATGACAGCGGCATGCTCCCGCTTCGTGGTTTGCATCGGAACAGCTCCTCTCCGGATTGATGCGACAGGATCACCAGCTCGATAAAACTGTTCATCTGGACGTACAGTGCAAAGAACTGGTCGATGACCTGCACGAACAGGTGCAGGCCGGCGCCGACGAAGGCCTCTTCGTCGATCGTCAGACGCACTTCGGTCCCGTGCGCGAGCGATGACCCGCGCTTGTGCCTGATCCACGCAGTCGTCTCGACATGTTCAAGTCCCACGACCCCGGCGATCTGCCGCCGCGATACCGCGGACCCGGTGAGGTCGTACAACGCCAGCATCTCCCGCAGGCCCTCGGCGCCTTCTTGTGCCAGGGAGTGATGGTTGAGCGTCAGGTGCGAGATAAGGCGCCAGTGCGCGCCCTGGCCATTTGCAAGCCGGTGGGGACGCGTGGGTCTGCGCAGAAAACGGATTCTTGCGCCCTGTGCTGCGCCAGGAATGGACAGGTCGCTGTCGGTCGACCCGCATTTCAACAGGCAGGGCAAGTCACGGTTCGTGCAGGTGAGGTCGATCGACAGCGTCGTCTGCTCGACCTCCATTGGCTCGCCGCCGGCGTCGACGAGCGAGATGACTTTCTCATGGCCCGGGCTGGTGACTGCCAGCGTGTCGTCATGGCGCACTATCCAGTAGCGCCCTTTGTGCACGTCGTGTTCCCCATGTCGGAGTGCATAGAACGGGCGGAATTCGATGGGGGCGATGTCCTTGCCGTGCTGCTGCACCATGTGGACCCGGTCGACCGAGTACACCTCATAGGCCGCTGCATGAGCGGAATGTGCAAGCACCGCATAGTCGGCAGTCCGCTGGCTGTACTCGATTGGAACGCCCGGCTGCCTGAACAGATTGACGACCGGGGTGCAGCCGGGAAGCAGGTTGTGCGCCGACAGGCCGGCGAGCATTCTTGCCTGATCCGAACCCGGTGGCATGTCCGCCAGCGCCAGGTGCAGCGTGAAGCGGTTGCAATCCGGCGGGAGCCGCGCGCAGAGTGCAGCCAAGTCGATGTCGAGAAAATTGAATTTTTCCGGAAAGGCGAAATACTCCGCAAGAATCCGGTAGGCGCGGTGTGAGCGGGCATCGAACGGGATCAAGGCGTTGTCGCCGGCAAAGCCGACCTCCGCGATGGGTATCGCGGCCAGAGGTGTCCATGTCCCGTCTGCCTCTGCCTCGACGTATGCCGAGACCGTGCGCATGAACAGTGCGTCGCGCAGCGCGGCGCAGAACGACGCGTCGCCGTCGAGATACAGCCGCAGGGGCGCCGACACGCCGACTGGAACGGGGGACGTGAATTCGATGCTGATCCCCGCCGACACGCCCGCTGGGAGCCACGTAGACGACGGCGGACGGATGACCGCATCGAACCGGACGGATGCAATGGCGACTGGAGACTGCGCCACGTCATAGGCGGTCTGGAATTTGCAATGCACGCCTCGGACAGGTGCGGACTCGAGCAACGTACCCCGGGGCATCTTTCCGGTACTGCCGTCGGCCGTTGGGAGGAAGCGCACGACCGCGCAGGATGGAAACGGCCTGAGATAGTGCGGAAACAGGAGATTGAGGAGCGCCTCCGTAAATTGCGGATACGAGTCGTCCAGCCGCTTCGACACCCTGGCACACAGCAGGGCGACAGACTGGATCAACCGTTCGACGTGCGGATCGTCGCATGCCTCACCGCCGATTTGCAGCTTGGCCGCGACCTTGGGATAGCGCTCCGCGTACTCGCGGCACAACTGCCGCATCGTGACGAGCTCGCGTTCGTATTGTGCAAACAGTTCGTCCATGGTGATTGCGCCTAGGGAGCGTTGCGCACGCTCTGGATTGAATATCGCTGGAGCGAAGGCTGGAACACGGCGTTGAAATGCATCGGGTCGGCGGCCGGCGCGTTTTTCAGTTGGGCAGTGATGACGAAATCAACGCGGTTGATGGCGCCTTTCCGGGGCTGCAGCGTCGCCGTCACCTTGTCCAGCCTCGGTTCGTGTCGTTCGATCGCCAGCCGGACCGCGGTGCAGATGCGTTTCTGGTCCGCGTCGCTCGTCATGCACATGCCCGCGAAATCGATCAGGCCGTAATTCACGACGGACCCGCTGACCTCGGGATAGCCGGCCAGCGTGTCCGGCAGGAGAGCCGAACGGGTGTTGAGGAGCGCTTCCAGATCGCGTGTAATGCTTTCCTTCCACGCGTCGCTCTTCTTGGCTGCGGCACGGAAGCGGTCGTGCGAGGTGTCGTCATCGGCATCCAGACGGTCGAACAAACCTGGCGTGAAACTCTGCATGCTCGTTTCCTTTAAAGCCGCCATTATTCCTCTCTTGCTGAGAATAAAGTTGCGCCCTCTCAACAGACCGATGCGCAATGCCCGCCATGCTTTCTTGAGCAACCTTTGAACGAGGAGGAAACGATGAGCCTGGGCGCGAAGATCTTGTGGTCCGAAGGACTGACGCTGGGGCCCCAGCATTTCCAGAGGCAGGACCTGTACCACGAAACACGACTGCTCAGGATGGCGTCGGCGCTCAACCCGAACTTCTGGGGTGTCAGGTCTCTGGAATGGAATATGGATGGGCTCGGCCACAACCTGCTTGAGGCCCAGTCCATGTCGATGATTTTCCAGGACGGAGAAGTTTACGAGGCGCCTGCGACAGATCTGCTGCCGGTCCCGATCGACCTTGCCCAACTGCCCCAGGACATCAACACCTTCACGATCCATGCCGCGCTGCCGACCATCAGGCCGCACGGCGCCAACGCGGAGGAGGGCGGCCGCTATGCATTGGCCGGGTCCGAAACTTCCGACCTGTTCAGTGACGCGGTGCCGATCGAAGTCCCATTCCTGAAGAAGCGGGTCCGGCTCCTTACGCACGCCGAGTCGCGGGACGGCCACGTCAGCTTGCCTGTGCTGCGCATTCATCGGGATCCGCGCGGAGGTTTCGAGGTCGACCCGGCATTCGTCCCGCCGTGCGTGGCGATCAGTGCCTCCCGCCCGCTCCAGCAACTGCTCGACGGTTTGATGAGCGCACTGAGCGCCAGGATCGTGTCGCTTCACACCTCGCACCGGAAGACGAATGCGTCCACCTTCGAGGTCCACGCCGGTGACATCACATCATGGTGGATGCTGAACATCATCAGCACCGCGAACGCTTCCCTGCAGCACTGCGCGCGTTCCCGGGTACAGCATCCGGAAGCGCTGTACGAGAAGCTGCTCGCGCTTGCGGGTGGCCTGATGACCTTCTCGGACAGGTACGCAACGTCCGATTTGCCGGCCTATGTGCATGCAGATCCCGGCGTCACGTTCGCGCAGCTCGATGCCGTGATCCGGGAACTGGTCGATACCGTCATCTCGGCCAGGTACTTCACCATTCCGCTCATTGCCGAGGACAGCCGCCGTACTCACTTCAGAGGCGCGCTCGATCCGACGAAGCTGACCCAGGACACGCAGCTTTGCCTTGCCGTGAGCGCGGACATGCCGGCGCTCGAACTGGTGTCCGCCGTGCCGATCCGGTTCAAGATCGGCTCGCCCGACGACATCGAACGCATCGTGGCATCGGCCCTTCCCGGCATCGCGTTGACCCATATGCCGCAGGTGCCGGCCGCCGTGCCGGTCCGTCCCGATACGTATTATTTCTCGGTGTCGACTAGGAACGGCCTCTACGAAAATGCGCTGAAAGCGGAAGCGATCGCGATCTACGCGCCGGCCGGGATGCGTGAACTGAACATCGAACTGATCGCGTTCACGCAGTGATCCCGGCGCCTCGTCAGCCTTTCGTGCGCGGGTGCAGCCGCGCAAAGCTGATCGCAGCACCCAGCAGCGCGATGGCCGCCGCCGCTGCCAGCGCATACGTCGTGCCGCGGTGCTCCGACAGCACGAGGCAGCCCGCCACCAGCGCGGCCCCGCAGGCCTGGCCCGTCAGGCGCGCCGTGGCCACGATGCCGCTCGCGCCGCCGGCCCGTTCGCGCGGCGCGCTGCCCATGATCGCCTTCATGTTCGGCGCCTGGAACAGGCCGAACCCGATGCCGCACACGGCCATGCGCCACGCGATGGCGACCGTGGACGGCGCGTCCGGCATCCACAGCAGCGCCGCCATGCCGGCGCACAGCACGAGCAGGCCGATCCCCGCCAGCAGCCCGGACTCGTAGCGGTCGGATAGCCGGCCGGAGATCGGGCCCATGATCCCGACCAGTACCGGCCAGGGCGTCAGCAGGAAGCCCGTCTCGACGGGCGAACGGCCGAGCACCTGCTCAAAGTGGAAGGGCAGGGCGACGAACGCGAGGCTCTGGACGGCGAACGTGCACACGGCCGTCAGCGCCGACAGCGCGAACAGCGGCCGCGCCAGCAGGTCCGTCGGCAGGATCGGCGCCGCATGCCCGTGCTGGCGCCGCAACAGCAGCACGAAGCACGCGATCGTGGCCGCTGCTTCCAGCCCCAGGCGCGCGGGCGACACGCCATGCGCGGCATCGCCCAGCAACAGGATCAGGAAGCCGAACGCGCCCACGTTGCACAGCGCAGCGCCGGCGTCGAAGCCGTGTTTGCCGCGCGTGTTGTCGGGCAGGACGCGGCGGGCGAGCACGAACGCCGCCGCGCCGATCGGCACGTTGATGGCGAACAGCCACGGCCACGAGGCCAGCGCCAGGATCAGCGACGCGAACGTGGGGCCGACGGCGAACGCCACCGCCACGACGAGGGCGTTCAGGCCGAAGCCCTGGCCCTGCAGATGCGCCGGATAGATGGCGCGCATCATCGCCGTCGTCACGCCCATCAGGGCGGCGGCCCCGAGGCCCTGCAGCAGGCGCGCGCCCACCAGCAGCGGCAGGTTCCACGCCAGCGCACATAACAGGGAGGCCACCGTGAACAGCGCCAGGCCGGCCGTGGCGACGCGCCGGTAGCCGACGCGCTCGCCCAGCGCCGCGAACGGCAGCAGCGTGGCAACCATCGCCAACTGATAGATGTTGACGATCCACACGGAGGCGGCGGCGCCGGCGTGCAGTTGCCGGGCCAGCTCGGGCAGGGCCGTGTTGGCGATCGCCGTGTCCAGCGACGCCATCGATACGCCCGTCATCAGGGCCAGCATCGCCCAGCGGCGGCGCGCCGCGGGCAGGCCGTCGGCAGGAGAGTGTGCCGCGTCACCGGACATGGCGCCGCGGGTCAGAACAGTTTCCGTCATATCAGTCCTTGGCCACTCCCGAGGGACCGATGCGCTCGGCGTTGGGCACATCCGAGATGCGGATGCGGATCAGGTGGCGGCGCTCGTCCGTGTACGTGGTGCGGCCGTGCAGCATGTGGTGGTTATCGACCAGCATCAGCGTATCGTCCGGCAGCTGTTCCTCGAAGCGCGCGGCGCCTTTCTCGACCACCTCGTTCATCAACGCCAGCGCGTCGCACAGGGCCGGCGTGGCCAGGTCGGGGCGGGCGTCGAGACCTTTCAGGATCGAGTCGTAGCGCCAGCGCATCGCGAAGCGTGGCGCCGGCTTCACGCTGTAGCGCGACGCGGCCCGGGTGACCGGTCCGAACACGGGGGCCACGTGGACCTCGACGGTTTCCTCGCCCGCCGCGTACACGGCCGGCACGCGGAACGGCACCGGCGTGGTGCTGAGCAGCTCGAACGCGGCGCGCCCCGCTTCGGTGCGCTGCAGCGCGTCGTAGATGTCGTCGCCGTCGACCAGCAGCGACTTGCCGCCGTCGCAGCGCGCGGCGTGCACCACGTACAGGACGAACTGCTCCTCGGGCATCGGGTAGAACGACGAATCCGTGTGCATGTCGGCGTTGCCGACGCGCTCGGAAAACGTCGTGAAGCGGCTGCCGCCTTCCGCGGCTGGCTTGGCGCGCACGTCCCACGCGACGCGGCCGGTGCGCTGGTCCGTCGAGGTGGGATAGCCGAGCATCAGGGTCAGCGCGTACAGGGCCGCGTTGCGGCGTTCTTCCGGCAGTCCGGCCAGGCCGAGGTTATGAATCACCGCACCGTGCGTGCGCAGGCCGAGTAATCCTTCGGTGAAATGGGCCAATACCGGAACGCGCCCCAATTCGGTGCGCAATTGCACTTCATTGGGATGTGCGTAAAAGCCGTTCCCATTAAAACTATCGAATTGTTTCAACAGGATTTCGAGAATGGAATCGAGGTCGGTATTCCAGTCGATTGCAGCGTTGGCGAATACGATTTTGCCAATGCGGGAAATGGATGTGAGCATGTCAAGAACTCCAAAAGTTGCCGTAGGGTAAGTTTTTAAATTCTAAAAGATGCCAGTGTCTTTTCGCAATCTAATTTGCGATTTTTAAATATCCTTATGCAGAAATGTTACGTTCTGAAATTAAGAACGAGGTGTCGCAAAAACTCGACAAGAGTGAAAAAGAGGGATGTGTAGACAACTCATGTGCGTTATCATGGTTGACGTACGGAAACATTGTAACATGCAGGTCAACATATTAAAACGGTCAACATGAGATATTTATCAAGCTTGCGCCTCGCTACCAAATTGGGAATTGCATTTGCCGCTGTCCTTGCGTTAACCGCGCTCGTTGGCAGTGTCGCAATATGGCAATTAGCACAAGTTAATGACACCTCGATGAAATTGTCGTCGCACTGGATGCCCGGCATTCGCGTTATCGAGGACATCAAATCGCAGATCGCGCGTATTAGAACGCGCGAATTGCAATACATTATTTCCACCGAACAGGCGGAAATGGATAAATACGACAAGGTCATCGCAAAAGACCTCGATGACCTTCGCAAAATGCAGGGCGATTACGTGAAACTGCTCGAATCGACCGAGGAAAAGCAGATGTACGCGCAGTTGCTGGAGATGTGGGACCGCTACATGGCGGAAGACGCCAGGATCCGCGCGGCGGCCCGCGCGGGCGATGCCGACCTGGCCAAGAAGCTGATCCGCGGCGAGTCGAACAAGCTGATCGTCGCGCTGCGGGGCCACGTCGACAAGATCGTCGACATGTACACGGAAGGCGGCCGCGCCGCGGCGGTCGAGGGCAATGCGCGCTACACGGCGTCGCGCATGTGGATCGTGTCGCTCGTGCTGGGCAGCGTCGTGCTGGGCGCGGCCGGCGCCGCGTTCATCACGGGCTGGCTGATGCGCCGCCTTGGCGGCGAGCCGGATTACGCCACCGAGATCGTCGCGCGCATCGCCGCCGGCGACCTGTCGGTGCGGGTCGACACGCGCGCAGGCGACGATTCGAGCCTGTTGTTCGCGATGAAATCCATGCGCGACAACCTGGCAAAGATCGTCGGCGACGTGCGCGGCGCGACGGCGACGATCTCGCAGGCCTCCGACGAAATCGCCGGTGGCAACCTCGACCTGTCGTCGCGCACGGAACAGCAGGCCAGCTCGCTGGAAGAGACGGCCGCCTCGATGGAGCAGCTGACGTCGACCGTGAAGCAGAACGCCGACCACGCCGGCCAGGCGAACGCGCTGGCCGACACGGCGGCCGGCGTCGCCCAGAAGGGCAGCGCGGCCGTGGCGCGCGTCGTCGACACGATGGGCTCGATCCACGCGTCGTCGCAGAAGATCGTCGACATCATCGCCGTGATCGACGGCATCGCGTTCCAGACGAATATCCTGGCGCTGAACGCGGCCGTGGAAGCGGCACGCGCGGGCGAGCAGGGACGCGGCTTCGCCGTCGTCGCGACGGAAGTGCGCAATCTCGCCCAGCGTTCGGCCGCGGCCGCGAAGGAAATCAAGGAACTCATCGGCAGCTCGGTGCAGCAGGTCGAGGCGGGCAACGTGCTCGTCACCGAAGCGGGTGCGACGATGACCGAGGTCCTTGGCAGCGTGCAGCGCATGCACGCGATCATGGCCGAGATCAGCCACGCGAGCCGCGAACAGAGCGCCGGCATCGAGCAGGTGAACCAGGCCATCACGCAGATGGATACGGTGACCCAGCAGAACGCTGGGCTCGTGCAGCAGGCGGCCCACACGGCCCAGAGCCTGCAGGAACAGGCGGCCGCGCTGGGGCAGCTGGTCAGCGTGTTCCGTCTCGAGGCGTTCGAGGCGCCGCAACCATCCGCACGGCGCGCGGGCCTGATGCTCGCGCGTTAAACAAAACGGCAGCCCGCGGGCTGCCGTTTTCAGTTGCGCGGTCCGTGCGGATCAGCGCATCTCTTCGATCATTTTCTTCAGCTTGCCGGAGTCGGCGCAGAACGCGCGGATGCCTTCGGCCAGCTTTTCGGTCGCCATCGCGTCTTCGTTCAGCATGAAGCGGAACGTCTTTTCGTCGAGGGCGATCTTTTCGATATCCGCGTTCGCGTCAGCCACCAGCTTGCGCTCGACGGTGCCTTCGGTGTCGGCCAGCTTCTGCAGCAGGTCCGGCGAGATGGTCAGCAGGTCGCAACCGGCCAGTTCCAGGATCTGCGACGTGTTGCGGAAGCTCGCGCCCATCACCTCGGTCTTGTAGCCGAACTTGCGGTAGTACTGGTAGATGCGCTTGACCGACTGCACGCCCGGATCGTCCGCGCCCTGGTAGTCGGTGCCCGTGGATTTCTTGTACCAGTCGTAGATGCGGCCGACGAACGGCGAGATCAGCTGCACGCCCGCTTCGGCGCAGGCGACGGCCTGGCACAGCGAGAACAGCAGCGTGAGGTTGCAGCGGATGCCGTCCTTCTCGAGGATCTCGGCGGCGCGGATGCCTTCCCACGTCGACGCGATCTTGATCAGCACGCGCGAGCGCTGGATGCCCGCCGCTTCGTACAGGGCGATCAGTTCGCGGCCCTTGGCGACGGTCGCTTCCGTGTCGAACGACAGGGCGGCGTCGATTTCGGTCGAGACGCGGCCCGGCACGAACTTCAGGATCTCGGTGCCGAACGCGATCAGCAGGCGGTCGACGATTTCCTCGGTCGACGCGTTCGGGAAGTCGGCGATGGTCTTTTCCAGCAGCGGACGGTATTCCGGCTTCTGGACGGCCTTCAGGATCAGCGACGGATTCGTCGTCGCATCCTGCGGCGCGTAGGCCTTGATCGATTGGAAATCGCCGGTGTCGGCGACGACGGTCGTGTACTGCTTGAGCTGTTCGAGTTGGTTCATGATGCGGGGGAGAGAAAGGTTAGGCGGCTATTGTATCCGGAATCAGCAGTCGGTCGCCTCGAGAAACGCCGCCACCATGGCCTCCAGCCCGGCCTTGTCTTCATCCGAAAAGCGGTCGAGCAGCGGGCTGTCGATATCGAACACGCCCACCAGCTTCCCGTTCTTGACGAGCGGGATAACGATTTCCGAATTCGACGCCGAATCGCACGCGATGTGGCCGGGGAACGCGTGCACGTCCGGCACGACGATGGTTTCGCGCTTGACGGCCGTCGTGCCGCACACGCCGCGGCCGAACGGGATGCGGGCGCAGGCCGGCTTGCCCTGGAACGGGCCGACGAGCAGGTCCTCGCCGTTACCCGATTTCGCGGGCACGGTGAGGTAAAAGCCCGCCCAGTTCAGGTCGGCCAGCGTGTCGTAGACGAGCGCCGAGAATTGCGACGCGTTGGCGGTGAGGTCGCGCTCGCCCTCGAGGACGCTGGCGACCTGGCGTACCAGCAGGTCGTAGTCGGGGCGGGTGCTGCGTTCGGGATTGATGTGCATGGCGGACGATGCTGCGTTGTCGAAAATGCGTATTTTACGGCAGTAAAAATAGATTGTGCTTGACATCTATTTGCGAAAATGGATTATGATTGACATCCATTTTGGAGGAAACCATGCGAGTCAATCGAATCCAGGCGGAGGAAAACCGCCAGGCCGTCATCGACGCCGCCAGCCGCCTGTTCCGCGAGCGCGGCTTCGACGGCGTCGGCCTCGCCGAGCTGATGGCCGCGGCCGGCCTCACGCACGGCGCGTTCTACAAGCAGTTCAAGTCCAAGGACGACCTGATCGCCCAGGCCTGCGACCGCGCGCTGGAGACCGGCATCGACGGCTGGCGCCGCGCGGCGGCGGACGCGGGGGGAGCGCGTACGCGGCCCTCGTGCGCCGCTACCTGACGCCCGGTCACCGCGGCCGCGTGGGCTCGGGCTGCGTCATCGCCTCCCTCGGCCCGGACGCGGCCCGCCACGGCCCGGAACTGCCGCGCCACTTCGAGGCGGGCGTCAAGGCCTTCGTCGACATCCTTGGTGACGCCATGCTCAGGAAGCACCCGGACGCGACGCCGGACGACGCGCTCGCCGCATTCGCCACGATGGTCGGCGCCCTCGTGCTGGCGCGGTCCGTCGACGACGACGCCTACGCCCACCGCATCCTCGACGCGGCCACGGCCCGTCTTCTCGACTAAGGACTCCCATGCTTTCCACTTCTCTCGCCCAGTGGATGGGCCGCCGCGGCCTCCACTACGGCTGGCTCGTCGCCGCCATCACCTTCCTGACGGCGCTGTCGTCCTCCGCCGCGCTCGGCCTGCCGGGCGCGCTGCTGAAACCCCTGAGCCAGGAATTCGGCTGGACCGTCGACCAGATCTCGTCGGCGCTCGCCGTGCGCTTCGCCCTGTTCGGCCTGATGGGACCCTTTTCCGCGCTGCTGATGGAACGCTTCGGCCTGCGCAACGTGATGGTGACGGCGCTGGCGGTCATCGCGGCAGGCCTCGGTCTCGTGCGCCAGATGACGGATTTCTGGCAGCTCGTGCTGCTGCTGGGCGTGATGCTGGGGATCGGTTCCGGCATGACGGCGCTGGTGCTCAACGCCGTCGTCGCCAACCGCTGGTTCGAACAGCGCCGCGGCCTCGTGATGGGTCTACTCACGGCCAGCTCGGCGACGGGCCAGCTCGTGTTCCTCCCGGTCGGCACGTGGCTGATCGAGCATGGCGGCTGGCGCATGGCGCTGCTCCCCGTGATGGCCAGCTGCGCGCTCGTGGCCATCCTCGCGCTGCTGTTCGTGCGCGACCATCCGCAGGAACTGGGCCTTGCACCCTATGGCGGCGACACGTCCGTCAAACCCGTCGTGCCGGCGCGCGCACCGGTCTCGATCCGCACCCCGTTCACGACGCTGGCCAGCGTGCGCGCCGACCGCGTGTTCTGGGTGCTGTTCGGCAGCTTCTTCATCTGCGGCCTGTCGACGAATGGCCTGATCCAGACTCACTTCATTTCGCTGTGCGGCGATGCGGGCCTGGGCGCCGTCCCGGCTGCGTCCGTGCTGGCGATGATGGGCACGTTCGACCTCGTGGGCACGATCCTGTCGGGCTGGCTGTCCGACCGCTACGACAGCCGCTACCTGCTGTGCTGGTACTACGGCATGCGCGGGCTGTCGCTCGCGTGGCTGCCGTCGGCCGACTTCACGCTCACGGGCCTGACGCTGTTCGCCATGTTCTATGGCCTCGACTGGATCGCGACGGTGCCGCCGACCGTGAAGCTGGCCGCGCAGGCATGGGGCAAGCGCGCGCCGATGATCTTCGGCTGGGTCTTCGCCGGCCACCAGCTCGGGGCGGCCGTCGCGGCCTACGGTGCGGGCCGTATCCGCACGATCGCGTTCACGTATTCGCCGGCCGTGTACACGGCGGCGGCGGCGTGCGGCGTCGCCGCGCTGATCGTGCTGCTGGCGCGGCGCCGCGCGGTTGCCGCCGTGCCGGTGGCGGAGGCGGTTAACTAAGCTAAGTGAGCGCCACGCGTGCACGCCCGGACGCGTCGAGCTTGACGGTCGCGAGGCGCTCGCCGATCCGCACCTTCGCCGATTGTCCCGGCTTGCCGCGCAGCAGAACGCGCGTGGCGCGGCCGCCGGCCCAGTCCAGGTCGACCTCGATGCCGCCGCGGGCGCGCACGCCGTGGACAGCACCTTCCGGCCACGCACGCGGCAGCGCCGGCAGGATGCGGATCTCGCCACCCCACGATTGCACGAGCATTTCCAGGATGGCGGCCGAGCCGCCGAAATTGCCGTCGATCTGGAACGGCGGATGCGAGTCGAACATGTTCGGGTAGGTGCGCTCCCGGCCCAGCAGGCCGCGCAGGATGCTGTAGGCGCGCTCGCCGTCGCCCATGCGCGTCCACAGGGCCAGGCGCCATGCCGTGGCCCAGCCGGTCGACAGGTCGCCGCGGGTGTTCAGTGTCGTCTTGGCAGCCGCGATCAGATCGGGCGTGTCGCGCACGTTGATCTGCTCGCTGGGATAGATGGCGTACAGGTGCGACACGTGGCGGTGATGCTGTTCCGGCGCCTGGCCGTCCCAGTCCTCCAGCCATTCCTGCAACTGGCCCTGGGCGCCGATGCGGTCCGGTGCCAGGCGCGCGCGCTTCGCTTCCACCGTTTTGCGGAAGTCCGCGTCCGGATCTCGCAGGCGCTCGTGCGCGGCCAGCGTCCAGGCGAACAGGTCTCGCACGATCTGGCGGTCCATCGCCGGACCCGCGCACACGGCCACGTCCGGATGGTGCGTGTTTTCCGGCGAGATCGACGGCGACGTCACGAGGCCGCGACCTTTCGGATCTTCGACGAGCACGTCGACGAAGAACTGCGAGGCGCCCTTCAGCAGCGGGTAGATGCGGGCCAGATACGCATCGTCCGGGGTGTACTCGTAGTGGTCCCACAGCGTTTTGCACATCCATGCGCCGCCGCAGGGCCACATGCCCCAGTTCGGACCGTCGATGGGCGCCGCCGCGCGCCACAGGTCGGTGTTGTGGTGCGCGACCCAGCCGCGGGCGCCATAGCTGTCACGCGCGACGTCGGCGCCGTTGACGGCCAGTTCCTCGACCATCCTCACGACCGGCTCCACGCACTCGCCCAGGTTGGCCGCTTCCGCCGGCCAGTAGTTCATCTCCGTGTTGATGTTGATGGTGTATTTGCCGCCCCACGGGGGATAGATGCCCTCGTTCCAGATGCCCTGCAAATTGGCGGGCTGGCTGCCTGGCCGCGACGACGAGATCAGCAGATAGCGCCCGTACTGCAGGTACAGCGCGGACAGCCCTGCGAGCGCGGCGTCGTCCGTCCGCGGGACGGCGGCGATGCGCGCATCGGTGGGGACGGCGGCGCCCGCGTCCGCGCGGCCGAGGCGCAGCGACAGGCGCGAGAACAGCGCGCGGTGCGCCTTGACGTGGTCGGCGCGCAGGCGCGCATACGGCTTGCGCGCGGCGGCGTCCATGCGCGTGCGCACGGCCTGCACCGGGTCGCCGCTCGTGTCGCGGAAGTTGACGAAGCTGGTCGCGGCGCCGATGAGCAGCGTGACGTCGCGCGCGCCGCGCACGCGCAGGCGGTCGCCGTCCACGGTCACCTTGCCGTCGCCCAGGGCCTGCACGCGCACGGCGTAGCGCAGCACGCCCTTGACGCCGGCGGCGTCCGCGTTGCCGCCTTCGACCAGCAGGGCGCGCGGACCGTCCGCACGGATCGCCAGGCTGGCTGGCCGCTTCGATTCTTCAAGGTCTTCCTTCACGTCCCAGGGCGCACCCGTGGCGGCCGAGGGGTCATCCGCGGACTTGCCGTCGTAATTGGCCTTGCCGTAATCGACCTGGCGAGGGTGGCGGTAGCCGACGTCGAAATCCAGTGTGCCGCCGCCGCTTGCCTGCAGGTGCAGCACGATCACCTGGTCGGGCGCGCTCGCGAACACTTCGCGCAGGTGGCGCGCGCCGCCGCTCGTAAAGCGCGTCGTGGCGATGGCGGTGTCCAGGTCGAGCGAGCGGCGATACGACGCTGCCGGCGTGAGTCCATGGAAGTCCAGCAGCAGGTCGCCGGCGGCGCCGTAAGGCATCTGCGTGGCCGGCTTCGAGATCATCGATTTCGCCACCAGGTCGCGTGCCTCGATGAAGCGGCCCTCATCGATCAGCGCGCGCACGCGCGGCAGCGCGGTCTTGAATTCGGGATTGTCGAAGCGGTACGGGCCACCCGCCCACAGCGTGTCCTCGTTCAGTTGCAGGCGCTCCTGCAGCGGGCGGCCGTAGACCATCGCGCCGAGCCGGCCGTTGCCGACGGGGAGGGCCTCGACCCATGGACCGGCGGGGCGCTCGTACCACAACGCCAGTTGTTCCTTGCCGCCATCCGTGCGTGCCACGACGGTTGCACCGGCCAGGCCGGGCATGCCGGTCGCGGCGGCGGCAAGGCCCAGCGTACCGAGCACGCGGCGCCGGGTCGGGTTGATCTGTTGATGGCCTGCTTTGCCCACTGTTGTCTCCTGGTGATTATTTTGTTTATTATAAATAAAAACCAATCCAAGAGAAATGTTTCGTTACCGCGCACCCGTCCGGTAGTGAGTACGCG
This sequence comes from Telluria mixta, assembly GCF_029223865.1. Classification (NCBI taxonomy): domain Bacteria; kingdom Pseudomonadati; phylum Pseudomonadota; class Betaproteobacteria; order Burkholderiales; family Oxalobacteraceae; genus Telluria; species Telluria mixta. The sequence goes on from NZ_CP119520.1 coordinate 3,507,427, forward strand.
CCTCGCACACGTGGCGATGATGCTCGTCGGCCCACGCGACGAGGCCTTTCATCGGCACGAGGAAGGAGTGGCCCAGAGGCGTGAGGTCGTACTCGACCCGCGGCGGCACTTCCGGGTACACGGTGCGGCGCACGAAACCGTCTTCCTCCAGCCGCTTCAAGGTCAGCGACAGCATCTGCTTGGAGATGTCGCCCAGTGTGCGCATCAATTCATTGAAACGCTTCGTGCCGCCTTCGAGCGCGTCGAGCACGAGGAGGCTCCACTGGTCGCCGATGCGGTCAAGTACGTCGCGGATGGGGCAGGGTTGTTCGAAGCCGCCGTCGGCGGCCAGTAGATTCGTCTTGGCCATATTCTCTTGAGGGTAGCGGTCAGTTTTCGCTGACCTGATCACGCCGCGCTGACTTCTTGTGCGGCATGCGCAGGCTAGCATAAGATGCCTCATCGGTCTCGTTTTTAGACTGTCTCCACCAACCCTACAAGGAGTCAACCACATGGCACGCATCGCTCTCATCGGCGCTTCCGGCAACGTCGGCACGCGCATCCTGAACGAACTCGTTTCGCGCAACCACCAGGTCACGGCCATCGTCCGCGATCCATCGAAAGTGCCGGCGCAGACCGGCGTGACGGCGGCACGCGGCAACGTCGCCGATCCGGCCGGCCTGGCCGACGTGCTGAAGGGCCACGATGCCGTGGTCAGTTCCGTGCGCTTCCTCGATACCGACCCGGCTGCACTGATCGACGCCGTGCGCGCGTCCGGTGTAAAACGTTATCTCGTCGTGGGCGGCGCCGCCAGCCTGTTCGTCGCACCGGGCAAGCGCCTGCTCGACCAGCCCGATTTCCCGGCCGCGTACAAGGACGAGGCGACCAAGGGGGCCGCCTTCCTGGACGCGCTGCGCGGCGTGAGCGATCTCGATTGGACGTTCATCTCGCCGTCCGCCCTGTTCGTGCCGGGCGAGCGCACTGGCAAATTCCGCCTGGCCAAGGACGAACTGCTGGTGAGCGGGAAGGGCAGCACGATCTCGTACGAAGACTACGCGGTCGCGCTGGTCGACGAGATCGAAAAGCCGGCGCACGTGCGCGAGCGGTTCACGGTCGGCTACTGATTCTTGTCCGGCGTCCACACATCGAGCCGCCTGCCTTCCGCGCATGCCGCGATGAGCCGGTCGAGCCGTGCGGCCCGTGTTTCCGGCTTTTTCGCGCTCGTCACGACGTGCAGCATGCGCTTGCGGGCGCCGGGCGGGCACGCTTCGAAAAACGCCCACGCGGCCTTGTGGCGCTGGAAGCGGGCGAGGTCTTCAGGCGACAGCTCGGCCGGCGTCTCGCGCTCGTGCGAATACACGCGCGAGCGGTCTTCCGAACGCTGCGCGAACGCCGCTTCGCCGGCCGGCGTCATGAGGCCTTGCTCGCGCAGCTTCGCGACCTTGTCGATGTTCACCGCGCTCCAGATCGAGCCGGCCTTACGCGGCGTGAAGCGGATGGTGTAGGTGGCGTCGTCCACGCGCTTGCGCACGCCGTCGATCCAGCCATGGCACAACGCCTGGTCGACCGATTCGGACCAGGACATGCATGGCTTGCCCGTGCCGACCTTGTGAAAGCCCACGAGCAGTTCTTTCGCCTCGTGCGCTTGCGCTGAGAGCCAGGCGCGGAAGTCTTCTGCCTTCTCGAAGAAGACGGGGGAAGACATGGGATGAAACGTCAGCCGATGAAGGAATCGAATTGCAGGTCGAATTCCTGCAGCGCCTTCTGCGCGTTCTGCATCTTCTTGCGGAATTCCGGACCGCGCTGCAGCGCGAGGCCGACCGCGAGCACGTCGATCACGACGAGGTACGCGAGGCGCGCCGAGATCGGCGTGTACGGATCGGTCGCGAACACGAGGTCGATCGGGATCAGCAGGCTCGCCATGTCCGCGAGCGGCGTGCCGGACGGCGCCAGCACGATCACTTCGGCGCCGCCGCGGCGCGCCAGCTTCGCCGAGCGCGTGAGCGACGGGTTGTTGCCGCGCTGGGAGATCGCGACCAGGGCGTCGCCTTCGCGCAGCAGCGCGGCCGCGATGGCGTGGATCGCGGGATCGGTGTACGCGACGGTCGGGACGCCCGAGCGGAAGAATTTATGCTGCGCGTCGGCCGCGACGAAGCCCGACGTGCCCTGGCCGTAGAACTCGATCTTGTTGGCGCGCGACAGGATGTCGAGCGCCTTCTGGATCAGTTCCGGTTTGAGGTTGTTGCGCAGGTCGAGCAGAGTGTTGATCGAGCGGCTGCAGATCTTGTTGACGAGGTCCGCGGCCAGGTCGTCCTGCGCCGGCTGTTCGCTGGCGCCGGGCAGCGCCAGCGCGAGGCCTTGCGCGAGCTTCAGCTTGAACTCGTGCCAGCCGTCGTAGCCGAGCGTGCGGCAAAAGCGCACGACGGTCGGTTCGGACACCTGCGCGCTGCGCGCCAGCGCCGTGATGTTCTGGCTCACGGTGGCGCTGGGCGCGGCCAGCACGGCGAGCGCCACCTTGCGCTCGGACTTGGACAGCGAGTCGAGCTGGGTACGGATCGAATCGAGCAGCACGGTAATTCCTCAGTCTTCCGGCAGCGCCTCTTCGCGCCACTGCAGGCCGTCGCGGCCGATCAGTGCGGAAGACGAGGCGGGGCCCCACGTGCCGGACGTGTACGGGACGGGCGTCGTGTCGTCCTGCTCCCAGTATTCCAGGATCGGCTCGACCCATTCCCACGCGGCTTCCAGCTCGTCGCCGCGCATGAACAGGGTCAGCTGGCCGCGCAGGACGTCCAGCAGCAGGCGCTCGTACGCTTCCATGCGCGGGGACTTGAACTGTTCGCGGAAATCGAGCTCGAGTTCTGCCTGCTTCAGGCGCATGGAATCGCCCGGCGTCTTGGCCATCAGGTTCATCGACAGGCCTTCGTCCGGTTGCAGGCGGATCACGAGGCTGTTCGGTTGGAAGCTCGACGTCGGCTGGTTGAAGATCGAATGCGGGATCGGCTTGAAGCGCACGACGATCTCCGCGAGGCGGTCGGCCATGCGTTTGCCGGTGCGCAGGTAGAACGGCACGCCGGCCCAGCGCCACGTGTCGATCTCGGCCTTCATCGCAACGAACGTTTCCGTTTTCGATTGCTTGGGCGCGCCCGGTTCGTCGCGGTAGCCCGGCACTGCCTGGCCGTCGACGTAGCCGCCGCGGTACTGGCCGCGTACGATGTTCTGCGACAGCGTCGTCGGCGTGAATCGCTTCAGCGAGCGCAGGACCTGCAGCTTGGCGTCGCGCACGGCGTCCGGCGCGATCGACGTCGGCGGTTCCATCGCGACGATACACAGCAGTTGCAGCAGGTGGTTCTGCAGCATGTCGCGCAGCGCGCCCGAGTTGTCGTAATAGCCCAGGCGGTTGCCCACGCCGATCTTTTCCGCAATGGTGATCTGCACGTCGGAGATCCACTCGCGGCGCCACAGCGGCTCGAACAGGATGTTACCGAAGCGCAGGGCCAGCAGGTTCTGCACGGTTTCCTTGCCGAGGTAGTGGTCGATCCGGTAGATCTGCGATTCGGCGAACACCTTGCCGACATCGGCGTTGATCTGCTTGGCCGATGCCAGATCGCGGCCCAGCGGCTTTTCCAGCACGACGCGCGAATTCGGCGTGGCCAGGCCGACCGCGGCCAGGTTCTCGCAGATCGTCGCGAACAGTTGCGGCGGCGTCGCGAGGTAGTACACGCGCGTGAGCGACGGATCCTTGCGCAGCGCTTCCGCCAGCGCCGCATAGGTCGCCACGTTGCCGGCGTCGACGGCGACGTAGGTGATGCGGTCCAGGAACGTCTGCCACGCGGTGGCGTCGACGTGTTCCTTCACGTGCGATTTCGCGTTGGTTTCCACCATCTCGATGAACGCTTCCTGCGACATCTCGTCGCGGCCGACGCAGATGATGCGCGCCGTCGCGGGCAGGTCGTTGCACACGTCACGGGCATACATCGCCGGCAACAGCTTGCGCATCGCGAGGTCGCCGCTGCCGCCGAAGAAAACGAGATCGAAATCGGAAAGTGCCATGGTGTCTGTCGAGGAGTGAAATGCTGTAAATTTACTACATATTTATTGATCGCGCAAGAAAATTTACTACGTCGCGACGGCTGCCGGACTCCTATGGTGCCACATCGCTTCAACCTCGTGCGCCCGGCCGGGCAGGGAAGTTCGCTTGATTTGGAAGCGATCGTTTCCTATAATGCCTGCATGACATCCATTCCCGCGCCATCCGTTGCCGCCCGCAGCCCCGGCCGTCCCCGCGAATTCGACATGGACGCTGCGCTCGACGCCGCCATCCGCGTCTTCCGCGAGCGCGGCTATCATGCCGCGTCGATCGCCGACCTCTCGGCGGCGATGGGGCTGACGGCCGGCAGCATCTACAAGGCGTTCGCCGACAAGCGCGCCGTCTTCCTGGCCGCGTTCGCGCGCTACACGGCGCTGCGCCATGCCCAGATGCGCGCCGTGCTGGCGCAGGAACCGACGGGGCTTGGCCAAGTGCGGGCGCTGCTGCGTTTCTACGTCATGTCGTCCACCGGCGCCGAAGGGGCAGCCGGCTGCCTGGTCGCGGGCAGCGCGACCGCCCTCAGCACGTTTGACGACGAGATGGCCCAGGCGGTCGACCAAGCCGTGCGCGACCTCGGTCGCATGATCGAAACGGCGATCCGCGCGGGCCAGGCCGACGGCTCGATTCCGGCCACGGTCGAAGCGGGCGCGTGCGCGCTCGGCTTGCTGTGCCTGGTCCAGGGGTTTCGCATCGTCGGCAAGCTGGGGTATGGCGAACATGCATTGCAGTCCGCGGCCGACGCGATGCTGCTGGGACTGTCGTAAATTTTTTTTCGCGATTTTGGAAATGATCGTTTCCTTAATCGTTCACCCACCGAGGAGAGCCTGTATGAATACGCACCATTTCACCAACCTCGACGGCGTGCGCCTGCACCATGTGGCGGCCGGCCCGGCGGACGGGCCGGCGCTCGTCCTGCTGGCGGGCTATCCGCAAAGCTGGTATGCATGGCGCAAGGTCATACCGTTGCTGGCGGAGCGCTATCGGGTGCTGGCGCTCGACTTGCCGGGTCAGGGGGATTCCGACCGTCCGCTCGACGGTTACGACACCGGCGCATTGGCCGGCGCGGTGCGCGCCTGGCTCGACAGGCTGGGGGTGGAGCGCTGCCTGTTGGCCGCGCACGACGTGGGGGCGTGGGTGGCGTTCACCCATGCGCTGCGGTTCGGCGCCGGCGTGGAGAAACTGGCGCTGCTCGACGCCGGCATTCCCGGCATCACGCTGCCGGACGCGTTGCCGCTCGCGTCCGACAAGGCCTGGCGCACGTGGCACTTCCCCTTCCACATGATCCCCGACCTGCCGGAAACGCTGATCGCCGGGAAGGAACGCGATTACCTCGACTGGTTCCTGCGGCGCAAGACGGCCAATCCGTTCGCTTTCGCCGACGCGGATGTCGACGAATACCTGCGCATCCTCACGCAGCCGGGCGCCCTGCGCGCAGGGCTCGCGACGTACCGCGCCGTGCAGGTGTCGGCGCGGCAGAACCGGGCGCTCGGCGCAGAGGCCAAGCTGCGCATGCCGCTGCTGGCGCTCAGCGCCGACCAGGGTTCGATCCCCGACATGGCGGCGCCACTGCGGCCGTGGGCCGACGACGTGCAGGGCGTGTGCATCGCCGACTGCGGGCACTTCCTGCCGGAAGAGCAGCCGGACGCGGTGGCCGCGGCGTTGCGCGGCTTCTTTGCTTGAGCTCGGATCGGCCGCGACTCAGTTGCGGTACTCGGCCTGTTCGATACCGGGGACGTCGACGGTAAATGCCAGTACTTTACCGCTGTGCGGATACTTCGCCAGCTCGTCATTCGAGCGCCCCTTGCTGGCGCTGGTGACGTACAGGGTGCGCAGGTCCGGCCCGCCGAACGCGACGGACGTCGGGCAGCGCACGGGCAGCTCGATTTCCTGCAGCAGCTCGCCGGTCGGCGACAGCTTGACGATGCGGCCGCCCTCGAACATCGCGGACCAGTAATTGCCTTCGCTGTCCACCGCCGCGCCGTCCGGACGGCCGCCATAGTCGGCCGCCTTCTTGTCGTCGGAGAAGGTGACGAGGTTGCGGCGGTTCGATGCCGTGCCCGTCTTGACGTCGTAGTCGTAGGCGTCCACGCGGTGGCTCGTCGTGTCCGAGTGGTACATCGTCTTGCCGTCCGGGCTGAACGACAGGCCGTTCGAGTTCGTCATGCCGCCGGCCCAGGCCAGGCGCAGCGCGCCCTTGTCCAGCACGTACATCTCGGCCTTCTGCTGGTCGCGCGGCTCGTACATCGTGCCGACCCAGAAGCGGCCCGCCGGGTCCGTGCGGCCGTCGTTGAAGCGGACGATGGACGTGTCGTACGGCGCCGGCACGATGTCGTCGATGTCGCCCGTCGTCGTGTTCAGGTAGACGAAGCCGGCGCGCGTGGCCAGCACGAGGTTGTTGTCCAGGTCGACGGCGATGGCGGACGGCTCCGTCGCCGTGTTCCAGCGCGAGTATTTGCCGCTCGACGGATGCAGGCGGTGCACCGACTTGCCGTCGATGTCGACCCAGTACAGCGCGGATTCGACCGCATGCCAGACGGCCGATTCGCCGACCAGCATCCGTTCGTCATGCACGATGTGGAATTTTTCGGTCTTCATGGAACGCTCCTCAGACGGCAGCCTTGGCACGGGCGATCAGGCCGTTGGTCGAACCGTCGTGTTGCGCCGGTTGCGCCTCGCCGTTCAGCTCCGCCTCGATCTTCTTGGCCAGCACCTTGCCCAGTTCCACACCCCACTGGTCGAAGCTGTTCACGTCCCAGATCGCGCCCTGCACGAAGGTCTTGTGTTCGTACAGCGCGATCAGCGCGCCCAGCGTCGCCGGCGTCAGGTACTCCATCAGGATCGTGTTGCTCGGACGGTTGCCCGGGAAGGTCTTGTGCGGCACGAGGCGCTCGATCTCGGCGGCGTCCTGGCCGGCCAGATCCTGGCGCACCTCGTCCGCCGTCTTGCCCTTCATGAAGGCTTCCGACTGCGCGAAGCAGTTCGCGAGCAGCGCGGCGTGGTGGTTCTGGAACTCGTGCGCGGGACGCAGCGCGGCGATGAAGTCGATCGGCGTGACGTCCGTGCCCTGGTGCAGCAGCTGGAAGTAGGCGTGCTGGCCGTTCGTGCCCACGTCGCCCCAGATCACCGGGCAGGTCTCGTAGTCCGTGATGGTGTCGCCGGCGCGCGTGACGCGCTTGCCGTTGCTTTCCATGTCGAGCTGCTGCAGGTACGCGGGGAAGCGGTTCAGGTCCTGGTGGTACGGCGCAATCGAGACCGACGGGCAGCCCAGGAATTCGCGGTTCCACAAGCCGACGAGGGCCAGGATCATCGGCAGGTTCTGCTCGATGGGCGCGGTGCGGAAGTGCTCGTCCAGCGCGTGCGCGCCCGCGAGGAAGTCGGCGAAATAGCCGTAGCCGACGCACAGCGCGACCGGCAGGCCGATCGCCGACCAGACGGAGTAGCGGCCGCCGACCCAGTCCCAGAACGGGAACATGTTGTCCGGATCGATGCCGAATTTCTTGATGGCTTCCACGTTCGTCGACACCGCGACGAAGTGCTTCGCGAGGGCTTCTTCCGGGGCGCTCTTGAGGAACCAGCTGCGCGCCGTGTTCGCATTCATCATGGTCTCGGCCGTCGTGAACGTCTTCGACGCGATGATGAACAGCGTCGTTTCCGGGTTCACGCGCGCCAGCGCGGCGTCCATGTCGTGGCCGTCGACGTTGGAGACGAAGTGCATGGCCAGGCGCGGATGCGCGAACTGGCGCAGCGCCAGGCAGACCATCTTCGGACCGAGGTCGGAACCGCCGATGCCGATGTTGACGATGTCCGTGATTTCCTTGCCCGTGTGGCCCAGCCACGCACCGTTACGCACGGCGTCGCTGAACGTCTTGATGCGGGCGAGGACGCCGTGTACGTCGGCCGTGATGTCCTGGCCGTCGACGGTGATCTGCTTGTCCTTCGGCGCGCGCAGCGCGGTGTGCAGGACGGCGCGGTTTTCCGTCAGGTTGATCTTGTCGCCGTTGAACATGGCATCGCGCAGCTGCTCGACGCCGCGCTCGCGCGCCAGGTTTGCCAGCAGTGCAAGCGTGCGCCCGTCCAGGCGGTTTTTTGAATAGTCTAGGAACAGACCGGCCGCTTCCGCCGACAGGCGTTCGAAGCGCTGCGGGTCTTGCGCGAACAGGTCGCGCATCTGCCATTGCTGGGCGTCCTGGGCGTGGGACTGGAGGGCCTGGTAACTGGCGGTGCTGGTCAGGGGTGGTTGGCGCATGGTGATGGACGGTATGATGTCATTTTGTGCAGGTTAGCGAATCATACAGGAAGCAGGCGTAAATTCACTACATAAATTCACCGCACAGCGCGAGTCTCCCGTGTTCACCTTACTTCGCTCATTGATTAGTGAGCGGGAATCCGCATTTCGTAGTAAAATTTCAGAAATCTAATTCACAAGGAACAGATCATGGCGCTGCACCCCGTAGTAGAACAGGTCACCAACCGGATCATCAAGCGTAGCCGGCCTTCGCGCCAGGCGTATCTCGCGCATCTCGACGCCGCGCGCGTCAAGGGCGTGCAGCGCAGCGTGCTGGCGTGCACGAACCTGGCACACGGGTTTGCCGCCTTCCCGGCCAACGACAAGCTCAAGCTGCGCGAGTATAAGCAGCCGTCCGTCGCGATCGTTTCTTCGTACAACGACATGCTGTCGGCGCACCAGCCGTTCGAAGCCTATCCCAAGGTCATCAAGGACGCCGTGCGTGAAGTCGGCGCCGTGGCGCAGTTCGCCGGCGGCGTGCCCGCCATGTGCGACGGCGTCACGCAGGGCCAGCCGGGCATGGAACTGTCGCTGTTCTCGCGCGACACCATCGCCATGTCGACCGCCATCGCGCTGTCGCACAACATGTTCGACGCCAGCCTGTACCTCGGCATCTGCGACAAGATCGTGCCGGGCCTCTTGATCGGCGCGCTGCACTTCGGCCACATCCCGGGCATCTTCGTGCCGGGCGGCCCGATGGCGACCGGTATCTCGAACAAGGAAAAGGCCTCCATCCGCCAGCGCTACGCGAAAGGCGAGGCTACCCGTGAGGAATTGATGGAAGGCGAGGCCAAGGCCTACCACGGCGCCGGTACGTGTACCTTTTACGGTACCGCTAACAGCAACCAGATGCTGATGGAGATGATGGGCCTGCACCTGCCGGGCGCCGCCTTCGTCCATCCGGACACCCCGCTGCGCGAAGCGCTGACCCGCGCCGCGGCCCAGCATGCCGTCAAGATCTCGCAGCAGGGCGGCGAGTACATGCCGATCGGTCACATCGTGGACGAAAAATGCATCGTCAACGCCATCGCCGCGCTGCACGCGACGGGCGGTTCCACGAACCACACGCTGCACCTCGTCGCCATCGCGCGCGCGGCCGGCATCGTGATCGACTGGAACGACTTCGACGAGCTGTCGAAAGTGGTGCCGCTGCTGACGCGCGTGTACCCGAACGGCGACGCCGACGTGAACTACTTCCAGGCCGCCGGCGGCCCGACCTTCGTCATCCGCGAACTGCTGGACGCCGGCCTCGTGCACGACGACGTCAACACCATCCTGGGCCGCGGCCTGCGCAACCACTGCAAGGAACCGTTCCTGGACGGCGACAAGGTCGTCTGGCGCGACCTGCCGGAACAGAGCGGCGACGAATCCGTGCTGCGCAAGCATACGAACCCGTTCAGCGACAACGGCGGCCTGATCCTCGTGCAGGGCAACCTGGGCCGCGCCGTGATGAAGATCTCGGCCGTCAAGAAGGAACACCACATCGTCGAAGCACCGGCGCTGACGTTCGATTCGCAGGAAGATTTCATGCACGCCTACAAGGCGGGCAAGCTGAACCGCGACTTCGTCGCCGTGATCCGCTTCCAGGGCCCGCGCGCCAACGGCATGCCGGAACTGCACGCGCTGACGCCGGCGCTGGCCAACCTGCAGGATTCCGGCTACCACGTCGCGATGGTCACCGACGGCCGCATGTCGGGCGCGTCCGGTAAAGTGCCGGCCGCGATCCACGTGTCGCCGGAAATCCTTGCCGGCGGTCCGCTGGGCCTCGTGCGCGACGGCGACATCATCCGCGTCGACGCGACGCAGGGCTCGCTGGACGCGCTGGTGCCGGAAGACGTGTGGGCCGCACGCAAGATGGCAACCGCGGACCTGAGCTCCAGCCACATCGGCATGGGCCGCGAGCTGTTCGACGTATTCCGTAAATCGGTCAGCGCGGCCGAAGAGGGCGCCGCCCACTTCCCGCTGCCGTCGCCGATCGACACGACCGTGCCCCTGCACGAAGGTACCGACAGCGGCGAGATCATGCCCGGTTCGGACGAAGATTTCCTGTTCCGCAAATCCACCGCCAAGTGAGCAAAACGATGAGTAACGATATGACCCTGCTGGACATCATGAAATCCGCCGTCGTGATCCCCGTGATCGCGATCGACGACCCGGACCATGCCGTCCCCCTCGCGAAGGCGCTGGTCGCCGGCGGCATCCGCGTGCTCGAAGTTACGCTGCGCACGAAGCACGGCCTGGACGCGATCCGCGCGATGGCCCAGGTGGAAGGCGCGATCGTCGGCGTCGGCACCCTGACCCAGCCGGAAGAATTCGCCGCGTCGCGCGATGCGGGCGCCGTGTTCGGCGTGTCGCCGGGCCTGACGCCGTCGCTGATCGAGGCGGCGAAGAAAAGCGGCCTGCCGCTGCTGCCGGGCTGCATGACCCCGTCCGAAGTGATGGTGGCGCGCGAAGCCGGCTTCAAGCAGCTGAAACTGTTCCCGGCCGTGCCGGCGGGCGGCGTCGGCATGCTGAAGGGCATCGGCGGTCCGCTGCCGGACGTGACCTTCTGCCCGACGGGCGGCATCTCGATCGAGACGGCACCGCAATTCCTCGCGCTGAAGAACGTCGCGTGCGTGGGCGGCTCCTGGCTGACCCCGGCCGACGCGATGAAGGCCGGCGACTGGGACCTGATCACCGACCTGGCGAAAGCTGCTGCCGCGCTGAAAGCGGCCTGAGCCTGAGTTCGCCCTCATGCGGCGGCGCCTGCTCCGGGGCCTGACCCCGGGCGAGATGCGCATGGCGTCGCTGCTGTTCGGCGGCGCCATCGACTTCGCACGCGTGCGCGTGCACGGGCGCCGCTACCTGCCGCTGGTGCAGCCGAAAAACTGCGCCATGACGCCCAACGGCAGCATCTATTTCCATCCATCCTGCTTCCTGCCCGACTATGCCGCGGGCGATCCGCACACAATCCACTGGTTCATGCACGAGATGGTGCACGTGTGGCAGCACCAGCTCGGCTACCCGGTCCGGCTGCGCGGCGCCTTCCGCATCGGCCTGTCGTACCGCTACGAACTGCGTCCCGATGCGACGCTCTCCGATTACAACATGGAGGCCCAGGGCGACTTGCTTGCGGATTACTTTGCGCTGAAGTACATGCGCAACCCGCGCATCATGCGCCAGCGCCGGTATGCGCACGAGCTCGCCTTGTACGAACAGGTGCTGGCCCGCTTCCTCGCCGATCCCCGCGACCCGGACAACCTGCCGCGCGGCGGCGCGCGCCGCTTCGCGCGAATGGTAACGTCCGTCTCCGCCTGAGCTTGCGTAGCGTCAAAATTTAACGGCGGTGCCGTCGTAGGCTTGCGCCTTGCGCTCCGTTGAGGTCATTATGTCCGCCGCTTATCGCATCCCTGTGCTGCTGTGTGCATGCCTGCTGGCCGCGCCGGCGTACGCGCGTGTCGGCGAGGCCGAGGTGCGCGAAGGTCCGCGGGGCGGTCCGTGCTTCACCATCACCCCGCGCGAGGAACGCCTGGGCACGCCGGAGTTCCAGGCGATCGTCGTGTGGGAAGGCGCACGCCCGGTGTGGAAGATGTCGATGCCGAAGGAGCGCACGTTTCCCCTCACGTTCGGCATGTGCGTGCCGTACGGCGGCAAGGTGGCGTCGCTGCCGCGCACGACGCCCGCTCCCCTGGCGCCGGGACGGGTCTACAGCCTGCGCATCGAGGCGCGGCCGGGCAAGGGTCGCGCCGCGTCCAGCTACGAGGCCAGGTTCTGCCTCGCGCGCCAGCCTGACGGCAGTGCCGTCGTCCACCAGATCTGGAATGGCGACAGGGAAGGGCTCCGGATGTACGGGTGCCTGCCGCCGGAATGATTACTGCAGCAGCGACATGACCATCGACGCCATGCTGTTCGTCTGCTTCAGCATGGCGGCGCCCGATTGCATCAGCATCTGGTTCGACGTCATGGCCGCCGATTCGGTCGCGAAGTCGACGTCCATGATGCGGCCGGCGGCGGCCTGCGTGTTGCTCGCCATGTTCGCCAGGTTGTTGTAGGCGTGGTCGAGGCGGTTCGCGACCGCGCCCAGTCCGGAGCGCAGCGCCGACACGGCGTCGATGGCGTCGGTCAGGTTCTGCATGGCCCAGGAGGAGTTGGCCATGATCGTCCACGTACCCTGGACGAGCATCGTGCCGCCATTGCCGTCGGGTACTCTGATCGTCGCCGGAAAGACGGCGTTGCCGACGGCGTGGCCGGGCGTGGGGTCGGTCGGCGAGCCGTCGCCCGCGAAACGGGTGATGATCGATACTTGCGTCTCGCCGTTGGCGTCGAGCGTGGCGACGTGACTCCACGCCACGTTGCGCAGGGCGGTGTCGATGTCCTGCAGTTGGGCCGAGAAGTCGGCATGCACGGTTTCCGCACTGCTTTCGCCCGTCTGGAATGCGAGGCCCGATGCGCTCCCAAGGAGGCCGCCCCCGGTCGCGGCGGTGTTCAGCAGCGTCGTGCCGCCGAACGTGGTGGTGCTGACGATGTTCGACAGCTCGTCCGTCAGTTTGTCGTATTCCGACTGCAGGGCGTCCCGGTCGGCGTCCGACGACGAACTGTCGACGGACTGCGTCGCCAGGTCTTTCATGCGCATCAGGATGCCGTTGACTTCGTTCAGGGCCCCGTCGGCCGTTTGCAGCAGCGAGATCGAGTTCTGCGTATTGCGCATGGCGACGGCCATGCCGCTGGTCTGCGACTTCAGGCGGGACGCGATCTGCAGGCCGGCGGCATCGTCCATCGCGGAATTGATGCGATAGCCGGTCGACAGGCGCGTCATCGACGTCGACAGCGAAGTCTGGGTGCGGGTTAGGGAATTCTGTGCAGAAAGCGATGCGGCGTTGGTATGAAGGCTCAGCATGGTTGCCGTGTAAATGATCTCATGACAACAGAGCGACCGGATCGTGTTCCGTATTAAATATTGGAGCGATTTTTTTTCGATTTTGCAATTTCAGGGCGGCGCATGGCACCGGTATCCAGCCTTTTTTACAGTTTCAATATGATGATGGTTATCATATTTTTCGAATAGGGTGTTCCGGTTCAAGGCGCCGGCTTGCGCGCGGGCAGCGGCGCCTCCGGCGGCACGAGGCCCTCCATCCGCAACGCTTCCCAGAATGCGGCCGGAATCTCGACGTGCATCAGTGTCGCATTGCGCCGCAGGTGTTCCGGACTGCTGGCGCCGGGGATCGTCGCGGCGACGACCGGATGCGCCGGGCCGAATTGCAGCGCCGCTGCGGCCAGGTCGACACCGTGCCGTGCCGCCACCTGGCGCAGGCGCTCGCGGTGGGCGTGCTGGTCCGGGCTGGCAGGCCGGTAATCGTAGTGTTCGCCGCCCGCGAGGAAACCGGAGTTGAACGGTCCGCCCAGCACGACGTGCGCGCCGCGCGCGGCGCACAGCGGAAACAACTCGGCGAGCGGCGTCGTTTCCATCAGCGTGTAGCGGCCGGCCAGCAGGAACACGTCCGGATCGGACTGGCGCAGCGCGCGCAGGCAGGGCTCGACCGTGTTCACACCGAGGCCCCAGGCCTTGATCGTGCCTTCTTCGCGCAGTTTCATCATGCCCTCGAACGCGCCGCCGGGTCCGGCCGCGATGCGGTAATGGTACTCGAACTGGTTGCCGAGCAGGTCGGGCGATAAATCGTGTACGTAGACGATGTCGACGTGGCCCAGCGCCAGCCGCTGCAGGCTGTCCTCGACGGCGCGGCGCACGCCGTCTGCCGTGTAGTCGAGCACGCGTTTGAACGGCAGCGCGCCCACGAACGGCGCCTGGATCTCGCCCGGATGATGCGGTACGAGCAGGCGCCCGACCTTGGTCGACAGCGTGTACGCGTCCCGCGGCCGCCGGCGCAGGGCCTGGCCGAAGCGGTGTTCGGACAGGCCGGCGCCGTAATGCGGGGCCGTGTCGAAGTAGCGGATGCCCGCGTCCCACGCCGCATCGACGGTCGCGTGCGCGGCCGCGTCGCTCGTCGCGTGGTACATGTCGCCCAGCCCGGTGCCGCCGAGGCCCAGGCGCGTGATCGGTCGGTAGCGTGCGTTCATGGTGCATAACGCTACAGGGCGGACGAGGCGGCGGGCGCACGGTTGACCGGCGGCACGCCCGGGTCACGCCAGTTTGCGGACCTCGGTATCGTCGGGCGACAGCATGCCGCCGTCGTGCCCGAGCGGTGCCATGAAGGGCACCGGTGCGCCCGTCGTTTTCTCGATCAGTTCGGAATGCGGTTCATGCGGCCCGAACAGGTAGCGCTCGCCCCACTGGCGCAGCGCCACCACGACCGGGAACAGGCTTTTTCCCTGCTCGGTGAGTACGTACTCCTGATGGGCGCCGCCATGGCTGCCGGGTTGGAGCGCGAGGATACCGGCGTCGACAAGCCGGCGCAGCCTGTCGGACAGGATATTGCGTGCCACGCCGAGACGGCGCTGGAAATCGCTGAAGCGGCGCGTGCCATCGAACGCGTCGCGCACGATGAGCAGCGCCCAGCGGTCGCCGATGAGTCCGGCGGAGCGGGCGACGGGGCAGGGATCGGATGAATTGGAAGTCATGTGGTTGCATTTTAAAACCAAACAGCGTACGCTCCAAATGGTTTCAATTTGAAACCAAACGATAGGATCCCATGACCGAAGCCGCCATTGCCAATCCGCCTGTACACACGGGAGGCCCGCCGTCCCTGCCGCGCGGCACGACCCTGCTGTTTGCGACGGCCGCCGGCGCCAGCGTCGCCAACGTCTACTATGCGCAGCCGTTGCTGGATGCGCTCGCACGCGAGTTCTCGATCCCGGAAGGTGCGGTGGGCGGCGTCGTGACCGCCACCCAGGCCGGTTGCGCGCTGGCCCTGTTGCTGGTCGTGCCGCTCGGCGACCTGCTCGAGCGCCGGCGCCTGATGGTGGCGCAGGCGCTCCTCCTCGCCACGGCGCTGGTGGCGGCCGGCCTTGCGGCGTCGCTGCCCATGCTGCTGGGCGCCATGGTGCTGATCGGATTGCTGGGAACGGCGATGACGCAGGGCCTGATCGCCTACGCCGCCGGCGCCGCGGCCGACCACGAGCGGGGACGTGTCGTGGGTGCGGCCCAGGGCGGCGTCTTCATCGGCTTGTTGCTGGCACGCGTGCTGGCGGGCGGCGTCAGCGACGTGGCCGGCTGGCGCAGCGTGTATGTCTGCTCCGCCGGCGCGATGCTGGCGCTGACGTTGCTGCTGTGGCGGCGGTTGCCCCGCCTGGCGCCCGGCGGTGGGCGCATGGCGTATGGCAGCCTGATCGCCTCGATGTTCGCCTTGCTGCTGCGCGACCGCGTGCTGCAGGTCCGGGGTGGACTCGCGTTGCTGATGTTCGCGGCATTGAACATTTTTTGGAGCGCGCTCGTCCTGCCGTTGAGCGCGCCGCCCTATGGTCTGTCGCACACGGCCATCGGGGCATTCGGGCTGGCGGGCGCCGCCGGTGCCCTGGCCGCGACGTGGGCCGGCGCGCTGGTCGACCGCGGCCGCGCGGGCCTTGCCAGCGCGGTTGCGTTGCTCGTGTTGCTGGCCGCCTGGGTGCCGCTCGCGTGCATGGATGTGTCGCTGTGGGCACTGGTTGCGGGCATCGTGCTCCTCGACCTCGGCGGACAGGCAATCCATGTGACGAACCAGGGCATGATCTTCCGGGCATCGTCCGGCGCGCACAGCCGGCTCGTCGCCGGTTACATGCTGTTCTATGCCGTCGGCAGTGGCCTGGGCGCGATGGCGGCAACGGCCGTGTATGCGGCTGCGGGATGGGAAGGGGTGTGCGCGCTCGGCGCGGGCGTCAGCGCGACGGCGCTCGCGTTCTGGGCCGCGACGCGGCGCTATGCCAGGTAATTGTCCTTGATGCGTACATAGTGCTCCGCCGAATAGCGCAGGTACGCGATCTCGGCCTCGGTCAGCGCCCGCACCTTGACGACGGGCCGGCCCACGTACAGGAAGCCGCTTTCCAGCGTCTTGTTCGGCGGGACGAGGCTGCCGGCGCCAACCATGACGCGGTCCTCGACGACCACGTCGTCCATCACGATGGTGCCCATGCCGATGAGGCATTCGTTCCCGATCCGGCTGCCGTGCAGGATGACGCCGTGGCCGACGGTGACGTAATCGCCGATGACGAGCGGCGAGCCGTTGGGCCTGGCGGGCGTCTTGTGGGACACGTGGCCCATCGTCAGGTCCTGGATGTTGGTGCAGCGGCCGATGACGATGTCGTTGACGTCGCCGCGCAGGACGGCATTGCACCAGATCGAGCTGTCCGCGCCGAGGCGCACGCTGCCGATGACCTGCGCCGAGTCGTGCACGTACACGCGCTCGGCAAGTTGCGGGACGGCGTCGAGGTAGTTGGAGAGGGGCATGTGAGCTGCTTTTTGTAAATGGATGATCAGGCCGGCGGTTCCCACAGCTCGACCTTGTTACCTTCCGGATCGATGACCCAGCCGAACTTGCCGTACTCGCCGTCGTCCGTTTTGTCCAGCACGTTGCAGCCTTCGTCGCGCAAGGCCTGCAGCAGGGCGGTGAGATTGTCGACCCGATAGTTGATCATGAAGGGAGCCCGGCTCGGCGCGAACTGGTCGCTGCCCGCAGGGAAGACGGACCAGGCGGTCGTGCCCGTCGGATCCGTCCAGTCGAACGCGGCGCCGCCCCACGGTTGCACGTCGATGCCCAGGTGGCGCTTGTACCAGGCGCCGAGCGCGGCCGGGTCTTTCGCCTGGAAGAAGATGCCGCCGATGCCAGTCACACGTTTCATGTCCGTCCCCAATGCCATCGAATAACGATCACTGAACCCCCAGCGCCCCCAGCCGCTCGCGCGCATGCGCCTGTCCCGGCTCCAGCGCCAGCGCCTGCCGGTAATTCGCAATGGCCGCGTCGCGCTCGCCGGTGGCCTCGTACGCCTGGCCGAGGCCGTCGTAGAGGAAGTCGAAGCGTTCCGGATACAGCTTCACGCCCAGCCGGAACACCTGCATGGCATCCGCAGCGCGCCGTTCGCGCAACAGCTTCATGCCCCAGTCGTGGGTCTGCAGCGGGTCGAGGGCGAGGTCGGGATTCTGCGCGTGCAGGCGGTCGTAGATGGCGGCGATGTGTTCGAAGCCCTGCTGGCCCAGTTGTTCGAGGAACGTGTCCAGCGTCGGCGGCGTGCCCGTGGCGCGCTTTATCGCGAACGAGACGAAGCCGGCCGGCGGGCGGTTCGCGGCGAGGGCGTCGTCCAGCTGGCGCCGTGCGGGTGCATCGTTGCGCAGGCGGGCGTCGAGGAAGCGTTCGACCATGCGCGCCATCGCACCATAGGCCTGGGCCGATTGCGCGCGCGTGCGCTTGCCGAAGGCGGCGTCCGGCGCCATGCGCAGCGACCAGGACGAGAAATCCATGTGGCTCGCGGCGTCCAGCGTGGCGAGATACACGTCGGCATAGCGCATGCGCGCCAGCAGTTCGGAGCCGATGGCGCCTTCGTCCTGCAGGCGCGTCATGTACAGCAGCGGGATGCCCAGGCGTTCCGGCGTGACGTAGCCCGCGGCGCGCGGGCCGCCGTTCACGTAGTCGTAGGCGGCACGCAGCGAACCGTCCAGCGTGACGAGGGCGCGGATGCGGTCGTCGCGGGCCGCGGCCAGCACGCTCGCGAGGCTGCCCCAGCTGTGGCCGACGACGGCGATGCGGTTCGTGTCCGCCTGCGCCAGCGTTTGCGCGTAGCCGACGAGGAAGCCGATGTCGTCCGCCTGCGCTTCGGCGCCCTCCAGGCTTGCGGTCATCGTGTGCGAGCGCAGGCCCAGCGACGGCGTCGCGATCACGATGTAGCCGTGGCTCGCGAGGTATTCGCACAGGTCCACGTTCTCGATGGCATAGGCGCTGTGGCTCGGCGCGTAGATCACGATGGGGAATTTACCCGGGCGCTCGGGGCATCGCGCAGTGCACGCACGGGACTGGCCAGGTCGCGCTGGACTTCCGCAGGCCGCGTCTCGACGAGCGCGTCGGTGGCGCGGCGCACCTGGTCCGGCATGCGGCTGAATTCCTCTTCCGTCGCCACGGTCGTCACGTAGTCGCGGTAGGTCAGCGCGCCGCCCGTGCCGATGGCGGGATACCAGATCAGCGTCTGCAGCGGACGCGAACGGTCGCCGCTCGTCGCCTGCGCCGTGACGGGATTGCGCGGATGCTGGTAGACGCGCGCCCGGTCGTACTGCTGGCGGACGTGGAGGCCGACGCGGTACGGGCCGGGCGGGGCGGACGGCGTGAAGTCGGCGGCCGTCGCGGTGTGTGCGAGGGCGAAGGCGAGCAGCAGGGTGGTCAGGGTCCGGAACATATGGCGTCGACAGTGTTTCTTTGGTTGCAAGATTATATGCCGAATTGGCATGGAATCTGTCGCGGCATGCGAATCCGGGCAGGCGAATCCGTTAAAATGTCGGATTCTTCTTCACCTCCTACCAACATCATGACTCAGGACGAACTCAAGCAGGCAGTGGCACGCGCCGCCATCGAATACGTGGTCGACGGCGAAATCATCGGCGTCGGCACCGGCTCCACCGCCAACTTCTTCATCGACGAACTCGGCAAGATCAAGTCGCGCATCAAGGGCGCCGTGGCGTCTTCGGAAGCGACGGCCACGCGCCTGCGCGGCCACGGCATCGAGGTGTTCGACCTGAACGACGTCGAGTCGATTTCCGTCTACGTCGACGGCGCCGACGAGATCAATGCCACCGGCGCCATGATCAAGGGCGGCGGCGCGGCGCTGACGCGCGAAAAGATCGTCGCGTCCGTGTCCGGTAAATTCGTGTGCATCGCCGACGGCTCCAAGCTCGTCGAGACCCTGGGTAAATTCCCGCTGCCGGTCGAAGTCGTGCCGATGGCCGCGAATGCCGTCAGCCGCAAGCTGACCGCGCTGGGTGGCCAGCCGCGCCTGCGCACCAAGCCGGGCAGCACGGACGCCTTCGTCACCGACAACGGCGGCTACATCCTGGACGTGGCTGGCTTGTCGATCACGGATGCGGTGGCGCTGGAATCGGACATCAACCAGATCGTCGGCGTGATCGCCGTCGGCCTGTTCGCCCGCCGCGGCGCCGACGTCTGCCTGCTGGGCACGGGCGACGGCGTCAAGAAGCTGACGTTCTGAGCATGAAACGCCTGGCGCTCGTGTGCGTGGCCGTCGCGGTGCTGGGCGGCTGTTCCATGTTTCACAGGCAGACGCCGGCCGCACCCGCCGCACCTGCGGCTCCCGTAGCCGACGCAGCGCCGGCCGTCGAGACGATTCCGTTCCGCATGGGGGTGTCGTCGGCGACCGTCGAGAAGATGGCGAAGCAGCAGGGGTGTACGGGCGGGCAGGGCGCCGGGCTCATTACGGAGCCGGGGCCTGTCGAGGTTTATCGCATGCGCTGCGAGGACGGGCAAATGCGCGGCAAAGTGTTCATGGCGCGGTGTGAGTTGCGCCAGTGCAAGCAGATGTAAAAAAGGGCAGCGACGCTGCCCTTTGATCGATCAGGCGCTCGGCGGTACGTAGCCGGCGGCCTCGTCGGCGCCTTCGCCGAAGAAATGGCGTTCCATTTGCGTGGCCAGGTATTTGCGGGCACGTGCGTCGGCCATGTTCAGGCGGTTTTCGTTGATCAGCATCGTCTGGTGCTTCAGCCAGCCATCCCAGGCTTCCTTCGACACGCTTTCATAGATGCGCTTGCCCAGTTCGCCCGGGTACGGCGGGAAGGCCAGGCCTTCGGCTTCCTTGTTCAGTTTGATGCAATGGACGGTGCGGGCCATGTTCTTGCTCCTGGTTCGGTATCGGAAAACGTGATTATAAAGCGACGGAGGAAAAGCTACAGACGGGTATCGAAGTTGTTGTGATATGCACGTCGATGAACAACCAACGTCGCCCCTGCGAAGGCAGGGGCCCAATGTTGTGTGTGTGGCGTGCACGTGAAATTGGGTCCCCGCCTTCGCGGGGACGACGGTTTTAGAGTTGCTTGATCAGGATCTGCGACCTGCGTTGCCAGTTGTACATATGCGCCCGATCCTTGGGCAGGTCGTCGACGGTCGCCGGCACGAAGCCGCGCTTCTTGAACCAGTGCGACGTGCGCGTGGTCAGCACGAACAGCTTGGACATGCCGGCCGCGCGGGCGCGGTTTTCCATGTGCCGCAGGATGCGCTCGCCGTCGCCCTGGGTCTGCGCTTCCGGGCTGATCGTCAGGCAGGCCATTTCCGCCATCTTCGATTCCGGGAACGGGTACAGCGCGGCGCAGCCGAAGATGACGCCGTCGTGCTCGATCACGGAGAACTGCTCGATTTCGCGTTCGATCAGCTCGCGCGGACGCTTCACCAGCGTGCCGTCCGCTTCCAGCGGTTCGATGAGCTTGATAATTCCGCCGACGTCCTCAATTGAGGCCTGGCGCAGGCTCTCCAGGTTTTCGTGCGTGATCATGGTGCCCACGCCGTCGTGGGTGAACAGTTCCAGCAGGGCCGAGCCGTCCGTCGAGTACGGGATGATGTGGGCGCGGTCGACGCCGCTGTTGCATGCCTTGATCGCGTGCTGCAGGTAGAACGACGCGTCGTTCGGCAGGAAGCCCGCCTGCAGCACGGCTTCGGCCTGGTGCGACGACAGTTCGCGGATATCGCCGCCGCCGGCATCCTTCATCAACGACGTTTCCGTGATGAAGATGAGCTTTTCGGCGTGCAGGGCGATCGCGGCCGATACCGCCACGTCTTCCATCGTCAGGTTGAACACCTCGCCGGTCGGCGAGAAGCCCAGCGGCGACAGCAGGACGATGTTGTCCTCGGTTTCCAGGATGGGCTGGATCTTGGCGGCGGCGACCTTGCGCGTGACGCCCGTCAGTTCGTGGTCGACGCCATCGATCACGCCCAGCGGGCGCGCGGTGACGAAGTTGCCGGAGACGATGCTGATGTGCGCATTCGACATTGGCGTGTTGGGCAAGCCCTGGCTGAATGCGGCCTCGATGTCCAGGCGCAGTTCGCCGGCGGCTTCCTTGGCGCATTCCATCGCGGCGCTGTCGGTGACGCGCACGCCGTTGTGGAAGCGGCCCGCGACATTACGCAGCGCGAGCTGTTCGGCCACCTGCGGCCGCGAGCCGTGCACCAGCACGACGCGGATGCCAAGACCGACCAGCAGCGACAGGTCCTGCGCCAGCACGGGCAGGGCACCGGCCGACACCAGTTCACCGGGGAAAGCGACAACGAAGGTCTTGCCGCCGAATGCGTGAATATACGGCGCGACGGAGCGCAGCCACTGGACGAATTGGGTAGGGTTTTCCATTTGCCGCATTATAATTCGCTGCGCGACTTGCGCACCAAATCCTCGTAAAAATCAATGTCTGAACAGAGTAACAAGCCTGCGCCCAAGCCGGCGCGCGCCGCATCCCCCGACCGTTCTTCGCAACCGCGCAGTGAAGGCCCGGCTGCGCGCAGCGACGCCCGTCGCGGTCCGCGCCCGCCTGCGCGCGAGGGCGCGCTCGCGAACGCGCTCGCGCAGGCGCAGGTGCGTGCGCCGCGTGCCGACGTCGGCGACGGCAAGCAGGAACGCCCGCCGCGCCAGCGCGAAGGCGACGCACGTCCGCGCACAGACCGCCCTCCGCGCAACGAGGCGCGCAAAGAGGCCGTGCGCAATCCGCTCCCGCCCATCACCTTCCCGGAAGACCTGCCGGTCTCCGGCCGCCGCGCCGAAATCGCGAAGGCGCTGATGGAGAACCAGGTCGTGATCGTGTCCGGCGAAACCGGCTCGGGCAAGACGACGCAGCTGCCGAAGATCTGCCTGGAACTGGGCCGCGGCGAAAAGGGCATGATCGGCCACACGCAGCCGCGCCGCATCGCCGCGTCGTCGACGGCCAAGCGCATCGCGTACGAACTGGGTTCGCCGCTGGGCGAGCACGTGGGCTACAAGGTCCGCTTCAACGACACACTGTCGCCGGGCGCCTGGGTCAAGCTGATGACGGACGGTATCCTGCTGGCCGAGACGCAGACCGACCCGCTGCTGAAGGCCTACGACACGATCATCATCGACGAGGCGCACGAACGCAGCCTGAACATCGACTTCCTGCTCGGCTACCTGAAGGAGATCCTGCCGCGTCGCCCGGACCTGAAGGTGATCATCACGTCCGCGACGATCGACGCCGACCGTTTCGCGCGCCACTTCGGCACGCCCGAGAAGCCGGCACCCGTGATCGAAGTGTCGGGCCGCTTGTACAAGGTCGAGGTGCGTTACCGCCCGGTCGAACGCGACCAGGAATTCGCACCGGCCGCCGACGGTAAATCGATGTCGAAAGCGCAGGCCGCGCGCGACAAGCGCGACCTGATGGATGCCGTCGTCGACGGCGTCGACGAATTGTGCCGCCTGGGCCAGGGCGACGTGCTCGTGTTCCTGCCCGGCGAGCGCGAGATCCGCGACTGTGCCGAGGCGCTGAGAAAACATCATCCGCCGCACGTGGAAATCCTGCCGCTGTTCGCGAGACTCTCCGTCGAAGAACAGGACCGCGTGTTCCGCACGACGAACGCGCGCCGCATCGTCCTCGCGACGAACGTGGCCGAGACGTCGCTGACGGTGCCCGGCATCCGCTACGTCGTCGATGCCGGCCTGGCGCGCGTAAAACGCTACAGCTACCGCAACAAGGTCGAGCAGCTGCAGGTCGAGGCGATCTCGCAGGCCGCCGCCAACCAGCGCGCGGGCCGTTGCGGCCGCGTCGCGGACGGCGTCTGCATCCGTTTATACGAGGAAGACGATTTCCTGCAGCGGCCGAAATTCACGGACCCGGAAATCCTGCGCTCGTCGCTGGCGGCCGTCATCCTGCGCATGAAGTCCCTGCACCTGACGGACGTGGAGACCTTCCCGTTCGTCGAACCGCCGCAGGGCCGCGCCATCGCCGACGGTTACCAGTTGCTGCAGGAACTAGGCGCCGTCGACGACGCCAACGAACTCACCGCGATGGGCCGCAAGCTGGCCAAGCTGCCGCTCGACCCGCGCGTGGGCCGCATGATCCTGGCCGCCGTCGACAACGTGTGCCTCACCGAGATGCTGATCATCGCGTCCGCGCTGTCCGTGCAGGACCCGCGCGACCGGCCGATGGAATACCAGCAGCAGGCCGACGAGAAGCACAAGAAATTCGCGGACGAGAAAAGCGAGTTCCTGGGCTTCCTGAAGATCTGGCGCTGGTTCGAGCAAGCCATCGAGCACAAGAAGACGAACCGCCAGTTGCAGGACAACTGCCGCGAAAACTTCCTGTCGCAGGTGCGCCTGCGCGAGTGGCGCGACGTGCATTCGCAACTGCTCACGATCGTGAAGGAACAGGGCTGGCGCCTCAACGATGCGCCCGCGACGTACGAGCAGCTGCACATGGCGCTGCTGACTGGTTTGCTCGGCAACATCGGCTACAAGATGGAAGACGAGGGCGGACAAACCGGCGGCGCGTACCTGGGCGCGCGCGGCATCAAGTTCCACATCTGGCCGGGTTCGACGCTCGGCAAGAAGGCCGGTAAATGGATCATGGCGGCGGAGCTGGTCGAGACGACGCGCCTGTACGCGCGCTGCATCGCCCAGATCCAGCCGGAGTGGGTCGAGAAGATCGGCGGCCACCTGCTGAAAAAATCGTGGGGTGAGCCGCGCTGGGAAAAGCGCACGGCGCAGGTCACGGCCAGCGAGCGTGCGACCCTGTACGGCATCGTCGTCTACAGCCAGCGCCGCATCAACTACGCGCAGCACAATCCGGCCGAGGCGCGCGAGATCTTCATCCGCGACGCGCTGGTCGGCGGCGATTACGAAACGCGTTCGCCCTTCTTCGCGCACAACCACAAGCTGATCAAGGAAATCGAGAACCTCGAACACAAGTCGCGCCGCCTGGACGTGCTCGTGGACGACCAGCTGATCTACGCGTTCTACGATAACGAGATCCCGTCGGACGTCGTGAACGGCGCGGGCTTCGAGAAGTGGTACAAGGACGCGTCGCGCGACAACCCGAAGCTCCTGTACCTGAACCGCGAAGAACTGATGCGCCACGAAGCGGCGGGCGTCACGACGGAGCTGTTCCCGAAGACGATGAACGTCACCGGCATCGAGATGGGCCTGTCGTATCACTTCGAGCCGGGCAGCCCGCGTGACGGTGTCACACTCACCGTGCCGCTGTTCGCGCTGAACCAGATCCCGCGCGAGCGCGCGGACTGGCTCGTGCCGGGCATGCTGAAGGAAAAAGTGCAGCTGCTGCTGAAATCCTTGCCGCAGAAGCTGCGCCGCCACTGCGTGCCGCTGCCGGAGTACGCCGCGCGCTTCTTCGAGCGCAACGAAGACCCCGTGCAGTTCGGCCGCGGCGACCTGATCGACGCGCTCATCGCCGACATCCACGCGCAGACGGGCGTGCGCGTGATGACGACGGACTTCAAGCTGGAGACCTTGCCGGCCCACCTCTTCATGAACTTCAAGGTGGTCGACGAACACGGCCGCCAGCTCGACATGGGCCGCAATCTGGCCACCTTGCAGGCGGAGTTGGGCGGCCAGGCGCGCCAGAGCTTCCAGCGCATGGCGGAGACGACGCCGGCTGCCGGCCAGGCGGCTGCGAAGCCGTTGACCCAGCAGGCGGCGCCCGCGCCAGCGAAAGGCAAGCCGGCACCGGCCGCACCTGCCGCGCCGACCGCCCACACGAACATCACCGGCTGGACGTTCGGCGAGCTGCCGGAACTGCTGGAGATCACGCAAGGGAAGATCACGCTGATCGGCTTCCCCGCGCTCGTCGACAAGGGCACGCACTGCGACCTGGAAGTCTTCGACGACCCGAACGTGGCGGCGCGCACGCACCGCATGGGCCTGCGTCGCCTGTTCGCGTTGCAGTTCAAGGACCAGCTCAAGTTCGCGGAAAAGAACGTGCCGGGCCTGCAGCAGATGGGCATGCAGTTCATGTCGGTGGGTACGCCGGACGAGCTGCGCGAGCAGATCGTCAACAAGGCCATCGAGATCGCCTGTTTGCAGGACCCGCTGCCGCATGACGCCGCATCGTTCAACAAGCGCAAGGACGAGGGCAAGGGCCGCATCGGTCTCTTGATCAACGAGACGGCGCGCCTCGCCGGCCAGATCCTCGCCGAGTTCCACGGCCTGCCGAAGCGCCTGCAAGGCCTGCCGCCTGCCGTCGCGAGCGACATGCAGGCGCAGTTGCAGGGGCTCGTGCACAAGCGCTTCATCGCCGAGACGGAGTACAGCCAGCTCGCGCACTTCCCGCGCTACCTGAAGGCGATGAACGTGCGTCTCGAAAAGCTGCGCGGCAATCCCGCGCGCGACGCGCAGCTGATGGCGGAGTGGCAGACGGCGGCGACCCAGTTCCAGCGTACCGTGAAAAACCAGCCGCTGAAGAACCTCGACCCGCGCATGATCGAGTTCCGCTGGATGCTGGAAGAACTGCGCGTGTCGCTGTTCGCGCAGGAGCTGCGTACGCCGATGCCGGTGTCCAGCAAGCGTCTGCAGAAGGTGTGGGAGTCGATGTTGCGCTGATCCGGTTCTGCTACAGTGGCGTTATCCCATCACGCCAGCGATTTCGCCATGACCGACCTCGTACTCGCCATCGTCCACCACCTGATCGTATTCGGCATCGCATCCGCACTGGCCGCCGAACTGGCGCTGATGCGGCCCGCCTCGATGTCGCCGCAGACCGTGCGCCTGCTCGGGCGCTTCGATGCGGCGTATGGCGTGATGGCGCTGGCGATCCTGGTCGTCGGCTTCCTGCGCGTGAAGTACGGCGCGAAGGGTGCGGAGTTCTACATGCACAACCCGATGTTCTGGGCCAAGATCGCCGCGTTCGCTGCCGTTGGCCTCATCTCGATCAAGCCGACGTTGCGCATCCTCGCTTGGCAAAAGCGGGCGAAGGCGGATGCGGCGTTCGTCCCGGCGCTGGACGAAGTCAGTGCGCTGCGCCGGACGATGCTGCTGGAGATTCACGTGTTCGCCTTGATCCCGATTTTCGCGGCCATGATGGCGCGCGGGATCGGGTACAGCTGATCTCAGGCGATTGCCGCGCCGGCCGGCAGCATGCGGACAGCCGCCAGGTCACCCGCCAGGCGGCCGATGAACCACCCGTTGAAGACGCCGAACAGGCCGCATACGATGCAGGCGAACAGCGTGTCCTGACGCAGGTGCGGCGCGACCGCCACCGTCACCGAGGCCACGTACTTCGTGACGAACACGGCCATCATCATGACGAGCGGCAGGCGGCTGCCGCGTACGCGCACGTGGCCCGGCACCGCGCTCGCCGCGATGCGGTCCGAGCCGGCCAGTCCCGCAGCCAGCGCCACGCCGGCCGCCGCCATCGTCCACGCGGCCAGTGCCCAGCCGCCGAGACCGAATTTCGTGCTCATGTCCTGCAGCGACAGCACCAGCATCACGGCCGGAATGATGACGAGCTTGCGGATTTCCACGTCGCGGTCGCGCATCGCAGCCATGCCGCGGTAGACGAGAAAGGCGAGGATTGCCCAGACGTAGAGTGGGGTGTGGGTCAGGATCTGGATCAGCATGGCGGGCTCCGTAAAGTGCGTTAAGTTGGTGCCACTGTGCCAGCGCCCCCGCGTGCCCGTGCGCGCGTGCGACGACATGTCGGCAGTGCGGCGCGAAATGCGGCTGGGCGGCGCGAAATGCAGCGTCTTTACACAGCTTTACGGTCGTTGACCGCGCTTAACGTTTTCCGATCCGACAATGCGCCTTCAGTAACCCAGGGGGACACATGGATCATTCACACCACAGCCTTGCCGAAGACCTCGAGCGCATGCTCGCCACCCAGACCAGCCGGCGCCAGTCGCTGCGCTGGCTGTTCGCGTCGGCCGCCGCCGTGCCGCTCGCGAGTTGCGGCGGAGGAGGAGGTTCGTCCGGCGACACGACCGCGTCGTCGACGACGTCGTCCACGGGCAGCACCGGCACCACGACGACCACGACCGGCACCTGTTCCGTCATCCCCGAGGAGACGGGCGGCCCGTACCCGGGCGACGGCACCAACAGCAACGGCAACGGCATCGCGAACGCGCTGGCGCTGTCCGGCATCGTGCGCAGCGACATCCGCACGAGCGTCTCCCCCGGCAGCAAGACGGCGGCCGGCATCCCGACGACCCTGAAACTGCAGATCGTGAACGTGGGCGCGAGCTGCGCCAGCGCGGCCGGCGCCGCGGTCTACCTGTGGCATTGCGACCGCGACGGCAATTACTCGATGTACGCGAGCGGCCTGACGGGCGAGAACTACCTGCGCGGCGTGCAGGAGGCGGACAGCACGGGCACCGTGACGTTCACGACGATCTTCCCGGGCTGCTACTCGGGCCGCATGCCGCACATCCACTTCGAGGTCTACCCGAGCCTCGCGAAGGCGACGAGCGCCGCCAACCGCGTCAAGACCTCGCAGTTCACATTCCCGATGGCGACCCTGAACGAAGCCTATGCGACGACGGCGTACAGCACCAGCTCGCGCAACCTGGCGTCGATGAGCTATGCGACCGATAACGTATTCAGCGACGGGACGTCGCTGCAGATGGCGTCCGTGAGCGGGGATCCGGTCAATGGCTACGTCGTTACGCTGACGATCGGGGTGTCGCTGTGATTGTCATGGCCTGCCGATAGCTGCGCGGCGACGTGCCCGTCGCGGCACGGAAGCGATGGCCGAAGTGCGACAGGTCGGCATAGCCGCACAGGTCGGCGATCTGCTGCAGGGGCATGGCGGTGGTCTTCAACAGGGATCTGGCCTGCTCGAGGCGGCGCTGGGCGATCCAGGCCGACGGCGGCATGCCGAACGAGACGCGGAACATGCGCGCCAGGTGAAACTCCGACAGGCAGGCCACCTGCGCCAGCGCGCCGAGCGTGATGGGATGTGCGAGGTGCGCGTCGATGTAGTCGGCCAGCCTGCGGCGCAGCAGCGGCGCCAGTCCACCCTTGAGCCGCAGCTCGCGCCGCAGGACGCCTTGTGAGCGCAGTAGTTCGCTCAGCGTGTCGTGGGTGATTTCGTTGGCGCGCAGCAGATTGTCGGCGCCTTCCCACGGCGTCGCGATCAGCGCCTGGCACAGGCGCAGCAAGGCGGGACTCTCGAAGTAGGTGCGGTCGGCGAGGGTGATCTCGCGCGGCTCGCGGTCCAGCTCCACCACGGCCCGGCGCGTGAAATGCGCCGGCATGAAGTACACGTGCAGCAGGCGCAGATGGTCGCGCACGACCCATTCCGATTCGTGATCGTCCGGCAGCGTGCACAGACGCAGCGGCGCCCCGTACTGCCGATGCATGCCGCTGCGTTCCGTGCGGTAGCCGCCGCCCAGGTAGCACGAGAGGGTATGGTGGCCGGGCCGGTCGTAGACCGTCAGCGCCTCATGGGTGTCGCGCTGCCAGATCGCCGCGGCCATGCCGTCGCCCAGCCACACGAATCGTTCGAGGGTGGCGTCGGTGCCGCACATGGTGTCGAACACGGCATGCGAGATGGGGGCGGGACGGGAGTGCATGCGAAAAAGTCTAGCATTCTTCCGCAGCCTGTACCGACAGGGCCGCGGAAAAGCGCAAGACCAGACAAGTCCGCGCCGCCTGCCGCATCCATCATGGCAGCATGAATATCTTCCTTTACCTGCTCACCGTCGTCATCTGGGGCACCACCTGGATCGCGATCAAATTCCAGCTCGGCGTCGTCCCGGCCCCGGTGTCCATCGCCTACCGCTTCTGGATCGCCGCCGCCGTGCTGTTGCTGTTCCTGCTCGCCACGCGCCGGCAAGTGTGGCCGCCGCGCCAGGCATGGCGCTATCTGCTCGCGCAGGGCATTGCCCTGTTCTGCTGTAATTTCCTGTGTTTTTATTACGCCAGCCAGTGGGTACCGAGCGGCCTCGTGGCCGTGGTCTTTTCGACCGCGCCGATCTGGAACGCGGTCAACCTGCGCCTGTTCATGGGGCGTCCGATCCGGCGCCAGGTGCTGGTCGGTTCCCTGTTGGGACTGTCCGGCATCGCGCTGCTGTTCCTGCCGCAGATGCAGGGCCACTGGAACGACCACGGCATGCTGCTGGGCCTGGGCCTGTCGCTGCTGGGTACCGTGTGCTTCTCGACGGGGAACCTGCTGTCGAGCCGGATGCAGGCGCTCGGCCTGACGCCGCTGCTGACCAACACGTGGGCCATGCTGATCGGCTCGACCATCGTCGGTGGCGGCGCATGGTTGCTGGGCATGCCGTTCACGCTCGACGCCAGCCCGCGCTACCTGGGCGCGCTGTTCTACCTTGCCATCCCCGGTTCCGTCATCGCATTCACGGCGTACCTGGTGCTGGTCGGGCGCATCGGGCCGGACCGCGCGGCCTATTCAACGGTGCTGTTTCCCGTCGTCGCGTTGAGCGTGTCGACCGTGCTCGAGGGGTATCACTGGACGTTGCCGGCCTTCGGTGGCGTCGCGCTGGTCCTCGGCGGCAACCTGCTCGCGTTCATGAAGCCGGCTGCCAGCGCCGCGCCGGCGATCAGGGTGTCAACTTGCCGATGACGC
This sequence comes from Telluria mixta, assembly GCF_029223865.1. Classification (NCBI taxonomy): domain Bacteria; kingdom Pseudomonadati; phylum Pseudomonadota; class Betaproteobacteria; order Burkholderiales; family Oxalobacteraceae; genus Telluria; species Telluria mixta. Next base: position 3,537,205 of record NZ_CP119520.1, read on the forward strand.
TCGCCACCTTGGTGGTGATGACGTCGACCGCCGGGTCGTTCGCGCCGTGGGGCAGGATGACGTCGGCGTAGCGCTTGGTAGGCTCGATGAACTGCTTGTGCATCGGGCGGACCGTTTCCAGGTACTGGTTGACGATGCTGTCCATCGTGCGGCCGCGTTCCGCGATATCCCGCTGCATGCGGCGGATGAAGCGGACGTCGGCGGCGGTATCGACGAAGATCTTTAGCGACATCATGTCGCGCAGGTCCGCGTCGTACAGCGCAAACAGACCCTCGATCACGATGACCGGAGCCGGTTTGACGGGAATGGTTTTTTCCGAGCGGTTGTCGATCGTGAAGTCGTACTCCGGCATCTCGATCGTTTCGCCATTGCGCAGCGCCTGGACGTGCTCGACCAGCAGGGGCCAGTCGAAGGCCTGCGGATGGTCGTAATTCTGCTTGCGGCGGACTTCCGGGGTGAGGTCGGACTGGTCGCGGTAGTAATCGTCCTGCATCACGACCGACACCATCTCGGTGCCGAACGACGCCAGCACCTGCTGGGTCACCGTCGACTTGCCGCTGCCGCTGCCGCCGGCAACGCCAATGACGAACGGAAGGAAAGGAATCTGGTTCATCCCTGCATGATACCGGAGTGGTGGGTGGACTGACAGGGCTGGCTCGATGGCGCTGCTATCCAACCCTGGCAAGCCAGGCAGACCGCTCCAGGTGCCACCACTGCTTCTCATCCGCATGCGTGCGAACGAGGCCTGCCGATTCGGCCAAACGTGCGACAGCAGTGTTCTCGAACGCCGTATCCGCGATTAACGCCGATAACTTCAATTCATCGAATGCCCAGCTGATCAATGCCTCCGCGACTTCCTGCGAATAGCGGTAACGCCCCCAATAAGGGCGCGCCAGCTCGACGCCAAATACCGCCTCGCCAGCAGCGCATCCATCCATTCGAATGCCACAGCTGCCAATGAGGTTGGCATCATCGTTTAACAACGAAATGGCGAATTGATAGTTGTAGCGAGGGGTCGATGCCTGCCAATCCAGGAAAAGCTGAAAGACGCTGCGGGCGTGGACGCTCCCGAGTTCGTCCTCATGGTGAAAGATCGAAAAGCCGGGATCAGTTTGGTAAGCAACAAATTGATCGACATCACCAGGTTGGAACTCGCGTAACAGGAACCGGCGTGTGACGATCTCTTTCTTCATACGCACCGAGACCCTCATTGTATTGACAAAAGCCCATTTCTGTTGCAACGTCGCAACCGTTACAAAATGATCTGCCGGGAAACAACACGCTTCGCGAAAATCGCTCGACTGTTAAAAGAAACTCGGGGATGATTAACATTATGTAGGAGTGGTCCTACGTTGAATAAATGTTAAGCATAATCAGTGAACCACGAACTGCAACCGTACCGCAAGCAATTGCAGACGGATCCGTGCGTGTCGTTGCTGGACAGATACTTTGAGGTAAACATGGCGAATATCCACAGCATGTCGGCGGCCGGCTCCGACCTCGTCAGGCGACCGAGCTGGGTCGTACCGGCCCGTGGAGACTGGCAGGGGATTTCCGCTTGCGCGATCGTGCTTGCCGAGGACACCGGACGCGTGCTGGTCAAGCAATGCGTCCCTGCGGACGGTGCGGGGATCGAGTGGAGTACCTGGACCGCGGACGTCCTCGCCGGGCAGTCGCCGCTGCAGGTCGCGATCAACACGATCGCCGACCGCTGCGCGTACGAAGGCGATCTCGCGTTGAGCCGGTTGACGCCGTTTTCCGATGCGCGATTCTTCGTGCAGCATAACTACGTCGCCGTCGTTCCCCAGGAATTCGAGCCGCGCATCGAGGGATGCCCGGGGTATCAATGGTGCGACCTGGACCGGCTGCCCCAGCCGTTGTCGCCGGCGCTGGCACACCTGCTCGACAGGTCGGGCAGCGATGTGCGCGCCATGGCCGATCTGTACAAGGGCATCCACGATCTGTCGGAAACGTTCGACCCGACGCGGTTCGAGGACTGAGAAATCCGCTTTCCCGGTAAAGCGGATGTCAACGGTTGATGGCGCTCACGAACTGATTCGCGCGTTTCGTCGATTGCGCATCCGCTGCCGGGAAATGCAGCCCGAACGACAGGACCCGCGGCTTGCCGCCGGCAGTCAGGTCGATGTCATGGTCACGCGGCATCCCCCATCACCGTAACAACCACGTTACGCCGATGCTCCGCCACCCGATGCTCCCACAAATAAATCCCCTGCCACGTCCCGAGCATCAGCTGCCCGTCGCCGACCGGCACCGTCACGAACGTAGACGTCAGCATCGTCCGCCCATGTGCCGCCATGTCGTCCGGCCCTTCGGTGTCATGGTGGTACGCCGGATCGCCATCCGGCACGAGCCGCCGGATGATGGTCTCCAGGTCGTGCCGCACGTCCGGGTCGGCGTTTTCCGTGATCAGGAGGGAACAGCTCGTATGCTGGACGAACACGTGCGCGAGGCCGCAGCGGATGCCCGAGCGGGTGACGACGTCGGCGACGGCCGCGGTGATGTCGCGGCTGCCGCGGCCGAACGTGTTGAATTCGAGGGTGGACTGGTAGGACATGGTCGGCTCCTTGCAGATCCGATCATGCTACACGATCGTTCAGGGCTCGGCGGAGAACGACGCATGCGACGGGAAGCGCACCGTCATCCATTCGCGCGACAGGCGCAGCGTGTCGACCACTTCGGCCGGCAGGGTATCGAGGATCGCGGGGTCGTCGCTGGGCGTGTCGGCCAGCAGGCTGGCCAGGTGGATGATGCCGCCCAGCTGGCAGAACGGGTGCGCCGCCATCGGGTCGGATGAATTCTCCAGCGCGCGCACGATCTTGTCGGGGAAGTTCCAGCGGCGTCCCAGTTCCGCCGTGATCTGGCCTTCGGACAGGCCCAGCAGGCGCTGCTCCCGTTCCCAGCGGCCGCCCGGCAGATGCGGCAGTTCCTCGATCTCGGCGAAGGTCGTCGGGGCCACCTGGTAGATCAGCAGTTCGCCCAGGCGCAGCATCATGCCGGCGAGCCAGGCTTCGCTGCCGTCGAGGCCGATGCCGCCCGCGAGCCACTTCGCGTAGCCGGCGCAGGCCATGCTGCTTTTCCAGAACTCGTCGGAATCCAGGCCGGGCAGGGACGGGAAGGCGTCGGAGAAGCACGTGGCCAGCGCCAGCGTGCGGATGTGGGCCATGCCGGCGAGCGAGACCGCGTCGTCGAGCGAGCTGACGTTGCGGCGCGAGCCGAAGCGGGCGCTGTTTGCCAGGCGCATCAGCTTGGCCGTCAGGGCCGGGTCGCGCGCGATGATCGTCGCCACCTTCTTGGCGGACGCGTCGTCGTCGTCGAGGGTTTCGATCAGGGCGTGGGCCACCGCGGAGATCGTGGGCAGTTTGACGTCTTCAAAAAATTTGGTGAGGCTGATCATGGGCATCTTTCGTCATCCGGCGTCGTCGATCCGACGCGACCGATTCAGTGTACGCCGCGATATAATTGCCTTCGCGAATTATTTCGTATTGACGGGCAATCTGTTGCGGATGCGCCTGCTCAGAACGTCAACCTTGTAACAAAGAAATACAAATGTAAAGGCAATCCAAACGTGGACTTGCGATAAGGTTGCGTGCCTTTATAACAACCGGGGAACCCATGAAACTGAAGCCTGCCGTTGGCGCCTGCGCCGCCCTCCTTGTCGCTGTCCTGAGCCTCGCCGGTTGCGGCGGCGGCGGTGGCGGTTCGTCGTCCAGCAGCGTCGCCGTGGCCAATCCGGCCCAGTTCAGCGCGACGGACGTCGTGCTGGGAAGCGGTACCGAAGCCGCCACCGGCAAGACCGTGACCGTGACTTATACGGGCTGGCTGTACAGCGACACCGCGACGGACCACAAGGGCACGCAGTTCGACAGCGGCACGTTCTCGTTCGTGCTCGGACAGAAGCAGGCGATCACCGGCTTCGACCAGGGCGTGACCGGCATGAAGGTAGGCGGCAAGCGCACGTTGCTGATTCCGTCCAGCCTGGGCTATGGCGCGAGCGGATCCGGGGCGATTCCCCCGAATGCGGGGCTCGTGTTCGATGTGGCGCTGACGGCGGTACAGTAAAAAAAAGGGGCCGCTCGAAGCGGCCCCGGTTGCATTACGCCTTCGGCTTCAGATAGCCGTGCATCCCCAGCCACCGTGAGAACGCATCGAACCATCCGGTGCTGGTGGTCGCCTTCTGGTACATGCCGAACCCGTGTCCGCCCTGTTCGAACAGGTGGAACTCGACGGGCCGCTTGGCCGTACGCCAGCTGTCGATGAGGCCGAAGCCGGCGTTGCCGAACAGCGGATCGTCCGCCGCCAGCCCGACGAACAGCGGCGGCGCATCGGCCGGCACCTTGACGGCGGCGAGCGGTCCGTAGATGTCGCCGATGAACGCGGGCTTCGCGTCCTGGCCGTACAAGGTCGTCGCCATCGTCAGCATCGCGCCGGCCGAAAAGCCCAGCATGCCGATGCGGTCCGGATCCACGTGCCACGTGCCCGCCCGCGCGCGCACGAGCGCGAACGCGGCGCGCGCGTCGGCGATCTGCGGCGCCAGCGTCACGGCCGGATTATCGGTCGGCGGACGGTTCGGGCGGGAAGCGCCCGAGAACATCTTCGCCATCTCGTCCGCGAATGCACCCATGTCCTGCGGGGTCTGGTTCAGGCGGTACTTCAGCACGAACGCGGCGACGCCCTGGTCGGCCAGCGCCTTCGCCACGTCCCAGCCCTCGTTGTTCATCGACAGCGTCCGGAAACCGCCGCCCGGCGCGACGATCACGGCGGCGCCCGTCGCCTTGGCGGGATCGGGCAGGAACGGCGTCAAGGTCGCAACCGTGACGTTGCGCGCGAAGACGCTGCCGTACTGGCTGTGCCAGCTCTCCTGCGCTTTCGCACCCGGCAGCGGGCCCGTGTTCAGCACGATGGCGTCCGGTTGCGCGGGCGCCGCGATGGGCGTCATCTTGTCGTTCTGCGCGTGCAGCGGAGCCGCGAGTGCGTAGGCGATGACGGTGGCAATCAACAGTCTGGTCTTCATGTAGTCTCCTTGTTGTAATGGTTTATTGCGCCAGCACGACGGTCTGCTTCAAGGTCACCGTGCTGTCCTGCTGTGCCACGCCGGTGCCCGGCTGGCCCGAACCGACGGTCAGCTTGTACTGGCCGGGCGTGAGCTGGCGGACGCCGTCGCGCGTGACGAAACTGAGATCGCGCGGCGACAGGGTGAAGCTGACCTGTTTGCGCTCGCCGGCCTTCAGCGGCACGCGCTGGAAGCCGCGCAGTGCGAGACGCGGCGCCCCTTCGAACGCGGGCGGCGTCAGGTACAGCTGCGCCACTTCGTCGCCGTCGCGCTTGCCCGTGTTGGCGACTTCCGTCGTGACGACGATGCCGTTCTCGGGCGATCCGCCGACCGGTTCGATGCGCAGCGGCGCATAGCTGAAGGTCGTGTACGAGAGGCCGGCGCCGAACGGATACACGGGCGTGCCCGTGTAGTAGCGGTAGGTGCGGCCCTGCATCGAGTAATCGTCGAACGGCGGCAGGTCGGCGAGGCTGCGGTAGAAGGTGAGGGGCAGGCGTCCGCCCGGATCGGTGCGGCCCGTCAGCACGTCGGCGATGGCGGCGCCGCCGGACTGGCCCGGATACCACGCTTCCAGGATCGCGGCCGCGTTAATCTTTGCCCACGACAGGTCGATGGCGCTGCCGTTCATGACCACGACGACGAGCGGTTTGCCCAGCGCTTTCGCGCGTTCCAGCAGGGCGCGCTGCTCGGCCGGCAGGTCCAGCGACGTCTTGTCGCCGCCGGCGAAGCCCTCGACCTTGATGGCCATCTCTTCGCCTTCCAGGTCCGACGTCAGGCCGACGACGGCGACGATCACGTCGGCGTCCGCCGTGCCGGCCTTCAGGTCCTGCTCGGGCGCCGTCGAGATCCGTTTCCAGAACAGGCCGGGCACGCCCGTGGATCCTGTCTCGGCCTGGAAGCGCAGCGGATAGCGCTGGCCCTTTTCGAGGCGCACGTCGGTGAGCTTCAGCGGTTCGCCCCATTGCGAATAGGTCGACGCCTGCACGGCCGGCTTGCCGCCGACCTTCAGCTCGCCCTTCACGCCCGTCACGCCGAGGCGGTACATGCCCGATTCCGGCGCGACGAGGGCGCCGGTCCACACGACCTTGTGCTTGTCCGCGACGTCCTTGAACTGCAGCGCGTGCGATTCCAGGCCCGGCTCCGTGCGGACCAGGACCGGCTTCGTGTCAGTGCCGTTGATGTACTCGGCGCGCAGGCCCGGCTTGCCGTCCGGCGTGCGCAGCGCGGTGGTCGGGACCGGGTCGCCGTCCGTGATCGACGCGGCGGCCGGCACGAGCGTCACGCGCGCCTGCGGCAGCACGCGGCGCAAGCCGTCGACGACGGAGACCGGCGGCGCGGACTGCGTCGACGAATAATTCCCGCGCAGGACGCGCGTGGCATCGGCCAGCGGGCCGATCACGGCGACTTTTACGCCCGGCTTTAAAGGCAGCGTACCGTCGTTCTTCAGCAGCACGAGGCTCTTGTTTGCGGCCTGCAGCGCGAGGTCGCGATGTGTCGGCGTGTCGATTGCATTCACCGGCGTCTGGTTCGGCTTGCGCTGCGCGAGGCCCGCGAGGTCGCCGTTGCGGTAGCGCGCGGAGAACAGGCGGACGAGCGCCGTGTCGATGTCGCCCATGGAGATCAGGCCGCGCTTCCACGCTTCGCGGTAGCGCTCGCCGAGGCCCTTCGCATCGCCCAGGGTCTTCGTGTTGCACTCGTTGTCCGTGCCGGCCTTCAGCGCGACGGCCGCCGCCGCGGCGGGATCGGGCGCGTACTTGTGGTGCTCGTCGATGTCCGTGACGGCATCGCAGTCGGACACGACGTAACCCTTGAAGCCCCACGCGCCACGCAGGTGCTCCTTCAGCAGCAGGTCGCTGCCGCAGGCCGGCTGGCCGTTGATGCGGTTGTAGGCGCACATGATCGACCCGGCCTTCGCATCGACGATGGCGGCGCGGAAGGCGGGTAAATACGTGTCCTCGAGGTCGTGGCGCGACACGAACACGTCGGCCACGTGGCGCGTCGATTCCGGCCCGCTGTGCACGGCGAAGTGCTTCGGCGTGGCGACGACGTCCGGCAGGTCCGGGTTCGGTCCCTGGATGCCCTGGATGAACGCGACGCCCAGTTGCGCCGTCAGGTACGGGTCCTCGCCATACGTCTCCTGGCCGCGGCCCCAGCGCGGGTCGCGGAAGATGTTGATGTTCGGCGACCACGTGTCGAGGCCCGTGCCGATCCTGCCCAGGTGGCCCGTCTGGCGGCCCAGCGTGTGCAGCGCACGCACTTCCGTGCTGATCGCGGACGCGACCTTGTGCACGAGCGGCGCGTCGAACGTCGCGGCGAGGCCGATGGGTTCGGGGAAGTTCGTGGTGGGCAAAGGGCCCAGCGCGCCGTGCAGCGACTCGGTCCACCAGTTATAGGCGGGGATGCCGAGGCGGGGCAGGGCAGGGGCGACGTTGAGCAGCTGGTCGATCTTCTCGTCCAGTGTCATTTTTTCGACCAGGTTGCGGGCGCGGGCGTCCGCGTCCGTGCGTGCGTCGGGCGATGTGGTGGTGGTCTGTGCTGCGGCCGGCATCGCCGCGGCGAGCATCAGGGCGCCGCACAGGGCGGTGCGCTTGATGCCTCTCGATAAGTCTCCTGCTTGACCAATTCGTTTGGTCTTATCTTTTTGCATGGAATCTACCTTGGAAAGGTCATGCCATCGGAAGGGCTCCGTACATGATAGGTGAGTGGAAAATGATTGCGATAACAGTTTGCCCGGCTAAAACGGATCCACGCCGAGCGAGGATCAATGTAGTGCAGGAATTGTTCAGAAGCCAATAACTTTTTGGCGTGAACCGATATCGAAACATGTATCTGTACAGTGCGGAGTCCCACTGTTACGTAACATTAATGTTATGCGCGAACATTTTTGCAATGTTGCGCTCGCGCATCGCCCAGATAGTTTCGTTGAGGAAAGTCAAAGTTGAGTCCATAATGGCCTCAACAGACGTATTGATTTCCAGCCGGCGCATCGTCATGCCTTTCCCTCACCGCCTCGTCTCCCTCCTGATCGCGACCGCCACCGTGCTTGGGCCGGCCGCGTACGCCGGTGCGCCCGCCGTCGATCCCAAGGCGGAAGTGGCAGCGATCTGGGAACTCGCGCAGGACTCCCCGCGCGCGGCGCTCGACCGCGTGCAGACCGCGCGCCGCGACCTGGGAGCGAATGCGCCCTACGAGGCCAGGCAGGCGCTGTTGCGCACGGAAACCTGGCTGCGCGAGGACCTGGGCCAGCAGGACGCGGCCTACACACTGGAACGCGAATCGCTGCAACTGGCGCAAGCCCGCGGCGACATGGCGGGCGCGGCGCTGGCCAGGCTGGCGCAGGTGCGCGAGCTGCTCGACGCCCACCGGCTGGACGATGCCCAGGCGCTGCTCGACAAGATCGTGGCGCAGGCGCCGAAGGACACGCCGCTGCAGTTCAAGGTGTCGGTCGAACGGGCGCAGGGCGACATCTTCAACCTGCGCGCGCGCTTCGACGACGCGCTGGCGGCCTATCTGCGCGGGCTGCGCCTGTTGCAGGGGCGGCCCGGCGAAAGCGGCAGGCGCGCCGTGCTGTACGCCCGGATCGCCCAGGTGTACGTCAATGCGGACAACCCCGCCAAGGCGATCGACAGCGCCGACCTGGGACTGGTGGAAAAGAAGATGTCGCTGCGGCCGCTCGCGTCGCTGCAATTCACCCGGGCCATCGCGCTGGTCAGGCTCGGGCGGGACCGCGAAGGTATCGCCGCGTTCGAGAATGCGCTGGCGACGGCGGTGCGTGCGGGATTGCAGGGCATGGAAGCAGCGGCCCGCGGCAATATCGCGGATTATTATCTGCAGCACCACGACTACGTCCGCGCGGAAGCGGAAGCGCGCAAGGCCCTGGCCGTGTCGGAGAAGGGCAGCGCCCAGAACCTCATCCAGATGGCGCGCGCCAATCTCGGCTTTTCCCTGATGGGGCAGGGCCGCATCGACGCGGGCCTGCCCTGGGTCGACGGCGTCATCGCGCACCTGCGCAAGGAGAAGCTCACCGGGGACCTCGAGGCAATGCTGGACGAGAAGGGCCGCATGCTGGAGCGGGCGGGCCAGTACCAGCAGGCGCTGGCGGCCGTGCGCGAGCAGCAGTCGCTGCAGCAGCAGGACGCCCGCGCCACGCGCGACCGCGCGATCGCGACCTTGCAGGAAGAATTCGACGCGCACCGCCGCAGCCAGCAGATTGCTCTGCTGCAGCGCGAGAACCGATTGAAGGATGCGGAGCTGAGTAATCGCCGCACCGTGCAGCTGGCGACGACGTTTGCCGCCGTGCTGACGGTGCTCGCGGGCGCCGTCGTGACGGTCCTGTACCGGCGCACGGCGCGCAGCAACGCGCGGCTGAAGGAATTGAACGTGCAGCTCGAATTCGGTTCGACGCACGACGCCCTGACGGGCCTGCACAACCGCCGCTCGCTGACGAACCGGATGAGTGTCCGCAAGGACGAACGCCGGCATCCGGTGGCGGACGCCGTCGACTGCTTCGTGCTGGTGGACATCGATCATTTCAAGAGCATCAACGACCGCTGGGGCCACGGCGCGGGCGATGCCGTTCTTGTCGATATCGCGCGCCGCCTTGCTGCGGCCGTACGCGATACCGACATGGTGGTGCGCTGGGGCGGCGAGGAATTCATGATCCACGCGCCCGCCATGGACCCGGCCAGCATCGCCGGCATGGCGGAGCGGATCCTGGACGCGGTGGGCGGCAAGCCCGTCGACGCGGGCACATGCGCGATCCCGGTGACGCTCACCGCGGGCATCGTCGCGCTGGCGGGCGCGGGCACCGCGTTCGACTGGCAGTGTGCCGTGCGCCTGGCCGACTGGGCGCTTTACCAGGGCAAGGCGCAGGGCCGCAACCAGGCCCGCATCGTGACCCGCCTGTACGCGCCGGCGGACACGGTGATGGCGGCGCTCGACCGTGACGGCGCGGACGTGGCTTCCTGGCTGGCGCTGGCCTGCGTGCACGGCCCGCGCCAACCGGTCGGACGCCCTGCGGCGGCGGCCACGCGCGACACGGCCGGCGGCACCCTGCACCGCATGGCGCGTGCCTGACGGGGCAGCCCGCCGGTCATCCCCGTCGCGCTGCCTCGATCGCGGCGACGTCGATCTTCTTCATCTCCATCATCGCGTTGAACGCGCGCTTGGCCGCGGCCCGGTCGGTGCCCGTAAACGCTTCCATCAGCACGCGCGGCGTGATCTGCCACGAGACGCCCCAGCGGTCGCGGCACCAGCCGCAGGCATTCTCCTGGCCGCCGTTGCCGACGATCGCATTCCACAGCCGGTCGGTTTCTTCCTGGTCCTCGGTCGAGACCTGGAACGAGAACGCGTCGGTATGCTGGACGCCTGGACCGCCGTTCAGGCCGAGGCACGGGATGCCCATCACGGTGAACTCCACCGTCAGGACACTGCCTTCCTGGCCGGCCGGATAGTCGCCCGGCGCGCGGTGGACGGCGCCCACCGAGCTGTCGGGGAACGTCTGCGCATAGAACGTCGCCGCGTCCAGGGCATCGTTGTCGTACCACAGGCAAATCGTGTTCTTGTTGATCATCTCGTCTCCCTTCGTGGTCTGGAAATGGAGCGGAAACGATAGCACGACCGGCGCGTCATGCGACCAGTTGCGCGCAACGCTCCGTCAATAACGCGTGCAGTTGCCGCACGGCCGGCGAGAACTGCCGCCGGTGCGGGCAGACCATCGACAGCGGGGCCGGTTCGCCCGGCTGATCCGGCAGCAGCAGGCGCAGGCGGCCGGCGCGCACGTCCGTCACCACGTCGATCCACGAACGGTAGGCGATGCCTTCGCCGGCCAGCGTCCAGCGCCGCACGACGTCGGCGTCGTCGCTCGCGAGCGCGCCCTTGACGTGCACGATGCGCCGCGACTTCCCGGCCGGGAACACCCATTTGTCGTACACGCGTCCATGCATCTGCCACAGCAGGCAGCTGTGGCGCTGCAGGTCGTCCAGCGATTGCGGCTCGCCGCATTGTTCCAGGTAGCCGGGCGAGGCGACGAGCACGCGCCGGTTGTCGGGTGCGAGGGGCAGGGCGATGAAGCTGGCGTCCGCGTGCTGGCCGTAGCGGATCGCGATGTCGACGGGGTCGCGGAACACATCCGCCACCTGATCCGACAGCTGCAGGCGCATCTCCAGGCGCGGATGGCGGCGCCGGAAGTCGCCCAGCCACGGCAGCAGGATGTTGCGGCCGAAGTCGGACGGCGCCGCCAGCAGCAGCGTGCCCGTGAGCTCGGCGTCGTCGCGCCGCATCGCGTCGCGGCCGCTGTGCAGCAGGTCGATGATCTCGCGCGCGTACGGCAGGTAGCGTTCGCCCTCGTCCGTCAGGCGCAGGCTGCGCGTGGAGCGGGCGAACAGGCGCAGGTCGAGATCGCGCTCGAGCCGCATGATGGCCGCGCTCACCTGGCCGGGCAGCAGGTTCGCTTCGCGCGCCGCCTTGGAAAAGCTGCCGCACGCGGCCGTGCGGACGAACAGGGCAAGGTCTTCGAACCGGACCATTTTCACGCCGCGAGTGAAACTGCTGACCGATTACCCCGGTTTTTTGATTGCTCGACGCTCCATATCATGGACGCATCCTTTCAGGAAACAAAGCAGTCGAGAGTCTACACAACCTTCAGGAGCCAGACATGAAACGATTGATGATCGCCGCCGCCCTTGCCGCCGCGCTTGTGACCGCCCAGGCAGCCGCCCCGGCCAAAATCGAGCGCGTGGCCGAATTCACGGGCGCCATGCCCACCGGCGTCACCGTCAGCGAGGACGGCCGCATCTTCGTCAACTTCCCGCGCTGGGGCGACGACGTGCCGTTCACCGTGGCGGAACTGCGCAACGGCAAGCCGGTCGCGTATCCGGATGCGGCGTTCAACCGCGAGGCCGCCGACCCGGCCAAGGGCCTGATCAGTGTGCAGAGCGTCGTCGCCGACGGCCGCGGCCGCGTGTGGATCCTCGACACGGCCGCCCCCGGCTTCGCCGCACCGAAAGCGGGCGGCGCCAAGCTCGTTGCCGTCGACCTCGAGACGAACAGGATCGTCAAGACCGTCGTGTTCCCGTCGAACGTCATCCTGTCGACGACGTACGTGAACGACATGCGCTTCGATTTCCGCGTCGGCAGCGAAGGCGTCGCCTACGTGACGGATTCGTCGATCAAGGGCCCGGGCGCGCTGATCGTGCTCGACCTCGCGACGGGCAAGGCGCTGCGCCGCCTGAGCGGCCATGCATCGACGTCGCCGGCGCCGGGTTTTGTGGCGACCATCCACGGCAAGCCGCTGGCCGCCACGGGCCCGGACGGCAAGCCGCAGCCGTTCAACGTCGCGGCGGACGGCATTGCGCTGTCGCCGGATGGCGAAACCCTGTACTTCTGCGCGCTGTCGAGCCGCACGCTGTACGCGGTGCCGACACGGTTGCTGCGCGACCCGAACGCCACCGACGCGGACATCGCGCAAGCCGTGCGCAACCTGGGCGACAAAGGCGCATCGGATGGACTCGAAGCGGATGCGAAGGGCAACGTCTACGGCGGCGACTACGAGCACGACGCACTGCGCAAGCTGGCTCCCGGCGGCACATGGACCACGATCGCACAAGGCCCGGACATGTCGTGGCCGGACACGCTGTCGGTCGGCCCGGACGGCTACCTGTACGTGATCGCCAACCAGCTGCACCGCCAGGCCGGCTTCAACGGGGGCAAGGACCTGCGCCAGAAACCATATCGCCTGCTGCGCGTGAAGATCGACTGAAGGAGAACACCATGGATATCGTCAACACCGCCCGCCGCCGCACCACCACGAAGGCCTACGACCGCACGCGCAGGATCCCGCAAGCCGTCGTGGACGCCCTGCGCGCACTGCTGCGCCTCGCGCCGTCGTCCGTCAATTCGCAGCCGTGGCATTTCGTCGTCGCTGCGACGGAAGAGGGCAAGGAGCGCATCGCGCAAGCCACCGAGGCGGGCTTCCCGTTCAACACGGCCAAGATCCGCGACGCTTCGCACGTGATCGTGCTGGCCTCGCGCGCCGCGGTCGACGACGCCCACCAGGACGCCGTGCTGGCGCAGGAAGAACGGGACGGCCGCTTCGTCAACGACGCCGCGAAGAAGGCGCAGCAGGGCGGCCGCGCCGCGTTCACGGACCTGCACCGCTACGACCGGAAGGACGTGCAGCACTGGTACGAGAAGCAGACCTATCTGGCGCTCGGCACGCTGCTGCTGGGCGCCGCCAGCCTGGAAGTCGATGCGACGCCGATGGAAGGTTTCAATGCCGAGGTGCTGGACAAGGCACTGGGCCTGCGTGCGCGCGGTTTCACGAGCAGCGTGATCGTGGCGCTCGGCTACCGCAGCGCGGACGATTTCAACGCGAAGCTGCCGAAGTCGCGCCTCGCGTCCGATGTGGTGTTCACCGACATCTGACTTATTCCGCCGGCGGTGTCGGCGCGGCATGCCCCGTCAACGGCAGCTCCGGCAGGAACAGCAGCGCGATGAGCCCCGCCAGCACGATCAGCGCGCCCGCGCCGAAGATGTTGGCGATGGCGTGCCGGTACACGGCTACCGTCAGCGCCTGCGCGGCGGGGAGTGCGGCTGCCGCGCCGTGCGCGCCAGCGCGCGCGACGTCGGCGATCCCGTGCGCGTGCACCTGGTGCGCGAGGATGGCGCCGGAGCCCGTCACGCCGAGCAGGCCGCCGAGCGAGCGGAAGAACGTCAGCATCGCCGTGCCCACGCCGCGGCGCGGGACGGGCAGCGCGTTCTGCACGGCGATCGTCATGTTGGGCATCACGAGGCCCAGGCCTGCGCCCAGCATGAAAATCGCGGGCTCGATGACCCAGTAGCCGCGCGCCGTGTCCATGCCCCACGCGAGGACGGCGAACGCCAGCACCGCCACCGACAATCCCGCCACCTGCACGGCCTTGTACTTGCCCGAGCGCGACAGCACGCGGCCGTTCAACGTCGACGACGCGATCATCCCGACCATCATCGCCACCGTCATCATGCCCGAATGCGCGGGGCTGCTGCCCATCACGAGCTGGAAGAACAGCGGGAAGAACACGCTCGCGCCCATCAGGCCCATGAACGTCAGCGCCATCACGATGCTGGCGATGTTGAAGACGCGGCTATGGAACAGGTCCGGCGGCAGCACGGGTTCCTGCGCGCGGCGCAGGTGCACCATCAGCCAGCCGCCCAGCACGACGGTCAGCGCGGTGCACACCTGCACCTGCACCGAGTCCCAGGCCCACTCGGTGCCGCCCAGCGCGAGGATCAGCAGCAGCGCCGTGATCGACACGGTGAGCAGTACGGAGCCGACGTAATCGATGCGGTGCGCGTGCGTGCGCACCGGCTTGCGCAGCGAGCGCGCGATGGCGTGGAACGCGACGGCGCCGACGGGCAGGTTGATGAAGAAGATCCAGTGCCACGACAGCAGGTCCGTCATCATTCCGCCCAGCACGGGGCCGAGTACGCTCGTGACGGCGAACACGATGGCGATCGAGCCCTGGCGCCGCGCCCGTTCCTGCGGCGGCACGAGGTCGCCGATGATGATCTGCGCCAGCGGCATGAAGCCGCCGGCACCCATGCCCTGGATGGCGCGGAACGCGATCAGCTGCGTCATGCTCTGTGCGAAGCCGCACAGTACGGAGCCGAACAGGAACGTCGCGAGCGCCGTGAAGATCAGCGGGCGCCGGCCGTACTGGTCGGCCAGCTTGCCGTACAGCGGCATCGTGGCGGTCGATGCGAGCACGTACGCCGTCACGACCCACGACAGATGGTTCATCCCGCCCAGGTCGCCGACGATGCGGGGCAGGGCGGTGGCGACGATGCTCTGGTCGAGCGCCCCGAGGCCCAGCACGGCCATCAGGGCCAGGTAGACGGAACGGATTTCGCGGGCGTCCGCGGGTGCATCCTGCGTGGTGGATTCAGTCTTCATGGTCGGCGAGGAAGTTGAGGGCGTCGATGGCGCCGGCGAGCGCCTCCATCTGGTCGGGCGTCAGGCGCGCGATGCGTTGCGACAGCCAGTCGTGGCGGCGATCGCGCAACCGTCGCAGGGCGGTGTGGCCTGCGGGGCTGACGTGCAGGCCACTGCGGCGCCGGTCGTGTTCCTGCGCGGCGCGTTCGACGAGGCCGGCCGCTTCCAGCGCCTTGACCTGGCCGCTCATCGTCGGGCTGCGCACCTGCTGCATGCGCGCCAGCTCGGCCACGCCGATGCCGGGATGCTCGTGGATCAGGTGCAGGAGCATCGCCTGCATCAGCGACATCCCCTGTTCCTGGCGCTCGGTGTCGCGCCGCATCTGGCGCACGATGCCCTTGAGGGCCGTGCGCAGGTCTTCGGACAGGCGTTCGACGTGTTTGTCGTAGTGGGTCATGGTTAATATAGGTAGGCTACCTAACTATATTAAGCCTATTGGGCGGCGCATGCAAATGGTGTCTTCGTGACATTGCACGCATTTTTTCGGCGACACGTTTGCTAATGTGGCGGTTGTACCTGTTCAATATCCCTATGCAATTTCGAGCACAACTGGACCGTTCCCTCGCCATGCTGTCCGCGCGCGGACTGGCGCATCGTCACGCCGCACCGCTGCTGTTCCGGCTGCTGTGGAAACTCGGCATCCGCGTCCGTCCGCCGCATTTCCTTGGCTTCTCCCACATCGCCCTCGTCTACGGTACGTGGTTCACCTGCGCCTGGGGCGTATTCATGTGGGTGCTCGTGTGGTCGCAGCAGGGGCTTGACTTCCTGGGCGTGGCGCTCAGGTCCGGCGCTGCGGGTGCGGCGTTCGGATTGATGATGGCGTGGTTTTATACGCGCGAACGCAGGGAATTCGGGCTGCCGGCTTGGGAATCGCTCGGCGGGGACGAACAGACAGGCTGAACGGAGGAGTCATGTACCACGCCATCGTGCGACGCAGGATCACCAACGCATTTGCCGGCCTCAGCGCGGGGAGCATCGATGCCATCACGGACGAGCTTGCCCCGGATGCCGTGCATTACTTTGTCGGCACGCATGCGCTGTCCGGGACGCGCCGCACGCCGGACGCCATCCGCGCGTGGTACGAGCGCCTGTTGCGCCTGCTGCAGGGCATCCGGTTCACCGTGCACGAGGTCCGGGTGTCGGGCTGGCCCTGGCGCACGCAGGTCGAGGCCATCTGGACCGAAACGAACTACGGCACGGATGGCGTGCAGACGTCCGCCGAGGGCGTCAACCTGATCGAGGTCCGGTGGGGCAAGGTGACGAGCGTGCGCATCTACCCGGATACGGCCATGCTGGAGCGGACGCTGCAGCGCATCGCGGCCAAGGGCACGGCGGAAGCGCTGGCCGCGCCTATTACCTCCTGACGCCGATTTGCCGGCGTTACAGCGCCGGCGTTACAGCGCTTGCCAGGCGAGCGCCGCCATGACTTCTGCCACGCCGATCTTGTCGACCCAGTCGTCGCGCCGCGCCACTGTGAGGACGGTGCTGTTGCGCGTGTCGATGGGCGCCCATTCCGGGTTCTTTTGACGCATCAGGGCGATGACGGGGACGTGCACGGCATTCGCCAGGTGCATGACGGCCGTCTCGACGGAGACGATCAGCTTGCACAGGCTGAGGATGGCCGGCAGTTGGAAGAAATTCTCTTCGGCACTGAACAAATGGGTGCGTGCGAGATCGTGGCCGGCGAACAGGGCACGCGCGCGCGCCAGGTCTTCCGGGACGACGTTGACGATGAAGCCGGCGTCGCGCCATGCGGCGTCCTGCTGCATCGTGCGGATCAGTTCGATGACCCGTTCCAGCGGCCACGAGCGTTCGACCGATTTCGAGTACGCATTCAGGAACACGACCTTGGGCGTGCTGCCCCCGGTACCGCCGAATCCCCAGGCGGCAAACTGGCCGCGCGCGTAGTCCATCCAGCGGTCGGGGATGGACAGCACGGGATAGCGGGCGGACGGCGGGATCGTGATGCCGAACAGCTGCGTGAACCAGTCGGCGTAGATGTCGCTGATGTGCTGGTCGGGATGCGATGCCGCGCTGTATGCGGGGATGAAGGCGTCCAGCTTGCGGTAGGCGAGGTGCTTCGGCAGGTCGTAGGACCGCACGCGTTTCTTCTGGCCCACGACGAAGCCGTGCGGGCTGATCTTGCGGGCCAGGCCCGCGTACTTGTGCCGGTCCAGCACGGCGAGCGACACGACGATCGGGTAATCCTGCCGCTGCGCTTCCTGTAACGAGGCCTTGTACAGCGCGGGGCTGTAGGTCTCGTCGTAGATCCTGTTGAAGCAGGGGCACTCGGCCAGCCAGTCGTACAGCGCGTATTTTTTCAGGTGCGGCCAGTCCGCGGCACGGCGCGTGCGGCGGCGCTCGTCGACCCACAGGTCGATCTTGATGTGCGGGAAGGCACGCGCGAAGGCGGTGAAGCAGCTTTGCAGGTAAGTGAAATCGCCCAGCGCCAGGTGGGCGATGAACAGGATCCTGTCGGCACGCGCCAGCAGCGCACGGTCGACCAGCGCGGCGCGGGAGGCCGTGTCCGCCAGCCAGTCCGTGTCGAATGCGCCCGGCTGTGCGCGGCCACCCCAGCTGTCCAGTTTCAGCGTCTGTTCACTCGAGATTTTCATATCAAAATTGTAGAGGGCGAATGGCCGGGGTAGAACGGGCGGTCCTGTAAAGTTCGGTAAAGCTTTTGTTAAGAATTAGCATGCCTTGATGACAGCCGTGTTGCATGCCAGTGCGACACAAAGTAGCTGATTAGTAAATATTGCATCCCGTCAGTCTGCCAGATTGCATGGGAAAACGATGCACTGTTGAGGTTACAAGTTGTAACGACGCGTCACCGGCCGGCATGGCCGGCCGGCGACATCGTCCAGCGTCAGCCGAGATTGCTGCCGCGGATCTTGCTCAGGTCGGTGTCGCTGCCGGCGGTGCCGGGCCGTGGATCAAGACTCGTACCGGCACCACCAGCGGCGCCGCCACCGGGCATGGCACTGCCCGCGCCCGTGCCCATATCGGACGAGCCCGCATGGCCGGCGCCCATCG
Source organism: Telluria mixta (assembly GCF_029223865.1). Classification (NCBI taxonomy): domain Bacteria; kingdom Pseudomonadati; phylum Pseudomonadota; class Betaproteobacteria; order Burkholderiales; family Oxalobacteraceae; genus Telluria; species Telluria mixta. The sequence continues at coordinate 3,555,279 of NZ_CP119520.1, forward strand.
AGCCCATGCCGGCACCCGCGCCCGTGCTGGCGCCAGCGCCGCCGCCGACCATCCCGCGCATCGCCACGTTCGGTCCCATGCTGGGCGCGCCGGAACGCATCGGGTCGGTGCCGTAGAAGCTGTGGATGTGCTGGGCCCATTGCGCGTCGGCCATGTCGGGCCAGGCATCCTTGTCGAAGCCGGGGGCGTTCTGCAGGCGCTCTTTCTCGATGTCGAGCACGAAGCGCTTGTTGACGGTGTCCAGGTGCAGGGCTTGCCAGGGCACGGCGAACAGCTTGTCGCCCATGCCCAGGAAGCCGCCGAAGGACAGCACGGCGTAGGCGACCTGGCCGGTCTGCATGTCGAGCATGATTTCCTTGATGTCGCCCAGGTCGTCGTCGGTAGCGTTGACGACGCTGTCGCCGATGAGGGTGTCGGCGCCCATCAGCGCCGGGCCGGGGCCGGTATGCTGGCCGGTAGCCTTGTACATGCCGTATTTGTCGCGATCTGCGTAGCTCATCTCGTCCTCCTGATGTCGATGATTGCAGGGCTGTCGGTGCGGTATCCATTCAGGGTAAATGGACCGCCTGGTACGCGTTTGCGTCCGCTCAATCGTGTTCGAACGCACTACGCGCCGACGGTCCGATCCTAGTCCCGATTTGCATTGCCGTGCGCCCGCTAGATGACAGGAAAGACATGTCGCCGGCCCGGCGCCGGCGGAGGAGAATGGCGGATGACGCTCAGTCCAGGTCGGATGCGTCGTGGCGCTCCAGCACCTGTTCTTCCGGCTTGCCGCGCACGCGGTTGACCTTGCGCCCGCGGATCACGGCCGGGCGCGCGCCGACCTCGTCGGCCCAGCGGCGCACCTGCTGGTACTGGTGCACGGCGAGGAATTCGCCCGCATCGTACAGCTCGCCCAGCACGAGGCCGCCGTACCACGGCCAGATCGCCATGTCGGCGATCGTGTACTCGTCGCCCGCGACGAAGCGGCGCTCGGCCAGCAGGCGGTCCAGCACATCCAGCTGGCGCTTCGTTTCCATCGCATAGCGGTTGATCGGGTATTCCAGCTTTTCCGGCGCGTATGCATAGAAATGCCCGAAGCCGCCGCCGACGAAGGGGGCGGAGCCCATCTGCCACATCAGCCAGTTGAAGGTCTCGGTGCGGGCCGGGATGTCCTTGGGCAGGAAGGCGCTGCCGAATTTTTCCGCCAGGTAGACGAGGATCGAACCGGACTCGAACACACGCACGGGTTCCTGGCCGCTGCGGTCGACGAGGGCCGGGATCTTTGAATTCGGGTTGATCCCGACGAAGCCGCTGCCGAACTGGGCGCCTTCGTTGATGCGGATGAGCCAGGCGTCGTATTCCGCGCCCGTGTGGCCCGCGGCCAGCAGCTCCTCGAGCATGATCGTGACCTTTTGCCCGTTCGGCGTGCCCAGCGAATACAGTTGCAGCGGATGCTTGCCCACCGGCAGTTCCAGTTCGTGGGTCTTGCCCGCGACGGGACGGTTGATGCTGGCGAAGGCACCGCCCGAGGGCGTCGCCGGGGACCAGACCCGCGGAGGGACATAGGGGGACGTGAACGGGTTCGTGGGGTCGGACATTGCACTTCTCCTTCTGACTCGGTGGGAAAAGCGATGATGCCCGAAAAGCCACGTTCGTGCAGAAGCTACCCGGGCGACGGTTTCAGCGCAGCAGTTTCAGCCCCGGTGGCAGCGCATCCCCGAACATGCGCGTGCTGCTTTCCTGGTCCAGTTCGACGACGTCGCGCACCTGCGCGGACCAGCTGGCCGGCGCCCCCGCGGACGCCAGCCGCTGTAGCACTTGTGCGCGCAGGTCGTCGTCGATGTCGCGCGTGCGGTCGCCCGTCTTGCGCGCGAGGTGGGCGGCGGCGAAGCCGGCCGGTTCGATCCGCTTCCAGTCCAGCTGCATGAGTTCCGTCAGCCAGCGCCCGGCCGCATCCGGCGGCGCCACTTCGTGCGCGCTGCCGTGCAGGGGCGTGCGTGCGCCCACGCGCGCGAGCGCCCACAGGTAGCGCGCGTAGGTGGCCGCCGCCTTCGCATCGGGCTTGGGCGTGACGGGAATGCCCATGATGCGGCCGACCATCCAGTCCCCGATCTCGGCCTTGTACGCGGCCGGGATGCGTTCCAGCGACGCGCCCAGGCGCAGCATGTCGTCCTCGCTGCCGTCGACGAGCGTGGCGGGGCGTTTGGCGCGGTCGGACGGGTCGGCCTGCAGGTTGAACGCGAAGTCGTCGAGCAGGCGCAGTTGCGCGTCCGTGGAGAGTCCGCCGGCCACGCGCCGCCACAAGGTCCACCATTCGGCGCGCACCTGGGTGTCCTTGACGTATTGCGCGCCGGCCGGAAACAGGGCCCACAGCTGCTGGATGCGCCAATCGTCGAGAGGATCGCCGAAGCCCGGCCGCAGGCACCAGCCGGCCAGGTTCAGCCACACGCGTTCGTGCTCGGCCGAGCGGCGCCGGCCTTTCGCGCGTTCCATCAGCGCGTCGAACAGGCGGCGCAGCAGCGGCGTCTCCCACCGTTCGCGGCCGCCCAGCACGTGTTCCAGCGCGCCACGCAACTGGCGTACTTCGCGCGCCTCCACCTGCTGGTTGCGCGCGCCGAAGATGCGGTCGATGCGCTTGATGGCTTCGTCGATCTGTGGATGGACGAATTCAGGCGCTTCTTCTTCGCCGCGCAACTGGAATTCGAGGCGCCAGCGCTGGCCGCTGCCATCCTCGGCCACGCAGAACATCTCCAGCGTGCCCAGCTCGGACAACGCGGCCGCCAGCTGCACGGGGATGGACGCGGTCTTCGCATCCTGCGCGTGCAGCACGGTGGCGATCGCGGGCAGGCGCACGACGTCATGCGGATCGAGGTCGACGATGTCGCCCGCCGCGGCTGTATCGGCGATGGCGGACACGAGGTGGAAGCGGACGGGCCGGCCCACGCGCAGCGCGAAGCTGCGTTCCGCCAGCGTGACCTCCGCGCCGGCGCGTGCGCCGCGCGGCAGCACGCACACCGCACGCAGGCGTTCGCCTTCCTCGAGGATCAGGTAATAGCTGCGTGCCGATCCGCTCTCGATGGCAGGCGCGAGCCCGGCCCGCGCGAGCGAATAGGCGACGGCGCCGCGCGCGACCGCGACGTCCGGATCGGCATTGTGCAGCACGCGCACGGCTTCCCCGCGCCACGCGGACAGCACGTCGGCCAGTCGCTGCGCCAGCGCTTCTCCGCGGAACACGCCGCCGTTCAGCAGCAGGGTGTCCGGCACCGGCAGGCGGCCGTCATCCTCGATGCCCAGCGCCTCGCGCGCCGCCTGCGCGTGCTGGCGCAGGAAGCCCGCCAGATGGCGCGTGATGGCCGGGTCGCTCGCATACGGCAGGCCGAATTCGACGATGCCGGCGCGTGCCCGCTGCGGGCCGTCCTGGGCTTCGTTAAGGGGAAAGAAGCCGTCCAGCACGATGCGTTCGACGTCGGCCTTCGCGATCGTCGCCGAGCGGCTGGCGCCGATGAGGCGCGAGCCGACACCTAACAAGGTGACGGTCGTTTCAGCCGGCGCGTCCGGCGCCAGCAATTGTTCCTTCGCGGCGCGGCAGCGTTCCGTCAGTTGCGCGAGGCGGCCGGCCGACAGGCGCTGGGGTTCGCCCAGGCGCGATTCGGCCAGGTGGGCGAGGGCGAGGTCCATGTTGTCGCCGCCGAGGATCAGGTGGTTGCCCACGCCGATGCGCGACAAGGACGGCTCCCCATCTTTCAGTTCGACCTTCACGAGCGTGAAGTCGGTGGTGCCGCCGCCCACGTCGGCCACGAGCACCAGCTTCGCGTCCGCGAGGTCGGCGGCGAGGGTCGTCCGATGGCGTTGCAGCCAGTCGTACAGGGCTGCTTGCGGTTCTTCCAGCAGGCGCACGTCCGCCAGGCCCGCCAGCTTCGCCGCTTCCAGGGTGAGGGCACGCGCGCCTTCGTCGAACGAGGCGGGGATCGTGAGGACGATCTGTTGCCGTTCCAGCGGACGGTCTTTGAAACGTTGATTCCACGCCGCGCGCAGGTAGGCCAGATAGCTGGCGCTTGCGGCCAGCGGCGAGACTTTCGCCACGTCGTCCGGCGCACCCCATGGCAGGATGGGCGCCGTGCGATCCACGCCCGGATGCGACAGCCAGCTTTTCGCGGAGGCCACGAGCCGGCCCGGCGACGCCGCGCCAAGACTCCTTGCGAGGCGGCCGATGGCGACCCTTTCCACGCCGCCCACGTCCGGCTGTTGCCACGGCAGTTGCAGCGCATCCGCCGCGAGTTCGCCGTCGAGCGGGTGGTAGCGGCTCGACGGCAGCAGCGGCGCCGTGCCGACTTCGCCGGGCGCCACCAGTTGCGGAATATCGAACGTGGCGACGTGGCCGGACCCCACGTCGGCATACGCCAGCACCGTGTTGGTGGTGCCGAGGTCGATGCCGACGAGGGCTGCGGTCGTGCGGGTCACTGCTCGGTGCTGCGGACGTCGAACTCGACCTTCCAGCGCTGGCCTTCACGGGCCACGGCCACCAGTTCCAGCGTGCCCGCTTCCGTCGCCACGGCATGCAGTTTCACCTGCACGACGTCGCCCGGCGTGCGGCCTTCCGCCGGCAGGGTCGCCTGGATCTCGTTCAATTCCTGCAGCTCGTCCGGGCTCCACGATTCCAGTACGGTGCCGATATGGTCCTGGCGGCGCACGGTGGAACCGAAGAAGCGGAAGTGCACGGGCTCGCCCACGACGAGGCCGAATTCCTGGCCCGGCAATTCCAGCTCGCTGCCTTCTTCCATGCCGAACGGCGCCACGCACAGCGCTTCCAGCGGCGGTTCGAAGCCGGGGATCGCGGGCATCGACGACTCGACGCCGACGTAGTACGACCGGGCCGTGCCGCCGCGGATGCGCACGCCGCCACCGCGGCGCGCATAGCCGTAATAGGCGGCGCCGCGCGCGACGGCGAGATCCAGGTCCGCGCCTTCCAGCATGCGGGCCGGTTCCGCGCCTTCCATGTACAGCCAGTCGTTGATGGTGTCCATCACGCGCTTGGCCAGGATGTCCGACTTGAACACGCCGCCGTTGAACAGCACGGCGCTCGGATGCAGGAAGGTGTGAGCCGGATCGACCTTGCCGTTAAAACCTTCCAGCTCCGCCGTCGCGCCGGCCTGGCGGCCGAGGAAGGCGGCGAGGTGTCGCGTGATGGCGGCGTCCTGCGCATACGGCAGGCCCACTTGCGTCAGGCCCGCGCGGGTGCGCACGGCCGGGCGCGCGCCCGCTTCCACGCGCGGGAAGAAGCCGTCCGTGATGAACGTCGTGACTTCGTCGCGCGTCAGCTCCGTGCGGATCGAACCGCCGATCAGCTTCGAGCCGCGGCTCGGCACGACGATCGGCCACGTGGTCGCGTCGGCGTCCGCCAGCAGGTGTTCCTTGGCGCCGCGGCAGGCGTAGGTGAGGGCGCGCATCTGCCACGCGTCCAGTTGCGTGCCGTTCGCCTGCAGCTTGCGCGCGACGAGGTGGGCCAGCGCGAGGTCCATGTTGTCGCCGCCCAGCAGGATATGGTCGCCGACGGCGACGCGGTGCGGTTCCAGGTTGCCGTCGCGCTCGAGGATGGCGATCAGCGAGAAGTCGCTCGTGCCGCCGCCCACGTCCACGACCAGCACGATGTCGCCGGCTTTCACTTGCTTGCGCCAGCCGCCGCCGCTGCCTTCGATCCAGCTGTACAGCGCGGCCTGCGGTTCTTCCAGCAGGGTGGGGTTGCCGTAGCCGGCGCTGCGCGCGGCTTCCGCCGTCAGCTCGCGCGCGGCCGGGTCGAACGACGCGGGGATCGTCACGGTGACGGCCTGCTGTTCGAACGGCGCATCCGGATGCGTCGCGTTCCACGCGGCTTTCAGGTGTTCGAGGTAGCGGGTCGATGCGGTCAGCGGCGACACGCGCTCGACTTCTTCCGGCGCGTCGGTCGGCAGGATGGCGGCGCGGCGGTCGACGCTCGGATGGCTCAGCCAGCTCTTGGCCGACGAGACCAGGCGGATCGGCGTGCCGGCGCCGCGCGAACGGGCCATTTCGCCGACGACGGGCGCGGCCTGGCCATTCGTCCACGGCAGCGCCAATTCTCCCGGCGCCAGTTCGTCCGGGTGCGGCAGGTACAGGAACGACGGCAGCAGCGGCAGCGCCTCGACGGTGCCCGGCGCGCTCAGTTGCGGGATGCCCAGCACGCCCTGGTCGGCCTTCTCGCCGTCGCTAGCCTGCAGGTCGACGTACGACAGCGCGCTGTGCGTCGTGCCGAGGTCGATGCCGATGGCGTAGCGGGCGTCGTTGTTGGTCACGTCATTCACAGTTCCACCTCCGCCGGGGCGATGACGCTGGCGTCGTGTTTATCGGCCAGCTGCGGCAGGCGCACGTCGCGCGCGCGCCAGCCGCGGTGCGACAGGGTGCCGGTGAACGGCGCCTTGCCGACGACGTTGCCGGTCAGGCGCACGCTGGCGGCGTCGAAGCCTTCCTGCAGCGTGATGCGCGTGCCTTCCAGCTCGCCGCGCACGGGTTCGATGGTGAAGTGCTCGCGCAGCACGCGCGCGCAGCCTTCGTGCACGAGGCGGGCGGCGGCGCCGATGTCGGCATCCGCATAGACCGTGATGTTTTCGTTGGCGAAGTCGATCAGGCGCGCTTCGCGCTGCAGGAGACCCAGCAGCTGCAGGGCGGCGTCCGGCGTCGCGATGCGCAGCGGGACCGGTGCAGGAGCGGGCTTCGGTGCGGGCGCTGGTGCCGGGGCGGGAGCGGGGGCGGCGATCGGGCCGACCTGGTCGTCGCGCACGCGCGCGGCGAACTCGGCGTCGCCCAGGGTCTTGAAGAAGGCGCCGAAGGCAAGGGACAGCCGGCTCCAGAAGGATGGCAGGTTGGTCGGTTGGCTCATGTTCTTGTGGTGTCTGGTGCGTGGTTCAGAAAGGGCGCATGATACCAGTTAGACAGCGTTTGGTTCCGGATCGCCCGTCGAAGGAGAGTCCACTGAGCCCGCCAGCAGCGCACGTGCATACACGTCGAAATCGTCCAGGCCCCGCTTGATGATGGTCACCAGCGCGGGCAGCGGCGCGGCCTGGTAATCCCATTCGGCGCGGCAGAATTCGCCCGTGCGCTTGAGGTCCTCGGCCAGCGTGGGCTCGATCCAGCCATTGTCCGCCAGCAGGGTGATGACTTCGCGCTCGTCGTGCGCCGGGCCCAGGCCGCGGTCGGCCAGCACGTAATCGCCCATCTCGACGGCCGCTTCCCAGGCGCGGATCACGTTCAAGGTGGCCGCATCCTGGCGCGTGATGTCGCCGACGAACGTGGTCGGGTCCTTCTCGTATTCGTCGCGGGCACGCTTGCAGCAGCGCTCGATGGTCCCCGTTTTGCTGACCAGTAGCTCTTGATCCATAGTTCCCTCGCTGCGGGACGTGGAGGGTCCCGCTCCAAGAGATACGTTACAACAAGAACAACATCGCTGCCGCACAAGTGGGCGCAAGCGCACCCAGCAGCAGGCCCACGGCCCCGATCGATTCGTCATTGAAGCCGCGCCGCAGCAGCGCGACGCCGGCCGGGTTCGGCGCGTTCGCGATGACGGTCAGGCCGCCGCCCGCCACCGCGCCCGCCACCAGCATGTATTGCGCGCGCTCCGACAGTCCGGCGATCAGCGAGCCGAGGTAGGTCAGCGCGGCATTGTCCGTGATGGCGGTGAGGCCCAGCGCGCCGAAGAACAGGGCGGTGGGCTCCAGCTTCGCGACGATGGGCTGCAGCCACCATTGCTGCATCCCGCCCAGCACGACGAGGCCGGCGAGGAAGAAGCCGACCAGCAGGCCTTCCTTCAGGATCAGCGGGTCCTGGTAGCGCGGGTAGGCCTGGGTGATGCCGAGGAATAGCAGAAAAATGCCGGTGAACAGCACGGGATGGTGGGCCAGCAGCACGATGGCCGTCAGCACGCCCAAATGGGTCAAGGTCACGAGGACCGGCATGCGCACGGGTGCCTCGCCCTCGATCGAGATGTCGAACGGGCGCAGGTGCGGGCGCAGCAGATACGTCACGACGCTCGCGTTGACCAGCACGGCGATGACGGCGCGCCAGCCGAAATGCGTCAGCATGTGGACGCTGTCCCAGCCCCACGCGCCGGCTACCATCAGCACGGGCGGCGCGGCGTACGACGTCAGGGTGCCGCCGATCGACACGTTGACGAACAGGACGCCCAGCGCCCCGTATTTCAGCCATTCCGGCATCCCGGGGCGGAACACGGACGGGGCCAGCATCAGCGCGGCGATCGTCATCGCGGCCGGTTCCGTGATCAGCGAGCCGACCAGCGGCACGAGCGCGAGGCCGAGCCACGTCTGCGCGACTTCCGTCCGCAGCGGCAGCAGCCGCGCGAGCAGGCGCACGAGCGCGCGCGCCGCCTCCAGCACGGGCCGCGACGCGGCCACCACCATCACGACGAACACGAACAGCGGCTCCGTGTAATGGCGCGATTCGGCGTAGTCGATGGCGGCGGCGCTGCCGTCGACGAAGGCCATCGCGAGCATCAGCACGAAGGCCCAGAAGCCGAAGACGACCTCCACCTCGCCCAGCAGGTGGAACAGGCCGGCGTGGCGCGGATGACGGTGCGCCAGGCCCTCGAAGAGGCGCGTGGCGAACGTGTGCAGCAGGGCGAGCACGAACAGGATCAGGGCGATCTTGTGCATGGTCGTGGTCATGGAACGGTTCCTTTCAATACCACGTCGCCCCCGCGCGGGCGGGGGCGACGGTTTTTGACTAGCGGGCCGGATAACTTCCGAGTTTTACTTTAAGCACGCGCGGCACCGTGGTGAAATTTAACCCGTAATCCGTCTGGTCGCCGTTCCATACGTGGTGCAGGACCCAGTTGCCCCCGTCGTCGTAGCGGCCTTCCTCCACGCGCGCGAGTATCGCGCGCTTGCCGCTGCCCTCCGGCGCCGTGAAATCGATGCGTGCCATGCGGCCCGTGACCAGGTATTCGTCCGGGCCCAGCGCCGCGACCAGCACGCCGCCTTCCGGCCCCTGCGGATTCGCGGGGCGCGGCTTCATCCACGTCCAGTCCGACGCGCCGAACGTGCCCTTGTCGTAGTGGACGCGCGCCTTCCAGTTGCCGAGGTCCAGGTCGACGGGCTTGCGGTCGTCCGGTTCGCTCGCGCCCCAGACGTTACCCTCGAACGCCTGCCGCGCCCAGAGGCGCATGATCGGCGCGACGAGGCGGTAGTTGCTGGCGAACGGCTCCAGCATGTCCCACGCGCTTGCGGGAATCTTGTCCGGGTCGTTCGCCTCCTTCGTGAAATCGACGCCGAACGGAGAAAAGCCGATGCCGCGCCGGCCCATCACGTCGAACAGGTAGCGCGCGTAGGCGAAGGTGTGGCCCGTCTCGGGGACGAACAGCGGATTGTCCGGGCGGTCGTACAGCTTCAATACGGCGTGGTATTTCGGCGTCTCGGGAAAATAGATGTCCGGGCCGATCGCGTCGATGTGCGGCGCGCCGGCCTTCCACACGTCGATCACGTTGTCGGTGGGACCGCCGGCCGAGTACGACGTCGGCTCCTGCTGCTTGAGCGGGTCGCGCAACGCCACGTTGACGTACATCGGCAGGTCCAGCTCCGCCTTGCCGGCGGCGGCCACTTCATCGGCGAAGCGCGCGATGTACCAGGCGTGGAAGGCTTCGTCGGCCTCCTTGCCGAAGACCTCCGCCCACGTGCCGCCCGTGCGGCCGCGTGCCTTCAGCAGCGGCGCGGGTACCGGGCCGGCGAACAGTTTATTGGCTTCCGGCGAGTGGTCGCGCGCGCTGCCGTAGGTGCCCGTCTCGTTCTCGATCTGGACCATGATGACGGTATGCTGCGGATCCTTCTCGCGGATGTGGCGCATCAGCGCGACGAACGCCGTGCGGTCGGCGTCCAGCGTGGTCGGGAAGATCGGCGACAGCGAATCGCGCAGCTCGCCCTTCGCATCGACGACGCGCGGATAGCGGGCGTTGTCCAGCTTGACCCACGCCGGCGTATAGCTCGGCCCATTGTTCTTCCACGCGCCGAACCACAGCAGCACGAGGCGCACGCCATGGGTGCGCGCTTGCGCGAGCAGCAGGTCGAGGTAGCTGAAGTCGAAGGTGCCCGGCTTTGTTTCGATCTGTTCCCACGCGATGGGCACTTCCAGCGTATTGGCACCCAGCCTGTCGATGGCCGGCCAGACGAGCGGCATCTGCGCGGGCCAGGCGCTGGAATTGTTCACCTGCGCGCCCAGCATGAAGAACGGCTTGCCGTCCACCAGCAGCGCATGGCGCCCGTCCTTGTGCACGATCTGCGGCAGCGGCGCGTCGAGGACAATGTCTCCGCCCTGGGCCGACCAGGCCAGGGTGGACAGCAGCAAGCCGGCCAGCGTCTTTTTCATTCGGTCTCCTGTCGCGGTGATTTTGAACATTGTCCCACGACAGGGACTGTATTAACGCAGATGCGCGCGCAATCCGGTGACGCCGGGTGCGACGTCGTCCGCCAGCACGTGCCGGTCCGGGTAGTCGCCGCCGTTCTGCGGCCGGTAGGGAATCGGCGCGTCCGTGAACAGGGTGCGCATGCGCGCCGCCAGGCCGGCTTTCGCGCGTTCGACACCCTCGGCGTCGATGCGGCCGGTACCGTACACGGCATACGTGGGCAGCACGTCCATGCCGGGGAAGAACAGCGTGCCGTGCGTGATCGGGAACAGCAGTTCGTCGAGCTGGCCGTTGATGCCGCGCGGGCCGTAGTCCTCGGCCGGCCCGCCCGTCGTCACGGACAGCAGCGCGCGTTTGCCCGCGAGGCCGCCTTCGCCGTAGCGGTAGCGGTTGCCGGCACCCTGGTAACCGTAGGCGAGGCCGTACGCCCACACGCGCTCGATCCAGCCCTTCATGATGGCCGGCATGCCGAACCACCACAGCGGGAACTGGAAAACGACGGCATCCGCCGCCATCAGCTTGGCCTGTTCGGCGCGCACGTCATCCGGCTGCGTACCGGTGCTGAACGCGTGGCCGGATTCGGCCACGAACGACAGGCGCTCAGGATCGACGCGGTCGGGGAAATCGTGTTCGTCGTAGACGGCTTTCCAGCCCAGCGCATACAGGTCGGACTGGATCACTTCATGGCCCTGGGCGCGCAGTTCGGCGCGCGCGGCCTGGACCATCTGCGCGGTGAGGGAGTGCGGGTCGGGGTGGGCGTGTACCAGTAAGACTGTCTTCATCTTGTGCTCCTTGATTGTCGATGGAGACCATTCTGGCGATGATCGTCATGGCCGGGAATGCCAGCCGGCTTTTGGGGTAGTATCCAAAAAATGGATATCAAGCGATTGGACTTCAACCTGCTCGTGACGCTGGACGCGCTGCTGGCCGAGCGCAGCGTGAGCCGCGCCGCGCAGCGCCTGAACCTGAGCCAGCCCGCGCTCAGTGCCCAGCTGGCGCGTCTGCGCGAGATGCTGGGCGACCCATTGTTCGTGCCGAGCCACCGCGGCATGACGCCCACGCCGCTGGCCCTCGGCCTGCAGGCGCCGCTGGCGGCGGCCCTCGCGCAGCTGCGCGACGTGGTGACGTCGGCACGCGCCTTCGATCCCGCGCGCGACGAGTTCACGGTCCACGTGGCGTGCTCGGACTACGTGCAATCGGCCTTGCTGCTCGACTTCACGCTCGCGCTGCGCGAGGAAGCGCCCGGCCTGCGCATCGCCCTGCGCGCGGCCGATGCCGCGCGCCTGGAAGCGCAGATGGAAAAGGGAGACGTCGACCTCGCGGTGCTGACGCCGGAAGGCATCGCGGAGTCTCTCCGTTCGCGCCCGCTGTTCGAGGAGCGCTACGTCTTCATCGCGCGGCGTGGCCACCCGGCGCTGCGCCGCCCGCTGGATACGCAGCGGTTCTGCGAACTCGAACACGTGATGGTCTCGCCGCGTGGCGGCAGTTTCACGACGCCGGTCGACGAGGTGCTCGATGCGCAGGGCCTGCGGCGCCGCGTCGTCATATCGGCGTCGACGTTCCACTCGGTGCTGGACCTGGTCGAACGGTCCGACCTCGTCGCCCTCGTGCCGGCCCGGATGGTGGAAGGGCGCCCCAATCGCCTGCGCGTCCTGGCCCCGCCGCTTCCGGTGCCCGGCTTCGCGATCCACATGGCCTGGCATAACCGCAACCACGGCGACGCGGCGCAGCGCTGGGTGCGGGAGCGGCTGGTGGCGTTCGCGCGTGACACGTGAATCCGTTTGTTGGTGGACTTTCGATAATTGCTGTATCTTATGGTTGCGGGAAGCCGGATGATTGCCCGCCTTGCGCCTGCCTTTTCCTGGCGGCCCCGTTCCCTTTCGTCATCCGGCTTTCCACGCACCGAGTTGCCCGGCCCGCGCATCACAAGACAACCTCAAGGCTGGAGAGAACCGCAATGAACGATGCAATCGCCTACGATATGGATGACGCGGTGGCGGCCATGGAAGTGCTTCATGCCGCGCTGACGTTCGATCTGAACGAGCTGGAAACCAAAATCCTCGCACTGGGCCATCCGGTGACCGCCGTGCCGGAGCCCGACAATGAAGACCTGGCCGACTATTACGCGGCCCGCGCTTCCTTGCACAGCGGGCTGGCCAGTATTGCCGAAGTGCTTGCATGGATCCAGTGTAAAACCGAAGACGATCCGGAAGGCGACGTCGCTGTCGCCATTCAACCGTTACCGACACTGCGTGGCTGCTCGATCCATTGAATGCCGCGGCGCCGTTTCACGCATGCGTGAGCGGATACAGGATGAGTCCCACTGCCGCGGCCGCGGCAATGATGACCGGTTCCTGTAGCTTCTTGTAACGCCACAGCAGCGCGACCGTGACGGCCGCCAGCAGCACGGAAGGGAGGTCCGTGATGGAGCGTTTCGCCAGCACCACGACCGATCCCGTGATCGCGCCCACCGCGGCGGCGGTGATGCCGTCGACGAAGGCCACCACGCCGGGCAGCTTGCCGTAGCGCTTGAAATACGGCGCGGGGAGGATCGTGAACAGGTAGCAGGGAATGAAGGTCGCGAGTGCCGCCACCGTCGCGCCGCCGAACCCCGCGATCAGGTAACCGATGAACCCGACCGTGATCACGACCGGCCCCGGCGTGATCATCGCGACCGCGACCGCATCGACGAACTGCTTTTCGTTGAGCCAGTGGTGTTCGGTCACGACGCCGCCGTACAGGAAGGGCACGATCGCCAGGCCCGAGCCGAACACGAACGTGCCGGCCTTGGCGAAAAAGACGCCGATCTGCGCCAGCAGGGACGGGTCCGCGCTTCCCGCCAGACTGGCCGCCAGCGGCAGCTCGGCGATGGAAACGGCGCCGAGCGTGCCCCTGCGCGCCCATCCCGGCGGCGCCCGCAGCAGCCAGACCAGCACACCGCCGGCGATCAATAGCCAGGCCACTTCGGACTCGGTCGCGATCGTGACCGCGGCCAGCGTCAGGTACACCGCCCACAGCAGCTTGTCCCGGCCCAGCGTCTTGACGGTGAGCTTCTTCGCGCTCATCGCGATGATGCCGGTGACCGCCGCGCCCACGCCGTAAAAGACCGCCTGCATCCAGGAGATGCCGCCGAAGCGCACGTATGCCCAGCCCAGCGCGACGACCATCACGAAGGACGGCAGCACGAAGGCGAGGCCGGCCAAGGTGGCGCCGAGGATGCGGTAGTGAACATAGCCGAGGTAGATCCCGAGCTGGGCCGCCAGCGGGCCGGGCGCGAGCTGGGCCAGCGCGAGGCCTTCTTTGTAGTCGGCAGCGGAGATCCAGCCGCGTTCTTCGACCAGGTCGCGCTGCATGTAGCCGACCAGTGCCACCGGGCCGCCGAAGCCGAGGGTGCCGAGCCGCAGCATGTACGCGACCATCTGCCAGAGGGTGTATTGAGGAGTCATGTCGGATGCCTGGTCGAGAAATGGGCGTACAGCCCGTCGAGGATGGGGGTGACGTGCGCCAGCAGGTCGTCGTCGTCGCGCGCGTGCCGGCGCAGTCCGGCCAGCACCGCTTCGAAACCGGCGGCTTCGGCGACGAAGCCGGTGCCGATGTCCAGCACGTGGACCAGCGCGCCGACGCGCACCAGTCCCGCGTCCTGGTCGAGGCCGAAGCTGGCCAGCAGCACTTCGAAGGTGACCTTGTCGCCGACGTGGCTGAAGGCGGCACCGTCGAAATCGAATCCGAGCGCATCCGGCGGACAATCGCCCGGCGTCTCCAGCCACAGGAAGCGCGCATCGCGGTCGATGTGGCGCCGGACCAGCCAGGCGCTGGCGACCCGGTCGACCCACAGGTGCCTGCGCGTGGCCCACGTGCGGGCACGGTACGCGGCTGGATCGAGCCGGGGAATCGGGACGTCGACGGCGTGCGGTTCATCCGGCGACAGCACCTTGTCGGCGAGGGCAGTGAACTCACGCCAGGCCTGTTCGCACCGGGCGCTGGCTTCGCCGGGAAAATAATCGGTCGCGCGCAGCGCATCGTAGTCGCGCCGCAGTTTGCGCAGTTGTTTGTTGACGTCCTGCGGTGTCGAGGTCGGGATGGATGTGCCGGCGTCCGCGAGCAGGCCGACGAAATCCGCGTACTCCTGCCGGCGGTCGAACAGGCTCCGGTAACGCTGTTCGTCGGCGGCGTCGACGGGGCCGGCCTGCAGCAACCAGGCCGTGCCGCCTTCGCGGATGGTCTCGTCGCCCAGGCCGGCGAGCTGCGCGCGCAGTGTCTCCGTGTCGGGGAGGAGATAGACGCCATCCCGCAGCGCGCCGCACCCGAGCGCCTTCAGGGCGCGCCAGATGCGCATGCGTGCGGTGGCACTGCTGGTCGGTAAGGTGACGACGAGCAGGATCCAGTGTGGGGTTCGGTCGCTCATGCCGGAATATTATCATTGTGTAGCGAGAGTTACATAATTTGTAGAGACCGATAGATAAGTGAAAGGTTTTTTTGTTCATAGTCTGGCATTCAAGAAGATCAACCTTGCCAAAACCTGATGGGAATAGTACTGTATGTTTATACAGTATTTCTTCGCATCAAACATGACTTGCTCAGGTTCAATATCTGCAGCGCCGGAAGCCTTGCATCCGTCGCTCTGGCTTGCCTCGCAGCTGGCGCGTAGCGACACGCGCTGCATCGATACCGGCCATCCCACGCTGTCGGCCCAGTTGCCGGGCAGCGGCTGGCCGACAGGGACGCTCATCGACCTGTTGCTGCAACAGCCCGGCATCGGCGAGATGCGCCTGCTGCGTCCCGCGCTGGCGGCCGTGGCGCACCGGCGCATCGTGCTGCTGCAGCCTCCGCATCCGCCGCAGGCGCTGGCGATGGCGGCGCTCGGGGTGCCGCCTTCGCAACTGATCTGGGTGCGCGCGACCCGCACGGCGGACGCGTTGTGGGCGGCGGAACAGGTGCTGCGCAGCGGCAGTTGCGGCGCGCTGCTGTTCTGGCAGAACAACATCCGCGCCGACAATCTGCGTCGCCTGCACCTGGCCGCGCAGGCGGGGGAAACCCTGTTCTTCATGATGCGGCCGCTGGCGGCCGGGCAGGACGCCTCGCCGGCACCGCTGCGCCTGTCCCTGCGGCCGCAGGCGGGCGGCATCGAGATCGGTTTCGTCAAACGCCGCGGACCGCAGCGCGACGCGACCCTGTTTCTTCCATTGACCTCTTACCTGCCCAATCGCCATGCGCCTGTGGATCGCACTGCACCTGCCCCGGTTGCCGCTGGAGGTGTTTACACCGAGCTGGTCCACTGACACCGGCACTGACGTTGGCACCGTGGTCCTCGACCAGGAGCGCGTGCTCGTGGCCTCGCAGGTCGCGCAGGATGCCGGCGTGCGCACCGGCATGCGCCGCGGCGGCGTGCTGATGCTGCTGCCGGATGCCCGCATCCACGAACGCGCGCCGACGCTGGAGGCGGACGCGCGCCAGGCCGTGGCGCTGGCCCTGCTGCAGTACACGCCGCAGGTCGCGGAAGGGGAGGAATCGACCCTGCTGATGGACGTGGGCGCGAGCCTGCGCCTGTTCGGCGGTATCCGCGCGCTGTGCCGGCGCGTACACGCGAACATGCGCGCGCTGGGCTTCACGGCCTCGCTCGCGTGCGCGCCCACCGCGCGCGGCGCGTGGCTGCTGGCGCGCGCGAACGCGGGCCGCGCCGTGCGCATGGAAGCGCTGCTGCGCCGGCTCGACCGGCTGGCCGTCCTCCTGATGCCGCCGGCGCGCCCGTACGCGGCCTGGTTCGACGGCATCGGCTGCCACACGCTGGGCGACCTGCGCCGCCTGCCGCGCCCGGGCCTGCAGCGGCGCTGCGGCCGCGAGCTGCTCGACCTGCTCGACGCCGCCTATGGCCTCGTGCCGGAGCTGTACGAATGGATATCTCCGCCGGAAACCTTCCGCGCGCGCCTGGAACTGTATGACCGCATCGACGACGCCGACCTGCTGCTGGCGGGCGCCCAATGCCTGCTGCTGCAGCTGACCGGGTGGCTGTGTGCGCGCCAGCTGGCGGTGGAGCGCATCACGCTGCAGCTGGAGCACGAACGGGGCCGGGTCGCGCGTCCGCCGACCGGCGTCGAGATCGTGCTGGCCGAGCCGACGTGGCGCGACGAGCACCTCGTGCGCCTGCTGAAGGAACGCCTGGGCCGGCTGACGCTGGAGGCGCCCGTGATCGGCCTCGCGCTGGAAGCGCTGCAGGTGCGGCCAATGGCGCCGCCGAACGCATCGCTCTTCCCCGAACCGGGCGGCAGCGAGGACGACCGCATGCGCATGCTGGAACTGCTGGCCGCGCGCCTGGGCGCGGACAACGTCCTGCAACCGCTGCCGCTGGCCGACTACCGCCCGGAACAGGCCAACGTGTGGGTGCCGGTACAGCAGAAGGTCAGCGACAAGGCCCGCAACGCGCAACTGCCGCCCGACGTCCTGAGCCTGCCGCGTCCCACGTGGCTGCTGGCGCGGCCGATCGCGCTGCTGATGCGCGATCACCGGCCGTTCTATGGCTCACCGCTGCGGATGGCGTCGAATCCGGAGCGTCTCGAGGCCGGCTGGTGGGATGGGCCGGAGACGCGCGATTACTTCATCGCCGAAGGGCTGGATCACACGCTGTACTGGGTGTATCGGGAGCGGATCGGCATGGGCGAGGATGGGCCGAAGTGGTTCTTGCATGGGTTGTTCGGGTAAGAAAATTTTTTTATTGTGGACCGCAACTTTCAGGCTGCCGTCGGCGAACTGGGGGTAGGGCGATCAGAGGATTGCCAACCAACTTTTCAAGGAGTTCACAATGGCACGGTTCGGCACGTATCTGGCACAAGCGGCAACCATTCTGGCATTTTCGGCATCCCATGCGCTGGCGGCCTTGCCGGAAGGCGCGAAAGCCCCCGATTTCCGATTACAGGCCGCGCTTGCCGGTAAGCCGATGACGTTTTCGCTGGCGCAAGCATTGCGCCAGGGGCCTGTCGTGCTGTATTTCTTCCCCGCCGCATTCACGCAGGGCTGCACGCTGGAAGCGCATGCGTTCGCCGAAGCGACGGATGATTTCAAGAAGCTGAATGCGACAGTGATCGGCGTTACCGCAGGCAATGCCGACCGCGTTGCCGAGTTTTCGAAACTCGAATGCCGCGACAAGTTCGCGGTGGCGGCCGATCCCGGCGCCAGGGTAGCCGGGGAATACCAGACCCAGTTCAAGGCCAAGAGCGGTGCCCTGCTGTCCGAGCGCACCTCTTTCGTCATCGCACCCGATGGCAAGATCCTGCTCAGCTACACGGATGCCAACCCCGAACAGCACATCAAGAAAACCATGGATGCCGTCAAGGCGTGGCATGACACGGCCAAATGAGCATGCCCGCAACCCTGGCCGCCGCCTTCCTGGGCGGGGTGATTCTCAACTTCATGCCCTGCGTCTTTCCGGTCATCTCGCTGAAAGCGTTCGGCCTCATCCGTCATCTCCACGACCGGCGCGCGGCGCGGGTGGAGGGACTCGCGTTCCTGGCGGGCGTCGTGATCACTATGCTCCTGCTGTGCGCCGCGCTGTTGGCGGCACGGGCTGGCGGCGCCGCCGTCGGGTGGGGCTTCCAGTTGCAGTCGCCGGTATTGATCGCCACGCTGGCGCTCGTCATGCTCGCCCTGGCGCTCAATATGATGGGCGTGTTCGAGATCGGACTGGCCGCGCAGCGTCTCGGCAATCTCTCCGGCTCCCGCACGGGACCGCTCGGGGCCGCGTTGACCGGTGCGCTGGCGATCATCGTGGCGACGCCGTGCACCGCGCCGTTCATGGCGGGTGCCGTCGGCGCGGCGCTGCTGCGTCCGCCGGTCGAGGGCGTGGCGATCTTCGTTGCGCTGGCGCTGGGCTTTGCCGCGCCTTTCACCACCGTGGCGCTCGTGCCGGCCTGCGCGCGGCTCTTGCCGAAACCCGGTGCGTGGATGGCGACGCTCAAGCACGTGCTGGCGTTCCCGATGCTGGGCGCGGCGGCATGGCTGGCGTGGGTCCTCGACCGGCAGGGAGGTTCCGTCGCACTGGGCGCGCTGCTCGCAGCGTCCGTGGTGCTGGGATTGGCTGCCTGGGTGTACGGCCTGGCACAACGGCGCCAGATTTCCGGATTGCGTTACCGGCCGCTGCTGGGCTTTGCCGTGCTTCTTGTCGTGGGCGTGGGCGTGTCCCTGGCTGGCCTGCCGGCGACGAGCGATGACGGCGGCAGGCTGGCACCCGCGGAGACGCCGGTCGCGTGGACACCGCACGCCGTCGCTGCGCAGCGCGGACACGGCAAGCCGATCTTCGTCAATTTCACCGCTTCCTGGTGCATCACATGCCAGGTCAACGATCGCGCGGCGTTATCCACCACGGTCGTGAAAGAGGCACTGGCACGGACGGACACGATCTACATGGTCGCCGACTCCACCAAATATAATCCGGATATCGACCAGGCCATCAACCAGTTCGGCCGGGGAGGATTGCCCGTATACGTCGTGTATCCGGCCGATGGCGGCGCACCGGTGCTGCTGCCGCAACTGCTCAGTCCGGATATCGTGGTGTCCGCTTTGAAAAAGGCATCGGCAAACAAGTCTTGAACAACGCAACCGAGAACGATGCTTCGAGAGCGGCATGGCCGCAGCTCATGGTACGCGCCCAGGATGGCGACCAGGCGGCGTACTGCCGTCTGTTGAAGGCGATCGTACCCGTCATCCGCGCGCTCGTGCGACGAAAAATTTACCAGGATGACGCGTTGGTCGAAGACGTGATACAGGACGTCCTGCTGACCGTCCACCGGGTCCGGCACACCTATGATCCCGATCGTCCCTTCTTGCCGTGGCTGTCCGCCATCGTCGCCGCGCGCGCCATCGACGCGTTGCGTGCGCGCGGCCGCAGGGAACATTGGGAGGTGAGCGATGACGAGGCCGTGCTCGGGCATCCGGACGCATCCAGCCCGGATGGGCAGGCGCATCGGCAAGTGGATCATTTGCTGAGCCGTCTCCCCGCGCGTCAACGACGGATGGTCGAACTCGTCCATTTATCCGACATGAGCCTCGCCGACGCCGCGGCGGCCAGCAGCACGACGTTGGCGGCAGTGAAGTCCCTGCTGCACCGCGCTTTTGCCACGCTTCGCCGCAACAAGGAAACCGACCATGAATGAGCACGATGCCCTGATCGAACGACTGTGCCGAGATGCGCATCCCGTGAAGAGAACCGCGACACCCTGGCGCCGGGCGGCAGGATGGATGCTCGTGGCGCTTCCTTGCGGCTTTCTCGCCTCCCTGATCCTGCCGCAGGCACGCCCGGACTGGTCCAGCCCGGGCGCGTTGTGGGCAGGGTTATGGATCGTGGCGTCGTTCTGCCTCGGAATGCTTGCCATCGGGACAGCATTTGCCCTCAGCATTGCCGGGCAGCGCATCAGGCACTGGCGCGGCCTTGTCGCACTGACCGCTGCCTGGCTGCTGATCGGACTGACCGGTGTGACGAATTCGATGGACAAGGTCGGGCATGCCGGAGACGGGATCTATTGTTACGCCTTCCTCATGGTCGTCGGCCTGCCGATGGTCGCGATCATGGTTGCCTCGATCCGGCGAACCCGCTCACTGCATCCGCTCCGTAGCCTGGCCATTGCGGGCCTGGGCATCGCGGCGACGTCGCAAATGCTGCTGGGGCTGTGTCACCCGGTGGCAGGGCAATTGTTCGACCTGGCGATGCACCTGGCCGCCACCATTACCCTCGTCGCGTTCACGTCCCTCGCGGGCCGGCGCTGGGTCAGGATCTGATCTCATTTGCAGGGCCGTTTGCTCATGTCGCCAATCGCATCCACCTGCGCCTGCGTCAGTACCTGGGGCGGTGGCTCGTCGACAGGATAGCCGTTCGCATCGAAGCGCATCGGCGGCGGCGGCGGTTCGTTCGGGCACGCCGGCACGGCACGCGGCAGCGATGCCGCCAGCGCGAACAACCGGTCGCGCAACGGGACGCGCACGACGTTGGCATCGATCCACAACTCGTACATACGCCGGCCTTCGAACCAGGACAGCAGCGAGACCGCCTTGCCCGACGGGGCTTCCTTGACGACGAGCCTGGCCCGCATACCGTTGATGCGCTCCGGCTCGTCTTTCGGATGGCGCCAGGCGCGGCTGCCGTCGGCGGACATGTCGTGTTCGAGCAGGGTGACCCGGTGCCCGTCCGGCATGCGGAAGCCGCGGTACAGGCGCGAGGGGACGTCGGTGACATTTTCGGCCCGGCCGCCCAGGCTCTCGAATTGCGCGAACGGCGTGTGCGTCAGGTCGACCGGCGCGAACGCCAGCTTGCGGGTCGCCTTCGCGAGCGATTGAAACGCGATGTCGAAACGCGCGAGATCGCCTTCGCAAACGTGCTCGAAGCCGTTCCTGAGCGCGTCGGCCGCATGCGTCGCTGCGTGTTCGGACCGGTCGACGCTGCACTGGTACTCCCGCACGCCGGTGTGAATGATCGAGCCGCAGGCGATGGCCACGATGATGCCCGCCACGGTCAGCAGCCAACGTTTGGCAGGCGGGGGCGGCGTGGCGGGCGCCGGTTTCCGCAAGCGCCGCCCGCCCCAGCGGCACAGCCAGGCCAGCCCGAGAACCGGCAGCGCCATCATGGCGGTCACGCGCAGGACGTCCAGCAGCGGCGCGTGCAGCCAAACGACGCAGAACAGGGCATACATGCCGGCCGCCAGCAGGGCCAGCGCATTGACGACGTGGCCGGCCGACCAGAGCAGCACGCCGATGGCGCCTTTCAGTGTCATGAGGGCGGACTCCAGCGCCGCGCGACGATGTGAAAGCGCACCTCCAGCTCGTCCTGCACCGCCAGCAGCCCGGCACCCACCGAAAACGGCGTGATGCCGAAATCGGTCTGCTCCAGGCGCGCCGTGCCGCTTGCGGTCACCTGCGCCGCGTCGACCTGCACCGCGGCCGGCAGTTCCAGCCGGCGCGTGACGCCATGCAGCGTGACGGCGACACGCAGCCGGCCATCCGCGGGCAGTTCCGCATGCAGCGTCACCACCGGATAGCGCCCGGCGTCGAGCACCGGGCCGAGCATGTTCTTGCGCGTGCCTTCGACCGCTTCCGGCGACGGCGACGTGACGATGCCCGCGTCGCGCAGCAGTTGCGGTTCGTCGACGGTCAACTGGTCGAGGCGGAACGAGACGTCGGCCCGGCCCAGGCCGGGCGCGGCATAGCCGGTCAAGGTGTGGCTGGCCACCACGTGGTCATGCCCGAGCCGCGCCATCAGGCCGCCGCGGCGTACCGTCACGGCCAGCAGCGAGGCTTTCGGGTCGACTGCGTAGACGGCGGCGCCGGACATGGCCGCGCTGCGATACGCGTCCGTACCCGCCGCTGGACCGGGCACCAGCGGTGCCTGCGGCGCCAGCGGCTGCCCGCAGGCGGTTAGCAGCAACAGCAAGGGCAGGGTGCGTTTCGTGACTCAATCCCCCAACGGAAAGAAGGACAGCCACCAGGGAGGGTTCTTGCCGCCCTGGTAGGTGTTGCCATCATAGCGCAGCGTGGTCCGCTCGATCTTCGGCTTGCCGATCGCGTCGTCGGCCGCGCTTTCCCGCGTGATCCGCGCGGTGACGGTCAGGTCCGCAAACCCATGGGACGATGTCGGTGCGAGACCCAGCGACAGCTCGGCTTTGTCGAAGACGAGTCCGTCCGACTGGCCGAGACAGCCTTTGACGGCTTCCCAATGCGACATCGGCAGGCCCCGCAGCACGGGCTGGAGCGAATCGGCGGTACGGACGAAGAGCGTGAGCTCGTCTTCCCAGGCACCGTCCGCGCAACTCGCACCGCGCGCGGCACTCCGGAAGCGCACGCCGAATGCCCTGACGTCCTTTGCCAGCTGGTAAGGCGCGGTATCGATGCTCAGGCTGTGTTCTCCGAACTGGACGGACGCGTCTTCGCCGACCTCGCGCGCGTAGCTGCCGACGATGCGCCCGGACCGGGCATCCAGCATCGCGACGACCAGCTGTTTCACTTCCTCGTCGTTCGTGCTGAAGACGATGGCCGACAGCAGCGTCTTGCCGTCGTACGGCCACAGCTTGCATGCGGCCGTGACGACCTGGCTCTCGTTCCCTTTTTTCAGGACGCCGGCGCTCTTCGCGACGGCCGCCACAACGGTCTCCGGGCACGATTCGGCCGCATGCGCCGTCTGCAGCAACAGGCACGCCAGGGCAGCACCAACGAGGCCGCGACGAACGATCCCCGTCATGCCCGCTGTCGCAACGCGCGCTCGATCTTCTGGTCGGTCTTGAACTGGCTGAGCGCATACACGGCCCAGATGGTGGCCGGCAGCCAGCCGATCAGGGTGATCTGCAGGATCAGGCAGATGATGCCGGCGATCGGGCGGCCGATGGTGAAAAAGGTCAGCCAGGGCAGGACCAGGGCGATGATGAGGCGCATGTCGTTCTCCTTCAGGTAAGCCTCCAGCATAACGGCTTCGCGGACCTGAAAGCTCACGCATTTCCACCTGCGGAACGCGATTTCAAGCAAAGATTCCCGGCTTGTTCCACAATGCGCACTGCAACGAACACGGAACCATCATGCTCACCGAACGTATCGACTTTCCCGGCCCCCACGGCAAGCTCTCCGCCAAGCTGGACGCCCCCACCGGCACGCCGCGCGCCTACGGCATCTTTGCCCACTGCTTCACCTGCAGCAAGGACGTGCTGGCCGCCACCTTCATCGCGCGCGGCCTCGCGAGCCTGGGCGTGGCCGTGCTGCGCTTCGACTTCGCCGGCCTCGGGGCCAGCCACGGCGATTTTGCCGACACCAATTTTTCGTCCAACGTCGAAGACCTCGTCGCGGCCGCCGACTATATGCGCGACAAATTCGCGGCGCCGCAGCTCCTGATCGGCCACAGTCTGGGCGGCGCGGCCGTGCTGGCGGCGGCCCAGCGTGTGCCGGAGGCGAAGGCCATCGTGACGATCGCGGCGCCCAGCGATCCGCACTACGTCGTCAATAAACTGCTGGGCGAGCACCTCGACACGATCGCGCAACTGGGCGAGGCGCGGGTAAAACTGGCCGGGCGCGATTTCAACATCCGCCAGCACTTCGTCGAGGACGCCGGCCGGCACCAACTGCACGAGAAGATCGCCACCCTCGGCCGCGCGCTGCTCGTGATGCACGCGCCGCAGGACGATACCGTCAGCATGGACAATGCCACCCGCATCTTCGAACTGGCGCAGCATCCGAAGAGTTTCATCTCGCTCGACGGCATGGACCACCTGATCACGCGGCGCGAGGACGCCGCGTACGTGGCCGGCGTCATCTCGGCTTGGAGCGCGCGCTATCTCGACGCGGGGGCCGCGCATGCATGACTTCGAGCGGCGGCGCGACCGCTTCGACTTCTTCGACCGCATGGAAAGCCCCGCGGTCAACCTGTGCTTCACGCTCGACGTGCCGGATTTCCGGCCGTGGTGCAAGGAGCAGGGGCTGGCACCATTCCACGTGATGCTGTGCGCCGTGCTGCGCGCCGTGCTGAAGGTGGAGAACTTCCGTTACCGGATCGTGGACGGTGAGGTCATCCGCATCGACCGCCTCGTGCCGTCGTTCACCGTGATGAACCAGCACGGCGACCTGAATTTCGCGCAGTTCGACTGGTCCGACGACGTGCGCGAATTCGTCGCGCGCGGCCTCGCTGCTCGGGAACAGGCCTCGAACATGACGGAGCTGAACGTCAAATACCGCACGATGTCGCCGCGCGATGCGAAGGACCAGGTGTTCGTCACCTGCATGCCGTGGCTCGATTTCACGTCGATCCAGCATCCGATGGCATCCATCGCCACGCCGGACATCCCGTCGTTCGCGTGGGGCCGTTTCCGCGACGGGCCGGACGGCCTGCAACTGCCGTTTTCCGTGCAGGCGCATCACGGCTTCGTCGACGGGTGGCACATCCATCTGCTGGGACGGCAGGTGGCCGACGAGCTGGCGGCGATCATCCGCGCATCCTAGTCGCCGCCGCCGCCGCCGCAGCCGCCACCGCAGCTGCTGCCGCACCCGCTGCCCCCGCCGTCGCCACCGCCGTCGCTGCCGCCGCCATCGGCGCAGGCGTCGCCACCGTCCGCGAAGGCCATGCCGCCGCAGGAACTCCCGTCGGCGCCGGCCTCACGCCGACCCAGGTGGGCGGCCAGCAGCTGCCGGTCGACGACGCCCGCCGCAACCAGCACCGTGAGCGCCAGTTCCGGATGCGGCCGCGCGCGCCACCTGCCGCGGCCGCGTTCGTTCAGGCGCGCGTGGACGATCTCGCCGGCCCGGCTCCAGTAACCGTGCCCGCCGGGCATGCGCAGCAGCGCGTCCAGGCCGAACAGCGCGGGCAGGCGCATGCTGCGCGGCGCGATGCCGTCGCGTTCGCGGCAGGCCGCGAACGTGTGCAGCAGGGCGTTCCCGACGAGCGCCGCCCGTTCCACGTGCGGCACGACCGCCCCGAAGTGACGCACGCAAAAGCGTTCCAGCGATATCGGGTTCCAGCGCAGCCACGCGTGCCACACGGAGTCAGCCGCCTCCGACGGCAGGGCGCACGGCCGGCCGCTGTGCCGGACCGCGTCGAAGAAGCGCAGCAGGCCTTCCGCCGCGCGGGCGAAAAAAAAGGCATCCGTCCGGATGCCTTCGTATTCGCGTGGGGCGCTCGCGCGCCAGTAACTTTCCAGTCCCGCCGGCAGGTCCGCCAATTCGGCCTGCCAGGGCGAGGTGCGCCGCAGCCGTGCGGCGCGCAGTTCCTGGATCCACTTCATGTTGCCCCCCTGTTTGTTGTTGTCGGCAGGTCCAGCTTACGGGGCAAATATGACAGTTTGATGACTTACCTGTGATGACTTACTTCAACGCCGAGAAGATCGTCGTCAAACGGTCCTTCGTACCCTCGATACGCTCCAGGCGCGGGTAGCGCAGGCCGCCGCGGTAGTCGAGCGAGATCGTGCGCAGCACGTTGCCCTTCCTGACGAGCAGGCGAATGGGCTTGCCGTCCTTCGCATCCTTGATCGCGGCCTTCAGCAGTTCCGGCTTGTACACGCGGTCGTTGACGGCCATGACGGTCGTGTTGGCGGCGAGGCCTGCGCGGAAGCCGATGCCGTCCCACACGACGTTGCGCACGGCGCCGTCCTGCGCGACCGTGAAGCCGAGCGAGTAGGTCAGGTCCAGCACCTTGTTGCGGTCGTCCACGCCCTTCAGGTAGTCCGTCGGCGTGTCCGTGTAGACCAGCTTCCAGCCGGCGCGGGCGAGGCCGTCCAGCGGGGCGCCCGGGCCGTGGCCGTCCAGCTTCGCGCGCAGGAAAGGCGCCCAGTCGTACGGCTGGACTTTCTGGAGTGCCGCGACGACGTCGTCGAACGTGTAGAACGCGGGCAGGTGGCTGCCGTTGTTCACGCTGTAGAAGGCGCGCGCGAAATCGTCCAGCGAGCGCTTGTCGCCCGAGAGTTCGCGGATGCGCGTGTCGACGTCCAGCCAGATCAGCATGCCCTCGACGTAGTAGTCCTCGCTGCGCTGCCAGTTCGGCCAGCCCAGGCCGCGGCGCGCGTTGAGGATCGGGTCGTAGACCGTGTCCTGCACGGCGCGCCACGCGCGGCCCGCGATGCTGTCGTAGCGCGCGGCGCTCGCGGCCAGCGCGTCGCGTGCGCCGGTGGCGGAGACGAGACCGGAACGCGCGGCCAGCACGTTGCCCCAGTACTGGGTCTGGCCTTCGTACACCCACAGCAGCTCGTTGTCCATCGGGGTGTTGAAGTTGGGGACGTTCTGGCCGGCAGGGCGGCGGAACTTGCCGTTCCACGAGTGCGTGAATTCGTGCGGCAGCAGCTCGCGCCCGGCCTCGCTCTTGGCCCAGTCGGTGAAATAGCCCGGCTTGACGCCGTTTTCGCTGGACTGGTGGTGCTCGCGGCCGATGCCGCCGAATTCGTCGGACAGCGCGAACAGGAAATCGTAGTGGTCGTAGTGATACGAACCATACAGTTTATACGCTTGTTGCACGAGCGCGCGGTGCGCCGCGATCTGCTCGGGCTTCGCCTCCAGGCTTTCCGGGCTGTCGGCGAACACGTTCAGGCGGACGGGCACCTTGCCGCCCGGGTCGAGGTCGAAGCGCTTGCTGTAGCGGCCCGCGAACAGCGGCGAATCCATCAGCGTCTCCAGGTCGCTCGCCTTGAAGTGGACGTCGTCGCCGGCGCGGTTGTCCGTCTCCAGCGCGGTGGCGTACTGCCAGCCCGCGGGCAGCTTGAGGTTCGCCTGCACGTTGATGCCGCGCGCGACGTAGCCGGCCGGGTACAGCGTCGTCGAGATCCACTGCACGCCGAGGATGTCGTCCGTCATCGTGATGCGGCCCTGGCCCGATTCCAGTGGCGACAGGTACTGGTATTCGGCCTCCAGGCTCGTCGCGCCCTCGGGGACGGTCAGGTGGAACGCGTACACGTGCACCGGGTCGCGCTTCCATTCGACGGACTTGCCGTTCGCCGTGAACTTCAGGCCCGCCAGCTGCGTGATCGGGCCGTTCGGGCCGTGGTTCGCGGGCAGCCACTGCGGATACAGCAGGGTGAGGGGACCGGGCTTCACCGGAATCGTCATGTGCATGCGGAAGACCTGCTGCGACAGATCGGTCGCATCGACGTTCAGCACGATGGTGCCGGGGTAGGGCTGGTCGACCGGGGCAGGCACGTCGGCATGTGCCGGAAAGGCGAGCGCCAGCGCGAGCGCGGCGGCTGAAACGGACGAAGCGAACTTGGAAGCGGTCATTGGCTGAAACCTAAAGGGAAGAAACGTAAACGGCCGAGTGTAGCACCGCGCCACCGGCCTAGATTCCAGGCGGCAGCGATCCAAATAAAATTTTAAAACAGGCCTTAAAAAAGATATTTTGTACGACTTGAAAAGGGGTGGGGTGGCCATTAGATTGGTTCCAACGGATGCTCACGATGAGGTCCGTCAACTTATCGCTTGTACTTTTTAGAGGATATCGAATCATGCGTACTTTTGACCTGTCCCCCCTGTATCGTTCCGCAATCGGCTTCGACCGCCTGGTGAACCTGCTCGAGCAACGCGCCGAAAGCGCGCCGAGCTACCCGCCGTACAACATCGAACTGGTGTCGGAAGACAAATACCGCATCGTGATGGCGCTCGCCGGTTTCACCCGCAACGAAATCGAGATCACCTCCGAACGCGACACCCTGCTCGTGACCGGCCGCAAGCAAAAGGATGACGTGCAGCGCACCTTCCTGCACCGCGGTATCGCCCAGCGCGATTTCGAACAGCGCTTCCAGCTGGCCAACCACGTGAAGGTCGTCAGCGCCGGCTTCGACAACGGCATCCTGACCATCGAACTGGTGCGCGAAGTGCCCGAAGCATTCAAGCCGCGCAAGATCGCGATCGCTGATGCCAACGGCAACACCGACAACGTGCAAGTGCTGGAACAACCGGGCCAGCAACAGCACGCCGCGTAATCGCGTCGTCCCCCTCGAAAAAAAGGCGCTTCGGCGCCTTTTTTCTTTTCTGCTATAGTTGGCGCCGCAAGTTTGGCAACGTTTCCAATCCGAGGAGAGCCGCATGCAGAAACCCCGTCTTATCCTGTCCGTACTGGCCGCGCTCGTCGCGCTGGTACCGGAGGTCCACGCCGCCACGGTCCAGGCCTGGATCACCACCGGCGACCAGTCGCAGCTACTGGCACGCGCCGCCGACGCACGCCTGGAGGCGTCCGCTGGCGCCGCGACGATCGTCGTCGACCCGTCCACGCGCTACCAGCAGATCGCAGGCTTCGGCGCCGCGATCACGGATGCTTCCGCGGACCTGATCCAGCACCTGGACCCGGCCCGGCGCGACGCGCTGCTGCGCCAGTTGTTCGGACGGGCAGGCGAGGGCATCGGCCTGTCGTTCACGCGCCTGACGATCGGCGCCTCCGACTTTTCGCGCACCCACTACAGCTTCGACGACATGCCGCCGGGGCAGTCCGATCCGCAGCTGAAGCACTTCTCGATCGACGCGCAGAAAGGCACCGTGCTGCCGACGGTGAAGGCCGCGCTGGCCATCAATCCGCAGCTGAAAGTGATGGCGTCGCCGTGGAGCGCGCCGGGCTGGATGAAGACGAGCGACAGCCTCGTGAAAGGCACGCTGAAGCCCGAGGCGTTCGATGCGTTTGCGCGCTACCTGGGCCGCTATGTGGACGCGATGCGGGAGCAGGGCGTGACGATCTCCGCGCTCACCCTGCAGAACGAGCCGCACTTCGAGCCGGACAACTACCCCGGCATGCGCGTCGACCCCCACAAGCGCGCCGCGTTCATCCGCGACCATCTCGGGCCGCTGCTGGCGCGTTCGCACCCCGGCACCGCCATCTTCGACTGGGACCACAACTGGGACGAGCCGGAGTCCCCCGCAATCGTGCTGTCCGATCCGCGCGCGGCAAAGTACGTGAGCGGCATCGCGTGGCATTGCTACGGCGGCGACGTGCGCGCGCAGGGCCGGCTGCACGACCTGTTCCCGGCCAAGGACACGTGGTTCACGGAGTGTTCCGGCGGACGCTGGGCGCCGGACTGGTCGAAGAACCTGCAATATTTCGCGAAGACGCTCGTCATCGACACGACGCGCAACTGGGCGCGCGGCGTCCTGTTCTGGAACCTCGCGCTCGATGCCAACGACGGCCCGCACCTGGGCGGCTGCAAGGACTGCCGCGGCGTCGTGACCATCGATGCGGCCACCGGCGCCGTCACGCGCAACGTCGAGTATTACGCACTGGCCCACGCCAGCCGCTTCGTGCCGCCGGGCGCGCACCGCATCGCGACGACCGGGGAGAACAACGTCGCCTTCGTCAATCCCGACGGTTCGTACGCGCTGCTCGTGGCGAACGGCGACGCGCAGCCGCGCGCGTTCACGGTGCGCGTGGGGACGGAGGCGTTCCGCTACACGCTGCCGGCGGCCAGCGTCGCGACGTTCACGTGGCGGGCGGCGCCATGAGGAGTCAGCAGAAGCGCTTCACGCAAAACCGTCGCCCCTGCGCAGGCAGGGGCCCAATTTGCACACGTATCGGCGACGCAAGCAACTTTGGTCCCCGCCTTCGCGGGGACGACGGGTTTATGCACGTAGCCAAGTGTCCAGGCTTGCAGTATGCTTGGGCCCAAAAACCAGACTAACCGGGGAGACAAGTGTCAACCATCAAGGACGTGGCCCGCATGGCTGGGGTCGGCCTGGGCACCGCATCGCGCGTCGTGCGCGGCAAGGGATCGGTGTCGCAGGCCAAGCTGGAACGCGTGCAGAAGGCCATCGCCGCACTGGGCTACCGGCCGTCGCACGCGGCGCGCTCCCTCCTGTACGGCACGTCGCGCATGATCGGCGTGTACATCCCCCTGTTGTCCGGCACCTTCTACACGTCGATCCTGCAGATCATCGACACGGAACTGCGCGGCGCCGGCATGCACATGATGGTGGCGTTCGGCGTCAGCCGCGAGGACGAGCGGCGCCAGGCCATCGACGGTGTCAACTTCCTCATCGAGCGCGGGTGCGACGGCGTCGTCCTCTTCACGTCGCCGCTCACCGAGGACGACCTCGCCGCGCTGGGCTCCAAGCGCGAGCGCGTGGTCGCCCTGAACGACAGCTTCGACGGCATCCCCGGCCAGTGCTTCACGGTCGACCACAAGCTCGGGGGCGGCTGGCGGCGCGGGCGCTGCTCGATCATGCGCACCGCGAGATCGCCGTCATCGCCGGGCCAGGCACCGCCGCCGACAACGTCGACCGCATCGCCGGCTTCATGGACGAACTGGCCGGGGCGGGCATCGCCACCGGCGATATCTGGATCTCGGAGCGCGACTTTTCCTCGGCCGAGGGGCGCGCCGCCGCGATGGAACTGGTGGCGTCCGGGCGGCCCTTCACGGCGCTGTTCTGCGCCAACGACGAGATGGCGCTGGGCGCGCTGTCGTACTTCCACGAAGCGGGCATCCGCGTGCCGCAGGACGTGTCCGTGATCGGCTACGACGACGCGCCCGCCGCCGCATACTCGGCGCCGCGTCTGACGTCCGTGCACATCCCCTGGCGCGAGATGACGAAAAACGGCATCGCCGAGCTGCTCAACCTGTGCTACGGCTTCAACCGCCCCGTCACGCGCACCTTCCCCGTCAGCGTGAGCCTGCGCGCCTCCGTCGCGAAAGTGGCCAAGCGCCGCCGTTCCCAACCTTAAGGGACGTCTAAGACTGCTGCGCCAATATACTCCCTACGAAAAGAGCAGTTTTCAGAACCACTTTTTCCAATCTGGGAGCACGTCAATGCCTAACCAAGGTACCGTTACTGCCATCACCGCAAAACGTCTCACGCTGGCCCTGTGCGCGGCCGGTGTCATTGGCGGCGCGGTGGGCGCGATCGCAGTCGAACACAATAACGCCACGGCCGCCGCCGCTGCGGCAGCCACCGCTGCTGCTGCCACCCCGGCTCCCGTGGCGGCCACGCCGGCGCCAGTGACGGGCAATCCGGCCGGCACGGCGCTGCCGGACTTTACCAGGATCGTCTCGCACAACGGCCCGGCCGTCGTGAACATCCGCGTCGTCGGTACGACGAAGGTGTCGCAGCGCCAGATGCCGCAGTTCGACGAGGACGATCCGTTCTTCGAATTCTTCCGCCGCTTTCAACCGCAGCAACCGCGCGGCGGCAACGGACGCGGGGAACTCGTTTACGGCGCCGGATCGGGCTTCATCGTCAGCCCGGACGGCGTCATCCTGACGAATGCGCACGTGGTGCGCGATGCCAGCGAAGTCACGGTCAAGATGCAGGACCGCCGCGAATACCGCGCGAAAGTCCTGGGCACC
The DNA here is from genome assembly GCF_029223865.1 of Telluria mixta. Lineage (NCBI taxonomy): Bacteria > Pseudomonadati > Pseudomonadota > Betaproteobacteria > Burkholderiales > Oxalobacteraceae > Telluria > Telluria mixta. Next base: position 3,586,437 of record NZ_CP119520.1, read on the forward strand.
GATCCGAAGACCGACGTCGCCGTGCTGAAGATCGACGCGAAGAACCTGCCCGTCGTCCCGCTCGGGAACACGCGCAACCTGCAGGTCGGCGAATGGGTGCTGGCGATCGGTTCGCCGTTCGGCCTGGAGTCGACCGTGACGGCCGGCGTCGTGAGCGCGAAAGGCCGCACCATCGACAACAATGGCGTGCAGTTCATCCAGACGGACGTCGCGGTCAACCCGGGTAACTCGGGCGGCCCGCTGTTCAACACGCGCGGCGAGGTCGTCGGCATCAACTCGCAGATCTTCAGCCAGACGGGTGGCTACCAGGGCCTGTCGTTCGCGATCCCGATCGACGTCGCCGTGCGCATCAAGGACCAGATCGTCGCGACCGGCAAGGTGCACCATGCCAAGCTGGGCGTCGGCCTGCAGGATGTGGGCCAGAGCTTCGCCGACGCATTCAAGCTGGATTCGCCGGACGGCGCGCTCGTGTCGAACGTCGAACGCGGCGGCGCGGCCGACAAGGCCGGCCTGAAGTCGGGCGACGTGATCCGCAAGGTCAACGGCCAGCCCATCATCAGCGGCGGCGACCTGTCGGCGATGGTGTCGGTGGCCAAGCCGGGCGACAAGCTGGCGCTGGAAGTCTGGCGCGACGGCAAAGTCGTGCAACTGAACGCCACGCTGGGCAATGCGAACGACAAGCCGGATCCGTACGACCGCGACAACCTGGCCGGCAACGACGGCGGCGGCAAGCTGGGCCTGGCCCTGCGTCCGCTGGACCCGGTGGAGCGCCGCCAGGCAGGCCTGCCTTCCGGCCTCGTGATCGAGGATGCGGGCGGCGCGGCGCAGGCCGCGGGCGTGCAGCCGGGCGACCTGCTGCTGGCCGTGAACGGCAAGCCGGTGTCGTCGGTGGCGCAGGTGCGCGAGGTGGTCGGCAAGTCGTCGAAGTCCGTGGCCTTGCTGATCCAGCGTGGGGATGAGAAGATCTTCATCCCTGTCCGAATCGGCTAAGAAGTCATCGTCGTGTTTGACCGGCAGGGTTTCTGAGAATCGGGGGATTGGATGCGGCTGCTGCTGGTGGAAGACGATACGATGATCGGCGAAGTAGTGCTCGACCTGCTGAGGGCCGAGCACTACGCCGTCGACTGGGTCAAGGATGGCGAGATGGCCGACACGGCCCTCATGCAGAACCAGAACTACGACCTCGTCGTGCTCGACCTGGGCCTGCCCCGCAAGGACGGGCTCGAGGTCTTGCGCGCGATGCGCGCCCGCAAGGACCGCACCCCGGTGCTGGTCGCCACGGCGCGCGACGCCGTCTCCCAGCGTATCGCCGGGCTCGACGCCGGCGCGGACGACTACGTCCTCAAACCCTACGATCTCGACGAACTGCTGGCGCGCATCCGCGCGCTGCTGCGGCGTGCCGCCGGGCGCGCCGAGCCCATTTTCGAATACAAGAACATCGCCGTGAATCCCGCCACGCGCGAAGTGCTGGTCGACGGCCAGCCGGTCGTGCTGTCGGCGCGCGAATGGGCCGTGCTGGAAGCGCTCGTCGCGCGGCCCGGCGCCGTGCTGTCGCGTGCCCAGCTCGAGGAAAAGCTGTACAGCTGGCGCGACGAAGTGTCCAGCAATGCCGTCGAGGTCTATATCCACGGCCTGCGCAAGAAGCTGGGCAGCGACTTGATCCAGAACGTGCGCGGCGTGGGCTACATGGTCCCGAAGGTGTGAAGGCATCCTTATGAAAGTCCGGGTCACGCATTCCCTGCGCGGGCGATTGCTGTGGTTCCTGCTGGCGGCGATCACCATCGCGGCCGTCGCGCAGGCTTCCATCGCGTATCGCACCGCCCTCAACGACGCCGACCAGATCTTCGACTACCACATGCAGCAGATGGCGCTGTCGCTGCGTTCGCGCGTGCCGCTGACGAGCACCGAGGACGCCAACGCCGACACCCCGATCACCGGCAACGACGACCTCGTCGTGCAGGTCTGGTCGCCGGACGGCGTGCGCGTGTTCCGCAGCGCGTCGCACGCGCACCTGCCGCAGCGCGCCGTGCTGGGCTTTTCCAACGTGCGCGCGAACGGCACCACGTACCGCATCTTCTCGATCCAGACCGATAACCAGACCGTGCAGGTCGCGCAGGACCTCGCCGTGCGGCGCAGCATGGCGAGCAATCTCGCGCTGCGCACGCTGGGCCCGATCGCCGTCATGATGCCGATCCTGATGCTGGTCGTGTGGTGGGTCGTCAGCGGCTCGCTGGAACCCGTCGCGCGCGTGCGCAAGCAGGTGGCGTCGCGCCAGGCGGACGACCTGTCCGCCGTGTCCGAAGCCGGTTTGCCGGACGAGGTGCGCCCGCTCGTGCAGGAATTGAATTTGCTGTTCGGCCGCGTGCGCACGGCATTCGACGCCCAGCAGCATTTCGTCGCCGACGCCGCGCACGAGCTGCGCACGCCGCTCGCCGCCCTGAAGCTGCAGGTGCAGAGCCTGGAGCGGTCGGACAGTCCGGACGCGAAGCGCGTTGCCGTCGCCCGCCTGACGGCCGGCATCGAACGTGCCACGCGCCTCGTCGAGCAACTGCTCGTGCTGGCGCGCCAGGAAGCGAGCGTCGCGGGCGGCGCGCCGCGCCAGCCGGTCGACATCGCCGGCGCGGCCAAGCGGGCCGTCGCGGAACTGGCGAGTGTCGCGGCCGCGAAGCAGATCGATATCGGCCTGCAGCGCGCGGACAGCGGCGAGGTGGACGGGCAGCCGGACGCATTGATGATCCTGCTCCGCAACCTCATCGACAATGCGATCAAGTACACGCCGGAGGGCGGCACGGTCGACGTGTCGGTGGTGGCGGAAAACCGCGGCGTGACCGTGACCGTGGAAGACAGCGGCCCGGGCATCCCGCCGGCGGAACGCGAGCGCGTGTTCGACCGCTTTTATCGCGTGCCGGGCAGCGACGTGAAGGGCAGCGGGCTCGGTCTCGCCATCATCAAGTCGATCGCGGAGCGGCATGGGGCGTCCCTGGCGCTGGGCGAGTCGAAGCGCCTGGGCGGGCTGGAAGCCACCGTTACGTTCCCGGCGTGACGGCCTCGTACAGCCGGATATTCGCCCCGTTCCCTTCGATGGTTTTCACCAGCCGATAGCGGCTTCCCAGTTCGTTCATCACGATCCCGGCCGGATCGTACAGATTCGCCAGCCGCTCGATCAGCCACACGCGCGGGTGCTCGGCCGTCAGCGCCCGGAGCCGCGCGACGTCCTCCGGCGCGATGTTCGGTGCGCCGGAATTGCCCGTGTACGTGCGCGGCAGGTGCAGCGCGGGGAAGGGGCCCGGCAGATAGGCGACGGCCGGCCCCGTCCTCATGTAATACGTGACGGGCATCTGCACCTCGTTCGGGAACGCGAGCACGACGTCGCCCGGCCGGCTCTCGCGCGCTACCTGCGCCAGCATCCCGCGCCAGTCTTCCGTGTGCGAGCGATAAAAGCCCAGCACGGCATACGCGGACAACGCCAGCACGACGGCGGTCGAGGGCAGGCGCCAGCGCGGCGGCAGGCGCACGACACCCAGCGCCAGCAACACCATCCCCAACGGCCCGAGCCACAGGAACAATCGCGACAGGAAGACGGGTTTCACGAAATAGCTGTAGCCCGCAAGCGCGAGGATCGGCAGCACGAGTACGCACGCGAGCAGCCAGAAATGAGCACGTGCCCGCTGCCACAGCCAGGCAAACCCCAGCAGCACGAGCAGCGCGACGGGATAGTGCAGCACCTGCCCGCCACTGATGACGGTCCACGCCGCGGTGACGTTACGGGGCGTAAAACGGATCCAGTACGACAGATGGGCCATCGCCGCGTTCTGCTTGATCAGCATCGGCACGAACGGTGACCACACGAGCAGCGCGCCGATGCCGGCCGCCGCCACGGCGAGGATCTGCGGGCGGCGCGGGCCGGGCGTCGCCATGAGCAGCGCGACCGACATCCCCGTCCATAAGCCCAGCGCGGCGAACACGCCGGTGTTGTGCAGCCACATTGTGAGGCCCGCGCTGACGGCGAGGCCGGCGATCCACTGCCACCGCCGCGCGTCCGGGCGTACGAAGGACAGTACCAGCATGCCCGCAAAGAACACGGCCAGCGACCCCGCCAGTGCCTGGATCGCGTACGGCCTGGCCTGCTGCGCATACTGGATGCTGGCCGCGTTCACGGCGAGGAACAGGGCGGCCAGCAGCGCGACGCGCTCCGCCTTCGCGCCGAGCCGCGCCAACCGCGCGCCGGCGGGCAGCGCGAACACGGTGAGCACACTGGCGAGGACGGACAGGCTGCGCATCTCCGCCTCGTGCGTGCCGAACAGCGCGGTCCAGCCCTTGAGCAGCGTGTAATAGAAGGGCGGATGCGTCTCGTACAGCGGCACGCTCGTCCACAGCTCGCGCAGCGGGACGGCGGCGAACCACGCGCTGTACGTCTCGTCCAGCCACAGCGAGCGGCCGGCCAGCGTCGGCAGGCGCAGCAGCAGGGCGAGGCCAGTCACGAGCAGGGCCAGCGTCCAGAAGCGGGCCTGTGATGCATCGTGCTCGCGCGGGACGGTCGCCGAAATGGGATTCAACGGGCTTTGCTGGCTTGAAATGTCCATAGCGAATTGACGACATAGGTGGCGCACAGCAGGGTGCCCGTCACGAGGACTTGGGCCAGGCGATAGTCGAGGCGCACGCCGTTCACGAGCACGGCCATCGCGGCACCGTTGAGGGCGGCGGCCACGCCGGCCGTCGCGAAAAAGCGCGCGGCCGTGCGCCAAGTAAGATGGGAATGCGGATGGGAATGTGCATGGCCGCGGAACGTGACGACGGCATTCAGCACGAAGTTGATGACGGCGCCGACGAGCGCGCCGATGACGGACGCCGGCACGGGCGCCAGCACGCCGAGCGAGACGGCCGTGAGCAGGAAGGCGTAATGCCCGGCCGTGCCGGCGGCACCCACCGCCGCGTACATCAGGAAGCGGCCCACGCCGCCGCGTTCAGGCATGGGCCATCGCCTTTTCGTAGCGCTTGCGCACGAGGTATACGGGCCGTCCCTTCGATTCGAGATAGATGCGGCCCACGTATTCGCCGAGCACGCCGATGCCGATCAGCTGGATGCCGCCGAGCAGCAGGATCGCGGTCGCCAGCGACGCATAGCCGGGCACGTCAACGCCGTACAGCATCGTGCGGATGATGAGCCAGACGGCGCGCGTGAGCGCAAAGATGGCCACGGAAACGCCGAGGTACGTCCAGATGCGCAGCGGCAGCGTCGAAAAACTGGTGATGCCTTCCAGCGCAAAATTCCACAGCTTCCAGCCGGAAAACTTGGTCTTGCCCGCCGCGCGCGGTGCGCGCTTGTATTCGACGACGGCCGTCTTGAAGCCCACCCAGGCAAACAAACCCTTCATGAAGCGGCAGGATTCCGGCAACGTTTTCAGGGCATTGGCGACGTTACGGGTGAACAGGCGAAAGTCGCCGACGTTTTCCGGGATCGGCAGGTCGGCCATGTCGTTGTGGATACGGTAGAAGAATTGCGCGGTCCACTTTTTCAGCAGCGAATCGGATTCGCGGTTGGCCCGCCTGGCCAGCACGACGTCGTACCCTTCGCGCCATTTCTCGACCAGCTTGCCGATGACGTCGGGCGGGTCTTGGAGATCCGCATCGAACGGCACGATGAGGTCGCCGCGCGCTTCGAAGATGGCGGCCGTCAGCGCCGCCTCTTTGCCGAAATTGCGCGTGAGATCGACGACACGCACGCGCGCATCCGCGTGGGCGTAGGCGATGAGGGAGTCGAGCGTGCGGTCGCGGCTGCCGTCGTTCACGCACAGGATCTCGAAGCGGATGTTCGGAATGCGTTCGAGTTCCGGGATCACGCCGCTGAAGAAGTGCGGGATCATCTCCTGCTCGTTGTAGAACGGCACGACGAGCGACAGCAGGGGCGGTTCTATCGGGCCGACCGCAACCTTGTCGGGCACTGAGGTTTCGTTAGGGAAGCTCATATCGATCCGTCGACAGCCTGGTATGCATCAGCGATAAAACATAACACAGGTTGTACGGACTCGATTTTTCGTTTCGTGTGCGTTAAGCGAAGATGCTTGGGAGATGCGTCCAGTTCGCTACGGAAACGTGATCCTGAACGTCGTCCCCGCGGAGGCGGGGACCCAATTTGCACGCGCTGTCGTAACGCATGCAGAGCTTGGATCCCCGCCTGCGCGGGGATGACGGTTTTGAGTGCGCCTAAGCGCTTTGGCGCTGCCGATGCATCAGAACTTGTGCGACAGACGCGCGAAGTAGGCGGCGCCGTTCAGGCCGAACTGCACGCTTTCGTACTTGAAGCCGTTATCCGTCTCATCCGGATTCTGCTGGGTCGGATGCACGTTGAAGATGTTCGTGCCGCCGACGGTCAGCTTGGTCTTCTCGGTGAACGACCACGTGAACGCGAGATCGGCCGACGTCTTGGCCTTGTAGTACTGGTTCGGCACCGGCGAACCGGAGAACGTGCCCAGCGTCTGCGGACCGTAGTGGATGATGCGGAAGTCCGATTCCAGCTGGCCCAACGTGTAGTCGAAGTCCAGCGTGGCCTTGCGGCGCGGGCCGCCCTGTTCGATGAACAGGCGCTCGCGTTCGGACAGCAGCACGTCTTCGTAGCCCGCCAGCGCGGCCGGGGCATGCACGCCCGTCACTTCGGTCTTGCTGAAGTTCATGGCGAGATACGTGGCCAGCTTGCCGGCGCCCAGGTTGGTGCGGTGCGACGCGGTCAGGTCCAGGCCGCGCGTGCGGGTGTCGACGGAGTTCACGAAGAACTGCGCCTGGCCCACGCCCAGGTTTTGCAGGATGGCGCCCAGGGCCGGGTAGTTGTCGGCGTCGAAGCGGCCCGACAGCACGATGCGGTTGTCGATCTGGATGTGGTACAGGTCGGCCGTGACGGAGATGGCTTTCGTCGGCGTCCACGTCGCGCCCAGCGTGTAGCTCTTCGATTTTTCTTCATGCAGCTTCGGGATGCCGGCCGCGTTGGCGACCTTGCCGCCGTTCGGCGCAAGCACGACGTCCATCGGCACGCCGCTGACGAAGTCGGTGAAGGTCGACGAGAAGTAGACCTGTTGCAGCGACGGTGCGCGGAAGCCCGTGCTGGCCGATGCGCGCAGCAGCAGGTCGTCCGTGGCCTTGAAGGCGCCGGCCACCTTGCCGGTCGTCGTCGAGCCGAAGTCGGAGTAGCGCTCGTGGCGCACCGCGGCCTGCAGCTTGGTGCGCGGGGCGATGTCGGCCTCGAAGTCGAGGTAGGCGGCGCTGCTGTGACGGTCGCGCGAGGTGGCGTCGCCCGGCTGGAAGCCCGGGAAGCCCTGGCTGCCGGCATTGCCGCCGAAGCCCAGGCCGTCGACGTCGTTGTACGAGCCCGGCTCGCCCGCGAAGATCTGGTAGTTCTCCTTGCGGTACTCGAAGCCGAACGCGGCGTTCAGGCCGCCGAGGATGTCGTCATAGAAGCGGCTGAAGTCGGCGTTGGTCGTCAGCTGGCGGAACGAGAAGCCGCCGGCGTCGAACTGCGACGGGCTGATGCCCTTGCCGCCGTTGATCAGGTCCAGGTTCGCGATCGACGCGTTGAGCGTGTGCGCGATGTCGTAGCGCATGCGGTTGTAGCCATAGGTCTGCGAGAAATCGCTGGCCCATTCGCCGATGCGGGTGCGGTAGCCGATGATGCCGTAGCGGTCGTCGATGTCGCCGTTGATGAACGGGACGAAGCCGCCCGGGTACATGGCGGCCGAGTTGCGCGACGGGATGTCGTCGGAACCGATGCCGCCGCGCGCCCATGCCGCGGACGATGCGTCGCGCGTCTGGGCGCCGGCCGTCACGTACAGCTTGCCCGGGCCGACCGGGAATTCGCCGTTCACGTAGACGGTCTCGTTCTTCGACTTGGTGTCGCCGATGATGCGCAGGCTGCCCGGGTCGGAACGGTTGGAGCGGCCGCGGTCGTAGTATTCGCCCGTGATGCCCAGCACGCCATCCGCCACGGCCACGCCGCAGTAGGCCGACGCGAGCCAGTTCTTGCCGTCGTGCTTGGAATATTCACCGAAACCGGCGACCGCTTCGCAGCCCAGGTCCTTGCGCATTTCCACGTTGATGACGCCGGCGATGGCGTCCGAGCCGTATTGGGCGGCGGCGCCGTCGCGCAGCACCTGCACGCTCTTGATGGCGAGGACGGGGATCGCATTCATGTCCGTGCCCGTGTTGCCGCGGTTGCGCGCGCCGAACAGGTTCACGAGGGCCGTCGTGTGGCGGCGCTTGCCGTTCACGAGCACGAGGGTCTGGTCGGAACCCAGGCCGCGCAGGGCGGCGGAGTCGACCAGGTCGGCGCCGTCGGCACCGGTCTGGCGCGTCGAGTTGAACGAGGGCGAGATGTTGGCCAGGGTCTGCGCGAGGTCGAACTGGCCGCTCTGCTCGGCGGCCTTCGTCAGCGGGATGTAGTCGACGGGAACCGGGGTATCGGTGGACGACGTGTTGCCGACGCGGCGCGAGCCGACGATGTTGACGCTCTGGATAGTGGCGTCGGAAGCGGCGGGGGCGGTGGCATTTTGTGCGAAGGCGGCCGGCGCAAGAGCCAGAGCCGCGCTGCCATACAGGCCCAGCAGGACGGACTGGCGAATCGTTGTGAGTTTCAAGGGATAGGCTCCAGGGAAAAATTGCATATTAATGAATTTCCATGAAGGCAACCAATGGACGTCTCATAACCGCAACAAGCTCATCCATATCGGGAATTCATGCCGGGTGTTAGAATTGATGAATTTGATTGTTCCGGAAGGCGGGGACGCATGGACGACATGGAATGGCCTTACGCCGGCGGCGACATCGCGGCCCTGATCCGCACGCGCGACTGGGGCGCCACGCCCCTCGGCGCGGTGTCCGGCTGGCCGGAACGGCTGCGCGGCCTCGTCGACACCCTGCTCGAGAGCCCGGTGCCGACCGCGCTGCTGTGGGGGCCGGACGGCATCCTGCTGTACAACGACGGCTACGCGGTCGTGTGCGGCCAGCGGCATCCGGCCGTCCTCGGCGGCCCGCTGCGCGATGCCTGGCCCGAAGCCTGGGATTTCAACGGCCGCATGCTGGCCAACTGCCTCGCCGGCAACCATGAAACCCACGATAACGTCAGCTTCCTGCTCGAGCGCGACGGCGGGCCGCGCGCATCCTGGTTCGACCTGTACTACGGCCCCGTGCGCGGTGCCGACGGCCTTGTCGCGGGAGTACTGGCCACCGTCATCGAGATCACCGACAAGGTCGAGGCGGAGCAGGCGCGCGCGGCGCAGCGGCGCCAGCTGGACCGGGCCACGTCGCGCTACCAGGCGCTGACGGCCGCCACGTCCGACGTCATCTACAGCATGAGCGCCGACTGGTGCGAGATGCGGCCGGTGGACGGGCGCGGCTTCATCAAGGACACCTCGGAGCCGGTGCAGTCCTGGGTGCAGGACTATGTGCCCCCGGAGGAACAGCCGCGGATGCTCGCCGCGATCGACAAGGCGATCGCGACCCGGTCCGTCTTCGAACTCGAACAGCGCGTGCTGCGCGTGGACGGCAGCATCGGCTGGACCTTGTCGCGAGCCGTGCCGATCGTGGGTGAGGATGGCGCGATCGAGGAATGGTTCGGCGTCGCCAGCGACATCACCGAGCGCAAGCTGGCCGAAGAAAAGCTGAAGGAATCCGACCGCCGCAAGGACGAATTCCTCGCCATGCTGGCGCACGAGCTGAGGAATCCGCTGGCGCCGATCGGCACGGCGGCCACGCTGCTGCAGACGGGACGCCTCGATGCGGACCGGGTGCGCACGACGAGCCAGATCATCGGCCGCCAGGTGGGGCATATGACGGAATTGATCGACGACCTGCTCGACGTGTCGCGCGTCACGCGCGGCCTGATCACGCTGGAGCGCACGGCGCTGGACGTGAAGGATGTCGTGCGCGACGCGGTGGAGCAGGTGGCCCCGCTCGTCGCGGCGCGTGGCCACACGCTGAAGCTGGACCTCGCATCGGAAGCAACCCTCGTGCTGGGCGACGGCAAGCGTCTCGTGCAGGTTGTCAGCAACATCCTCAACAACGCCGCCAAATACACGCGCGAGGGCGGCTCGATCCGCGTGACCGTCGCGGCGGACGAGACGCGCGTGACGTTCAGCGTGACCGACGACGGCGTCGGCATGACGCCGGACGTCGTGGCGCGCGCGTTCGACCTGTTCGCGCAGGCCGAGCGCACGTCGGACCGGTCGACGGGCGGCCTCGGACTGGGCCTCGCCCTCGTGAAGAGCCTCGTCGAACTGCACGGCGGCACGGCGGGCTGCGCCAGCCCGGGCTTGGGGCGGGGCAGCACCTTCCATGTGTCCCTGCCGCGCCTCGCGGGCGGGATGGCCGCGTCTGCGGATGCGCAGGCGGTGCTGGCCGCGGAGACGCTACGCGTGCTGCGCATCCTCGTCGTGGACGACAACGCGGATGCCGCCGACATGCTGGCCATGCTGCTGGAGGCGGCGGGGCACCGCGTCTCGGTCGAGCACGAGCCGCAGCGCGCGCTCGAACGCGCGCGCGCGGAGCGGCCGCAGGCCTGCCTCATCGACATCGGCCTGCCGGACATGGACGGCAACATGCTGGCGCAGCGCCTGCGCGCCGACCCGGCCACCGCCGGCGCGCTGCTCGTCGCCACGACGGGCTATGGCCAGGACAGCGACCGCCGCCGCTCGCTGGCCGCCGGCTTCGACCACCACCTCGTCAAGCCGCTCGATTTGCAGGAGTTATACGCGATCCTCGACGCGTCCGTTCCGGGCTGAGTAGAATGCCTGCCATCCAACAGCCCAAAAGGAAAACAGGATGAGCTCCATTCCGCTCCCCACTTACGATGACGTCGTCCAGGCGGCATCCCGGATCGCCGGCGTCGCCAACCGCACCCCGGTGCTCACGTCGCGTACCGTCGACGACGCCTTCGGCGCCCAGGTCTTTTTCAAGTGCGAGAACATGCAGCGCATGGGCGCCTTCAAGTTCCGCGGCGCGTACAACGCGCTGATGAAGTTCTCGCCCGAGCAGCGCCGCGCCGGGGTCGTCGCGTTCTCGTCGGGGAACCACGCGCAGGCCATCGCGCTGTCGGCAAAACTGCTCGGCATCCCCGCCACGATCGTGATGCCGCAGGACGCCCCCGCCGCCAAGGTCGCCGCCACGCGGGGCTACGGCGGCAACGTCGTCATGTACGACCGCTACACGGAAGACCGCGAACAGATCGGCCGCGACCTCGCGCAGAAGCACGGCCTCACCCTGATCCCGCCGTACGACCACCCGGACGTGATCGCGGGGCAGGGCACGGCCGCGAAGGAATTGTTCGAGGAAGTGGGCCCGCTGGACGCGTTCTTCGTGTGCCTGGGCGGCGGCGGGCTGCTGTCCGGCTCCGCGCTGGCCACGCGCGCGTTGTCTCCGTCCTGCCGCCTGTACGGCGTGGAACCGGAGGCCGGCAACGACGGCCAGCAATCGTTCCGTTCGGGCGCCATTGTGCACATCGACACCCCGCAGACCATCGCCGACGGCGCCCAGACCCAGCACCTGGGCAACCTGACGTTCCCGATCATCCGGCGCGACGTCGACGACATCCTGACGGCCACCGACGACGAACTGGTGCAATGCATGCGCTTCTTTGCCGAGCGCATGAAGATCGTCGTGGAGCCGACCGGCTGTCTCGGCTTCGCGGCGGCGCGGCGCATGCAGGAAGAATTGCGCGGCAAGAAGGTGGGGATTCTCGTCAGCGGCGGCAATATCGACCTTGCAAAGCTGAGCGGCTTCCTGGCCGGCTGACAAATCTCAAACCGGGGTCAGAGCCCGATTTTGGGAAATTTCCAAAATCCGGGCTCTGACCCCGGTGTTAAAAAAACTTTTGAAGACGGTGTCGATTTCGTGATGCCCCGTTCGTCGTAGGCATGTGGCATCCACTTTCACCCAACACTAGGAGGCATCATGAACAAGCAGATCTTCGTCAACCTGGCCGTCAAGGACCTGGACAAATCCAAGGCGTTCTTCGAGGCGCTGGGCTATACGTTCAATCCCCAGTTCACCAACGAGAGCGGCGCGTGCATGGTGATCGCGGACGGCAGTATCTACGCGATGCTGCTGACGGAACCGTTCTTCAAGACGTTCGTCGACAAGCCCATCGTGCAGGCGAAGGAAGCGACGGAGGTCCTCGTCTGCCTGAGCTGCGAGAGCCGCGAGGAGGTGGATGCGCTGGTGGCGAAAGCCGTTGCTGCCGGCGGCCGCGCGCCGCGGCCGCCGCAGGATCACGGCTTCATGTATGGCCACGGGTTCGAAGACCTCGATGGCCATATCTGGGAACTGGCCTGGATGGCGCCCCAGGCCTGACTTATTGCATCGAGTGCAGGCCGATGATGTTGCCCTCGGTATCTTCGACGAGGGCGATGTGGCCGTACTGCCCGATCGAGAACTTGTCCTTGAAGATGCGCCCGCCGTTCGCGGCGGCGCGCGCCGCTTCGACGGCGCAGTCGGCACAGCTGAAATAGACGATCGTGCTGTTGCCGCCCGCCTTGCAGCCTTCCATCTTGACGATAGATCCGGCCGCGCCGCCGGCATTCGGGTCGCCCGTGAAGGCCCACATCTCCAGGCCGGAGGCATCGCCTTCCGGCGCGAGGTTGTCCAGTTTTGCTTCGAACACGGCTTCATAGAAAGCGCGGGCGCGCTTCATGTCGTCCACATAGATTTCGAACCAGCCTACGACGTTCCGTTCCATTTCGGTCTCCTTGATGAAGTGGGTTGGGGGTACAACACCTGCAGTTAATACCTGTCATTCAAGACGTTTCCACTGCGCCGCCGACGAGGATGGCGCCGCCTTCCCTGCGCGTGCGGATCAGGCATTCGCCGCCCGTCGCGCGGCCCTGGCGCAGCCGGATGCCGAGGCCGAGCAGTGCCGTCAGCGCACCGGCCGCGACGCCCGTCGCGCTGTCTTCCAGCCGCGGGTCGAGGTGGTTGAAGTTGCGGCCCTCGAACGTGCCGTCGTCCCGGCGGCACCACGCGTAGATGCCGTTGATGCCGGCGTCCTTGCTCCACGCGGCGATGCGCGCGAGGTCGGGCGCGAGGCCATACAACGCGTCCGTATCGGCCACCTTGACGAGCAGCTTGGGACTCCCGACCGACGCCACGCGCGGCGGCGTGGCCAGCGACGCCACCGGCACGCCCAGCAGTTCGGCAGCCGTGCCGACCGTGATGTCTTGCGCTGCCACCTGCTGCGGGGACAGCCGCACGAAATAATCATCGCCGCCGCGCACCAGTTCCAGTGGTTGTCCCTCGATCGCCGTGCGCACGGCGATCGGGCCCGCATGCGGCGCGCGCGCGAACAGCACGGCCGCCACGGCCAGCGTCGCGTGAAGGCACAGCGGGCTGCGCTTGTGCGGGTAGTAGTAATCGACTGATAGCGCACCGTCCGCACCGGCATCGATGAAGACGCAGGTCGTGTCGCGCGCGCGGGCAAGCGCCAGGCGGGCGTCGGGATCGTGGTCGCCGTCCTCGATGACGAGGGCCGGGTTGCCGGTACCCGGGCGGGCACCGAAGCAGCGCAGGGAATGGATGTGCATATTTGGCAAGGACGGGGTCGTCAGCTATACTGGGTTTATATACAGTATTTCATAATACACTATTTTGACTAAAAAACCATGTCAGATCTTCCGCCAACCCGCTTGATGCCGCCTACGTTTGATCCTCATCTCGGCGCGGCGGCGGGGTTGCCGGCGTACGCGGAATTGTTTTGCCTGTCGAACTTTTCGTTCCTGCAAGGCGCGTCGCATGCGGAAGAACTGGTGGACCGCGCCGTACAGCTGGGCTACACGGCGCTGGCGCTGACGGACGAGTGCTCGCTGGCCGGCGTCGTGCGCGCGCATGCGGAAGCGAAGCGGGCCAGGCTGCCGTTCATCGTCGGCGCGCATTTTCATTTGCAGCATCCGGATGGCAGCAGGGCGTTGTCGTTGTTGCTGCTGGCCCAGAACCGCAACGGCTACGGCAACCTGTCGGAGATGATCACGCTGGGCCGCACGCGCAGCGAGAAGGGCACGTACCGGCTGCATCCGTCCGACTTCGACGCGCCGCCCGAAGGTCTCGAGCACCTGCGCGGCATGCCGGACTGCCTGGCGATCCTGCTGCCCGCGTACCCGGGCCATATGCCGGACGACGTCGACCGCCTGCACCGGCAGGCCGCGTGGCTGGCGCAGACGTTTCCCGGCCGCGCGTGGCTCGGCCTGACGCTGTTGCATCGCGCGTTCGACGACGCGCACCGCGCCACCATCGAGGAAGTGGCGTGGCAGCACGGCATGCGCATCGTCGCGTGCGGCCACGTGACGATGCACGTCCGCTCGCGCAAGCCGCTGCAGGACACGATGACGGCCATCCGCGCCGGCAAGCCCGTGGCGCAATGCGGCTACCAGCTCGCGCCGAACGCGGAGCAGCACCTGCGCTCGCGCGTGCGCCTCGCGAACATCTATCCGCGCGCGGCACTGGACGAGACGGTGCGCATCGCGCGCCTGTGCACGTTCTCGCTGGAAGAGCTGCGCTACGAATACCCGGACGAAGTCGTCCCGGCCGGCCACACGGCCGCGAGCTACCTGCGCGAACAGACGTGGATCGGCGCGCACCGGCGCTTCACGGAAGGCATCCCCGCGAAGGTCCAGGCGCAGATCGAATACGAACTCGCGCTGATCGCCGAGATGCGCTACGAGCACTACTTCCTCACCGTGTATGACATCGTGCGCTACGCGCGCTCGCAACAGATCCTGTGCCAGGGCCGCGGGTCGGCGGCCAATTCCGCCGTGTGCTACTGCCTGGGCATCACGGAAGTCGATCCGGCGCGGGGCAACCTGCTGTTCGAGCGTTTCATCTCCAAGGAGCGGAACGAGCCGCCCGACATCGACGTCGACTTCGAGCACCAGCGCCGCGAGGAAGTCATCCAGTACATCTACCGCAAATACGGGCGCACGCGGGCGGCGCTGGCGGCCGTCGTCATCAGCTACCGGCCGAAAAGCGCGCTGCGCGACAGCGGCCGCGCGCTCGGCGTGGACCTCGCCATCGTCGACAAGGTCTGCAAGCAGCACCACTGGTTCGACAGCAAGGCCGACCTCCTGAACCGCCTGGCCGAGAGCGGGCTCGATCGGGAGGCGCCGCTGTCGCAGCAATGGGCATCGCTGGCGCAGCGCCTGCTCGGCTTTCCGCGCCATCTGTCGCAGCATCCGGGCGGGTTCGTGATGGCGCGCGGGCAGTTGTCGCGCCTCGTCCCCATCGAGAACGCGACGATGGAGGACCGCAGCGTGATCCAGTGGGACAAGGACGACCTCGAGGAACTGGGCCTCATGAAGGTCGACGTGCTGGCGCTCGGCATGCTGTCGATGCTGCGCCGCGGGTTCGAACTGGTCGGCCTGCGCCACGGCACGACGTTCGAGATGCAGGACATCCCGCACGAGGACCCGGCCACCTACGCGATGATCCGCCGCGCGGACACGGTCGGCGTCTTCCAGATCGAATCGCGCGCGCAAATGAGCATGCTGCCGCGGATGAAGCCGAAGACGTTCTACGACCTCGTGATCCAGGTCGCGATCGTGCGCCCCGGCCCGATCCAGGGCGGCATGGTCCATCCTTACCTGCAGCGGCGCGAGCAGAAGGAGCCCGTCGTGTACCCCAGCCCGGACATGAAGGTCGCGCTGGAACGCACGCTGGGCGTGCCGATCTTCCAGGAGCAGGTGATGCAGGTCGCGATTCTCGCGGCCGGTTTCACCCCAGGCGAGGCGGACCAGCTGCGCCGCGCGATGGCCGCGTGGAAGCGAAAGGGCGGGCTCGAAAAATACTACCAGCGCATCGTCGGCGGCATGCTGGCGAAGGGCTACGACCAGTCGTTCGCGGAACAGATCTTCAGCCAGATCCAGGGCTTCGGCGAATACGGCTTTCCCGAATCGCACGCGGCCAGCTTCGCGCTGCTCGCGTATGCCAGTTCCTGGCTCAAGTGCCACGAACCCGCCGCGTTCCTGTGCGCGCTGTTGAACAGCCAGCCGATGGGCTTCTACAGCCCGTCGCAGCTCGTGCAGGACGCGCGCCGGCACGGCATCGAGGTGCGGCCCGTCGACATCACGATCAGTTCCTGGGAGTCCACGCTGGAAGATCTCGACGACCAGGCGCGTGGCCAGCCCGCCGTGCGCCTCGGCCTGCGCATGCTGCGCGGGATGGGGCAGGAAGCGGCCGAGCGCATCGAGCTCGCGCGCGCGCTGCGGCCGTTCGCGGGCGTGTCCGACCTCGCGCGCCGCGCGGGACTCGATCGCGGCGACCTGCAGGTGCTCGCCGCCGGCAATGCGCTCGGGCCGCTCGCGGGCCATCGCCGCCAGGCGTTATGGGAAGCAGCGGGCGCCGTGCCGGACAAGGATTTATTGAAGCCCACGGCGCCCGTCGAGGATGTGCCCGAACTGCCCGCGCCGCAGGAGGGCGAGGAGATCGTCGGCGACTACCGCGCGCAGGGCCTCACGCTCGGCCGCCATCCGCTGGCGCTGCTGCGCGACCGGCTGCTGGCGCAGCGCTTCCTGCCGGCCGACGTGCTGCACGATTTCCAGAATGGCCAGCTGGCGCGCGCCTGCGGCATCGTCACCGTGCGCCAGCGCCCCGGCACGGCGAAGGGCGTGCTGTTCCTGACCATCGAGGACGAGACGGGCAACATCAACGTGATCGTCTGGCCCCAGCTCGTCGAGCAGCAGCGGCGCGAAGTGCTGAATGCGTCGCTGCTGGGCGTGTACGGCGTGTGGCAGCGCGAAGGAGAAGTCAGGCACCTCGTGGCCAAGCGCCTTGTCGACATGTCGCACCTGCTCGGGAAGCTCGACGCGCGCAGTCGTGACTTTTGCTAGCTTTTGCTTGACACAATCGGCATAAACTTTTTATATTAAAAGAATGCTCACCGCGAACTCCACCTTTCTGACTTCCCTAGCGCTACCGCTAGTGCTACCGCACCTGGCTTGAATCGCCATCCCCGCAGCTCGTCTGCAGTGCCGTACACCGAAGTTTCAGAATAGGGTTCGCCAATCCATGCTCACTCCCGTCTTTCGACTAGCGTCCGGT
This sequence comes from Telluria mixta, assembly GCF_029223865.1. Lineage (NCBI taxonomy): Bacteria > Pseudomonadati > Pseudomonadota > Betaproteobacteria > Burkholderiales > Oxalobacteraceae > Telluria > Telluria mixta. Next base: position 3,603,498 of record NZ_CP119520.1, read on the forward strand.
TGCCTGGCCACGTGCACCGTGGCAGCCGGGCAGCCTTTCCGCCACCTCTGATTTCGTTCGGGTTCTTCACACCGCATGCTCGCGCCATGCGGCGGGACCCGTCACGTCCGCGTTTTCCCACAGCCCTGAAAAGGAGTCGTCCATGTTGTCGAACCCCGCAGCAAAATATCGCCGTTTCCCGACCGTCCCCACCACGTCCCGTGCCTGGCCGGACCGCACTATCGAACACCCGCCCATCTGGATGAGCACCGACCTGCGCGACGGAAACCAGGCCCTGATCGAGCCGATGAGCGTGGAGCGCAAGCTGCGCATGTTCGAGCAGCTCGTACGGATCGGCTTCAAGGAAATCGAAGTGGCATTCCCGTCCGCGTCGCAGACCGATTTCGATTTCGTGCGCAAGCTGATCGAGGAAGACCGCATTCCGGACGACGTGACGATCGAAGTGCTGACCCAGTCGCGCGAGGACCTGATCCGCCGCACCGTGGATTCGCTGGAAGGCGCGCGGCGCGCCATCGTCCACCTCTACAATCCGATCGCGCCGGCCTTCCGCCGCATCGTGTTCGGCGCGACCCGCGCGGACGTCAAGCAGATCGCGTTGAACGGCACCCGCCTGATCAAGGAATTGACCGACGTGCGGCCCGGCACCGAATGGGTGTTCGAGTACTCGCCGGAGACGTTCAGCATGACGGAGCTGGATTTCGCGAAGGAGGTGTGCGATGCCGTCTCGGCGGTCTGGCAGCCGACGCCGGAGCGCAGGATGATCGTCAACCTGCCGTCGACGGTCGAGTGCAGCACGCCGAACGTATATGCCGACCAGATCGAATGGATGCACCGCCATCTGGAGCGCCGCGATGCCATCGTCCTGTCGGTGCATCCGCATAACGACCGCGGCACGGCCGTCGCGTCGGCGGAACTGGCGGTGATGGCGGGCGCCGACCGCGTCGAGGGCTGCCTGTTCGGGAACGGCGAACGCACCGGCAACGTGGACATCGTCACCCTGGCGCTGAACCTGTACACGCAGGGCATTCACCCGGGACTCGATTTTTCCGACATCGATGCGGTGCGCCAGTGCGTGGAGGACTGCAACCAGCTGCCCGTCCACCCGCGCCATCCGTATGCGGGCGACCTCGTGTTCACGGCGTTCTCCGGCTCGCACCAGGATGCGATCAGGAAAGGCTTCGCGCAGCAGCAGGCGGACGCGATCTGGGAAGTGCCATACCTGCCCATCGATCCCGCGGACCTGGGACGCAACTACGATGCCGTGATCCGCGTGAACAGCCAGTCGGGGAAGGGTGGTATCGCGTACCTGCTCGAGCAGGAATACGGTTATGTGTTGCCGCGCCGGCTGCAGATCGAATTCAGCCGCGCCGTGCAGCACGCGACCGACAGCAGCGGACGCGAAGTCGGCGCCGCCGACATCCACGCGATCTTCCGCAGGGAGTACCTGGAGCCGGGCCGCCATGTCTATCGCGGTCACGCCATGTCGAATGAAGGAGGACAGGGCACGCGGCTGGAGGTGGACATCGAGATCGACGGCGTGCGCACGACCCGCCACGGCATCGGCAACGGCCCGATCGACGCGTTTGTGAATGCATTGGGTCTCGACGTCAAGGTGATGGATTACCAGGAGCACGCGCTCGGCCGCGGTGCCGATGCGCAGGCGGCGTGCTACGTCGAGCTGCGCGTCGGCAGCGGCGGTTCGCTGTTCGGCGCGGGGGTGGACGGCAGCATCATGACCGCGTCGTTCCGGGCGATCCTCAGCGGGATCGACCGTCACTTCGCGGCCATGCAAGCGGCTTAAAACTCTTCCCAGTCCCCGGCGGCGACCGGCTCCGCGCGCTTGACGGCACGCTTTGGCGCGGGGACCGGTGCCGTGACACGGGGCAGGGCGGGGCGTGCAGCAGGTTTGGTCGCGAGGCTGAACCCGCGCTCGACCTTGAACACGCCGACCACCTCGGCCAGCGTCGCGGCCTGCTCCTGCATCGACGCCGCGGCAGCCGCCGCTTCCTCGACGAGCGCCGCATTCTGCTGGGTCACCTGGTCCATCTGCCCGATGGCCTGGTTGACCTGCTCGATGCCGCCCGTCTGTTCCTGGGTGGCGCTCGTGATCTCGCCCATGATGTCGGTCACGCGGCGGATGCTGTCGACGACTTGCCCCATCGTCGTGCCGGCCTGGTCGACGAGCTTCGTGCCCGCGTCCACGTTGGCCGTCGACGCGGCGATCAGGTCCTTGATCTCCTTGGCCGCGGCGGCCGAGCGCTGCGCGAGGCTGCGCACTTCCGAGGCCACGACCGCGAAGCCGCGGCCCTGTTCGCCGGCGCGCGCCGCTTCCACGGCCGCGTTCAGCGCGAGGATGTTGGTCTGGAAGGCGATGCCGTCGATGACGCCGATGATGTCGGCGATGCGGCTGGCCGACGCATTGATCGCGCCCATCGTCGTGACGACTTCGCCGACCACGGCGCCGCCCTGCGTGGCGATTGCCGACGCCGCGATGGCAAGCTGGTTGGCCTGGCGTGCGTTGTCCGCGTTCTGGCGCACGGTCGTCGTCAGTTCTTCCATCGACGCGGCCGTCTCTTCCAGTGCGCCGGCCTGCTGCTCCGTGCGGGCCGAGAGGTCCAGGTTGCCGGCGCTGATCTCGCGCGAGGCCGTCGCGATGGTGTCGGTCCCGCCACGCACCTGGCTGACGATGCCCACCAGGCTGTCGTTCATGTGGCGCAGGGCGCGCAGCAGGGCGCCCGTCTCGTCCTGCGTATGGGCTTCGATCGTATGTGTCAGGTCGCCGGCGGCCACCGTCTCGGCCACCGCCACGGCGGCGCGGATCGGCAGCACGATGCCGCGCGTGAGCAGCCACGACACGATGGCGCCCAGCGCCAGCGCGCAGCTGCTGAAGATGACGATCAGCCGGGTGCTGAGGGTCGCGTTGGCGTCGATCGCGGCGGCGGTGGCGTCCATGCTGGCGCGCTGCATCGCGACCAGGTTCTGCAGCAGGCCCTGGTATTTCTGGGCGGCCGGGGTGAACTGCTGGTCGAGGATGCGCGCCGCTTCGTCCGCGTTGCCGTCGGCCTTGGCCTTGACGGCGCCGTCGCGCGAGGCGCTATACGCCTTGCGCTGTTCGAGGATCTGCGCGAACAGGTCATGTTCCGGACCGCTGGCCGCGATCAGCGGTTCGATCTGCTTGAGCAGCTCGGCGGCGCGCTTCACCGAGGCGGCCGAGTCTTCCTTGAAGTAGGGGCCGAGCGACGGGTCGGTGCTCTTGACGATGGCGGCGGTGCGGCGGATCGATGCGTAGTTCAGGCTGTACCAGTCCGTGATTAGGCGTTCCTTCGTGAGCGGCACGGCCATCATGGCCTTGGTCGAGTCGGCGACTTCTGTGAGGCGCCACGCGCCGACCGCGGCGATGGCCACCGTCATCGCGAGGATGAGGGCGAAGCCCAGGCCGAGGCGTCGGCCGATCTTCATGTTTGCAATGAGTCCCATCGTTATTCCTTGTGAAACGAAGGCGCGTATTGTACGCATCATATTTTCCACTTGGAATAAATAAATTCTGTAAAGAAACTTTTACGCAACACTCCACTACGTAGTTTCCACAAGTCTCCTACGGGAATTGTAAAACGATCCATTGTCGCATTTGGACGCATCTGTTAGCGTAAAAAAGGGTGGCGGGATCGTCCACCCGTTTTTTTTGTCCACGGATACCCATGAAATCTTCCCGCATTCTCCGCACTACCCTGTTCCTGGCGGGCGTCATCGGCACCCATGTCGCCGGCGCCGCGGCGCTGCCCGCGCCGTTCGTCGAACAGCTGAACGCCAGCTACCCGGCCATCGAAACGCTGTACCAGGACCTGCACCGCAACCCCGAGCTCGGGTTCAACGAGCACCAGACCGCGGCCAAGCTGGCCGAGCGCGCCAAGGCGCTGGGCTTCGACGTCACGACCGGCGTCGGCGGCACCGGTGTCGTCGCGATCCTGCGCAACGGCCCCGGCCCGACCGTGATGCTGCGCACCGAACTGGACGCGCTGCCGGTCCAGGAAAAAACGAGCCTGCCGTTCGCCAGCAAGGTCACGACGAAGAACGCCGCCGGCGACACCATCTCCGTGATGCACGCCTGCGGCCACGACCTGCACATGTCGGCGTGGTACGGCACGGCGAAGCTGATGGCCGAGAACCGCAAGGCCTGGAGCGGCACCTTGATGCTGGTCGGCCAGCCGTCCGAGGAACCGGTGAACGGCGCCAGCGCGATGCTGAAGGATGGCCTGTTCACGCGCTTCCCGAAGCCGGATTACGCGCTGTCGTTCCATGACGACGCGTCCATGCCGTCCGGTACGATCATGTACCACGCGGGGCCGTTCCGCGCGTCGTCCGACGTCGTCAGCATCACCGTGTTCGGCCAGGGCGGCCACGGCGCCGTGCCGCACGAGGCGCGCGACCCGATCGTGATGGCGTCGCGCATCGTGCTGGCGCTGCAGACGCTCGTCTCGCGCGAGAACAACCCGATCGACCCGGTCGTGATCACCGTGGGCAGCATCCACGGCGGCACGCAGGCGAACATCATCCCCGACCAGGTGACCCTGCAACTGTCCGTCCGCACGTTCAAGCCGGAAGTGCGCAAGCGCGTGCTGGCCAGCATCGCGCGCGAAGCGAAGGGCGAAGCCATCGCAGCGGGCGCGCCGAAGGAACCGCTGGTGGAAGTGAAGCCGGGTACGGATTCGGTGTACAACGATCCGGACACGCTGGCCCGCATGGTGAAGGCCGCGCAGGGCGCGGTGGGCCCCGAGTTCGTGAAGGAGATGCCGCCGAAGATGACGTCGGAGGACTTTTCGCAGTATGGCCAGCAGCCGGGCGTGAAGGCGATCCTGCTGCACGTGGGTGCCGTCGATGCGGCCCGCCTGGATGCCGCGAAGAAGGCCGGCCAACCGCTGCCGGGTACGCACTCGCCGCAATGGGCGCCGGACTTCAAGCCGACGGTCGTCAACACCATCAAGGCCGAGACGGCGATTTTGCTCGACCTGATGCCGAAGAAGTAATCAGGCCGGCGAGGTGCCGTAATACGCGTGCACCTCGCCCATCCAGCGCGTATCGGCCATGTCCGGCCAGTGGTCGGTATCGAAGCCGGGCGCGCCGGCGATGCGTTCCTTGGGGACGTCCATCGTGAAGCGCTTGTGCTGCGGGTCCAGGGTCAGCGCCTGCCAGGGCACGGCGAAGAGTTTTTCGCCCAGCCCGAGGAAGCGGCTGGACGACATCACGGCGTAGACGATGGCACCCGTGCGCATGTCCACCATGAATTCCTTGATGACGCCCAGGTGCTCGTTCTGCAGGTTGTGGACGTGGTCGCCGATCAGGGTGTTCGCGCCCATCAGTTCCGGGCCCGGTCCCTTGCCGTGCTTGTTCTTGTACATGCCGTAGTCGTCGCGTTCCTCGTAGGACATTTTCCGTCTCCTCGCCTCATTTCAGTCCGGAAGCAGAAGAATAACCCGAGTCCGGCGCGCCGGCTCGGGCGCGCACGCCCGGACGCGATCAGAACGTTTCCCACTCCTCCGTCGGGGCCGCTGCGGCCGCCTTGGCTTTCTGTGCCGGCTTCCTGACGCTGGTCTTCACGGGCACGACGGCGCGCACTTGCGTGCTGACTGGTGCAGGCGCCGCCTTCGGTGCCGTCATGGCGTTCCCATCGATGTGGAACAGCGCGACCACTTCGGCCAGCTTGTCGGCCTGGTCGCGCAGCGCGGTGGCGGCCGCCGCCGATTCCTCGACGAGGGCGGCATTGTGCTGCGTGGACGAATCCATGTCGGCGATGGCCTTGTTGACCTGTTCGATGCCGGTGCTCTGCTCGCCGCTGGCGCTGGCGATCTCGGCCACGATGTCGCTCACCTTGCGGATGCTGTCGACCACTTCGCTCATCGTCATGCCGGCCTGGTCGACCAGCTTCGTGCCGTCCTCGACCTTGCTGACGGAATCGACGATCAGGGCCTTGATCTCTTTCGCCGCGGCGGCCGAGCGCTGGGCCAGCGTGCGCACCTCGCCCGCCACGACGGCGAAGCCGCGGCCCTGTTCGCCGGCGCGCGCCGCTTCGACGGCCGCGTTCAGCGCGAGGATGTTGGTCTGGAACGCGATGCCGTCGATGACGCTGATGATGTCCACGATCTTCTTGGACGAATCGTTGATCGCGCCCATGGTCTGCACGACCTGGTCGACGACGGCGCCGCCTTGCGTGGCGATTTCCGATGCGGCGATGGACAGCTGGCTCGCCTGGCGCGCGTTGTCGGCGTTCTGGCGCACGGTGCCCGTCAGTTCTTCGACGGTGCTGGCCGTCGTGCCGAGCGAGCCGGCCTGCTGTTCGGTGCGCGAGGACAGGTCCATGTTGCCGGCCGAGATTTCCGCCGACGCGGTGGCGATGGTATCGGTGCCGCTGCGCACCTGGGCGACGATGGCGACGAGGCCGTCGTTCATGTGGCGCAGCGCGCGCAGCAGGGCGCCCGTTTCGCAGGTGCCGCTCGCGTCGATGTGCTGGGTGAGGTCGCCGCCGGCCACTTTTTCGGCCACGTCCACGGCCTGGCGGATCGGACGGACGATGGCGTTCGCCAGCACCCAGGCGCAGACGGCGCCGAACAGCACGGCCAGGCCGGCCACGATCATGATCGCACGCGCGCTGTTGCGGCTGGCGTTGTCGATGTCCTTCGCGATGGCGTCGATGTGTGCCTGCTGCATCTTGACGAGTTCAGCCTGCTTGCCTTCGTAGGCTTCCGACGTCGGCATGTATTCCTGGGTCAGGATGCGTTCAGCCGCTTCGGTGTCGCCGCCGGCCTTGGCCTTGATGGCGCGTTCCTTGGCCGACGTATAGGCCTTGCGCAGTTCCGTGATGCGGGTGAACAGCGCGCGTTCCTCGTCGCCGTCGAGCAGCGCTTCGATCTGCTTGAGCAGTTCGGTCGAGCGGGCGGCGGTCTTGACGCCGTCGGCCTTGAAGAATTCGACGAGGCTGGGGTCCGAGCTCTTGACGATGGCGGCGGTGCGGCGCACGGCGGCGAACGTCTGCATGTGCCATTCCTCCATCATGCGCTCCTTGGCCAGCGGCACGGCCATCATCGCGCGCGTGGAATCCGCGATCGTATTCAGGCGCCAGACGGCGGCGGCCGCGATGACGAGGGTCAGGCCCAGCACGAGGGCGAAGCCCACGGCGAGACGTTTCGCGATGTTCATGTTGGCGAGAAAGCCCATATGATTCTTCCTTACTCCAAGCGTGATTGTTATATGGAACGCGGTAACAAACGGTTCCTGGCACGATTCTACGTATGGGAAGAAAATTTTTGTTGCCTTATGGAACTCTGCGCCCGAAAAGTGTGCATATGAGCACCATAATGTTGCCGTCAGGTGACACGTTCATGCATGCAGGTTAAGAGGCGTGGTGAGGTTGATAACGCGCGTCAAGGCCCCGCCTTGTAGAGGCGCTCGATGCGCTCGGCGGTGTCCGGGTGCGTGGACAAATAGGCCATCGAACGCCTGAGCCAGCGAGGGACGTCGCCTTCGCCCGGGTGCTGGCGTTCCAGCGCTTCCAGGATATCCGCGAGGTCGTCCGGCTCTCGGCCGTTGCGGCGCAGGACGTCGATCGCGTAATCGTCGGCTTCCAGCTCCATCGCGCGCGAATACTGCATCTGCGTCAGCACGGCGGGCAGACCGGCGGCGACCGCGCTGAAGTCGCCGAACAGCGTGGCCGACAGGGCGGCCGTCAGCGACGATCCCGTCATCGCGCGCGTGGCGTGGCGCCGTTCGATGTGGCCCACTTCGTGGCCGATCACGCCCAGCAGCTCGGCCTGGCCAATGTCGTCGAGTTCGTTGCGCTTGTCCAGCGCGAGGCGCACCATCTTGTCGGTGACGATGATCGTGCCGTCCGGCAGCGCAAGCGCATTGGCGCCCAGCGCATCGGACGAGCGCACGAGCAGGCGCACGGGCACGCGCGGATGGGCGGGGAGGGCACGCGGCAGCAGCGCCTCGACGTCGGCGATGCGGTCGTCCGAGAGGCGCGACGGCGCCAGCATGCCCTGCGCTTCCAGTCCTGCCAGCGCGGCGCGGCCGAGCTTGATGTCGACCGAGGCCGGCAGGCGCGCGGCGATGAATCCTGCGGCGGCCGGCACACCCCACACGAAGCCGGCGCCGAGCAGCGCCAGCAGCAGGACGAGGGCGGCCAGGGCGGCGGGCCAGCGCGCCTGCCAGCGCTCGACGGCGCTCTTGCGGTAGCCGAGCGCGGCCAGCAGCGCCTGGCGTCCGGGCCCATACGGCACCTCGCAGGTGGCGTCGCCGAGGCGCAGCACCAGCGGCGCCTGTTCGAACGGTTCGGCCAGCGCGACATCCGTCAACGGATAGCTGCGCGCGAATCCCGGCGCATCGACGTGCAGGTGGTCGTTGCGCACGTCCAGCCCCACCGGTTGCAGGCGGGCGTCGTGGCCATCGAAAAAGTGTGCGGTGATCATGTTCGGCTCCTTACCACGACAGGTCGACGCCGAGGAAGTCGGCGATGCCGTCGCCGGCCGCCGCCGCGGGTGGACGCCGCGCCGCCAGCACGGCCTGCTCGAAGCCGTCCGGCGCGTCGATGGTGATGTGGGCCACGCGATATTTCCACGTGCGCACGGCGGCGAACGGGCGGAACAGGCCGAAGGTCAGCAAGGTCAGCAGCACATTGACCGTCTGCAGGCGCAGATAGGGCCATACCCGCATCGCGCACGTGATGCGCACGCCGGGGAAGGACGTCGCCGACCAGGCCAGGTTGTTCATGCGTACGAGGATGTACGGACCCATCAGCAGCACGTACAGATACATGGCCACGACGGCGAGGATGGCCGGGAGGAAGGCCGCGAACGCCGCCGTCGACTTCTGCCCGCGCGCCAGGAACACCGAGAGACCGAAGGCCAGGCCGACGACCACCATCAGGCCGAGGCCGATCAGGAACGCGCGCACGTAGGGCTTGGCCAGGCTCGCCGTGTCGAGCGTGAACGTGGCGTTCTGGTCGCCCGCCATCAGGTGTTTGTGCTGGTAGGCCTTCATTGCACCATGCATCAGCGGCCAGCACAGGTACAGCAGGAAGATGATGCCGACGAGGGGACTTCCCGGCATCAGGGCGACGAGGGCGCCGGGCAGCACGAAGATCGCCACCGGCACGACGTACACGATATAGGCTTCCTTGATACCGCCCGCGAAGCCGAACGGCAGGCCGCGGTAGACCGTGTTCGACAGGCGGAAGCGCAGCGCCGACCGCATCATGAAGGGCAGGCCGGCCAGCAGCAGCGCGACGGTGACGACGCCCACCTTCAGCGAAAAGCCGAACGCGTAGTGATAGGTGGCCAGCAGGGTCACGGCGAGGATGCGTCCGCGCAGGATCGCCTTCGGGTCGCCGCGGAAGTCGAAGCTCGCGCCGGCGAGCTGGGTGTTCCGGTAAAAATACTGCAGCCGGCGTGTCTTGGCCCAGGCCGAGTAGATGCCCAGCGTGGCCACCGTCAGCAGCAGGTTGACGATCCAGATGCGGAAGTATTCGGCGCCGCTGCCGGAGAACGACAGGCCATGCGAAGTCTGCTCATCGAAAGGACCGTCGTCAGGTAAGTGCATGGCCGATTTTCTTGACATGGAAGAAAGATCACCAGTGTATCCATAGTTCCTCATCGTTGGCAATGGGATATGTTGCCAAGATGGAATGAGGAAGTATTTGCAGGTTTAAGGTATAATTTCTATTTCCCGCGCGTGCCGTTCGGCACCTTCTGCACAATGACCAAATTCGTATTCGTCACTGGCGGCGTCGTGTCTTCCCTGGGTAAAGGGATCGCGGCCGCCTCCCTCGCCGCGATCCTCGAATCGCGCGGTCTCAAAGTCACCATGCTCAAGCTCGACCCGTATATCAACGTGGACCCGGGCACGATGAGCCCCACCCAGCACGGCGAAGTGTTCGTCACCGACGACGGCGCCGAGACCGACCTGGACCTGGGCCACTACGAGCGCTTCATCAGCACGCGGATGAAGAAGGTGAACAACTTCACGACCGGCCAGATCTATGAATCGGTGATCCGCAAGGAACGCCGCGGCGAGTACCTCGGCAAGACCGTGCAGGTGATCCCGCACATCACCAACGAGATCCAGGACTACATCCGCCGCGGCGCCGAAGGCGTGGACGTCGCGCTCGTCGAGATCGGCGGCACGGTCGGCGACATCGAGTCGCTGCCGTTCCTCGAAGCCGCGCGCCAGCTGTCGCTGCGCCAGGGCCGCAAGGGCGCAGCGTTCGTGCACCTGACCCTGGTGCCGTACATCTCGTCCGCCGGCGAACTGAAGACCAAGCCCACCCAGCACTCGGTGCAGAAGCTGCGCGAGATCGGCATTTCGCCGAACGCGCTGCTGTGCCGCGCCGACCGCCGCATCCCGGACGACGAGCGCGCCAAGATCTCGCTGTTCGCCAACGTCGAAGAGCAGGCCGTCATCTCCGTGTGGGACGTCGACACGATCTATAAAGTGCCGCAGGTGCTGTGCGACCAGGGCCTGGACGACATCATCCTGGACGCCCTCGGCCTCGAGGCGCCCAAGGCCGACCTGTCGATGTGGACGAAGCTGATCCACACGCTGGAGAACCCGAAGCACGAAGTCACGATCGGCATGGTCGGCAAGTACGTCGACCTGATCGAGTCCTATAAATCGCTGACGGAAGCGCTGCGCCACGCCGGCATCCACACGGAAAGCCGCGTCAACATCGAATACATCGACTCGGAAGAGATCGAGTCGACGGGCTGCGCCAACCTGGCCAAGTACGACGCCATCCTCGTGCCGGGCGGCTTCGGCAAGCGCGGCGTGGAAGGCAAGATCATGGCCGCCCGCTATGCCCGCGAAAACCAGATCCCGTACCTGGGCATCTGCCTGGGCATGCAGGTCGCGCTGATCGAATACGCGCGCCACATGGCCGGTCTGCCGAACGCCAACTCGACGGAATTCGATCCGGAGACCGACCAGCCGGTCGTCGCCCTGATCAACGAGTGGCAGAACCACGACGGCAAGGTCGAGAAGCGCGACGTCAATTCCGACCTGGGCGGCACCATGCGCCTGGGCGCGCAGACCTGTGCCGTGAACCCGGGCACGCTGGCTGCCGAGATCTACGGCAACGTCGTGACGGAGCGCCATCGCCACCGCTACGAGGCGAACAATTACTACCTGCCGAAGGTCGAAGCTGCGGGCCTCGTCGTCGCGGCGCGTACGCCGAACGAAGACCTGTGCGAGATCATGGAACTGCCGCGCAGCGTGCACCCGTGGTACATGGGCGTGCAATTCCACCCCGAGTTCAAGTCGACGCCGCGTAACGGCCACCCGCTGTTCTCGTCGTTCATCCAGGCCGCGCTGGCCCACCAGGCCGCGAATGCCAACCCGCAGGCGGCCAACACCCCTGCACTGCAAGGAGATGCAGCATGAAACTGTGCGGATTCGACGTCGGCCTCGACCAGCCGATCTTCCTGATCGCCGGCACCTGCGTGATCGAGTCGCGCCAGATGGCGATGGACGTCGCCGGCCAGCTGAAGGAAATCACCTCGGCGCTGGGCATCCCGTTCATCTATAAATCGTCGTTCGACAAGGCGAACCGTTCGTCCGGCAAATCGTTCCGCGGTCCCGGCATGGAAAAAGGCCTGGAGATCCTGGCCGACGTGCGCAAGGAAATCGGCGTGCCCGTGCTGACCGACGTGCATACGGAAGAAGAGATCCCGGTCGTCGCGAGCGTCGTCGACGTGCTGCAGACGCCGGCCTTCCTGTGCCGCCAGACCGACTTCATCAACGCCTGCGCCCGTTCCGGCAAGCCCGTGAACATCAAGAAGGGCCAGTTCCTGGCCCCGGGCGACATGAAGAACGTGATCGACAAGGCACGCGCCGCAGCTGCGGAAGCGGGCCTGCCCGACCAGTTCATGGCATGCGAGCGCGGCGTCTCGTTCGGCTACAACAACCTGGTTTCCGACATGCGTTCGCTCGCCATCATGCGCGAGTCGAACTGCCCGATCGTGTTCGACGCCACCCACTCGGTGCAGCTGCCAGGCGGGCAGGGGACGTCGTCCGGCGGCCAGCGCGAGCACGTGCCCGTGCTGGCGCGCGCCGCCGTCGCGGCGGGCGTGTCGGGCCTGTTCATGGAAACACACCCGAATCCCGCGTGCGCGCTGTCGGACGGCCCCAATGCCGTGCCGCTCGCCCGCATGAAGGATTTGCTGACCACCCTGGTCGATATCGACCGCATCGTCAAGAAGGCGGGTTTTATCGAATCCGATTTTCAATGATATGTGGGGCGGCGCGAGAATTACCCGTTGAGCGCTGCCCGGACTGATCAAGCAGCGGCGCGCCATGCGGCTCGGCGCCCGTTTCTCGCTTTGGCTTTTTTTACTTTCTGGAGATTGAACTACCATGAGTGCTATCGTTGATATCATCGGCCGCGAAATCATCGACTCGCGCGGCAATCCGACCGTCGAGTGCGATGTGCTGCTGGAATCCGGCGTGATGGGCCGTGCCGCCGTCCCGTCGGGCGCATCGACCGGTTCGCGCGAAGCCATCGAGCTGCGCGACGGCGATCCGAAGCGTTACTTCGGCAAGGGCGTGCTGCAGGCCTGCGAGAACATCAACACCGAGATCAGCGAAGCCATCATGGGCCTGGACGCCAACGAACAGGCATTCCTGGACCGCACCCTGATCGACCTGGACGGCACCGAGAACAAGAGCCGCCTGGGCGCGAACGCGATGCTGGCCGTCTCCATGGCCGTCGCCAAGGCCGCCGCTGAAGAAGCCGGCCTGCCGCTGTACCGCTACTTCGGCGGTTCGGGCGCGATGCAGATGCCGGTGCCGATGATGAACGTCATCAACGGCGGCGCGCACGCCGACAACAACCTGGACATCCAGGAATTCATGATCATCCCGGTCGGCGCTCCGTCGTTCAAGGAAGCCGTGCGCTACGGCGCCGAGGTGTTCCACACCCTGAAGAAGATCCTGCACAGCAAGGGCCTGAACACGGCCGTCGGCGACGAAGGCGGCTTTGCTCCGTCCGTCGCGAACCATGAAGAAGCCATCAAGCTGATCATGCAAGCGATCGAGCAGGCAGGCTACGTGGCCGGCCAGGACATCGCCATCGGCCTGGACTGCGCCGCCAGCGAGTTCTACAAGGACGGCAAGTACGTGCTGGAAGGCGAAGGCGGCCTGCAGCTGTCGGCCCAGGACTTCACCAACATGCTGGCCACCTGGTGCGACAAGTACCCGATCGTCTCGATCGAGGACGCCATGGCCGAAGGCGACTGGGAAGGCTGGGCAACGCTGACCGCCGCCCTGGGCAAGAAGGTGCAACTGGTGGGCGACGACCTGTTCGTCACCAACACCAAGATCCTGAAAGAAGGCATCCAGAAGGGCATCGGCAACTCGATCCTGATCAAGATCAACCAGATCGGCACCCTGACCGAGACCTTCGCCGCCATCGAGATGGCCAAGCGCGCTGGCTACACGGCCGTGATCTCGCACCGTTCGGGCGAGACCGAAGACTCGACCATCGCCGACATCGCCGTCGGCATGAACGCCCTGCAGATCAAGACGGGCTCGCTGTCGCGTTCGGACCGCATGGCCAAGTACAACCAGCTGCTGCGCATCGAGGAAGACCTGGGCGACATCGCCAGCTACCCGGGCCGCGATGCTTTCTATAACCTGAAGTAATGCTGTAGTATGGACACGGGTTCGTTCGCCGGGCCCGTGTCGTTATCCCGCCAGCCGTATTCATCCATGCGTCTCATCACCCTTGCCCTGGCAGCCCTGCTGCTGCTGATCCAGTATCCCCTGTGGTTGGGGAAGGGCGGCTGGCTTACCGTGGCCGACCTGGAATCCCAGGTGGCGGCCTCCCGTGCCAAGACCGAACAGCTGAAAGCCCGCAATGCCAAGCTGGAATCGGAAGTGCGCGACCTGAAGGATGGCCTCGGCGCCGTCGAGGAACGCGCGCGCTACGAACTGGGCATGATCAAGTCGAACGAGATCTTCGTGCAGGTATTGCGCAAGGACGAGAAGCCGGCCGTCATGATGACGGAACCGCCGCCGCCACCGCCGCCGAAGGTCAAGAAGGGCACGCCATGACCCCCACGGATGCTTCCCCGCCGGCGCTCGATACGCTCGAGGCCGTCGCAGGCTATCTCGCCGCCGCGTTCGATGCCGGCGATCCCGAGACCATGACGGAGGCGCTGAAGCTCGTCGCGCGCTCCGCGGGCCTCACGCACCTGGCCGCCGCGGCCGGCCTGCAGCGCGACCTGCTCGCCGCCGCCATGAATCGCGGCGAGATGGGCCTCGACAGTCTGCTGGCGATCATGAAGGTCATCGACTTGCACCGTCCGGCCGACGGCGCGCCCAACTGATCAAACTTCTCGCGCCCGCCGGCGTTCGCTGCCGCTGACTGATTGCAGCCGCGCACGCCGACGGGCCGCCCGTCAGGCGCTGGCCCCGACGGCGGCCGGCGGCGCATAACCCGGCTCCAGCAGGCCGGGAATCGGTTCTCCTTCCATGACGACGATCTCGCCGATGCTCTCCGCGCGCGCGACGATGCGGTCGCCGTTCGCGATATGGCTGCCCACGAGGGCGATCGGCCGGTTCGCATACGTCGACGCATGCCCGGCACCCGACACGATCACGCTCTCGCTGCCGTCCGGATAGCGCACCCGGTCGCCGACGCAGGCGATGCGGTAATCGTCGGCAGGCTCGCCCCGCGACGCGAGCACGACTTCACCGCCGCGGCGGGTGCGCGAGCCGATCGTGGCGATGGGGTAGCGGGCGATGACTTTACTACGGGGCGCGGCTGTGTTGGCGTTGGACGCTGCATCATTGGCACGTACTGATTTCATCCGGTTCTCCAAAAGTTTGCAAAACGGGACGCGAAAAGGCGACACATTCCCGGTGATAAGTGCACGGGTTCGTACACTGGAGGCCATTGAAACGTGTCGTTGATGTATGCCAATTGATGCAGCGCAAGTCGAACCGGCCGGACATCCGGAATCAGGCAATTCCGACAGGGTTGGCGGTTGACTTCCGACCGGCAATAAAGACGATGCCGCATCGACCTGTAGCGACAGGTCGTCTGCGGCAAAAGCGGTGTCAGGCAGACTGGCCGTTCTCGAGGAAGGAACGCAGCATCCACGCATTTTTTTCGTGGATCTCCATGCGGTCGCTCAGCATGCCGGCGCTCGGCTGGTCATTGGCCTCGTCGGCGATCTTGAACGCTTCGCGCACGGTGCGGATCAGCGCTTCCTGGCCATCGACCAGTTGGCGGATCATTTCCTGTGCGTTCGGCACACCGGCTTCTTCCTTGATGGACGACAGTTCCACGAAGCGGGCATAAGTACCCGGTGCGAAATGGCCCAGGGCGCGGATGCGTTCGGCGATATTGTCCAGCGCGTTCCACAGTTCCGTGTACTGTTCCATGAACATGATGTGCAGCGTCTGGAACATCGGACCCGTCACGTTCCAGTGGAAGTTATGGGTCTTCAGGTACAGCATGTAGCTGTCGGCGAGGACGCGCGACAGGGCATTGGCAATGTTCGCGCGGTCTTCGGTGCTGATGCCGATATTGATGTTGCTGCTCATGGTGCTCTCCTGTCTCAGTGTCATTGATGACAGCTTAGCAGGAACTATCAATAGCGGCAGTTTATATTCCCAATCAAAATGATAGGGGGCGTCAATGACGTCCCCGCGCGATCAGTGCTTCACGCTGGACGCGGGCGTCAAACCGTCGGCCGTCGTGTCGCTGGCGAACAATTGCGCGCAGTCGACGGCGTCGAAGCCGTAGTGCTTGCCGCAGAAGTCGCAGTTGATGCCCAGCTCACCCAGGTCGTGCAGGGCGGACTCGACTTCTTCCTTACCCAGCATCTTGAGCATGTTGCCGACTTTTTCGCGCGAGCACGAGCAGTGGAATTCCGGATGCAGCGGGTCGAACACGCGGATCGTCTCTTCCCAGAACAGGCGGCGGAGCAGCGTTTCCACGTCGGTCGTGAGCAGTTCTTCCTGCTTCAAGGTCTGGCCCAGCATGATGGCGCGGGTCCACGTCTCGAGGTCTTCTTCCTCGCTGGCCTGCTTGACCTGGCCTTCGACATTGGAATTGCGCGGCAACTTTTGCAGCAGCAGGCCGCGTGCGACATGCTCGTCGGCCGCCAGCCACAGCTTGGTATCCATCTGTTCCGAGCGCAGCATGTAGTTCTCGATGACGGTCGCCATGTCTTCGCCGACGAGCGGTACGACGCCCTGGTACGGCTGCTGGCCCGGGACCTTGTCCTGCGGGTCGAGCGTGATCACGAAGCGGCCGCGGCCGTGCTGGTTCAGCAACTGGGCGACGGACGCGTCGTCCGGCACCTCGGCGCCTTCGCTCAGCTTGGCGGTGGCGCGCATGCGCAGGTTCGCGTCGCACTCGACGACGAGCAGCTTCACCAGGCCGTCGCCATGGATCTGCATGACGATCGAGCCGTTGAACTTGAGGTTGGCGGACAACAGCGCCGCCGCGGCGACCATTTCGCCCAGCAAGGCGCGCACCGCCTTCGGGTAGACGTGGCGCGACTGGATCTCGCGCCACGCATTGGAGATCTCGACGAGCTCGCCGCGCACGGCTGCGTTGTCGAAGATAAATTTCTGGAGGGTGTCCTTGCTGGTATCAGTCGTCATTCTTTATCCGATTTTCTTGAGCTCCGCCTTGAAGCGTTTGCCGCGCTCGATATAGCTTTCGGCGCTGCGCTGCAGGCGGAGCAGGTCGTCTTCCGTAAGCGTGCGTACCACCTTGGCCGGGGCGCCCAGGATCAGCGAACCGTCCGGGAATTCCTTGCCTTCGGTGACCACAGCGCCGGCTCCCACGAGGCAGCCCTTGCCGATCTTCGCGCCGTTCAGCACCACGGCCTGGATGCCGATCAGCGCGCCGTCGCCGACAGTGCAGCCGTGCAGCATCGCCTGGTGGCCGACGGTGACGTTCTTGCCGAGCACGAGCGGAAAGCCCATGTCCGTGTGCATCACCGTGCCTTCCTGGACATTGCTGCCGGTGCCGATCGTGATGCGCTCGTTGTCGCCGCGGATCGTTACGCCGGACCATACCGAGGCATCCGCCTCGACCGTCACTTTGCCGATCAGGTTGGCGGAATCGGCGATATAGGCCGAAGGATCGATCTCGGGCGCATCTTCGCCCAGCTGGTAAATCGCCATGGAGTGCTCGCGGAAGGTTGAGATGCCGTATTTTACGCCGTTGCGCACTTAAGCGGCCCAGATGGGGCCGGCCAGCAGGATTACAAGCTTCGTGCTTATAATGCGAACGGTCGTACTTATTTAACTCCTGAACAGGAAATGCCATGACACCGTCCCGCTCCGAATTCCTCACCATCCGCGGCCTGCGCACCCACGTCCGCCACTGGGGCCGCGAGGGCGCGCCCAAGCTGTTCATGGCACATGGCTGGATGGACATGTCGGCGTCGTTCCAGTTCGTCGTCGACGCGCTGGCCGGCGACTGGCACGTGATCGCCCACGACTGGCGCGGCTTCGGCCTCACCGAGCGCTCCGGCAACGACACGTACTGGTTTCCCGACTACTTCGCCGACCTGGAAGCGATCCTCGACCATTATTCGCCCGGCGAGCCCGTGAACCTGCTGGGCCACAGCATGGGTGGCAACATCGTGAGCGTGTATGCGGGCGTGCGGCCGGAGCGCATTGCGAAGCTGATCAACCTGGAAGGTTTCGGGTTGCCTGCGACGCGCCCCGAACAGGCGCCCGGCCGCTACGCCAAGTGGCTCGACGAAGTGAAGGCGCCGCCCACCATGCGCGGCTACGCCAGCCTGGACGAGGTGGCGACGCGCCTGCAGAAGACGAACCCGCGCCTGCCCGCCGCTCGCGCCGCCTTCCTCGCGCAGCACTGGGCCGCACGGAATGCGCAAGGCGAATGGGAAATCCTGGGCGACCCGGCGCACAAGATGCCGGGGCCGCTGCTGTACCAGGTGGAAGAGGTGCTCGCGTGCTGGCGCCGCATCACGGCGCCCGTGCTGTGGGTCGAGGCCGAGCACACGGACATGTGGCGCTGGATGGGTCCGAAGGAAGAGGCCCGCCACGAAGTCGACCGCCGGCTCGCGCAACTGGCGAAGGTCACGCCGCGCATGATGCCGGACGCGGGCCACATGCTGCATCACGATCAACCGGAAGTGCTGGCGCGCATGATCGAGGAATTCCTGGCGGCGTGATCGAACCCGAACCGCGTACAATGGTATTTCGAAAAGATACCTGTGCCCGGACCTGCCATGAAAGTCGACCTCCACTGCCACTCCAACGTCTCCGACGGCGTGCTCGCACCCGCCGCCGTGGCCGCGTATGCCCGCAAGGGCGGTGTCGACGCATGGGCGCTGACGGATCACGACGAGATCGGGGGCATCAAGGCCGCGCGCGCCAAGGCGCAGGAACTGGGCATGCGCTTCGTGCCGGGCGTGGAGATTTCCGTGACGTGGGCCGGCGAGACCATCCACGTCGTCGGTCTGCAGGTCGATGAAGACAATCCAACCCTCGTGCAAGGCCTGGCAGCCACGCGCCACGGGCGCGACGCGCGCGGGCGCGAGATCGCGGCGCAGCTCGACCAGGCCGGCATCCCGAATGCCTACGAAGGCGCGCTGAAATACGTCGGCAACCCGGACCTGCTGTCGCGCACCCACTTCGCGCGCTATCTGTGCGAGGTCGGCGCGTGTTCGACCACGTCGGAAGTGTTCCGCCGCTATCTCACGGAAGGCAAGCCGGGCTACGTGCCGCACCGCTGGGCCACGCTGGCCGACGCGATGGGCTGGATCCGCGCGGCCGGCGGCGTCCCCGTGATCGCGCACCCGGGCCGCTACCGCTTCGACGCGACGGCCGAGGGCGCGCTGTTCGACGAGTTCAAGCAGCTGGGCGGCAATGCGATCGAGGTCGTCACGGGCAGCCATACGCCGGACCAGTACGCGACGTATGCCGAGGTGGCGCGGCGCTACGGCTTCCTCGCGTCGCGCGGGACGGATTTCCACGCGCCGGGGGAGTCGCGCGTCGAGTTCGACCAGTTGCCGCCATTGCCGAGTGGCGTCACGCCGGTTTGGCATGATTGGTTCTAACGCCCGCGGCCGATGAGCCGTCGTCCCCGCGAAGGCGGGGACCCATACTGAACTTCCGACGTCGCGATCGTCAGTGGTCCGCAAATTGATCGATTTCGGTAACTCAGTATGGGTTCCCGCTTCCGCGGGAACGACGGATTGGGCTTGAAAAATCGTCATCCCACCCTTATCTTGTCGGACTGATATTGAACCCGGCCGGAGACCCGTCCCATGAAGCGCATACTGCTGTTCCTCGCCACCAACCTCGCCGTCGTGCTCGTGCTGTCGATCGTGCTGAACGTCCTCGGCGTGGGCCGCCCCGTCGGCGGGCAGGGCATCAACGTCGGGGCGCTGCTCGTGTTCTCGCTCGTCGTGGGCTTCACGGGCTCCATCATTTCCCTGCTGATGAGCAAGCCGATGGCGAAGATGTCCACCGGCGCGCGCGTCATCGAACAGCCGGGCAATGCCACCGAGGCGTGGCTGATGAGCACGGTGGGCAATCTCGCGCAGCGCGCGGGCATCGCCATGCCGGAAGTGGCCGTGTACGACGGCGAACCGAATGCGTTCGCGACGGGTGCCTTTAAAAATTCCGCGCTGGTTGCCGTGTCGACGGGCTTGCTCGCCAACATGAACCGCGAGGAAGTCGAGGCCGTGCTGGGCCACGAGATCGCGCACGTGGCCAACGGCGACATGGTCACGCTCACCCTGATCCAGGGCGTGGTGAACACGTTCGTCGTGTTCCTCGCGCGCGTGGTCGGCTTCTTCGTCGACAACCTCGTGTTCCGCCGCGGCAGCGACGAGCGCGGGCCGGGCTTCGGTTATGCGATCACCGTGTTCGTGTGCGAGATCCTGTTCGGCATCGTCGCGTCGATCATCGTCGCGTGGTTCTCGCGCCAGCGCGAATTCCGCGCCGACGCCGGATCGGCCCAGTTGCTGGGCAGCCCGCTGCCGATGCAGCATGCGCTGGCGCGCCTGTCCGGCATGCACCCGGGCGCGCTGCCGCAGTCGATGGCCGCGTCGGGCATTTCCGGCCACGGCAGCGGCTGGGGCGCGCTGTTCGCGTCGCACCCGCCCATGGAAGAACGCATCGCCGCACTTCAGGCGCTGCGCCAGACGGGGCTGGCGCGATGACCCAATACTTCGAAGTTCACCCCCAGAATCCGCAGGCGCGCCTGATCCGCCAGGCCGCGCAGATCATCCAGGGCGGCGGCATCGTCGCCGCGCCGACCGATTCCGCGTATGCGCTCGTGTGCCGCCTCGACGACAAGGCGGCCGTCGAAAAACTGCGGCGCATCCGCGGCGTCGACGAGAAGCATCATCTCACGCTGCTCGTGCGCGACCTGTCCGAGATCGCCACGTATGCGCGCGTCGACAACCGCCAGTACCGGCAACTGAAAGCCGTCACGCCGGGCCCGTACACGGTGATCCTGGAAGCGACGAAGGAAGTGCCGCGCAGGCTGTCGCACCCGTCGCGCAAGACGATCGGCATCCGCGTGCCGGAAAACACGATCCTGCTGGCGCTGCTGGAAGAGCTGGGCGAACCGCTGATCGGCACCACGTTGCAACTGCCGGGCGACGACAACATGCTGTCCGATCCGGACGAGGTGCGCGAGCGCCTCGACAGGCAGATCGAACTCGTGATCGACGGCGGTGCCGGCACGCTCGAACCCACCACCATCGTCGACCTCACGGGTCCCGACGCCGAGCTCGTACGCGAGGGCCGGGGCGATCCGGCCGCGTTCGGCCTGTAGGCCGAGGCCGCCGCTCCCGCGCGCTCTGATAGAATCGCAGGTTATGGATGAACTCATACGCAATCTGGCAGTATATGCACTGCCTGTCCTCTTTGCGCTGACGATGCACGACGCCGCCCAGGCGTTCGTCGCGAAACGCTTCGGAGACAACACCGCACACGCCGCCGGGCGTACCACTTTCAATCCGCTGGCTCACATCGATCCGATCGGCACCATCGTCATTCCGGTGGTGATGTACCTGACGGTGCACTTCGTGTTCGGCTACGCGAAACCGCTGCCGATCAACTACGGGCAGATGCGCAATCCGAAGCGCGACATGGCGTGGGTCGCCCTGGCCGGTCCGGGTGCGAACTTCCTGATGGCGCTGATCTGGCTCCTGCTGGGGATTTTCCTCGACTACTTCAGCGTGCAGGAGTCGTTCCCGCACCTCGTGGCGGACGCCGGCCTGAAGACGAACCTGTGGCTGATGGCGTTCAACCTGTTGCCGATCCCGTCGATGGATGGCGGCCGCGTACTGTTCAGCCTGCTGCCGCACAAGGCCGCATTCCAGTTCGCGCGCCTGGAACCGTACGGTTTCATCATCCTGCTCGCGCTGATCTTCCTGCACGTGATCGAGCACTGGCTGTTCTGGGTGGGCGTGATCGCGAACCTGCTGCTGCACCTGATCGTCTATCCCCTGAATTTTCTCCTGACCTGATACCGCCATGTTTCCCGACCGTGTCGTTTCCGGCATGCGCCCGACCGGGCTGATGCACCTTGGCCACTACCACGGGGCCCTGAAGAACTGGATCCGCATGCAGTCCGAACTGCCTTGCCTGTTCTTCGTGGCCGACTGGCACGCGTTGACCACGCATTACGACGACCCGGCGATCATCGAGAAAAGCACGTGGGACATGGTCATCGACTGGCTGGCGGCCGGCATCGATCCGGCCCAGGCCACGATCTTCATCCAGTCGAAAGTGCCGGAGCACGCGGAACTGCATTTGCTGCTGTCGATGGCCACGCCGCTCGGCTGGCTCGAGCGCGTGCCGACGTACAAGGACCAGATCGAGAACCTCGCGAACCGCGACCTCACCACCTATGGCTTCCTCGGTTACCCGCTGCTGCAGGCGGCCGACGTGCTGATCTACCGCGCCACGCAGGTGCCGGTGGGCGAGGACCAGGTGCCGCACATCGAGATGATGCGAGAAATTGCGCGGCGCTTTAACCACCTGTACGGCAAGGAGCCGGGCTTCGAGCAGAAGGCGCTGGATGCCGTGAAGAAGCTGGGCAGCAAGCGCGCCAAGCTGTATGCGGAACTGCGCACCGCCTACCAGCAGGACGGCGACGCGGCCGCGCTGGAGCAGGCGCAGGCCATGCTGGACGAGGCGGGCAGCCTGTCGAACATCGATCGCGAGCGCCTGTTCGGCTACCTGGAAGGCAGCCGCAAGATCATCCTCGTCGAGCCGCAGGTGAAACTGACGGAAGCATCGCGCCTGCCGGGCCTCGATGGCCGCAAGATGTCCAAGAGCTACGGCAACTCGATCTCGCTGCGCGAAGATCCGGCCTCCGTCACGAAGAAGATCCGCACGATGCCGACCGATCCCGCGCGCGTGCGCCGCAGCGACGCGGGCGATCCGCTGAAGTGCCCCGTGTGGCAGCTGCACGAAGTCTATTCCGACGCGACCACGAAGGACTGGGTCATGAAAGGCTGCACGAGCGCCGGCATCGGCTGCCTCGAATGCAAGCAGCCCGTCGTGGAAGCCGTGCTGGCCGAGCAGGAGCCGATGCACGAGCGCGCGCAGCAGTACATCGACGATCCGTCGCTCGTGCGTGCGATCGTCGCCGACGGCTGCGAGAAGGCGCGCAAGCTGGCGCAGGAAACCATGCGCGACGTGCGCGAAGTCATGGGTCTCTCGTACACGTGATGCACGGCGCCGGCGACAATCCATCTGCCTGGGTCGCGCGCTGGGCGAAGGCGATCCCGCCCGGCGAGACGCTCGATCTCGCATGTGGCGGCGGCCGCCATGCGCGCCTGCTGGCGGCGCTCGGCCATCCCGTGCTGGCCGTCGATCGCGACGCCGCGTCTCTCGAGCAGGCGGCCGGACCTGGCATCACGACGTTTCAATACGACCTGGAAGAAGAAGGTGCGGCATGGCCGTTCGCGCCGGGACGTTTTACCGGCATCGTCGTGACGAACTACCTGCACCGGCCGCTGTTCGCGCATCTCGCGGGCGCGCTGGCGCCGAACGGGATCCTTGTCTACGAAACCTTCGCGCTCGGGAACGAACGCTTCGGTAAACCATCCAACCCGGCGTTCCTGCTGGCGTCCGGCGAACTGCTGGACGTCGCGTCACGCCACGGCTTGCGGGTGCTCGCGTACGAGGATGGCGTCATCGATGCGCCCCGTCCGGCCCGCGTACAAAGGCTGTGCGCGGCGGGTCCGGACGTGGATCCGGGAGCAATCAGGCTCGATATGTAACCAAGCTGTAACCATGCCATTTATATGGTGTGGAATGAACCATAACGCCAGGCTATCCGCTACAATCGACATTTATTTATTAACGGCACGGTCCACTGATTATGATTAAGGGCAGCATAGTAGCAATCGTCACACCGATGTTCGAGGATGGAAGTCTGGACAGGGACAGCCTGCGCCAACTCCTCGACTGGCATGTGGCGGAAGGTACGGACGCAATCTGCATCGTCGGCACGACCGGCGAGTCGGCCACCGTGAGCCCGGACGAACACTGCGAACTGATCAAGCTGGCCGTCGACCACATCGCCGGCCGCATTCCGGTCATCGCCGGCACGGGCGGCAATTCGACGGTCGAAGCGATCGCGCTCACCCGTCATGCGAAAGAAGTCGGCGCCGACGCGTCGCTGCAGGTCGTCCCGTACTACAACCGTCCGTCGCAGGAAGGCATGTATCGCCACTTCAAGGCGATCGCCGAATCGACCGACCTGCCGGTGATCCTGTACAACGTGCCGGGCCGTACCGTGGCCGACATGAGCAACGAGACCGTGCTGCGCCTGGCCGCCATCGACAACATCATCGGCATCAAGGACGCGACCGGCAACCTGGCCCGCGGCATCGAACTGCTGCGCGACATCGACCGTTCGTTCGCCGGCAAGGGCAAATCGTTCGGCGTGTTCTCGGGCGACGACGCGAGCGCACTGGCGCTGATGCTGTGCGGCGGCGCCGGCAACATCTCCGTGACCGCGAACGTGGCACCGCGCGCGATGGCCGAGATGTGCAAGGCCGCGCTGAACGGCGAAGCTGCCCGCGCCATCGAGATCAACAACAGCGTCCTCGAACTGCACAGCAAGCTGTTCGTCGAGCCGAACCCGGTGCCGGTGAAATGGGCGCTGGCTGAAATGGGCAAGATGCCGGCCGGCCTGCGCCTGCCGCTCGCGCCGCTGTCCGCGCAATACCACGACACCGTCCGCACCGCGCTGCGCGCTTCCGGCGTCCTTTGATTACCAGCATTAACGATATGACGAATCGCAAGATGATGACCTCCACCGCAGCCCGCACCGTGGCGCTGACCGCCATCGCGTTCAGCCTGGCCGCGTGCACGACCGTGTTCGAATCGGACAAGGTGGACTACAAGGCTTCCAAGAAAGCGGCACCGCTGGACGTTCCGCCCGACCTGACCCAGCTGCAGAAGGACAACCGCTACGCCGTGCCGGATGGCCGCGGCGTCGCCACCGCCTCGGGCTTCCAGCAGCAGCGCGGCGCCGCACCGGCCGTCGCGGCCGCCTCCGGCGAACAGATCGGCCAGCTGCCCAGCGACACGATCCGCATCGAGCGCAACGGTAACCAGCGCTGGCTCGTGATCAAGGCAACCCCGGAACAGCTGTGGCCGCAACTGCTGGAGTTCTGGCATGGCGCGGGCTTCACCGTCGAGACCGAGTCGCCGCAGACCGGCATCATGGAAACGAACTGGGCCGAGAACCGCGCCAAGATCCCGCAAGACTTCATCCGTCGCACCATCGGCAAGGTCTTCGATTCCGCGTATTCGACGGGCGAGCGCGACAAGTTCCGCACCCGCCTGGAACGCCGTCCGGACGGCGCGACCGAGATCTACATCAGCCACCGCGGCGCGGAAGAAGTGCTGACCGGTCCGCAGAAGGAGCAGGCCACCTGGACCGCGCGTCCGAACGATCCGGAACTGGAAGCGGAATTCCTGAGCCGCCTGATGGCCCAACTGACCGGCACCAAGGTCAAGGAAGCGACCGCGTTCGTGACCAACGCCCCGCTGGAGGCGCAGCACGCCAAGCTGGAAGGCAACAAGGTCGTCGTCGACGAAGGCTTCGACCGCGCATGGCGCCGCGTGGGCCTGGCGCTGGACCGCGTCGGCTTCACGGTGGAAGACCGCGACCGCGTGCAGGGCATCTATTTCGTGCGCTACGTCGATCCGGACGCAGTCAAGAAAGAAGGTTTCTTCAGCAAACTGTTCGGTGGCGAGGACAAGAACAAGGAAGCGCAGAAATACCGCGTGATCGTGTCGACGGCACAGGGCGCGACCAGCACCGACGTGACCGTCCAGACGAACGACGGCAAGCCGGAAACGTCGCCGACCGGCGCCAAGATCCTCAAGCTGCTGGCGGACGAGTTGAAATAACCTCGTTTTGCCTGAACGAAAAACCGGCCTGCGTGGCCGGTTTTTTTATGGGTCCGCGTAAATGACGCAAAACCCATGGACGTAAAAAAACCGGCCCGCAGGCCGGTTTCTTTAGCGCGATTCGAATTACTTCGAAGCAGCCGGAGCAGCAGCAGCCGAAGCGGCGTCAGCAGCAGCCGAAGCAGCCGAAGCAGCAGCCGAAGCAGCCGAAGCGGCAGCGTCAGCAGCGGCCGGAGCAGCCGGGGTAGCGGCAGCGTCAGCAGCCGGAGCGGCCGGAGCAGCAGCCGGAGCGGTGGTCTCAGCAGCCGGAGCCGCCGGGGTCACGGTGGTTTCTTCTTTCTTCGAGCAGGCAGCCAGAGCAACAGCCAGCAGGGAAACGATCAGCAGAGATTTTTTCATGGTTTTTCCTTAATTAATTCAAAAGGGTGGTGCGATGAATAATTACCGGTAATTATCGCTCGTCAGGAATTCTCTTGTTTGTATACTTTGGAAAAAGTGCCTACAGACAACGGAACCTTCCTAACCCGATATTATAGCCAAATTTACTGAATCGCAATAGAAAAGTCGTGTCAAGACGTAACAGTTGCCAGATCGGGCAAGGTTCATCTTCGAGCAACATGATACGCCCTGTCCGTGCGCTAGTTCTCATAGAGAAAACCAAACTAAAACAAGTATTTACAGCCCGGTAACACTGGCCTGCAGACCAGGCTGTGATTCTGCCCAAACTGCGTCGAAACGCAGACGCGACAGCTCAGTTTGTTGCGGTGCGTCAAAGGCTGCCTCGCCGCGCAGATGATCGCTGTGGAAGCGCCGCACGATGTGCACATTATCCGCGATGCAGAACGAATCCGCGAGCTCGCGCAGCGAGCGCGGCGTGCGCCGGCATTCGATGCCGTGGGCATAATCCCTCAGCAGGCGCAGGAAGCGCGGCGCCTCCCGCTCCAGGTACGCCGGATCGTGCAGCGCCAGGCGCAGGCGGCCGCCGGCGTGCAGGAAGCGGCGCAGGGCCGCGTCCACGTCCGGCGCGCCCAGCCGGAACAAAGCGAAGTCCGGATCGAACATGATGAGCGACGCGCTTGCCCGCACCAGTACCTCGCCCAGATGCTGCTGGAACGCGGCGCGGGTATCGAAGGGCAGGGGCGCGTTTTCCATCATGATCAGCCCAGCTCGAGCCAGCCGTCCTGGTACCAGGTGTACAGCGCCTCCAGCACGTCGTCCGACGCTTGGCCGACCAGATTGCCTGCCAGGGCCCGCTCGTTGGCGAGCACGTCCAGCACGACCTTGTCCGCGCGTCCGACGGCGAACGATTCGCCATTGATGAACACGTGCTTGCCGCGGTAGAGCATCAGGGTCTTGGGCGACAGTTTGAGGCCCTTTTTGGCGGCCTGTTCCATGAAGCGGCCCACCGTCAGCGGCTTCGCCACCGGCGTGAAGAACGCGTTGTGCTTCGGCTCGGACAGGTATTCGCCCATGAAGATCGTGACGTCTTCCTCGTCCCAGCGCACCTTGTTGAGTTCTTCGGTGACGGTGGCCAGCATGTCGCGCGGGATCTCGGCCGGGTTCTTCGCGGGCTGCAGGCCCGGGTCGGCGTAGCGGCCCGGCAGGTCGATCGAGTCGGCCATGAACTGCAGGAAGGCTTCGCCCAGCTCCTGGAACGACGGCGAGCGGAAGCCGATCGAATACGTCATGCATTCGCCCTCGGCCACGCCGTCGTGCGCATAGTGCGGGGGCAGGTACAGCATGTCGCCCGGTTCCAGCACGAATTCTTCTTCCGGCTCGAAGTTGGCGAGGATCTTCAGCGGCAGGCCCTCGACGAGCGTGAGATCCTGCTGCGCGCCGATGCGCCAGCGGCGCTTGCCCTGCGCCTGCAGCAGGAACACGTCGTAGGAATCGAAATGCGGGCCGACGCCGCCGCCGTCCGTCGCATAGCTGACCATCAGGTCGTCCAGGCGCGCGTCCGGCACGAAGCGGAACTGGCGCAGCAGGTCGTCCGCCTTCGGGTCGTGCAGGTTGACGCCCTGCACGAGCATGGTCCATTCGCGCTGGGTTGTCGGCGGCAGCTCGGCCAGCGGGCCGTGCTGCATGTCCCATCGGCGGTCGCCACCGTGGCCCTCGGTCAGGGTCACCAGGCGCGACTCGACGTGGTTCAGCTTCGCCAGCTCGGCCAGCTTGTCGACCTTGAGCAGCGGCTTGAAATTGGGGATGGCCTGACGGATCAGGAGGGGTTTCTTGTGCCAGTAATCGCGGAGGAACTGGGCGGGTGTGATGTTCCCGAGGAGCTGTAATTTTTGCATGGGTCCATTATAACCAGCGCCGGCCGGACCAAACCGGTGGTAGGGTTATAATCGCAACCTTACCCACGAAAGGAAGTGCAATGAAGATTGCCCAGAACACGGTTGTGTCGGTCAACTATAAACTGTCCGACGCCCAGAACAACCTGATCGAAGACGGCGCCCAGCCGATGGTCTACCTGCACGGTGGCTACGAAAACACGCTGCCGAAGATCGAAGAAGAGCTGGACGGCAAGGACGTGGGTTACACGTCGACCATCCAGATCGAGCCGGAAGACGCGTTCGGCGACTACGATCCGAACCTGGTCAAGGTCGAGGACCGTAACCGCCTGCCGGAACCGATCGAAGTCGGCATGCAGTTCGAAGGCATGGCCGAGGGCAGCGACGAAGAGCCGGTCATCTTCACCGTCACCGAAGTCGCCGACGACAAGGTCGTCCTGGACGGCAATCACCCGCTGGCCGGCATGGCCCTGCGCTTCGACCTGTCCGTGATCGACGTGCGTGCCGCCACGGAGGAAGAGATTGCACACGGCCACGTGCACGGCGCCCACGGCCATGACCACGGCCACGGCGAGATCGACGACAGCGAAGAGGGCGACCACTTCCGCAGCCAGCCGCTGCAGTAATCACCCGCCCACACGGTGCGCGTCGACCCGGCTGCGGCCGGGTCGTCAGTCCTTCTTTGCGCCGTTCGCCGTCTCGACCTTGCGGGGATCCACCCTGAACAGGGTCTTCGTCTCCGGATTCACCACCACCTCCAATGCATCCGCACCGGCCGCCAGATGGCCGACATTGCCGCGCCATTCGATGACGGGTTTTGTACGCACGCGCGTGCCGTCGACGAGCAAGACCTTGCCCCGGAATTTCTGCGCCAGAGACAGGATCAGCCGGCGCGGCTCCGCGAAGCCGTCGTTGTCCGGCACGGCGCTGCGCAGCAGCGCGCGCAGGCCCGTCGGCTGCGACAGCGCCTTCACATCGCCTTCGGAAAACAGCACGATCGCTTCCAGCTTGTCGCGCCTGGCGATGGCGAACAGGCGGTTCAGCCAGAACCGGTTCGCGACGAGCCGGTCCTCGTACTCGCTGTTGCGGCCCGCTTCGGTCAGGTAGTGGTTGTTATTGGCCGGCATGTTGACGGTTGCATACAGCACCTTGCCGACCGACCAGTGCGCATTCTCCGCATAGCTGCGAAAGCGCGGGCTCATCGACAGGCGCGTCAGCGGCAGCTTGCGCGCGCCCAGCGTGGACGGCTCGCCGTAGAACAGTTCGCGGATGCGGTTCATGCGCTCGATCGCATTCGTGCGGCCGGCGGTGTTGCGGCATTCCGTCCAGTCGCTGCCGGCCGGCAGCACGATGACGGGCCGGCGCGCGTCGTCGATCAGCTCGCGCCGCTTCTGGTACAGCTTGTCCGTGCACGGTTCGTTCGCGCCCTTGATGCCTGTGACGACCACGAAGGCGACGTCGTTGTCGTCGTTGTCGGCGAGCGCCTGCTTGAGGCGCTTTTCGCCGCCGTCGGTAAAACCATGGCCGATGATGGCGAAGCGGTGCGCGTCGTCGTCACGTGCGTCCGCGCGGGCGCCGCCCGCGAGCGCGCAGGCGAGGACGAACAGGAGAAGCGAGCGGTGTCGCGGCATCATCAGGCCGAGGCCAGGCGCTTGAGCTCGTACAGGCGCTCGAGCGCTTCACGCGGGCTCAGGGCATCCGGATCGATGGCGTCCAGCAGCGTCAGCGCGGGCGATTCGGCGGGTGCGGGCGCCGGCGTGGCCACGGGCGCGGCCTCGGCGTCGCCCTCGTCACACGGCGCCGGCGCGAACAGGTCGAGCTGCGGCGTCGCATCGAGCGCCTGGGCTTCCAGCCGCGCCAGATGCTTGCGCGCCGCGCGAATTACGGCAGGGGGCACGCCCGCCAGTTGCGCGACCTGCAGGCCGTAGCTCTGCGACGCCGGGCCGTCCTGCACGGCGTGCAGGAACACGATGCTGTCCTTGTGCTCGACGGCCGACAGGTGCACGTTGACCGCGCTCGGATGCTGTTCCGGCAGCTGCGTCAGTTCGAAGTAGTGCGTGGCGAACAGCGTAAAGCTGCGGCTCGTCTCGATCAGGTGGCGCGCGATGGCCCACGCGAGCGCGAGGCCGTCGAACGTCGACGTGCCGCGGCCCACTTCGTCCATCAGCACGAGCGAGTGCTCGGTCGCGCCGTTCAGGATCGTGGCCGATTCCGTCATCTCCACCATGAACGTCGAGCGGCCGTTGGCCAGGTCGTCCGACGCGCCGATACGCGTGAAGATGCGGTCGATGGGACCGATCGTCGCACTCGTCGCGGGCACGTAGCTGCCCACGTAAGCGAGCAGCGTAATGAGCGCGACCTGTCGCATGAACGTCGATTTACCGCCCATGTTCGGGCCCGTGATCAACAGCAGGCGGCGGTCGTTGGACAGCTTGCAGTCGTTCGCGATGAAGCGCTCGATCTGGTTCTCGACGACCGGGTGACGGCCTTCGACGATCGTCAGAAACGGCTCCTCGACCAGCTGCGGCATGCACCAGTGGTTGCGCACGGCGTGGTCGGCGAGGGCGGTGATCGTATCGAGCTGCGCGATGCCGGACGCGATGCGCTGCAGGCACACGATGTGCGGCGCGAGGTCGGCCAGCAGCAGCTCGTACAGCAGCTTTTCGCGCGCGAGGGCGCGGTCCTGCGCGGACAGGGCCTTGTCCTCGAACGCCTTCAGTTCCGGCGTGATGTAGCGCTCGCAGTTCTTCAGGGTCTGGCGGCGGCGGTAATCGTCGGGCACCTTGTCGGCCTGGCCGTTCGTGACTTCGATATAGAAGCCGTGCACGCGGTTGTACTCGACACGCAGGTTGGCGATGCCGGTGCGCGCACGCTCGCGCGCTTCCAGGTCGACGAGGAACTGGCCCGCGTTCTCGGACAGCGCGCGCAGCTCGTCGAGCTCCGCATCGAAGCCGCGTGCGAACACGCCGCCGTCGCGCACCATGGCGGCCGGCTCCGTCGCGATGGCGCGTTGCAGGAGGTCCGCGCACGCCTCGGGCACCGCGATGGCGTCGTGGATGTCGCGCAGCAGGCACGAGTCGCCGGGGATGAAGCAGCGTGCCACCTGCTCGCGCAGCGCGGGCAGTTGTTTCAGGCCGTCGCGCAGGCTCGCGAGATCGCGCGGACGCGCCGTCAGCAGCGCGATGCGCGTCGTGATGCGCTCGATGTCGGGCACATGCGCGAGCGTCGCGGACAGGTCGTGCATCGCCTCGCGCTGGGCCAGCGCCTCGATGGCTTCGTGGCGCGAACGGGCCACGCGCTGGTCGCGCTTCGCGTGGTGCAGCCAGTAGCGCAGCAGGCGCGAACCCATCGCCGTCCGGCAGCCGTCCAGCAGCGAGAACAAGGTGGGCGATTCGTGGCCGCGGATCGTCTCCGTCAGCTCCAGGTTGCGGCGCGTGGACGCGTCGAGGCCGATGAATTCGCTCTCCGATTCGACCGCGAGACTCTTCACGTGCTGCAGGCCGCGGCCCTGCGTCGCCTGGGCATAGCGCAGCAGCGCGCCGGCCGCGCCGAACGCGGCGCCGAGACCGTCCGCGCCGAAGCCGGACAGTGTCGCGACACCGAGTTGATCGAGCAGCGCCTTGTGGCCATGCACGACGTCGAAATGCCAGTCCGGCACGCGTGCCGTGTGACCGACCGGCGATTCTTCGAACAGGTCGGCGCCGCCGTCGGCACGCAGCACTTCGGCCGGCGCGATGCGTTCCAGTTCCTGCACGAGCCGCACGGCGGCCGCGCGGGCGTCGCCCGCGAATTCCATCAGCCGGAGTCCCCCGCTCGCGAGCGACATCCACGCGAGACCCGTCGTGACCACCTTGCGGTTCGCGACCGTGCACACGGCGAGCAGGGGACGCTCGGCTTTCTCGGGCAGCAGGTCGGCATCCGTCAGCGTCCCCGGCGTGACGACGCGCACGACCTTGCGCTCCACGGGGCCTTTGCTCAGCGCCGGGTCGCCGATCTGCTCGCAGATCGCGCACGACTCGCCCAGCTTGACGAGCTTGGCGAGGTAGGGATCGAGCGAGTGGAAGGGCACGCCCGCCATCTTGATCGGATTCCCGCCCGAGCTGCCGCGCGCCGTCAGGGTGATGCCCAGGATGCGCGCGGCCTTCTCGGCGTCCTCGAAGAACAGCTCGTAGAAGTCGCCCATCCGGTAGAAGACGAGCATCGTGGGGTAGTCGGCCTTGATGCTCAGGTACTGCTGCATCATTGGAGTGACGGCGCTTTTCCCAGGCTTCACACCCTGCGAATTGATAGGCGTGTGTTTTTCGGCAGGCGGCTGTGCAGCCATGCTCTGCGCCGCGGAAGCGAGAATTTCGTGTGGGACGGTCATAGTTCAGAATAGTATCGGCCAGGCAAGGCGCCAACCAGGACAAGTCCGTTATTGTACCGCTAAGGCCAGCGCGCGCCCGCCTTCGTCGGCCGGCGCTGGGAGCACCACGTGGCTACCCGATTGACCGTGATCGAGTTCGCGCCGCGCAGCGGCGGCAAAGTCGAGGCGCGTTTCCACCGTGACGCTATCGATGATCTGGATAGCTGCAATCCATATTTTCGTTTTTGCGCATTCCGAACTCCTTGATTAGACTGCTTCCCATGAGAGCGGCCCTGGCCGGCGCTGCGGCGCCCGGACAGGTGCACCTCATCGTCTCCTTGGGCCTGTCGGGCAGCCGACAGGCTTCTTTTTGCGCGATCGCCGATGCCGAGGCTCGCGTGGGACAGTCGACATCATTCAAATCATCGGAGACAGATTTGCCAGAACAAACCGTATCGAGCCGCCATCTGCGCGCGCTGCGCGCGTTGCCGCGTCACTCCCTGATTCTTGCGGGACTCTGGGGAGGCCATGCGGCCGCCCAGGACGTCATCCAGGAAGTCATCGTCACCGCGCAGAAGACCGCGCAGCCTGCGTCGAAGACCCCGCTCGCCCTGTCGGTGCTTGGCGGGGACGACCTGCGCCAGGCCGGCGCGACGAATCCGGTGGCGTTGACGGAGCTGGCGCCGAACGTGCAAATCACAACCGATACAGGCATGCTGCAAGTCGCGATACGGGGCGTGGTGAGCCTGGACACGACCGAGAAGGGCGATTCGTCCACCGCCTTCAACGTCGACGGCGCCTACGTCGGACGCACCGAGGCGCAGCTGGGCAGCTTTCTCGACCTGGAGCGCATCGAGGTGCTGCGGGGCCCGCAAGGCACGCTGTATGGACGCAACGCCACTGCGGGTGCGATCAACCTGATCACCAACAAGCCGACCCGCAAGCTGGAGGGACGCGTGGATGTCGAGATCGGGGATTACGCGACGCGGCGCGTCGAAGGCGCGATCAACATTCCGGTCAACGACGTGCTCGCGCTGCGCGCGGCCGCGGCGAAGATCCGCCACGACACATACCTGCGCCCCGGCCCGAACACGATCGGCCTGGACGACCGCGACGACACCGCCGGCCGCGTGCATGCGCTGCTGATCTTCACGCCGCAGACGTCGTGGCTGCTGACGGCGGAGCGCGCCAAGAACGGCGGCAACGGCGCCAGCACCGTGCCCCTGACGAACTTCTTCACCGGCACGCCGCTCCTCGGCGGCAACAACCTGGCGAATCCCGTGTATGTGGACCGCGGGGCCAATACGCAGCTGACCGCTGCGGCCCGTTACGCGGACGTAGGCTCGCACCGGAACAACGTGGCGACGACGCTGCGCTCGGAATTCAAGACGCGCCTCGGTGACGCGGCGGACCTGACGTACCAGTTTGCTCGGCTGCACGCCGACGTCGACCAGTTGAACAACGGGACATACTTCGGATTTCCGATGTATAACCGGATCAACGGCGAATCGACGCAACGCAGCCATGAGATCCGCCTGAACTCGTCCGGCCCCACGGCACTGAGCTGGGTGGCGGGCGTCTATCGCTTCGACGAAGACATCTATCGCGCCTCGTCGTACAACACGGTCACGCCCGGGCCGGTGATCACGCTGCTGTTCACGCCCACCGTCGTCAACGAATCCAGAGCGGCGTTCGGGCAGCTGACCTATCGCCTCGACGACCGGCTACGCCTGACGGCGGGCGCGCGCACGACGCGCGACGACAAGTCCGGCCACGATCCGCTCAGCGGCAGCACGACCGGGCCGGGCTACACCGCCCATGTGCACAGCGCGAAGTCCAACTTCCGCCTGGCCGTCGACTACGACCTGGCGCCGGCGGTGATGGCGTACGGCAGCCTGTCCACCGGCTACAAGGCGGGCGGCTTCAACGACACCAGTGGCTCGCCCTACAAGCCAGAGAATCTGACCTCGGTGGAAGCCGGGATCAAGGGACGCTTCCTCGCGAACCGGTTGCGCATGAGCGCGGCCGTCTTCCATTACGACTACAAGGACATGCAGCTGACGTCCGTCGTGTGCAGCGGCACCGCGACCGGGTCCGACTGCGGCGTGCTGACGACCAACGCGTCGAACGCCACCGTCAAGGGCGTCGAAGCGGAAGCCACCTTCAACGCGACGCCGGACGACAAGTTCAATCTGTCGCTCGGCACCGCCGACGGCAAGTTCAAGCGCTACCGCCCGAACGTCAACGACGACTGGTCCGGCAGCCAGATCGACCGGGCGCCAACCTACAACACGAGTCTGAGCTATGCGCACACGTTCGGGCTGGAGAACGGCGCGACGGTGCAGGTCCGCGTCGGGACGCGCTTGAACGGCGCCTACTTCATCAGCGACCCGTCCGCAGGCGTTCGTTACCGGCAGCCGGCCTATCGCAAGAGCGACGTGGCCGTGACCTATACGGCGCCGGCGCAGAACTACTACGCGCAGGCGTATGTGCGCAACATCGAGAACAGCATCACGCTCGACAGCCTGGTGCCGGGCGGCTTCGGCGTCGGTGCGCCGCGGACGTACGGTGTGCGGGCAGGGACGCAATTCTAGCGGACGGCCTGCCATCCGGGCAGGTCGGGAATCCGCCGCTCTCATCGGGACGGCGGGCTTTTTTCTGCCTATGTTCGCGTCAGCAAGTAGGGTAGGTTTTCCAGCGGCGGCCCGCCCATATCACATATTCGGCAAACCTCACGAAAGAGACCGCATCGTCGTACGAGACGTTTCCTAAAACAAACGTTGCCTGAAATTCCAGCTCTTGGGGCGTACGCGGCCCCACAACGACATTGAACCTGTTCACAAGCGTCTGGCGGTTAAGTGCCAGCTCGGGCGTATCGGCGCTTGTGGGTGGATTGGGCCAGTACTGATCCATGAACGCAAGGAGCTCAAATTTGACAGGCGAGTCTAGCGCCTAGCATACCCGTATTTCCCAGCCATACCCGCGGCCGAAACATTTAGTTTGCGGCAGTGAGCATGACTATGCGGCCTCAGCGCTCAATCCACGCGTAGTGCATTTTACTGTTTGGAAATTCGGCAAGATCACAACCCAGTACTCACTATGCCGACTTGCTTGGAAATGTATGACGGATTACCGGCGCGCGAACGCGTGCGCCGCAGTCGCGGCGCCAATCGGAGACAATCATGCTAATTTGCTTGAGGAACAATATGGCTGGACGGTGGCGTCGCCAGCAGGCGTGAGGAATCGCAGGGGTTAAAATAGCCCTGAATCGTGGGCATTTCTCAGCTCACTCTAGGTTTTATTGTTAAAATTTTTCACCCGTAAACGGCACTCGTCGATCAAACCGTATGCGATCGTATAATTAAGTAAATCAGCAAAACTTTGAAGGCGAAATTTCGACAATATCCGCGATTTGTGGGTGCTGATCGTTTTTTGGCTCAGATTCAGTGTTTTGGAAACTTCAACTACCCGCATGCCGCAAACCAGCATTGAATAGACAAGCTTTTCTTTTTCAGTCAAGCTGTCGTGCGGCAAATATCCTGATCGATGGGGGCTGGAAGTCGCAAGTTGACTTGCCAAAGCAGCACCAACATAGACTCGCCCCATTTCTATCCGTCGCACAGCGGTCACGAATTCCTCAATCGAGCAGTTTTTCATAAGAAATCCCTTCGCTCCATAGGCTATGGAAAGGGCCCCGTGTGTCATTTCGTTCAGTTGGCTAAATATCAGAATTTTTGATTCCGGAGCGACCGCGCGAATGTGCTTGATGACTTCAGCGACATTTTTTCCGATAGCCAACGGTTCCACAATGACGAGATCATATTTTCGCAACGAAAGAGCTTCAATGAGTTTAATGAAAGTTCTTGCTTCGTTGATCGAAACATTCGCACTGATACGGCTTACTACTGAATGAATTCCTTCTCGAGCCAAATCGTCGCAATCTGCCATTAGCAACTGCATCAATACTTCTCCAATATTTTCCTACAGTAAACCGTCAGACGGATGTTCTGATGGAATACCCTTAAGACTAGGAAACGATGAGATATTCGATATGAAATCTAGATCAATTCAGAAAATTTTAGCGTTATGAGTCGATGAGAACAAGGATTTTTGCCAAACGTGCACACGCATCATTTATATGATGACATGTAGTTTATTATTTGTCGCTGCGGTGCAAAATTTGTGGTCTATGTGATTACCAAAAGGATGAAGAATATATTTTCGCCGCGATCAAAGCAATGTGACTTGCATATTTTGTATTTTTACTTTTCTTGGTTTCCTATAGGAATTTCATCAATCGATTATTGGGAAATAGAAGCCAGTTAAAATGGTGGGGACTCAAAATGTGATTATGTGCATTATTTCGCGAATACTCAACGCGCTCGGCGTACCGCTCATAATGATGCGCAAGAAGACCTGACGTGCGGCAACCGCCAAGCGCTCAGGTGAGGTACGGCTAGGTCTCGCCGGAATTTTCGAAAAGCCGCTCGGACCAGGGCACCTCGCCCGTGAGCCTCGCCTCGAAATCCTTGGCCGGCAAGGGGTAGGAGAACAGGAACCCTTGAGCGAAATCGCAGCCGTGCTTTACGAGCCAGTCGCGCTGGACCGCCGATTCGACGCCCTCGGCGATGACCTTCAGTCCGAGCTTGTGCGCCATCACGATGATCGTCTCCGTGATCGTCGTGCTGGTTACATCCGTGCCGAGTCCGGCAATGAACGACTTGTCGATCTTCAGGTAATCGATATCGAGTCGTTTCAGGTAGCTCATCGACGAGTATCCGGTGCCGAAATCATCGATGGCCAAGTCGACGCCAGCCGCACTTAACGTGTCCAATTGCGTCTGCACGTCGTCCGACAGGTTCAACAACACGCCTTCGGTGATTTCGACGTTGATGCATGCCGGGTCCAGCCCACGCGCGCGCAGATGGGCGACCCAGTCCAGGCCGGGCGCGTTCGGCTGGAACTGGATCGGCGAGCGGTTGATCGTGACCTGGAAGTCCTGCCCCAGCATTGCCGTCCAGCGCACCGCCATGGAGGCGGCCTGATCGAACACCCAATCGCCGAGTTCATGGATGATTCCGGAGTCCTCGGCAACAACGATGAACTGATCCGGCAAGGTCAGTCCTGTTCCTGGCCTGTGCCAGCGCAGCAGGGCCTCCGCCTTGGCGATCGCACCGTCTGACAGGCATACGATGGGCTGGAAGTAGAGAACGAACTGCCGCTCGGGCAGCGCCCGACGCAGATCGGCGATCAAAGTCAGGCGCTGCATGGCGCTCGATTGCATGGATGCCTCGTAGAACGTCATGCAATTGCGGCCACCCGCTTTTGAGCGATACATTGCATGGTCGGCGTTACGCATCAATTCTTCCGAATTTCCCGCATCGCGTGGATACAGAGCGATGCCGATACTGCCAGCAACGTAGACCTGTTCCGACTTGAGCGAGAACGCCGTCGACAATGCCTCGAGTATCTGCTGGCCTGTCTGTTCGACATGTTCCAGCTCATGCGCTTCAGTCAGGATCACAGTGAATTCGTCGCCGCCGAGACGCGCGACCGTGTCGCCGGCGCGCACGCAGCGCTCGATTCTTCGTGCAGCTTCGACCAGCAACATGTCGCCTGCATCATGGCCGAGCAGGTCGTTGACCTCCTTGAAGCGGTCGAGGTCGACGAACAGGAGAGCCAACTGGCCACCGGCGGCGCCAGCCTGACGAATGCCCTGTTCCAGGCGATCGCGGAACAGCGTCCGGTTGGGCAGGCCGGTCAATGCGTCGTAGTGCGCGCGCCGCTCGAGAACTTCGTTGAATTCTCGGATCGTTATCTCGTTACGTTTGCGTTCGGAAATGTCGTTCACGAAGCCGCACCATACGACTTGTCTCTCCGGTGCGCGGGTTGGCGTGGCGTTGACCTCGCGCCAGCCTTCGCCGGCGCGAGGAACGTCAACCCGGAACTCGAAACGGAAGGGCTTGAGCGTCGCCGCCGAGCGCTGCAGCCGGCGATACATCCGATCCCTGTCTGCGGCGTGAATCCGATGTACCAGCGTCTCCCAGCCAGCGCGAATCTGGCGCGGTGTCAAACCGAACAGATTCTCCGCCTGGTCGCTGACATAGTCGCAGCAAAGCGAGCCCCGTGTGTCCATCCGCAGTTCGAACACGGCGCCCGGCAGTTGTTGCGTCAGGCTCAGGATGCGAGCCTGGCTGGCCTCGACCTGCTGCCTCAGGCCGACCGTTTCCGTGATATCCGCCATGGTACCGACCATCCGCACCGCGGTTCCGGCGCTGGAACGCTCGACAACGCAGCCCTGCGAGCGAACCCAGATCCATTTTCCGCTTGCATGGCGCAGTCGATACTCGCAGCTGAAGAATGATTCTGGAGCACCCGGCTCCGACACCTGCAAGCAGTACCTGACCCGGTCCAGCACGGCTGCACGGTCCTCGGGATGGATCCATTTGATGTATGTAGTCGAGCTTGCGGCTGTCCAATTCAGTGGCAGTCCGAGAATCTTCTTGCACTGGTCGGAATAGAAGATCGTGTCGTCGTCGACCTTCCAGTCCCAGACGCCCTCGCGCGCGCTGCTCAATGCCAGGTTCAGGCGTTCTTCACTCACACGCAGCGCATGTGCCAGCGTGCGTTGCTCGCCCAGCGCCGATTGCAGCTTGATTTGTGTCGAACGAAGTTCATCTTCCCGATCGGCAAGACGCGAAACGTCGTGGACGGTGCCGACCAGGTCCGTGCAGCGTCCCTTCTCGTCGAAAACAGGCGTAACCGTGACTTGGCCAACCTTGCGGCCTGCAGGATAGGTGCTGACTTCCTCCCAGCGTTGGGTCATGCCGGTCCGGATGGCGCGGCGATAAGCATCCTTGACCATCAATAGTGAGGGGGATGGGATCACATCCTCCACCCGGTTGCCGATCACCTGGCAGGGCTCCAGCATCGTCGCGGCATAGAACGCCGGATTCACATAAACAAAACGGTATTCGTCGTCGCCCTCAACCTTGAGGTGGTAGATCACGTCCGAAATATTCGCGAACGCGATCGACGAGGTCGCGCTATGGACCGCCGACGATTCCACATCGGCGTCACCCCGCGTCGGACCTTCGACAGGTGCGGAGGACGCCCGGTCTCGTCCAACTGGACTGGTTTGCGAAACAGAAGGTGTTCCAGGGCACATGATTATCGATTCGGGCGTGGAATACGAGACGCTGTCGAAGAAGCTTAACGTCTTTTGCGAACATACCGCGCACCCGCCGTCGTGACGCGCTTGCGTCGACCACGCACAGGCGGAGTCATGCATTAGCAGATTTTGAAATTCACTCACTCGTCCTGACCACAAGAGCGAGTAGGTAATTGTCAAAGCTGGTCCTGCGTTTGGAAAAACGAAGTAAATAATATAAATCGTTTATGGATCACTGGATGCCTGTGAGCGTCAGTGAAATCTTTTGCAGGGTGGCGCTTGCTTCGAGGATGAGTAGTCGCGTACCCCTCCGATTGCCGAACTCAACCGGCGCAGCTTTTGGCATAGCTTTCCTGTTCTTCTACGTCGGCTTCATGCAGATCGTCAGAGATCAAGCACCAGACCCGCACCCCGCGCGCGCGAGCAGCAGGGCGTGAAGCAGTCGTTGGCGGCGTGCGCTTCCGGCGTGAGGCAGTGGTCGCGGTGGTCGGGTTCCCCGTCGAGCACACCGGTGATGCAGCTGCCGCACAAGCCCTGGCCGCACGAGGACGGGATGATGATGCCGGCATCGGCCAGGGCGGCCAGGGCGCTGCGATCGGCCGGGACGTCGACCAGGCGACCGCTGCTGGCAATGCGCAGCGTGAAGGGGCGACCCCGCGCCACGTCGTCCGCCGGACTGAACCGCTCTGTATGCACGCACTCGTCCGGCCAGCCACGCCGCGCGGCTTCGGACAGCACCGCTTGCGTCAGCCCTGTCGGTCCGCACACGTACAGATGGGTGCCCTCCTGGCGTGCGGCCAGCAAAACGCCAGGGGCCAGCGTTCGTCCCTCGTCGTTGCAGTACATATGCACCTCGCCCAGATGCGCCATGCGTTCGCGAAAGGCCGCGTGCGCGCGGCTGCGGCAGGCGTAGTGCAGCTCGAAGGACGCCCCGCGCGCGGCCAATGCGTCGGCCATCGCCAGGATCGGGGTAACGCCGATGCCGCCCGCCACCAGGACGCTGTGGCGTGCTTGCGGCGCCAGCGCAAACTGGTTGCGCGGCATGCCGACCCTGACCAGGCTTCCTTGTCGCAGCGTCTCGTGCATCGCCTGCGAGCCGCCGCGCGAAGGCCGGCAGCGCAGGACGGCGATGGTGTAGCGGCACCGGTCACGCGGATCGCCGCACAGGGAATATTGGCGCACCAGGCCGGGCGCGATGAAAACGTCCACGTGCGCCCCGGCGGTCCATGCGGGCAGGCGCAGTCCGAGCGGATGGGTGAATTCGAACGCCAGGATCCCGTCGGCCACCGGATACGTGCGGCGCAGCCGCAGCGTCAACGCGCCGCGCCGCCGCGCCAGGAAGCTGGCCAGGCCCGACCAGGCCAGGACGGGCAGCGCCAGCATGGCCAGGAACAGCACCGCCTGCTGCGGGACCCCGCCGGCGAGGCCGTAGTGCAGGGCCAGGGCCCAGCCGTAGGCGCGGTGGCCGATGCCGGTGGCGGCGTACGGCGTGTAGCCGATGCGCGCGCCGCTGGCAGCGTCCAGGCGCAGCACACCCGTGGCATAGGGATGGGGCGCATCGTTTGCGGCCACGTCGATCTCGATCGGGGCGCCGGCGCGGCGCGGCATCCGCCATTGCAGCTGTTGCCACGGTGTGGCCGCCACCTGCGACCACGCCTGGTCCAGGGCGGGGCCGCCGACCGCGACGGCGGGCCCCTGGGGTGGTGCGGGCAGTGCCTGCGGCAGGCCGGTCAACGCCGCGACGATCAGCACCGGCGCGACCCACGGTGCGATCCGGCGATGCAACGCGAGGCGCCGGGCTCCCGCGGCAAGGCCGGCGCGCCGCCGAGGGGAGGGCCGCCAGGCCAGCAGGCCGGCCAGCGCCAGCACCAGCGCAGCGCCGGCGACGATGCCGGCGACGACGGCACCGATCGACCCGGTGCCGAAGGTATGAATCCATTCGAGCGTACCAAAGGGCCCGCCGTAGGCATGCTGGATCCCGAGCACGCGGCCACTGCACGCATCGACGAACACCCAGCGTCCATCGCTGAATTTGATACGCACGCTGGTCCCGCGCTCGCCCGGCATCCGGATCGCGGTCAGTGTCCCGGCACCAGGGTTGGCGGCACGGGCCGCAGCGACCAGCGCCGACGGCGGCCGGGCAGCGTTGCAGGCGGACGCGCGCCACAGCCGGGCGCTGACGGCCGGCTCGAGCTGGGGCCGGAAGACCATGGCGGCACCGCTCAGCGCAACGACGAGCAGCAGCAGCCCCGCGCCCAGGCCGATCCAGCGGTGCAGGGTGACGACCAGGGCGGGCACGCCGGCGGCGCGCCGCGTCGTTGCGTGGTTCATGCGTTCGCCTGGCCGCTATTCCAGCAGTTGGCCCAGCCGCACCACCGTGGTTCCCGGCCTCAGCTGGCGCAGGGACGGCATGACGAGCACGCAGTTCGGATAGGGGGTGCGCACTTCGCGCCCTTCGTTCCACGCGATCACCGTGCCGGCTTCGGCGAAGGTTTCGAGGCCGGTGTAGGGCGCGGCGAAGCGGAAGTCCATTCCGGCGGCGACCACCGCGTCCGTCACGCGCACCACGCGCGGCCGCTCGTCCCGGGGCTTGAGCCAGCGCTCGGGCAGGTCGCTCCACTCGATGGTGTCGAACAGGAGCAGCCAGCGTGCGCAGCAGTCGCGCGCCACGTCGACCGCGCCCGCCTCCCAGTGCTGGCCGCATTCGACCAACAGGGCGTTGCGTTCGCTATTGGCGGCGCCGAAATCGCCGTAGTCGCGCAGGCGCCGTCCTTCGGCGTGGCCGGCGTCGCTGACGATGGTGGGGGGCACGCCGAGGCGTCGGGCCAACTCGATGCCCTTGTCGAGCGGTCCGCTCACACTCAAGGGCGCGCTGCGTTCGTGCATCGAATGCAGGTCGAGCAGGAAGTCGACCGTATCGATCAACGGGCGCAGTTCCCTGGCGCGGCGCAATTCGGACGAATCGCGCGACAAGTCGTCCAGGATCGCGGGCGACCAGACGCGGTTGAAGTCCTGGTCCACGAAGCGTGACGCGTCCGGTCTGGCCGGATCGAAGGTGAGATAGGCCGCCACGTTGGCAAAGGCCACGGTCAGCCTGCCCCGTCGGGGCCTGACACCGAGGTCGAGCAACTCCTTTACCGCGATCGCGCCGCATACCTCATTGCCATGGGTGAGGGCGTTGATCATGACGTGCGGCCCGGGCAGGCCGCTGTCGAAGGTGAACACATAAGGGATCCCGGTATTGCCCTTTGCATAAGGCCGGATGTCCGGGAAGGCGATCTCGATCGGGTAGGTTTCCGGAGTGGCCATCATGCCGCACCTCCCTGGCACAGGTACTTGGTCTGCATGTAGTCGTCCAGGCCATGGCGCGAGCCCTCGCGCCCGTAGCCCGATTCCTTGACGCCGCCGAACGGCGCGGCTTCCGAGGCCAGCACGCCTTCGTTGACACCGACCAGGCCGGACTGCAGCCGCTCGCCCACGCGCCATGCGCGCGCGATGTCGCGGGTATAGAAATACGTCGCCAGGCCGAACGGTGTGTCGTTGGCGAGGCGCACCACCTCGTCCTCGTCGCGGAAGCGGAACAGCGGCGCCACCGGGCCGAAGGTTTCCTCGTGCGCCAGTTCCATCTCGGGCGTGGCGTCGGCCAGTACCGTGGGCGCGTAATAATTCGGACCGTCCGCGATCTCGTTGCGCACGCGCGCGCCGCCGACCAGCGCACGGGCGCCGTGTGCGACCGCATCCCGCACGTGGCTGTCGATCTTGTCGACGGCGCGCGCATTGATCATCGGGCCGATCTGCGACTCTTCACGCGTGGCGGGGCCGACCCGCAGCGCCGCCACGCGCGCGACCAGCTTTTCCGCGAAACGGTCATAGACCGCGTCCTGCACGTAGATCCGATTGGGCGAGACGCAGGTCTGGCCGCCGTTGCGGAACTTCGCCGCCATCAAGCCATTCACGGCCGCATCGAGGTCGGCATCGTCGAACACGATGAAAGGCGCGTTGCCGCCCAGTTCGAGCGAGAGCCGCTTGAGCGTGGTGGCCGATTCGCGCGCCAGGTACTTGCCGACCGCGGTCGAACCCGTGAACGTGAGCTTGCGCACGCGCGAATCGACCAGCCAGGCGCCGACCACGTCCGCTACCTGCTCGCGTGACGACGTCACGATGTTCAATACGCCGGGCGGTACGCCGGCTTCCTGCGCCAGCTTCACCAGCGCCAGCGCGGTGAGCGGCGTGTCCTCCGCCGGCTTGGCCACCACGGTGCAGCCGGCGGCCAGGGCCGGCGCGATCTTGCGGGCGATCATCGCCAGCGGGAAGTTCCACGGCGTGATCGCCGCGACCACGCCCACGGCTTCCTTCACCACCATCAGCTTACGGCCGCGCACCTGTTCCGGAATCATGTCGCCGTACGTGCGCACGGCTTCCTCGGCAAACCATTCGACGTAGGATGCGCCGTACGCGACTTCACCGCGGCCTTCGGCCAGCGGCTTGCCCTGTTCGCGCGAAATGATTCTGGCCAGGTCTTCCGCATGAGCGAGGATCAGCGCGTGCCAGCGCTTGAGGATGCGGGCGCGGTCGCGCGCGGGCATGGTGCGCCAGCTCTCGAACGCATCGTGCGCGGCGACCGTGGCCCGGCGGGCATCCTCCGCGGTGCTGTCCGGGACGCTGGCGAAGACAGTGCCGGTGGCCGGATCGGCGACGTCGTAGCGGCGCGCGGCGATGCTGTCGCACCATTCGCCAGCGATGAAGTTGTGCTGCTCGAGCAGGTCGGGGCGGGTCAGTGTCAGGGACATGATCGGATTCCTGGTCAGGTGAAGTCGCGGGTGGAAGACGTAGCCCGTTCCACCGCGGCGGCGATGGCTTTGCCCATCTCCGTCGTCGAGGCCGAGCCGCCCAGGTCCGGCGTACGCGGGCCTTCCGCCAATACCTGCTCGATGGCGGCCAGGATCGCGTCATGCGCCTGGCGGCCCACGGTACCGCTCTGATCGATGAAGTCGAGCATCAGGGCGCCGGACCAGATCATGCCGACCGGATTGGCGATGTTCTTGCCGTAGATGTCGGGCGCCGAGCCATGGACCGGCTCGAACAGCGACGGGAAGCGGCGTTCCGGGTTCAGGTTGGCCGACGGCGCGAGGCCCAGGGTGCCGGTGCAGGCGGGGCCGAGGTCGGACAGGATGTCGCCGAACAGATTGGAAGCAGCGACCACGTCGAAGCGTTGC
Organism: Telluria mixta; assembly: GCF_029223865.1. Classification (NCBI taxonomy): domain Bacteria; kingdom Pseudomonadati; phylum Pseudomonadota; class Betaproteobacteria; order Burkholderiales; family Oxalobacteraceae; genus Telluria; species Telluria mixta. Next base: position 3,647,955 of record NZ_CP119520.1, read on the forward strand.
GGCTGCAGTACGAAGCGGGCCGAGAGGATGTCGATGTGCTGCTTGTCCCAGCGCACGTCCGGATAGCCCGCCGCGATCTCCGCCGCGCGCCCGTCCCACCATGGCATGCTGACGGCGATGCCATTGCTTTTGGTGGCCACCGTCAAGTGCTTGCGCTCGCGCTTGCGCGCGAGCTCGAACGCGAATTTCAATAACCTGTCGGTGCCATGACGGGAGAACACCGATTGCTGCATGACGACTTCACGCTCGGTCCCTTCGTACATGACGCCACCGACCGAGCTGTATTCGCCCTCCGTATTTTCGCGCACGATCATGAAGTCGATGTCGCCCGGCTTGCGGTTGGCCAGCGGGCAGGGCACGCCTTCGAACAGGCGGGCCGGACGCAGGTTGATGTACTGGTCGAACTCACGACGGAATTTGAGGATCGAGCCCCACAACGAGATATGGTCGGGCACGGCGTCCGGCCAGCCCACGGCGCCGAAATAGATCGCATCCACGCCGGCCAGCTGTGCTTTCCAGTCGTCCGGCATCATCTTGCCGTGGACCGCATGGTAGTCGCAGCTGGACCATTCGATGTGTTTGTAGTGCAGCGCGATGCCGAAGCGCCGGGCGGCGGCATCGAGCACGCGCAAGCCTTCCGGCATGACTTCCTTGCCGATGCCATCTCCGGCGATGACGGCGATATTGAATGAGTGCTTGGCCATGAGTCCGTTCCTGGAAATCAGTGAATGATGGCCTGATCTTAGCGTCGGTCCCGGGATCGAAGTATCCGTAGCGTGGGGCGAAACCGGCACAAACAATGTTTTTTTGCGCGGCTTTGGCATGTTATGCGGCGCGCGCAGGAGGGAAGGAAAAAGCGAAGGAGGAACCGCCAGGGCGGCGGCTCTCCGGTGTGGCGACCGGCCTACTCGTGGGGCGAGAACAGCTTCTCGATCGGATAGTGGGTCTTGACGAAGGGCGACTTGATGACGATGTAGCTGAAGTATTTTTCGATGTTGACGCTGCGCTCCAGCACGTCTTCCATGATCGTCTGGTAATGCCCGACGCTGCGCGTGACGAATTTGAGCAGGTAGTCGAAGCCGCCGCTGACCAGGTGGCATTCGACCACTTCGTCGATCATGCGGATGGCGGACTCGAACTTCACGAAATCCTCGCGCCGGTGGTCCGACAGCGTCACCTGGGTGAACACGACCTGCAAGGTGCCGAGCTTTTCCAGCTGGATCATGGCCCCGTAGCCGGTGATGTAGCCGGCCTTTTCCAGCCGCTTGACACGAATCAGGCAAGGGCTGGGCGAAAGGCCGACCGCATCGGCGAGGTCGACGTTCGTGATCCGGCCATTGGCCTGCAGGTGGCCGAGGATACGGATGTCGATACGGTCGAGTTTTAACGCTTCCGGTAACATCGTGCTTCGCCGCTCCTGATCGTCTTGCAATAGTTGATAAGCATGCTAACAGGCGCGGTGCTGACAGTAAATAAGTAGTTCTGCCGAGGACGCCGGGCTTATTTGACGGCTCGGCGTACATCCGGCTCGTCCAGCACCTCGTCCAGCGTCTGCTTCAGGCGCGCAAACAGCAGTTCGAACTCGCTGGCCGTGTAGCACAGCGCAGGTGCGAAGCCCAGGATGTTGTCGCCGAAAGCGCGGAATATGACGCCGTTGCGGTAGGCCGCGGCGGAGATCCGTTCGCTGAGCCTGAGCGCCGGGTCGAAGCGCGTCTTGGCGGCCTTGTCCGCGACCAGTTCCAGAGCCCCCAGCAAGCCGCGGTTGCGCGCCTCGCCCACCAGCGGATGGGACAGCATCTCGCGCAAGCCCGCCTCGAAATGCGGCGTTTGCGCAACACCGTTGGCAAGCAGGCCGCCTTCCTCGTACAGACGCAGTACTTCCAGGCCGACCGCGGCGCTGACCGGGTGCGCGGAATAGGTGTGGCCATGTCCGACCGGCATGCCCGGCGATCCGTCGGCGATGGCGCAATACACCGCGTCCGACATCAGCACGGCGCCCATCGGCGCATAGCCCGCCGTCAGGCCCTTGGCGACCGTCATCAGGTCCGGCTGCACGTCTTCGGCTTCGCACGCAAACAGCGGACCGGTGCGGCCGAAGCCCGTGATGACCTCGTCCACGACGAACAGGATGTCCAGTTCGCGGCAGGCTTCGCGCATGGCCTTGAGCCAGCCTTTCGGGGCACGATCACGCCGCCCGAGCCTTGCACGGGCTCGCAGAAGAACGCGGCGACGTTGTCCGCGCCCAGCGCATCGACCTTCGCGCGCAGCGCTGCCACCGACGCGCCGATGATGGCTTGCGGATCCTGCCCGGCCTCGTTGCGGTAGGGGTAGGGCGACGGGATCTTGTGCTGGTGCGGCAGCGGCACGTCGAAGTTCTGGTGGAAGGCCGCGATGGCGGTCAGGCCGGAACCCTGCGACGACGAGCCATGGTAGCCGCGCTCGAGCGAGATGAAGTGCTTCTTGTGCGGGCGGCCGGTCGAATTGTAGTAATGCGTGATGAAGCGGATTGCCGCGTCGACCGCGTCCGAACCGCCCAGCGTGAAGTACACGTGGCGCAGCGATGCAGGCGCCAGCTCCACCAGGCGCGCGGCCAGGCGGATCGCGGGCTCGGACGCGAAGTGGAAATAGCTGGTCGCGTACGGGAGCTGGCGCATCTGCTCGGTCGCTGCGCGCACGATGCTTTCCTGGCCGTAGCCGACGTTGACGCACCACAGGCCGGAAAACGCGTCCAGCAGTTCGTTGCCCTGGGCATCGGTCAGGTAGGCGCCATGGCCGGACGCGAGAATCGTGGCGCCGCGCCGCTCATGGCTGCGGTAATCCACGACCGGATGGATGAGGTGGGCGCGGTCCAGCGAAGTGAGCTCGGTAAGTTCGTTGTTGTGCATGTTGGGGTCCGGGTAGGGGGAGCGAATGTCGCCCGCTTATGGTAGCCAGACCCCCGCAGCGATAGCTTGCAGAAAGAGGGCGCCAAATCAACGGAAATTGCGTTTTGAGTGCGGATTCGGCATTTTCTGTTTCCGGCCTAGCACAAGGCCTGGTTGATGATCGCGAATTGCGTCACGCTGCCATCGCGGCGCGGTACGCCGTTGCGCGCCATGATCACCGCGGTGTCGACCCGGGCCAGGCCAGCCTGTTCCAGCCACGGGCCGAGGCCGCCGGCACCGTCGATGTCGATGCGGACGAAGGTGCCCGCATACGCCCCCGACCACTGCGCGATCAGCGCCTTGGCACTGTCCGTGTCGGGTGCCACAAGCGGGCCGATCACGCGGCCGCGTCCGAACTGCCGCAAGATGGCAAACCCGACCGGGGCACCGTTGCGCTCCAGCACCGCCACCTCGCCCATGGCGGCCAATTCGCGCACGAGCGTATCGCGCGCCATGCCCGTGGCGCGGTCGGCCAGGGCGATGATTGCCGGCAGGTCTTCCGGCGCGGCCGGACGCACGCGCGCGCCGCCGTCCAGAGCGACCGAAGGAATCGCCGCCAATATACCCTGGTGCTGGTACAGCGTGCCGATCGCCGCGAATCCCATGCGTTCGTACAGCGGCTGGCCAGCGGCGGTGGCGTTGAGCAGGACGCAGCGATCGCCGAGTTCTTCCAGCACGAGCCGCATCAGTTCGCGGCCGATGCCCTTGCCCTGGTGGTCCGGCGACACGATGATCATGCCGAGCGACGCATGGCCGTCGCCCTGTTTCCAGCACAGTCCGGTGCCGATCACGGTGCCCTCCTGCTCGGCGACATAACCCGTGCCCACGCGCAGCACGAACTGCCAGTCTTCGGTGCGATGTGGCCAGCGCACGGCCTGCGACAGCGCGTGAGCGGCGGAGATATCGTCTTCGTTCATGCGGCGATAGGCGACGGCGGTACTGTTGGTCTGGGTAAGCATGTCGGTTTCCTCGTGGATGAAGGCGCCGTCGGCGGGCAGGCGCGTTGCTGCCCACGGCCGGCAATGTCTGAATCCGCGGCGGGCACAACCCGCCATCGCTTGTCGCGTCAGCCCAGCGACTGGCTGAGCAGTGCGAAGCGCGTCATGGATGGGTCGGGGCGGGGCGCCTCGCCGCGCACGAGCACCGGTACGGTTGCGTCCACTTGCACCAGACCCATGTCCGTCAGCCAGGGACTCAGGCCGCTGGCGTCGGGAACATCGAGGCGCATGAACGAACCGGCACGCGAACCGGCCCAGTGCGCGATCAGCGCCTTGGCGCGTTCGGCGTCCGGTGCGACCACCGGGCCGATCACATGGCCGAGCCCGAACTTGCGCAGCGCGGCGTAGCCGATCAACTCCCCATAGCGGTCGATGGCGACCAGGCTCGCGACGCCCATCAGGTGCTTGAGCGAGACGGTGCTCGACCTGCCGAGCGCGCGCCGGGACAGGGCGGCCAGCGCGGGTTCGTCGCGCGGGCCGATGGGGCGGATCCGCTCCCCTTCACCCAGCAGCACGAACGGCGTGCGGAACACGCTGCCCTGGTGCTGGTGGACGCAGCCGATCCGCACGAAGCCGAGGCTCTCGCAAAACGCATGGTGTTCGGCGGTGGCATGGAGCAGGACATTGCGCTCGCCCGTTTCGCGCATGATGCGCGCCATCAGTGCGCGGCCGATGCCGGCCTTCTGGCGCTCGGGGGCGACGATCACCATGCCCACCGACGCGTAGTCCTGGCCGTACAGCCAGCACATCACCGTGCCGATCACGCCGGTCTCGTCTTCCGCGACGATGCCTTCGCCCAGGCCGTGGACGAACTTCCAGTCTTCGAGCCGGTGCGGCCACAGCACCGACAGCGACAGTTTATGCGCTGCCGGCAGGTCGTCGGCGGTCATGCGGCGATACTGGACGGCGCTATCGGTCGTGCGATTTTTCATGCGATTTGCTCCCGCTTGGCTCTTCAGTGACGGCCATATTGCCACACCCGGATGGCGCTGGCGACGGGGGAATGCAAATCCAAACATTCGGCCATGGGCGGCGGCGAAAGCGTGCTTTGTGCTGGCTCGTCGGTCCTCAACCGCACAAAATGCTTCGGGGGGCACCCTATAATCTTCGCATACAGGTGGGTTGCCCGCATCGGCCGGGCGGCCCTGTTCGCACGAGAGAAAGGGGCAGTGAATGGAAGGCTTCGACCCGAATGAGGTTGACGTGCGCATGGCGCATTTTATCCATGGACGCTTGGTGGAGGGGGCCGGCGAGTTGCCGGTGCAGCGGCCTTCCGATGGCCGGATCTATGCCGCGCTGCCGGTCGCCGGAGCGGATCTCGTCGACCAGGCCGTGCAGGACGCGTCGCGGGCGTTCAAGACCAGCGACTGGAGCCGTTGCGCACCGCGCGAACGGGCGCGCATCCTGCGCCGCTGGGCCGACCTGATCGAGGCCGATGTGCAAACGCTGGCGCGCCTGGAAGCCGTCGGTTCGACCCGTCCCGTCAAGGATGCGGCATCCTGGGATGTGCCCTTCACCGCCGACGGCATCCGCTTCTTCGCCGAGTGGGCCGACAAGATCGGCGGCGATGTCGCAGCGACCCGTAGCGACAACCTCGGCATGACGATCGCCGAGCCCTATGGCGTGGTCGGCGCCATCGCGCCCTGGAACCTGCCGCTGGTGATGGCATCCTGGAAGGTGGCGCCGGCGCTGGCTGCCGGTAACGCGGTGGTATTGAAACCGTCCGAGCTCACGCCGTTCAGCGTCCTGCGCCTGGCGGAACTGGCGGTTGCCGCCGGCGTGCCGGCGGGGATTTTCAATATCGTGCAGGGCGACGGCCGCACCACGGGCGACGCCCTGTGCCGCCATCCGCAGGTGGCCAAGATGACCTTCACGGGTTCGACCCGCACCGGCGCGGCCATCATGGCGGCATGCGCGGAGAGCGGCACCAAGCCGGTGACGCTGGAACTGGGTGGCAAGAGTCCGCAAATCGTGTTCGCCGATGCGCCCGACCTGGAAAAGACCGTGCGCACCGTGGCGCGCGCGATCACGCTGAATGCCGGCCAGGTGTGCGTGGCCGGTTCGCGCCTGATCGTGCAGCGCGCCGTCGCCGAACGCTTCATCGAGCGCCTCGCCGCCGTGTTCGCCGAACTCCAGGCCGGGCCGACCTGGGATGCCGGCGCATCCCTGAGCCCGATCATCAACCTGCGCGAAATGCAGCGCATCGACGGCATCGTGCAACGTGGCGTGGCGGCCGGCGCCGAGATCGTGGCGGGCGGCCGCGCCATCCAGGTCGGCGGCGATGGTGCCTATTACCAGCCCACGATCCTGACCCGGGTCGACAGCGCGATGGACGCGGTGCAGAACGAGATCTTCGGCCCGGTCATCACCGTGCAGGTGTTCGACGACGAGGACCAGGCCCTGGCCCTGGCCGACCACCCGGACTACGGCCTGGCCGCCGGCATCCATACGGCCGATATCGGCCGCGCCATGCGACTGGCGCGCGGCATCGAAGCGGGGACGGTGTGGATCAACCGCTATGGGCGCAGCGCCGACTACGTCATTCCCACCGGTGGCTACAAGCGCTCCGGCATCGGCAAGGACCTGGGGCGCCAGGCCTACGAAGCGAACCTGCATTTCAAGAGCGTGCTGGTGGATTTCGCGGCCTGAAGGGGGCCGATATTGGCGCGGCAATATATGCTGCCGTGGTCGGGAAATACCATGCATTCTGTGTTTTGAGCGCGCCAATACAAGAGATTCACCGACGTCCGCAATGATTAAATCGTAGTCAGCCGGCAGCGTTCTCGGACGTGCTTTCGGACCCGGATTGAACATCGACTAAAGGAACCATCAACATGACTACGCACCTGCGGCCCAAATACATTTCGTTCGACTGCTACGGCACGCTGATCAATTTCCGCATGTCGGACGTGGCGCGCGAACTCTTCGCCGACCGCATCGGGCCCGAACAGATGCAGCAGTTCACCCGGGATTTTTCCGCGTATCGCCTGGACGAAGTCATGGGTGACTGGAAGCCGTATGACGAGATCCTGTGCAACGCCGTGCAGCGCACCTGCAAGCACTGGGGGATCGAATACCGCGACAACGAAGGCATGACGTTCTACGACGCTGTGCCGACCTGGAACCCGCACGCGGATGTACCAGGCGCGCTGGCCAGGCTGGCTACGGAATACAAGCTGGTGATCCTGTCGAACGCGATGGACGAGCAGCTTCCGCACAGCATCGAAAAACTGGGCGCCCCGTTCCACCGCGTCTACACGGCGCAGCAGGCCGGCGCCTACAAGCCGCGCCTGCAGGCGTTCGAATACATGCTCGACCAGTTGGGCTGCAGCCCGGACGACATCCTGCACGTGTCGTCGAGCCCGCGCTACGACCTGATGTCCGCGCATGACATGGGCATCAAGAACAAGGTCTTCGTCAACCGCGGCCACGAACCGGGCACGCCCGGTTACGACTACCACGAAATCAAGGACCTGAGCGGCCTGCCGGGTTTGGTCGGGCTGTAAACGATGACCATCACGGGACGCTGCGATGAAGCTTGAATCCTATTGGCTCGATACCGCCCCCGTCTTCGGCGCGGGCGACCAGGGGGCCGTTGCCGGACGTGCCGACGTGGTGGTGGTCGGCGGCGGCTTTACCGGCTTGTCCGCCGCACTGGCGCTGGCCCGCCGCGGCGCGTCGGTAACGGTGCTGGAAGCCGGGCGCGTGATCGGGGAAGCCTCCGGCCGCAACGGCGGCCATTGCAGCAGCGGCCTCGCGCACGATTTCGGCGCGCTGGCGGCGCGCCTGGGCGTGGACAAGGCGCGCGACTTCCACCGCGCGTATTGCGCGGCCTTCCATACGGTGGCGGGCATCGTCCGCGACGAAGGCATCGACTGCGATTTTGCCGTCGTCGGCAAACTGAAACTCGCCGCCAAGCCCGAGCATTACGACAAGCTGGCGCGCGCCTGCGAGCTGCTGCGACGCGAGGGCGAGGCGGACGTGCGCATGGTGGAGCCGGCGCACATCGGCTCGGAAATCGGGTCGGACAAGTTTTACGGCGGGATGCTGCAGGCGAACAGTGCGCAGATGCACATGGGGAAGTTCGGCGTCGGCCTGGCGCAGGCCGCCGTGCGCGCGGGCGCGCGCGTGTTCGAGCAGGCGCCCGTCACGCGCCTCGAACGCCTGCCCGACGGCGGGTTCCGCGTCACCAGTGCGCGCGGCGTGATCGAAGCCGGGCAAGTGCTGCTGGCGACGGGGAATTCCCGAACCGGTCCGTTCTCCCATTTCCGCCGCCGGATGATTTCCGTCGGCAGCTTCATCATCGCCACCGAGCCGCTGCCGGCGGAGACGATCCGGCGCCTGCTGCCGCATCGCCGCAACTACGTCACCTCGAGGATCATCGGCAATTACTTCCGCCTGTCGCCGGATAACCGCCTGGTGTTCGGCGGGCGCGCGCGCTTCGCCATGTCCAATCCCCGGTCCGACGCGAAGAGCGGCGCGGTCCTGCGTGCCGCCATGGAGGACATGTTCCCCCAACTGGCAGGGATCGGCATCGACTATTGCTGGGGTGGCCTCGTCGACATGACGGCGGACCGCCTGCCGCGCGCAGGCGAGCATCAGGGCATGTATTTCGCCACCGGCTACAGTGGCCATGGCGTGCAGATGTCGGTCCACATGGGGCAGGTGATGGCCGATGTCATGGCCGGCAAGCCCGAGCGTAATCCGTGGCGCACGCTGGAATGGCCGGCCATCACCGGCCACTTCGGCTCGCCGTGGTTCCTGCCGTTCGTCGGCGCCTACTACCGGTTCCAGGACTGGCGGCATTGAGGAGAGAATGGTCATGATCCTGAAAAGCGATGCGATGCGCCTGATCGCGAACCGGATCGGCGTCGGGCTGCTGACGCTGCTTGCGGTGTCGGTGGTGGTGTTCGCCATCACCAGTTTGCTGCCGGGCGACGCGGCCCAGGCCATGCTGGGGCAGGAGTCGACGCCGGAACTGCTGGCGGCGCTGCGTGCCAGGTTCGGCCTGGACCAGCCCGGCTACGTGCGCTATGCCCGCTGGCTGGGCGGCATGCTGCTGGGCGACCCCGGCCATGCGCTGGCCAACGGCCTGCCGGTGGCCCAACTGATCGGCGCGCGGCTGCCCAATTCGCTGATGCTGGCGGCGGCCACGACGGCAGTCTCGGTGCCGCTGGCGCTGATCGTCGGCGTGACCAGCGCCATGTTCCGCGGTTCGTTGTACGACCGTGTGGTGAACATGGCCACCGTGTGGGTGGTCTCGGTGCCGGAATTCCTGATCGCCACGGTGGCGGTGCTTGTCTTCGCCGTCAAGCTGCACTGGCTGGCCGCCCTGTCGCGCCCGGACGACATCGCGACCCTGGGCCAGTTCATCCGCGTGTACGCCATGCCGGTGCTGACCCTGTGCTGCGTGATCGTGGCGCAGATGGCGCGCATGACCCGCGCCGCCGTGATCGACCAGCTGACGTCGTCCTATATCGAGATGGCGCGCCTGAAGGGCGTGCGGCCGGTGCGCATGGTGCTGACCCATGCCTTGCCGAACGCCGTGGGACCGATCGCCAACGCGGTGGCGCTGTCCCTGTCGTACCTGATCGGCGGGGTCATCATCGTCGAATCGATTTTCAACTACCCGGGCATCGCCAGCCTCATGGTCGACTCCGTGACCGTGCGCGACATGCCGGTCGTGCAAGCCTGCGCCATGCTGTTTTGCGCCGGTTACCTGGTGTTGCTCACCGCGGCCGACCTGGCCGCCATCCTGTCCAATCCGAGACTGCGCAAATGACGACTTCCGTACCGCCTTCCATCGTTCCCGCCGAGGCCAGGCGCAAGCCGCGCCGGCGCCTCTCCATCGCCGGCATGGCCGGCGCCACCGTGGTGGGGTTCTGGCTGCTGATGGCCGTGCTCGGCCCCTGGCTTGCACCGGATGACGCCGGCAACATGAACGGCGACGCGGTGTTCGCGCCCATCAGTGCGCAATATCCCCTGGGGGCCGACTTCCTCGGACGTGACATGCTGTCGCGGATCCTGCAGGGCGCGCCCTACACCGTCGGCGTGGCGCTGGCGGCGGTGCTGGTGGCCTGCATCGGCGGCACCGCGCTGGCCCTGTTCGCCGCGGCGCGCGGCGGCTGGTTCGACAGCGTCGTCAGCCGCATCGTCGACATCCAGCTCAGCATCCCGACCAAGCTGCTGGCGCTGATCATGGTCGCCGCGTTCGGCTCGTCGGTGCCGGTGCTGGTCCTGACGATCGGCATCGGCTACCTGCCCGGATCGTTTCGCATCGCGCGCTCGCTGGCCGTGAACGTGCAGGCCATGGAATACGTGCAGGCCGCCCGCGCGCGCGGCGAGGGCCTGGCCTACATCACGTTCCACGAGATGCTGCCCAACATGCTGCGCCCGGTGCTGGCCGACTTCGGCCTGCGCTTCCTGTTCATCGTCCTGCTGCTGAGCGGCCTGAGCTTCCTGGGCCTGGGCGTGCAGCCGCCGGACGCCGACTGGGGTTCGCTGGTGCGGGAAAACATCATCGGCCTGAGCGAAGGGTCGCCGGCCGTGATCGTGCCGGCCATCGCGATCGCCACCCTGACCATCGGCGTGAACATGGCCATCGACGGGTTTGCCGGCCGCAAGCGCCGTGGAGCGTGACATGAACGAACTGGTCAAGGTATCCGGCCTGCGGGTCACGGCGCGCAACGACCTGGATGAGGAAGTCACGATCGTCCACGACGCCGCGTTTTCGATCAACAAGGGCGAGGTGCTGGCGCTGATCGGCGAATCCGGCTCGGGCAAGAGCACCATCGCGCTGGCGCTGATGGGCTATGCGCGTGGCGGCTGCCGCCTGGCCGGCGGTACGGTCAGCGTGGCCGGGCACGAGATGCTCGCGCTCGGCGAGCGCCAGCTGGCCGCGCTGCGCGGGCGCACCGTGGCCTATATCGCGCAAAGCGCCGCGGCGTCGTTCAACCCGTCCAGGCGCATCATGGACCAGGTGATCGAGAGCGCGCTGATCCACCGCCTGATGCCGCGCGCGGCGGCCGAGGCCAAGGCGGTCGAACTGTTCCGCGAGCTGGCCTTGCCCGACCCGGAGAACATCGGGCAGCGCTACCCGCACCAGGTGTCGGGCGGCCAGCTGCAACGCCTGATGGCGGCGATGGCGCTGATCACCGATCCCGAACTGGTGATCCTGGACGAGCCGACCACGGCGCTGGACGTGACCACGCAGATCGAGGTGCTGCGCGCCTTCAAGAAGGTCGTGCAGGAGCGCGGCAGCACGGCGGTGTACGTCTCGCACGACCTGGCGGTGGTGGCGCAGATGGCGGACCGCATCGTGGTGCTGCGCCACGGCGAGATCCAGGAAAACGGCGCGACGGCGCAGATCCTGTCCGCGCCCGCGCACCCCTACACGCGCAGCCTGCTGGCGGCGATCGCGCCGGCGGCGCGACAGGCCGCCGTGCAGGTCAAGGCGCCGCAGGCGCGGCCGCTGCTGGAAGTGCGCGGCCTGGCGGCGCGCTACGGCACGGGCAAGGGCGGGGCGCCGGTCAAGCGCGTGCTGGAGGACATCGACCTGGCGATCCCGCGCGGCGCCACCATCGGCGTCATCGGCGAATCCGGTTGCGGCAAGACCACGCTGGCGCGCGCGCTGGCCGGCATGGTGGCGCCATCGCAGGGCCAGATCCTGCTGGACGGGGACGCGCTGGCGCCGACGCTGGAAGGGCGCACGCGCGAACAGTGCCGGCGCATCCAGTTCGTGTTCCAGAACGCCGACACCGCGCTCAACCCGCGCCATTCGATCGAGCGCATCCTGGGCCGCCCGCTCGAGTTCTACCACGGCATGACTGGCGATGCGCGGCGCCGGCGCGTGCTGCAATTGCTCGACCTGGTGAAGCTGCCGGCGGCCGTGGCCGGGCGCCTGCCGGGCGAACTGTCGGGGGGCCAGAAGCAGCGCATCAACCTGGCGCGCGCGCTGGCGGCGCAGCCGGACCTGATCCTGTGCGACGAAGTCACGTCGGCGCTCGACACCGTGGTGGGCGCGGCGATCCTGGAACTGATGGCCGAACTGCGCAGGGAACTGAACGTCTCGTACATGTTCATCAGCCACGACATCAACACGGTGCGGTCCATCTGCGACGAGATCGTGGTGCTGTATGCGGGGCGCAAGGTCGAGTCGCGCAGGCGCGAGGCGCTGGCGGCGCCGCCGTTCCACCCGTATTCGCACCTGCTGATCTCGTCGGTGCCGGTGCTGCGGCGCGGCTGGCTGGAGGACGTGGAAGGGCGCACGCCGGCGGCGTTGCCGCCGCTGCTTGCGGCCAGCCCGGTGCCGGACATGTGCGCCTTCATCGACCGCTGCGCGCTGCGGATGGAGGGCGTGTGCAACCGCCTGCCGCCGCCGCGCCGCGAGCTCGACGACGGCGGCAGCATCCTGTGCCACCACGGCGCGGCCACGCTGCGCGCATTGCAAACGCCGCTGGGCGTGATCGAAGGGGAAGTCGCATGAGTCAACGATTTGTCCGCCTGGGCGAAACGAACCGGAGGCAGGTACGGATCAAGATCGACGGGCGTCCGGCCGACGCCCTCGAGGGCGACACGCTGCTGGTGGCGGTACTCGGCAACGTCGGCCAGTTGCGCGAGTCGGAATTCGGCGACGGCAAGCGCGCCGGCTTTTGCCTGATGGGCGCCTGCCAGGATTGCTGGGTGTGGACTGCCGACGGCGCGCGCCTGCGCGCCTGCACTACCGTGGTGGAAGAGGGAATGCATATCGTAACGACACAACCGGAGGCGACATGGCCCAACCTCGCGTAATCGTGATCGGCGCCGGCCCCGCCGGGGTGCGCTGCGCCGAAACCCTGGTGGCCGCCGGCCTGCGCCCGACGGTGATCGATGAAAACCGCCGCGACGGCGGCCAGATCTACCGCCGCCAGCCGGACAATTTTACGCGCCCGTACGCCAAGCTGTATGGCACCGAGGCCGGGCGCGCGCAGGCGCTGCACGAGAGCTTCGATGCGCTGCGCGGCCGCATCGATTATCTGCCGGAGACCCTGGCCTGGAATATTTTCGAAGGCGAGGTGCACGTGGCGCACGACGGGCACACGCGCAGTCTTCCCTACGACGCGCTGGTGATCTGTTCCGGCGCCACCGACCGCCTCATGCCGGTCAAGGGCTGGCATTACGCCGGCACCTACAGCCTGGGGGCCTCGCAGATCGCCCTGAAGGCGCAGGCCTGCGCGATCGGCAGCCGGATCGTGTTCATGGGTACGGGACCGCTGCTGTACCTCGTGGCCTCCCAATATGTGAAAGCCGGGGCCACGGTGGCCGCGGTGCTCGATACCTCGCCGCTGATGCGGCGCGTCGCGGCGCTGCCGAAATTGCTGGCGCGCCCACGCCTGCTGCGCAACGGCTTCGTCCTGATGGCCGGTCTCAAGCGGGCGGGCGTGCCGGTGCTGACCGGGATTACGCCGGTGGAAATCGAAGGTTCGCCCGACACGGGCGTGCACGGCGTGACGTACAAGGATGCGCAGGGTCGGACCCGCACGCTGGCATGCGATGCGGTCGCCATGGGCTACCACCTGCGCCCGGAAACGCAGCTGGCCGACCTGGCGCGCTGCGCATTCCGCTTCGACCAGGAAACGCACCAATGGCTGCCCGAAGTGAGGGAAGACGGTCGCACGTCGGTGGCGGGCGTCTACCTCGCCGGCGACGGCATGCGCGTGCTGGGTGCCGACGCGGCCGAGATCGGTGGCAAGCTGGCCGCGATGGCGGTACTGAAGGATTTCGGGCTGGCGGTGCAGGACGACGCGCTGCGGCGCTTGCGTGCCGAACAGGCCCGCATGGAACGCTTCCGCCAGGGACTGGCGCAGGCATTTCCGTGGCCGGTGGAGCAGGCGGCGCAGTTGCCGGACGACGCCATCGTCTGCCGTTGCGAAGCGATCACGGCCGGCGAACTGCGCCGCGTGGTGTGCGAGATGGGCGCGCGCGAAGCCAACCGCGCCAAGGCGTTCAGCCGCGTCGGCATGGGACGTTGCCAGGGACGATATTGCGGCCACGCGGGTGCGGAAGTGATTGCCGCCGCCGCCGGCGTGCCGGTGGAAGTGGTCGGGCGCCTGCGCGGCCAGGCGCCCGTCAAGCCGCTTCCGATCGCGATCCAGAAGGAGACCGTATGAGCCAGCACTCGGCCGATGTCGTGATTGTCGGCGGCGGGATCATGGGTGCCTCCGCCGCATTCTTCCTGCGCCAGCGCGGCCGCTCGGTCATCCTGCTCGAACGCGGGCTGATAGGCCAGCAGGCCAGCGGCGTCAACTTCGGCAACACGCGCCGCATGGGCCGCGCGCTCGGCGAACTGCCCCTGTCCAACCGCTCGCGCGAGATCTGGCTGAAATTCCCCCAGCTGTTCGGCGAGGATGCCGAGCTGCTGTTGAACGGCCACTTGCGTGTCGGTTTCCTTGCGGAGCACGAGGAGCGCATGCAGCGCTATGCGCAGGATGCCCGCGACTATGGCATCGGGATGCAGATGATGAGCGCGAAAGCGCTGCACGAGCGCTTTCCCTATCTGGGACCGGACGTCGTCGCCGGTTGCCTGGCGCCCAACGATGGCCATGCCAACCCGCGGCTGGCGGCGCCGGCCATCGGGCGCGCGGCCGCGCGCGCTGGCGCGCAGGTGCTGGAAAATACCGAGGTCCTGCACGTCGAGAAGGATGGCGGCGAGTTTCGCGTGAGCGCGGCCGACGGCCGCGTGTTCCGCGCGCCCGTGGCGCTGATCACGGCCGGCGCCTGGGGCGACCGCATCAGCGCCGGTTTCGGCGAGCCGGTGCCGATGATCGTCAAGGCGCCGCAGATGGCCGTGACGGAACCGGTGCCCTACGCCATCGGACCGACCACCGGCGCGATCTCGGACACGCCGGCGCCGGGGGTCTACTTCCGCCAGGTCGCGCGCGGCAACATCGTGATCGGCGGCGGCGGCCATGAACCGGTGGACATGGTGAACCGGCGCGCCTACGTGAATCCGATGCGCACGCTGATGAAGCTCGCGCAGGCGCCGCGCGTGGTCCCCGCGTTCAGGCACCTGAGCATCATCCGCGTCTGGGCCGGCATCGAAGGTTATATGGACGACAGCCGGGGTGTGATGGGGCCGAGCGCACGCGTGCCCGGCCTGTACTACGCGTTCGGTTTTTCCGGCGAAGGTTTCCAGCTCGGGCCGGGCGTGGGCGACGTGATGGCGGAACTGATCGCCACCGGTGCTACCAGCACGCCGATCGACTACTTCGATATCCGGCGCTTCGAGAAGGTTCTCGCGTAAGCGCGTACCGGCAATCGTCCGCATGGCGGCGCGGTCTTTCATGGACCGCGCCGCTTTTTTTTGCGGCGCTGTCCGGCCACGTCGCGTGGCGGCGCAGGCGATATGCCGGGCCCCACTCAATTCCAAAGAATCTGCTGCGGTCTCCTTGCAAAACAGCATATCGACGCCCCGGAAATCCGTACGATCATAGGCTGTTGCCCCGTCACTGTCCCGTCACCCGAGGAGATCAAGAACCATGTCGTTCAAACCCAAATTCATCAGCTTCGACTGCTATGGCACGCTCATCAATTTCGAAATGGGCCCGACCGCGAGGCGGCTGTTCGAAGACCGCGTGCCGGCCGACCGGATGCCGGCCTTCCTGCACAGTTTCAGGTTTTATCGTCTCGATGAAGTGCTGGGTGCGTTCAAGCCGTTCTTCGACGTGGTCGCCAATTCGATCCAGCGCACCTGCCATGCGCACGGCGTCGAATACCGCCCGTCCGATGCGACCGCGATCTACGACGCGGTCAAGACCTGGCAGCCGCATCCGCACGTCGTCGAGACGCTGCAGGCGATCGCGCAGCAGATTCCGCTGGTGATCCTGTCGAATTCGATGGTCGACCTGATCCCGCACAGCGTGGCCCACCTCAAGGCGCCGTTCCACGCCGTCTATACCGCGGAAGAAGCGGACGCGTACAAGCCGCGCGCCCAGGCGTTCGAATACATGTTCGACCGGCTCGGCTGCGGCCCGGAGCAGATGGTGCACGTGTCGTCGAGCTTCCGCTACGACCACATGACGGCGTTCGACCTCGGCTTCAAGGGCCAGGCGTTCATCGACCGCGGCCACGAGTCATGGTGCGAAGGCTATGGCGTGCAGCGCCTGGCCGACTTCCGCCAGCTCGCCGAGATGGTCGGCGTGGCGCTCCCGGCGCAGCGGGCCGGATGATGAACGACAACGGAGCCATGGCGGCGGCCGCGTTGAGTACCGCCGCGCCCAGCCTTGCCATGAGCGAGGCGGCAGACCTGGCCGGCCGCCTGTACGGCATCCATGGCACGGCCACGCCGCTGGGCGGGGAGCGCGACCAGAACTGCACCATCGAGACGGTGGATGGCGCTCGTTACGTGCTCAAGATCAGCAATCTGTCCGAGCCCGTGTCCGTGGTCGATTTCCAGATCGCCGCGCTCGAGCATATCGCCCGCGTGGCGCCGGGCCTGCCGGTGCCGCGCGTGGTGCGCACGCTCGAAGGCGACACCCGCGGCGTGGCCACACTGGCCGGCGGGGGGAGCGCGTTCGTACGCATGCTCACCTATCTCGATGGCGTCCAGATCCGCGAGACGCCGCGCACCGCGTCGCAACGCCGCGCCATGGGCGCGACGCTGGCGGCGCTGGATCTCGCGCTGCGCGATTTCACCCATCCCGGCGCGACGCACGACCTGTTGTGGAACGTGTCAGCGGCGCACCGCCTGAGTGCGAAGCTCGAAGGCATCGCCGATCCGCCGCGCCGCGCGCTCGCCGAAGCCTTCATGCAGCGCTTCGTCGAGCACGTCCTGCCGCGCCTGGCGAAGGTCAGGGCTCAGGTCATTCACAACGACTTCCACCTCTACAACGTCCTGGTCGCCCCTGACGACCATGAACGGATCGCCGGCGTGATCGACTTCGGCGACATGCTGCACGCGCCGCTGGTCGGCGAAGTGGCGACCGCCGCGGCATTCCACATGACCGGCAATGCCGACCCGTTCGAAGGGCCGGCGCAGTTCGTCGGCGCATACCACGCGGTGTTGCCGCTGACGCCGGTCGAGCAGGAGATCGTGGCCGACCTGATGGTGACGCGCCACCTCGTCACTGCACTCATCTCGGAATGGCGCGCCGTGCGCTACCCGGAAAACCGCGCCTACATCATGCGCCACAACCCCGCGGCGTGGGAAGCCTTGTCGCAATTCGCCGACATCTCGCGCAACGAGGCGCGCGACCGCTTGCTGGCCGACATTCAACGCAAAGGAAACCAATGAACAGCACCATCGACCTCAACATGGTCAACGCGTACATCCCGGGCCGCGTCGACGTGGGACCCGCCACCGCCGCCATGATCGCGCGGCGCGATGCGTTGCTCGGGCCGGCCTACCGCCTGATGTACGAGCATCCCCTGCACATCGTGCGGGGCGAAGGCGCATGGCTGATCGATCCGGACGGCCGCCGTTACCTCGACGTCTACAACAACGTCGCCTCGCTCGGGCATTGCCATCCGGCCGTGGTCGAGGCGATCTGCCGCCAGGCCGGCACGCTCGCAACCAATACCCGCTACCTGCACGACACGATCCTGGAGCTGGCCGAACGCCTGCTCGCGACGGTGCCGGACACCGGGCTGGCGCATCTGATGCTCACCTGTTCCGGCAGCGAGGCCAATGATCTGGCCTACCGTATCGCCCAGGTCCGCACCGGTGGGACCGGCGTGATCGTGACCGAGACCGCGTACCACGGCTTCACCGACGCCGTCGCGAAATTCTCGCCGTCGCTGGGCGTGTCGGTCGACCTGGGCGCGCACGTTCGCATGGTGCCGGCGCCGCGCCAGTACCATGCGCGCGACGCCGACGTCGCCGACCGTTTTACCCGCGACGTCGAGGCGGCGATCCACGACCTGCGGCGCCACGGCATCAAGCCGGCGGCCCTCATCGTGGATTCCGTATTCACCAGCGACGGCATCCTGCCCGGACCGGCGGACTTGCTGAAGGGCGCGGTCGAGGCGATCCAGCGCGCCGGGGGCCTGTTCATCGCCGACGAAGTGCAGCCGGGCTTCGGCCGTACCGGCGAGCACATGTGGGGCTTCCAGCGCTACGGCGTGCTGCCGGACATCGTCACGGTGGGCAAGCCGATGGGCAACGGGCAGCCGATCGCGGGCTTGATGGCCACCACCGATGCGGTGGCGCAGTTCGGCAAGAATTCGCGCTACTTCAACACCTTCGCCGGGAATACCGTCTCGTGCGCGGCCGCACTGGCCGTGCTGGACACGATCGAGAAAGAGGGGCTGGTGCGGCATGCCGCCGAGGTCGGCAAGATCCTGCGCGAGGGGATCGCCGAGCTGGCCGGCCGCCATGCAGCCATCGGCGACGTGCGCGGCGTGGGCATGTTCGTCGGGGTCGAACTGGTCTCCGACCGCGCGGCGCGCACGCCGGACCGCGAGCTCACGACCCGCGTCGTCAACCGCATGCGCGACCAGGGCGTCCTGCTCAGCGCCTGCGCGATGGGTCATAATGTGCTCAAGATCCGCCCCCCGCTGGTCCTGACGGCTGAACAGGCGGGCATGGTCATCGCCGCGCTGGATGACGCGTTGACGACGGCGCAAGCGTAATCATCGGAATCGAATCATGGACAACCCGGCTTCCCTAGACCAGTTCGACGTCAAGATCATCGAGCACCTGCAGCGCGAGGGGCGCTGTTCGAACGTCGATCTCGCCAGGCGTGTCGGACTCAGCGAAAGCCCATGCCTGGCCAGGACCAGGCAATTGCAGGAAACCGGTGTGATCCAGGGCTACGGCGCCGAGGTCGCGCTGGACAAGCTGGGTGCCCATGTCATCGTGTTTTGCGAAGTGACGCTCGCCAGCCATCGCTCGCAGGACTTGCGCAAATTCGAAGCGGGCGCCGCCAGGTATGGGGAAATCGTCGAATGCTACAACATCTGCGGCGGCTACGATTACCTGCTGAAAATCGTCGCGCCCGGCGTGGCGCATTTTCAGGCGCTGATGGAGCGCCTGCTGGACGACGAACTCGGCATCGCAAAATTCTCCAGCCGTATCGTCTTGCGTGAGCCGCTCGCCCGGCGCGAGGTGCCGCTGAGAGTCATCCTCGGCGCGAAGAACAGTTGGGAATGAGCTGATTCTCTGCCGAAGTATGCAAGCATCTGCTACGGGTCCGGAGCCCGACCGCAGAAAATACTTCTTGAACGAACTTACAATATTGCAATGGCTCGCCGGTAGGCCATTCACCAGAACCTCAAGGACACCTCCATGCGCGATTCCGACATCATCCTTCCGCCGTCCGCCGACCTCCGGTGCGGTTTTTCGCGCCGCGACGTCCTGCGCAGCCTGGTAGCTGGAGGCATGATGACCGGCACCGCGGGCGCCCTGCTGACGCACGCCGGCGCCGCGCTGGCGCAGACGCCGAAGAAGGGCGGGCGTCTCCGCGTGGCCGCAGCCGCCAGTTCGACCTCCGATACGCTGGATCCCGCCAAGGGCGGCACCATCGCCGACTTCGTGCGTCATTTCATGTTCTACAACGGCCTGACCGCGATCGACGCCGGCCTGAATCCCCGGATGGAACTGGCCGAGTCGATGGATACCACGGATGCGGTGACGTGGTCGGTCAAGCTGCGCAAGGATGTGGTCTTCCACGATGGCCAGGCCTTGACCGCGGCCGACGTGGTGTACTCGTTGCTGCGCCAGAAGGACCCGGCCACCGCGTCCAAGGCCAAGGCCATCGCGGACGGATTTGCTGACGTCAAGGCGGCGGGTCCGAACGAAGTGACGATCGTGCTGAACACGCCCAATATCGACCTGCCGCTCTTGTTGGGCACCTCGAATTTCCTCATCGTCCGGGACGGCACGCGGGATTTCACCACCGCCAACGGGACGGGCCCGTATCGATGCAAAGAGTTTCGTCCGGGCATACGTTCGGTCGGCGTCGCCAACAAGACCTACTGGAAACCGGGCAAGCCCTACCTCGACGAGATCGAATACTTCGCGATTCCCGACGAAGCGGCGCGCGTGAACGCGCTGCTGTCGGGTGACGTCGACCTGATCAATGGCGTCAATCCGCGCTCGGCGCGGGCCGTGAAGGGGGCGGACGGCTACACCCTGTTCGAATCAAATACGGGCAATTACACCGATCTCATCCTGCGTGACTACCTGGGTCCGGTGAAGAATCCGGACTTCGTGCTGGCGATGAAATACATGATGGACCGGGAACTCATCCGCAAGGTGGCGATGCGGGGCTATGCGGACATCGGCAACGACCAGCCGGTCCAGCGCACCAGCAAATATTATTTCGAGGGCCTGCCGCAGCGTGCGCTGGACCTGGACAAGGCAAGGTATCACTTGCGCAAGTCGGGTATGGCCGGCAGAAAGCTGCCGATCGTCGCATCCACGCCCGCGACCGGTTCGGTCGATACGGCGCAGGTCTTGCAGCTGACCGGGCAAAAGATCGGCATGCATCTGGAGATCAAGCGCATGCCGCCCGACGGCTATTGGTCGAACCACTGGGCCAAGCATCCTATAACGTTCGGCAACATCAATCCGCGTCCCACGGTCGACCTGCTGTTCACGATGTTCTTCAAATCGACGGCGCCGACGAACGTCTCGGGCTGGAAGAACGCGCAGTTCGACCAGCTGCTGGAACTCGCGCGTGGCGAGACCGACGAGGGCAAGCGCAAGCAGATGTATGCGGACATGCAAGTGCTGGTGCGCGACCAGTGCGGCGTCGGCATCCCGATCTTCAACCACTCGCTGGACGGCTTCACCAACAAGCTGCAAGGCTATGCATCGCACCCGCTAGGCGGCCTGATGGGGTACGCCTTTGCCGACCAGGTGTGGCTGGAGAGCTAGAGCTGACCGCGGCCGATTATGCCGCGCACGCCCCCGAATACCAATGATTCTATGGAGCGGGGGTGCGAAAACGGCCTTGTCGAGCATGCCTTCCATGGTCTACTGCATGAGTCAATCACGCCACGACCATCGAAAGCCCAGACCATGCCGACCTCTCTTCCCGCCGCGGCCACGCCGCCATCCTTCGTCGACCTGCGCCAGTTTGCGCGCGACCCGAACCAGGGCAATGCCATGGCGGCGGTGCCCGGCGCAGACCGTTTTCTTGCCGGCCGCCGCTGCCTGGACCGGGTACCGGGGCCGGTGACCGCGGGCGTCATCACCCTCGGGGCCGGCGGCGGCGCGGTGCCGTCCATGCCGGCCGACGAATTCATCATCGTCGACGAGGGACGCCTGACCCTGTCGTACCCGGACACCATCCTGACACTCGAAGCCGGCCAGAGTGCGGTGATCCAGCAGGGCGCGGCGTTCTCCTGGTCCGCCGACCGTCCGGCATCGTTGATCTTCGTGCGCTACAACGGCAGCCAGCCCGGCCAGCGCGCCATCGTGCCGATCAAGCAGGACCCGCAACTCGAACCATCCGGCGCGCCGCTGGCCGAACTGCTGCTGACGCCGACGCCGGCGTGCCGCAACTACACCGACTACCGCTCCGCCGACGGCGAGTTCATGTGCGGTACCTGGGATTCGACACCGTACCACCGCCGCGCGATGCTGTACCGCCATTTCGAACTGATGTACCTGCTGCAGGGCAGCGTGACGTTCGTCGACGGGACGGGCCGCGAGGGCACGTTCTCGGCAGGCGACATCTTCCTCGTCGAGCAGGGCGCAACGTGCAGCTGGGAGAGCCGCGACCAGGTGGCGAAGGTGTATGTAATTTATCGGCCGGTGTGAGCGCCATGAGCTTCGTCTACAAAGCCGACCCGGTGCGCGGCGCCGTCTGGGCCGAACTGTTTGCCCGCCAGATGCCGGAACTGCCGTTTCGCATCTGGCCCGACATTGGCGACCCGCGCGACGTGCGCTACCTGGCGGCGTGGCAGCCGCCGGACGACATCGCGGCCCGATTTCCCAACCTGGAAATCCTGTTTTCAACGGGGGCGGGCACCGATCACGTCGATCTCTCCGCCATTCCCGCGGCGCTGCCGGTGGTGCGTATGGTGGAGTCCGGCATCATCGCCGGGATGGTCGAGTACGTGAGCCTGGCCGCGCTGTCCATCCATCGCGACTGGCGCACCTACCTGGAGCAGCAGCGCAACGGGAACTGGCAGCCCCATCGCGTGCACCCTGCCGCGTCGCGCCGCGTCGGCGTGCTCGGCCTCGGCATGCTGGGGCGCGCCGTGCTGGAGCGCCTGTCCGGCTTCGGCTTTTCCTGCGCGGGCTGGAGCCGTTCGCCGCAACACATCGAGGGCGTGGCATGCCATGCCGGCCCGGAGCAATTGCAGGCATTCCTGAAGCGCACGGACATCCTGATCTGTCTGTTGCCCTTGACGGACAGCACACGCGGCATCCTCTGCAGGCCGCTGTTCGACCAGTTGCCGCGCGGCGCCACCCTGATCAATGTCGGCCGCGGCGGCCACCTGGTCCAGGAGGACTTGCTGCAGGCGCTGGAGGAAGGGCAACTGGGCAGCGCCATCCTCGATGTGTGCGAACCGGAACCCCTGCCGCCGGGCCATCCGTTCTGGACCCATCCGCGGGTGACCTTGACGCCGCACATCGCCAGCATGACCCAGCCGGAAACCGCGGTCGAAGCGGTTATCGGGAATATCCGCCGCCACCGGCAAGGCTTGCCGATGATCGGTCTGGTCGACCGGGTGACCGGTTACTGATTGTCGAAGGACAGGCAATGCAAACGCAGTGGATTCGCACGAAGGGGACAGGCGGCCATGGGCTCTTGCCGATGGCGTCGTTGCCGGTGCGGTGGCCGGTCAAGGCAGGGTTCGCCGCCCTGTTGCTGGCGGGGTTGCTGCCCACTGCGCAGGCGACCGAGGACACCGATACGCCCGGCGCACGCAACTGGGAGATCAACATCGTTGCCAGCGGCGAGCGCACGGCCGGCAGCCGCGAATATGCGGTGCCCGCCGTGGACGTCAATTACGGACTGAGCGAGCGGACCCAGCTCGTGCTGGCGATCCCGCATCTGATGCTGCGCCAGCCTGGAACGGATACACGGTCGGGTCTGGGGTCGGCGACGGTCGGGCTCAAATGGCGCTTCGTCGACCTGGAGCCGGCTGGCGTCGCCCTCGCCATGTTTCCTGCCTATAGCTGGAATCCGTCGGCCAGCGCGGTCGAACGCGGTTTGAGCGATCCAGGCCACAGCCTGCTGCTGCCGCTGGTGCTCGGGGTCCACCGCGGCGACAACGCCTTGTTCGTCGAGGCCGGCCGCAACCTGGTACAGGCGGGGGCGGACGAGTGGTTCGCCGGCGTCAGGCTGACGCGCCAGTGCATGGCGACGGTCGAGTGCCGCGTCGAAGTCGACCACACGCGGGTCGCGCGGGAGGGCAGCCAGACGCTGGCGAGCGTCGGGTTCAAATGGCGAGTGGCCGAACACCTCATCCTGCAGGGCAGCGTTGGCCGCGACATCGGCCCGGCGCGCGACGACAAGCGCCAGGTCGCATTCATGTTCGGCATCCAGCTGTTGCTGTGACAGACATCGCCGGCCGCGTCAGCATGTGGCTGACGCGGCCGGCTCATCGCTTACAGCGAATACGCCAGCTTGACGTAGTAGTACGCGCCGTTGATGCCGAAGGGCGAGAAGCTCGGCAGCACGTAGGCATGCGTGTAGCCCTGCGAGATCGCACGCTCGGGGAAGTGGTTGAACAGGTTCTTCACGCCGGCGCTCAGGCTCAGTTTGCCGGTGAAGTCATAGCCTGCCTCCAGGTCGACGATCGTGGTCGGCTTGATGCGGTTGGTATGGAACGGCGCGCCGTCGGTGTCCGGATCGGCCACCGTCAGCTGCGTGTCGCCGTAGCGGGTCGCGCGCAGATTGACGTTCCAGTCCTCGTAGAAGTATTTGCCGCCCAAGATCAGCTTGCTTTTCGGCGTCGCATCGATGACGGGCGAAATCGCCGCCGGACTCACGCCGTGTGCCAGGTTGGTGCCGGTCACGCGGTTATGGTTCAGGTTCAGGCCGGCGGTCCACTTCACCTTGCCGTAGTCGCCGAGGTCCATCGGGTAGTCGGCGGTCGCGTCCAGGCCATGGGTGCGGGTGTCGACGCCATTGGTCAGGTAGCTGACGGTGGCGTCGGTGATGCTGGGGTCGAGCACGCTGCCATGGGCGACGATTGCCGCATCGGCGCCGGCGCCGCTGATCGTGCCGGAGCCGACGATGCGATGCCGGACCTCGATCCGGTACGCGTCGAGCGTGACGTTGAGGCGCGGCGCGACGGTCGCCACCAGGCCGAGACTCAGGTTGTTCGATTTTTCGGGCGCGAGCGGCCTGGCCCCGGCGAACGCGGCGGAGGGCGAATTGGCCGGCAGGACCACGTCGGCGTAGGTCGGGCCCACGTTGGTGGCGGAATAGAATTCTTCCTGCAGCGTCGGCGCCCGGAAACCGTTGCTCACCGTGCCGCGCAAGGCGAAGGCGGGCGAGAAGTCGTAACGGGTGGTCAGCTTCGCATTGAAGGTGTTGCCGAAGTCGCTGTAGTGCTCCTGGCGGCCTGCCACGTTGACCTGCCACTGCGGCAGCGGGCGCACGCCGATGTCGACATAGCCGGCGAAGTTGCGGCGCGTGTGCGTGCCCGCGTCGGCCAGCGCGTAGCCGGGAAAACCGTCGGGGCCGAAGTCGTAGCGCGACGCCTCGTCGCCGGCGCCCAGGCTGTAGGATTCGTGGCGCGCTTCCAGGCCGAACGCCAGGGTCAGCGGGGCCCGCCAGCCGATGTCGAACGACTTGCTGAAGTCGGCGTTGCTGGTCCACTGCGAGAACGTGTACTGGCCGTCGTAGAAGCGGGTCGGCGAACTGCCCGTCTTGCTCAGCAGCGGCCGGTTGACGGTGTCCTCGACGCCGATCGCGATGTCGTCGCGGCCATAGGTGGTGCTCAGGTCCCAATGCCAGCCGTCGCCGGATGTACCCTTGATGCCGACGCTGACCCCGTAGTCGTCTTCCCGCGCCGTTTCGACCGGTTCGAAGCCATTGGGGTAGAAGGTCGGCGCCTTGGTCGGCGTGCGCCAGTTCTGGTAGCTCCAGGCGTTGCGGTGGGCATAGGTGGCATTCCCGTAGACGTCGGCGCCGCCCGCCAGGCGGTAGCCGGCGTTCACCGCCGCGCCGCCGACCTGGCTCTTCGAATCGCCGCTGACCTTGCTGGGGAACGGGTCCGACGACGGCGAACGCGGCACCAGGGGCGTGCCGAAACCGTTGGTGGTCACCAGGTCGGCGCCGGTCTGGTTGGTGAAGTCGTGGTCGCGCAGTTGTGCCGACAGGTGGGCAAAGCCGCCGGGTGCGAACGCGAAGCCCTTGTCGATCAGCAGGTCGCGTGTCAGGCCGTTGTGGTCGTGGTGCGGGTTGACCTTGCTGTCGCCGTAGCTGCCGACCGTCAGGCTGACTTCGCCCGCGTTCGGCGAGGATTTGAGGATGATGTTGATGACGCCGGCGATCGCATCCGAGCCGTATTGCGCGGCGGCGCCGTCCTGCAGGACTTCGATGTGGTCGACCGCCGAGACGGGAATCAGGTCGAGGTCGGCGGGCGAGGAATACTGGTTGGGACCGGCGTCGGCCGCGATGCTGGCCGTGTTGTGGCGGCGCTTGCCGTTGACCAGTACCAGCACGTGGTTCGGGCCGAGACCGCGCAGCTGCACCGAGCGGATCATGTTGCCGATGTCGCCGCCGACCGACTGCGAGTTATACGACGGCATCAGCGTGGTCATCGCGTCGAACAGGTTCGACGCGCCCGTTTCGCGCAGCGCGTCGGCGGTCAGCACCGCCACCGGCGCGGCGCTGTCGCGCATTTTGGTGCCGATGCTCCGCGTTCCGGTCACGATCACGGTTTCCGCCGGCGCGGCGGCGCCGTCGGCCGTCACCGCGCTTTGTGCAAGGACGGCCGCGGATGGCGCAGCCAGCAAGGTGGCGACGGCGACGTGAATGGCGCGCGGAAGGGGTAACGGGTGGTGGCGCGCTGGTGCGCGATGCGTCTTGGGCATGGGATCCTCGAGGTAATGTCATGTTGTTGTCGCGACGCGCAGGACGGCATGCGGTCCATGAAATTACATCACGGGCATCCCATGTAAAGACGTCTAATTGGCCATGCCAAACGCGACAAAACACTGTTTGGGCCGGATCCGACAGCACAAATGCCGCCGGCCCGGCCGGCTCACATCGATTCGCCCGGGGGCGACGTCGACGCCAGCCAGGCGGCCAGCGCGACGACCGCCAGCAGGACGACGGCCTCGATCCGGACGATACGCCTGAAGCGCGCCGGGAACGCCGCCGCCGCGTCGCCGGCGGACTCGCGCGCGAGCCATGGCGGCATCACGACGAAGCGGTTGAATCCGCCCAGCGCCGCGGCGACGCCCACCAGCAGCACCTTGACCGCCAGGGTGTTGCCCCAGGGGTTGCCGAGCAGGTTCGCCCACCCGTCGGCGCCGCGCCACACCGCATACAGGCCGGTGACGAAGATGCCGGTCAGTGCGAAAGTCGCCGAACTGGACAGCGACGCGACGTACGCCGCCCGGGCGCGCCGGTCGCTCCCGTCCATCTGCGCGGACGCTTTCAGCGTGATGGCGCCGGCCACCATGACTTCGCCGACCCACAGGCTGACGAGGCCCAGGTGCGCCCAGTCCGCCAGCAGGCGTACGCTGGCGTCGCCGTCGCTCGACGCATGGCTGACCATGCCGCGCGCGTACCAGAACACGGCGAGGGCGGCCAGGGTCAGCAGCGCCGGCGCCGGGCCGCCGCCGCGCATGCCGGCGCCGGCGCCCGCGACGACCAGGGCGGCCATCCCGATGCCGCACGCGAGTCCGAGGTGCGAAGAGACCAGCATCGACCACGTGGCGCCCGCCGCCGCGGCGACCGGCACCTCGGCCATCGCCGCCGACTCGAGCCACAGCCAGGCGACGTCGGCCGCCAGCGCGACGAGCGCGGCGGCCAGCGCGGCCAGGCGCACGGGCTGGCGGCGCGCCCCGGCCCAGCGGGACGCGTCGCGGCCGAGCCACAGGCGCGACACGCTCGCTCCGGTCAGCACGGCCACCGCCAGGTTCAGGAGCGCCGTCACCAGCCGCAGCGCGGCCTGCAGGTCGAGTGCCATCACTTGACCGTGAA
Organism: Telluria mixta; assembly: GCF_029223865.1. Taxonomy (NCBI): domain Bacteria; kingdom Pseudomonadati; phylum Pseudomonadota; class Betaproteobacteria; order Burkholderiales; family Oxalobacteraceae; genus Telluria; species Telluria mixta. The sequence goes on from NZ_CP119520.1 coordinate 3,674,976, forward strand.
CGGGACTTCTCCCTTCATCTTGTGGCTGTCGTGGGTCATCGCCGACCACAGGATGCGATACGCGCCGGGGGCAGCGCCGGCAGCTGGGCCGTCATGACCGACGGATCGTCCTTGTCGACGGCGACCGCGGTGACCGGGATCTCCTTGTTGTCGGCCCCCGCCAGCGTGATCTTGCTGAACGCGGGCTCGAGGGCTTCGTTGAACTTGAGGCGGACCTGCTTCGGTGCGACGGCGAGCGCGCTGCCGGCTTGCGGATCGGACGATTGCAGTTTCGCGTGCGCGAAAGCGGACGAGGTCACGACGCTGGCGAGGGCGAAGGCGGCGACGGCGAGAAGGCGTTGGATGGACATGTTGGTTCCTCGGATGGATGGACTGGATTATTTGGACACTTCGAGCTGGGTGATGACGAGGCTGCCATTGGCGCGCTCCGCCCGGAACCGGACCTGCTCGCCGGCCTTGACCTGGTCGAGCATGGCGGGGTCCCGTACCTTGAACGCCATCGTCATGGCGGGCATGCCGAGGTTGTTCAGCGGGCCGTGCTTGATCGTCAGCTTGCCGGTGTCCTTGTCGACCTTCTGGACGCCGCCCTCGGCGAGGACGTCCGGATTGTCGGGGGCAGCGGCGGCGTGCTGGTCGTGGTCGTGCATCTGCGCCGATGCCCCGGCGCTCGCCAGAGTCAGGCCGGCGGCGACGAACAGGGTGCCAAACAGGGAAAATGAACGGGTCATGGAAAGCTCCAGGGTAGATTGTGAGTGAAAGTGTGGACGTACGCCGTCAGTGTTCGCCGTGCCCGCTCGGCTTGCGCACCTGCAGCTTCACGTCGGGCCTGCTCGTCGCCGGCATCAGGCTGCGGCCCGCGTCGGCGCTGCGTGCGGGTTCGGCCAATCGGCCCGTCCACTCGTAGGCGAGCGTACCTGCCGGGTGCTTGTACCAGCCCGGATCGGTGTAGTCGCCGCGCTTCTGGTCGTGGCGCACCTTCAGCACGGTGAACATGCCGCCCATCTCGACGCCGCCGAACGGACCGTCGCCGGTCATCATCGGCAGGGTGTTTTCCGGGATCGGCATCTCCATGCCGCCCATCGAGCCGCCCTTGTCGCCCATGACCATGTAGTCCGGGACGATCCTGCCGATCTTCTCGGCGATGCCGCGGTGGTCGACGCCGATCAGGGTCGGCACGTTGTGGCCCATCGCGTTCATCGTGTGGTGGGACTTGTGGCAGTGCAGGGCCCAGTCGCCGGGTTCGTTGGCGACGAATTCGATCGCCCGCATCTGGCCCACCCCGACGTCGGTCGTCACCTCGGGCCAGCGGCTGGCCGGATGCGTCCAGCCGCCGTCGGTGCCGGTGACTTCGAACTCGTGGCCGTGCAGGTGGATCGGGTGGTTCGTCATGGTCAGGTTGCCGACGCGGATGCGCACCCGGTCGCCCTGGCGCACCGGCAGCGAGTCGATGCCCGGGAAGACCCGGCTGTTGAACGTCCAGAGGTTCTGGTCCAGCATGGTGTTGACCTTCGGCGTATAACTGCCCGGGTCGATGTCATAGCTGCTCAACAGGAATACGAAGTCGCGGTCGACGGCAAACTTCGCCCGGTCCTTCGGGTGGGTCACCCAGAAGCCCATCATGCCCATCGCCATCTGCGTCATCTCGTCGGCGTGCGGGTGGTACATGAAGGTGCCGGGACGCCGCGCCACGAATTCGTAGACGAACGTTTTCCCCGGCGCGATACCAGGCTGGGTCAGGCCGGTCACGCCATCCATGCCGTTGGGCAGGCGTTGGCCATGCCAGTGCACACTGGTGTGCTCGGGCAGTCTGTTCGTCACGAAGATGCGTACCCGGTCGCCTTCGACCACTTCGATCGTCGGGCCGGGCGATTGGCCGTTGTAACCCCACAGGTTGACCTTCATCCCCGGCGCGAACTCGCGCACGACGGGCTCGGCCACCAGATGGAACTCCTTGACGCCATTGTTCATCCGCCAGGGAAGGGACCAGCCGTTCAGCGTCACGACGGGATTGAATGGCAGCCCGGTGGAGGGGAGCGGCGGCACATGGGTTTTCGCATTGTCCATGACCACTGCTTCAGGCAGCGATGCCGCGCCCACGCGGCTCACGGCCGCCGTGCTCACGGCAACGGCGCCCGCGCCTTTGAAGAAATCTCGACGTGAAATCATTGTGCTGTCCTCGAATCGGTAGTGCCGCCCGCATTCATGGCGAACTGGAGGTTGGTGTCGGCGATCCAGAAATCGCGTTGCGCGGCGATCGCGGCGTTGACGGCCGTGAGTTGTTCGCGCGACTCGGCGAGCAGCTCGAAGGTACTGGCGAGCATGCCGTTGTAGCGCAGCAGGACTTCGTCTGCGATCTGCCTGCGCAGCGGGACGATGTCGTCGCGATAATGGCGGGCGATGTCGTAGGCGGTGCGGTAGCTGGCGTATGCCTGGCGCACCTCGGAGCGCGCCTTCACGGCGACATCGCCGGTACGGTGGACCGCCGCCATGTACGAGGCCTGCGCCCGCGCCACGCGTGCGCCGCCCCAGTCGAACAGCGGCAGCTCGAGGGAGACTTCATACCCGTTCTCGCGCGGCGCACCGGTCGTGCTCTTGTTGACATAGCCGGCATCGAAGACGTTGATGAAGCGCGTCGTCTGCGTCAGGCCGAGCGCCTGCGCCGTGGCCTGCGCATCCTGGCGCGCGATGAGGACGTCGAGCCGCTGCGACAGCGCATCCGCCTCGGCATTCGCCGCCAGCCGTGGTTGGGCCGGGAGGTCGGGGAGCCGGTCCGGCAGGGTGAAGTCAATGGATGGTCCCCACAGGCCCAGCAGCCGGACCAGTTCCTCGCGCGCCGTGGTGGCCTGCAGGCGCGCCTGCGCCTGCTGGGTCAGGGCGTCCTGGTAGAAGGCACGCTCGCGCGCCGCGTCCAGTGCGCTCCAGTTGCCGGCAGCCCGCATGCGCGCGGCGAGTTCGGCGGCCGCCTCGGCCGAGCCGCGCACCTGGTCCGCGAAGGTCGCGGCCTGCGCGGCGGCGACGGCGCCGTACCAGGCCTTGCGCGTGTCCGCCGCCAGCTTCACCGACTGCATGGCTGCCTGGAGCTTGGCCTGCTCGAAGCGCCGGCCCTCGATGCGGCTGCGCGCCGGCAGCGTCAGGAGCGCGGCCAGGTTGAATGTCAGGCTGCGGTCGATTTCGGTTTCGCCGCCGCCGCGCACCCGGCCGAAGCCGAAGCCCGGGTTGGGCAGGCGGCCTGCCTGCACGAAGTCCGCCTCGGAGATCGCCAGGTCGGCCAGTGTCGCTTGCAGGCCCTGGTTGTTGAGCAGGGCGATGCGCACCGCCGCATCGGCGCCGACAGGTTTGGACAGCAGGGTCCTGATTTCGGACTGGACGGCTTGGGTGTCCTGGTCCCGCTTCAGTGGCGCCGGCTGCGCGATGCGCTCCTGCGTCATGCGCGCAACGTCGTCGATGCCGCCGTCCCGCGAAAAGCTGGCGCAGCCTGCGAGGAGCGCGGCGCTTGCCGCCACCGCCAGTCGACCGAGGCCGGATTTTGTCAGTGAATTCATTGGCGCGCGCCTCCGTGTTCGTGCTTGTCGGCCTCGCCGTCCGCGCCCGCGACTGCGCGATTGGCGGCCACCCAGGCTTTGTCGGGCGACCTTGCCGGTTCCTTCGCCGCGACGTGGTCCTCGAAGACGGAGCGGTACTGCAGGGGCGCGACAGGTGCGTCCGGGTCGGCCGCGGCGGGCATCGCCTGGTCCGCTTGCGCGCAAGCGAGCAACGGCATGCCGGCCGCAAACAGCAGCAGGTATGAAAGTTTCATGTTGTTGGTTCGTGTTGATTGAGGGCCGAGGTGCGGCCCGATGCGCCTGGTCAGCGCGCCTGGAACATCAAACGAACCAACCCCGCGGTGGCCGCTCGAGGGTGGCGGGAACGAAGGACGTCATGGCGGCTTCCACGCCGGCGTTCGGCGAGGAAGGCGTCGACGGCACATGGAAGTCCGGCAGCCGGGCCGGAGGCGCCGCGCTGCCGACGCAGCAGCTTGCGCAGGCAGGGCACTTTGCGTGGGACGCTGCCGCCGCCCTGGCGCGGGAGCCACCGCAGTGGTCTGCGCGGTCTTGCGAAGCCATCTGATGATGTGCATGGCCCGCCATGGCCATCGTTGCGTGCGCGGGCACTTCAGCTTGTCCGATGGCCATCGCAGCGCCGCCCTGGAGGGACAGCACCGTGAACGAGAGCCACATAAACAACCGGAGGAACAGACGCGTCATGTTTCGATGGTAGCGCAAATAGGGAACGGGCATCAGGGCACGGCATGTCATTAGACCATACTGTCCCCCCTACATTATCGCGTTGACCTGGGTGATTAAAAGAGAAACGACGGTTTTCGCGGTAGCCGACAGCATGGATTGCTGCGGCGGATCCGGCTCGTGGCGCATTCCGGTGCAAGCGCGTGCGCCATCGAGGGGCGCCGATGTACGCGCCGCACTGCCGGTGTGCAGCGAACCGGCGGGCAGCAAGCTGTGCTGATTAGCGCGCAGAAAACAACCGTTTCTGTTTTGTGACGGCACGATTACACGATAAACCGGCGGTTTTGGCGTGTTGTAATCATCTGTATCGAAGCCGCCGACGGACCCGGGAAGAAGCAGGTGAAGGCTGTGGCATAGACGGCCGACGGGATCGGCCGGGAATCACAAGATAGAAGAGACTTCGCAAAGTTCAACATCACACCTCAATACCAGGAGTTCGCATGTATCCGTCCCGGCATCACACACTGGCCCTGTTCCTGGCCGCCACGTATCCGATCGCGGCATTGGCCGCCGAACCTGAAGCACCTGCCGTCGCCGCCGAGGCGGCGCCCGTGGACGCAGCGCCGGCCGCGGAAGCGGAATCTGCCAAGAAGGTGGTCATCACCGCCAAGCGCCAGAACTACCGCAGCCTGTCGGCCACCGGCGCGACCAAGACCGACACCCCGCTGCAGGACCTGCCGCAGAGCGTGCGTGTGATTACCGCCGACCTGCTGAAGGACGTCGGCGTGACCGACCTGGCCGGCGCGCTCGATCTGTCCAGCGGTATCTCGCGCGCCAGTAACTTTGGCGGCCTGTGGGACAGCTATGCCATGCGCGGCTTCACCGGCGATCCGAACTTCGGTTCCGACTATATGATCAACGGCTTCAGCTCCAGCCGCGGCTACAATGGCCTGCGCGACGGCGTGAACACGCAGTCGGTGGAAATCCTGAAGGGGCCGGCGGCCGCGCTCTACGGCCGCGGCGAGCCGGGCGGCACCGTCAACATCACCACCAAGAAACCGCGCTTCCAGCCCGAGTACACGATCGAGGGCACGCTCGCCAGTCACAGGACGCGGCGCGGTGCGGTCGACTTTACCGGTCCGATCAGCGAAACGCTCGCTTACCGCCTGAACGCGGCCTGGGAAAAGGGCGACAGCTTCCGCGACCGGCTCACGCACGATCGCAAATTCATATCGCCGTCGTTCATCTGGCTCGTCGGCGAAGCCACCACCGTGTCGTACGAAGTCGAGGCCGTCGAGCAGCGTGCGCCCTTCGACCGTGGCGTCGTCGCCGTCAATGGGGTGCTCGGCCTGATTCCGGTGTCGCGCTTCCTGGGCGAGCCGGCCGACGGCCCGGTGACCATCCGCTCGACCGGCCAGCAGGTCTTCATCCAGCATCCGTTCAACGACGACTGGTCGCTGCAGACCGGCGTGGCCTATCGCAGCAGCTCGCTGTACGGCGTGTCGAGTCAGGCCAACAACCTGCTCGCGGATGGCCGCACGCTGCGCCGCCAGCACCGCCTGAACGACAACAAGGCGCTCGACCGCTCCGGCCGCCTGGAGATCCTCGGCAAGGTCACGACCGGGCCGTTCCGCCACAACCTGCTGGTCGGCGTGGACGCCTTCAAGTTCGACGACCGCCGTATCCAGTACCGCCGCAATCCGAACGCCACCAATCCGTACGCGATCGATATCTACAACCCGGTGTACGGCGGCGTGGCCGATCCGATGACGCTGTCGATCAATACCAAGTCCGAGCAGCGTGCCCACGGCGTGTACGCGCAGGACCAGATCGACCTGAGCGAACAGTGGAAGATGCTGCTGGGCGTGCGCCGCGACAGCGCCGACCAGTCGGTCACCAATTACCGGGTGAACGTGACCAGCACGCAAAGTCCGGAAGCCACCAGCCCGCGCGCGGGCCTGGTCTACCAGCCGAGCAAGCAGCTCTCGCTGTACGCCACCGCCGGACGCGCCTTCCGCCCGAACGACGGCGTGAGCATCGAGAACCAGGCCTTCGCGCCCGAGAAGAGCAAGTCGTACGAGGTCGGCGCCAAGTACGACAACGACCGCCTGAGCGGCACGCTGGCGCTGTACCGCATCACCAAGCAGAACGTGCTGACCACCAATCCGATCAACACCGACTTCTCGCTGCCGGCGGGCGAAGTCGCCAGCAAGGGCGTGGAACTCGACATCGCGGGCGAGCTGGCCCGCAACCTGAAGCTGTCCGTCTCGTATGCGTACACGGATGCCCGCGTCACCAAGGGCGACAGCACGATCCTCACCGGCAGCCGCTTCCCGAACGTCCCGAAGAACAGCGCCTCGATTGTGCTGACGCAGAACTTCGCCTTCGGCTCGGGGATGGCGTCGCTCGGCGGTGCCGTGAACTACGTCGGCGACCGGCTGGGCGATGTCGCGACTTCCAGCGACTTCACGCTGCCGGCCTACACCGTGTTCCGCCTGATTTCGTCGTATGCCCCGTCCAAAAAGACGCGGATCTCCCTGAACATCGACAACCTGTTCAACAAGAGCTATTACGCCAGCTCGTACAGCCAGGTCTGGGTGATGCCGGGCGCCACGCGCACCGTATCGCTGAATGTGCGCCATTCCTTCTGAATCCGTTTTTACGTCAAAGAGAGGCAAGATCATGAAACGTCTGAACAAAGCACTCACGGCGGCCGCGCTGGTCGCCAGCCTGGCCGCGAGCGGCGTGGCCCAGTCGCACGGCATTTGGTTCGCCCAGCGCGCCACCCAACTGGCGTTGCTGTACGGCGTCGGCGCCGACGACCTCGATATCGTAAAGCGCTTTTCGCAGGTGACCAGCATGAAGGGGTACGATGCCGACGGCAAAGCGGTGCCGACGTCGCTGCACGTCGACGGCCGCCTGGTGCTGGCCGACCTGGAAAACCAGCCGGCCATCGTGTCCGCGATTCTCGACAACGGCACCTGGAGCCGCACGCCGGACGGCAAGTGGCACAAGCAGGGCCGCGACGAACAGCCCACCGCCACCGTCAGCGAAAAGAACACCAAGTACGCCGTGCACATCATCGGCCAGCTCGCCAGGCCGCTGCCGCTGCTGCCGGAACAGACCTTGCAGATCGTCCCGGTGGACGCGAAACTGCCGGCGCTGATGGGCCAGCCGATCAAGCTGCGCGTGTACTACAAGGGCAAGCCGATCGCCGGCGCCAAGGTCATGCACGACTGGCTCAATGACCCGGACGGCAAGCCGGTACTGACCGGCGCCGACGGCACGGTCACGATCCCGGTGCGCAACCAGGGCCTGAACGTGATCGTGGCGATCTTCAACTCGCCTTCCGAGGAGCCGAAGAAATACGATCACTCGGAACACCTGGCTTCGCTGTCCTTCGTGCTGCCGCACGCACCGGAATAACCACCGTTCATTTTTGGAGACTAGATCATGAAGAAATCCGTATCTCTGTTGCTGGCGATGTCCACCGCACTGGTGCTGTCGACCGCCCACGGCCACGGCACGCCCACGCCGAATCACGGCGGCATCGTGCAGGCGGTGGGCGACACCTGGCTCGAACTGGTGCCCGCCGGCGGCAAGATCGAACTGTATGTCGAGGACGACGGGGACCCGATGCCGAGCGCGGGCCTCACCGGCCATGTGAGCGTCGAGAACGGCGGCGCCAAGACCGACTTTGTCCTCAAGCCGGCCGGCGGCAACAAGCTCGAAGCGGTCGGCGCGCGCGCGCCCAAGGGTGCCAAGGTGATTGCGGTGCTGGTCCTGGCCGACAAGTCCAAGGTGCCCGCGACCTTCGTCGTCAAGTAAGCGGCGATTCGAGCAACGCAAAAAAGGAAGGCCGCGGCCTTCCTTTTTTACATTCCGCTGCGCGTCAGGCTTCGGGAGTGGGGCGGAACAGCTTGTCGTGAAACCCGCTGACCTGAACGTGGATCGTCACCGGCCCCGTGCCCTTGTTGCGCCAGTACCAGCCATGGATGCCGTCGAACGGCGCCGTGAAGGTGCCGCGTCCCGATTCCTGCTGGGCCACCTTCCAGTAGGTGCTGAATTCGCGCGGGCCCGCGTTGAACGGTTCGCCGTGCATGTCGGACTTGACCGGTCCGCCTTCCGACGACCAGCTGAACACGAACTGCTCGCCCTTGGCGATCGCGGCCTTGACCTCGGCGCCTTCGCCCGGCTGCAGGGTGATGTTCATCGCGTCGCTGCGGAATGCGCGCGTGGTCTTGGTGACGGTTGCGGCGCCGGCGGTGCCGGCGGCCGGCGTCACCTCCGCGGCCGGGCGGGCGCCGCCGCTCAGTTGCGTCAGTCCGAGGGCCTTGCCGAGGCCACTCGGGTCGATGCCGTATTCGGCAGGCAGCACGGCGCCGACCAGGATCGCGCCGGCCACCGCAAGCGCGACCGCGGTGGCCTTGCCCAGCTGGGGCAGGGTGGGGAGCAGATTGGTGTCGTAGGTAGTCATGTTTTCCTCGTCAAGTGACGGCAAAGCCGGTAAGTTGGTAACCCATGAGGACGAAGCCGGCGATCATCAGCACGACGTTCGCATTGAAGGCCTGGCGGCCGAAGGTGGCGCTGCGGCGCCAGTAGCCCATCGCGATCAGGATCGCGGACAGCGCCAGCATCTGGCCGATCTCGACGCCGACATTGAACGACAGGATGTTCGGCACCAGCCCATCCTTCGACAGCGCCAGCTCCTGCAGCTTGGTGGCGAGGCCGAAACCGTGGAACAGGCCGAACACCAGCACCGCGGCCTTGGTGTTGGGCTGGAATCCGAGGACGCGCCGCAGCGCCCCCATGTTGTCGAGCGCCTTGTAGACCACCGAAAAGCCGATGATGGCGTCGATGATGTAGGGATTGATCCGGGTTTCGCTCAGCACCCCGCTCAACAGGGTGATGCTGTGCCCGAGCGCGAACAGGGTCACGTAGGCGCCGACGTCCTTCAGGCGATACAGGAAGAAGATCACGCCGAACAGGAACAGCAGGTGGTCGTAGCCGGTTACCATGTGCTTGGCGCCCAGGTAGATGAAGGGCAGGATGTGGGTCCCGCTGGCCTGCTCGAAATACGCCTTGTCCTCCTCGGCGACACCGTGGGCGCAGGCCGCGCCGGCGGCAAGGACGAGCAGGAGCGGCAGGAGCAGGCGGCCGATGCGAAGGGTCGATGAGGTCCTGGGCACGATGTTCTCCGTAGTGATGATCACTCATTACAACATAGGCGTCAGGTGGAATCGGCCTGTTTCAGGCCGTTCCGAAAACAGAATAAATGGTTTTTGGGCCGTCATTCGATATGGAATGCCGCCAGCCCGGGACGGCGCGAATGCCGTACGAAATGCTGTCTCGCGTCCATTTTCGGTGCTTCGCGCTGTCGTGCAGCGGGAACTAAGCACAATATTCGGACCCGTCTCCTTACAATGAATTTGTCGCGCCAAGCAGAGTGCGGCAGCAGTCCACGATCAATCCGACACGAAGGCAGACAGATGGACCAGACTAATTTGTACAATGCCGCCGCCTGGGCTGGCCCGAAGGCGCCGGTCGCCGCACACGCCGCGGTGCAGCCGGCGCGTTCGCGCATCGCCGTCATCGACGTCCTGCGCGGACTCATCATGCTGATCATGCTGTTCGATCACGTGCGCGAAGCGATTTATGTGCACGTCCCCTTGAGTGATCCGTTGGACGCGGTCCATACCGACCCGGCGCTGTTCTTCACGCGCATCGCGACGCATTTTTGCGCGCCGCTGTTCGTGTTCCTCACGGGGCTGGGGGCCTGGCTGTACGCGCATCCCGCCTCGGGCCCGCGCTCGGCGACCGGCTTCCTGGTCAAGCGCGGCCTGCTGTTGGTGTTCCTGGAACTGGTGGTCGTCAACTTCGCCTGGTACGGCGTGTTTCCGCCCAGACCCTGTATCTGCAGGTGATCTGGGTGATCGGGCTGGCCATGATCGTCCTGGGCCTGGTGCACAAGCTGCCGACCGCGCTGCTGGGCGCGATCGGCCTCGCCATCATCTTCGGCCACAACGCGCTCACCTGGATGTCGTTCGCCCCGGGCACCGTGGCCTACGACGCGTGGACGCTCCTGCTGCACCGCGGCTACCTGGTCGCCGATGGCGCGGTCAAGGTGAAGGTCGCGTATCCGCTGCTGCCCTGGATCGGCGTGATCCTGGCCGGTTACGCGGCGGGACCCGTGTACGCCGCTACCATGGCCCCGGAACGCCGTCGCCGCATCCTGATTGCCGCCGGCGTCGGCGCCTTGCTGCTGCTGGCACTGCTGCGCGGCTTTAACATCTACGGCGAAGAATTGCCATGGACCGTACAGGACAGCGCCATCCGCACCGTGATGTCATTCCTGGCCCTCACCAAATACCCGCCGTCGCTCGACTACCTGCTGCTGACGCTGGGCATTGGCGCGCTGGCGCTGGCGGCGCTGGAGCCGCGCGACAACTGGTTGACGCGAGCCTGCGCCACCTTCGGCGGCGCGCCGATGTTCTATTACCTGCTGCACCTGTACGTGCTGCTCGGGTTGCAGCGCCTGCTGGTGGCGACGTTTGGTGCCAACCACGGCGCGCGCTACGGCGTCGACCACGTCTGGCTGGTCTGGCTGGTGGCGCTGGGGCTGATGCCGATGTTGTATTTCCCGTGCCGCGCCTTCGCGCGCTACAAGCGAACCTCGAAGCAGGCATGGGTCCGATACTTCTGAGCCGCTCGTACGTCGCGCGCTGCCGGCGGAGCCGCCCCAGATATCCGATGCGGGAACCCGCGTGGGAGGCGCCTCGAGCGCCCGCATCACTGCCCTGATGTGTCTTATCCAGGATCGCGATGTGCTGCTGCCTGACCATCAGAACAGATGTCGTTGCGGTTCTACGACGCGCAGATCGCGCCACGCCAGGACCCGACAGTCACCTCGGCCATGCAGCTGCACATCGCCAGCGCGCCAGAGAATCCATTAACAGGGTAGGACGTTGTGTGGCGCGGATGAGTACTTGCGTGCCACCTCCGATTTGCCCAACTCAACCGGCGTAGGTTTTGCCGTAGTTTTCTCTGCCTACAGCTCTTGCCCATAGCAGAACACACCCATGCATCATCGGGGTGTGCTTTTCGGTCGCGAGGTGTTTGGCCGCGTCGGCGTTGATTTCGCGTGGAACGTTCATGTGGTCAAGATCGGGGACAGCGGGGCAAGGAACTTGCCAGGACCGCCATTTTACCGCGATCGTTAACCGATAGGACAGAACGGTATGACGTGATGAAGCGGAGCGGCGTAGGTGCAGCCCCGCTGGCCGGCTCACTGCGTAAGCGGCTCGGCGGTTGCTTCGGGCACGCGAATATGCGGTCCCTTGAAACGCAGAGCAGGCTCCTCGATTACGCACCAGCTGACCGCGCCGGCCAGCAGTGCGCACAGCGTAGACAAAACGAACAGGCTCCAAGGTGAGATGGTCGGCACGTACCAGATCAGTAACTTTTGAATCGGCCACCCGTACAGATATGCACCGTACGACACGTCAGGGAGTCGGTTGAACTGACTGAGCAAGGCGGACCGTTTGCTAGCCACATAAAGCAATGCGTAACCACCGACCGTGGTGACTGCCAGCTCCGAAAGTCGCCACGAGAACATGCACAGCAGGACGATGACGACAGCGCCGAGAGCGACCCTGCCATCCATACGAATCTTGTCGCGGTAGAGGTAGTACGTGCCGCCACAAAGGAAGAGCATCGCCAGGCGCATGCCCGGTATCGTCAGGTTTACCATCCTGGCCGCCACGCCGACGGTCAGGATCAGCATTGTCAGGGCAAACCATTTCCGGCGGTTCCGCAGCGATCCCGAAACACCGAGGACTAGGACACTCAGATAGCAGAGAAACTCGGCCGAAATTGACCACATCGAGTTATTGATGCCTTCGTGATGCAGGCCAGCGAACACGTCAGGTACAGCGGGCTTTTGGAGAAACAGCATGTGGACGACGAGTGCCTGGATATCCAGCGCGTCGAAGTAAGTCGCCGGTTCGGCGGCGAGTGGTCCGACTATAAATGCGCAAACCAACGTTGCGACAAGAAAGCCGGGGTAGATACGTAACAGGCGCTTCCTGAGGAATGGCCAAGCTTGTGGCTGCGCTGACCAGCTTTGCATGATGAGATAGCCGCTGAGCAGAAAAAAGCCATCCACGGCCAATTCACCGAACGACATAGAGCCAAACATCTGCGTCAATAATTCGCGTCTCCGGTCGCCATCGATGAGCTCGAAAGCGTGGCTGAGAAGAACCAGCAAGGCCAGGATTAGCCTGATGAGATTGAAATTATTTTGCCGGACAACCGTGCGCATAAACCGCTCCATTTAGTAGAGCAATCAGTATGTACAGGTCTTGACGTCAGATCAATAAATGTGAAGTAAAAGAAATTTTTGGACGGATTTTTTCAAGAATCGTTGTCGATTGGTCACATGTGGTTATATTTTTATACGATTCTCCGGGGAGCCGCACTGTACGACAGGCGTCCCGGACGGGCTGTTGTCACAGTACGGCTCTACCCTGGGGATCTCGTCGGTACTTTGGTCAGGTGGGTCTGCGCCGTCCCGGTACCGCCAGCACCCTGAGCGCCGTCTCCAGCCGCACGCGCCGGTACTCCATCGCCCGCGCCGCCGCATGCACGCCCCGCGCGCGCAAGGCATCCTGCACGTTCTCGGCGGTCCAGCGGTCGATCCGCCGTTCGCCGAGCATTTTCTTCAGCAAGCCCTGGTCGTCGATCCATCGGTAAGTCATGACGTCCTCCTTGTAGTTGAGGACATCAGTTTCGCGTAAATTGCAATACGGCAACTTACCAAGCATCAAGTTCAGGATAGCCGCGCGTGATTGAGGATGAGCCAGGCGACCGTGATGACGACCATGCCGGTGAACGTGACGCACGACCAGGTGAAGAACCAGGCCGACACGATCCCGGCCTGCAGCACCTTTTCGAACAGGATGCCGAGCGCGAAATCGAACGCGGTGAGGAAGGACCAGCGCCGCAGGTAGACGGGCAGGTAGCGGCTCATCTTGCGGTTGTGCTGGTGGGCAGCGTGGCGTTCGATGCGGTCGCGCGCGGCGCTGACGTCGCGGAACAGCCAGTCGAAGAACAGGAAGCGGTACAGGAGCCGCCGGAATGGCATTTCCGGGGCCGGGTCGTTGTCTGCAACGGGATGGGGCTGCTTGTCGATCGTCATGGTTGCACCGCTCGCTCGAATACGCATTCATGGTATGTCAGGTGACGCTCCGGGCCACGTTCGTTGTCTAACGTAGCGTGCGCGGCGCCTGACGTTTCTGAGCAGCACCAACAAAAAGCAAAACGGGCGCACGCGGCGCCCGTCGGTCAGCAACGCAAATAAAGCATCAGCCTGCCTTCACCCGCTTGGCGATGTGCGCCAGCGCCTCGTCCACCTGGTCGATCAGGATCAGCGACAGGTCGCCCGGCTGCAGGCGTTCGAGCGCCTTGTCGATGGCGACGAACTCGCCCTTGATCTCGTCGATGTGCGTCGTCCGCGGCGCGCCGGCGAGACCCTCGCGCAGCAGGCCGACGACTTCACCCTCAAGGCGGCCGCGCTGGCACTGGTCTTCGTACAGCAGCACGTCGTCGAACGCCTTGCCGAGGATACGGGTCTGGTCGCGGATGTCCTCGTCGCGGCGGTCGCCCGCGCCGGAGATCACCACCGAGCGGCGCTTGGCCGGCATCGATTCGACGGCGTTCACCAGGGCCTGGATCGCGTCCGGGTTGTGGCCGTAGTCGGCGATGACCGTCGCGCCGCGGTAGTCGAACACGTTGAAGCGGCCCGGCGCGTTGTCGCTTTCGCCGACGAACGTCTTCAGGCCTACGCGGATCGCATCCCACGAGATGCCGACGGCCCAGGCCGCGGCCACGGACGCCATCACGTTCTCGACCTGGAAGCCGATCACGCCGCCGCGGGTGATCGGCACCTCGGCCAGCGGCACGCGCTCTTCGTTCTTGCCCTGCGCCGCGACGAGGTGGCCCTTGTCGACATAGACGATGCGGCGGCCCTGCGCGCGGTGCTTCTGCATGACGGGCAGCGAGGCATCCAGAGCGAAGTAGGTGATGTCGCCCTTCGTGTTCTCGGCCATGCCGGCCACGATCGGGTCGGCCGCGTTCAGCACCGCCATGCCGTTCGGCGCGACGTTCTGGACGATCACGCGCTTCAGTACCGCGAGGTCTTCCAGGGTCGTGATGTAGTTCAGGCCCAGGTGGTCGCCCGAACCGATGTTGGTGACGACGCCGACCTGGCAGCGGTCGTACGCGAGACCCTCGCGCAGGATGCCGCCGCGCGCGGTCTCGAACACGGCCGCGTCGACGTCCGGGTGCAGCAGCACGTTGCGCGCGCTGCGCGGGCCGCTGCAGTCGCCGCTGTCGATGCGGCGGCCTTGAATATACACGCCGTCCGTGTTCGTCATGCCGGTACGCAGGCCCGAGCTCGCGAGCAGGTGCGCGATCAGGCGCACGGTCGTCGTCTTGCCGTTCGTGCCCGTCACGGCGACGACCGGGATGCGGCCGTCGTCGCCCGGACCGTACAGCGTGTCCATGATGGCTTCGCCGACGGCGCGGCCCTTGCCGAACGACGGCGAGATGTGCATGCGCAGGCCCGGCGCGGCGTTCACTTCGACGATGCCGCCGCCCTGGTCTTCGATGGGTTTCAGCACGCTGTCGCACACGAGGTCGACGCCGCAGATGTCCAGGCCGACCATGTGCGCGGCTGCGATGGCGCGCGCCGCCACTTCCGGATGCACGTCGTCCGTGACGTCGGTGGCGGAGCCGCCCGTCGACAGGTTCGCGTTGTTGCGCAAGGTGACGCGCTTGCCCTTCGGCGGGATCGATTCCGCGTCGTAGCCTTGTTTCGCCAGCGAGGCGAGGGCGATGTCGTCGAAGCGGATCTTGGTCAGCGACGTCGCGTGGCCGTCGCCGCGGCGCGGGTCCTTGTTGACGATGTCGACGAGCTGGCGCACGGTGTGCGTGCCGTCACCGACGACGTGCGGCGGGTCGCGGCGCGCGGCGGCGACGAGGCGGTTGCCGACGACGAGCAGGCGGTAGTCATGGCCCGGCAGGTATTTTTCGACCATGATGTCGTCGCGGAATTCGGACGCGGCGGCAAAGCCGGCGTCCAGCTGTTCGCGCGTGGTGACGTTCACGGTCACGCCCTTGCCCTGGTTGCCGTCCTTCGGCTTGATCACGACCGGCAGGCCGATGTCCTGCGCGGCGGCCCACGCGTCGTCCGGGTCGCTCACGCTGCGGCCCAGCGGCACCGGCACGCCGGCCGCGTTCAGCAGTGTCTTGGTGAGTTCCTTGTCCTGCGCGATGGATTCCGCGATGGCGCCCGTGGCGTCGATCTCGGCGGCCTGGATGCGGCGCTGGCGGCTGCCCCAGCCGAACTGCACGAGGCTGCCCTCGGTCAGGCGGCGGAACGGGATACCGCGCGCGACGGCGGCATGCACGATGGAACCCGTCGACGGGCCGAGGCGCACGTCTTCGTCCAGGTCGCGCAGCTGCTTCAGTGCCGCTTCGAGGTCGAACGGCTGGTCGTTGCGGGCGGCGGTGCACAGATGTTCCGCCAGTTCCATCGCGAGGCGGCCGACATCCTCTTCGCTGTACTCGACGACGACCTGATAAATGCCGCGCTCCAGGGTGGCGGTCGTGCGGCTGAACGTGACGGGGCAGCCGGCCTGCGCCTGCAGGGCCAGCGCGGCGACTTCCAGTACCTGGGCCAGCGGGATCGTGTCGTCATGGCCGGTCGGCTGCAGCGGCCAGATTTCCGGGAACAGGGCGCGCAGGCGCGTCTCGAAGCCGGGCAGGGCGTCGATCGATTCCTCCTCCGGCGTGCAGGAGACGATCGCCTCGATCGACGTGTGGTGGCTCCAGAGGTTGGGACCGCGCAGGGCCCGTACGCGTGATACTTCCATAAGTCTTTCCTTTAGGGTCTTGCGGCATCGGCCCGGTCGCGCCGGGCACGTATCGTTATCAGGCCTTTTTCTTCTTGCCGGCCGGGTCGAAGGTGCGCAGGCCGGCGCAGATCAGATCCGTCGGCACGTCCAGCGCCCACCCGGCCAATGCGGCCGCGAGCAGCGCGTTGGGCTGGGCGGCGGTCGCGGGCTTGACTTTGTCGATGCCCAGCAGCGGCATTTCCTCGCCGCCCTGCGCCAGGACGATGTGGCCGTTGCGCACGAACGCGACCCGGCCGCCGGCGGCGCGGTGCGCGGCGAGGGTGGCGTTGGCTTCGTCCTGTGCGTAGAACAGCACGGCGCCGTCGCACAGTTCGGCGAGGGCCACGACGCGTTCATCGGCCGCGTTCAGCACGGCCGCGCCATCGGACAGCACGACGTCGACCTGGCTGCGCACGACGTTGTACAGCGCATCGTCGTCGCGCACGTACAGGTCGGCCACGTCGGCCGCGTTGCCCATGTCCGTCACGACGCCGACGAGGCAGCGGTCGTACGGCAGGCCCTCGGTCAGGATCGTGCGCGCGTTCGATTCGAACACGGCGGCCTGCACGGTGCGGTTGATCAGCAGGCGCTGGCCGGCGTCGAAGCGGGTACCGTCCTGCGCCGTGACCTGGCGGCCGTCGAGGAACAGGCCCTCGCGGTTGGCCACGCCCACGTGCTTGCCGGCCAGGTTCAGCACGGTGCCGACGAGGCGCGCGGCCAGTGCCGCGTCAAGCGTGCCGGTGACGCCCACGAGCGGGATGCGGCCCGTCTCGCCTTCCGCGAACAGGTGCTCGACGATGGCCTTGCCGACGTTGCGCGGCTCGCCCTTGGCGGGCTTGATGTGCGCGAGCAGGCCCGGGCTGGAATTGACTTCGATGATGGCGCCGCGCTGTTCTTCCAGGGGACGCGAGATGTCTTCGCACACGAGGTCGATGCCGGCGATGTCCAGGCCCACGACGCGCGCGGCCAGCGCGGCGACATGCGCCACGTCCGGGTGGATGTCGTCCGTGACGTCGTCGGCCACGTTGCCGTTCAGCTGGATCAGCACTTTCTGGCCGGCCTGCGGAATCGAATCGGGCGTGAGGCCCTGGCGCTTGAGGTCCAGCATGACTTCATCGCTCGTTGCCGGCTCCACGAGGCTGAGCGGAAACTCTTCGGAATTGCCGCGGCGCGGATCGATGTTGATCTGGCTGTCGCACAGCTGCGTGACGGTGGATTGTCCGTCGCCGACGACCCACAGCGATTCGCCTTTCGCGGCCGCGACGACTTTCGAGCCGACGACGAGCAGGCGGTGTTCGTTGCCGGGAATGAAGCGCTCGACGAGGACGGCGGTGGAATCGCCTTCCTCGGACGCGATGGCGTAGGCGGCATGCACGTCCGCTTCCGACATCAGGTTCAGCGACACGCCGCGACCATGGTTGCCGTCGACGGGTTTCACGGCGACGGGCAGGCCGATGTCCTGTGCTTCTTCCCACGCCGCTTGCGCGCTGCGGACGACCGAGCCTTCCGGCACCGGCACGCCGCAGGAGGCGAGCAGAGTCTTGGTGAGATCCTTGTCGCTGGCGATGGATTCGCCGATCGCGCTCGTGCGGTCCGTCTCGGCCGTCCAGATGCGGCGCTGCGCGCTGCCGTGGCCCAGTTGCACGAGATTGCCTTCGGTCAGGCGGATCGAGGGGATGCGGCGGTCGGTGGCGGCGTCGACGATGTGGCCGGTCGAGGGGCCCAGGCAGTAGCGGTCGACCAGTTCGGTCAGTTCCGCGACTTTCCCTTGCAGGTCGAACGGGGTGTCGTTGATGGCCGCCATCAGCAGGGCGTGGCCGGCTTGCAGGGCGGCACGGCCGACGGTTTCGTCGCGCGTGCGGAATGCCATTTTATAAATGCCGTGGTCGGCGGTGGAGCGGGTCTTGCCGAAGCCAGTCTTCATGCCGGCCAGGTTCTGCAATTCGAGGACAACGTGTTCGAGGATGTGGCCGGACCAGGTGCCGTCGTGCAGGCGTTCCAGGAAGCCGCCCCGTTCGCCGACGCCGCAGCGGTGTTCGATCAGGCCCGGCAGCCAGGCGGTCAGGCGTTCATACAGGCCGGGAAGTTTATTCGAAGGACATTCTTCGAGTTCGCCGATGTCGAGCCACGCTTCGATGACAGGGCGGTACGTCCAGATGTTCGGTCCACGCAGGTGGTTTACACGAAGAATTGCAATGTCTTTCTTATTTGTCATGAAAATATCCTGCCACGCGACGACCGCTCTCTCATCGCATGGCGTTGCCTAAGTTTGCACATCGATGGTTCAAAGACGCTGCCGGATCGCGGCCCC
This sequence comes from Telluria mixta, assembly GCF_029223865.1. Classification (NCBI taxonomy): domain Bacteria; kingdom Pseudomonadati; phylum Pseudomonadota; class Betaproteobacteria; order Burkholderiales; family Oxalobacteraceae; genus Telluria; species Telluria mixta. Next base: position 3,693,464 of record NZ_CP119520.1, read on the forward strand.
GCCTTCCTCTCTTTCCATAATGCACATGTTGTATACTTGCCGGAACGAAGCTTACCGTGCCGAACTGATTTCTGCCAGTCTGGCCCCTCCGATAGAATACCGTACACTCCGGCGCACCGCGTTTCGGAAGGTGCGCGTGTCAACGGCAACACCGCTCACAACGTTCCATCGTACAGATCTGCCAGCCTTCGGCTGCTCCACTCCTAAATAGAACCGGAAACTTTGCCTTTACCGGCGGCATCACATGACAACTCAACAACTTATTCCCTCCGTTCCGCCGGCATCGAGTGCCGGTTTCCTGCCTGAGCACTGGCAGGCGGACGTCGCGAAGAAGCTTGCGCCAGGGGAAAACGTTTTAAACAGCGTCGAGGTTGACCTCGATGCGAAATTACGTTTCACCAAAGGTATTCTCGTCGTCACGAATTATCGCCTGCTCACCCGCGCACCCGGCGACACGATGTGGCGCGACTGGCCATATCGTGCCGGTTTGACAATGCGCCACCACGACCACGCGGGCGTCGGCCATCTCGAACTCGTCGACCAGAACGGCTTGCTGGCGGCCTGGCGTTTTACGTTGGGCCAGAACCTGCAAGCCATCCGCGTCGTCGACCAGTTCCAGGACCAGGTCGAAAGCTACGTGAGCGGCGTCGCCGTGCAACCGCCCGAACAACATACGTGTCCGAGCTGCAAGGCGCCGCTGGAACCGGACCAGGAAGACTGCCCGATCTGCACCAAGGTGCTGCATACGCCGCCGTCGACCTGGACCCTGTTCCGTTTGTGGCGCTTCGCCCGGCCGTACAAGGGTCAGTTGCTCCTCGGATTCTTGCTCATGTTGGCAAGTACCGGCGCACACATGATTCCGCCGTATCTGACGATGCCGCTGATGGACAACGTGCTGATCCCGTACCAGAACGGCAAGCACATCGACACGCACCTCGTCTACATGTACATGGGCGGCCTGTTCGCGTCCGCGATCCTCGCGTGGGCGCTGGGCTGGGGCCGCACGTACATTCTCGCCCTCGTGTCCGAGCGGATGGGGGCGGACATGCGTTCCGAAACCTATGAGCACCTGCTGAGATTGTCGCTGGAATTCTTCGGCGGCAAGCGCACGGGTGACCTCATGTCGCGCATCGGCAGCGGCTCGGACCGCATCTGCGTGTTCCTGTCGCTGCACCTGCTGGACTTTTTGTCCGACGTCCTCATGATCATCATGACGGGCGTGATCCTGTTCAGCATCAACATGAAACTGGCGTTGATCACGCTGGTGCCGCTGCCGTTCATCGCGTGGATGATCCACGTCGTGCGCGACAAGCTGCGTACCGGTTTCGAAAAGATCGACCGCGTGTGGGGCGAGGTCACGAACGTGCTGGCCGATACCATTCCCGGCATCCGCGTCGTGAAGGCGTTCGCGCAGGAACACCGCGAGGCGTGGCGTTTCCGCGAAGCGAACAAGCACAACCTGGCCGTCAACGACAAATTGAACAAGGTGTGGTCGCTGTTTTCGCCGACCGTCTCGTTCCTGACGGAGCTGGGCCTGCTCGTCATCTGGTGCTTCGGCATCTGGCAGGTGAGCCAGCAGGAAATCACGGTCGGCGTGCTGTCCGCGTTCATCGCGTACAGCGGCCGCTTCTACGTCCGCCTCGATTCGATGAGCCGCATCGTGTCCGTCACGCAGAAATCCGCGTCGGCCGCCAAGCGCATCTTCGACATCCTCGACCACGTGTCGAGCGTTCCCGATCCCGTCAACCCGGTGAAACTGGACAAGGTCGAAGGCAACATCGCGCTGCGCGAAGTGGGCTTCCGCTACGGCAATCGCGCCGTCAATCGCGGCATCTCGCTGAACATCAAGGCCGGCGAAATGGTGGGCCTCGTGGGCCACTCGGGGTCGGGCAAGAGCACGCTCGTGAACCTGATCTGCCGCTTCTACGACGTGGCGGAAGGTGCGATCCTGCTGGACGGCCGCGACATCCGCAGCTTCGCCGTCGCGGATTACCGCCGCCACATCGGCCTCGTGCTACAGGAGCCGTTCCTGTTCTTCGGCACCATCGCGGAAAACATCGCCTACGGCAAGCCGGATGCGACGCGCGAAGAGATCATCGCCGCCGCCCGCGCCGCGCACGCCCACGAATTCATCCTGCGCCTGCCGCAGGGCTATGACTCGATGGTCGGGGAGCGGGGCCAGGGCCTGTCCGGCGGCGAGCGCCAGCGCATCTCGATCGCGCGCGCACTCCTCATCGACCCGCCGATCCTGATCCTGGACGAAGCGACGTCTTCCGTCGACTCGGAAACGGAAAAGGAAATCCAGAAGGCGCTGGACAACCTCGTGCAGGGCCGCACGACGATCGCCATCGCGCACCGTCTGTCCACGCTGCACCGTGCCGACCGCCTCGTCGTGCTGGACCGCGGCCAGGTGGTGGAAGAGGGCAGCCACGACGAGCTGATGGCGCGCGAAGGCGCGTATTTCCGCCTGTACGAGGCGCAGGCGCGCAACGTGGACCAGGACCCGGACGACGATGGCAGCAAGGAAGACTGAACGATGACGACTTTTACTTTACGCCGGGATGCGTTCGGCAAGCTGGTACTGACGAATGGCGAGGGCGAGGAATTCGTCGGCGTGGTGCCCGTGCGCTCGTTCCCTGTGCAGGCGCCGTCGAAAGGCATCTCGCTCGTGCGCGACGGCGGGAAGGAAGCCGCGTGGATTGACGACCTCGAGACCATGCCGGCCGACATCCGTGCACTCGTCACGGAAGAACTCGACGGCCGCGAGTTCATGCCCGAGATCCTGTCGATCAAGGGCGTGTCCAGCTATGCCACGCCGTGCACGTGGACCGTCAAGACGGACCGCGGCGACACGGAATTCGTGCTCAAGGGCGAGGAAGACATCCGCCGGCTGGGCACGTACTCGCTGCTCATCGCGGACAGTCACGGGATTCACTTCCTCATCCGCGACATGTTCGGCATCGACAAGGGGAGCCGGAAGATTCTCGACCGGTTCCTGTAAGTGCCGGACCGCGCCGCTACTGCCGGCCGGGTCCGATGTGGCGGTCGAGGAAGCGCTCGACGCGCTGCCAGAAATCGATCCGGTTCTTCGCCAGCGACCATCCATGACCTTCGCCCGCGTATGTCACCCATTCGACCAGCTTGTTGTTGCGTTTGACGGCGGCATAGAATTTCTTGCCGTGATACAGGGGCACTCGCTTGTCCTCGTCACCATAGGCCAGCAGCAAGGGCTGGCGAATGCGTGAGGCTTGCTGGATTGGCGAGGTGGCCTTCAACTGGTCGGCATCCTTGACCGGATCGCCGATCAGGTACGGCATGCCGTAGCGCATGTAACCCTCCGAAAATTCGGGTTTGGAAAACCATGTGCCGGTGTACATCAGTTCGATGTCGGTCACCCCGATCCAGTCGATACCGCAACGGTACAGGTCGGGGTCGTTGACGAGACCCATCAGCGTCGCGTAGCCGCCGTAGCTGGCGCCGGCGATGCAGATCCGCTTCGGATCGGCGATCCCCTGGTCGATGGCCCAGCGCGTGCCGTCGGCGATGTCGTTCTGCATTGCCAGGCCCCACTGCTTCAGGCCAGCCTCGACATGATGCATGCCGAAACCGGTGCTGCCGCGGAACTCCACCTCCAGCACGGCATAGCCGCGCGACGCCAGGAATTGCGACTCGGGATTCCAGCCCCAGCTGGCACCGCGAACCCAGGGCCCGCCGTGCACCAGCACCACCATCGGCAGGTTCTTGCGCGTGCCGCCGGGCGGCAGCGTCAGCAGTCCGGGGATGTCGAGGCCGTCGCGCGCCTTGAACCGGACCGTTTCCTGCCGGCCCATAAGGGTGGGGTCGATCTTTGGATAGGTATTGCCGACCAGCTCCAGCTTGCCGGTTTGGGTGTAGAACAGGAGGTAGCGCAGCGGCTGACGGTCGGAATAGGATTTCACGAGTACCCAGGGCACGCTGGTCCTTGCCGGAGCGTCGATCATGTTGATCGCACCGGGCAGGGCCTTGTCCACTGCCGCCTGGAGTGCTTTCATCGCCGGGTCGAACCAGACGTCGGCCTCGGCATCGGTGGTGACGCGCACGCCCAGCAGCTTGCCGTTGCCGAGCAGGCTGCCGTCGAAGTCGTAGCCGCGCGTGACGACGACCGCCTCCTTGTTCACCGTACCGGCGGCGAAATCGAAAGTGCGCAGGGATGCCGTGTCCTCCCCGGCGTTGGCCACCACGTACAATGTGCCGTCGGGACCGAAGCCGAGCGGCTTGATCGCATCCCTGGCGCCGCGGTAGGTGTCGAAACTGGCCACTTCGCGCCACTTTCCCGTCGCCGGATCGCGATAATGCATGACGGTCTTGATGTCGCCATAGAGCATGGCCAGCCGCGGCTCACCTTTGGCATCGAGCATGAAGGTGCTGACTTCCACATCCGGCTCGGGACCTACCTCGGCTTTTCCGGTCAACGTGTTGAGGCGGCGCAGCCGGGTGCCGAAGTACTTGTCGTTCTTGTCGAACATGGGACGCGCGACGTAGATCCATTCCGAATCCTGGCTGCCGGACTGGGCGAGGAGGAACGTGTTCCACGGCTGCGGCGAGCGTTGCCGGATGCTGCGTTGCGCCAGCTGGAGGTAGTTACCGCCGTCACGGTCGACGGCGAACAGGCCGGGTGCACCCTCCTGGTCGGCGCTGGCGTATTCCGAATCGCGCACATCGAACACGAGGCGGCTGTCGTTCACCCAACGGAAATTATCGACATCGAGGTCGGTGAAGGACGCGACCGCCTTGGCCTCCTTCGTCTCCAGATCGATCACGGCGAGGAAATCGCGGAGGCCGTCACGATTCGTGCGCATCGCCAGATAACGCCCGCTGGGCGACAACTGGGCGCCGCCGAACGCGTTGTTCCCGAAAAAGGCGTCGACCGGTGGGAGCGTCGAACCCTGTGCCCAAGCGGGTGCACAGATCCGCACGGAAGCGACCACCAACAGCGCGATGCTCCACCCTGGCCGCATGTCTTTTCCTTTGTAGAGGTATTGACATGATCTTGCCAGAAGATCAGTTATTTATCGACAACATTTTTAACCGCGTCGCCACCGAGCCACCCGTCCGGCGTCCAGTCGAGGCGATGAGTGAGTGCCAGTCTCTCCAGGAAGCGCCCGTCATGCGATACGACCACCAGCGCCCCCGGCCACGATTTCAGCATCGCTTCCAGCGCCTCCACGCTCGCGAGGTCGAGGTGGTTCGTCGGCTCGTCCAGCATCAGCAGTTTCGGCGTCGGTTCGCGCAGCACGGCCTGCAGCAGCGCGCCGCGCATGCGTTCGCCGCCGCTCAGTTCTCCGCTGAGACGCAGGATGCGTGACGGACCCAGCCCCGCGAGCGCGAGCATCTGGCGCAGGCGGCCTGCGTCGTGCGAGGTTGGGAAATGATCCAGCAGGCTGCGCGCCGGATCGAGCATGGCCAGATGCTGGTCCAGCAGCACGCCGGGCAACCCGTGCACGGTGCCGGACTGCGGAGTGATCTCTCCGGCAATCGTGCGCAGCAGCGTGGATTTGCCGCAGCCGTTCGGCCCTGTGATCGCGATCCGCGCGGCGCCTTGCACGCGCCAGTCCAGCGACTGGCGGGGACCGTGCCGCGCGACCAGTCCATCGAATGCGAGCGCCGTCTGGCCGGGCGGGATTGCAATGTCCAGCTGCGGAAAGACCGGCTGCTGGTGCAGCGCATCGAAGGTCGCGAACGCGTCCGCCACGTCATCCTGCAACGCCTGCCGCTCGCGCGCATGGCGCTCAAGCCGCGCGCCGTCCGTCTTTTCGGCGCGCTGGGGCAGGGCGTTCAGGACGATCCTCGGCATGCCGCCATCCGCCTTGGCGCGCGCGCCGCGGGCGCTCTTGCGCGCGGCGCGCTCGGCCTGGTCGCGCATCTTTTGCTCGCCCTGGCGCCGCTCCGTGCGGGCCCGTTCCAGCCTCGAACCTGCTGTGGCCAATTCCGCCTCGCGCTGTTCGGCCACGAGCGACCATCCGCCGCCGTAGCGCCGCAGGTCGCCCGCGTGGACTTCCAGCGTGCGCTCGACGTGCTCCAGCAACTCGCGATCGTGGCTGATGAGCAGCAGGCCGCGGCCGGACTGGCGCCACACGCGCATCTGGTCGAGGAGGAAGGCGCGGTTGCCAAGGTCGAGATGGTTGCCCGGTTCGTCCAGCACGAGCAGGTCGGCGTCCGAGCAAAACGCGCCGATCAGCGCGAGCAGCGTGTGCTGGCCGCCGGACAACGCGGCTGGTGTCACGGCTGCTGAAAGTCCGGCCGCGTCCAGCATCGCCTCCCAGCGCGCTTCCAGGTCCCAGCGGTCGCCGATGATGTCGAAGTCCTCGTCGCGTGCGTCTCCATCCGCCAGCCGGCGCAGCGCGGCCAGCGGCGCGTCCAGGCCCGCGACTTCGGCCAGGGAAGACGCGGAGGTGGCCCCGGTCTGCTGTGCCACGTAACGGATGCGCCCCGGCCGCTCGATGCGTCCGGCGGAAGGCAGCAGGTCGCCCGCGAGCACGCGCCCGAGCGTGGACTTGCCGCTGCCGTTATGGCCGATCAGGCCGACCGTCTCGGCACCGAACGATTCGTGCAGGTTCGTGAAGAGGATGCGCCCGTCGGGCAGGATGATGTCGACCCCGTGCAGGGCCGCGAAGTAAGGATGCGCCATGAGAGACTCCTGAATGCCAATGAAAGCCGGGATGGTTTCGAGGCCGTTGCGTACGAACGGCGGGCATTACAGGCGCATGGGTAGAATCCTCCTTGAATCGATTCCATATTCTAGCAGGAGATCCGCATCGAAACCCAACACTACGTCGTCGTCACGATCGGCTCGGCGGGCGACCTGTTCCCGTTCCTCGCGCTGGCGCTCGCGTTGCGTGCACGCGGCCACCGCGTGAGTTTCCTCGCGCCCGAACAGCATGGCCCGTGGGTGCGCCCGACCGGATTGCCGTTCACGGGCCTGCCCGCCGACGAGGCCGTGCTGCGCGACCCCGACCTGTGGCATCCCACGCGCGGCTTCGGCGTCGTGTGGCGTGCGACGCGGCCCGCGATGGCGCGCATCGTTCCCTTCATCGAAGCGCTGCCGCGGGAGGAACCCTGCACACTGCTCGTGCATCCGCTCGCGCTGCCCGAGGCGGACCTGTGCCGCGTGGCGCATCCGGGTGTGAAGATCGCGGCCGCCTACCTCGCGCCGGCCAACCTCATGACCGTGCACGATCCATTGATGGTGGGCCCGTGGCGCGTGCCGGCCTGGGTGCCGTTGTCCGCGCGCCGGGCGTTCTGGCGCTGGGTAGGCAGGCGTTTCATCGACCCCGTCGCGCTGGCGGACGTGAATGCGGCGCGCACGGCGCACGGCTTGCCACCGGTGCCGTCGCTGATGGACTGGATCGCGGCCGTGCCCGATGTGTCGCTGACCTTGTTCCCCGACTGGTTCGCGCCCACGCAGCCGGACTGGCCGCAACCGCTGGTGCGCGGCGATTTTCCTTTGTTCGACCCGAACGCGGATGCAACGCTATCTGCCGACTTACAGGCGTTCCTGCAGGCCGGCCCGCCGCCGCTCGTGTTCACGCACGGCACCGGCAACACGCAGGCGGCCGCGTACTTCCGCGACGCGTTCGCGGCGGCCACGCGCCTGGGCCGGCGTGCGGTCTTCCTCACGCCGCACCGCGAACAGGTGCCGGCCGACCTGCCGCCCTCGATGCTGTGGCAGGACTATGTGCCGCTGCGGGCACTCCTGCCGCATGCGGCGGCGCTCGTCCACCACGGCGGCATCGGCACGACCGCGGAGGCGCTGCGCGCGGGGGCGCCGCAACTCGTCGTTCCGCTGGCGCACGACCAGTTCGACAATGGCGCGCGCGTGACGGCGCTGGGTGTCGCCGCGAGCCTGCCCGCAACCCGGTTGAACGAACGGCGGCTCGTGCGTGCGCTGGGCGATCTGCTGGGAGCGCCCGGACTGGCGGAACGGACCCGTGCGGTGGCCGGTCGATTCCAGCCCGGAGCTGGCATCGACCGGATGTGCGACGTTCTCACGTCGCGTTCCAGAACCCCCGATGCGCCTCCCGCGCCTCGTTTTCCCTGAGCGGCCCGATCACCTCCGTCGTCCTCTGCCCGCGCGCGAATACGTCGCGGCAGGGCAGGGACAGCGTCGGGTTCTCCGGATCGCTGCCGGTCAGCGCCAGCAGGCTCGTTTCCGACATGCCGTAGACGACGCGTCCCACGCCGCTCCAGTAGGTGCCGCCCGCGCACATCGCACACGGCTCCGCATTGCTGTACAGCGTGGCACCGGCCAGTTCGGCCGGGCCGAACTTGCGCGAGGCGGCGCGCAGGGCATTCATCTCCGCGTGCGCCGTGCGGTCCGTGGACGAATCGTTCATCGCCTCCGCGATGACGGTGCCGTCGGCGCCGACCACCATCGCTGCGAACGGATGATGGCCTTCGTCGCGCGAGCGCTGCGCCAGCGCGAACACGCGGGTCAGGAACGCCTGGTCCTGCGGGGTCGGCACGCTCATTTTGGAATGGTGCCTTCCACGCCCTGCACGTACCAGTTCATGCCTTTCAGGTCCGCCAGCGACATCTCCGAACCGGCGGCGACCTTGACCGCACCCGACTGGTCCTTCAGCGGTCCCTGGAACGGCTTGAGCTTGCCGCCGATGATCGCCGCCTTCTTCGTCTCGAACAGCTTGGCCGTGTCGGCGGGGATGACGGCGTTCAGCGGCGACATCTTGACCATGCCTTCCATCAGGCCGCCGTGCACTTCGGCGCTCTTCCACGTGCCCGCGATCACGGACTGCGCGGTGCGGGTGTAGAAATCGCCCCACGAATTCGTCGTCGCCGTCAGGTGCGCTTTCGGTGCGAAGCGGGCCATGTCGGAGTCCCAGCCGAACGCGTACTTGCCTTTTTCCTGCGCCACCTGCAAGGTGGCCGGCGAATCCGTGTTCTGCGTGAGCACGTCGGCACCCTGCGCGATCAGGGTCTCGGCGGCCTGGCGCTCCTTGGCGGGGTCGTACCAGCTGTTGATCCACACGACTTTCGTCTTGATGGCCGGGTTCACGCTCTGCGCGCCGAGCGTGTACGCGTTGATGTTGCGGATCACTTCCGGCACCGGGAAGGAGCCGACGAAGCCGATCGTGCCCGACTTGCTCATCTTCGCGGCGATGACGCCCTGCAGGTAGGTGCCTTCGTACTGGCGCGTCTCGTACACGCCGAGGTTCTTCGCCACCTTGAAGCCGGTGGCATGCTCGAACACGACGTTCGGGAAGGCCTTCGCCACTTTCTCCGTCGGGTTCATGAAGCCGAACGACGTCGTGAAGACGAGCTTGTTGCCGTCGGCGGCGAGCTTGCGGATGACGCGTTCGGCGTCCGCGCCTTCCGGTACGTTCTCGACATAGGTGGTGGCCACCTTGCCGCCCAGCGCCTTTTCCATGGCGAGGCGGCCCTGTTCGTGGGCATAGGTCCAGCCCGCGTCGCCGACGGGGCCGACGTAGACGAAGGCGACCTTCAGCGGATCGGCCGCGTGCGCGTTCAGGGCAGTGAGGGAAGCGAGAAGAGCGGCGGCGAGCAGTGTGCGACGGTTCATGGTGTTCCTCTTTCAGTGAATGGTGGACGGATCAGAAGTGGTATTCGGCGCGGACCATCGGCGTTTTCGCGGTGGCGCCCGGTGCGACGCTTTCCGGGTTGCCGAACTTGTTCTTCCAGTACTGGTATTCGAGGCCGACCTTCAGCGTGTTCTTCGCCGCGCCGATGGCCGGGCTCAGGTCGTACATGACCTGCATGTCGACGTTGATCTCGACGGCCGTCGGGCCGCCGAACTCGTTGCGGCCCTTGGTGCCGATGTAGTTGGCGAAGCCCTCGAACGACAGCGGCACGCCCAGCGTGAACGGGATTCCCCACGCGGCCGTCAACATCGCGTGCGTCTTGTACGTGTAGCGCGGGGTGGAGATGCTCGTGAAGCCGTTGAACGGCGCATTGCTCTCGCGCAGGGCGAGCAGGCTGACGTCGAGGAAGCCCGGGACGTCGAACATCAGGGTCGGGCCCAGCACCAGCATGCGCTTCTTGGAGTTGTAGCCGGCGTCCGTCTTGCTGTTGACGTCGAAGCCGCCGGTCACGCCGACGCCGCGCACCGGACCGAAGGCCAGGTTCGCGCCCGTCACCTTGCCCAGGTCGAGCGTGTGGCGGTACAGCGCATAGGCTTCGTGCGCGCCGCTCGATGCGCCCACGGCGGACGGATCGTGCGAGTCGGAGAGCAGGAAGTCGACGCTGAAGAAGTTCTTGCCGTACTTGTAGCCGCTGACGTTGGAGAAGTTGATGACGTGCTTGTTGATGTCCTCGCCGTTGTACGGTTCGGAGAACTTGGTGCCGTAGCGCCAGCTGAGCGACGTGTCGCTCCAGTCGGCGGCGTGGGCGGCGGTGGTGCAGAAGGCGGCGAGAAGGGCGAAACAGGCGGACGTCTTCATTCGGTTTCCTTGTTATGGTGGGGTGGGGCTATTACAGATTGCATCCGATCACGAACGGGATTGGGTGCAATCCCGATCTCATCCTTATGCAAGTAGCGGGCCAGGCCGCTCAACGCTCGCCCAGCGCTTCCGCGAGGTTGACCTTGCGGTCCTGTTCGTCCAGGTGCAGGCGCGCCTCGATGTCGAGCAGGTGGTGTTCGATCAGGTCGACGGCCTTGTCGGTGTCGCCCCGTTCGATCAGCGCGAGCAGGTCGTGGTGGTCGTGGTTGCCGCACATGGGCACACCGGGGTTTTCGTACAGCGCGATGATCAGCGAGCAGCGCGACACCAGCTCCGCCATGAAGCGCTGCAGCACGGCGTTCCCTGCCAGCTCCGCCAGCAGCAGGTGGAACTCGCCGCCCAGGCGGATCCACGCGGCGCGGTCGGCGCCATGGCGTGCCGCTTCCTCGGCCTCGATGGCGGTGCGGATCGCACCCAGCGACGCCGGCGTCGCGCGCCGTACGACCAGCGGCACGATCTCGCGCTCGAGCGCGCGCCGCGCGGCGAACACGTCGCGCGCCTCCTTCGGCGTGGGCGACGCCACGACGGCGCCGCGGTTCGGGCGCAGTTCGATGATGTGGTCGTGCGCGAGGCGCTGCAGGGCCTTGCGCACGGTGGTGCGGCTCACGTCGTACAGCGCGCAGAAGTCCGCTTCGCCCAGGCGGGTGCCGGGCGGCAGGCGGTGGCTCATCACGGCGTTGACGACGGCGCGGTAGATGCGCTCGTCGACGGCCGTGAGTCCGCGCTTGCGGGCCGGTGTGGAAGGGGCGGCGTGAGTCATGCTTGTCTCCATATCAGGGATGCGATTGGCGACATATAAAGCAGGAATCGTGCACACGCGCGTCCGTACGCATCCGCCGCACCGGCGGCAGGCGCGTGCCCGGTTTCGGTGAGGCGATGAGCCGCGGCGGTGCGGTTTGTATACAAATCGTGCGCCATGGGCCCGAAGGGCGGTGGGCACGCAACTTGCAAACGACAACCACGTTTTGTATACAACGATTGGAGTCAGAATGAGCGATCCCCACGAACGAAACGAGCCGCGCCTGCGGCTCCTCGGGATCTCGAAGATCTACCCGTCCGTCGTGGCCAACGCGGACGTGAACCTGACGGTCATGCCCGGCGAGATCCACGCCGTGCTGGGCGAGAACGGGGCCGGCAAGAGCACCCTCATGAAGATGATCTACGGCGTCACGAAGCCGGACGCCGGCGAGATCATGTGGGAGGGCCGGCAGGTACGCATCGATTCGCCGTCGGCCGCGCGCCGCCTCGGCATCGGCATGGTGTTCCAGCATTTCGCGCTGTTCGAGACCCTGACGGTCGCCGAGAACATCGCGCTTGCGCTGGACGAGAAGACGACGCCTCGGCTGCTTGCGCCGCGCATCCGCGCAGTCTCCGAACAATACGGCCTGCCGCTCGACCCGGACCGGCTCGTGCACAGCATGTCGGTCGGCGAGCGCCAGCGCGTGGAGATCGTGCGCTGCCTGCTGCAGTCGCCGCGTCTCCTGATCATGGACGAACCGACGTCGGTGCTCACGCCGGACGCCGTGCAGACGCTGTTCGTGTCGCTGCGCCGCCTGCGCGACGAAGGCGTCAGCATCCTCTACATCAGCCACAAGCTCGATGAGATCCAGGCCCTGTGCGACCGCGCCACTGTGCTGCGCGCGGGCCGTGTGGCCGGTACCGCCGTCCCGCGCGAGGAAACGGCGCACTCGCTGGCCGAACTGATGATCGGCGGCGACCTGCCCACTTGCACCCTGGCCCCGCGCGCGCCGGGCGAGGTCGCGCTGGCACTGGCCGCGCTCGACCTGCCGAGTGCGGACCCGTTCGGCACCACCTTGCGCGGTATCTCCCTCGACGTGCGCGCCGGCGAGATCGTCGGCCTGGCCGGCGTCTCCGGCAACGGCCAGCAGGAGCTTCTAAAGGCCATCTCGGGCGAGCGGCCGGCGCCCGTCGCCGCGTCGATCCGGCTGCTGGGCCACGACGCCGGCCGCCTGGATGCCGCCGCGCGCCGCCGGCTGGGGCTCGGCTTTGTACCGGAAGAGAGATTGGGCCGTGGCGCCGTGCCCGCGCTGTCGCTGGCCGACAATGCGCTGCTGACCGGCTACCTGAATCCGGACGCCGGCATGGCGACGGGCGGCGTGATCCGGCGCAGCGCCGTGCGCGCGTTCGCCGCCGCCGTCATCGAGCGCTTCAAGGTCAAGTGCGGCGGCCCGTCGTCCGCGGCCGCGAGCCTCTCGGGCGGCAACCTGCAGAAATTCATCGTCGGGCGCGAAATCCGCCTGGCACCCAGGGTGATGGTCGTCGCCCAGCCCACGTGGGGCGTCGACGTCGGCGCCGCCATGCTGATCCGCCAGGCGATCATCGACCTGCGCGACGCGGGTGTGGCCGTCCTTGTCGTGTCGGAAGAACTCGACGAACTGTTCATGATGTGCGACCGCATCGCCGTGCTGGCGAAGGGCCGCCTGTCGCCCGCCGTTGCTACCAGCGCCACCACCGTCGATCGGATCGGCCGCTGGATGGGCGGCGATTTCGCTGTTGAAGGAGAGTCCCATGTCCCGGCTTGAAGCCCGTCCCGAACCATCGCGCGCGATGATGCTGTCGTCGCCGCTCATTGCCGCCGCCGCGATGCTCGTCTCGGGCTCGCTGCTGTTCCTGTTCCTCGGCCAGGCGCCGCTGCATGCGTTCTACGTGTACTTCGTCCAACCGCTCACGTCGTGGTACGGCATCGGCGAACTGCTGCTCAAGGCCACTCCCTTGACCCTGTGCGGCGTGGGCCTCGCCATCGGCTTTCGCGCCAACGTCCACAACATCGGCGCGGACGGCCAGCTGACGATGGGGGCCGTGGCCGCCGGCTGCGTCGCGCTGTACTTCGACGGTGCCGAGGGCCCGTGGCTGCTGCCGCTGATGGTCCTCGCCGGCGCCGTAGGCGGTGCCGCGTGGGCGGCCGTGCCCGCGCTGCTGCGCACGCGCTTCAATACGAGCGAGATCCTCGTGTCGCTGATGCTCGTGTACGTCGCGTACCTGTTCCTCGGCTATCTCGTGCACGGCCCCGTGCGCGATCCGGCCGGCTACAACTTCCCGCAATCGAAGATGTTCGGCGACGCCGCCATGCTGCCGCTGCTGAAGGAAGGCCTGCGCGTGAACGCGGCGTTCCTGCTGTCGCTCGTGGCCGTGGCGGGCGCGTGGTTCTTTTGCCGCCACAGCTTCGCGGGCTACCGCATGCAGGTGTCGGGCATGGCGCCGGCCGCCGCGCTGTATGCCGGGTTTTCCGAACCGAAGAACGTGTGGATCGCGTTCCTGGCGAGCGGCGCGCTGGCCGGCGTGGCGGGCGTGGGCGAGGTGGCGGGGCCGCTGGGCCAGCTGCAGGCCTCGGTGTCGCCCGGCTACGGCTTCGCCGCCATCATCGTCGCCTACGTCGGGCGCCTGCATCCGGTCGGCGTACTGCTGGCGGGCCTGCTGATGTCGCTGCTGTATATCGGCGGCGAGACGGCGCAGATCGAGCTCCAGCTGCCGTCCGCCATCACCGGCCTGTTCCAGGGCCTGCTGCTGTTCTACCTGCTGGCGGCCGACCTGTTCATCCATTACCGCATCAAGCCCCGCACGCCCGCGCTGGTGGCCGTGCCCGTCGTCGCGAAGGAGACTGCATGAATTCCGAATACCTCGTCGCCTTCCTCGCCAGCACGGCGGGCGCCGCGACCCCACTCGTCCTCGCTTCGACGGGCGAGCTCGTGGCCGAGCGTTCCGGCGTCCTCAACCTGGGCCTGGAAGGCATCATGCTCGTGGGCGCCGTGGCCGGCTTTTCCGTCACGCTGCACACGGGTTCCGCCGGCCTGGGCCTGGCCGCCGCGCTGCTCGCCGGCATGGCGATGGCGCTGCTGTTCGGCGTGCTCGTGCTCACCTTGCAGACGAACCAGGTCGCGACGGGCCTCGCGCTGACGCTGTTCGGCATCGGCCTCTCGGCGTTTGTCGGGCGCGACCTCGTCGGCCAGACCGTGGCGCCGCTGCCTCGACTGCACCTGCCCGTGCTGTCCGACCTGCCGTTCGTCGGGCCGCTGCTGTTCTCGTTCGATGCGATGGTCTACGCATCGCTGGCGCTCGTGCTGCTCACGGGCTGGATGCTGGCGCGCACGCGCCTGGGCCTGCTGATCCGCGCCGTCGGCGAGGCGCCGCACAGCGCCCATGCGATCGGCATGCCGGTGGTGAAGCTGCGCTACGCGACCGTGCTGGCCGGCGGGGCGCTGGCGGGACTCGGCGGCGCCTACCTGTCGCTGGCGCTGACGCCGATGTGGGTCGAAGGCATGACGGCCGGCCGCGGCTGGATCGCACTGGCCCAGGTCGTGTTCGCGACGTGGAAGCCGCGCGGGCTGTTGCTCGGGGCTTATCTGTTCGGCGGCGTGACGGTGCTGCAATTCCACGGCCAGGGCCTCGGCGTCCCGATCCCGTCCGAGTTCCTGTCGATGCTGCCCTACCTGGCCACGATCGTCGTCCTCGTCGTCATCTGCCGCGATCCGCGCACGATCCTGCTGAACAAGCCGGTATCGCTGGGCCAGAACTTCAAGGCCGACTAGCCAACGGCGCGCCGCGATTTTCCAGGGCAGGCAAGAATGGCGGTTGCCATCATTGAGGAGAAGCGGACATGCAAAGAAGCGCACTCGTCGTGGGCGCCAGCGGCATCGGCGGCCATGCCACGGCACGGGAACTGCTGGCCCACGGCTGGACCGTGTACGGTCTTGCGCGCCGTCCACCCGCCGACCTGCCGGGCCTGATCCCCGTGCCGGCCGACCTGATGGATACGGAGCGGCTCGGGGAAGCGCTGGCAACCGCGTTCGGCGGAGGTGACAATTCGGGCCCGACCCACGTATTCATCACGACGTGGATGCGGCAGGACAGCGAGGCGGAAAACATCCGCGTCAACGCCGTCCTCGTGCGCAACCTGCTGGATGCGCTGAGCAGCCGCAAGACGCTGCGTCACGTGGCCCTCGTGACGGGCCTGAAGCATTATCTCGGCCCGTTCGAGGCGTATGCCAGTTCGCGCACCTTGCCCGACACGCCGCTGCGCGAATCCCAGCCGCGCCTGCCGCTCGACAATTTTTATTACGCGCAAGAGGACGAAGTCTACGCGGCGGCCGCGCGCGACCGTTTTACCTGGACCGTGCACCGGCCGCACACGGTCATCGGCATGGCGGTCGGCAATGCGATGAACCTGGGCACGACCCTGGCCGTGTACGCGTCGATCTGCAAGGAAACGGGCCGGCCGTTCCGCTTCCCCGGCTCGCGGGCGCAATGGGAAGGCCTGTCCGACGTGACCGACGCGCGCATGCTCGCGCAGCAGTTACGCTGGGCCGCCGATCACGACGCCGCGCGCAACGAAGCCTTCAACATCACGAATGGCGATTATTTCCGCTGGAGCTGGCTGTGGCGCCGGCTGGCCGCATGGTTCGGCGTGCAGGCGGCCGGCTTCGAAGGCGAGACGCGGCCTTTGGAAGCCGAGATGGCCAACGACCACGCCGTCTGGCGCGAGATCGCGACGCGCCACAAGCTCGTCGAGGCGGACCTGAACCGGCTCGTGTCGCCGTGGCACACGGACCTCGATCTCGGCCGTCCCATCGAAGTGATGACGGACATGGCGAACAGCCGCCGGCTCGGCTTCGCGGCGTGGCAGTCGACCGAGGATTCGTTCTACGACCTGTTTGCCGAGTTGCGGGCGCGGATGCTCATTCCCTGATGGTGGGCCAGCGCACGGACCGCCAGGTTTGTCTATGCTTGAATGAGGCATGCGCGATCCATTAACGAAGACAGGCCACGTGCGCGTCCGCGGTGCGCGCGAGCACAACCTGAAGAACGTCGACCTCGACATCCCGCGCGACGCGCTCGTCGTGTTCACGGGCGTGTCCGGCTCGGGCAAGTCGTCGCTCGCGTTCGGCACGCTGTACGCGGAAGCGCAGCGGCGCTACCTGGAATCCGTGTCGCCGTACGCGCGCCGGCTGTTCCACCAGATGCCCGTGCCGGAAGTGGACGACATCGACGGCCTGCCGCCCGCCGTCGCCCTGCAGCAGCAGCGGGGCACGCCGACCACGCGCTCGTCCGTCGGCAGCGTGTCGACCCTGTCGAACTCCCTGCGCATGCTGTATTCGCGTGCCGGCGATTACCCGCCCGGCCAGGAGCTGCTGTACGCCGAATCGTTTTCCCCGAACACGGCCGAAGGCGCATGCCCGCAGTGCTCGGGCCTGGGCCGCGTGTACGACGCGACCGAGCAGTCGATGGTGCCGGACGACAGCCTTACCATCCGCGAGCGCGCCGTCGCCGCGTGGCCGCCCGCGTGGCATGGCCAGAACCTGCGCGACATCCTCGTCACGATGGGCTACGACGTCGACACCCCGTGGCGGGATTTGCCGAAGAAGGACCGCGACTGGATCCTGTACACGGACGAGACGCCCACCGTGCCCGTGTACGCGGGCCTCACGCCCGAGGAAACGCGCCGCGCCCTGAAGCGCAAGGAGACGCCCAGCTACCAGGGCACGTTCAGCGGCGCGCGCCGCTATGTGCTGCAGACGTTCGCGAACACGGAAAGCGCGTCGATGAAAAAGCGCGTGATGCGCTACATGGTGAGCAAGGAATGCCCGCTGTGCCAGGGCCGCCGCCTGCGCCAGGAAGCGTTATCGGTGACATTTGCCGGCATGGACATCATGACCCTGTCGCGCGTTCCGCTCGAACGGCTCGCGGCGCTGCTGCGGCCCTACGCGGAGGGCACGGCGCCCAAGGGCAAGGCGCGTGCCGATAAACATCCCGAGCAGCTGATCGTCACGCAGCGCATCGCGGCGGACCTGTGCGCGCGGCTCGACACGATGCTCGCGCTGGGCCTGGGCTACCTCGCGCTGGAGCGCAGCACGCCGACCCTGTCGCCGGGCGAGCTGCAGCGCCTGCGCCTGGCCACGCAGGTGCGATCGAACCTGTTCGGCGTCGTGTACGTGCTGGACGAGCCGTCGGCCGGCCTGCACCCGGCCGACACGGAAGCGCTGCTGGACGCGCTCGCGCGCCTGAAGGCGGCCGGTAATTCGCTGTTCGTCGTCGAGCACGCGCTCGATGTGATCCGGCACGCGGACTGGATCGTCGATGTCGGCCCGCAGGCGGGCGAGAAGGGCGGGCAGATTTTATATAGCGGCCCACCCGACGGCCTGCGCGACGTGGCGGGCTCGCACACGCGGCGTTACCTGTTCACCGATGCGCAGGACGCCGTGCGCCCGCCGGAGCGGACCCCGCGCGAGCCGGCCGGCTGGCTGCGGCTGGAAGGCGTCACGCGCAACAACCTGCACGACCTGGCCGTCTGCTTCCCGCTCGGCGTGATGACGGGCGTGACGGGCGTCTCCGGCTCCGGCAAGTCGACGCTCGTGAGCCAGGTGCTCGTCGACCTCGTCGGCGCGGCGCTGGGCCAGGGTGGGGCCGACGAGGAGACCGAGGAAGGCATGGACCTGGAGCGCGAGGCCGACATTCCGACCGTCGGCCACATCGCGGGACCCATGCACGGCATCCGCCGCCTCGTGCGCGTGGACCAGAAGCCGATCGGCCGCACGCCGCGGTCGAACCTCGCCACGTACACGGGCCTGTTCGACCAGGTGCGCAAGCTGTTCGCGGCGACGCCGGCCGCGAAGAAGCGCCGCTATGACGCGGGACGGTTCTCGTTCAACGTGGCCAAGGGCCGTTGCGAGCATTGCGCGGGCGAGGGCTTCGTCATGGTCGAGCTGTTGTTCCTGCCGAGCGTGTACGCGCCTTGCCCCACGTGCGGTGGCGCGCGCTACAACGCCGACACGCTGGCGATCCGCTACAACGACCGCAACATCGCGGACGTGCTGGGCATGACGGTCGACGAGGCGCACGCGTTCTTCGCGGACGAAGAAGCCGTCGCGCGGCCGCTGTCGGTGCTGCGCGAAGTCGGGCTCGGTTATCTGCGGCTGGGGCAAAGTGCGACGGAGCTCTCGGGCGGCGAGGCGCAGCGCATCAAGCTGGCGACGGAACTGCAGCGTGCCGGCCGCGGCGGGACACTCTATGTATTGGACGAGCCGACGACGGGCCTGCACCCGCTCGACGCCGACCGCCTGCTGGCCCAGCTCGACCGTCTCGTCGAGGCGGGCAACACCGTGATCATGGTCGAGCACACGATGCGCGTGGTGGCCGCGTGCGACTGGATGATCGACATCGGTCCGGGCGCAGGCGAGGCCGGCGGCAAGGTGATGGCGGAGGGACCGCCGGCGCAAGTCGCCAAGGCCAGGGGGAGCCGCACGGCGCCGTATCTTCGGCGATTCCTGTCGTAAATACGTCGCAACGTCTTCGACTTGATAAAAAGTCACGTTCAAGCGAACGCCTCTGTTCCTTTGCTTGCGTTACACTTGGGATATTTTTTTCACAAGAGTAACCACACAGCATGGCCGGTTCGAGTATCGATAGTGACCAATTCCGACGCATCCTGTCGCGCAACGTCGCCATGCCGCTGGGCATGGGCGTGCTCAGCGCGCTCGTCTTCGTCGGTATCATCGCCTACCTCATCAACGTCCTGAGCTGGGTCGAGCATTCCGAGCACGTGATCGGCCGCGCCAACGAGGTCAGCCGTCTGTCGTCCGACATGGAGGCCGGCATGCGCGGCTACGTGCTGTCCGGCGACGACGACTTCCTGGCGCCTTACCTGGCGGCCAAGCCGCGCATGGATGCCGAGTTGAAGAATCTCGAGCGGCTCGTCGATGACAACCGGGCGCAGCTCGACCGCATCGAGCGGGTGCGCGCGGCGCAGGCCCAGTGGCAGGCGTTCGCCGAAGAGATGATCGCGCTGCGCGGCAGGAAGGCCGACTTCGTCGAGATCGTCCAGACCATCAAGACCGGCCGCGGCAAGATCCTGACCGACCAGGTCCGGCGCGAGTTTCTCGATTTCATCCAGGAAGAGCAGCGGATCCTGCAGGAACGGAATGCCACGTCGCGCTCCGTCATCGCGTGGTCCGTCGCCGCCTTCCTCGCGTTCAGCCTGATCGTCGCCGGCCTGCTGGCCGTGTTCGGCCGGCGCGACCTGCAAGCGCTGTCCAAGTCGTACGGCGACATCCTGCAGCACGAGGAAGACCACAATACGCAGTTGATGCAACAGGCGTGGCTGCGCTCGGGCCAGGCGGAAATGATCGCGAAGACGACAGGCATCATCAGCCTGGAACCGCTGGCCGATGCCGTGCTGAATTACGTGGCGCACTACCTGAACGGCGTCGTGGCCGCGATGTACGTGCGCGCCGAGGACGGTACGCTGACCCGCATCGGCACCTACGGGTTCGCGCATGCGGACACGGACCGCGCCCGCATCATGCAGCCGAACGAGTCGCTGGCCGCGCAGGCCGCCGAACAGAACCGCATCGTCACCCTGCGCGACCTGCCGCCGGACTACATCAAGGTCGGCTCGGCGCTGGGCGAGACGGCGCCGCGCGAACTCCTGATCGCGCCCGTGTCGAACTTCGGCAAGATCAAGGGCGTCATCGAGATCGGCTTCCTGCACGGCGTGCGCGAGCGCGACGTCCAGTTCATGGAAACCATTGCCGCGTCGGTCGGCGCGGCCGTTGCCAACGTGCTGCACCGCCAGCGCCTGCAGGCCGCGCTGGAAGAGCAGCAGGCCCTGAACGAGGAATTGCAGGTGCAGCAGGAAGAGCTGCGCACGGCCAACGAGGAACTGGAAGAACAGTCGCGCGCGCTGGAGGAATCGCAGTCGGCGCTGGAAAACCAGCAGGCCGAGCTGGAGCAGACGAACGAACAGCTGGCCGAGCAGGCCGCCCACCTCGACACCAAGAACAGCGCGCTCGTACAAGCCCAGGAGCAGTTGCGCGAGCGGGCGCTGGAACTGGAGCGCGCGAGCCGCTACAAGTCCGAGTTCCTTGCGAACATGTCGCACGAACTGCGCACGCCATTGAACTCGTCGCTGATCCTTGCCAAGCTGCTGGCCGACAATGCAGGCGGCAACTTGAACGAGGAGCAGGTGCGCTTTGCCCAGACGATCTATTCGGCCGGTAATGACCTGCTCAATCTGATCAACGACATCCTCGACATTTCCAAGGTCGAGGCCGGCAAGCTGGAACTCGTGCCGGAAGACTTGCCCCTGCGCCGCGTCATCGAGGGCCTGGCCCGCGTGTTCGAACCGCTGGCGCGCCAGAAGCACCTGGACTTCAGCCTGACGGTCGAGCCGAACGTGCCGATCAGCATCCACACGGACCGCCAGCGCCTGGAACAGATCCTCAAGAATCTGCTGTCGAACGCCGTCAAGTTCACGGATAAGGGCAAGGTGCATCTCACCGTGAGCGCCAACACGGATGGCTGGATCCAGTTCGCCGTGCAGGATTCCGGCATCGGCATCGCGCCCGAGCAGCAGGATAAAATCTTCGACGCGTTCCACCAGGCCGACGGCTCCACCGCGCGCAAGTATGGCGGCACGGGACTGGGCCTGTCCATCTCGCGCGACCTGACCGCACTGCTGGGCGGCACCCTGACCTTGACGAGTGCGCCGGGCGAGGGCAGCACGTTCGTCCTGAGCCTGCCGCGCAACGGCACCGTCGCCGCGACGCCGCCCGTGCTGCCGCCGGCGCAGCCGCCCGTGCGCGCATCGGCACCCGTCACCGCGCCGAATCCTGAGCCGGAGCGCGAGCCGGTGGCGCAGCCGCAAGAGGGCACGCTGCCGGCGTTCGCCGACGATCGGACGCAACCCGCGGCCGGCGTACGCACGGTGCTCGTGGTCGAGGACGAGCCGGAATTCGCGCGCATCCTGTACGGCCTTGCGCACGACATGGAATTCCGCTGCCTCGTCGCGCTGACGGCGCAGGAAGGGCTGGAACTGGCGACAAACGAGAGCCCCGACGCGATCCTGCTCGACATCCGCCTGCCGGACGGTTCCGGGTTGTCCGTGCTGCAACAGCTGAAGGACAATCCGGCGACGCGCCACATTCCCGTCCACGTCGTCTCGAGCCAGGACAACGGCGGCGAGGCGCTGCACCTGGGCGCGATCGGCTACGCCTTGAAACCGACGTCGCGCGAACAGCTGGAAGAGGTGTTCCGCAAACTGAAGGACAAGTCGTCGCAACAGATCAAGCGCGTACTGCTCGTGGAAGACGACGAGCGCCAGCGCGACAGCGTCGTGCAATTGATTTCCGATACCGACGTCGAGATCGCGGCCGTCGGTTCCGGCACGGAAGCGCTGGACCTGTTGCGCACGGAGATTTTCGACTGCATGATCATCGACTTGAAGCTGCCCGACATGCAGGGTAATGAGTTGCTCAAGCGTATGTCTCTGGAAGAACTGTGCTCGTTCCCGCCCGTCATCGTGTACACGGGACGCAACCTGACGCGCGACGAGGAAGCGGAACTGCTGAAATATTCGCGCTCGATTATCATCAAGGGTGCGCGCTCGCCGGAGCGCCTGCTGGACGAGGTGACGCTCTTCCTGCACAAGGTGGAATCGGAACTGTCGTCGGAACGCCAGTCGATGCTCAAGACGGTGCGCGGGCGCGACCGCGTGTTCGAAGGCCGCACGATCCTGCTCGTGGACGATGACGTGCGCAATGTGTTCGCGCTGACCAGTGCCCTGGAACAACGTGGCGCCAGGGTAGAGGTGGGCCGCAACGGTTATGAAGCCATTGCCAAGCTCGATGAGAATGAAGCGATCGACCTGGTCCTGATGGACGTGATGATGCCGGGCATGGACGGACTGGAAGCGACGCGTCGCATCCGCCAGGACAAGCGCTTCGCGCGCCTGCCCATCATCGCGATCACGGCGAAGGCGATGAAGGACGACCAGGAACAATGCCTGGCCGCCGGCGCCAACGACTATCTCGCCAAGCCGATCGACCTGACCCGGCTGTACTCGCTGCTGCGCGTGTGGATGCCGACGCTGGAGCGCATTTGAAAAAGACAATGCACAGCCTGCCGAGCGACGACATCGAGTTGCGGATGCTGATCGAGGCTGTCTACCTCAAGTACAACTACGATTTCCGCGACTACACAGGCGCCTCGCAAAAGCGCCGCGTGCTCGCCGCGTTGCGCGCGATGGAATGCGAAACGATCTCGGCTTTGCAGGCGCGCGTCATGCACGACCCTGCCGCGTTCGCGCAGCTGTTGCAGTTTTTGACCATTCCTGTGACGGAAATGTTCCGCGACCCGGATTATTATCTGGCTGTACGCCGGCTCATCGTGCCGTTCCTGAAGACGTACCCGTCGCTGAACGTGTGGGTGGCCGGCTGCAGCACGGGCGAGGAAGTGGTTTCGCTCGCGATCCTGCTGCACGAAGAGGGCCTGCTGGAGCGCACGCAGATGTACGCGACCGACATTAATCCGGAGTCTCTGGAAGCGGCACGGCGCGGCGTGATGCCGCTGGATAAGATGCGCGTGTACACGGAGAATTACCAGAAGGCGGGCGGCACGCGCGCGTTTTCCGATTACTACACGGCCGCGTACGGTGGGGCGCTGTTCGACCGCGCGCTCGTCGAGAACGTCACGTTCGCGGACCACAGCCTGGCCACGGACAGCGTATTCGCCGAGACGCATTTCATCAGCTGCCGCAATGTGATGATCTACTTTAACCGGCGCCTGCAGAACCGGGTGCTGGGCCTGTTCCACGACTCGCTGTGCCACCGCGGCTTCCTCGGCCTCGGCAGCAAGGAAAGCATCGACTTTTCCACGTATGCCCAGCAATTCGAACCGCTCGCGAAGCGGGAGCGGGTGTTCCGCAAGGTGGCGTCATGAGTCCCGCCGTCGACCCCGGTCCGCATGAGGGCGCCGTGCGCGCCGCGCTGCGGGGGCGGCGTTTCGAGGCCGTTGTGATCGGCGGCTCGGCCGGCGGCGTGGATGCGCTCGTCGGGCTGCTGCCCGCGATTCCGGCCGACTATACCTTGCCCGTGTTTTGCATCCTGCACATGCCGGGCGACCGCGAAAGCCGCCTGGCCGAATTGTTCGACGAGCGCCTCCCCGTGCCCGTGAAGGAAGCGGCCGACAAGGAAGAGATTCGCCCCGGCACCGTCTACTTCGCCGGCCCGGGCTACCATTTGTCCGTCGAGCGGGACCGCACGTTTTCGATCAGCTGCGAGCCGCCCGTGCATTTCGCGCGGCCCGCGATCGACGTGCTGATGGAATCCAGCGCCGATGCCTACGGCCCCGGCCTGGCCGGCATCCTGCTCACGGGGGCGAACCACGACGGCGCGGACGGCATGGCCCGCATCCGCGCGCGCGGCGGCTTCACCGTCGTGCAGGATCCCGCCGACGCCCAGGTGCCCACCATGCCCGTGAGCGCCATCAACCGCTGCAAACCGAACCTGATCCTGCCTCTGGCGCGCATCCACGCCCTGTTGCCCATGTTGGAGATGAATGAACCATGAGCGCACATGACCCTAGCAAACTGCTGATCGTCGACGACCTGCCGGAAAACCTGCGCGCGCTCGACGCGCTGATCCGCGACGAACAGCGCCTCGTGTTCCAGGCCCAGTCGGGCGAGGAAGCCCTGTCCCTGATGCTCGAACACGATTTCGCGCTCGCCATCCTCGACGTGCAGATGCCCGGCATGGACGGCTTCGAACTCGCCGAGCTGATGCGCTCCACGTCGCGCACCCGCAATATCCCGATCGTGTTCGTGTCCGCCGCCGGCCGCGAGCTGAACTATGCCTTCAAAGGCTACGAGACGGGCGCGGTCGATTTCCTCTACAAACCGCTGGACCCGGACGCCGTGCGCAGCAAGGTGCACGTGTTCGTCACCCTGGACCAGCAGCGGCGCGAGATGCAGCGCCAGATGGAGGCGCTGGAAGCGGCGCGGCGCGAGCAGGAAGTGCTGCTGCGCGAACTGAACGAGACGCAGGCCGAACTGCAGCGCTCGCTGCGCATGCGCGACGAATTCATGTCGCTCGTCGCGCACGAGTTGCGCACGCCACTCAACACGTTGTTCCTGGAAACCCAGATGCGCAGCCTGCAATTGAAGCGGGGCAATTTGCCGGCGTTCAATCCGGACCAGATGAACAACATGATCAAGCGCGACGAGCGCCAGATCAAGGCGATGATCCGCCTGATCGACGACATGCTGGACGTCTCGCGCATGAAGAGCGGCACCTTGTCGATCCGCCCGGCGAAGGTCGAGCTGATGGCCTTGCTGGAGCGCGTCGTGAACGATTTGTCGCTGCAGGCCGCCGCAGCCGGCGCCAACGTCGTGCTGGCGCCGCATCACGCGGTCGAAGGCTTCTGGGACGAATTCCGCATCGAGCAGGTCGTCGTCAACCTGCTGACCAATGCCATGCGCTATGGCGGCGGCGGCGCGGTCGAGGTCAGCGTGCATGATGAAGGCTGCAACGTCCGCATTGCCGTGCGCGACCACGGCAAGGGCATTGCGCCCGACTTCATCGACCGCATCTTCGAACCGTACGAGCGGGGCGCGAAGAGCGGCGAGCCGAAGGGCCTCGGCCTGGGCCTGTACATCTCGCGCCAGCTCGCCGTGTCGCACGGCGGCCAGCTGACGGTCGAGAGCACGCCGGGGCAGGGGGCGACGTTCAGCCTCACCCTGCCGTGCATGGAGACTGCGTTGCAGCCGGCGGCAACGCCGGCCTGATCCTCGCGCCGCCAATGTTCCCGATAGGCACAGGCTATCCCGATGTGATAGCTAAAATCAATTGATAGAATCTGTTCAATCAATTTCACATGAAGGGTGTGACAGGGTATAGTTCACACCTAAGCTTTTTTTAACCCCGAAAGAGGAGTACTGAATGTCCATCATCAACACCGAAATCAAGCCGTTCAAAGCAACCGCTTACCACGCAGGCAAGTTCATCGACCTGACCGAAGCCGATTTCAAAGGCACGTGGTCGGTCCTGATGTTCTACCCGGCGGACTTCACCTTCGTCTGCCCGACCGAACTGGAAGACCTGGCTGCTTTCCAGCCGGAATTCGAAAAGATGGGCGTCAAAGTCTACGGCGTGTCGACCGACACCCACTTCGCCCACAAGGCATGGCACGACACGTCGGACGCGATCAAGAAGGTCAACTACCCGCTGATCGGCGACCCGACCGGCCTGCTGTCGCGTAACTTCGAAGTCATGATCGAAGAAGAAGGCCTGGCCCTGCGCGGCACGTTCGTGATCAATCCGGAAGGCCAGATCAAGGTCATGGAAGTGCACGACAACGGCATCGGCCGCGACGCGTCGGAACTGATGCGCAAAGTGAAGGCAGCCCAGTACGTCGCATCGCACCCGGGCGAAGTCTGCCCGGCCAAGTGGACCGAAGGCGCCGAAACGCTGAAGCCGTCGCTGGACCTGGTCGGCAAGATCTAATAGATCTGTTTTAGAAGCACCAGTAGCACCGTAGTACCAGGCACCGGCCGCGAGGGGCGGCCGGTGCCCACCCCCTCCCCACGAGCCCACCCGGAATGGGCCCGCACAAGCACAACAGGCGATCTCGCTAGTCGATCTGCCTTCCAGATTCACTATTTAGATTTGACGGATGCGTCCTCATGTGGACCGCATCGGCCTGAACACGACTGAACGAAACGAAAGGATACGATCATGCTCGAACAAGAACTCAAAAACCAACTCGCCGGCTACCTGCAACGCGTCCAGCAACCTTTCGAGATCGTCGCCTCGCTCGACGACAGCGACACGTCGAAACAGATGCTCGACCTGCTGCAGACGATCCAGGACCTGCGCGCCGACAAGATCACGCTGCGCACCGATGGCAACGACGCCCGCAAGCCGTCGTTCACCCTGAAGCGTGTCGGCACCGACATGAACCTGCGCTTCGCCGGCCTGCCGCTGGGCCACGAATTCACGTCGCTCGTGCTGGCGCTGCTGTGGACGGGCGGCCATCCGCCGAAAGTCGAGGCCGAGACGATCGATGCGATCAAGGCGCTTGACTCCCACTACGAATTCGAGATGTACATGTCGCTGACCTGCCATAACTGCCCGGACGTCGTGCAGGCCCTGTCGCTGATGGCGATCATGAACCCGCGTGTGAAGACGACCGTGATCGAAGGCGGCGCGTTCCAGGCCGAAGTCGAGTCGCGCAAGGTGATGGCCGTGCCGATGGTGTTCCTGAACGGCGAACTGTTCGGCTCGGGCCGCATGCTGATCGAAGAGATCGTCGCCAAGCTGGACAAGGGCGCCGGCGCCCGTGACGCTGCGAAGCTGAACGCGAAGGACCCGTACGACGTGCTGATCGTCGGCGGCGGCCCGTCGGGTGCGGCAGCGGCCGTGTATGCGGCCCGCAAAGGCATCCGTACCGGCGTCGCGACGGAACGCTTCGGCGGCCAGGTGAACGACACGATGTCGATTGAGAACTACATCTCCGTGCTGGAAACGGACGGCCCGAAATTCGCGGCCGCGCTGGAAGCGCAAGTGCGCCACTACGGCGTCGACATCATGACGCAGCAGACGGCGGCGAAAATCATTCCGCCGTCGGCGCCGGGCGAACTGGTCGAAGTGCAGTTCGCGAACGGCGGCTCGCTGAAGTCGAGCACCGTGATCCTGTCGACGGGTGCGCGCTGGAGGAACGTGAACGTGCCGGGCGAGCAGGAGTACAAGAACGCCGGCGTGAACTACTGCCCGCACTGCGACGGCCCGCTGTACAAGGGCAAGCGCGTGGCGGTCATCGGCGGCGGTAACTCGGGCGTGGAAGCGGCGATCGACCTGGCCGGTATCGTCGAGCACGTGACCCTGCTGGAATTCGCCCCGCAGCTGAAGGCGGACGCCGTGCTCGTGAACAAGGCCGAGAGCCTGTCGAACGTGACGATCCACACGAACGCACAGACGACCGAGATCACCGGCGACGGCAGCAAGGTCAACGGCATCAAGTTCAAGGACCGCCTGAGCGGCGAGGAACACCTGGTGCAACTGGCCGGTGTGTTCGTCCAGATCGGCCTCGTGCCGAACACCGAGTTCCTGAAGGGCACGCTGGAACTGTCGCGCTTCGGCGAGATCGTCGTGGACGACCACGGCCGCACCAACATCCCGGGCGTGTTCGCCGCGGGCGATGCGACGACGACGCCGTTCAAGCAGATCGTCATCGCGGCCGGCGACGGGGCGAAGGCGGCACTGTCCGCGTTCGACTACCTGATCCGCATGCCGGTGGCCGTCGAAGCCGCTTAAGGCAAGCTGGTCGTAAAAGCCCGGACGAGAGACCGTCCGGGCTTTTTTGTTTCCAAAAACCGGGGTCAGAGCTAATGCCGGTCACTTAAGGACTTGACCGACGCGATCCAAGGGCTAGAACGGATTTATGTTCAACGTAAATCCGTTTTCTATCATGGCTCTGCAACTTGACCTGGATTACTCGGCCTCGCTGACGCCGCAGGAATTTGACCGTTTCGCCAGCCTTATCGATCCGGCGTGGATCGATGAGGCTTTGCAACAGACTGGCACTGTGTCGGTGCGTCGTCGTCGGTTACCGGCCGATCGGATGGTCTGGCTGGTAATTGGACTGGCATTGTTTCGAAACGAGCCGATCTGGCATATCGTCAAACAGCTCGATCTTGCCGATGGCCCGGCAGCCAGCACACCTGTCCCCAGTGCTTCAGTGGCGGGGCGTGAGCGTTTAGGCGAAGCCCCATTGGAATGGCTGTTCAAGCGGACGGCAAGCTGCTGGGGTGAGCGTGCCCCAGCGGAGAGTGCGCTGTTTCATGGCCTGCGCAGTTATGCTGTTGATGGCGTGGTCTGGTCGGTGCCGAGCACGCCAGAAAACGAAAGGGAGTTTGGCCGGCCCCGGGGAGGTGACGGACGTGATGGCGCTTGGCCGCAATTGCGTGCCGTCTGCCTGATGGATACCCACAGTCACCTGCTGCGCGCCGTCGACTTCGGAGAGTGCCAGACAGGTGAGCTGAGCTATGCAAAGACACTGATACAGGCTGCGCCTGATAACTCGCTCACGATTTTTGATCGAGCCTATTTCTCGGCCGCGTTTCTACTGGACTGGCAACGGTCGGGCCTGCAAAAGCATTGGCTGATACGCACCAAAACCTCGCTGTGTTATGAGGTAGTCTGCCAGGTGGCTCCCGGTGACTGTCTGGTACGGCTTCCCGTCTCACCTCAGGCGCGTCGGCAGCATCCGGATCTTCCCTCGCACTGGCAGGCTAGACTGATCGAATGCACGGTGGGCGGACAGCCTCGACGATTTCTCACCTCGCTGTGCGATGCGCATCGTTTCCCCGCGCGTGACGTCGCCGCACACTACGTGCAGCGATGGGAGATCGAACTCGGTTTCAGGGAAATGAAGCAAGGCATGCTGAAAAAAGCGCCTGTCCTGCGCAGCAGGCTGCCGGAACTCGTGCGCCAGGAAGTATGGGGAATGTTGATCGCCTACAACCTGCTGCGCCATGAAATTGCCCAGA